>CAVXKB010000007.1:0-392500 GCA_963762215.1 uncultured Actinomycetota bacterium
CTGAACGTTCTCGAGAACATCTCCTTCTCGCTCAGGGTGCAAGGCGTGTCGAAGCCCGAGCGCGAGCGGATGGCGCGCGAGGCGGCCGATGTCCTCGGGCTCTCGGAGGTGGTGCTCCGGAAGCCTCGCCAGCTCTCCGGCGGCCAGCGCCAGCGCGTCGCGATGGGACGGGCGCTCGTGCGCGAGCCGGCTGTCTTCCTGATGGACGAGCCGCTCTCGAACCTCGACGCGAGCCTCCGTGTCCAGATGCGCAGCGAGGTGCTCCGCATCCAGCGGCGGCTCGGCGTGGCGACGCTCTACGTCACCCACGACCAGACGGAGGCGATGACGATGGGAGATCGGGTCGCGGTTCTCCGCGACGGCACCCTCCAGCAGATCGCAGCGCCGCACGAGCTGTACGAACGGCCGGCGAACCTCTTCGTCGCCTCGTTCATCGGCTCCCCGGCGATGAACCTCTACGAAGCGACGGTCTCGGGCCCGCCCGACCGGCTGCTCCTCCAGCTCGGGTCGCAGCGGCTGATCCTTCCGCCCGAAGTCGGGCGACACCGCCCGACACTCGCACACGCCGAGGGGCGCGGGATCGTGGTCGGAATCCGCCCCGAGTGCCTGACCATGGCTTCATCGTCCGACGCAGAAACAGGGCACGAGCGGACGCTCTCGGTGCGGGTGGAGCTCGTCGAGTCGCTCGGCAACGAGTCGCTCGTTCATTTCTCGACCGACGCGAGGAAGGTCCGAAACCACCGCGGCGTCTTCACCGCAGAGCCGAACGCGCCCGGCGAGATCGCAGGCGCATCGGAAACCGAGGGCGTCGCACGTGTCGACCCGCGCCTGAGGATCACCGACGGCGATCGGCTCACCCTTGCCGTCGACGTCGACCGCCTCCACTTCTTCGACGCCGAGACCGGGAATGCGATCCAGGTCGCCGATGCGTCGCCTGTTCCGCTACCGGCGGGAGCGAGTTGAGCGGAACGGCGTCTCTCGAGGTGAAGGCCCCCGGGCATGCCGTCGAGGCTCAGCCCCGTGCGGACCGAATCTGTGCAGATCCCCTCCTGTCTGCACAGTCTCCGAGCAGAGCAGGAGCGCCGGCCCAGAGCCGCTCCTGCTCGGCTCGGCTGAGGGGGAGCCGACCGAGCGGGCCCTGCCGGGCGACGAGGTACCCCGCGAGGCCGTCCGGCCGATGTCGAGACGCTGGACATCAGTGCGATGAAAGCGCTCGGGCATCTGGAGGTCTGGCTCGTCGTCGGCAGTCAGGAGCTTTACGGGCAAGAGGCCCTGCGGCAGGTCGAGGCGCATGCACGCGAGATAGCCGCCGGCCTCGACGCCGCGGCCGATGTGCCGGTTCGGGTCGTCTGCCGGGAGATCGCTTCGAGCTCCGAATCGATCCGGCGTGTCGCGATCGAGGCGAACGCTGCGGACCAGTGCGTCGGTGTGATCGCCTGGATGCACAACTTCTCGCCGGCGAAGATGTGGATCGCCGGGCTGGCCGCGCTTCAGAAGCCGCTCCTGCATCTCCACACGCAGTTCAACCGCGCGCTGCCGTGGGCGGAGATCGACATGGACTTCATGAACCTGCACCAGTCGGCGCACGCAGACCGGGAGTTCGGGTTCATCGAGACTCGGATGAATCTGCGCAGGAAGACGGTCGTCGGCCACTGGCGCGACCCGCAGGTCGTTGCCCGCGTGGGGGCGTGGGCACGCGCCGCAGCGGGCTGGCAGGAGGCGCGGGGGCTTCGCGTTGCGCGCTTCGGCGACAACATGCGCGAGGTCGCGGTCACGGAAGGGGACAAGGTCGAGGCGCAGATCCGCCTCGGGGTGTCCGTGAACGGCTACGGAGTCGGGGAGCTCCGCGATGCGATCTCCGGTGTTGGAGAGTCGGATGTCGACGAGCTCGTCGCGGTTTACGAGGAGGCGTACGACCTGGCCCCGCCGCTCGGCCCGGAAGGAGACTCGCCGGGAGTCGCTGCGCGACGCCGCCAGGATCGAGGCCGGGCTGCGCGGCTTCCTCAGCACGGGCGGGTTCGGCGCGTTCACCGACACGTTCGAGGATCTCGACGGCCTGCTCCAGCTACCGGGGATCGCAGCGCAGCGGCTGATGGCGGACGGCTTCGGCTTCGGCGCCGAGGGGGACTGGAAGACGGCAGCGCTCGTCCGGGTCGCGAAGGTGATGAGCACCGGCCTCGACGGCGGGACGTCGTTCATGGAGGACTACACCTACGACCTTGCTCCCGATGGCCCGTCGGTGCTCGGGGCACACATGCTGGAGGTCTGTCCGTCGATCGCCGCCGCGAGGCCCTCGTGCGAGATCCACCCGCTCTCGATCGGCGGCAAGGCCGACCCCGTGCGGCTCGTGTTCACGGCGGCACCCGGCCCGGCGGTGCTCGTGGCGCTGCTCGACCTCGGCGACCGCTTCCGGCTCCTCCTCAACGAGGTCGAGCTCGTCGCGCCTCCGGAGGATCTGCCACGGCTGCCGGTTGCCCGGGCGCTCTGGCGGCCGAAACCGGACTTCGCCGTCGCCACCGAGGCCTGGCTGCGTGCCGGAGGCCCGCACCACAGTGTCCTCTGCCGGGCGATCGGCACCGAGGTGTTCGAGGACCTCGCGGAGATAGCCGGGATCGAGCTCGTCGTGATCGACGAGCGGACCCGCATCCGGGACGTCGCGAACGAGCTCCGCTGGAATCAGGCCTACTACCGACTCGCGACCGGGCTGTGACCGGTTACCTGGACCTGAGGGAGCGGGTGCTCGAGGCGAACCTGGCTCTCGTGCGCGCAGGCCTCGTCGTCCTGACCTTCGGGAACGCGAGCGCGATCGACCGTGAGGCGGGCGTGGTCGCGATCAAGCCCAGCGGCGTTTCCTACGAGCAGCTGAGGCCCGCCGACATCGCAGTCGTCGACCTCGTGACCGGCGACGTCGTCGACGGCGACAAACGGCCTTCCTCGGACACGCCAACGCATGCCGCGTTGTACCGCGCCTGGCCCGATATCGGCGGGATCGTCCACACCCATTCCGCATACGCCACGGCGTGGGCCCAGGCGGGTCGCGAGATCCCGTGCTTCGGCACGACGCATGCAGATCACTTCGACGGCGCCGTTCCTGTGACACGCGCGCTTACGCCCGGCGAGATCGACGGGCAGTACGAACGCGAGACGGGGGAGGTGATCATCGAGACCTTCTCTGCTCTCGGGCGCGAGCCGCTGAGCCTGCCGGCGGTTCTCGTCGCCTCCCACGGCCCGTTCGCCTGGGGCTCCTCGGCGGACGACGCGGTTGAGAATGCGATCGCGCTGGAGGTTGTTGCGACGAGCGCGTACCGCTCGCTGGCCCTGGCCGGTGAGCTCGGGCCGATCCCGAAGGAGCTGCTCGGAAAGCACTTCTCGCGCAAGCACGGGGCCTCGGCCTACTACGGTCAACCGGCGTGAGGGCGCTGCGGCTGCACGCGGCCGGTGAGCTCCGTCTGCATGAGGAGCCCGACCCGGAGCCGCAGCCGGGCGAGGTGCTCGTAGCGGTCGGCGGTGTCGGTCTTTGCGGATCGGACCGGCATTGGTTCCTCGAGGGAAGTATCGGCGACGCAGTGCTCGAGCGGCCCCTCGTCCTCGGTCACGAGCTCGCCGGCACGGTGGCGAGCGGTCTCCGGCGCGGCGAGCCCGTCGTGATCGATCCCGCGGTTCCCTGCGGGCGCTGCGCGTCCTGCCGGGCAGGGGACGGCCATCTCTGCGGCGAGCTGCAGTTCGCAGGCCACGGCTCGACCGACGGTGGGCTTCGGACGCAGCTCGCCTGGCCGGAGGGCCTGGTACACGCGGTCCCGGACTCGATCCCGAGCAGCGCCGCACCGCTGCTCGAGCCGCTCGGCGTCGCGCTGCACGCCGCCGACCTGGGCGGAGCCGGGCCGGGGACTAGCGCCGCCGTCTTCGGCTGCGGGCCGATCGGGCTGCTGCTCGTACAGGTGCTCCAGGCCGCCGGCGTCGCCGTCGAGCTTGCGACCGACCCGCTTCCGCATCGTGCCGCCGCCGCTCGAGCGCTTGGGGCGCGCCGATCCGATCCGGCCGGTGTGACGGTGGATGTCGCCTACGAGGCTGCGGGCGACAACGGCGCGCTCGACGACGCGATCGCCGCGGCCCGGCCCGGTGGGCGTGTCGTGCTCGTCGGGATCCCTGACGGCGACCGGAGCGCGTTTCGGGCCGGCACGGCCCGGCGCAAGGAGCTGACGCTCGTTCTCTGCCGCCGCATGCGGGCGGATGACCTCGTGCGGGCGATTCGAGTGGCGGAGTCCGAGCGGCTGGAGCTCTCATCCCTCGTCAGTGCGCGGTACCCGCTCGACGAAGGCGAGCAGGCGTTTCGCGACCTGGTCGATCGCCGAGGCCTCAAGGTGATCGTCGAGCCATGAGGTGCACGGTCGGGATCGACTTCGGCACCGAGTCGGCTCGCGCCGTGCTCGTCGACTGCGACGACGGTCGCGAGCTCGGGGCAACCGTCGAGCCATACGAGCACGGCGTCATCGACGCGCGCCTACCGAGCCCGGACAGCGACGTGGAGCTCGGGCCCGACTGGGCGCTCCAGGATCCTGCGGACTACATCGCGAGCGTGCGGGGAGCGGTGCCGCGGCTGCTCGCGGAGACAGGTGTCTCGCCGGACGAGGTCGTCGGTGTGGGCATCGACTTCACGTCGTGCACGATGCTGCCCACGCTTGCCGACGGGACGCCGCTCAGCATGCTGGATGCCCTGAGGCGCGAGCCGCACGCCTGGGTGAAGCTGTGGAAGCATCACGCCGCGCAGCCGGAGGCGGATCGGATCAACGCGCGTGGCCGAGGAGCGCGCCGAGGCGTGGCTCCCGCGCTACGGCGGGAGGATCTCGTCGGAGTGGTTCTTCGCGAAGGCGCTGCAGATCCTCGACGAGGCGCCGGAGGTCTACGCTCGCGCCGACCGGCTGATCGAGGCCTGCGACTGGATCGTCTGGCAGCTGACCGGGGTCGAGAGCAGGAGCGCGTGCGCCGCGGGCTACAAGGCGATGTGGTCGAAGGCCGACGGGTTCCCGACGCCGGCGTACTTTGGCGCGCTCGATCCTCGCTTCGAGCGCGTCGTCGACGAGAAGCTGTCGCGGACGCTCCTCCCGCCCGGCGCCCGAGCCGGCCTGCTGACCGAGCGGGCCGCCGGGTGGACGGGGCTGCGGCCCGGGACCCCGGTGGCAGTGGGCAACGTCGACTTCCACGGCTCGGTGCCGGCCACGACCGTGACAGCGCCGGGGACACTCGTCATGATCATGGGCACCAGCAACGGGCATCTCCTCATGGGCAGCGAGTTCGTCGAGGTCGAGGGCATGTGCGGTGTTGTCGAGGACGGCATCGTGCCCGGCTGCTTCGGCTACGAGGCGGGTCAATCGGGTCTCGGTGACATCTTCGGGTGGTTCACGCGGCACGCCGTTCCGCCGGAGTACCACGCGGCCGCCGAGGCGCGCGGGGTGGACGTTCACGACGTTCTCGCCGCGGAGGCGTCGGCGCTTCGGCCGGGCGAGTCCGGTCTGCTCGCGCTCGACTGGTGGAACGGGAACCGCTCCGTGCTCGTCGACGCCGACCTGAGCGGCCTACTCGTCGGGATGACGCTCGCGACGCGCGCTCCGGAGATCTACCGCTCGCTGATCGAGGCAACGGCCTTCGGGACGCGCGTGATCGTCGAGTCGTTCGAGCAGGCGGGGCTGCTCGTTGATGGGATCGTCGCGTGCGGCGGCCTTCCCGAGCGTAACCCGCTGTTGATGCAGATCTTTGCCGACGTCCTCGGTCGCGAGATCTCCGTTGCGGCCTCGCGGCAGGCACCCGCGCTCGGCGCGGCGATGTGGGGAGCCGTCGCGGCCGGCGCGGCAGCCGGTGGGCACGCCACGATCACCGACGCCTCGCGCCGGATGGCGTCGCTGAGCGAGACGCGTTTCGAGCCGAGGCCCGAGAACCGCGCTCCCTACGATGCCCTGTACGCCGAGTACCTGCGCCTGCACGACCTCTTCGGCCGCGGCGGCGACGACCTCATGCGCCGGCTGAGGCGACTGCGCGGATGAGACGCGTCGTCGTGATCGGGGCGACGGGGCACATCGGCACCTATCTGGTGCCGCGGCTGGTTCGCGCCGGGTACGAGGTCGTCGCCGTCAGCCGCGGTGAACGGCAGCCGTACCACGATGCCGTGGAATGGCGGTCCGTGGCGCGTGTGACTGCCGACCGAGACGTCGAGGAAGCCGCCGGCACCTTCGGGAGCCGGATCGCCGACCTCGAGCCGGACGCGGTCGTCGACCTGATCTGCTTCACACCGGAATCGGCCCGGCACCTCGTCGATGCGCTCCGCCCGGCTCGCCCGCTGCTCGTGCACTGCGGCACGATCTGGGTGCACGGACGGACGGCGCGAGTCCCGGTGACCGAGGACGAGCCGCGCACCGCCTACGGCGAGTACGGGATCGGCAAGGCGGCGATCGAGACGCTGCTCCATCGCGAGACGCTCGCCGGGGGCGTGCCCAGCGTCGTCCTGCATCCCGGTCACATCTGCGGGCCTGGCTGGCCGGTGATCACTCCGGCAGGCAACCTCGACGCAGACGTCTGGAGGCGGCTGGCCGTCGGCGAGCCGGTCGCGCTGCCTGCGCTGGGCCTCGGCGTACTGCATCACGTGCACGCGGATGATGTCGCCCAGGCGTTCGAGAAAGCTCTTGCGCGACCGGAGGCGATTGGCGCGAGCTTCCACGTCGCGGCCGAACAGGCGATGACCTGCCGCGGGCTAGCCCAGGCAGTCGCCGCGTGGTTTGATCGCGAGGCTATTCTCGACTTCGTCGACTGGGACGAGTTCGAGCGGCGTGTGGGCGCTTCGCACGCTGCGGTGACACTCGATCACGTCGATCGGAGTATCGCGGCCAGTATCGAACGCTCCCGATCGATCCTGGAGTACGCGCCACGGTACTCCTCGCTCGATGCCCTGCGGGAGTCGCTCCGCTGGCTGGTCGACCACGGTCAAGTCGACGTGTCTGGAAAGGCCTTCTGAGCCGGACGCACGAGCTAGCTGCGAAGTGTCGAGCGGGCATACTCAACGTCGATCGGATGCGGCGGGAACGGCACGACGCGAGTGCGGCCGGTGAGACTCCATCCGCGTTTCTCGTAGAAGGCGCGCGCACGATGATTTTCGGTGAGCGTCCACAGGCGCGCCTCCCGGACAGTCGCTTCGCGAAGCCGATCCAGGGCGAGGTCGTGAAGCGTGCTACCGATGCCTCGGCACCAGAACTCGGGCATCACGTACAGGGTCTGCAGGACGCCATGGCCAACAGAGACCACTCCGACGCCCTCGTCGTCCTCGAACGCAATGTAGGTCTCTCCCTCTGGGTCGGCCAGTGCGGAGATCCACTGCGCGCGAATTGCGTCGGCGGGAAACTCATCGAGGTCTGGTGAGAAGACGTGCTGGAAGCCCGCGACCGCCGCAGCGCGCGCGATGCCAAAACACAGCTCGGCGTCCTCCACCGTGGCGCGCACGGCTCGCACGTCCGAAGAAGGTACTGCGGTTGAAGAAACAGCACAATAGGCATGGTGACCGAATGGCTCTGTGCACAGGCTCGTCGGATCGCGCCGTCACCGTTTTCGCCAGAGACGCAGGTGATCATTGCCGAGTACGCCCCAGCGAATCCCGAAGCGGATCGGCAGATCACTGAGCTGGGACTAGTCGCCATTTACGGGGTGGCGATGGTTCCGACGGTTGTGCTCTGGGGGCTTGTCGGATGGACGGTCGATTCGATGACTGGATCAACCGAGTGGGTTACCAGGCTCGGATGGGGACTGCTGGTCGTGCTGCTCACGGGTATCGGCCTTCATCTCGTCCGGTACTACGACGCGCTCATTCGACGCAATCGGGGACGCCAACTTGCAGAGTCGCAGGCTCGTTGGCCGATGATCTCGGGCGATCTTGATCTCGTGATCCAGGTCGTGATCGGTGTGGTCGCCGTCGTGCTCGGCGCTCCGGGATAAGGACGTGACCGTGTGCCAGGGTGCGCGAATGGCCTCCGAGCTAACGTCTCGGGTTCGATCGGCCCGTAGTGCGCCCGGCCCCAAGTGACGCGCGTGGCGACGAAGTCGTCGTCGAGACATGGGCGCAGTCCGCGCGTTGACCGGCGGCAGAGCGTTTGTCAGCCGAATCGACGGGAGCGACACGGACCGTGCAGCAACTCGCTACCTACGCGATCCGAGGATCGAGGCGGGCCTCTCGACGGGCCTGGGGGCGCTCCGGGGCACGGGCACCGGACGGCTGGTCGATGATGGTCGGTTCGGCTGCGGCAACGATGGCTTGCAGAGCCACCAGGTGCCCGCGTAACGCCGTGCGCCCTGGTTCGGTGAGCGTGACCTGCCGCCGCGAACGTGAATCCGCCCGCACACGGGAAACCTCCACGTACCCGGCCTCGGCGAGCGCTGACAGGTGCTTGCTCAGAACCGAATCGGAGATTTCCAGGCTGTCGCGTATGTCGGAGAACGGCAACCACCGCACCGGCGAGAGCATCGCGCATATTTGTAGGCGCAAGGGCGCGTGGATCAGCTCGTCGAACACCGCTTCGCTCACCGTTGCCATGCCCGAGACGCACGACGCCGATAGGAAACCTTCGCGGCGAAAAGGCAGGCCGCAACGATCACGGTCACGGCTCCACCAAGTACCCAACTCACGAGAGCCGTATTGCCGTGGCTGGCGAGCAGATGGGGGCCGACCACGCCGCCGACAAGCACCGCGACAGAGATGAGCGCCACTTCGGTGAGACCCCACTTAGGCTTCGGCCACGAACGCAACGGACGCCACTGGTTACGAGCGGCCATCCTCAATAGTTCAGAAAGGAACCATACGACCGCGATGATGGAGACCACGTTTCCCGGCCCCTTGTAGGCGGGCGCGACCGTCTGCGCTCCGCAGACGACACTCGACGCGAGGATGAACCCCGCTGGGAGCATTGCACGACGGACCGATGCGTCGTGTTTCTGGCGGGCGTCCCGTAGCTGCTCTCGGGCCGCGCTGGGAGGGACCGAACCCGACGACTGATTTTCCATACCGGAAAGTTAGCACAACTTGCCGATACGGAAAGTCACGCAGCTCGAAAGGCCGCGGCCCGCTCGCTCCAAATCCCGCACATGCGGAGCGATGACTGTCGCCTGCGCCACGGGCCTTACGCCTGATTGTTTCGTGCTGTTTTTGACCAAGATTTGACCGCGCCGGCTGGGTTGGCACAAATCCCTGCAAATGACCGGTGCTTTCCGCCCTCTCACGGCGCCGGCACGGGTTCGAATCCCGTGTGGGCCTTACCTAAGAATCTCAATCGTTGGGAGCAGGTCGCGGCAGGCCTGAGCGCAGCGACGGCAGACCTCGGCGCAAAGGCGGCAGTGCTCGTGGTGTGCAGCGTGCTTCTCGCACTCGTCGGCGGAGGCATCGCAGGCCATCGCACACGCCTCGACCGCCGCGCGGAGGAGCCCGAGATCGGGCTCGGTCTGTCGGATGAGGATCCTGCCGGTGGAACCGCACGAATCGGCGCAGTCGAGGCAGAGCCGAGCGCAGCGGACCATCTCCTTGACGTCGGGCTCGCCGAGGCTGGCGTCGGCGCAGCTCGTGCACGCGGCAGCGCAGTCGACGCATTCGTCGATACAGCGCAGGAGCAGGTTGCGATCGAGGGTGATGCCGCGCGGGTGCGCGTCGAGCATTTCGTGAACGGTCATGTGTCTCTCCTTTCTGCAGGCGCTGGGTCGGCCAGGTTTCCCCTGGCTCCTGGAGACGCGGGAGTGGGAGGGCGCTCACCGGGGCTTCTCCCGGACGACGTCGGCAAGCTTGACTGCGCGACAGAGGCAGACACCCCAGAACCCGTCCACTCATGTCCGCCTCCCTCTCGCTCGCCTGGACGACCCCGTCCGATCTGCGACTGCGAGAAAGAGAACGCTGGCGTCACCGAGACCCATTCGAGCAGCGCACCGAGGCGTGAGCGAAGGCTAACCCGCGCTCGCATTCAATCTCACAACGCCAGCAGGGTCAACAGCTGGCTAGATCGCCGGCTGTGTGCCGTGGCTACCAGTGAGCTCTTCCGCGGCGCAGGCGGCGCGCTCGGGGGTAAAGATCGGATCTTAATGGCTAGCGGTCTGGCTGGAGAGTGTATTCTCGGCATCTTTGCCAGGATACATCGGATGATTTCAGCGATCGACGGCCATCAGCACTTCTGGGACCCTGCCCGGGTGCCGCTTCCGTGGCTGCGGCCGGAGCACGCTCGCATCGCGCGGCGGTACGAACCGGAGGATTTGGAGCCAGAGCTGCGCGCAGCGGGGATCGTGCGGACGATCCTCGTCCAGAGCGTCTCCGCCGACGGAGACAACGAGCTGATGCTCGAGCACGCGCGACGCCACCCATGGATCGCTGCCGTCGTAGCGTGGCTCCCACTCGCGTCGGCTGAGCAGACCGCTTCGCGGCTCGAAGGGCTCGCCGCCGAGTCGAAGCTGCGGGGAGTCCGCCACCAGATCCACGACGAGGCCGACTTTCACTGGATCATGAGGCCGGACGTCCTCGAGAGTCTCCGGCTCGTCGAGGAGCGCGGGCTCGTGCTCGAGCTGCCGGTCGTCTGGCCGCGCCACCTCGGGGACGTACCCGAGCTCGCACGCGCGTTCCCTGCGCTGACGATCGTCGTCGACCACCTCGGCAAGCCCCCGCTCGACGGCGATGCGGACGACCTCGAGGCCTGGGCGAACGCGCTCGGGGCGTCCGCGGCGGCCGGCCCGAACGTCGCTGCCAAGATCTCAGGGTTGAACACGGCCACGATGAGCCAGAGCTGGAGCGCCGCGGATCTCGAGGCATGCGTCCGTACGGCGCTCGACGTATTCGGCGCCGACCGGTTGCTTTGTGGCAGCGACTGGCCTTACTCGCTCCTCAACGGCGACTACGGCCGTGTGTGGAGGGAAACGAGACGAGTGGTCGCCGCGGTGGCAACGCAGGAGGAGCAGCAGCAGCTGCTCGCAGGAACCGCGAGGCGCCTGTACGGTCTGCCCGAAGAGGCTGTCGATGGCGCTCACTGACCAGGCGATCACGAAGATCAAGGATTTGATCGTCGCGGGCGAGTTCGCGCCCGGCGCTCGCCTGCCGAAGGAGAGCGTCCTCGCCGAGCGGCTCGGCCTCTCGCGCAACTCCCTCCGAGAGGCGGTACGTGCACTGTCCCTCGTCGGTGTCCTCGAGCCGCGCCAGGGCGACGGCACCTACGTCACGAGTCTCGAGCCGGACCTGCTGCTCGCCGGTACGTCCTTCCTGAGCGACCTGCTGACCGGACCGACGCTGCGTGAGGTGTACGAGGTGCGCCGCATCCTCGAGCCCGCCGCCACAGCGCTTGCTGCATCGAGGTTGACCGAGGAGGACTACGCCGCGATCGAGGAGTCACTCGAGCGCATGGATGCCGCCGAGACGACCCAGGCGTTCATCGACGCCGACGTCGATTTCCATCGGGTGATCGTGAACGCGTGTGGAAACGCGACGCTCGCGTCACTGATCCAGAACCTCGCGGGTGGGACGCTCCGCGCCCGCACCTGGAGGGCGATCCACGAGCGCGGGGCACTCGAGAGCACGAAGAGGCTGCACCACGACATCTACTACGCGCTCCGTCAGCGAGACGCCGAGTTTTCGGCCGCAGCTGACCTCGTCCACCTCGCCGCCGGTGAGCGCTGGCTTCTCGGTGTGATCGAGCCCGAGGAGCCGGCCGGAGCGGGCGCGTAACCCGCTCCGGCCGCGCGAGATCGCCTAACCCGAGAACTTCGCAGCGTTCGCCTTGACGACGAGCGCTGTGCCGGTGTCGACGTTCTTCGCTGCCTTCTTCCCCTGGACGATCGCCCAGAGGGTCTTCGCTCCGAGGTAGCCGATGTTGAGCGGGAACTGCGCGACGCTCGCGTTCTCGCGTCCGGACTTGATCTGCGCCACCTCGTCGGGCTGGGCGTCGTACCCGACCATGACGAACGAGGCGGGGTTGATGTGCGCGTCGGTCAGGGCCTGGTCGGCGCCGACCGCGGGCGGTCCGCAGGCCGAGTACATCGCTGCGAGGTCGGGGTTAGCCGTCAGGATCGTCTGGGCTGCGCTGAATCCCTTCGTCTGGTCGCAATCCGTCTCCAACTTGCTGACGATCTTCAGCTTGGCCTTCATCGCGCCGAGGCCTGCGAGCATGCCGTCGACGCGGTCATCGAGCGAGGGGCTGCCCGGGACACCTTCCAGGATCGCGAGCTTGTCGCCCGGCTTGAGCCGCGAGGCGATGTACTTGCCCGCAAGCACCCCGCCGTTGTAGTTGTTGGTCGCGACGACCGACGACTTTCCCTTCCAGGTCGGGATGTCGTTGTCGATCAGGACGATCTTCACCCCTTGCTTCTGGGCGGCCTGAAGCGCAGGTACGACCGCCGCACTCGTCGGGGCGATCGCGATCCCTTTCACTCCGGCCGTGACCATGTCCTGGATCGCGGCGATCTCACCCGCGTCGTCGGTCGCGCTCTTCCCCTGCGCGAACATGACCGTGGCGCCGGGAGTCTGCTTGTCGAACTTCTTTGCGCCGTCCTGCAGGGTGAAGTAGAAGCCCACCGGGAACTTCGTGATCATCCCGAGCTTCACCACCGACTGCGAGTGCGTTGCGCCGTTCGGCTTTGCCGCTGCGCCGCCGCTCCACACGGCAACCAGCAGGGCCGCTGCGCCCACGCACGCCGTCAGCGGGATTCGTGACCTCGTCACTTTGTGCTCCTTCCGTTGTTTTCTGGTGTGAGGTCGAAGCCCGGAACCGTTCTGGGCGCCCAACGTGAACGGTTCCGGCCTCGACATGACTTCAGGCAGCAGTCACGCTCCTCTCAATCGGCACCTCCCACGATCAGGGAGACGATCTTCGTGTGAGCCTCGCGCGACACCGGCAGCTCGCCGACCTTGCGCCCACGGCGGAGTACGACGGCGCGGTCGGCGACCTCGATCATGTGGTCGAGCGCGTGCGAGATCACGATCACGGCCTTGTTGTCGCTCCGCAAGTGGCGGATCAGCTCCAGAACCCCGAGCGACTCGCGCACCCCAAGCGCGGCGGTCGGCTCGTCGAGGATCACGACATTCGATGCGAAAGCGGCGGCACGGCTCACGGCCACGGCCTGTCTCTGACCACCGGACATCAGCCCGACCGTCGTCTCGAGACGTGGCAGCGAAACCTGGAGGCGGGCGAGCACCTCTCGAGTCGCCTCGGTCATCCGGCGCCGGCGCAGGACGCGCAGCGATCTCGGCAGCCAGGGAGGGCCGGAGAGCTCACGCCCCGCGTAGAAGTTGTCGGTCGCCTTGAGGTTGTCGAACAGCGCGAGGTCCTGGTAGACGGTCTCGATCCCGAGTGCCCGCGCGTCGGCCGGTGAGTGGATCGTCACCTGATGGCCGTCCATCTCGATCGACCCGCTGTCGAGTCGGTGAGCCCCGCTGATGCACTTGATCAGCGTCGACTTGCCGGCGCCGTTGTCGCCGAGCAGTGCGATCACCTCGCCCCGGTGGACTTCGAGATCGACACCGTCGAGGGCTGTCACCGCGCCGAAGCGCTTCGTCGCGCCGCTGATCGCGAGTGCCGGGACGGCGCTCATCCGGCCCTCGCCGCCGTCGCCACACGGAGCCGGTTCTCGACGTTGGCGCGGATGACGTCCGCCTCGACGGCGAGCAGGATCACGACCCCGATCACCATCAGCTGGTAGAAGGCATTGACGGCGTTCAAGTTGAGTGCGTTTCGGATGATCCCGATCGTGAAGGCGCCGACCAGCGCATTCCCGACGTTGCCGCGGCCGCCCGCAAAGGCCGCGCCGCCGATGATCACCGCCGCGATCGAGTCGAGCTCGGCAAGGTCCCCGAAGGTCGGAGACCCGGCGTTGGTGAGCCCCGCGGTGATCAGCCCACCGACGCCCGCCATGAATCCGCTCAGCACATAGACGGAGATGAGCACGCGCTTCACCGGGATGCCGGTGCGGCGAGCGGCGTCCGGGTTGCCGCCGACCGCGTAGAGCCAGCGGCCCCAGACGAGTGCCGTCGTGAGCACGACGCCGACGAGCGCCAGCCCCGCGACCACGAAGAACGAGTAGGGCAGCCATCCGATCGTCCCGCCGCCGATCACCTGCACGGCGTGCGGCATCCCCGGGATGAGCGTGCCGTTCGCGGCCCATAACGCGATTCCACGGACAATGCTCAGCGTTGCCAGGGTCACGATGAAGGGATGGGGGACCCGTCCGAAGACGTAGATGATCCCGTTGGCTGCACCCACGGCGATGCCGGTCCCGAGGATCGCCAGGATGACCAGGATTGCCGAGTGGACGTGCATGTAGACGATCGCGCCGACCACCGACGAGAGGGCGACAGTCGAGCCGACGGAGAGATCGATTCCGCGCGTGATGATCACGAGCAACTGGCCGAGCGCGAGAAGCGCGATCACAGCAGTCTGCGAGAACACGTTGCCGACGTTGCGGCTGGTCAGGAAGATCGGCGTTGTGAGGCTCACGCCGATGATCAGGAGCAGAAGAATCAGCGCAGGGCCCGCGCGCAGCGCGTAGAGCGACAGGCCGAGCAGCCGGTAGCGGAGATCGTCCCGCGTCGCCGTCCTCCAACGCGTCACAAGCGGTGCCTGCCGTGCTTCCGGCGAGCCCACCTCACGCCTCCTCGAGCGCCAACGGTGCAGACGTCCACGCATGTCCGTTCGGATACTCGTACTCGTCGAGAGATTCCGGAAGCATCTCGACGCTGTAACCCGGCGCGACCGGGAGTCGATAGCGACCCTCGACGACGATCGCAGGGTCCTTGAAGTGCTCATGCAGATTGTCGACCCACTCGACGACGCGATCCTCGAGCGTGCCGCTCACGGCGATGTAGTCGAACGCTGCAAGATGCTGCACGTACTCGCAGAGACCGACGCCGCCTGCGTGCGGGCAGATCGGGATGCCGAACTTCGCTGCCAGGAGGATCACGGCGATCGCCTCGTTGACTCCGCCGAGCCGGCATGCGTCGATCTGGCACACGTCGATCGCCTCTGCCTGGAAGAACTGCTTGAACACGATCCGGTTCTGGACGTGCTCCCCGGTCGCGACCCGGATCGGCGAGATGGCCTTGCGGATCCGAGCGTGGCCGAGGATGTCGTCCGGGCTCGTCGGCTCTTCGATCCACCAGGGGTCGAACTCGCGCAGTTGCTCGACCGCGGCAAGCGCCTCGTCGACCGACCACGACTGATTCGCGTCCATCATCAGCTTGCGGTCGGGCCCGATTGCTGCCCGAATCAACGCGGCGCGCCGGATGTCGTCGTCGAGGTCGCGGCCGACCTTCATCTTCACATGGGTGAACCCGTTCTCGATGGCGTCGGCGACGAGCGTCTCGATCTTCGCGTCCTCGTACCCGAGCCAGCCGGCCGAAGTCGTGTAGGCCGGATACCCCACTTCGCGCAGTTCGCGCTCTCGGTCAGCCCGACCCGGGGCCTGCCGGCGCAGGAGCTCGAGCGCCTCGTCGGCGTCCATCGCGTCCGAGATGTAGCTGAAGTCGACGCAGGCCACGAGCTCCTCCGGGCTCAGGTCGACGAGGAGCTTCCACAGGGGCTTGCCCTCGACCTTGGCCCAGAGGTCCCAGACGGCATTTACGACTGCGGCTGCGGACAGGTGCACCACGCCTTTCTCCGGGCCGAGCCAGCGAAGGTGGGAGTCCGCGACGAGCGTTCGCCAGAACGTGCGCATGTCGCGCCGGATCGCATCGAGGCTTTGCCCGACCACCATCGGTTCGAACGCCCGGGCGGCGACGACGCAGATCTCGGTGCCGCTGCCGATCGTGAACGTGAGCCCATGACCCTCGAGGCCGGGAACGTCGGTACGAAGGATCACATACGCGGCGGAGTAGTCCGGATCGGGGTGCATGGCGTCCGAGCCGTCGAGGTCGAGCGACGTCGGGAAGCGCACGTCACGTGCCTCGAGCGAGATGATGCGCGGCCAAATCACCGTAAAGACCCGATCTTTGGTAGAGGCTGTGACCCACGCACCGGCATGTGGGAAAGAATCTACGTCAATTCATCCGATCTTTGCAAGTGGCAAGCGAAACTTTCTCAGCAGAAGCGTCTCGCGGGCCCCTCGCGCCGCTGAAAACCGCAAAAACCTGCATGTTCGTGCTATAACCGGAAGGTGCTGACGGCTGAACGTAGGCAGGCGATCCTCGCGCGGATCGAGCGCGACGGTCGGGTTGTCGCCTCGGAGCTGGTGGCCAGCCTCGGCGTGTCCGAGGACACCGTCCGCCGCGACCTGCGGGACCTCGCCAAGCAAGGCCTGCTGCATCGCGTTCACGGCGGCGCGCTGGGCTCCGCGCCGCCGACCAGTTCGTTCACGCACCGGCTCGAGGTCTCACACGAGGAGAAGGCTGCGCTAGCCGAGGCGGCGCTGCCGCTGCTCCTCGGCGCCCGCGTGATCGTCCTCGACGGCGGCACGACGACGCTGGAGTTGGCCCGCCGTCTCCCTCTGCCTTACGACGGCACCATCGTCACCAACTCGCCGCCGGTTGCGTCCGCGCTGGCGACCCACCCGAAGGCCGAGGTCATGCTCGTCGGTGGGCGGCTGTTGAAGGACGCGCAGGTCGCGGTCGGGGCGACCGCCGTCGAGGCGTTCCACACGGTGCGGGCGGACATCTGCGTGCTCGGCATCTGCTCGCTGCATCCCGACGTCGGCGTCACGACGCCCGACGACGAAGAGGCGCAGGTGAAACGCGCCATGGTGGCCTCGGCCGGTGAGGTGATCGCGCTCGCGACGGCGGACAAGCTCCGTACCGCGAGCCCATGGGTCGTGGCGCAACTCGCGGACATCGACTACCTGGTCACCGACGGGAGTGGCGAGCTGACACGCCCGTATACGAGCGCCGGCATCGACGTCGTGGCCGTATGACGCCGCGCCTGGCGACGTTCACGGTCTTCGCGATCAACGGTGCGATGGTGGGAACCTGGGTCGCGCACATCCCGTGGCTGCAGGACCACCTCGGGATCTCGAAGGCAACGCTCGGGTTGTGCTTGCTGTGCATGGCTGCGGGCGCGCTCGTCTCGATGCCGCTGACAGGCCACATCCTCGACGGCCGCTCGAGCGCGTCAGTGACGCGCGCCGCCACGCTGATCTTCTGTCTGATGTTGCCGCTGCCGCTGCTCGCGACGAGCCCGATCATGCTTGCCGCGATCCTGTTCGTCTTCGGGGCGAGCAGCGGGGCGATGGACGTCTCGATGAACGCCCACGGCGTCGCCGTCGAACGTGAGCTGGGCAGGCCGATCATGTCGTCGCTGCACGGTGGCTGGAGCGTGGGCGGGTTCCTCTCGGCGGGTCTGGTCGCGATCGTCGCCGCGGCGGGAGTCGACCCGCGGCTGGAGAGCCTGCTCGTCGGGGTTGCGCTCTGGGTGGCGGCGCTGTGGATCACTACGCAGCTGGGGAGCGGCTCGGCCGCCAAGGCGGGGAGCGGGTTCGCGGTGCCCTCGCGGGCCGTGCTCTTGATCGGCGGACTGTGCTTCCTGGCAATGATGACGGAGGGCGCGATCGGTGACTGGAGCGGGATCTACCTCCGTCACGACGGCGGCTCGAGCGCTGCGGCGGCGGCGATGGCGTTCACCGGCTTTTCCCTCGGGATGGCCGTCGCGCGACTCTGCGGCGATCTACTCAATGAGCGGCTCGGCGCCCCGACGCTGATGCGGGGTGGCATGGCGCTGGTCGCGGTCGCTCTCGGCGGCGCGCTGCTGATCGGAGAGACGGTGCCCGCCGTGATCGGCTTCGCCGTCTGTGGCCTCGGCATCGCGAACGCCGTGCCGCTGCTCTTCAGCGCGGCAGGGCGGCTCGATCCGCCCGGTCCTTCACTGGCCGCCACCTTCACGATCGGCTATACGGGCTTCATCGTTGGTCCGCCGCTCATCGGTCTTCTCGCCGATCAGGTCGGGCTGCCAAAGACGCTCACGCTGCTCGTGATAGCAGCGCTCGCCGTTGCCGCGCTGGGCGGCCGCGCCACGGCTCCCAAGCCGGCGATGACCGCTCCGGACGGCGATCTTCCGACGCCCGCCCTATCGTTGGATTCGGGTGGCGCGCAGTACGAGTGGCCACCACTTGCTGGTTGAGCGGTTGTGGTTGTTGGTCAGATCGACGAGCTGCCGGGCTTCGTTCTCGGTGAGGTTGCTCCACTGGACCTCGAGGCCACGCGCGGTGATGTTCTTCGTGTAGCTCCTGACGAGCCGTGCGGTGTTGGCCCGTTCGCGTCGAGTCGGTTTGCGGTGCTTTCTTGTTGTCTCGACGAGCTTCATCCTTTGTCGCGGTTCGCACGGACCGGGGTTGCGGCACCGCTGGATGGGCGGGGAGTGAGTCGCCGGATCCCGTGCAGTACCAACCCGAAGACAGTCAGCTGGAACCACAGCTCGGTCGGGATCATGTACCCGTTCAGGCCTATTTGCGCGGCGACGATCGCGAGCGCCGAAGCGGATTCGAGCAGGTACAGGGTGCGGGTCAGCCGGTCGCGGAGGCGCAGGGCCAGCCAACCACCAAGAACGAGCCCGGAAGCAAAGAGCGCTGCAGCGGCGCCGATGTGGAGCCAGTCGAAGATCAGGTCGACGCGGTAGGGGGTGAAAGGGATGACAAGCATGAGCGCGAGAACGGTCGCTACGAAGCGCCGGAATCGCTTCCCAGCGGCGTCATTCGGATTGATTTGTGCGAGTCCGAGCGCGGTCATCACGATCGACAGTCCGAAGCCGAGCACGTACGGAACGATCGTTGTCCCGCTGTTTCCGTAGTAGCTGAGCCCACGCCTGACGGCGGCCCACGACGGTTCGATCGCGAGGCAGGAGAGCATCATCGTCAGAAACCAGAATTCCCCGGAAACGGTGAGGGTGAGCGCTCGCCTATACCTGAGCGCGGGGTCGGCCGGCCGCGGCAGCCTTCGCGCCTCTCGACGCCGGCTTCCAGCTACACCAAACGTTGCTGGCTCAAGCATTACGGTTTTGAACGGCAATACCCGTCCGCGGATTCCCACCTGGTGGTGGTCCTCCGGGCCCGCCTGGGCTGGTGCCGAGCCGGTGCGAAACGCCCTCAAAGGAGAGCCGGGCCAAGGGCGCGGAATACCTCGAGCGGGCTTACCAGCGGCAAGAGGACCGAGACGCCTCAACCGACCTCGCAACGCGCGACGCCCAGCTGGCGGCGATCACAGCGTGGGGCATCCCCGATTCCTCGAGACTCAACCGCCTTGCGGGCATCACTCAACCGACACTCGCAGCCAACGGCGTCGACGACAAGATGATGCACACAAAGAACAGTCGCCTACTCGCGGAGCGCCTGCCAAACGCCAAGCTCCGAATCTACCCCGATGCCAACCACGGCTTCCTTGACCAGTATCCGAAGCTGTTCGCCGACGACGTCATCGAATTTCTCAACCGATAACCGACCCGCGGGCTGTGTCGGGGTGGCGCGATTCGATGTCGCCCCGCGCGCCTCGCTCACCCGCCGCTGCGGCTCGTGAGGTTCAGGATGTTGCCATCGGGATCCTTGAACCAGGCGGCCTTCATGTCGCCCATGACGTGAGTGTTGTTCTTGGTCACAGGCTCGCGCTGTCAGCGATCGTGTATCGCTCGTGCAAGTCGCATCATCGTCTCGTGCGTGCCGTCCGCGCCTGGGCCGTCGTTGTCGTGGGGCCGGAGCTGGAGGTAGCGGCCGTCGGACTGCATTTGCCAGGCGCTGCGGGTGTCTGCGAGGGAGACCTCGAGGATCTCCCAGAGGCGGGCGCGGAGGCGCCGCTCCGAGACCGGCACCGCGGCCTCGACACGCTTCGAGAGGTTCCTGGTCATCCAGTCGGCCGATCCGATCAGGAAGTGCCCCTCGAGCGGATCGTCTGAGCCCGAGGCGAAGTGATAGATCCGGGAGTGCTCGAGGAACCGCCCGATGATCGAGCGAACACGCAGATTCTCTGTCAGGCCGGGAACGCCAGGGACCAGACAGCAGAAGCCGCGGACGATGAGATCGACCGGCACGCCCGCCTGGGAGGCTTTTGAAAGGAGGGCGCAGATGCGCGGATCCTCGAGCTGGTTCAGCTTGGCCACGATCCGTGCGGGCAAGCCGGCGGCGTGATTGGTGACCTCGCGCTCGATCAGGCGGACGAACTCGGCTCGCATGTTCATCGGTGCGACGACCAAGGTCTCGAATTCCGGGGTACGCGACCGGCCGGTCAAGAAGTGGAACAGAGTCACGACGTCGCGCGTGACTGCCGGGTTCGCGGTCAGCAGGCCGACGTCTTCGTAGAGCCTGGCCGTGCGCGCGTGATAGTTCCCCGTGCCGATGTGAGCATAGGCGCGCACACCGCCCTCCTCCTGGCGGATCACAAGCGCTGCTTTGCTGTGAGTCTTGAGCCCGCTCACCCCGAACACGACGTGAGCCCCGACCTTTTCGAGCTCGCGTGACCAGTGGAGGTTGCGTGCCTCGTCGAAGCGGGCGTTGAGCTCGATGACGCAGGCGACCTGTTTTCCTGCCTCGGCGGCGCGGATCAGCGACTGGACGAACGGCGTATCGTCGCCCACCCGGTACACGGTCATCTTGATGGAGACCGTCAGCGGGTCGTCGGCGGCCTCGCGGATGAATCGCTCGACGCTCGCGTAGAAGCTTTCGTAGGGATGGTGTAGGAGAACGTCACCGGCACGGATCGCCGAGAAGATGTCTCCGTCGAGCGTGTCGAGAGCGACGGGCGCAAGCGGCGTCCAGGGCGGGTCGCGAAGCGGCGCGATCTCGAGCGCGGCGATTTCGAACAGCGTCGTGTAGTCGAGTAGCGCAGTCATCTCGTAGACGTCGTCGTCGTCGAGAGCGAACCGCTCCTTCAGCTCGGCCAGCATCGCCGAGTCGGCATCGGGCTGCACTTCGAGCCGGACGACGGGCTCGAAGCGGCGTTGCTGCACTTCTCGCTCGACCAGCGCGCGCTTGCCTTCGCCGTCGACGTCGTCGTCATCTAGCTCGACCTCCGCATCGCGGCAGACGCGGAAGAGGCTCGCGCTCTCGATCACCATGCCCGGGAAGAGCGCTTCCGCGTTTGCGGCGATCACCTGGTCGAGGCCGATGAACACGCGGGCAGGAGGCTCTACGCCTGCGCGGACGCGGACCCACTGCTGGAGCTCACGCGGCACCTTCACGCGCACGAGGACGGATTCGGCGCTGACGGGATCCTGCAGCCGAAATGCCCAGGACGTCGAGAGGTTGGACACGTACGGAAACGGATGGGCAGCGTCGAGGCCGAGCGGCGTGAGCACAGGGGAGATCTGGGTGTCGAAGAACGCCGAGACCTCGGCTTGCTGCTCGCTTGTCAGGTCGCTCCAGTTGAGGAGATGGACCCCGTGACCGGCGAGCTCGGGTCGCACGACGTCCAGGTAACAACGCGCTTCGCGCTGCAGCAGCGACAGGATCATCTCCCGCTTGACGAGCAGCTGTTCGCGCCGTTCTTGCGCGACGAGGCTGCTGTCGCCGGGCATCACCCGGATGAGAGCAACCCGCTTCATGAAGAATTCGTCGAGGTTCGAGGAGAAGATCGCGAGGAACTTCACGCGCTCGAGTAGCGGCGTGCGCTGGTCGAGCGCCTCGTGGAGGACACGCGCGTTGAACTCGAGCCATCCGATGTCGCGGTCGAGCCACGCGGCGCTCAGGTCGATTGCCTCCGACGGTGCCGCGTCGTCCTTCGGCGTATCGGCCTGGGCTGAAGTTGCGCACACAGTGCAAGCGTAGTTCGCTCTTAACGGATCCGCCCTTCGTGGGCGTCAGGTGACGAGAGCGATGAGCGGAATCTCCATCTCGTCGTGGCTGAGGCCGCCGTGCTGGCGGAGCCGGCGTTCTCGGCCACAGCGGCATCTAACGTGCCGATCGCTACACCGTCAACCGGGGCGATCTGGCACACTGGAGATGTACTTAAGGCAACGTCCCGGAGAAATAACGCTGAGAAAGAGCGCCGGGTCGTGCCCTTTTTGGCACGGGCGAAGGCGAGCTGCCTCGAAGGCCCGCCGCCGGGCCGGCGAAGCGGCTTCGCCGATGAAGGGCGCCCCCTCGGGAAGAGCCCCCAACGGCGTTTGCAGCCGCCCGTTGAAGCGACGACAAAGAAGGAACGATTGAGCGATCTTCGTGAACATTCGGAATTGGAGGAGTTCCTCGCAGAGACCGAGGAACGTGGGACCGTCACCACCTCGGAGCTCGAGGCGCTTGCCGTGGGCCTCGACCTCGAAGATGACGAGCTTGCGTCGTTGCGCGGGCAGTTGGCGGAGCGAAACGTCGAGATCATCGATTCTGCTGAGGCCGACCGCTTCGAGGAGCCGTCGGGTAGCAGCGAGACCTCTGATGTCGGCGATGCACTCGGGATGTTCTTGCGCCGGGCCTCGCAGTATCGGCTGTTGACGGCCGCGGAGGAGGTGGCGCTCGCGAAACGCATCGAGCGAGGCGACGCTGCGGCCAAGGCGCGAATGATCAACTCGAACCTTCGCCTCGTCGTCTCGATCGCGAAGCGTTATCAGCGGCAGGGGATCCCGCTGCTCGATCTGGTTCAGGAAGGGACGATCGGCCTCAATCGGGCGGTCGAGAAGTTCGACTGGCGCAGAGGCTTCAAGTTCTCGACCTATGCGACCTGGTGGATCCGCCAGGCGTGTCAGCGAGCCGTCGCGAACCAGTCGAGCACGATCCGGATCCCCGTGCATATCCATGACCAGCGGCGGGAGCTTGCCCGGACCGGGGAGGCGCTCGCTGAGATCCTCGGGCGTGAGCCGACACACCTGGAGCTCTCCGACGCCACCGGAATCCCCGTCGACGGAGTTGTGGCAGCTCTCGAGTCGGCGACCGCGTCTGTGTCGCTGAACGCAGTCGTCGGAGGTGACGGCGAAGGAGAGCTCGGCGACCTGTTTGCCGATCCGGAAGCTGCCGACCCTGTCGAAAGCGTGCATGAGGTGCTGCGCCGTCAGCACGTGCGCGCGGCGGTCGAGGGTCTTCCTGAGCCCGAGCGATCGGTCGTCGAGCTCCGGTTCGGGCTCAATGGGGAGCCGACGAGCGTCGAGGAGATCTCGCGCCGGCTCTCGATTACCCGCGAACGTGTCAGGCGGATCGAGGCCGATGCCCTCGAGGCGCTCTCGGACGCGCTCGCCGGGATCGATCGGGAAGAGTCTCTGGACAGGTCGAGGCGCGCGGCGTGATGGGGCCCAACTCGACTGCTGGCCCGATTCTGGGGTGATCTCTTCGTCCGGAATAGCGAAGCCGGCGCAACGTTGCAAAGGGCTATGGCGCGCGCGTTGGGGATCAATCATGTCGCGCTGGACGTGGGCAGCCTCGACGAGGCGCTCGACTTCTGGCGAGCGCTTTTCCCGGATCTGCAATTGCGCAGCCGCTCGCGCGGAATGGCCTTCATCGACCTCGGAGACCAGTTCATCGGTCTCTTCGAGTACGAGGTCGAGCCGCGCCGCGAGCAACGACACTTCGGTCTCGTCGTCGACGACGTCGCCGCAGTGATCGCGGCCGCACGCGAGCACGGTGCCGGCATTCGCGGTAACAACGTCGGCGATCCATGGGGTAATCGCTTCGACGTGGTCGCATACAGCGAAGTGCAGTTCATGAAGACCGACCCGGTGCTTCGTGCCCAGAACGCGGCGCATCTGAGCAAGAGCGACTCCGCCCTAGCGGAGCTGCGCGAGAAGGGAATCGAGGTCTAGCTCGCACCGGTGGTCGAGGCGGCCGACTCCGCGAGCTCTGCCGATCGGCGGATGGACATGGGAGCGCGCTCGGCCCGCGAAGTAGGATGGGGTCGCTGCCTGAGCAGTGCCGCGAAAACGTGGGCTGCGAGGCGGTCGCCTGACGGCGCCGGTTACATCCCGGTCTGGCCGCGGATCGATTAGAGGCTGTCTGAGTAGATCTACTGCACCAGCGCAA
Organism: uncultured Actinomycetota bacterium; assembly: GCA_963762215.1. Lineage (GTDB taxonomy): Bacteria > Actinomycetota > Thermoleophilia > Gaiellales > Gaiellaceae > PALSA-600. The sequence goes on from CAVXKB010000007.1 coordinate 23,896, forward strand.
GCTGACGTGCAGCGCGCCGGCGTGGATTTCCGGTGGAGGATGTTTGGGCCTTGGAATGAGAAGTAGGCTCGGCGCCGTGAAGCGCTGGTCACGAGCGTCGGCTTTGCCCGGGTTGCGGATGCTCTCGTCCTATCAAACGGCGTGGCTGCCCAGGGACGTCGTAGCGGGATTGGTCCTGACGGCACTTCTCGTGCCTCAGGGAATGGCTTACGCGGAGCTCGCGGGGCTACCGCCGATCACCGGCCTCTACACCTCGATCCTTTGTCTCGTCGGATATGCGGTCTTCGGCCCGTCGAAGATTCTCGTCCTGGGTCCGGATTCGTCGCTCGGGCCCATGATCGCGGCGACGATCCTTCCTCTGCTTGGCGCGAACGGCGACCCGGAGCGCGCCGTAGCGCTCGCCTCGATGCTCGCGCTCCTGGTTGGAGCGATCACCATCTTGGGTGGGATCGCCAAGCTCGGCTTCGTCGCGGACTTGCTCTCGAAGCCGACGATGGTCGGCTATATGAACGGGTTGGCGCTGACGATCCTGGTCGGGCAGCTTCCGAAGCTGTTCGGATTCTCGGTCAGCGCTGATGGTTTCATCCCCGAGCTCAAGGGGTTCGTAAATGGTGTTTCCGACGGTGAGACAGTTACCGCGGCACTCGCCGTCGGAGTGTTCGGGCTGGTGACGATCACGGTCTTGCAGCGGCTCCTACCGAGGATCCCGAGTGTTCTTGTCGCAGTGGTCCTCTCGATTCTGGCGGCAAAACTGTTCAACCTGGGTGAGCACGGGGTGAGCCTGGTCGGAACGCTCCAGCAAGGGTTTCCACCGTTCACGCTTCCGAATGTCGGCTTCTCCGATCTCCCGCTTCTGTTCGCGGGGGCGGCGGGCATCGCACTCGTTGCGCTGGCAGACACGATCGCCACGGCGTCCGCGTTCGCGGACCGGACGGGACAGGACGTTGATGGGAGCCAGGAGATGGTCGGCATCGGAGCCGCGAACGTCGCTGCCGGCCTCTTCCAGGGCTTTCCGGTCAGCACCAGCGGTTCACGTACCGCCGTTGCGGAGCAGACGGGCGCAAAGACGCAGCTCACCGGGCTTGTGGGCGCGCTCGCGATCACATTGATGCTCTTGCTGGTTCCGGGCCTGCTCCGGAACCTGCCTCAACCAACCCTGGCGGCCGTTGTGATCGCCGCCTCGCTCTCCCTTGCCGACATCCCGGCGACCCGACTTCTATGGCAGCGGCGTCGAGCGGAGTTCGCCGTGTCGATGGCGGCATTCCTCGGGGTTGTGTTCTTCGGGGTGCTGCCCGGGATCGCGATCGCGGTGGCCGTGTCGGTTGCAGAGGCCTTCCGCCGCTCCTGGTGGCCCTACCAGACGGTCCTCGGACGCGTCGAGGGGTTACCTGGATACCACGACGTGCGCAGCTACCCCAGCGCCGAACTGCTTCCCGGGCTGATCGTGTTCCGTTTCGACGCGCCCTTGTTCTTCGCCAACGCACGCACGTTCCGTGAACAGGTCAGAAGGCTTGCTTCCGCCGAGCCGCCGCCGGCCTGGATCGTGGTGGCGGCAGAGCCGATCACCGACGTCGACACAACGGCCGCCGACATGCTCGAAGACCTCGATCGCGCGATCAACGCGGCCGGTGTCTCGCTCGTGTTCGCGGAGATGAAGGATCCCGTCAGACGCAAGATCGAGCGCTACGAGATCACGCGGACGATCGATCCGGCGCACTTCTTCCCGACGCTCGATGCTGCTATCGCTGCCTTCCGCCAGGAGACCGGCGCGAGCTGGACACAGACAGATCCGGCAGATCCTCCGCCGACCTGAGATCTCGGCGCAGGAGTTGAAAGATGGAGTAGACGATCAGGGCGATGCTGGCGCCGAGGAGTGATCCTGCGAGGACGTCGATCAGCCAGTGCACCTGGAGGTAGGTTCGGCTCCACGCCATGCCGGCGATTCCCACCGCGGCCAGGCACCACCACGGGCGTCGCCGCTGTCCGGGCGAAGTGAACATGATGACGAGCGCGAGGCAGGTTGCGCTGGCGAACGAGGCATGGCCGGAAGGGAAGGAGGTGCCCGTGGGATGCACGAGGCCGTCGGCGGGTCGAGGGCGGTCGACGATCGCCTTCACGAGCGATGTGAGCAGTGGTGTCAGGGCTTCGACTACCGCGTAGGCGAGCAATGCCCACCAACGTCTCGCGGCGATCAAGACGACGCCGATCGAAACGAGCACGAGCGTGCGTCCGACGCCGCGTCCTAGGGCGTTGAACACGCGTGCGAGCTTGGTGAGCAGCGCGCTCTGCGCCTCGAGCATCCAGTTGGCCCAGTGCTGCTCGATCGCGAGTGGCTGGGTGGGAACTAGCAGGGCCAGGACGATGAAGAGCGCCAGAAGGCCGGCTCCAAGCACAAGAGTCCCCCGAGGGTGTGAGAAGTAGGTCTCGGCGCTCGTGGATCGTTCTGGTTTCCGGCGGCGCATCGGCTTCTGTCGTCCAGGCTAGGCGTGAAGGGGAGGTGGGGGAGGCCGGGGTTTGAAGTGCTTTGCCGGAAGGTTAGGATGCGCCTCCAAACGTCCACGGGCCGGGAAGATCGAACGCGGTCTCTTGGAGCCCTCCTGGTGGAGGTCAACTGTGTCAGGCGAAGCTGTCGATGAAAAGGTAAAAGGCTCGGGTCGCCTCACCGCGTCCGTGGCTCTTGTGGCCTTGGGGGCCGTGGTTGCGGCGCTTGTGGTGCTCGTGGTTCGCAACGTTCCTGCGCTACTGGCCGCTCTGGCGGCGCTCTCGATTGCGGGGGCGGCCGGATGGCTGGCCATAACTCGGACCGGCTCGGCCCGCCTGCTCGCAATCGTGCTCGCGGCCGCCGCGCTCGTCGGGGGCGCGGCTGCCTTGGTCCTGTTCGGCGCACTCGATGAGCTGGCGGTGCTCGTCGTTGCCGTCGCGGCTTTCGCGGCGGCAAGCTGGCGAGCTCTTGGCGGTAAGGCGAGACAGGAGCAAGTGGCCGCTCGCGAGCCTGGGGCTCGTGCCGCGGGGTCAGCCCGCACGGCTGTGCTCCTGATGAACCCGAAGTCGGGCGGTGGCAAGGTCGAGAGATTCGACCTGGTCAACGAGGCTCGAAAGAGAGGGATCACCCCTCTCGTTCTCGAGCGTGGCGACGATCTGCGCGCGCTTGCGCATGAAGCGGCGCGCTCCGCCGACGTGATCGGCATGGCAGGCGGAGACGGCTCCCAGGCGCTCGTGGCCCAGGTCGCAATGGAGCACGGCCTTCCGTACGTCTGCATTCCTGCCGGAACACGGAACCATCTCGCGCTCGACCTCGGCCTCGATCGTCAGGATGTCGTCGGTGCGCTAGACGCCTTCATCGGCGACCGAGAGCGCGTGATCGACCTCGCGTTCGTCAACGACCGAATCTTCGTCAACAACGTCTCCCTCGGAGTGTACGCCGAGATCGTCCAGTCCGACGCCTACCGGGATGCGAAGCTCGCCACGGTCGAGGAGATGCTTCCGAAACTGCTCGGGCCGGAGGCGACGCCGTTCGACCTTCGCTTCCAAGGGCCCGACGGCGGAGACCAGGAAACCGCGCAGATCGTTCTCGTCTCGAACAACCATTACGTGCTCGACCACCTCGGCGGCATGGGCTCTCGACCTCGCCTCGACTCGGGGCAACTCGGGATTCTCGCCATCGAGATCGCGAACGCCGCTCAGGCGGCGAAGCTCGTATCGTTGAACGCCCTCGGACAGCCGTCGCGTTTCGAGGGTTGGCTCGAGTGGTCGGCACCCGACTTCGAGGTTTCGTCGGGGCAACCGATCGCGGCAGGAATCGACGGCGAAGCGGTTGTCCTCGAGTCGCCGCTCCGCTTCACCATGACGCCCGGAGCATTGACCGTCCTCTTGCCACCCAATGCGGCAGGCGTCTCACCGGCCGCGCTACGACCCGGGCTGACGAGATCTGCGCTTCGCGACCTCTGGCAAATCGCAGCCGGCCACTAGGAGATGGACTAGCGGCGCAGGATGTTGAGCGTGTTCGTGCCGTCGTCGACGAAGTAGACGCCTACGTTGCCTGGGCCCGCGACGAGCCCGGTGCGCTCGCAAGAACTGGCTGAGGCTAACGCCCGCCAGGAACCTCAGCAGTGGGCGCTGAGAGGGGCACCCTCTGACCCAAGAGGGGCGAGCTAACGCGTCGGAGAGATTCCGTCTAGCAAGTAAAAGCGCCGGCGATACTGACCTTCTTCGCGCCGGCCGCGAGGGTGACGTCTCCCGAGATCGTCCCGGAGCTTCGGCTCGGGGACAGTTTCAGCTTCATCGTGTCGCCGATGTACTGCTTGCCGCTACGTGCGATCTGTAGGGTCGCGATCCCGCCATGCGGCCCGGCGATGAGCTCGAACGAATCCGGCGGAGGCTTGCTTGTCGGTCCGGCAACCGCGGCTCCGAAATTAAGCCCGAAGTTACTGTTCGTCTTCACACACTGGCCATTCCGGTATACGGCACGCGCGCCCCCGAACCGGAGCGTTGCCTTTGCTGGTCCGCACGCTATGAGGACGCTCACACCGTTGATCGTTCCGGGGTGCGGGCACGTTACGGAACCTCTCCCGAAGCCAGGTGGCGCCGAAGCGCCGATTGCTACGGAGATCGTCGCAAGTCCTACGGCCAACGATTTGGACAAGAGATCCTCCCAAACACTCTCGAACGCGGAGAACGGTACATCGTTCGCAAAAGATCTCGAACCACCTCGCACGACCACCTAGGCATCCCACGAGCGGGCGACAGCTCGCATTGTTTCGCGTATCGAGATTGGAGAGTGAGCGCAACGGCTCGGGTTTAGATCTCGGCTGATGGGGTAAAGGATCAACCGAGCTCGTGGGGGCGTTCTATCGCCGTACACGTAGGTTGCTCAGTGGGCCGGGATGCCCTCGCGTTCTCGATTCGTTCGAAACGACGATGCGAATTGGAGGAACGAGATGAACGCGATACCCAAGGGCTTTCACACCGCCACGCCGTATCTCTGTGTCGAGGACGCGGCGAGTGCCATCGATTACTACAAGCGCGCGTTCGGTGCCGAGGAGCAACACCGGATGGAGGCGCCCGACGGAAAGATCGGTCACGCGACACTTGAGATTGGCGACTCGCTGATCATGCTTTCCGATCCGATGCCCGGCGGCTCGGTCATGCCGCCGAGAACGCTCGGCGGCACCACCAGCAGCGTCTTCCTGTACGTCAAGGACGTCGACGCCGTCTTCGAGAAGGCCGTCAAGGCCGGTGCGACCGTGGACATGCAGGTCGCCGACCAGTTCTGGGGCGACCGCTTCGGCACGGTGATCGATCCGTTCGGCCACCACTGGTCGATCGCTACGCACATCGAGGACCTGAGCCCCGAAGAAATCCGAGAGCGCGGGCAGAAGGCAATGGCGGGGATGGGAAGCCGCGCCTGAGCCGGCGGATCTTGGACTCCTCAGGATCGCCGACTGTGTGCCGTGGTTGCCGGCGAACGATGCTTGGTGCCGAACCGCGGCACCGGCTTCGACCCCGACATCCGCACCTGGTGTGAGCGTGAACCCTTGCGCCGCCCGGCCGGGCTCTTCCGGCCGGGCGCGCATCTTTCGCAAGCCGTTGTCAGCTCGTGGGCGCCGCCCCGGAAGGTGGTCAGGTCGAGAGGAGCACCCGGGATGGTTGCCCAGGGACGAGGTCAGTCACGATCCACCCGTCGTATTCGGCGAGGTCTGCGGGTGCGTTCATGCTGACTTGCGCGGAGCCGGAACGGCCGGTCTGGAAGATCCCGCAGGGGACGACGGGCTTGCCCTTCTTGGTCAGGTAGAGCTCGTACCAGGCATCCTTTGAGAGCGTCGGCAGCGCTCGGACGCTCATCCGCAGCGGCCGGTTGCCGTTCGCGTCCTCCTTGCCGACCTTGATCAGCGCGCTGGCGGCTGCTGCCGATCCGACGCCGTGCATGGGTCGCGTGAAGCCTGTATGGAAGCCGCTGCTCTGTCCGACCGTGTACCCGATCGCCAGCCCGACCACGATCGAGAGCGTCGCGGCGAAGCCGAGTGCGCCGATCGCCCATGCTCTGGGGATCAGCTTCTGGATCCGCGGTGCTCGGCGGGAGCGCTGGTCGAGTGAGGGAGGCGGGCTGGCGGAGATGAGCAGGTTGTGGACCTGCCGCAGCTCCTCGCGTTCCTCGGGAGAGCCCTCCTCACCGATCAGCTCGTCGAAGTCCGGTGTCATTGCATGTCCTCGCGAAGGGCTTCGGCAAGCCGCTTCAGGGCTGCGCGCGTCCTCGTCTTGACCGTGCCGAGCGGGAGCTGGAGCCGTTGGGCGATCTCGCTCTGGGAGAGCTCTCCCCAGTAGGCGAGCTCGACCAGTTGCCTCTGATGCTCCGGAAGTGTCTCGAGCGCCCGATGGACGCAGAACGAGCGCCACGTCTGTTCTGCCCGCTCCGCCGGGCCAGGCTCCGAGGAGGGCTCATCCAACGGCTGGGCCGTAGGCTCGGGGCGCTTCCGCCAGCGGCTGATGATCGCGTTACGCGCGATCGCATACACCCATGGTGCGCCCGGCCCGAGCTCGGGCCGGTAGGTCGCGGCAGCGCGCCAGATCGAGCTGAAGGCCTCCTGCACGGCGTCCTCGGCCCGGCCGCGGTCGCGAAGCCGGTTCATTGCCAGCCCCAGCATCGCCCGGTGGTAGCGCGAGTGGAGCTCCTCGAACGCATCGGGGTTACCCTCCGCGATGGCGGCGAGGAGCTCCCCGTCGCTCAGTCCGGGCCAGGAAGAGCTCGCGCGATCGCCCCGCCCACGGGCCGGTGTCGCGCGCGAGCGTCCAACGGCAAACTCCATCTCACCAGTAGCTACGCCCTGTTCGTGGGACCGGTTTCGCTACTTGCCGACGTGCGTGATCGGCGCGTTCAGGACGATGTGCGCGTCTGCCTCGGTCAGCTTCCCGGCCTTCTGAAGCGAGTCGACCTGATTGTCCGACTTCAGCAACACCGGTGTCACGCCCGGCTTCCAGGTCACGAAGATCTCCTCCCAAAGCGGGTTGTAGTCGCTCTCGCCAGGCTCGGATCCCCAAACCGTGATCTGCCCCGGAGCGGCTTTGCCCATGATGAAGAACTGGCGCGGCGCGCCCTTCACCGAACCGATCGCGGCCGAGTAGTTGACGTGCAACGCTGCCGCCTGCGACTTGCTCGAGACATCGGTGATCACATAGCTGTCCTTGTGGCCGTCGTAAAAGCCGAGATAGGTCTTGAGCGCCGTGGCGTTTGTCGAGGGACCGAGATTCGTTCCGAGCGGAGAGGCCGCAGACGCCGCTGCTGCCGCGAGCAGCACGAAGGCCACGGGCGCGAGAGCTCCAACAGTCCTGATCCGAGGCATTGCTGATCCTTTCGGTCGTGGGTCGGTGGGTTCCACTACGCGGACCTCACGACGCTGGATTCACCGCTCTGACCCCTGACGGGCGAGAGCTCAGTCCGTCTCCACACGATTCCGGCGAATCTGCCACGCCCAAACGAGCAGTACAGCTCCGAGCGCGAAGCACACGATGCCGAGAACGGTGTACTGACCATGCCCGCTCATGCTCGATCCGTGGATCGCATCCGTGCCTTGCCCGATCCAGGTCGCTCCGATCAGACACAGCAGCACACCGGCAATACCTCGAATCCACATGGCAACTCCCCCAAAGACAATCAGCCGTCTTCGGTGGCACTGTATCGCCCTCCGGATTTCCGCCGATCGCTGAGGAGTAGCTCGGTGATTGAAAACCGATCGTCGTGCCGGCGCCTAGTGCACAACGAACTGTCGTGAAGTAGATGACTGGAGGCTCGAAATGAGATGGCGCCGATTTCCGCGTTCGTTCGGATTGGCTCTTGCGTTGCTGGTCGGGGTCGGCGCCGGGGTCGCCGTGGCGGCACCGATGAAGACGGCCCCGACGGTGAAGACGGCGCACAGCAGCAAGTACGGGACGCTGCTCGTATCGTCTACCGGGTTCGCGCTCTACCAGCTCGGCACGGAAAAGAAAGGTGTGATCAAGTGCGTCGGTTCGTGCGCCAAGATCTGGCCGCCGCTCCTGCTCGCTGCCGGAGCAAAGCCGGTCGCCGGAACCGGCGTGAGCCAGGCCGCGCTCGGAACGATCAAACGACCCGACCACGGCACCCAGGTCACCTACAACGGCAAGGCGCTCTACCGCTTCGCCTCGGACAGCAAGCCAGGCGTGGTCAGCGGTCAAAACGTGGCCGACTTCCACGCTGTCGTCGTCAAGGCAAGCTCGGCGAGCGCAACGCCGGCTCCCACGACGACTGCGAGCTCAAACGGCGGCTACGGATAGACAAGCGCGCGCCGTCGGAACATGGGGCGGTGCGGGCCGGTATCGGAGGATGCAGCCGGTAGCGCCGCTCCCGCTCGCTTTGACGGTGATCCCGACCGGGAGGGGCGTTAGCCTTGGGCGAGCTTGGGCTTCTCCGGGAGGTATTTCGGGTTCGTGGTGCTGCTCGGCACGACCGTGATCGTTGCGGTCGGGTGCGGTGGAGGCAGGCAGACGGCGGGCACGACCTCGGCGGCAGCGCCTCGAGCGAGCTCGCACCAGGCTCCGATCCTCGCGTCTCTCCGGCCCGTCTGGGTGAACGTCGTCGACGGGGACACGGGCCGGCTGGTCGTCGGTGCCCGGGTCACGGCTCGGGGCTTCGTGAGGCATGGCGCGTCGCTCTTCACCCGGCGGCAGGCGAGGTCGCTCACGGTCACGACCTGGGCGCCCCATTACTCGAGCCGCACACAGCGGTTCGCGCTCGATCTGTCGCGTCATCTCACTGTGCGCATCTATCGCACCGACGGCCAGTGGCTGATGTACGGGGCTACCCCTGCCCGGACGCAGTTCCACGAGGGGATCTCGCTTCGGCCCCCGTTCCGCACCGTTTGGACCAAGTACCTCGGAACGCTCCTCGAGTTTCCCGCCGTCATCGACGACGGCGTCGGCTACCTCACCAACTTCAGCGGCAAGCTCTTCGCGCTGTCGATGACCGACGGCCGCACACTGTGGGAGCGGGATCTGAACGCGAAGCCGCAGGCATCGTCGCCGGCTGTCGTCGGCAGCCGGCTCGTCGTCCACGCGATGGCGAGCGGCCGGGTCGTCGTGCTCGACCGTGCAAGCGGGCGTGTGCTCTGGAGCCGCCAGACGAGCGCCCGCATCGAGTCCTCGCCCGCCGTCGTCGACGGCATCGACTACCTCGGCAACTGGGCCGGCGACATCTACGCACTCGATCTCGGGACGAAGCGCAACCGCTGGGTCTACCACGACGGCTGCAAGATCACCGCCAGCGTGACGGTCGCAGGCGGTGTCGTCTACGTCGGCGACTACTGCGGCCGGGTGCTCGCAATTCGCCGCGCGACCGGGAAGCTGCTCTGGAGCAGCTCAGCCGGTAGCCCGATCTACGGGAGCTCGGCGCTGGCCGGCGGGCGGCTCTTCGTGCCCTCGCGGGGAGCAGGGGCCCTCTATGCATTCACGACAAGCGGCAGATACCTATGGCACGTCTCGACCGGCGGGCTCGTGTACTCGGGGCCCGCGGTCTGGAACGGGCGGGTCTACTTCGGCTCCTACACGGGCACGCTCTACTGCGTCTCCGCCGCGACCGGCGCGGTTCTCTGGACGCGGTACGCGGGCGGGCCGATCTCAGGCTCCCCGACCGTGATCGATGGGGTGGTCTACGTCGGCAGCTTCGGCCACCGGATCCTCGGTATCGACGGGCGCACGGGCCGCACGCTGCTCAACTTCCCGCACGGCGAGTACGTCGCAGTCTCCGGCAACCGGAGCAGGCTGCTCTTCTACGGCTGGGCGACCATCTGGGCGGTCGAGCCGAAGGCGTGACCGGCGACGGCCGGGAACCGTGACATCCGGAGCTGGCGTGCAGCCCGGAGCCACTGTGCTCCCTGATCGGGCGTTCAGCAGACCGTGTCGCGGTCGAGAAGTCCGTCGGTGGTTTGCACGATCCACACCGGTCCGGCGGCGAACCCGGTTGGGCAGCCGGGTGGATCGGGCGCTCCGGTCGCGATCCACTCGGGGACTCTGAGCGAGGTCCACCGGCCGACGATCTGCTGCCAGTAGGCCTGGTTCGAATAGATCCCGACGATCGGACGGGGCGACATGGTGAGTAGGTGCTCGAGCAGGCCCTTGATTGCGGCGGCGTTGAGAATTCGACGGGGCGACCACGAGTTGCCGGGTTCGATATCGAGCCAGACGGCCTCGGCCGTGGTGCCGCCGAGTTGTTCGAGCGCTGCTGCCGCCTCGCTACAGCCGACGGCGTACGCCCGCCGTGCCGATGGCCTGAACCCCTTCGCGTTCGCCGCGTCCGCGCAATCGGGCGTGATGTGACGGGCGAGGGTCGGGCTGTAGGCGGTGTTGATATACACGCTCCGCGGCGGCCCGGCGGCGGCCCACTCGCCCGCGAAGCACGGGTTCGTCGTGAACGGACGCCCGCCGTTGAGCCCGATGACCGCGAACGACTGTGTATCCGGCGGCTGCGCCGCGCAGTTCGGGTAGCTGATGTCGAAGCCGACCTGGCCCGACCGGTAAGGGTTGTGCTCGACGAGATGGGCCAGATCGAGCGACGCCGCGCCATTCGTCGGTACATGCAGTCGGGTCCCGATCAGCAACGCCTTTGCCGGATCGAATGCGTTGGCCGTTGCAATCTGCCCGAGCGTGACGTGATAGCGGAGAGCGATTCCGCTCAACGTGTCTCCCGGTAGAACGATGTAGGTTCCGCCCCAGCCGCCTCCCTGGGCGCCGGGCGCCGGCACCCGGAGCACCAGTCCGATCAAGAGCGTCTTTCGCCAATCGAGCCGGTTCGCGTCGGCAAGTCTGCTCAGCGAGACGTGGTAGCGCTGTGCGATCGCCGAAAGCGAGTCTCCCGCTCGAACGGTGTAACGCCCGTCCCAGGTCGCGGCCCCCGCGGTTGCTTGCCCAGCCGAAGCAAGCAGCACCACCAGCACAGCGACGAGGACCTTGCCGCGCATCCAGGGGGCTTCGCGACGTGCCACCTGTACTCCTTCCGCGCCGGCGCTGCTCGCCAGCGCGTTACGGTCGAGTCACCCTCGCGCTAGAACCAGAACCGCGTTGTGACCTCCGAATCCGAAAGAGTTCGACACGGTCACCTCGACCGCTGCTGCGCGTGGAGCTCCCACATGATTGAGAGGGGGCTCGATGTCGGGACTGTCGAGGTTCGCGCTCGGGGGCAGTCGATCACGGACGAGTGGCATCAGTGCCGCGATCGCTTCAAGGCCCCCGGCCGCTCCGAGCGTGTGCCCGTGCAACGACTTGGTCGACGAGACGGCGGCGTGACCCAACCCAGCGGCGATGAGCGCACGTGCTTCGGCGCGGTCGCCGAGTGGGGTCGACGTTGCGTGTGCGTTGATGTAGCCGACACTTGCGGGGTTCACGCGCGCGTCGGCCATTGCGAGCCTGATCGCGGCGGCTGGGCCTTCTCCCGTCGGGTCGGGCTGGGTGAGGTGTGCGGCGTCGCAGTTGCTCGCATAGCCGACGAGCTCGGCGAGGATCCGTGCGCCTCGTTCGAGCGCATGCCCTCGCTCCTCGAGGAACAGGATTCCGGCACCCTCGCCGATCACGAAGCCGTCCCGCGCATCATCAAACGGCCGTGATGCCTCCTCGGGAGGTCGTGCGCTCGTGGAGAGTGCGCCGAGCTGCATGTAGGCGGCAACGATGAAGGGGGACAGGGGAGCCTCCGAGCCACCTGCCAGCATGGCATCGGCACGTCCAGCCCGGATCAGTGAGGCCGCAAGCCCGATTGCGTCCGTGCCGGCCGCGCAGGCGGTGGCGACCGTAGACGAAGGGCCATGCAGACCGTGGATCCGCGCGACCGCCGCCACCGCTGAGTTCGTGAGTCCCAGGGGGATCGTGAACGGGCTCACGCGGTCGGCGCCGCGGCCGAAGAACTCAGCGTACGAGCGATGGAGCGTGTCCGCTCCGCCGTGAACGTTCGCGATCACCGCGCCAATTCGTCCCGGATCGATCGCAGGCGCTCCGGCGTCCTCGAGTGCCTGAGAGGCGGCGACAACCGCAAGGAGGCCAACCCTGTCCATCCGCTTTGCCTCGCGTCGCGGAATGCAATCGTCGTCGACCTCGTCGATCACGCAGGCCGTCAGCTCACCGACGCCATCCAGCTCGATTCGATGCGCTCCGCTCTTGGCTTCGTCCAGGCCGTCCCAGAAGGCCTCGCGCCCGCTCCCGACAGACGACACGATGCCGGCGCCGGTGATCACCACACGACGGCCAACAGCCGATTCCGCTTCGCGCATACTTCCAGTTGAGCATACGGTGTTCGGCGAACACGAGGAGTCAGGGCGCTCGGCTTCGCAGGACCGTGACCAGCATCGTCGATGGTTCGAGCATCCTCATCGGCACCACCACCTCCACTAGCTGCGCGCTTATTCGACGTGTTCGAGGTCGATCTCGGCGTGACGAACCGTGTGCCAGGACTGCCAGGTGATGCGCAGGATGACCAGCGTGATCGCCAGTCCGATGATGGGATCGGCGACCTGGGCTCCTAGAGCGACCAACGCCGCACTTGCGACGACGCCGAGCGAGACAAAGCCGTCGATCCGCGCGTGCTTCCCGTCGGCGGTCATCGCCGCGCTCGCGAGGCGCCGTCCCGCCGAGAGCCGAACCCGAGCGGCCAGCTCGTTCCCGACGAAGCCGATCAGCCCGGCGGCCGCGAGCACCCAGAGGTGCGTCAGATTCTGAGGGTGGATGAAGCGCATGATCGTCACGTAGAGCGCCACACAGGCAGAGATGAAGATCGCGAGGACAACGGCCAGCCCGGCGAGTCGTTCGCCGCGCACGCTCCTGAGGTAGAACGCGATGCCGAGCGGTATCGCCGTGAGGGCGTCACCGAAGTTGTGGATCAGGTCGGCGAGAAGTGCGACCGAGCCGGAGAGCGCGAAGATCGCAAGCTGCGCAGCGGCAGCGACCCCGAGGATGACGAGGCTGATCGCGACGGCCTTTACTCCTTCGTGCGACCGGACGATTGAGCGGTCTACGAGGCCGTGCGAGTGACCGTGCCCACCGTTCGGATGGCTGTGCGAGTGATCGTGTTCGTGCGAGTGGTCGTGTTGGTGCGGATGATCGTGATGCTCGACTGGCTGTGACCGGCGCAGCCGCCACAGATGCCGGTGCGGGCGGGCGTACGGGTGAAGGTGGACGAACCCGCCGTGTCGGTGAAGCGTGCCCGTGCCAGTCATCGGGGTTGCCGGCGAAAAACCCGCCAGATACCACTACTAGCGCCTGCGAGCGCGGTGCCGAGGATGGCGACGATGTTCGTGGTGACGCACGTCCGGCAGGCGTTGCAGCAGGCGCTGGTCATCGGGGCGTTTTCGGAGTACTTCGCAACGATCTGTCCCATCCGGCCAGTTGCGATCGGCTTCACGCCTGAACGGTAGCTACCTGCGCGTCCGGTTCAGTGCGAGGCGGTCTGTCGGGCGGTCGTACGCTACGCAACAACGTGGGCTGCTAGTTCGCCTCGATCGGTTCAACCGTCACTGTCGAGGTGAAGAAGGAGTCGTTGTCGACCGACACCACCCGAGCGCGAAGCGAAGTCGGAGCGTTCGGCGCGTCTCCTTGTTCCGACTCGACGATGATCTCGTTCCCGTACTCGAGCGGGAGATCCGCTCGATACCGCTTCCACGAGATGCTCGGGCTGAGAGCGCCGCTCGGATCGATCACGTGGACCTTGTATTCCGGCATGCGCAAATCCTAATCCGAACCTGGACCGGCTTCCACGCTGTTACGTTTGTCCGGCTTGGAAATCGTTTGGTATACGGCAATGTCGATGGACGGCCGGATTGCGTCGGCCGATCACAGCCTCGAGTTCCTCGACAAGGTCTCCGGCCCGGGAGCCAACGATTTCGACGAGTTCATTGCCACCGTCGACGGGGTGCTCCTGGGCGCTACAACGCTCCGGTGGCTCGTCCGCCACGGGCACGGGTGGCCCCACGATGATCTGCCGACCTGGCTCGTTTCCCACGACAAGGCGCTGGCGGAGTCCGTACGTCCGACGCGAGCACCGCTTGTCCGGGTCTCCGGTGGCCTGATGAAAACGATCGAGCTGATGGAACGGAGCGGTCGGCGCCGGGTGTGGCTCGCCGGCGGCGGCTCGATTGCGGCGCAGGTGCTCGAGCTCGACCGTCTGGACGAGGTGATCGCGACTGTCGCCCCGACGGCGCTCGGCTCCGGCCCGGCCCTGTTCGACGGTAGACGGCTACCGTCGCGCATGTTCGACCTGATCGAATGCCGATCGATCGGATCGTGGGCGCGGCTCCGCTGGACCCGCGCGGCGTAGAGGCCCCGACCTGAGAAGCGATTCTTAGGCCGCCGGCGTCGGGGCGGCGAGCGCGGCGAGGTTCGACTGGATCGTGTCGAGCGTCTTCTGGAGGGCCGCGCGCTCCGTCGTGCCGAGTCCGGCCAGCACGTGTTGCTGAAGCTCGATCACCGCAGCGAGCAGCCGGCTGTGGAGTTCGGCGCCCGCGTGGGTGAGCTCGAGGCGGCGCACCCTCCGGTCGTTCGGATCGAGGTGCCGCCGGACGAGCCCGGCCGCCTCGAGCCGATCGATGTGGTGGGTGATCGTCGCGCCCTCGAGGTGAACGTGCGAGGCGAGCGCGGCCTGGTTCATGCAGCCGACGTCGCTCAGGGCGCTGAGCACGATCCAGATTCCGAGCGAGCCGCCGGCGGCCGTGAGCGCATCCTCGAACGCCTCGCGCATCGCCTTCGCGGTGAACACGAGCTGACGTCCGAGTGGCTCGACAAGGTGCGCTGCCGGGTTCACCATATCGTTAGATAGTAAACGATTTGACATCTCATGACTAGCCGCATATCCTCGCTCCCAATGCTCGCTCGTCTAGCGCACGTGATCACGCGGCACCGCTGGCTCGTAATCGGGGTCTGGGCCGTCCTGACCATCTTCGGCGCCTTTGCCGCAGGACAGGTCTCGAAGCGGTGGTACCAGAGCTTCTCGATTCCCGGAAAGTCCGCCTACGAGGCGAACCAGCGCACGCTGAAGAGCTTCGGCACCGGCGTGCGGCCGCCGAACGTCGTCGTCTTCCACACAAGCGGCGACGCGACCAAGAGCGCTCCGATCAAGCTTGCGATGCAACGGGCGGCGGCGACGATGCCGGGCGCACGGACGAGCTCGTTCTTCTCGACCGGCAACTCGATGTACGTCTCGGCCGACCGGCACACGATCTTCGAGGAGGTCTACCCGCCAGGGATCGCGAAATTCAATACGACGAGCGGCGCCGAAGCCATGCGAGCCGCTGCCGCGAAAGGGCTACCCGCCGGCACCACCGTCCAGGTGACGGGCCACGACCCGCTCGAGGAAGCGAGTACGCACGGGAGCAGCGGTGGCCCCGGGGTGCTCGTCGAGGCGATGATCGGCGCGTTCGGCGCGCTCGTGATCCTCCTGTTCGTGTTCGGCACGCTGCCGGCGGTGATGATGCCGCTCATCGTCGCGATGGCGTCGATCCTGAACACCTTCACGCTGGTCTGGATCCTGACCTACATCACGAACGTCTCGATCATAGTCCAGTTCCTGATCGCCCTTGTCGGGCTGGGCGTCGCGATCGACTACGCGCTGCTGATGATCTTCCGCTTCCGCGACGAGCTACGGGAGGGCGCGGAGGTCGAGCCCGCGCTCGTGGAGACGATGACGCATGCCGGTCGCTCCGTGATCGTGTCCGGGTCGACGGTGGCCGTCGGTCTGCTCTCCCTGGTCGTGATTCCGTTGCCGTTCATCCGCTCGATGGGCATCGGTGGGATGCTGATCCCGCTGGTCTCGGTGATCACGGCGATCACGTTGCTGCCCGCGCTGCTCGCAGTGTTCGGCACGAAGATCAACCGCTTGCGGATGATGCCGAAGCGGTTCGTCGACCACGGCCACCCCGAGGACGGCGCCTGGGGCCGGTGGGCGCGGTTCGTGATCAGGCATCCGTGGCCGGTTGCGCTCAGCGGCCTGGCAGTCGTGGGCGTGCTCGTCTTCTACGGCTTGCAGATCAACCCGAACGAGGCGCAACTCAAGAACTTCCCGGGCACCGGAACTGCGATCGCGGGCAGAGAGATGCTCGCGAAGGCCAACATCAGCCCGGGCGCGATGAAGCCGTTCATCGTCCTCGTCGAGAACGGCGGCGACGCCAATGCGATCGCAGTCAAGGTGCGCACCGTTCCCGGAATCGTCGGCGCTGTCGCGCCGTCCTCGTGGCGGAGTGGCAGTGACTCCCTCGTCGAGGCGATCCCCGCCATCGACGGAGCCGCACCCGGGATCCAGCCGATCATCAACAACACCAACGACGTGCTTGCGGGCACCGACGGCACACTCGGCGGCGTGCCGGCGGTCGACCGGGACTTCGTTCACGCCATCTACGGCAACTTCCCGTACCTGCTCGCGTTCGTTCTCATCCTCACCCTGATCCTGCTTACACGCGCGTTCCGCTCGATCGTGCTCGCGCTCAAGGCCGTGATCCTCAACCTCCTCTCGCTCGCCGCGGCGTTCGGGCTCATCGTGATCATCTTCCAGAACGGCCACGGCTCCTCGCTCTGGAACATCACCGCCACCCACGCGATCACGGCCTGGATCCCGCTGATGATCTTCGCGTTCCTCTACGGCCTCTCGATGGACTACGAGGTCTTCATGCTGACGCGGATGCGCGAAGCCTATGACGAGACGGGCTCCACCGATCAGGCGATCGAGCTCGGACTGTCGCGCACCGGCAAGCTCGTCACGAGCGCCGCGCTCATCCTGATGTTCGCCTTCCTCGTCCTCTCCTCGAGCCCGGGCTACGAGATCAAGGTGTTCGCCATCGGCCTCGCCGCCGGGATCATCTTCGACGCGACGGTGATCCGCATTTTGCTCGTGCCGTCGCTGATGAAGCTGCTCGGAGACTGGAACTGGTACCTGCCGACGAGCTTCGCGCGCGTACTTCGCGTACGCCGGGATCCGGCCCCGCAGCCCGCGATCGAGTCCGCGTAGCGCCACCTCCCAGCGTCCGAGTCGTTGACTCGTGACATCCCGGATGGGAAGCTGGCTTGATGCAGGTCGGCGATAGGGCACGGCGCTCCCGCACGATCACCCCCCGTGACATCGAGCTCTTCACCGAGCTAACCGGGGACCGGAACCCGCTCCACTACGACGAGGTCGCCGCCGCAGGGAGTCGGTTCGGCGGGATCATCGTGCAGGGAGGTGTCACATCCGGCCTTCTGAACGCCGTCGTCGCCGAGGATCTCCCAGGCCCGGGAAGCGTGTTCCTGCACGTCGACTGGAGCTTCCGCGCACCTGTGCGGCCGGGAGACGTGATCACCGCCGAGGTCGAGGTGCTCGAGATCCGCGAGGACAAGCCGATCTCGACGCTCCGGACGACGATCTCGAACCAGGACGACGTGGTCGTCCTCGAGGGAACCGCCCTCATCTACCGCGCACCGCTCTGACCCGTTGGAGGCCGTACACGGGCCGCCGCCACTGCCGCTGCGCGCGCTAGGTTTCGGTCAGCTGCTCCAAAGGGAGAGGTTGTCACGACAAGAGACGCGGAAGCTCCGGTTCCGGTAAAGCAGGACTTCATGCCGCTCGACGGGTGGGACTACGTCGAGTTGTGGGTCGGCAACGCCAAGCAGGCTGCGTACTTCTACGAGCACGCGTTCGGCTTCACCCGCACGGCGTACGCGGGCCCGGAGACCGGGGTCCGCGACCGATCCTCGTACGTGCTCGAGCAGGGAAGCGTTCGCTTCGTGGTCACCTCGGCATTGCGCGAGGACCACGACATCGCGAGGCATTGCAGCCGGCACGGCGACGGGGTGAAGGACATCGCGCTCACGGTGCCCGATGCGACCGAGGCCTACCGGCAGGCGGTGCAGCGCGGCGCCCGAGGGACGCTCGAGCCGTGCTCCCTCGAGGATGAGTTCGGCACGATCGAGCTCTCCGCCATCGCCACCTACGGCGACACGATCCACACCTTCGTGAGCCGCCGCGACTACACAGGCCCGTTCAAGCCCGGTTACGTCGAGCAAGCGGGTGGTCCTGACGCCGGCGGAGGCGTCGGGCTCCAGACGATCGACCACATCGTCGGGAACGTGGAGCTCGGCCGTATGGACGAGTGGGTCGAGTACTACGAGCGAGTCTTCGGGATGACCGAGATGATCCACTTCTCGGACGAGGCCATCTCCACCGAGTACTCCGCCCTCATGTCGAAGGTCATGAGCGACGGCAGCGGGAAGATCAAGTTCCCGCTCAACGAGCCGGCCGTGGGCAAGCGCAAGAGTCAGATCGAGGAATACCTCGACTTCTACGGCGGGCCGGGTGCGCAGCACATCGCCATGGCCACCAGCGACATCGTCGGCACTGTCGAGCAGATGAAGGGCCGCGGCGTGCTCTTCCTCGGTACTCCCGACGCCTACTACGAGGACGTCGGCGAGCGCGTCGGCGAGATCACCGAAGACTACGCCGACCTGCGCCGGCACCGGATCCTCGCCGACCGCGACGACGACGGCTACCTGCTGCAGATCTTCACGAAGACCGCCCAGGACCGGCCGACGCTCTTCTTCGAGGTAATCGAGCGCCACGGCGCGCGCGGGTTCGGGGAGGGCAACTTCAAGGCGCTGTTCGAAGCGATCGAGCGTGAGCAGGCACTGCGCGGGAATCTCTAGGCATGCCCTTCTACCAGCGACTCGGCGACGTTCCCCGCAAGCGGCACATCCAGTTCCGCGACAACGGCACCCTCCTCACCGAGGAGGTGATGGGGCTCGAGGGCTTCACCGGAAACGAGTCGATCCTCTACCACCTCCAGTCGCCGTGCCGGGTGATGGAGCTAGGGCCGTTCGAGTCGATCGAGCGCGACGAGTGGATACCCGAAGCGCACGCGCATCGGCACATGAAGACAGGCGATGTCGCGCCGGAGGGGGACGAGATCACCGGCCGGCGCACCCTGATGTGGAACGCCGATGTCGAGATCTCGCTCTGCCGGCCGAGCGAGTCAATGGACTATTTCTTCCGTAACGGCGAGGGCGACGAGGCGATCTTCGTCCACGAGGGCGGTGGGACGCTGGAGACGATCTTCGGCGCCCTGCCTTACCGCGAGGGCGATTACATCGTCGTCCCGCGCGGCACGACCTACCGCTTCCGCCCGGAAGGGCCGCAGCGCCACCTCGTGTTCGAGACGCCCGGGCTGATCGAGATCCCGCGCCGTTATCGCAACCAATCGGGGCAGATCATCGAGGGCGCGCCGTACTACCACCGCGACATTCATCCCCCCACGGAGCTGCACACGGTCCGCGAACGCGGCGATTTCATCGTGAAGGTGCGCGTCCGCGGCGGCTACCAGACCTACGTGGTCGACTACCACCCGTTCGACGTCGTGGGCTGGGACGGCTACCTCTTCCCGTGGACCTTCTCGATCCACGACTTCGAGCCGATCACCGGCCGGATCCACCAGCCGCCGCCGTCGCACCAGACGTTCGCGGGCCGGAACTTCGTCATCTGCTCGTTCTGCCCGCGCAAGCTCGATTTCGACCCGCTCGCAGTGCCGATTCCGTATCACCACTCGAACCTGCAGTCGGAGGAGATGATCTATTACGTCTCCGGCAACTTCGGCTCGCGGCGTGGTGTCGAGGTCGGGTCGATCACCCTTCACCCGTCCGGCCTGCCGCACGGGCCCCAGCCGGGGCTCGCCGAGCAGGCGCTGGGCGTCCACGAGACCTCGGAGCTCGCGGTGATGTGCGACACGTTCAATCCGCTCAAGCTGTCGGCCTTCGCCCGCGAGCTCGACGACGGCGTCTACTGGCGATCCTGGTACGAGAACGCGCAGCCTGGAGCTGACGGGGCGGGGCCCGACGCCACGGGCGCCGGGCTCACCTCCCATCTGTGACCGGTTTCGGTGCGTTCGCGGCCGGCGGTCTCGCATGGTGGGAAGGGGACGATGTCGTTGCCCTCGATGGACTGGGCGACGTGTTCTCGAGCACGACGCTGAATCCGCTGCTCGCGCTCGGGCCGCCGGGGTGGGACGAGGCGCTCGCTGCCGCACGAGCCCATGACGGGCCGCGAACGAGCCTCGCAGAGGCGCGCATGCGCCTGCCGTTCGAGGTTGCCGACTACATCGACTTCTACTCCTCGCTCGACCACGCTTCCAACATGGGCCGCATCCTCCGTCCCGGCCAGGAGCCGCTGCGCCCGAACTGGCGCTGGCTGCCGGTCGGTTACCACGGTCGCGCGGGCACGGTCGTCGTCAGCGGAACCGACCTCGTCCGCCCGAACGGGGAGCGCGAGGTCGAGGGGCGATCCGGTGTACGGGCCTACTGACCGGCTCGACGTAGAACTCGAGCTCGGTTTCGTCGTCGGCGTGCCGAGCCGGCCCGGCGAGGGGGTCGGCGTGGAGGGATTCGCCGAGCACGTGTTCGGCGTCGTGCTCGTGAACGACTGGAGTGCCCGCGACATCCAGGCGTGGGAGTACGTGCCGCTCGGACCGTTTCTCGGCAAGTCGTTCCAGACGTCGATCTCGGCCTGGGTGACCCCGCTTTCGCTGCTCGAGCCGAGGCGGGTCGAGGCGCCGCCGCAGGAACCGCCGCCGCTCGAGCACCTCGCCGGCGGGCGTGACTGGGCTCTCGACCTCGAGCTGGAGATCGAGCTCAACGGCGAGGTCGTCTCGCGCGGGAACGCTCGCGCGCTCTACTGGACGATGCCGCAGCAGCTCGCGCACGCGACCTCGAACGGCGCTTCCGTCCGCAACGGCGACCTGATGGCCAGCGGTGCGATCTCGGGGCCGGATCGCGGCTCCGAGGGATCGCTGTTCGAGCTCTGGGCGGGAAAGCGCTTTCTCGCCGACGGTGACGAGGTCGTTCTGCGCGCGCGTGGGGGCGACGTCGCGCTAGGCGAGGTGCGTGGTCGCGTCGTCTCGAAGACGTCGAACCCGGGGGAAACCATGAGCTTCGACCACCACGATCCGCATTTCGTCGAGGACCCCGAGGACGTGTTCGGCCCGATCCGCGAGGAGCAGCCGCTCCTGCACTCGGATCTGTACGGCGGCTTCTGGCTCCTCACCCGCTACGACGACGTGACGCGGGCGGCACTCGACCACGAGTCCTTCACGTCGGCCGTCGTCGGTACGACAGTCATTCCGCCGTCGCAGCCGAGGGAGCACCCGCTGCTTCCGATCGAGCTCGACCCTCCCGAGCACACGCTGTATCGCGGGCTCGTCAACGCGCTCTTCTCGAAGCCGCGCATCGACGCTCTGCGTCCGGAGCTCGAGGCACTCGCGTCGTCACTGCTCGAGCCGATCGCGCGCAGGGGAGGCGGCGATCTCGTGACCGAGTTCGCGAACCCGATGTCGCTCGGGGCGCTCGCGCGCTTCATGAACCTTCCCGAGGAGGACGAGCCCCTCTGGTTCGACTGGGTCGAGCGGATGTTCTCGAACGCGCTCCTCGACAAGGACGACCAGCGCGAGGCCGTCCGCGGCGCCGAGGCCTACATCGACGCGCTGATTGCAGAGCGGAGAGAAGAGCCTCGGGACGACTTCATGGGGCTGCTGCTCGAGGCGGAGGTCGACGGCCACCGGCTCACCGACCTCGACGTGCGCCAGTTCGGGGTGCTGATGCTGCTCGCCGGGTACGAGACCACCTCGGGTGCGATCGGCCTGAGCCTTCTCCACCTCGCGGAGCACCCGGAGCAGCGTGCACAGCTTTTCGCCGACCCGACCGGGCTCGCGCACTCGGCGGTGAACGAGCTGCTTCGCTACATCTCGCCGGTGCAGGTCTTCTGCCGGAACGCCGCGCACGATCTCGACCTGTACGGCGAGACCATCCCTGAGGGCGATGTCGTCCTTCTCGCCTACGGCGCTGCGAATCACGACCCCCGCGCCTTCGCCGACCCTGACCGGTGCATCCTCGACCGGCACCCGAACCGCCACGTGGCGTTCGGCCACGGCCGGCATCTCTGCCTCGGAGCGAACCTCGCCAGGCTCGAGCTGACGATCATGATCGAGCGCGTCGCAGAGCTCTTCCCTGACTTCAGGCTCGACCCGCAGCGCCCGCCGACGTGGAAACCGCGAGGCGACATACGCGGTCTCGCAACGCTCAATCTCGTCAATCCGGTCGGTCGGGTAATCCCTTACGAGTAGTCTCAGTTGACTGTCGATGAGCGGCTTGCGGGTCAACGGTAAGGAGTACTCGGTCGAGTTGGAGGCGCGCGAGAGCCTGCTCGATGTGCTCCGGGAGCGGCTCGGGCTCTCGGGCACGAAGAAGGGGTGCGATCAGGGGGCGTGCGGCGCGTGCACCGTGCTGGTCGATGGTGAGCGAATCCTCTCGTGCCTGGCGTTGGCGGTTCAGTACGAAGGTCGCTCGGTGACCACGATCGAAGGGCTCGGCGCGGACGGCGAGCTGCACCCGCTGCAGCAGGCGATTCATCGAGCATGACGGGTTTCAGTGCGGTTACTGCACGCCGGGGCAGATCTGCTCGGCGGTGGGGATGGCCGAGGAGGCGAGGCGCGGTGTGCCGAGCCAGGTCACGGGCGACCTGCTGTCGGAGTCGATCACGCTCACTCACGACGAGCTACGTGAGCGCATGAGCGGCAACCTGTGCCGCTGCGGTGCGCACAACGGGATCGTCGCCGCGATCGGCGAGGCCTATGCGCTGGAGACAGCCGAATGATCCCGATGAGCTATGCCCGTGCCGCCGACGCCGAAGATGCGGTTCGCCGGGGCGCCGCCGCGGGCGCCAGGTATCTCGGCGGCGGCACGAACCTGGTCGACCTGATGCGCGAGACGATCGAGCGGCCCGAGGTGCTCGTTGATGTCACAGGCCTCTCGAGCGAGATCGAGGAGACTGAGGGGGGCGGGCTCCTGATCGGCGCTGCCGCCCGCAACACCGCGGTGGCGGAGAGCCGGGCCGTGAGGGCGCGTTACCCGATGCTGGCCCGCGCGATCGTCGCCGGCGCCTCACCGCAGATCCGCAACATGGCGACGGTCGGCGGCAATCTGCTCCAGCGCACCCGCTGCACCTACTTCTACGACGAGCAGGGATCTCGCTGCAACAAGCGCGACCCCGGCCAGGGTTGCGACGCGATCGGCGGTCTCAACCGCACCCACGCGATCCTCGGCGCGTCATCCGCGTGTGTCGCGACGCACCCGTCCGACATGTGCGTCGCGCTTGCGGCGCTCGACGCCGCGGTGCATCTCCGAAGCGCAGGCGGTGAACGCGTGCTGCCGCTCACCGATCTTTACCGCCTGCCAGGCGACCATCCAGAAATCGAGACGGTGCTCGAGCCCGGTGAGTTGATCACCGCGATCGAGCTGCCCGCGATCCCGTTCGCGGCTCGCTCGACCTATCGCAAGGTGCGCGACCGCGCGAGCTACGCGTTCGCGCTCGTCTCGGTCGCCGCCGCGCTCGAGGTGGAGGACGGCACCGTCCGGGATGTACGGCTCGCGCTCGGAGGCGTCGCGACGAAGCCGTGGCGCGCCTGGAAGGCCGAGGATGCGCTCGAGGGCAGACCGGCCACGGCAGAGAGCTTTCGCGCGGCCGCCGAGGCAGAGCTCGCCGCCGCCGCGCCGCTGCGCGACAACGCGTTCAAGATCGAGCTCGCGCGACGAACGATCAGCGCCGTGCTCGAAGAGCTGGCGGGACTCGACGCATGACCATCGTCGGAGACTCCGTTGAGACACGCGGTCCCGCTCGGGCCCGAGAGCTGGGAGCCGGGAGGCGAGCCCGATCCGCTGATCCAGCGCGAGCATGGGTTGATCGGCGCGCCGGTCTCGCGCCTCGACGGCGCGCTGAAGGTGACGGGCGCCGCTCCCTTCGCCGCCGACGTGCACCTGGACGGCATGGTCTACGCCTCGCTCGCGTTCAGCACGATCGCGAAGGGCCGCCTCGCGACGATCGACACGAGCGCTGCCGAGGGAGCGCCCGGTGTGGTGCTCGTGATGACGTACCGGAACGCGCCGCGGATGAAGCCGACGCCTCTGTTCATGACCTCGGGCAGGGCGGCCGGCGGGGACGATCTGCCCGTCATGCAAGACGACCGGATCCACTGGAACGGCCAGCCGATCGCGGTAGTGCTCGCCGGGACGCAGGAGCAGGCGGACCACGCCAGGTCGCTGATTCGCGCCACCTACGAGGTCGAGGAGTCGGCCACCTCGTTCGAAGAGGCGAGAGCGCACGCGCGACCCAGCTCGTTCGGGGGAGCGCCGCTGACGAACGAGAGCGGCGACGCCGAGGCGGCACTTGCCGCCGCGGCCTTCAGCGTCGATCTCGACTACCGCACTCCGTATCAGAACCACAACGCGATCGAGCCGCACGCGGCGACGGTGGCGTGGGACGGGGACGAGCTGATCGTCCACGACGCCACGCAGGGTGTGACTCACATGGCGTGGTCGCTCGCGGACATCTTCGGCCTCGAGGAGGAGCAGGTCCATGTGACGTCGCCGTTTGTCGGCGGCGGCGTTCGGCGGCAAGACGATGTGGCAGCACCACGTTCTGGGGGCGGCTGCGTCGAAGCTCGCCGGGCGCCCGGTCAGGATCGCTCTCTCGCGTGAGGGCGTCTACCGGGTCGTCGGCGGGCGCAGCCTCACCGAGCAGCGGGTGGCGATCGGCGCCGACGCCGACGGGCGCTTCCAGGCGCTGATCCACACCGGCACGGTGGCGAAGACGCAGCACAACGGCCTGCCCGAGCCGTTCATCCTCCCGGCACGCTGCCTCTACGCGGCCGACAACGTGCAGGCTCGACGTCCAGGCGGTGGAGCTGGACATGCTCGCCAACACCTTCATGCGCGCGCCCGGCGAGGCGGTCGGCAGCTTCGCGCTGGAGTGCGCGATCGACGAGCTCGCCGAGCGGATCGGGATCGATCCCGTCGAGCTCAGGATCCGCAACGAGCCCGAGACGGACCCGACCTCCGGCAAGGCGTTCTCCTCGCGGCACCTGGTCGAGGCCTTTCGCACAGGGGCCGAGCGGTTCGGCTGGGCCAACCGCGATCCGAGGCCCGGCGCACGCCGCGAGGGCGAATGGCTCACCGGCATGGGCTGTGCCACCGCCACGTATCCGTATCACCGCTTCCCGGGCGGCGTCGCGCGGATCACGCTGACCAGGGACGGACACGTCAAGGTCGAGATCGCCGCGCACGAAATGGGCATGGGCACCGCCACTGCCCAGACCCAGGTCACCGCGGAACGGCTGGGACTGCCGCTCGAGTCGGTGACCGTCGC
The DNA here is from genome assembly GCA_963762215.1 of uncultured Actinomycetota bacterium. Lineage (GTDB taxonomy): Bacteria > Actinomycetota > Thermoleophilia > Gaiellales > Gaiellaceae > PALSA-600. The sequence goes on from CAVXKB010000007.1 coordinate 49,082, forward strand.
CTACGGCAACTCGTCGTATCCCGGCGTCGTCCTGGCCGGCGGATCGCATCAGACCGCCTCGATCGGGGGCGCGGTGATCGCCGCGCAACGCGAGCTCGTGGCCGAGCTGCTGAAGCTGGCCGGCGACGAGTCGCCGCTTGCGGGTCTCGAGCCGGACGAGGTCGGCGGGGCCGACGGCGGGCTCTGCAAGCTCGACGAGCCCGGAGCGGCGCGAGAGCTACGCCTCGATCCTCGCCCGCGCTCAGCGCGACGAGGTGAGCGTCGAGGCCGCGGCGCCGCCGCCGGTCGAGATGGCCGAGTGGTCGATGCACTCCTACGGCGCGCAGTTCTGCGAGGTGCGCGTCAATGCGATCACCGGCGAGACGCGAGTCAGCCGGTTCCTCGGCTCGTTCGACTGCGGACGGATCCTCAACGCCAAGCTGGCGGCCAGCCAGTTCCGCGGCGGGATCATCATGGGCCTCGGGCTCGCGCTCATGGAAGAGACGCAGTTCGACGAGCGCAACGGTCGCATCATGAACCCGAGCCTTGCCGAGTACCACGTTCCCGTGCACCTGGACGTGCCCGAGATCGACGTGATCTGGACGGACATCCCCGATCCGCACGCGCCCATGGGCGCTCACGGCATCGGCGAGATCGGCATCACCGGCGTCGGCGCGGCAGTCGCGAACGCGATCTACAACGCCACCGGCACGCGCGTCCGTGAGCTGCCGATCACGCTCGACAAACTGCTGGCGGCCTGGGACTGACGCTCATCGCCCGCGGGGTGGGCTCTCGGATGCCCCGGGGCGCTTGTTTCGGGTCGTGATCGCCCGGGAGAAGCTTCTTTGGGCGTTTTCGTCGAGGTAGATGATGATCGGGCCGTGGACGACGAGGCCTTCGGGGGCGCGTTCCTTGATCAGGGTGGGAAGAAGGTCGTTTGCGAGCCATTCGCGTCCGACTGCGACGGCGCAGTGGGCGTTGATCCGATACAGGTTGTCGTCGAGTGTCTCGGTTTCGACGAGCTCGGGGCGTTGCACGAAGCGGGTCATGCCGAAGGGGACGATCGCAGCAATGTGCTTCACGAGCTCTTTGCCGGGCTCGAGCTCGCTGGTGAAGAGCTCGATCTCGACGTCGCGGTAGCCGCGAGGGATCACCCTGAGCACGTTGACCTGGGAGTTGGGAACATGAATCGTCTCGCCGGTGACGCTGCGGATGGTGAGGGCGCGCAGCGAGACCGCTTCGACGACGCCCTGGACCTGCAGGGGGTCGATCGCGACCGTGTCGCCGATCCGGAACCATCCTTCGAAGAACATCAGCAGCCCGGCGATCACGTCGGTCAGGAACCGTTGTGCGGCGAAGGCGATGACGATCGCGAGGAACGAGGCGCCGACGATGGTCTGCAGCCGTTGCGCGCCCGCGATCGTTGCCAGTGAGAGCACGAAGGCGAATGCGAACGCGAGGTAGCCGATGCTGGTCTGGATCAGAGCGATCGCGGTCTCGCGCTGACGAATGCCGGTGATCACGCCCGTGTCCGACACGGCGCCGGCTGCAGAGCGGCGTCGCTCGCTGCGGTTGACGATGTAGGTCGCGATCTGCCTGGCGATCCGGCTGACGAGCCACGCCAGCAGGAAGAGCGCAACGATCACGATCAGGACCGAGATTGGCCGCCCGAGGCCGGCGTGCCGGTCGAGTTGATCGACGAGACCCTTCATCGCTCACGAGGACGTTCACCGCTCACTTTCGCAATCATCCCTTCTCACACGCCCGCTCCGGCGGGCGAGGGAGCACACATGGCGACGATCCACTTCAAACAAGCGACCACTGCGACGCCGGAGCAGTTCGTAGCTGCACTCACCGACTTCGGGCCCGGCCGTTCGAAGGTCTTCGGCAACAGCGCCGACGAGTACCTCGAGGTGCATGACCGAGGCGCGACCGAGGCAGATGTCACGGAAGGGTCGGTTCATATCTGGGAACGCCTGCACTACGACTGGTCCGATCCGAACCGCGTCGTGATGACGACCACCGACTCCAACGTCTGGGGAGACGGATCGGGACACACGTACACCTTCGTGCGGCAGCCCGGCGGAACGACCGAGGTGGATGTCGTCGTGGTACGCAAGGGCAAGAACATCAAGGGCCGGGCGCTCGAGCTCGCGGTCAGGATCATCGGCAAGCGGTTTCTCGAACGGTCTCTGGCAAAGACTGCCGGGGCCATCGAGTCCAGGTCGTAGTACGGCGCCGGTTGGACGCCCTCGGCTCCTGGGTTTAGGGTCGCGGCATGGGCTGGATCGACACCGAGCTCGTCCTCGTGTCGCTGGCGGCGATGGTCTCACCGACCACGCTCACCTTCTCGGTGCTCGCTCTCGTCCTCGGGAACCGGCCGCTGCGCACGGGCCTTCTGTTCTTCAGCGGCGCCTTCGCGTTCACGATCGCGGTCGGCATCGCAGCCGCGTTCGTGCTCGGCGGCGATGCCGCCTCGAAGACACCGTCCAGTCCGAAGACGTGGGTCGCGATCGTCGATATCGTCGCCGCAGCCGTGATTCTCGTCTTCGTCGTGCGGTGGCTTCGCCGCCCGGCGAACCCCGCGAAAACCGAGGCCGCGGTTGCGCAGATGGGCAAGATCGCCGACTCGCCCTGGATCGCCGTGGTCGGAGCGGGCGCCATGCTGGCGAATCCCGGCGGCTTCATCCCGATCGCGCTGAAGACGATCTCGGAGACGAACCCGAGAGCGGCGGCGTACTGCGCAGAGTGGCTCTTCTTCACGGTGATGGCGCTACTTCCGCTGATGACCGCGCTGGTCGCGCTTGCTTGTCGCCCGCGAATGGGCCGAACAGCGCCTCGGTCGCCTGCGGTACTGGCTCGAGGCTCACGTTCGGACGATCGCCGCCGCGATCTTCTTCCTGCTCGCGGCAGCGCTCCTGCGCAACGGCATCTCCGGCCTCACGAGCTAGCAGGTCATCTCGAGCGTCGCGGTAAGCTGGGCCGAGTGAGGTTGCTCGGCTTCACGGTGAGCATGATCGCCGGCCTCGTCGGCATTGGCGCCGGGATCTATCTCCTCGTCCAGCAGAGCGCGAACGGAAATACGTGGGCGGAGGTGCTCGCGCATGGGCTGGGCATCTTCTTCATTTCCTGCGGCCTCTACATGATCGGTTATTCGATCGCTGCCTCCGCGTCACCGGACAAATAAGCCGGAGCGCGCAGTTCGGCGATCAGGAGTGTCAGAGGGCCACGTTCAAGACGGCGTAATTCCGCCGCCGCCGCTGCCGACGTCCGGTCTCGGTCGATGCTCCCGCGATTGCGGAAGCCACAGTGTGTCCAGCAGCGTCCAGCGTGCCGAAGTCCGCGCGATCAGGTGACCTTGAGGAAGCCCTTCATGCCACCGGCGGCATGACCGGAGACGGTGCAGAGGTACTCGTATGCGCCCTTCAGCAAGACCGACACCCTGAGCGTTGCCGTCTGGCCGGGGTTGATCTGCCTCGTCCCTCTTCCGGCACAGGAATTCGCCAGCGGCTGATTGCGCTTGCTGCACAGCTTGAAGTCGTGCGGAAGGACTCCCTTGTTGGTGATCTTGAACACGATCACGCCGCTCTTCACGACACTCGGCGCCACGACGAAGTGGAACTCGGCCGGCTTGCCGGCGGTAACGGTGACATTCGACACCTGGATCGCTCTCGGTTGTGCGATCGCGGCCGGCACTGCTGCGAGGGCTGCCGCCGCCAGGGAAGCGAAAACGAGCACTGGAGTCCTGGGCATGAGTTCTCCTTCCGTTGTGGTCATCAACGACTATACGTCGCCGTAGCGGCATAGGTGTCCCCGCAGTCGACGTGCCGACGGAGGCGAACCGATCCGGCTCGCAGGAGCGGCCCTAGCCCGATGAAGTGTGTCGCGAGCGCCGCACGAGCCAGACGATCCCGAACACGATCACCGCCGCAGCGAGGATGCCGAAGGCGATCCAGCCCCACTGAGTGTCCGAGTCGTCGTCGGAGGAGGCTGCTGCGGCACCGACAACTGCGGCGCCACCGGGGCTCAGGCCGGCTCCACTCGTGGTGGTTGTCAGTTCGATGGTGGTCGTCCCGGCGGGCGTCGTCTCCGTAGTCGTGATCTCCGTCGTGACGGGCTCCGTCTCGGCGGTCGTGGTGTCCGAGGTCGTGGGGGGCGCGCTGGTTGTGGTCTCCGGGGACGTTGTGATGCCGGCGGTTACCCGCCCCATACGGGCCGAGGCCGTGCCGGTGAGGGCCCCGAGCACCAGTACGGCCAGCAGCGTCGCAACGACGCCGGCCCCTAGATTCCGCGCTCGAGCACGTTGATCCTGTTCCGCGAACACCCCGTGACATTCGGCTCGCACCCTCTGGACTCCTTCGAAGCCGGCTGGACCCTCGAGGGCGATCTTAGGATAATCAGGTGCTCTCTCGTCGAAGCTGAGGCTCCGGAGCCCTTCTCAAGCCGTCGCGGGCGCCCTTCTGTCCTTGACCATGTAGGCGACGATCAGCGCCGCGGGGAAGAAGACCAGGCTGAAAAGGAAATAGAGGAAGAAGCTGTGTCCCTTGCGACCGGCGACGCGTGCCGGCCAGAAGGCGATCAGGATCCAGATGATGAGGAAAAGGATGCTGCCGAACCACCAGCCGCTTGACGCAACGAGCATGAGGCCCCTTCCGTGAGAGCCGGTCGTGAGAGTCACGACCAGCAGGTCTGGTGAGACTAAGGCAGCGAAGGCCTACCGCGCTCATCCTGTTCGGCTGAGATTCGAAAGGCGTCAGTCGCGGCGGAGCTTGTGGATCACCTTCAACGCCGTGATCGCCGCGAGCCCGGTGGCGACCACGGCCCCGACGACCTCCGCGGTCTTGCGCTGCGCGTTGATGCCCTCGCGGAGGTCGGCGATTGCGCTGACGAGTTGCTCCCGCTCGGTCGTGATCTCGCCACGAAGCTGCGCCTCGGTGCGGCGCTCAGCCGGCACGGTTCCCCTTCAGGATTTTCGCGCTGAGCCGCGCCTCGGCGATGGCCTGCTCCGGAGAGAGCGGCATACCGCGTTTGACGAGGTACCGCGCGACGAACGCGAGCACGACGACAAGAATGATGAGGAACACGAACACGATCAGGAGCGCAAGCCACCAGTCGACGAGGAGAGCGAGCGCCGCGGCGAGCGTGGCCAGGCCGAATCCGATCGCGAAGAAGGCGAAGAGCCCCGCGGCAACCCCGACTCCCGCGCCCGCCCCGACCGTCGTTCCCTTGCGCTGGAGCTCGGCCTGCGCCAGCTGCTGCTCGAGCTGCACGATCGCGCGAGCGTGGGCGACCACACGCCTCGTCGAAGCGCGAATTCCGCGCGCGGGAGCGAGGCCGTCGAGCGGCTCAGGAGCCTGGGTCATCAGCACCACCGCGTTTCCGGCATGGCCTGATGCTACTGGGTTGGCCCCGTTCGCGATCGATCAGGGATGATCCGCGCGATGGGCGCCCCAAACGGGAAATGGAGACAGTTCCTTCCGGTTGCCGAGTGGCTGCCGCGGTACGACCGAAGCTGGCTGCGCGGCGATCTCATGGCCGGCATCGCGGTCACCGCGCTGATCGTGCCGAAGAACCTCGGCTACGCGGGGATCGCGGGCGTACCGCTGGAGAACGGGCTCTATGCCGCCGCGGCCGGCGCGATCATCTACGCGCTCTTCTGTACATCTCGGCAGATCTCGACGGGGCCGAGCTCGTCCCTGGCTGCAGTGGCCGGGGGCGCCGTACTCGCGAACAAGCTCGGCGGCCAGAACGCCGCCCAGCTGGTCGCGGCAATCACGATCGCCACGGGTGTCCTGTTCCTGCTCCTGGCTCTGCTCAAGCTGGGGTGGATCGCGCAGTTCCTGTCGAAGGCGGTCATCACCGGGTTCCTGGCCGGGGCGGCGATCGACGTGACGATCGGCGAGCTCCCGAAGCTCACGGGCACGTCGTCGAGCGGCGACAGCTCCTGGCGGGAGCTCTACACGTGGATCCAGGGGCTCGGCGACATCAGCTGGACGACGCTCGTCGTCGGGCTCGTGTCGCTCGGCGTCATCCTCGGACTGCGCTTCACGGTGCCCGCGGTTCCGGGGGCGCTCGTATTGGTGGTCGGAGGGTTGCTCGCCTCGGGCCTCTTCGATCTCGGCGCGCACGGGGTCGCTCTGGTCGGCCACGTTCCGCGCGGGTTGCCCAGCCCGGCACTGCCCAGCTGGGACATCGTTCGCACGCATCTCTCGACGATTGCGATCGCCTCTTTCGCTCTGCTCCTGATCGGGTTCTCGCAGACGGCCGGAGATGCAAGGGCGTTCGCAACCAGGCATCGCTACCGCATCGACATGAACCAGGAGTCGATCGCGCAGGGCATGGCGAACGCGGGCGCAGGCGTGTTCCAGGGGATGCCGGTCTCGACAAGCCTCTCGGCAAGCTCGCTGAACGAGTCGGCGGGCGCGCGAACCCCGATCGCGTCGCTGATCACGGGCGGCCTCGTCCTGTTGACACTCGTCGTGCTCGCACCGCTGTTCTCCCATCTTCCGAAGGCGGTGCTCGCGGCGGTGATCATCGACGCGGTCGTCTTCGGCATGATCGACATCGGCGAGCTTCGGCGGCTGCACCGGGTGGCGCGGTTCGACTACTGGATCGCGATCGCGGCGATCCTCGGCGTGCTCTCGGTCGGGGTGCTCGCGGGCGTTGCGGTCGGCATCGGCCTCTCACTCCTCTGGCTGATCTATGTCGCGACCTCGCCGAGGATGCCGCAGCTCGGACGTGAGCCCGGCACCCAGGTCTTCCGGGAACTGGACGAGCACCCGGGCGACGAGACGTTCCCCGGGATCAGCGTCGTTCGGCTCGACAGCGGGCTCTTCTTCGCGACTGCCGAGGCGCTCGACCGGCGTCTACGGGCGGTGATCGATGACCACGAGCCCAAGGTGCACGCGATCGTGCTCGACCTAGAAGGCGTCGATTTCGTCGATTCGCAGGGGGCGGCGAAGCTCGCCGAGCTGCACGAGGTCGCCGAGGCCGACGGCGTCACCATGCGCCTGGCCCGGGCAAAACCGGAGGTCGTCGAGACCCTCGCGGCAGATGGGATCGTCGACGCGCTCGGCGCCGACCATATCCACGGAAACGTCCATGCAGCGGTCGAGGCTCAGCTCGCCGACGATGCTCGGCCCGTTACGGCCCAACCGCCGCGCTGATCGAGGCGTTACGGCATTTCACCAATGCATCCACGTGTTCTTGCACGTATCGTTGCTCGATCCGGGGTTCCAACCACGCCATAATTGGAGGCAGAATTGTTAGTCGCTTACACGTTCGGCCAGGCCATGTGGACGATGTTCGTCTTCTTCATGTGGGTCCTTTGGTTCTGGCTTCTGTTCTCGATCTTCGGCGATCTCTTTCGCCGCCACGACATCAGCGGCTGGGGGAAGGCCGGCTGGACGTTCTTCGTGATCATCCTGCCGTTCCTCGGGATCTTCATCTACCTGATCGCAGAGGGGAAGGGCATGGGCGAGCGGAGCATGCAGCGCGCGCAGCAGGAGCAGGCCCACATGGACAGTTACGTCCGCACCGTGGCCGGCTCGACCGATGCGGCTGCCCAGATCGCCAAGGGCAAGGAGCTGCTCGACAGCGGTGCGCTCACCCAGGCCGAGTACGACCAGCTGAAGGCGAAGGCGCTCGCCGCCTGAGCGGCGAGCGACGAAGCGCATGGCTACCACTGCCAGTCCCGCATCGGGCTTCTCGGGGGAGGAGCTGAGCCGGCTCCTTGCGCTGATCAAGGAGTCGGACAGCGTCGAGCTGAAACTGACGGTCCCGGAGACCGATCAGCGCTCGGCCATCAGTACGTTCGGCCTTGACCCACTCGATGCTCAGATCCGCCAGATCTACTTCTTCGATACGCCCGATCTGGCGCTCGACAAGCAAGGGGTCGTCGTCCGTGCCCGCCGTATTCAGGGCAAGGGCGACGACTCTGCGGTGAAGCTGAGGCCGGTCGTGCCGTCCGACCTGCCCGACGATCTGCGCAGGTCGGCGAGCTTCCGGGTCGAGGTCGACGCACTGCCGGGCGGGTACGTCTGCTCGGCGGCTCTGAAGGGTGCGCTGCGCCCGACCGACGTCAGGAGCGCCATCGCGGGGCAGATGCCGATCCGGAAGCTCTTCTCGAAGGAGCAGCGGGCGTTCTTTGCCGCGCACGTGGAGGAGGGGATCGGGCTCGACGATCTGTCGATCCTCGGGCCGATCTTCGTGCTCAAGCTGCGCTTCGCGCCGTCCGAGCTCGACCAGCGGATGGTCGCCGAGATGTGGCTCTACCCCGACGGTTCCCGCGTGCTCGAGCTCTCGACCCGTTGCGGGACCACCGAGGCATTCCAGGTCGCGGCCGAGGTTCGCAGCTACCTCGCGACGCAAGGGGTCGACCTCTCGGGCGAGCAACAGACGAAGACTCGCAAGGCACTCGAGTACTTCGCCGGATTGACGAACGAGAGTCAGTGATCCCCAGGTGGGAATGGCGCACCTTCGGTGATTCCGGCAACCCGTTCTCGGCTCTCGAGCCGGAGAGGGCCGAGGAGAGCGACGAGATCTACCTGCTCTCGACCGCCAGTGACGCCTCGGTCAAGATCCGCGACTCGAGGCTGGACGTCAAGCTGCTCCAGAGCGTGGACGACGACGGGCTCGAGCAGTGGAAGCCGGCTCTCAAGTCGGCCTTCCCCGTTGGTCGCGACGACGTCGCGGTGCTGCTGGAGGCGCTCGGCATCGACGGTCCGCCGGTGTCCCGTAGCGAGTACACGTTCGAGCAGCTGATCGAGGAGCTCGTGGCACCAACTGCCGGACTAGCTGCGGTCGACGTCCACAAGCAGCGTGATCACTACACGGTTGGCGGCTGCATGGCTGAGGCCTCTGAGATTCGCACCGCACAAGGGGCGCTCCGAACGCTCGCGGTCGAGTCGGAGGACGCCGCCGGCGTTATCGCGGCCGTGCGCAAGCTCGGTCTCGGTGCGAGACCTAACGTGAACATGGCTCGCGGGCTGAAGACCCTGGTCGGGCTCGGAGCGAAGCGGTTTGCGGTCATCGACGTCGGCACGAACTCGGTCAAGTTCCACATCGGTGAGCGGCACGCCGACGGCGGGTGGGCCACGATCGTCGACCGCGCGGAGGTCACCCGGCTCGGCCAAGGCCTCGACGACACCGGCACGCTCGCCGAAGCTGCCGTCGAGCGGACGGTCGCCGCGATCGCGGCGATGGCGGGGGAGGCCCGAAGAAACGGGGTCGAGTCGATTGCCGCGGTCGGTACCGCGGGGCTGCGGATTGCTCCGAACCGCGCCGTTCTCGTCGATGCCGCGTACGAGCGTGCAGGCGTCGAGGTCGAGGTGATCAGCGGTGAGGAGGAGGCGCGGCTCGCCTATCTCGGCGTCCAGTCAGGCCTGGTTCTCGGAAGCGAATCGCTCGTCGTGTTCGACACCGGCGGCGGTAGCTCGCAGTTCACATTCGGGCATGGGGAGGAGATCGACGAGCGCTTCAGCCTCAACGTCGGCGCGGCGCGCTTCACGGAGCGCTACGGCCTCGAAGGTGCCGTCTCCGATGGAGACGCTGAGCGAGGTATCTCGACGCCATTGCCGCAGACCTTGGACGCCTCGACGGGCATCCGGCGCCGGACCTGCTCGTCGGAATGGGTGGCGCCGTCACGAACCTCACGGCGGTCCAGCACGCTCTGGCCGAGTACGACCCCACGGTCGTGCAAGGGGCCGTTCTCGACATTGCCGAGGTCGACCGGCAAATCGAGCTCTACCGCACACGCACGGCTGATCAGCGGCGAGAGATCGTCGGCCTTCAACCCAAACGGGCCGAGGTGATACTCGCGGGCGCCTGCATCGTCCGAACGGTGATGACGAAGCTCGAGCGGGAAGCGCTCACGGTCAGTGACCGCGGCCTTCGACACGGCCTCCTGCTCGAGCGGTTCGGTGCTCGTACCTAGATGATGTGGGTCCGGTGACCGATCAGGCCGTAGCTTCAGACGTCGTCGCCGCGCCGCAGGGCAGCAAGCGGCTCTCGCTCCTCCTCGCGATGGCGATGTTCGTGCTCGTGGTGGACACGTCGCTGATGAACGTGTCGATCTCGGCCGTCGTGGCGGATCTGAACACGACGGTGAGCGGGGTGCAGTCGGCGATCGCGCTCGAGGCGCTCGTGTCGGCGGCGTTCATCCTGATCAGCAGCAAGGTCGGTGACCTGATCGGCCGCAAGCGGGCCTACGTGATCGGCCTGCTGGCCTACGCGGTCGGCGCTCTCGCGATGACGCTCGCCCAGAACCTGACGGCGATCATCGTCTTCTGGGCGATCATCGGCGGGCTCGGCGCTTCGCTGCTGCTGCCGGCTATGCAATCCCTGATCCACGGCAACTTCGAAGGTGCCGCGCGGAAGCAGGCGTACGCGCTTGTCGGTGCCGCGGCTGCGATCGCCGCCGCCGTCGGGCCGCTTCTCGGGGGCTTCGTGACGACGTATCTGTCGTGGCGCGTCGGGTTCGGGCTCGAGGTCGTGGTGATCGCGGTTGTCCTGTCGCAGATCAAGCTGGTCAAGGACGTGCCGTACGAGGGGCCGCGGCAGATCGATTTCGTCGGTGCGGTCCTCTCCGTTCTCGGGATGGGCGGCCTCGTGCTCGGGATCCTCGTCTGGCAGGAAGGAGGCGAGGCCGTCGGGCTGCTGATGGGAATCGGTGCCGCCGCGCTGGCGCTTCTCGCGTACTGGCTCGTGCGCCGCAAGCGGGAGGGGAAGGTCACCCTGCTCGATCCTGACCTGTTCCGATTCCCGCACTTCAGGATCGGGATCTCCCAGCAGATGATGCAGCAGATCACGCTCGGCGGCGCCATGATCGCGCTGCCGATCTTCCTGCAGATGACGCTCGAGTACAACGCGATGCAGGCCGGCCTTTCGCTCGCCCCGCTCTCTCTGAGCATGTTCGGAGTCGCGCTCCTGGCAGGGAAAAAGGAAGGTAAGCGGCGCCCGAGCAACATCGTCCTTGCCGGGTTTGCTCTCACCTCGATCGGGATCGCGGCGATCATCCCGATCGTTCCTCGCACGGATACCGGCTGGGCGCTGGTCGTCCCGCTGCTGATCACCGGCTCGGGCCTTGGCCTCCTGGTGTCGCAGCTGAACAACTACACGCTGTCGCCGATCAAGGAGGAGCGGGTCAGCGAAGCGGCCGGCGTCAACTCCGCCGCCGGATCGTTCGGGCTCTCGTTCGGATTGGCGATGGCCGGGGGGCTCATGCTCGCGTTCCTCTCCTACGACTTCACCAAGCAGGTCAACGCGAGCCCTGTGATCCCGCCTGCGCAGCAGCAGCAGATCTCCAATCAGCTCGAGCACGACGCAGAGGTGATGAGCAACGCTCAGCTGGAGCCGCTGCTCAAAGCGGAGCCGAAGGATGTCCAGGCGGAGATCCTTCGCATCAACAAGAAGGCACGGGACCGCTCGCTTCAGGTCGCCCTGCTCGTACCGCTGCTCGCGGGCCTCATCGGCATCTTCAACGCCTTCCGCATGAGACGCCTGCCCGATCCGTTACCTGCGAGCTCCACCGAAGGCCTCGCGCTCGGGTAGCTCGAGCGGCGGCGGCCGCAGCTGAGGATTGGAAGCACGACCCGCTGGTTACCTTCGAACCGTCCCGCGCGCACAAGCAAAGCGCTCACAGGAGGTGACCGATGGCTCTCAACAGGAAGAAGCTCAAGAAGTCCCAGTTCGGCTTGCCCGGACAGCGCAAGTACCCGATGCCCGACGCCAAGCACGCGGCGAACGCCAAGGGACGCGCAAAGCAGCAGCTGAAGAAGGGGAAGCTCTCACGGAGTGCCTACGAGAAGATCGTGGCCAAGGCCAATCGGGTGCTCGGCCGCACGAAGAAGAAGACGAAGAAAGCGAAGAAGAGCAAGAAATGACCCGGCTGCCGGGTGCCGACGGAGACGAGGAGTCCGAGAAGGCGAAGACCGACAGGCAGATGATGGAGCTCCTCGGCGAGCTTCGCGTGGTGCTCCCCGGAGCCCAGGTGCTCCTCGCCTTCCTGTTCACCGTGCCGTTCGCGACCCATTTCGACCAGGTCGGCCGAGGAGGCCGGATCGTCTTCTTCGCCTGTCTCGTCCTCACGTCCCTCGCGACGGTCCTGCTCGTCGCTCCTTCGATCTACCACCGGTTGCGCTGGAACAAAGGCGGCAAGGGCGACGTCATTCGTATCGGGCACTCGATGTTCCTCGTCGGGACGGCGACCCTCGGGCTCGGGATCCTCGCTGCGATCTGCCTCGTCATCGAGTTCCTCTTCGGCTGGGTTGTCGCCGGCGTGACCGTGGGCGTGATCGGCCTGGCAATTGTCATGTCGTGGTACGCGATGCCGCTGACGCGAGGGCTGGAGCCCGGGATCCGGCAAGGCGAATGACGCCGGCGCGCTTGAGACATGCGGATCGAGGGAAGCAACAGGAGAACCAACGAGCCGAAGGAGAGATCATGTCGAAGACAGATGAAGCAAAGGGCCGCACCAAGGAAGCAGTGGGCGCGCTGACCGACGACCGCGACCTGAAGCGCGAGGGCAAGATCGACCAGGCTGCAGGAAAGGCCAAGAAGTCGGTCGACAAGGCCGCCGAGAAGGCCAAGGACGTGCTGACAAAATAGGAGCCGTGACGTATTCGTGGCCGCTCGAGCCGTTCGACCAGCCGCATCCGGTTCGCGCGAACTTCAACGATCCGCGCATCTCCGGGGAGTCGCGAGCCTTTCACTTCGGGATCGATATCTCGGCCCCGAACGGCACCGCGGTCTACGCGGTCGAGCCGGGAATCGTCCATCTCGAGGATGCCCGGGCGATCTCCGTTGCGGCCGGCGACAACGAGTTCGGCTACTGGCACGTCGTGCCGGCTGTGCAGGCCCGCCAGCAGGTCGCCAAGCACGATCTTCTCGGGCACATCGACGCACCCTGGCTGCACGTGCATTTCGCGGAGCGACGCTCCGGCTCGTACCGAAACCCGCTCCGGGCCGGAGCGCTCGCACCGTGGAATGACAGCACTCGTCCGGGCATCACCCGGGTGACCTTCTCTCGCAGCGGCGTCGAGCTCCCGGCCGATGCGGTTCACGGCGCCGTCGACGTGATTGTCGAAGCGCACGACACTCCGCCGATTCCGGTTCCCGCGCCGTGGAACGGCCTCCCGGTGACTCCTGCGGCCCTTCGCTGGCGAGTGCGTCGAGGAACCGAGACCGTTCGTGCCTGGCGAATGCCTGTCGACTTCCGCGAGACGCTCATGCCGCAATCCGCGTATGACCGGATCTACGCGCCGGGGACCCGGCAGAACCATTCCGGCTCGCCCGGGCTCTACCGGTTTTACCTCGCCCACACGTGGAGCACGACGTTGCTACCGGACGGAGGCTACGAGCTCGAGGTCCAGGCGATCGATCTCGCAGGCAACACCGGCGCGCACACCCAACGCTTCACGCTCGCCAACAACGTCTGACGACGCGCGGCTCTAGGTCACGCGAGGGGGAACCGGTAGACCCGCGCGTTGTGTGGAGCGAACGGGCTCGGATCGGTGAACACGCCCTTGGTGACCGTGACGGGACGCTCGGGATTACCACCGGGGTGCGCCAGCACGATCCCGCTCGTGATGCCGGCCGGAAGGCCCGAGAAACGCACCGTGCCGGTCGCGGTCGGGCTCTTCCGGACTGCGATCAGGTAGAGAAACCCGCTGCTTTCCCGGGCGCTGAAAGCGATGTCTGCTGCGCTCGCTGCGACCCCGATGGAAGCCACCGGGGCGATCAATGCCGGAGTGTGGGCTGCGTCTGTCAGCTCCACGAGCAACGGCCGCTGGACACTCCGCCAGTACGTCCAGTTCCAGCCGAGCTCGCGGTCGGCTGCGCTCATCACCTGCTTGAACTGCCCGCCGAAGAAGAACAGTCCGCGGGCGCCGGCCACGATCGCGTCGTACGCCATGAACCGGGCTTGCTGCAACGTCGGGAACACGACGGGATGAGGCGGGAAGACGCCGCTCCAGGCGATCTGAAGCGTCGTCCAGATTGCCTTCCGGCGCGTGGCGTGAGCGACGATCGACGTCACATCCCCGACGACGCTGATATCGGTGTTGACGGGAGCCTTCCCCGCGTGAGCGCCCGGTGGTTTCGAGACCGGGTAGATATCCACGCCGTGGATGTCGCAGGCTGCCGCATAAGGCTCGACGGCCGCGGCCGTCAACCTCACGCTCGGGCTTCCCGGAGTCGGGCCCGGGCCGCGCGGCGCCTCGATGATCACGACCGGGTGATCGGGGTCGATAGTTCGCAGGTGCTTGTAGACGGCGACACATCCGGCGGCGGGGACATGCCCGAGTGCGGGCTCGTCGACGCCCTTCCAGGCTCCCAGGCCGGGATGCCCCTTGAACTCGGCGACTATCCGATCGAGCAGCGGTTGCTGGGATAGATCGGCGTCGACTCCGGCGAGCGCCAGCCAGACCTGGAGACCGTGGGTCGACGCCGCATCGAGCTCCTGGCCGACGGACAGCAACTGCTCCTCCACACCGGCCGCCCGCCAGACGGTGTAGTTCCGGACGAAGCCGACACCCGCCGCGGCGATCTCGGACCACGCGGGCAAACCGCTGTCCGGTGCAGTCGTTCCGGGCGGGGGAGGATCCGAAAGCCCGATCGGAAACACCCGCTTGCCGCCCACGAGCAGGTCTCCCGTGGCCGCGTCGATCGAGTTCCTCATCCCCGACATCCTTCCCGGCCGTTCCCGCACCAAATCATCCGAGCGCGCCGACGATCACGAGCTCGGTCAAGTCTTCAACGTCCAGTAGCGAAGCTCCGCGGGTGCCGCTGTTTGAGTGCCGGCACGATGGATGCGACACTAGCCGGAGAGATGAGCTCGGATCCAGACATCGGCCGGGACCAGATCGTCCCCGAGGAGCGGCGGAGGCTGATCCTCGAGCTGCTCCGCGAGCGGCGGAGCATCACCGTCGGCGCGGTCGAGCAATCGTTCGGCGTGTCACCGATGACGGCACGGCGCGACCTGGCGATCCTGGTTCGCGAGGGGTATGCCCGGAGGACACACGGCGGGGCTGTGCTGCCGGATCTCGCCGCACACGAGGATTCGTTCCGGCATCGACTGAGCCTGGATGTCGAGGACAAGGAGCGGTTGGCGCGGGCGGTCGTGACGTCGCTCGAGCCGAGCGAGACGCTCTTCCTCGACTCCTCGACCACCAGTTTCTACGTCGCCCGGGCGATCCTCGAGGCCGGTATCACCACCACGGTGCTCACGAGCTCCCTGCCGGTGATGGACCTCGTCGGCAACGCCGACTCGCCGAACGTCGACCTGATCGCGCTCGGCGGGACGTTCCGCCCGCTCACGCACTCCTTCGTCGGTCCCGACACCGTCCGGGCCCTTCGCGGCTACCTCGTCGATCGGGTCGTGTTCTCCGTGAAGGGTGTGACCAGGGACGGGTTCCTGACCGATGCAGACCCGCTCGAGGCGGAGGTAAAGCGCGCGATGATCGCCCATGCCCAGACCGCGGTCCTGCTTGCGACGGCTCAGAAGTTCGATGACCGCGGGCTGGCCGTCGTTGCGCCTCTCGACGCCGTCGGCATGGCATACGTCAGCGAGCCCGGTTTCGAGGCGATCCGAATGCTCGAGGCGCACGGCGTCTCGACACACCGCGCGTAGGCCTGTCTAGGCGCCGCGTGCGGCGGCGATCCGGCCGCGTACCTTCCGTCGTTTCAGCGACTCGCGCGCCCGGCGGACGAACGACGAGGCATTGGGCACGAGGACGCTCACGAGCAGCAGGATCCCGGGGATGATGCCGAGCGCGCTCTGTGGGAAGTTCGTCAGGAAGAGCGCGTTCTGCAGTCCCGCCAGCACGAATACCGCGAGGACGACACCGATGATCGAGCCGCGGCCGCCGAAGATCGAGACGCCGCCGAGAAGCACGATCGCGACAACGGTGAGCTCCAGGCCGAGCCCGTTGTTCTGGACGGCAGTCGAGAGGCGGAAGGTGTAGAGGATCCCGACCGCCGAGCAGACGAGGCCCGACAGGATGAACAGCCTCATCTTGATCCTCTTGACCCGGATCCCGGCGAACGTCGCCGCTTCCTTGTTCGAGCCGATCGCGTAGAGGGACCGTCCGAACGGTGTGAAGTGGAGCACGATGCCGAAGACGGCGGCGAGAACGAGAAAGATCACGGCCGAGTATGAGAGGAAGGAGGTATGCGGGAACGGGTCGACGCCGATCTTCGTGTACTTGAATGGAAAGTCCGAGATGGTGTTCGGGCCCAGGAGGATCACGGCGATTCCGCGGTACAGGGTCAAAGTCCCGATCGTGACGGCGAGCGAGGGAAGCCCGACACGGGTGATCAGGAACCCGTTGAACGCGCCCGCGACGATCCCGACGACGAGCACGACCGGGATGATCGCCGGCATCGGCCAGCCGTGGCTCCAGAGGTAGCCGACGAGCGCACTCGACAGCCCGAGGATCGACGCGACCGAGAGATCGATCTCGCCCGTGATGATGATGAACGTGAGCGGCAAGGTCATGATCGCCACCTCGCCGATCGAGACGCTCAGATAGAAGAAGTTGCCGTTGGTCAGGAACTGATCGGACGCGTTGATGCCGAGCGCGATCACGAGCAGGGAGGCGAGGACGAGCCCGGACTCCCAGCGCATCACCCCGTGAAGCCCCGTGCCCCAGGCGCGACCCACGCGATCGCCCTGGCCGGGGGTCACGTCCGTCGGCGAAGGTGCGCCGCTCAGCTCAGGCTCCAAGGCGAGACCTCCGGCGCAATGCGACGGTGAGCTGAACCTTGATCAACTGGTCGATCGTGATCGCGGCGATCAGGAGCGCACCTGCGATCGCCTGGTCCCAGAAGGCCGAGATGCCGAGGACGTAGAGCGACGAGTTGATCGTGTTCAGGAGCAGCGCTCCGAGTGCAGCTCCGATCACGCTGCCGCTACCCCCGAAGATCGCCACCCCGCCGACGACCACAGCCGTGATCACGGTGAGCTCGTACCCCGTGCCCGCGGTGGAGTCGATCGTGCCGTAGCGTGCGGCCCAGAGCACGCCGGCGATCCCGGCAAGCGTCCCGCTGATCGCGAAAACCGTGAACACCCGCTTGCCGATCGGGATGCCCGCGAGCTTCGCCGCCTCCGGGTTGGACCCGATCGCATAGAGCTCGCGGCCCGAGCGATACGAGCGCAGGTAGTACGCCGCGACGGCGACGCCGAGCCCGACGACGATCGCGAGGACGGGGATCCCGGCGATCTTGGCGTGGGGGATGTTGAGGAAGGAGTTCGGTAGGGAGCTGGAGACGACCTCGTTGCCCCCGACGAGCCAGGTGTCGATTCCTCGGATGATGTAGAGACTGGCAAGAGTGACGACCAGGCTCGGGACTCGCCCGATCGTCGTCAGCAATCCGTTCGCGACACCGCACACGAGACCGATCCCCGCACCCGCGAGGAACACGACGACGATCGATGTTCCCGGATGGGCCTGGAACAGGTTGGCGGAGAGGTAGGCGGCAAGGCCGAGAACCGCGCCGACCGAGAGGTCGACGTTGCGGGTCAGCACGACCATCGTCTCGCCGATCGCGAGCAGCGCGAACACGGTCGTGTCGAGCAGGATGAACTGGAGCTCCTGCATGCTGAGGAATCGCGGCTGGATCGCCGCGGTGACGACCACGAGCAGCAGCAGGACCGCGATGATCCCGAACTCCCTGACCCGGAACACGAGGTCGACGAGCCGGTTGGTCGACGCGTCGACGAGCGGCGGCGTTGCCTTCGGGGTCGGGTCGAGGGCAACGGTCATGCGGCCACCTCGGCCTGCCCTGTCGCCGCCGCGACGATCCGCTCCTCGGAGGCCTCGGCGTGCAGGAACTCCTTGACGAGCCGGCCTTCGCGCATGACGAGGATGCGATCGGCCAGGCGAAGGACCTCGGGAAGCTCTGAGGAGATCATCAGGATGGCGACGCCTTCGCCGGCGAGCTCATCGAGTAGGCGATGTACCTCGGCCTTCGTGCCCACGTCGATCCCGCGCGTCGGCTCGTCGACGATGAGCAGCGTCGGGTTGCGGCTCAGCCATTTGGCCAGCACAACCTTCTGCTGGTTGCCGCCGGAGAGGGAGCTGATCGGGTTGGCCAGTCGTCCGTACTTGATCTGGAGCTTGATCGCCCAGTCCGCAGCGAATGTCCTCTCCATCGATCCGAGGATGAACCCAAGCCGGCTGAGCCGCCGGAGCGATGCGAGCGCGATGTTGCCCGTGATCGAGGCGCTCATGACGAGCCCCTGCTGGCGCCGATCCTCGGGAACGAGCCCGACTCCGGCGGCCATGGCGGTCGTGGGAGATGCTCCGCGCAGCTTTCGGCCGGAGAGAGCTACCGACCCGGCGTCGTAGGAGTCGACGCCGAAGATCGCTCGCGCCACCTCGCTCCTCCCGGACCCGACGAGGCCCGCCAGCGCGACGATCTCGCCGGCTCGCACCTGGAAGCTGATGTCGAGGAAGACCCCTTCGCGGGAGAGGCGCTCGACGTCGAGCACGGTCTGACCCGCGGCATGCTCTGCCGCGACGCGCTCGGGAAGCTCGCGTCCGACCATCGCGCGAACGAGGTCGTCGGCGTGGAGCCCTTCGAGCTCGCGGGTGAGAACGAGCTGGCCGTCGCGGAGGATCGTCACGCGCTGGCAGAGCGCAAACACCTCTTCGAGCCGGTGCGAGATGAAGAGCACCGCGACGCCCGACTCGTGCAGGGCAGCGGCAACCTTGAAGAGGCGGTCGACCTCGACGGCGGAGAGCGCCGCCGTCGGCTCGTCCATGACGACGACTCTGGCATCGAGCGAGAGGGCCTTGGCGATCTCGACCAGCTGCTGCTCGGCGATCGAGAGGCCGAGCGCGATCCGGTCGAGGTCGAGCCGGATGCCGAGCTGCTCGAAGATCGCCTCGGCCTGTGCGTGCATCGCCTCGAAGTCGATGCGGCGCCCGGCGCGCAGGGGCTGGCGCCCGATGAAGATGTTCTCGACCACCGTGAGGTCGGGGAAGAGCGTCGGCTCCTGATAGATGACTGCGATCCCGGCGTCGCGAGCGTCGGCCGGGCCGCCCAGGGCGACCTCGACACCGTTGATGAGCAGCCGGCCGCTGTCGGGCGGGTGGACTCCCGCGAAGATCTTCACGAGCGTCGACTTGCCCGCCCCGTTCTCGCCGACGAGGGCATGAGCCTCGCCCGGGTAGAGATCGATCGAGACGTCGTCGAGAGCGCGGATCGCTCCGAA
This sequence comes from uncultured Actinomycetota bacterium, assembly GCA_963762215.1. Classification (GTDB taxonomy): domain Bacteria; phylum Actinomycetota; class Thermoleophilia; order Gaiellales; family Gaiellaceae; genus PALSA-600. The sequence continues at coordinate 68,277 of CAVXKB010000007.1, forward strand.
AGCCTTGGTCGCGTGCTGGAGCGAGAGGATGGGAACCGGCGCCGACGGGGGCGACGGCACTGCTCCGGTTTCGTGCTCAGTTGACACGGAGAGTCACCACATCCTCGGAGATCAGAGAGTAGAGAGAACGCCTCGGTCTCGCGTCCGAGGGCGGGCCGAGAAAGCGCTCGGGGCGCCGGCGTTCGCCGGTCGCCCCGAGCGGATCGCGCCTAGAAGTTGAACTTCGAGATGTTCGCCTTGTTGAACACGTACGGGGCGCCGAGCAGGATCGAGTGGCCGGCTCCGACGGTGTACTTGCCGAGCTTGCCGGCGGTGAACGACTGCCCTCTCGCGTTCGTGATCGCCTTCGAGGCGTATGCGACACCGGCGTAGGCGGCCAGGTAGCCGAGGTCGGCCGGGTTCCAGAGCTCGAAGCCCTGGATCGTGCCGTCGTTGACGTACTTCCTCAGCGAGTTCGGAGTGCCGAGGCCGGTGAGCATGCACCTTGCCGCGGTACTTCGGCGTGTCGAGGACTGCCGCTGCTGCGGCGATCCCGACCGTGGTCGGCGAGATGATCCCCTTCAGGTTCGGGTACTGCTGGAGCAGCCCTTCCGTGACCTGCGTCGAGGTGGTCGGATCGTCGTTGCCGTAGACGGTCGAGACGAGCTGCATCTTCGGGTACTTCTTGAGCTCCTTCTTCATGAAGGCGATCCACGCGTTCTGGTTCGTCGCAGAAGCTGCAGCGGAGACGATCGCGATCTGGCCCGAGCCGCCGATCTGCTTCGCGAGCAGGTCGACCTCGCTTGCACCGATCCCCTGCGCGGTCGCCTGGTTGATGAACAGGTTGCGGCACAGCGGGGCGTCCGAGTCGTACGTGACCACCGTGATGCCCTTCTGCATTGCAGAGTTGAGCGTCGGGCAAAGGGCTGAGGCGTCAGTAGCAGATACGAGCAGGACGTTCGCACCCTTGGTGATCGCGGCCTGGATGGCCGGGATCTGGGAGGCCGGCGTGGCGGCGGTGCCGCTCGTCTCGGTTCCCGACTCCTTGAGGGCATTCAGAGCGGCGATTGCGCCACCCGACTTCGCACTGTCAGCGGTAGTGAAGTACGAGTTGCCGAGGTTCTTCGGGATGACGAAGACCTTCAGGCCCGTCTTCATCGGAGCCGCGGCCGACGCGATCGCCGCGCCGAAGACGCAGATCAGCGCAAGCGCCGTCCCAGTCGCCAGCACTCGCTTTCTAAGGGAACCAGTCATCACTCGAGTCCTTTCCACAAAGCTAGAAGGGTTTGCGAACCAGTTGCGCCACGTCTCGCTCAGTCGGCACCGCCCTCGGGGTTGCCCCGGTGCGGCCGCCTGCGCTGCCAACGCGTATTCCGTTCGGGCAGCAGAAGACGGCGTCTCGTCGAGCGTTGCATGATTGGGTGGTTGGTTTTGGTGTGGTCATGCAGGGTGTGGTGGTGTGCGATCATAAGCGATCATCGATCCCGATGCTAGTCTCGACTGTCACCAACCGCCCACAGGGGGCGCCGATGTCCGATCTCGTCGATCTCAAATGGGCTGCACCCCCTCTTGGACGCCTATCCGACGCGGTTGTTTCTCCCTCTAGGAGGCGGCGGTGAGTGACGTGCGCGTGGCGTTCGATCTCGGCGCCGAGAGCGGCCGGGCGCTCGTCGGACGGTTCGACGGCACGCGGCTCGACTTGGCGGAGGCGCGCCGGTTCCCGAACCGGCCGGTCCGGCTGCCCGACGGCCTCTACTGGGACGTGCTCGGCCTGTTCGGCGAGATCTGCGCCGCGCTCGGCGAGCTCGCCGGGGGCAGCGATCGCGTGCGCAGCGTGGGAATCGACTCATGGGGCTGCGATTTCGGCCTGCTCGACCGGCAGGGCACCCTGATCTCGAACCCGCTCCATCATCGCGACGGCCGCGGCGCCGGCGCCATGGAGAAGGCCTTCGCGCTCGTTCCGATGGAGGAGATCTACGAGACGACCGGTATCCAGTTCCTGCCGTTCAACACGTTGTTCCAGCTGCTCGCTCTCGAGCAGAGCGTGGCCCTGCAATCCGCGGAGACCTTCCTCCTGATCCCGGACCTGCTGGGTTACTGGCTGACCGGTGAGCGCTTCGCCGAGGCAACGAACGCGAGCACGACCCAGCTCCTCGATGTCGAGACGGGCCGCTGGTCGGACAGCCTGATCTCGAGGCTCGGCATCCCAGAGCGGCTCTTCGCGGACGTGCGCGAGCCCGGCGAGGCCGCCGGCGGCCTGCTTTCCCACAATGCGACGGGCGCCGGCCTGCCGGCCGGGACGCCGGTGATCGCGGTTGCCTCTCACGACACCGCTTCGGCGGTCGTCGCCGTCCCGTTCCAGCCCGGGACGACCGCCGCGTACATCTCGAGCGGCACCTGGTCCCTCGTCGGGGTCGAGGTTGCCGTTCCGTTCGTCTCCGAGCAGGCGCGCGCCGCGAACCTGACGAACGAACGGGGCTTCGGCGGCACGATCCGGCTGCTGAAGAACGTGATGGGCCTTTGGCTCGTCCAGGAATGCAGGCGGGCCTGGGTGGCCGAAGGCGAGACGACGAGCTACGAGGCCCTGGTCGAGCTCGCTCGTCAGGCGCCCCCGGGCGGCCCGTTGTTCGACCCCGATGTCCCCGAGCTGATGGCTCCAGGGAACATGCCCGCTCGGGTACGTGCCGCCTGCGAGGAATGCGGCCAGCTGGGCTCTGACGAGCGCGCCGTGCTGATCCGCGCGATCTTCGAGAGCCTTGCCTGCAAGTACCGGTTCGTGCTCGAGCAGATCGAGCTCGTCACCGGCACGCCGATCGAGGTCGTGCACGTGATCGGGGGCGGCGCGCAGAACGAATTTCTCTGCCGGTTGACGGCGAACGTCGCGAGACGGCCGGTTCTCGCAGGGCCGGTCGAGGCGGCCGCGCTCGGCAACGTCCTCGTCCAGCTCCAGGCGGCGGGCGAGCTCGGCTCGTTGGCGGACATGCGGGAGCTCGTGCGCAGCTCGACCGAGGTTCGCGTCTACGAGCCGGATCCCGATCTCCAGCAGTGGGAGGCGCTCTACGAGCGTTTCGTCCAGGTCGTCGGCCAAGGTCGTGTGGGACAGGAGGTTGCCCTGTGAGCACCGCGTACGACCTGCTGGCGGAGGCTGTCGCGGAACGCGGTGACGCGATCGAGCGGGTGGAGGCCGCGCTTCGGGCACAGCGGATCGAGACGCCGTCGTGGGCGTTCGGCAACTCCGGGACCCGGTTCGCCGTGTTCCCGCAGGCCGGTGTGCCGAGGAACACGTACGAGAAGATCGAGGACGCCGCGCAGGTTCACCTCTACACCGGCATCGCGCCGTCGGTTGCCCTCCACATCCCGTGGGACACGGTCGATGACTACGCAGAGCTGCGCGAGTTCGCCGCAGCGCTCGGCCTGAGCCTCGGCGCGATCAACCCGAACCTGTTTCAGGAGCCGGAGTACAAGCTCGGGAGCTTCTGCAACCCGGACGAGCACGTTCGACGCGCTTCGATCGACCATCTGCTCGAGTGCATCGAGATCGCGGGGCAGACCGGGTCCGACTCGATCTCGCTCTGGCTTGCCGACGGCACCAACTACCCCGGGCAGGACTCACTTTCAGCCCGCCGCGAGCGGATCGTCACCTCGCTGCAGGAGGTCTACGAAGCGTTGCCGGAGGGGATCGAGCTGCTCGTCGAGTACAAGCTCTACGAGCCGGCGTTCTACGCCACCGACCTCGCCGACTGGGGCTCGGCCCTCACTCTGTGCCAGGAGCTCGGGTCGAGTGCGCGCGTGCTCGTCGACCTCGGCCACCATGCGCAGGGCGTCAACATCGAGCAGATCGTCTCGCTGCTCCAGCGCCTGAACCGGCTCGGCGGGTTCCACTTCAACGATCGCAAGTACGGCGACGACGACCTGATGGTCGGCTCGATCGATCCGTTCCAGCTCTTTCGGATCTTCGACGAGCTCGTCTCGAGCGGCGCTGTCGAGAACGGCGTGCGTCTGACGATCGACCAGTCCCACAACATCGAGCCGAAGATCGAGGCGCTGATCCAGAGCGTGCTCACCCTCCAAGAGTCCTACGCGAAAGCGTTGCTCGTCGACCGCGCTGCACTGGAGAAGGCGCAGCTCGAGGGTGACGTGCTGGCTGCCAACCGCATCCTGCTCGATGCGTTCGCGACCGACGTGCGGCCTCTCTGTGCAAAGGTGCGCCTCGATCTGGGCGCCGCGGAGGATCCGATCTCCGCGTTTCGCGACGGGGGCTATGCGGCCGCGGTAGCCGAGAGCAGGGCCGGAGGGGCACAGGCCGGCTGGCAATGACGATCCTCAACCTTCTAATGGGAGTCCGAGAACCATGGCTGTGACTGCTTCAACATCGATCGAGAGCGGCTGGGACGCCGCTCGTACCGGCGCCGACGAGCTCGATGCACTCGTCTACCGCTCAAACTTGCTCGCTTCGGACCGATCGGTCGTCAATTTCGGCGGTGGGAACACCTCTGTCAAGGTGTCCCAGGTCGACCACACCGGACGCACGACCGAGGTGCTGTGGGTCAAGGGCTCCGGAAGCGACCTGGCGACGATCGATCGGAACGGCTTCACCGGTCTCAGGCTCGACGAGATCCTGCCGCTCGTGGAGCGGCCGGCGATGTCGGACGAAGAGATGGTCGCCTATCTCGCGCGCTGCCAGCTCGACCCGTCGATGCCGCGCCCGTCGATCGAGACGCTCCTCCACGCGTTCATCCCGCATGCCCACGTCGACCACACGCACCCGGATGCGATCGGCGCGATCGTCGGTGCGACCGACGGTGAGCGTCTTGCCGAAGAGTGCTTCGGCACCGATGCAGTCTGGATCCCCTACATCCGGCCGGGCTTTGCGCTCTCGAAGCTCGTCGCCGAGGCAGTCTCCTCGAGCCCGAACGCAGGGATGGTCCTGCTCGCCAAGCACGGGCTCGTCACGTGGGGCGCGACCGCTGCCGAGTCCTACGCGGCGACCCTCGATGCGATCAACCGGGCAGCCGCCTTTGTCGAAGAGCGCAGGTCGGGCGCCGAGCCGTTCGGCGGGGCCGCGCGAGCGCCGCTCGAGCACGATCGGCGTGTCGCACTGCTCGCCGAGGTCATGCCGGCCCTTCGCGGCGCCCTGTCGGTCGACGGTCCGCGCGTGCTGCAGATCGATCTCTCTCCGGCCGTTCTGGAGTTCGTCGCGGGCCGCGATTCGCGCGAGCTCTCCCAGGTCGGCGCTGCGTGCCCCGACCATCTCGTTCACACCAAGCGGAGGCCCGCCTGGATCGAGTTCGATCCGGAGAGCGACGACGCTGCCGCGTTGCGCGACCGTCTCGTCGAGCAGGTGGGGCTGTTCCACGAGCGTGAGGACGCCTACTTCGAGCAGTACCGGGCTGCGGGCGACACCCTGCTCGATCCCAGCCCTCGTGTGATCCTGATCGAGGGCGTCGGTCTCGTCAGCGCCGGGCGGACACTCAAGGCAGCGAAGCTGGCGCGTGACCTCTATCTGCGCGCGATCGCCGTGATGCGAGGGGCCTCGGGCCTCGGGGGCTTCGTCTCCCTCGACGACAAGGAGTCGTACGCGATCGAGTACTGGCCGCTCGAGCTCTACAAGCTCTCGCTCGCGCCGGCGCCCCGTGAGTTCCAGGGGGCCGTCGTCCTCATCACCGGCGGCGCCGGGGGTATCGGCAGCGCGGCCGCCCGGGCTTTCGCAGCCGAGGGGGCGTGCGTCGTTCTCACCGACCTCGACGGTGAAGGTGCCGGGGAGGTCGCAGCCGAGCTCGGTGAGGGGGCGGTCGCCGTCGTGGCGGATGTCACCGATGAGTCGTCGATCGTCAACGTCTATCGCGAGGCGGCGCTCGCCTTCGGCGGAGTCGACGTGGTGGTCTCGAACGCCGGTATCGCCTCGAGCGCCCCGATTCTCGAGACATCGCTGAAGCTCTGGGATCGCAACAACGACATCCTGGCCCGCGGCTACTTCCTGGTCGCCAGGGAGGCCGCGCGGCAACTCGTCGAGCAGGGCACCGGGGGCAGCATCGTCTTCATCGGGTCGAAGAACGCCCTTGCTCCCGGGAAAGGAGCCGCCGCCTACTCGGCCGCCAAGGCTGCAGAGCTCCACCTCGCGCGCTGCCTCGCCGAGGAGCTCGGTGGTCACGGAATCCGCGTGAACACCGTCAACCCGGATGCGGTGCTCGAAGGCTCCCGGATCTGGGACTCGGCGTGGCGCGAGGAGCGGGCCGCCGCCTACGGGATTGCAGCCGACGAGCTCGAGGCGTTCTACCGCGAGCGCACGACCCTCAAGGTGAACGTGCTGCCTGCCGACATCGCCGCCGCGATCCTGTACTTCGCCTCGTCGCGTCGTTCCGGCAAGAGCACGGGGAACATCCTCAACGTCGACGGCGGCGTCGCGCTGGCCTACCCCCGCTGACCGTCGCGTGCGCGTCGCACTGTTCGTCACCTGCGTCGGCGACACGATCCTTCCGGAAGTAGGCAAGGCGACCGTCCGGCTGCTGGAGCGTCTCGGCCACCGAGTGGAGTTCCCGAACGCCCAGACGTGCTGCGGTCAGCTTCATGCCAACAGCGGATACAGGGCTGAGGCGACGGCTCTCGCGCGCCGCTTCGTGCGTATCTTCGAGCCGTACGATGTGATCGTCGCCCCGTCGTCCTCATGTGTCGGGATGGTCAGGGAGATCTATCCGGAGCTCGCCCGCGAAAGCGGTGACGCTGCGCTGGAACGCGATGTTCGCGCCATCGCACCTCGTGTGTTCGAACTGTCCGAATTCCTGGTGAATCATCTGGCCGTCACCGATGTCGGAGCATCCTTCGCCGGTCGGGTCACCTATCACCCGACCTGCCACTCGCTTCGGGTCACCCGCGTCGGAGACGCCCCGGTACGGCTTCTCGAGGCGGTCGACGGGCTCGAGCTCGTCGAGTTACCGGATGCCCGCGAGTGCTGCGGCTTCGGGGGCACCTTCGCCGTGAAGAACCACGAAACGTCCTCGGCGATGGTCGTGGACAAGTGCAGGGCGGTGGTGTCGACGGGGGCCGACGTCTGCACGGCTGTGGACGGCTCGTGCCTCCTTCAGATCGGCGGTCGCCTCTCGCGTGAGGGCGCGGGGGTGCGCACGCTCCATCTCGCGGAGATTCTCGCCGGAACGGGCGCACGGTGAGCGAGGCGCTCCGGCCGTTTCCGGCCGCCGCGCGCGAGGCGCTCGCCGACAAACAGCTCGGGGCGAATCTGCTCAAGGCCACCACGACGATCCGAGACAAGCGCGCCCGGGTCGTCGCCGAGGTGCCGGACTGGGAAGAGCTGCGGAGATCCGGGCGCGCGATCAAGGCCGAGACGCTCGCGCACCTCGACGAATACCTGATCCAGTTCGAATCGGCAGTCACAGCGGCCGGCGGGAAGGTGCACTGGGCGCAAGACGGGGCAGAGGCGAACCGGATCGTCCTCGAGGTCGCCAGGGAGCATGGAGTCACCGAGCTCGTCAAGGTCAAGTCGCTCACCACCGACGAGATCGGTCTCAACGACGCGCTTGCAGCGGGCGGGGTTCAGGCGATCGAGACGGATCTCGCCGAGCTCATCCTGCAACTCGACGGCGACTGGTCTTCGCACATCCTCGTCCCGGCGATTCATCGCAATCGAACGGAGATCCGCGACATCTTCCGCCGGACGATCGCCGACGAGACGATCACGGACGAGCCGAGTGAGCTCGCCGAGGCGGCGCGCCTGTACCTGCGCGAGAAGTTCCTACACGCGCGCATGGCAGTGAGTGGGGCGAACTTCGGCGTCGCCGAGACGGGAACCGTGTGCGTCGTCGAGTCCGAGGGCAACGGCCGAATGTGCACGACGCTGCCGCCTGTTCTCGTGACCATCCTCGGCATCGAGAAGCTCGTTCCGACCTTTGCCGACCTCGAGGTCTTCCTGCAGCTGCTTCCACGCTCCGCGACCGGTGAGCGGATGAACCCGTACACATCGCTCTGGACAGGCACGACTCCGGGCGACGGCCCGCAGGAGTTCCACGTCATCCTGCTGGATGCGGGCCGCACGCGTGTGCTGGCGGACGAGGTCGGTCGTCAGGCGCTGCACTGCATCCGCTGCAGCGCCTGTCTCAACGTCTGCCCGGTGTATTCGCGGACCGGGGGGCACGCCTACGGATCGGTCTATCCGGGGCCGATCGGCGCGATCCTGACGCCGCAGCTTCAGGGCATCGAGCAGGCCAAGTCGCTGCCGTTCGCCTCGAGCCTGTGCGGCGCCTGTTACGAGGTTTGCCCGGTGCTGATCGACATCCCCGCCGTGCTTCTTCATCTCCGGGCGAAGGCGGTCGAAGCGGTCGGCGGCCGCGGCGAGCGGCTGTCGATGAAGGCAGTCGGCTGGGCGTTCGAGGGCCGGCGGCGGTTCGAGCTCGCCCAGCGGCTCGGCCGGATCGCCCAACGGCCGTTTCTACGCCGTGGCACCATCGAGCGGCTACCGGGGCAGCTCGGTGGTTGGACGAGCACGAGGGACCTCCGGCCGCTGGCACGTCAGAGCTTCCGGGACTGGTGGAAGGAGAGGCCTTGAGCTCCTCGCGTGAGGCCATGCTCGGGCGGATTCGGGCCTCGCTCGCCGGTGGTCAGGTCTCTGCTGAGATCCCGCGTGCGTATCGCCGGGCGGGAGAGCTCGAGCGGCCGGCGCTCGTGGAGCGGTTGTGCGAGCGGATCAGCGACTACCGGGCGGAGGTCAGCCGGGTTGCGACGGCCGAGCTTCCACAGGCGATCGCGAAGGCTTTCGAATCGCGAGGGGCCATTCGCATCGGGATTCCGGCTGGGCTCCCGGAGGAGTGGCGTCCGGATGGAGTCGAGCTCGTCGACGCTGATGGGCTCTCACCGGCCGAGCTCGACTTGCTCGACGGCGTTCTCACCGGCTGCACGGTTGCGATCGCGGAGACCGGCACGATCGTTCTCACTGCGGGGCCGGCAGAGGGAGCGCGTGCCTTGAGCCTCGTTCCCGACCTTCATGTCTGCGTCGTCGACGAGTCCCAGGTCGTGGAGCTCGTGCCCGAGGCGATGACGGCTCTGGCCGAGCTCGTACACCGCGATCGTCGGCCGATCACGTTCATCTCGGGGCCGTCGGCCACGTCCGACATCGAGCTGAATCGGGTCGAAGGGGTCCACGGTCCACGCACCCTCGTCGTCCTCGTCACCCGTCAGGAGATCTCATGACTCAGCGAACCGGATTCGTGCTCCGTGTCCGTCCCGACAAGATCGACGAGTACGTCGAGGCGCACTCGAACGTCTGGCCCGAGATGCGCGACGCGCTCAGCTCGGCCGGAATCCGCAACTACACGATCTTCCGTGCCGGAACCCAGGTGTTCGGCTACTTCGAAGCGGAAGATCTCGACGCCGCCGAGCGCTATCTCGCCGCGCAGGAGGTTTGCACCCGCTGGCAGAACGCAATGGCCGTCCTGCTCGAGGAGCGCGTGCCGGACGGTGGGCCGCCTGCGCTCGAGCAGATCTTCCGTCTCGACTAGTGCTCGATCGGGTTAGAGGAGTGTGGCGGCGGCGTCGACGAAGAGCACGACGGCGACCGCAACGAGCACGGAGACGCTCGCAGTCCTCTGGTGGCGAGTCAGCCACTCGAGGCCGCGGTCGAGCCAGCCGACGGCCCATTGTCCGAGCAGCAGGTACCCGAGGATGGGCAGCCAGACGACGACGGTCGCAAGGGCCGAATACCACAGGATCAGCGCCCCCTGATCGGAGCCGCCGACGCCCGCGGCGGCGATCGAGGCGGAGGCCAATCCGGTCAGCACGAGCCGTTTTGGGCCACCGATCCCGAGCATCAGGCCGGCGACCAATGCCGTGAAGGGGCGAACGCGTGCGAGCCGATCGAGCACCTCCTTGGATCGCCCGCTTCCGCCGGGAGCATGCATCGCGCTCGGGGGACGATGGCGAACGACCGCTGCAAGCCAAAGGAGGGCGATGCCGAGCCCGAGCTCGAGCAGCCCCTGGAAGGTGGGGTGGTCCTTGTCGCGAGAGGGGATCGACGCACCTCCGACGATGACCAGGACAGTGCAGGCGAGCAGTTGGCCGAGCAGCACTCCGAGTGCGAAGCCGAGGGCCGTCAGGCGGCCCGTTTTCATGACGGTGATCGTGGCGGCGAAGCCGAGCGGGCTGAGCGCGGCGAGGAGCGCGTACGGAATGAGGCGTACGGCCTCGCCTAGCACGAGCTGTAGCCGTCCGTAACTCGCCCGATGGGCGCTTCTTGCACGAACGAGCTACTGATCGGATTGTTCATTCCCCGGCTTGCTGAGGGTAGTGCCCCGGCAGTCCCGGCGGACAGAGTGTCCGCGTTTCCCGGCTCGCGTGTCGGGGGTAACCTCGCCTGGTCAGGCAATCGAGCCGAGGAGGACTGGATGGGGTCGGACCAGTATCACGAGCCGCCGGAAGAGCTCTCGCAGGAAGGACGCACCTTCGCGCGGATGATCGCGTCGCTGACCGAGGAGGCCGAGGCGATCGGCTGGTACGCGCAGCGGATCGAGCTCGAGACCGACAAGCAGGCGAAGGCGATCATGCTCGACGCGCAGCACGAGGAGTTCAAGCATTTCGGGATGGATCTGGAGTTTCTCCTGCGGCGCGAGCCGAAGTGGCGTGCCGCCCTCGAGGAGATCCTCTTCACCGAGGGCGACATCGTTGCCGCCGGTGAGAAGGGTGAGAAAGCCGAAGAGGACGCGTAGACGAATCGGCCGAAGCCGCTACGTCAGCGTTGGTAGGCGCCCATGTAGACGAGGATCTGCGCGTTCTTCGGCGCGCTCGCACCGGCTGCGGGGCTCTGCTCGATGATCTTCCCGGCCATGGCCTTGTCGGTCACGGGCAAGCGAAGGAAGATCAGCCGAAGCCCGGCCTGGTTGAACGCGGCGACACCCTCCGGAATCGTCTTCCCGACGACGTCCGGAACGGTGCTCGGAGTCGATTGACCCGGGCCGGACGAGACGTTGATCGTGACGTGCGACCCGGTGGGGGCGGTGGTGCCGGCGGCAGGCTGCTGCGCCGTCACCGTTCCGAGAGCTGCGGTGCCCGGGACGTAGGCGACGCTCACGCGAAAGCCGGCGGCGGCCAGGGCCTGAGCGGCGCCTTGCACCGGGCCCGAGGCGGTGGGGACCTGCGCTGAGCTCGGGCTTGTGCCTGCGTCGGCGTGGTTGTCGCTTGCAGTTGTCGTCGCCGGCGGCGTCACGGCGGCCGAGCCGGTGGCCGCCTGCGCCACGTTGATCCGGACGATCGTGCCGTCCGCGGCGCGTGAGCCGGCGACGGGCGATTGCGCGATCACCGTGCCGCCCGGCTGGGTCGAGGGAACGTGTGCTTCCGTGACGCGGAAACCGGCGGCGACGATGCCGCTGCGAGCGGCAGCCTCGCCGAGCCCGACCGCGTTGGGTACGACTGCCGTGCCCGAGCCCTTCGAGACGTTGATCCGGACCGGTTGGTCAGCGGCGACCTTCGACCCCGCTGCCGGGCTCTGGGCGATGACCGTTCCTGCGGGCTGACTCGAGAAGACCCGTACCTCGGTCACCTGGAGACCAGCGTTGACGAGCGATTGCCGGGCGGCCGCGTCGGAGAGCCCGACCGCCGAGGGAACCGGGATCAGCCCGGGCCCGTTCGAGACCGAGATCTGGACGACGGAGCCCTTCTTCGCCTTCACCGACGCTCCAGGGTCCTGCGCGAAGACGATGCCGGCCTGCTCCGGATGCGTCATGCGCGTGATCGAGCTCTTGAAGTCGGCTTGTTGCAGACGATTGACGGCCGTCGTCAGCGACGACCCGACGACGTTCGGGACCTTCTTCGTGTCGTCGCCGCTGAAGTACCACCAGGCAAGGAGCCCGAGAGCGAGCAGCAGCGCGAGTAGCCCGACCAGCGGCCAGATCCAGTTCCGGCGCTCGCGGGTCACCACGGTTTGCTCTTCCACGCGCTCGCGCGTCGTGGTTACGGTCCCATCGGGCTCGACAACAGCTGCCTGCGTCTCCGCGACAACCCTGCTCCCGGCGACCGTGTCCTGATCGTCCGTAACGATCACCGGGTCGGGAACGACTACAGGCTCGGGGCCGGCAGCGTCGACCACGACTACCTCGGTCGGATGGCTGAGAGTGTCTCCCTGGTCGTTGTCGAAGTTGGCTGTCGGTCGGCATGTCGTCTCCTCTGATCGCTCGGGTCAGCGAGCATTGGTTGACCTCGTTGCTCTCCAAACCCCGTGGCGACCAAACACGCGGGGCCGAACGCCTCCGCTCCCCCTCCGGGAGGTAGCCTCATCGGATGGCGACGATCGAGGTCCTCCGGAGCCCGAGCTATCCGGCGCTCGACGACGAGGAGTTCTTTCCGCGGCTGTCCGACGCGAAGCTCGCGTGGCTGGGGAAGCGCGGCAAGCGGCGGACGCTCGAGCCCGGCGAGGTGCTCTACGAGCACGCTGTGCGCGACGCGCCGTTCTTCGTGATCGAGCGCGGGCTGGTCGAGTTCGTCGACCGCAAGCCCGGCAAGGAAGTCCATATCGCCGAGGCCGACGGCGGCACGTTCGTCGGCGACATCGCGGCGTTCACGGGTGAGCCGACGGTCAGCGCGTGCGTCGCCGTCGAGCAGACGGACGTGATCGAGTTCGACCGGGCCTCGCTCCGGGAGATGGTCGCGCGCTGGCCCGAGTTCGGCGAGCACATCTTCAGCACACTGCTCGTCCGGCGCGCCTGGCACGAGCGCGAGGGCCACGGCGTGATGCGGATCATCGCCGGGCGCGAGTCCCGCCGCGCGTTCGAGGTACGCGACCTGCTCGAGCGCAACCTGCTGCCGGTGCGGTTCTACGACGTCGACACCGACGAGGAGAGCGCGAAGATGCTCCGGTGGCTCGACATCCCGCGCTCCGAGACACCCGTCCTCGTCCACGCCGCGAACGTGTTGCGCAACCCGTCGCCGGCCCAGGTCGCGCGCTCGCTCGGGCTCCGCGCCGAGGTCGACGGTGAGCGGTTCGACCTCGTCGTGCTGGGCGGCGGCCCCGCCGGGCTTGCCGCGGCCGTGTACGGGGGCTCGGAGGGCCTGAGGACGTTCGTCGCCGAGGCGTGGGCTCCCGGAGGGCAGGCCGGCACGAGCACCCGGATCGAGAACTACCTCGGCTTCCCGAGCGGGGTCTCCGGCTCCGATCTGACGCGGAACGCCACGCTCCAGGCCCGGCGGTTCGACGCGGTGCTGTCGAGCTTCCACAGCGTCGTCGAGCTGGCCGACGGAACCGAGGGGCTCGTGCGGGTGGATCTCGACGACGGGCAGCACGTCCTCGCGCGGTGCGTCGTCATGGCGACGGGTGCGCGCTGGCGAGAGCTCGACGCCGACGGGATCGAGCGTTTTCGCAACGCCGGCGTCTACCACGCTGCAATGGCGCACGACGCCGAGCGGTGCCGGGACGAGGACGTGATCGTCGTCGGCGGGGGAAACTCGGCAGGTCAGGCGGCCGTGCATCTCGCGACGCGGGCCCGCAGCGTTCGCGTGGTCGTGCGCGGAAAGGAGCTGAGCTCATCGATGTCGCAGTACCTGATCGACCGGATCGAGTCGTCGCCGCGCATCGAGGTGCTCACCGAGACCGAGCTCGCTGCCGTGCACGGGACGGCGACGGTCGAGACCGTGAGCCTCCGCGACCGCCGCTCGGAGACCGTCAGCGAGGTCGACGCGACCGCCGTGTTCGTGATGATCGGCGCTGTCCCGTGCAGCGAGGCCGCGGCCGGGATGCTCGCGCTCGACTCGGCCGGCTATCTGCTCTGCGGCGACGGCGCGGCGGCATGCGAGGGCCATCTCACGTGGCCGCTGACCGACCGGCAACCGCACCTGCTCGAGACCGTCCGGCCGGGCGTCTTCACCGCCGGGGACGTGCGGGCGGGCGCGCTGAACCGTGTGGCCGGAGCCGTCGGCGACGGCGCGCTCGCCGTCCGGTTCGTGCACGAAGTGCTGGTCGCGAGCTAGAGAATCTCGTCCGCGAGCCGCTCGATCGCGCTCGCGTGCGGCTCGAGCTCGCCCGAGCGCAGCCCCTCGGCGACGCGGTCGGCGAGATGCTTCGCCTCGGTGACCTGATCGGCGTTCAGGATCGTCGTCACGGAGGCGAGAACGCCGTTTCCGAAGCGGAGCTCGAGCACGACCGTGTTGAGCTCGCTGTCGGCGATGTACGGATCCTCGAGGATGCCGACCCGGACCGTCACCTCGCGGCCGTCGGGCAGCCGTGCCGTCTCGTGGATCGGATTCCCGTGCAACGTCACGGCGGCATTCTTACGCAAAGGCGTCGCGTGGCGGCGGTCGTGCCCGCGATACGCTGTCGGGAAGTCGATCGGAGGAGGGACGAAATGACCGGAACGACAGAGAAGGCGATTCTCGCCGGCGGGTGCTTCTGGGGGATGCAGGACCTGATCCGCAAGCGCCCCGGCGTCATCTCGACGCGGGTCGGCTATACGGGCGGCGACGTCGAGAACGCGACCTATCGCAACCACGGGACGCATGCCGAGGCGATCGAGATCACGTTCGACCCGGAGGAGACCTCGTTCCGCGACTTGCTCGAGTTCTTCTTCCAGATCCACGATCCGACGACGCTCAACCGCCAGGGGAACGACGTCGGGCTGAGCTACCGCTCGGCGATCTTCTATGTCGACGACGAGCAGCGCCTGATCGCCGAGGACACGATCGCCGACGTCGAGGCGTCCGGTCTCTGGCCCGGCAAGGTCGTCACCGAGGTGGAGCCTGCCGGGCCTTTCTGGGAGGCCGAGCCGGAGCACCAGGACTACCTGCAGCACTATCCGAACGGGTACACGTGCCACTTCGCGCGTCCGGGCTGGGTGCTGCCACGGCGGGCAGACGCCGTCGCAGGCTAAGCAACGAGGCGCTGATGGACCTCGGGTTGAGTGGCAAGGTCGCGGTCGTCACCGGGGCCAGCAAGGGCATCGGGCTTGCGTCAGTGCGGCTGCTGGCGGCCGAGGGCGCGCAGGTAGTGGCCGGCGCGCGCACCGTCGAGGCCCTCGAAGTGATCGAGGGAGTGACGCCGATGCGGGTCGACCTCATTCAACCGGAGGGCCCGGGCCTGCTCGTGACGGAGGCGGTCAAGCGCCACGGAAGAGTCGATGTCCTCGTCAACAACGTGGGCGGTGTCCAGCTCCGGACCGACGGATTCCTCGAGACGACCGACGCCGATTTCGAGTCGTCGTTTCAACTCAACTTCTTCGCCGCGTTGCGAGCGACCCGAGCAGCGGTCGCGGAGATGTCGAAGGTGGGGGAGGGTGCGATCGTGAACGTCGCGTCCGTGAACGCCTTCTTCGAGCCGGACGGGCTGACGATCGACTACGGCGCCGCGAAAGCAGCTCTGCTGAACGTGGCGAAGTCCCTCTCGCAGGAGCTCGGCCCGAAAGGCATCCGGATCAACAGCGTCTCGCCGGGGCAGGTTGCGACCGACCTGTGGCTCGGCGCCGAGGGAGTGGCTGCGACGGTCGGCAAGGCGGTCGGCGTCGATCCCGACGCGGTTAGGGCGCAGGCGATCGCGGGCATCCCGACCGGACGCTTCACCACGCCCGAAGAGGTGGCCACGCTCGTCGTCCTGCTCTCTTCGCCGCGTACCGCAAACGTGAACGGATCCAACTACGTCATCGACGGCGGGTTGATCAAGACGATGTGACCTGAAGGCCTCGGGCGCGGTGCTAAACTTGACGTTTACGTCAAGAAGAAGATTGCGCGCGAGGTGCCAGATGAGGATCAAGAGGCTCGACTACAAGTGGGTGGCGCTTTCGAACACCACCCTCGGGATGCTGGTCGCGATGATCAACTCGTCGATCCTCCTGATCGCGCTGCCGGACATCTTTCGCGGGATCCACCTCGACCCGCTGACGCCGGGGAACACGAGCTACCTCTTGTGGCTGATCCTCGGGTTCCTCGTGATCATGGCGGTGCTCCTCGTGAGCCTCGGGCGGCTCGGTGACATCTACGGGCGGGTGCGGATGTTCAACCTCGGGTTCGCCGTTTTCACCGTGTTCTCGATCCTGCTCTCGGTCACCTGGATGCACGGAGCGGCGGGCGCGATCTGGCTGATCGTGATGCGCGTCGGCCAGGGCATCGGCGGGGCGCTCGTGTTCGCCAACTCGAGTGCGATCCTCACCGACGCTTTCCCGCAGAACGAGCGCGGGCTCGCGCTCGGCGTGAACAGCATCGCGATGGTTGTCGGCTCGTTCCTCGGCCTCGTGCTCGGCGGCATCCTCGCGCCGATCAACTGGCGCCTCGTCTTCCTCGTCTCCGTGCCCGTCGGCCTGATCGCGACGGCGTGGTCGTACCACAGCCTCCGCGAGATCGGCGTCCGCAAGGCGGCGCGGATCGACTGGTGGGGAAACGCGACCTTCGCGGTCGGGCTGATCCTGGTGATGGTCGGTATCACGTATGGGATCCAGCCCTACGGCGGCCATACGATGGGGTGGACCTCTCCGTTCGTCCTCTCGACGCTGAGCTCTGGGGTCGTGCTGCTTGCCGCCTTCTGCGTGATCGAGACTCGGGTCACCGACCCGATGTTCCACCTCGATCTCTTCCGGATCCGGGCGTTCAGCGCCGGCAATCTCGCGGCCTTGCTCGCGGCGATGGGCCGGGGCGGCCTTCAGTTCATCCTGATCATCTGGCTGCAGGGGATCTGGCTCCCCGAGCACGGGTATGCGTTCTCCCAGACGCCTCTCTGGGCGGGTATCTACATGCTGCCCCTGATCGCCGGCCTGCTGATCGCCGGGCCTGCGGCGGGTTACCTGTCCGATCGGTTCGGCGCACGGCCGTTCACGACCGGCGGGATGCTGCTCGCGGCATTCAGCTTCGGGCTGCTCATCGTGCTCCCCGTGAACTTCTGGTACGGATGGTTCGCGGCGATCCTGCTCCTGAACGGGATCGGGATGGGGCTCTTCACCCCTCCGAACAGCGCCGGAGTGATGAACAGCCTGCCGCCGGCTCAGCGTGGGGCCGGCGCGGGCATGCTCGCCACGTTCACGAGCTCCGCGGCCGTGCTCTCGATCGGCGTCTTCTTCTCGTTGATGATCGTCGGCCTCTCGTCCGGGCTGCCCTCGACGCTCCACGACGGGCTGATCGCTCACGGCGTCCCTGCGGCCGACGCAACCCGCATCTCCCAGCTGCCGCCGGTGTCGACGCTCTTCGCGTCGTTCCTCGGCTACAACCCGGTCAAGAGCCTGCTCGGCCCGCATGTTCTCGGTTCGCTCCCGCCGGGAGAGGCCCACACGCTCACCGGTCAGAGCTTCTTCCCGCACCTGATCGCGGGCCCGTTCCATACCGCGCTCGACTATGCGTTCGCATTCGCGATCGTCGCGTGCCTGATCGCCGCGGTCGCCTCGCTCCTGCGCGGAGGCAAGTACCACCACGTCGAGGTCGCCGCGAGCGAGCCGCGACCGGCCCTCGCCCCTCAGGCAATCAGGGAGGTTTCATGACCGTGACCGTTGAGCGCACTCACCGGATCGGCGAGGTCGCCGAGCAGGTCGGCGTGACGACCCGGACGATCCGTTACTACGAGGAGCTCGGGCTGCTCGGAACCGAGGGCGGGAACCGGAGCAAGGGCAGCCACCGGCTCTATACCGACGCCGACATAGGCCGGCTCACCGAGCTCGTGCGTCTGCGCGAGCTGCTCGGGCTCTCGCTCGAGGAGCTGACCGCGCTCGCGGACACCGGGCAGGCCCGTGCCGCACTTCGTGAGCAGTGGGCCGGAACGAGCACCGACGATGAGCGCGCCGCGATCATCCTGCAGTCGATCCCGCTCGTCGAGCGGCAGCTCGAGCTGATCGGCTCTCGCAGGCAGAAGCTCGACGAGTTCGCCGCCGAATTGAAGGCGAAGCTGCGAGAAGCTCCGGGCGGAGCAGCGGAAGCTGCAGAAGCCGGTGAGCCGGTGAGCGCGTACGACATCCCACTGACGACCCTCGCCGGCGCGCCGCTCGAGCCGGGAGAGCTGCGCGGCCGCGCAGCGCTCATCGTCAACGTCGCGTCGCGCTGCGGGCTCACACCCCAGTACGAGGGGCTGCAGCGCGTGTACGACCGGTACCGCGATCGCGGTCTGGTCGTCGTGGGCGTTCCCTGCGACCAGTTCGCGAACCAGGAGCCCGGCTCGGCCGACGAGATCGCCGAGTTCTGCTCGGCCGAGTACAACGTGACGTTCCCCCTGACGGAGAAGCTCTCCGTGAACGGGTATCTCCGCCATCCGCTCTTCGGCCTCCTCACCGAGGTGCCGGACAGGGTGGGCACGGCCGGCGACGTGGAATGGAACTTCGAGAAGTTCCTCGTCTCGCCGCGAGGCGAGCCGGTCGCGCGCTTCCGGCCGACGACACTGCCGGAGGACGTCGAGGTGACCCGGGCGATCGAGGCGCACCTGCCCGAGAGCTTCCCTCCGGTCTGGTCGACGAGGGCGGTCCAGGACGTGCGGGTCGGCGACAGAGTGATCACGCCGAGCGGCAACGAGCTCACCGTCTCGCGGATCGAGGAGCGCTTTCTCGACCGCGAGGATCTGATCTGCCTGATCGAGGACAGCGCGGCGCGTTGGCTCGCCCAGCCCGTTCGCCTGACCGACGAAGTGCAGATTCTCGGCTCTAAGGAACGACGCCGACACGGGCTATGGTTCCCCCGTGGCCCGGCCGCCGGACGTTGCCCTTTCCGCGAGCGAGCTTCGAGTCGTCCTCGGCCAGCTTCTGCGCCGTCTCCGGGCCGAGCATCAATTCCCGATCTCGCAGGGCACCGTGCTCGCCCGTCTCGAGCGCGAGGGGCCGGCAACGACGAGCGCGCTTGCTGCGGCCGAACGCGTCCGGCCGCAGTCGATGGCCCAGACGATCGCCGAGCTCGGGGCCGCCGGTCTCGTCGCCCGGTCGCCCGACCCGACAGACGGCCGTCAGATCCTGATCGAGCTCACCGAGCGCGGCCGGACGACGCTGGCCGAGGAGCGGGCCCGCCGGGAAGGCTGGCTCGCGAACGCGATCGAGAGCGAGCTGACAGCGGGTGAGCAGGAGACTCTGCTCCGGGCGCTCCCGATCCTCCGGCGTCTGGCCCAGAGCTGACGTTCGTTACGCCGGCTCGGCGTACTCGCTGAAGCCCCGGCCGGTCTTCCGGCCGAAGTGGCCGGCGTTGACCAGCGACCGGAGGGCATTCGGGGGAAGAAAGCGCTCGCCGTACTGCGCGGTGAGCGCTGTGCCGATGCGCTCGATCGTGTCGAGCCCGCTCAGGTCGGCGGTGTCCAACGGGCCCTGCGCGTGGTTGAAGGCGAGCACGCAGGCCTTGTTGACGTCCTCGACCGAGGCGATGCCCTCGTCGACGATCCGCGCTGCCTCGATCATCAGAAGTGCGATCAGCCTCGATGTGATGAACCCCGGCGCGTCCTTGAGGCAGACGACGGTCTCCTTGCCGTACCGCTCGGCCAGCTCGAGCGCGACCGCGAGCGTCTCGTCGGAGGTCTCGACCCCGCGGACGATCTCGATCAGCCGCATCACCGGCGCCGGGTTGAACCAGTGGCTGCCGATCACGCGGTCGGGCCGCCCGGAGGCCGCGGCCAGAGCCGAGATCGAGAACTGCGACGTGTTCGTCGCGAAGACCACGTCGTCGCGGCAGAGCTCGCCGAGCCGTTGCAGAACGTCCTTCTTCACGTCGACGTCCTCGATGACCGTCTCGATCACGTGGTCGGCACGCTCGGCGGCCTCCTCGAGCGAGGTCGACGGCCGGATGCGCGTCAGCGCCGCCGCGGCGTCGGCTTCGCTCAACACGCCCTTCGCGTGGAGCCGGGCATAGCCGCCCGCGATCCGGGCCAGAGCGCGATCCAGAGCCGCGGGGTCGACATCGACGAGGGTGACGTCAAAACCCGGCTTGTGCAACGACCTGGGAGATGCCGCTCCCCATCAGGCCGCCGCCGATGACGCTGATCTGTTGGATCAA
Organism: uncultured Actinomycetota bacterium; assembly: GCA_963762215.1. GTDB lineage: Bacteria > Actinomycetota > Thermoleophilia > Gaiellales > Gaiellaceae > PALSA-600. The sequence goes on from CAVXKB010000007.1 coordinate 88,173, forward strand.
GACGATTCCTTTCGGACGGCCTGCAGCGTGTACGTGAGCGGCAGGCGCTCCGGACGGTCTTTGAGCCGCAGCTCGCCCCCTTCGATCCGCTCCATCTGGCCGGGCAGGGCGTCCCAGTGCACTGACCGGTGCTCCTCGAGCATCGTCAGCTCCATCCCGGCGTCGAGAAGTGCGGTGACGATCTCGCCGAGCCCGTGGTTCCACGAGTGGGTGACGGTCGTCTCGAAGACCTGGTCGGTCTCGACATAGGTGCCGCCCTCTTCCCAGACGAACGGCTCTGCCTGCTCGAAGTAGGGCCACTCGAGCGCCAGGAGCCCATCGGTGCGGCGCTCGTCGATCGACCAGAGAACCGGGTGGCCCTCGCGGATGAACAGGCGTCCGCCGGGCCTCAGGAGGTCGGCGACGACCTGGCCCCAACGGTGGATGTCGGGCAGCCAGCAGAGAGCGCCGATGCCCGTGTAGACGAGGTCGAAGCGACCGCGCCCGAGCGCCTCGGGTGCCTCGTAGAGCTCGGAGACGACGAACTCCGCGTCGACCCCGGCAGCCTCGGCCAGAAGCCGCGCCTGCTCGATCGCCGGCTCGGAGAAGTCGAGCCCCGTCATGCGTGCGCCCAGGCGGGCGAGGGAGACGGTGTCCGTCCCGATGTGGCACTGGAGGTGCACGCCGTCGAGCCCCGCGATGTCGCCGAGCCGGGGGAGGTCGAAGCGGACGACGCCGCTCAGGAACTCGGGATCCTCCGCGAAGCGCGCGACCGAGTAGTTGGGAGACGCGACGTGGGCGGGGACGCGCTCGTCCCAGTTGGCGCGATTGACGTCGATCGAGTCGCTCATATCGGCGTAGCTTCGCATGCCGGGAAGCTAAGGTGAGGCCGGAGCATGGCGAGCCTCACCGACGAGCAGCGCGCATTCATCCGGGACAACCCGTACTACGCCGTCGTGACGACGATGCGAGAGGACGGCTCGCCGCATTCGACCGTGGCCTGGGCGACCGAGGAGGACGGGAAGGTGCTGATCAACACCACCACCCGGCGCGCCAAGGGGCGGCATCTCGCGCGCGACCCGCGGGTGTCGGTCGTCGTGCTCGCGCCTGACGGGTACCACTGGCTCGCGGTCAGCGGGACGGCCGAGCTGACCACCGAAGGCGCCAACGAGGACATCGAGCAGCTCTCCTGGAAGTACGACAACAAGGCGTTCAGGCCGCTCGGAGAGGGCGAGGTGCGAGTGACCGCCCGCATCACGCCCGAGCAGATCACCTGGTACGAGGAATAGGCCCGCTCAGGCCGCGATCACGGCCCGGGCCTTGGCGAAATGGATCGCGGCGGTCAGGGTCTCGAGGTCGTAGGCGCCCTGGTGCCGCTGCCCGTTGACGAAGAACGTCGGCGTGCCCGAGACGTTGCTCAGGTCGGCGCTGTCGACGTCCTCGGCGACACGGCCGGCCATCGTGTGGCGGCGCAGGTCGTCGGTGAAACGCTCGACGTCGAGCCCGAGCTCGCCGGCGTAGCGAATGAGATCCTGCGGGCGAAGCTCGTCCTGGTGGGCGAGCAGCAGATCGTGCATCTCCCAGAACTGGCCCTGAGCGGCGGCGGCCTCCGTCGCCTCGGCGGCGAGCTGGGCGCGAGGGTGCACGTCGTTCAGGGGGAGGTGGCGCCAGACGTACCGGAGCTCGCTCGAGCCTGCGAGCAGCTCGCGGACGACCGGCTCCGCCTGCCCGCAGAACGGGCACTCGAGGTCGCCGTACTCGACGAGCGTCACCGGCGCCTCGAGCGGGCCACGGATGTGATCGTGCTCGGGATCGACCGGGACGGCGAGATCGATCAGCAGCTCGGCCGAACCGAGGAGCGCCCTGATCTTCAGCCGCGTCGGCAGCTTCGCGGTCGCCCGGAACACGACCCAGGTCAAGACGGACGCAAGCACCGCGGCCGACAGCACTCCGAGCTTGGCCTCGTTCAGCGTCTCGCCCGTGAAGGCGAGATTCGCGATCAGGAGGGCGACGGTGAAACCGATCCCCGCGATCAGCCCGCCACCGGCAACAGCCACCCAGCCGACCGGAGGGCGGAGGCGGCCACCGCTGATCTTCGTCACGAGCAGCGACGCGCCGGTGATGCCGATCGGCTTGCCGAGCACGTAGGCGAGGATGATCCCGATCGTGATCGGCGAGGTGTAGGCGTGTGACAGGAAGCTCGTGTCGATCGGGATCCCCGCGTTTGCGAGCGCGAACAGCGGCACGATCACGTAGCTCGTCCACGGGTGGTACAGCTGCGCAAGCCGCTCGTTGGGGGAGATCGCCGCCTGCACGCCGATCGACGCGCTCCGCGCCAGCTCGGGCGTCGGCTGCTCGCGAAAGAGGCGAAAGAGGTCGCTGGCCCGCTCGAGATCGAAACGCGCTGCCGGCGAGGCGTACGTCATCAGCCCCATCGCCAGTCCGATCACGACCGGATCGATGCCCGATTTCATCGTCGCGAGCCACGCTCCGGCTCCGAGCGTCGCATACACGAGCCCGTACCGCACGCCCTTTCGGGCTGCGATCGCGACGACGACGAGCAGCGCAGCAGCGCCAAGGAGCGGGACGAGCTTGAAGTCGGTCGTGTACACCGTCCCGATCACGACCAGCGCCACGATGTCGTCGACGACCGCGACCGTCAGCATGAAGGCCCTCAGCCGGTCTGGGAACCGCGGCCCGACCAGCGCCAGCAACCCGAGCGCGAAGGCAGTGTCCGTCGACATCGCAACGCCGAACCCGTGCGTGTGCGGGCTTCCGGCGTTCACGGCGACGTAGATCAGGACCGGCACGAGCATCCCGCAGAGCCCCGCTACCACCGGCAGCGCGAGCCGCCGCCGCTCGCGCAGCTCGCCCATGTCGAACTCGCGACGCGCCTCGAGCCCCACGACCAGGAAGAAGAACGTCATCAGGCCCGAGTTCAGCCAGTACCGCAGCGGCTCCGAGACGCCGTGATCGCCGAGGTGGATCGAGAGGATCGTGTCCCAGACGCGCGCATAGGAGTGGGCGTCGACGTTGACCCAGAGCAGCGCCGCGATCGACGCTGCGAGCAGGAAGGCGGCGCTGCCGGTCTCCGTCCGTAGGAACGAGCGCAACGGCGTCTCGAGGTTGCGCGCCCAGGCCGTCCGGCCCGAGAACCCGTTGTGCTGCGCTCCGCTCACCGCCGGATTCTGGCTGCTCGCCCCTGCGCGGCGCAGCAGGCACGCTCGAAACCGGGCACACTGGTCGCGTGGCCGGGCGGGCGACGCTCCTTCTCGTGGGTGCCGCGGCTGCCGTGGTGCTCTGCGCCGGATGTGGAAGCGGCAGCGGCGCAACGACCAGCATGGTCGCGACCACGACCACGAAAGCCGCGCCGGCTACGGCCCGCCGAAGGTGCCGAGCTCGAAGAACGAGACCGCGGCGCAGGCCCGGATGGCCGCGATCATCCAGCTCTGGGCCACGCGCCTGAACAAGGGCGACTACGACGGCATCGCCAAGCTGTTCTCCGTCCCCGCGATCTTCATCCAGGGCCCGTACGAGTACCGGCTCGTGAACCTCAAGCAGGTCGCGCTCTGGAACTCCGGGCTGCCGTGCTCCGGGAAGATCGTCGCGGTGATCTTCCGCGGCAACTCGGCGACGGCGATCTTCAAGCTCGGGACACGGCCTTCGATCAAGTGCGACGCGCCCGGCACCTATGCCGCCGCGCGGTTCAAGTTCGTCAACGGGAAGATCGTCGAGTGGGCCCAGGTGACGGTGCCGGCCGGCAAGGCACCGAAGAGCAACACTGCCTGAAGCCGCTAAACGACGAGGGGAGGGCCGAAGCCCTCCCCTCGAAAAGAACCGCTGAGACGGGTCGCGCTAGGCGGCCTGCACGAGCGAGTTCTTCGGAACGATCACCTTGTAGACGACCGGCTTGCCGTTCTTGGCCAGGTAGACGGTGACCGGGTTTGCGGTCACGTCGCCGTTGGCGTTGAACGACAGGTTGCCAAGGATGCCGTTCGGAACGTGGACCTTGAACAGCTCCGATGCGATGCTGGCACGGGTGCCGTCGGAGGCAGCGATCGCAGCCACGACAGCCTCAGCGGCTGCGCCTGCATAGACCGAGTACGGCTGCACCGCGGCGCCGCCGACCCAGGCCTGGAACTTCTTGACGAACTGCTGACCGGCAACCGGCAGCGCCGAGTTCGGCAGGCCGGCGACCGACGTGTACGTGCCGTTCACGCCACCCGACTGCTGAACGGTCCCGTCGACGGGCGTGAACCCGTCAGGAAGCAGGATCTTGACGTTCGGAGCACCGGTGTGGATGTCCTTGATCAGCTTGCCGCCGTTCTCGCAGATCAGTCCGCCGATGAAGACGGCCTGTGCACCAGACGACTTGATCTGGAGCGCGAGGGACGAGTACGACGTCGCCTTCGGATCGTACGCCGTGTACTTCACGACGTTGATGCCGAGCTTCTTGGCGGCGTTCTTCGTGTTCGTCGCGACGCCCTGGCCGTAGGCCTCCTTGTCGTTGAGCACGAAGAGCTTCGTGATGCTCCAGACCCTGAGCGAGCGTGGCGTCAGCGGCACCCTGGAAGTCGTCAGCTGCAACGACGCGGGCGTAGTTCCGCTTACCAGTGGGGTAGTACTTCCCGGGCTCGCCAGGCTGCGTTCCGGGACCCGCGTGGGTGAGGCCGACGTACGTGTTCGCCGGGCTGACCATCGCGAGCGGGCCGTTCGGAGCACGGTTGTTGATCGGGATCTCGATCTCGGCACAACCGGAGTTGAACGTGCCGATCACGGCAACGACGCTGGCGTCCGCCGCGTCGCTCGTGGCGTTCGACTGACAGGTGGCGGAATCCCACTTACCGGCCTGAGCCGTCGAGTCGTCGCAGCTCTGGTAGGCGACCGTGTACTTACCCGCCTTCCAGTTCAGGTTGGTGAAGACGTAGCGGATGGCCTTTGTCATCTGCACCGTCTGCGCGCGGCCAGAGCCCTGCAGCGGAAGGTCGGACGCGATCAGCAGGTCGCCGCTCGGATTCGCAATCGGTGAGCAGGTCGCTGCCGGGAGCGGGGTGGCTCCGGTGCTGTGCGCGAATGCGCCTCCGACCGTCACGGCCAGGACGACGCCGATCAGCACCGTCCCCAATGCCGAGCCCAACATGATTCGGTTCTTCACAAAGTCCTCCTGGATGTCTTGGAAGCAGATAAAACTGGGGGTGATCGTGAGAGCATAGAGCGTACTTGTGCGGATAGGAAGCTCCACCCTTTCTGGCAACGTGATCCGGGGTCACCGCTAGGCTCGTCGCGATGGAGCCTGTCCAGGCGGAGCCGAAGCCGGAGCCGACGCCGGAACCGTCGCAAGGCGGGCCTCACGGGGGAGGTTTCCACCGCTCGTCGGTGATCCGAGTCGGGCTGCTGCTCGTAGCCGTCATCGGTATCGCCGCCGCCGGAATCGTGATCGGTAAAGCGCTCGAGCCGTCGTCGAGCTCGTCGGTCTCGACGTCGACGACCGTCGCGGTGACCCCTGTGACGACGCCGACAACCACCACGACGCAACACGCCGCAGGGTCCCGCGGCTGGGGCCCGCTCGCGGTGAAGGTCGAAGGGAGCTTCCCGGCAGGTGGCGACCGGGCGGGCGCGGCGCTCGCGGCGAAGACGCTCGTGGTCGCAGGCGGCACGGGGTCGAGCCGCGTGCTCGCCGGGCCGGCTAGCGGCACGCTCGTTCGCGTCGCGGCACTCCCGGGGCCGCGCACCGCGCCGATCGTGTTCGCGCTCGGCAACACCGTCTACGTGATCGGCGGTGAGGCGGCGACGACGCCGACCGACGCGATCTTCCAGCTCGATACGAAGACGAACAAGCTGGTGCCCGGCGGGACCTTCGAGGAGCCGATCGCCGAGGCCGGTGTTGCCGCCCGTGGCGGGTCGGCCTACCTGGTGGGCGGTTGGACCGGCACGCAATACGCGACCGCGGTGCTGAAGTTCACGCCGCCGAGCACGGTCGACCTGGTCGGCCGCCTTCCGGTGGGCGTGCGGTCGGCAGCCGTCGTCCTCCTCCGGAACACCCTGTACGTGGCCGGCGGGCGCACGGCCGCCGGGCTCTCGCGACGGGTGTTCGCCGTCGACATCGGCTCCGGGAGCGGTGACCTCGCTCGGCCAGTTGCCGGAGGCGGTCTCTCAGGCAGTCCTGATCGAGCACGGCACGAAGCTGTACCTCCTCGGCGGCGTGGACGCCGCAGGCGATCCGGTGCACAAGGTGATCAGCATCGACCCCGCGACCGGCCGGCCGGCGGCCGCGGGCAGGATGGTTCACGACCTGCCCGGTGCAGCCGCGCCGCCGACGGCGACCGGTGCGCTCGTCGTTGATCCCCCGTCGGGAAAGGTGTTCCGAGTCGGTTAGCGCGAGAGCGTGTGCACGTGCTGGTTCGCCGTGTACATGCAATCCCCGTTACTGCAGACCCACTGCCGTTTTGGAACCGGACGCGGAGTCCCGTTGCGCGGGGGCCGCGGGATCGCCATCTCCCGGAGCTTGAGGGGCGAGGAGCACTGCGGGCACGTCGGTTGCGAATTGGTCATCTGTTTCTCTCCACCCTCGTAGGCCACCAGCTGTCTCGGCCTGCACGAAGCAAGGCCGAGCGGTGGAGTTTACTAGATGAGACGTTCCTCGATCTCGACTGTCGAAGCCTCCGCTGCCTGATCAGGCAACCGAAAAACCGCTTGAGCAGGGAGATTCTGGAAGCTGCGGGACTAGGACTCGAACCTAGACTACCGGATTCAGAGTCCGGCGTCCTACCATTAGACGATCCCGCAAAGGGCTTTTCCAAGTGTAGCGACGGGGTACGCCGAGATTTCAGACCTCGAGGCGGTAGACCGGCACGAGGCTTTTCTCGGCCTCGGTGTCGATATGCGCGAAGACCTCGACGTACGGCTCGAGGCCCGACCCGCGCAGCTTCGCCCGGAGCAGCGAATCGATCTGGTAGATGCCGCTCGAGTTGTTCATCGTGATGTCGATGCGGATCGGCTTGGTGTCGCCGTCGCCGATCGAGACGTCCTCGATCGCCGCGGCCGAGAGCGAGTGGATGCCGACCTGGCCTCGCTCGAACGGGATCCGGGAGCGGCCCTGCTCCATGTCGAGCGCGTCGGCAACCCGGAGGATCCCGGCCTCGAGCGTCAGCGGCTCGCCGTCGGAGCGATGGCTGATGATCCCCTGCAGCACCTCGGAGACGATCACCGTCTTCTCCGGCTCGTCGTAGATCCCGTCGAGCAGCTGGCGGAGCTTCGGCTCGGCGAGGAACAGGCTGAAGTCCTCGTGGCCGTGGCGGTGCACCGACATGCCGACGCAATGCGTCAGCGAGGTCAGTGCGACAACGACCTCTGCGTCGGCCTCGGTCATCCCGTAGTCGGTGACCATCGCCGGCTCGATCCCGCTCTTCGTGAGCTGGCGCAGGAGCTTGAGCGCGATGTTCGTCACGATCTGGATGTGAACCCAGGAGTGGTCGTTGATCTGCATCCGCGCGACCGCATTCACGTTCGCGACGTGCCACCAGCCCTTGATCTGGTCGTCGCGGTTGACGCGGCCGATCAGGCGGCGAAGCTTCTCGTTCTTGCGCACCGGGACGTTGATCCGCATCCGGGCGATCGCCTCGGCAGGCGTCAGACGCGCCTCGCGCTCGGCCTCGCCCGACCGGGGCTGCTCGATCTCGGCCTCGTCGAGATCCGGTTCCTCGTTCTCCACGGCCGGAGCATACGCCGCCGCTTCCTCACCGGGCCCTCCGGTGGATCTGTCATGAATGCAGGAGTGGACGAGCATCCGGTAACCCTGCTGATCCGGGACAACCTGCGACGGAGCCGCCTGACGGTGTTCTTCCGGCTGTTCCTCGCCATCCCGCACTTCATCTGGTGGGGGCTCTGGACGATCGGCGATCTTCTTCGTGGCGATCGTCGGGTGGCTGATCGCGCTCGTCACCGGGCGGCTCACCGGCGGGCTCCACCGGTTCTTCTGCAAGTACATCAACTACACGGCGCATCTCTTCGGCTACCTGCTGCTCGTCACCAACCCGTATCCGGAGTTCGTGGGCGACTTCGGGCCGCTCAACGCGCTCGACATCAAGCTTCCCGACGAGCCGGTCGTGCAGGCGCGCTGGAAGACGCTCGTGCGCCTCGTCATCGCGCTCCCGTCGCTGTTCGTCGCCGCGGCGCTCGGCGGTGCCGGCGGCGGAGCCAGCCGCGGCACCGCCAGGAGCTCGAACAGCGCCGGCTTCCAGTCGAGCGGGGTCAGCTCGGTGACGTCCTTCCTCGGGTGGTGCGTGTGCGTCGTGAAGGGGCAGATGCCGAAGGGCTTCCGGGATACCGGCGGCTTCGTCGTCGGCTACTGGGCGCAGATCCTCGCGTACCTGCTGCTCGTGACCGACCGGTACCCGAACGCGGACCCGACCGCGATGCTCTCACTCGGTCGAGCGGCCTCCGGTTCACTCGGTCCACGTCGTCGGCGACTCCGAGGATCTGCGGATGTCGCGCGTGACCGTGTTCTTCCGGCTGCCGCTCGTGATCCCGCTCCTCTTCTGGCTCGTGCTCTGGAGCGTGCTCGCGGTTCTCGCCTCGATCGTGCAGTGGCTCGTCACGCTGATCCGCGGCCGGCCGATCGACGCGTTCCACCGCTTCCTCTCGCGCTGGATCCGCTTCGGCTTCCACGTCTACGCCTTCGGCGCGCTCGTCGCGAACCCGTTCCCGTCGTTCGGCGGGCAGTTCGGTCTCTACCCCCTCGACCTCGTGCTCCCGCAGCCCGACCGCCAGAACCGGTGGAAGACGCTCTTCCGCGGGCTGCTCGCGATCCCGGCGTTCCTCGTCAGCTCCGCGCTGAACGTCGCGCTCGTGGTCAACGCGATCCTGACCTGGTTCGCCGCGTTGGTCACCGGACGCGCTCCCGAGGGGCTGCGGAACCTGTCCGTCTTCGCGCTGCGGTACGCGGGGCAGACGAACGCGTACACGTTCTTCTTGACCGACCAGTATCCGCACGCGAGCCCACTCGAGGGCGCCGATCCGGAGCCGGAGCCGGCGCCGCGCAGCCGGCGCCCTGGTCGGCACCGACGCCCTGGTCGGCACCGGCGCCCGCAGCGGAGCCGGGGCCGGGCACGGAGAACGGCGGCACCGAACCGGCGTGAGCCGGCGCGCACTCGGGGGGCTTCTGGTCATCGTGTTCGCGGCCGGCTGGCTCGTCGCGGCCTGGCTTCTCTGGCGCACGACGACGGTGCCGTCGTCGCTCGAGCTCCCGCACATCGACACGAGCTCGCTCTTCACCGCCGACGAGCTGCACCGCGCGGATTCCTACGACCACGGGGCAGCGCTGATCGCGGTTTACGGGATCCTGATCGAGCTCGTGGTGCTCGGCGTGTATGCGTGGCAAGGGCCGCGGTTCGCGCGGGAGTCGGCCGCAGGGCCGGTCGGGACGGGGCTGCTGCTCGGGATGCTCGGGTTCGGCCTGCTCTGGGTCGCCGAGGTGCCACGCACGGTGTTGGAGCTCTGGTGGGACCGGCGCCACCACGTCAGCCATGGCAGCTACTGGCACGAGATCCTCGGAGGCTGGCTGTTGCTCGGGTTCGAGTTCGTGCTGCTCTGCGTCGCGCTTGCGATCGTCATGGGCTTCGCGCGTCTGGTCGGACGGTGGTGGTGGCTCCTCGCAGTGCCGGTGCTCGTCGGCCTGATCGCGCTGGACGTCTTCGTCGCACCGTGGCTTCAGCCGACGCACCCCGTCCTCGACCCGGCTCTCAAGCGATCGATCGCACAGCTCGAGCAACGCGAGCACACCGGGCACGTGCCGGTGCGGATCCAGATCGTCTCGGGCCAGACCTCCTTCCCGAACGCGGAGACCGAGGGGATCGGGCCGAGCAAGCGGGTAGTGATCTGGGACACGCTTCTCAACGGGCCGTTCTCGGCCGGCGAGGTGCGGGTCGTGCTCGCGCACGAGTTCGGTCACGCAAAGCGCAACCATGTCCTCAAGTCGGTCGCGTGGTACGCGCTGTTCTCCTTCCTGTTCGCGTTCATCGTCAGCCGGGTCGTGTTACGACGAGGCGGGATGGGGGAGCCCGCCGCAGTTCCCCTCGCGATCTTCACCTTCGTCGTGCTGCAGTTGCTGGCGCTCCCGGTGCAGAACCTCGTCACGCGGCACATGGAGTCCGAGGCCGACTGGATCGCTCTGCAGACGACGCGGGATCCGGCCGACGCGACACATCTCTTCGAGTCGTTCGTCCCGACGACGCTCTCCGACCCGAATCCGCCGACCTGGGAGTACCTGCTGTTCGAGAACCACCCGACGATCGACCAGCGGATCGCGATGGTCCGCGCGTGGCAGTCGCTTCAGGCGACTTCGGCGTCGAGGTCGCCCTCGGCCGACCAGGAGCCGTAGAGCTCCGAGTAGCGCCCGCCGCGCTCGAGCAGCTCGTCGTGGGTGCCCTGCTCGACGACGACGCCGTGCTCGAGGACGACGATCAGGTCGGCTCCGCGGATGGTGGAGAGGCGGTGCGCGATCACGAAAGCGGTGCGGCCGCGGAGGAGCCGCCGCAGCGCGTGCTCGATCCTGCGCTCGGTCGAGATGTCGACCGAGCTCGTCGCCTCGTCGAGGATCAGGATGCGCGGGTCGGCCAGGAGCGCACGCGCGAAGGCGATGAGCTGGCGCTGGCCGACCGACAGGCGGAACCCGCGCTCGCCGAGCTGGGTGTCGTAACCCTCGTCGAAGCGCTCGATGAACTCGTCGGCGCCGACGGCCCGTGCCGCCCCGACGATCTCGTCCCGGTCGACCCCGGGCCGGCCGAACGCGATGTTCTCGGCGACGGTCCCGGCGAACAGGAAGCCCTCCTGCGGCACGATCCCGAGCTGCCGGCGGAGCGACTCCTGCCGCAGCTGCCGGAGGTCGATCCCGTCGACGAGGATCGCCCCGTCGGTCGGGTCGTAGAAGCGGGCGATCAGCTTCGCGATCGTCGACTTGCCGGCGCCGGTGTGACCGACGAGCGCGACGGTCGAGCCGGGCGGCACGTCGAGGTCGATGCCGTGCAGCACCTCCGGGCCGGTGCCGTAGGAGAAGCGGACGTGGTCGAACGTGACACGGCCCTTCACGGTGGGGAGCTCGACGGCATCGTCGGCATCCGTGATCTGGGGCTCCTGCTCGAGAACGTCCATGATCTTGTCGAGCGCCGCGACGGCGGAGAGGAACGTGCTGTAGAGCTGGGACAGCTGCTGCACCGGGTCGAAGAACATCGTCGCGTAGCCGAGGAACGCCGTCATCACTCCGATCGTCGTCGAGCCGTCGAGGACGAGGTAGGCGCCGTAGCCGAGGATGATCGCGGTGGCGATCGAGGAGAGCAGGTCGACGAACGGGAAGTAGAGCGCGTTCTGGAGGACGGTCTGCTGGTTCGCGATCCGGTAGTCCTCGCCGACGCGGCGGAAGTTCTCCCGCGCGGCCTTCTCGCGGGTGAACGCCTGCAGGACACGCACGCCGGCGATGTCTTCGGCGAGCGTGGCGGTCACCTGACCGAGTGTCTCCCGGACGAGGCGGTAGGAGCGGCCCGACTTCTTGCGGAAGATCGTCGTCGCCACGATCAGGAACGGGATGATCGTGAAGGTCGCGAGGGCGAGCTCCCAGGAGAGCCAGAACATCAGGACGGCGGCTCCGCTGAGCAGCAGCGTGTTCTGGATCAGCGAGGTGACGCCGTCGGTCACGAGTTGGTCGAGCGCCTCGACGTCGTTCGTGAGCCGGCTGATCAGCACGCCGGCGCGGTTGCGCTCGTAGAAGCCGAGCGAGAGCCGCTGCAGGTGACGGAACAGGTGGTTGCGGAGATCGGCGAGCATGCGCTCGCCCGTCCAGCCGGTGAAGTAGGTCTGCGCGTACGAGGCGGCGACGCCGACCAGGCTCACGGCGACGAACGCCGGCCACAAGCAGGCCGAGCGAGGCCGTGCTCTGCTTGGAGATGTCGTTGACGGCGGCGCCGATCAGAAGCGGTGGGATCAGCGCCATCGCGGTCGCGGCGATCAGCGCCCCGATCGCCACCGCCGTCCGCAGCCGGTACGGCCGCGCGAGCCGGTAGAGCGCTGTCAGCCGCCGTTTCGTGGCCCCCCAGGACCAGTCGTCGACCTGCACCTTCCGGTGCTGGACGAGGCTGCTGCCCGGCTGCCAGACCCTCATGAGGTCAGCGCCATTCAGGCCACTTCCTGCTCGGCGACCGAGCGGTCGATCTGGCCGTGCTCGTAGATCTCGCGGTAGGTCTCGCTCGTCGCGAGCACCTCGTCATGGGTTCCGCGGGCGACGACCCGGCCGTGGTCGAGCACGATGATCTCGTCGGCGAGGGCGATCGTCGAGTGCCGATGGGCGACGATCAGAGTCGTCCGGCCCTTCATCGCCTCGCGGAGGCCGAGCCGGATCCGGGCCTCGGTCGAGGCGTCGACCGAGGCGGTCGCGTCGTCCAGGATCAGGATCCGCGGGTCGACAACGAGCGCGCGGGCGATCGCGATCCGCTGGCGCTGCCCGCCCGACAACGTGATCCCGCGCTCGCCGATCACGGTGTCATATCCCTCCGGCAGCCGCTCGATGAACTCGTGGGCCTGCGCGTGCCGCGCCGCCTGCTCGACCTCCTCGTCGGTTGCCTCGGGCCTGCCGAAGGTGAGGTTCTCCCGCACGGTCGTCGAGAAGAGGAACGGATCCTGCGAGATGACGCCGATCTCGGCGCGCAGCGAGTCGACCGTCACGTCTCGAACGTCGGTGCCGTCGATCGTCAGCTGCCCCGCCGTCACGTCGTAGAACCGCGGGATGAGCGAGGCCAGCGATGTCTTCCCCGATCCCGTGTGCCCGATCAGCGCCACCGTCTTACCGGCCTCGAGCTCGAGGTCGAGATCGGACAGCACGGGACGCTCGGGGTCGTAGCCGAAGCTGACATGGTCGAACCGTACGAGCCCTGGGCCGGCCGGAAGCATCCCGGCGCCCGGCCTGTCCTGAATGTCCTCGGGCTCGTCGATCACCTGGAAGATCCGCTCGCCCGACGCGGTTGCGCGCTGCCCCTCGCCGATCCACATTCCGAGCATCCGCAGCGGGAAGATCAACATGCCCAGGTAGAGGTTGAACTCGACGAACTCGCCGACCGTGAGCGAGCTCGACTGCACCATCTCGCCGCCGACGAGCACCACGGCCGCCTGCGCGAGGAGCGGCACGAAGGCCAGCACCGGCACGTAGAACGCACGCTGCCGGTTGGCCCGCACGCTCTGACGGAAGAGCGCCTCCGACCGCCCTTCGAACTTCTCCTGCTCGGCCTGCTCCTGCGCGAACGCCTTCACGACGTGCACGCCGACGACGTTCTCCTCGGCGACCGTCGCGACGTCCGCCATCTTCTGCTGCACGTCTCGCAGCACCGGGTGCGAGACGCGACTGTAGACGTAGGCGAGCGCCACCATGATCGGCGTCAGCGCGAGCACGATCAGCGCGAGCTTCCAGGAGACGATGAAGAGGAGGATCCCGATCGCGACGACCGTGTACACGTGCTGGAAGAAGAAGATCAGGCCGTAGCCGAGGAAGAAGCGCACCGCCTGCAGATCGACCGTCGCACGGGACATCAGCTGCCCCGTCTGGTGGCGGTCGAAGTAGCCGAACGAGAGCCGCACGAGCTTCGCGTAGATCGCGTTTCGCATGTCGAGCTCGACTCCGAGCGCCTGCTGCCCCGAGATCAGGCGCCTGCCCATCGTGCAGAACGCCTTGACGACGCCGATCGCGAGCACGACCACCACGAGCTCCTTGACCTTCGATTTGTCGCCGTCGTTGATCGCCGTGATCACGCTGTTCGTCAGCCGCGGGAAACGCGAGCGAGCCCGTCTGGGAGACGAACGCCAGCCCGGTCGAGACGTACAGCAGCCTCCGGTACGGGCCGAGAAAGCGCATGAGGCGCCAGAAAGTCGTGCTGTTGCGCTGCTGCGCAGCACTGTTCGTGTCCCGGGTCGCCATATTTCCAGCCTAGATACGGAGCAGGAGGTGCCGTCCTAGAGTTACGGCATGGGCCTGCTCGAGTCGGTGCCGAACTTCTCGGAAGGCCGCGACACCGCGACGATCGCCGCGATCGGGGACGCGATCGCGGCTCACGCCCGGTTGCTCGACGTCCATGCCGACGTCGATCACAACCGCTCGGTCTTCACGCTCGTGGCCGAGGACGGCGAGTTGATCGAGGCGCTCGTCGCGGCGGTCGCGGTAGCGCGCGAGCGGGTCGACCTGCGGCAGCACGCAGGGGCGCACCCCCGGATCGGAGCCGCCGACGTCGTGCCGGTCGTGCCGCTCGTGCCCGCGGATCTCGAACGGGCCCAGGACGTGGCGCTGAGGCTCGGAGAGCGGATCGGCGCGCTCGGGATTCCCGTGTTCGTCTACGAGCCGCCCGAGCGCGGGCCGGCTTTCTACCGCCGCGGCGGTACGGCCGAGCTGCAGCGTCGGATCGACGCCGGCGAGATCAGCGCCCGATTTCGGGCCGTCGAGGCTCGACCCGGCCGCCGGCGGCGTGATCGTCGGCGCCCGCAAGCCGCTCGTCGCTTTCAACGTCAACCTGCACGGCTCGCTCGAGCTGGCGAAGGAGATCGCTGATCTCGTTCGAGAGCGGGGCGGAGGCTTCCACGGCGTCCGTGCTCTCGGTCTCGATCTGCCGACGGCCGGGCTCGTCCAGGTGTCGATGAACATCGAGGACTGGCCGTTCGCGCCGCCGTACCGCGTCCTCGAGCGCGTCCGCCTGGAGGCCGCCGCCCGCGGAGCCGAGGTCGCGGGCTACGAGGTGGTCGGGCTCATCCCGGCCGGCGCTGCAGTCGGGCTCGAGGCCCTCGACCCGTCACGCATTCTCGAGACGCGGCTGCCCTAGGCGCGAGGCCACCGCGGCGCCGCCGAGGCCCACGGCGGCCACCGCGAACGCCGCGATCGCGAAGATCGGGCGCGCCGCCGCCACCGCGAAGATCGGCGAGACGAGCAGCAGCCCGGTCGCGTGCGAGCCGCGGTGCACGAACGAGATCACCCCGAGGACACGCCCGAGCACTTCGTCGGGGATCTCCTCCTGGGCAGCCGAGTTCAGCAGCACGTACGACGAGCTCTCGGCGGCCCCCGAGAACACTGCCGCGCCGAACGCGAGCGGAACGGAGCGGGCAACGGCGAGCATCAGATAGGCGGGAAGGTCGATCACCCACGCGAGCATGCTGGCCCGCGCCTTCCGCCTCACCGGCATCCGGGCGAGCACGGCGCCGACCGCGATCGAGCCGACCGCGAAGCCGATCATCACGATCGAGAAGCCGCCCGCCCCTTCGTGCAGCGATCGGCGGATCAGGGTCGGAACGCCCGCGATCCAGCAGCCGGTCGTGATCGTCATCGCGAGGGCGAAGACCGCGACGGCGGAGGACAGCTCCCGGCGCGGCCGCAGCGCGTCGAACCCCTCTCGCAGCCGCGGCGACTCGCCGTGCGCGGCGCGGCCGCGTCCGGCCTTCAGCCGCAGGATCAAGAGCGCCGAAACGAGGAACGTGACCGCATCGACGGCGAAGAACGTGCTGAGCGGCAGAACGGCGAGCAGGAGCGCGGCGAGCGCCCAGCCGCCGACCGAGAGCCCCTGGGCGGTCGCCTGGACGAGCGCGTTCGCCTGCTGGACGTTCTCGCGGTCGACGACCGCCGGGATCGTCGCGCCGTAGGCGGGGGCGAAGTAGCTCGTGGCGCCCTCGAGGATGAATGCCGCGACGACGAGGCCCCAAAGCGGCAGCGACCCCGCCAGCCCCGCCACCGCGACGGGGACCAGCGTCGCGACGCGGACGAGATCGGCGCCGACCATCAGCTTGCGGCGGCTCCAGCGGTCGGCGGCGATCCCGCCGTGCAGGCCGAAGATGAAGGCGGGGACGCTGTCTGCGATCCGCACGGCGACGACACCGAGCGGGCCGCCCTTCTCGAGCGCGACCCACATCAGCGCGATGTAGTTCAGCGCGTCGCCGAGCTCGCTGATCGAGACGGCGATGAACAGCGTCCTGAAGTCCCGCCGCTTCAGCAGCGAGAACGACGAGCGCCCCGGCCTCTCGGTGAGCTCGATCTCGCGCGGGACATCGAAGACGGGATCGGACACGCTCCCGCTAGCTTTTACTAGACATGGCGACCAAGAGGCAGCGGGCGCGGCGCGCGAAGACCTTCCGGCACGAGTACGGCTTCGTCATGCCCGACGAGGAGGGGAACGAGGTCGAGGTCGCGGGCTCCGAGCTCCGCGCCAAGAAGGAAACGCCGGCGAAGGCCAAGGGCAAGAGCGGCTCGAAATCCTCCTCCAGCCGCACCCGGACGATCCGCGAGCCGCAGCCACCGACGTGGAATCGCGCGCTGAAGCGCGGGACTCCCGTGGGGACTGTGCGCCGGCCTCGGCGTGACGGTGCTCACGAACGGCCCGATCGTTGTCGGCATCGTCTACGGGCTCGCATTCGTGCCGCTGATGTACTTCACCGACGGCTTCGTCTACCGGCGCTGGGAGCGCCGCAAGACGGGCAAGTCGACCGGCAAGAAGACCGGCTGACCTCGTCTCTAGACTCGAGCTGATGGCGATCTCGGTCGATCGCGTCGTGCTGCACCCGCAGTACGGCTCGAACTGTTACATCGTGCGCGCGTCCGAGGATGCGGTGGAAGCGGCCGTCGTCGACCCCGGCGGGCCCCCGGCGCCGCTCGTCGCCCGGCTCGCCGAGCTGGGCGCGACCGTGCAGGCGATTCTCGTCACGCACACGGACATCGACCACGTTCAGGGCGTTGCCGAGCTTGCCCGGACGACCGGCGCCGAGGTCTGGGCGCCCGCCGGAGAGGCCGAGCTGCTCCGGAGAGGGCTCACCCGCGGGAGCTCGACGGTGGAACCTCACGACGTCGAGCACGAGGTCGCCGACGGTGACAAGGTGGACGTCGCGGGGATCGAGTTCGAGGTAGCCGGGATTCCCGGCCATTCGATCGACCACGTCGGCTTCTTCGTCGAGGGCAAGCTCTTCTCCGGCGACCTGCTCTTCGCGGGCTCGGTCGGGCGCGTCGACTTCCCCGGCGGAGACTGGGACGAGCTGGTCGCGTCGGTGCAGCGCCTCGTCGACCGGTACGGGCCCGATACAACCGTCTATTCCGGACACGGCGAGCCGACGATGCTCGGCCGTGAGATCTCGACGAACCCGTTCCTCGACGAGCTCCGCTGATGGCCGAGAGGTTCCAGGCACCTCGCGGGACGCGGGACATCCTTCCCGCCGAGCAGCCCCTGTGGTTCGACCTGGTCGTCCACACGATGGAGGAGCTCGCAGCCCTGTACGGCTACAAGCGGATCCAGACGCCCGGCTTCGAGGACACAGGGCTCTTCCAGCGCACCGCCGGCGTCGCGTCCGACGTCGTTCAGAAGGAGATGTACACCTTCCTCGACCGCAGCGACCGCTCGCTGACCCTGCGGCCGGAGGGCACTGCGCCGATCTGCCGCGCCTACCTCGAGCACGGGATGCAGCGCGAGCCGCAGCCGGTCAAGCTCTACACCTTCGCCCCGATGTACCGCTACTCGGCACCGCAAAAAGGGCGGTTCCGCGAGCACTGGCAGTGGTCGGTCGAGGCGATCGGGTCGCCGGGCCCGGAGATCGACGCCGAGCTGCTCCAGCTCTACAGCGAGCTTCTCCGGCGCGTCGGGATCAGCGACTACGAGCTGCGGCTGAACTCGATCGGCGACGCCGAGTGCCGCCCCGCGTACGTCGCGAAGCTGAACGCGTGGCTCGACGCCCACGACGACGTGCTCGACGAGGACGCCCGCCACAAGCGCGCAACGAGCCCGCTGCAGGTGTTCGACGTGAAGAACCCGAACGTGCTGGCCGCGCTCGCAGATGCCCCGAAGATCGGCGAGTCGCTCTGCGACGCCTGCCGTGAGCACTTCGAGGCCGTGAAGCGCTACCTCGAGGCGTACGGGGTGCCGTACACGATCGATCCCGTCGCTCGTGCGCGGCCTCGACTACTACTCGCGCACGACCTACGAGTTCGTGCACGTGGGCGTCGGGCTGACGATCTGCGGAGGTGGCCGCTACGACGGGCTGATCGAGCAGATCGGCGGGCCGCCGACCCCGGGCATCGGCTTCGGCGCAGGGATCGACCGGATCGTGCTCGCGGCGCAGATCGAGGGCGTCGAGGTGCCGCCGCGGCCGCTCGACGTCTTCTTCCTGCTCGACGGTGCGCCGGTGGCCGAGGTGCTGGCGACGATGGCCGAGCTCCGGCGCCGCGGGCTTGCCTGCGACACCGACTATGCGGGCCGCTCCTTCAAGGGCCAGATGACCCAGTTCGGCCGGACCGGCGCGCGCTACCTCGTGATCGCGGGCGCCGACAGCGTCAAGCTGCGCCGTGGAGGCGCCGAGCAGGAGGTAACGCTCTCTGACCTCCCAGATACGCTCATCCCGTGAGCAGATGGCGCGACCAGCGGGGCAGCACGCTCCGGATCGAGGACGAGGGCCGCACGGTTGCCGTCGCCGGCTGGGTTGCGACGCGCCGAGACCACGGCGGGCTCGTCTTCATCGACGTCCGCGACGAGGAGGGTGTGGTTCAGGTGGTCGTGAACCCGGAGAACGCGCCGGCTGCCGCCGAGACGGCGCATGCGCTGCGCAACGAGTTCGTGATCCGTGCCCGAGGCCCGGTCGTGCGCCGCGCTCCCGAGACCGTCAACCCCGCGATGGCGACCGGTGAGATCGAGATCCAGGCCGAGGAGCTCGAGATCCTCTCCCGCTCGACGCCGCTCCCGTTCCAGCTCGACGAGGACGGCGTCGACGAGACGATCCGCATCCGCTACCGCTGGCTCGACCTGCGCCGCTCGAAGATGCAGCGGAACATCCGCACGCGCGCGAAGCTCGTCTCGATCATCCGCAACGAGATGGAGTCCGAGGGCTTCGTCGACATCGAGACGCCGATCATGGGCAAGCCGACTCCCGAGGGCGCACGCGACTTCCTCGTGCCGACGCGCCTGCAGCCTGGGCGCTTCTTCGCGCTGCCGCAGAGCCCGCAGATCTACAAGCAGCTGCTCGTGATCTCCGGATTCGAGCGGTATTACCAGATCGCCCGCTGCTTCCGGGACGAGGATCTCCGCGCCGATCGCCTCCAGGAGCTGACCCAGCTCGACGTCGAGATGGCCTTCCCCGACCAGGACTTCCTCTTCGGGACGATCGAGCGGATCGTCGCCCGGATCTGGCGCGAGTGCCGCGGAGTCGAGATTCCGACCCCGTTCCTGCGGATGACGTGGGAGGAGGCGGACCTGCGCTACGGATCGGACAAGCCGGACCTGCGCTTCGGGCTCGAGATCGAGGAGGCGACCGACGTCACGCGCGGGTCGGGGTTCAAGGTGTTCGGCGACGCCGCCTGCGTCCGCTTCCTGCGGATCCCGCGCGAGCTCTCGCGAGGCGATCTCGCGAAGCTCGAGGAGGTCGCAAAGCTCTGGGGCGCAAAGGGGCTCGCCTACGTCGTCTACGCCGCGGACGGCGAGGTGCGCTCGCCGATCGCGAAGTTCCTCTCCGAGGCCGAGCTCGAGCGGTTCCACTGTGATCCCGGAAATACGGTGGTGTTCGGAGCCGACGAGCCGGCGATGGTGTCGCGCGTGCTCGGCGCGCTCCGGCTGCACGTCGGCCGCGAGTACGAGCTGATCGACCAGGACGCCTGGAAGTTCCTCTGGGTGACCGACTTCCCGATGTTCGAGTGGGACGCCGAGCTCGAGCGCTGGGACGCGGTGCACCATCCCTTCACGCGGCCGAACCTGGAGGGCGAGGCGCTGCTCGACACCGACCCGGGCGCGGCCAAGGCAATTGCGTACGACCTCGTAGGGAACGGCGTGGAGCTGGCCGGCGGGTCGTTCCGGATCCACGAGGCCGACCTGCAGGCGAAGGTGTTCGGCCTGCTCAACATCTCGCCGGAGGAGCAGCGCTCCAAGTTCGGATTCCTGCTCGATGCGCTCTCGATGGGAGCGCCGCCGCACGGCGGGATCGCTTCCGGGATCGACCGGATGTCGATGACCCTCCTCGACGAGCCGTTCATCCGCGACACGCTCGCGTTCCCGAAGAACCAGGCCGGCGTCGACCCGATGTCCGGCGCACCGACGCCGGTTGAGCTCCCGCAGCTGAACGAGCTCGGCATCGCCGTGACGGTCGAGGAGCCCTGAGCATCCGCTAGATGAGAAGGCGCGGCCTCCGGCGGTTCATCCTCGAGCTGGTGTTCCTCGCGGGTGTCGCAGCCGCGGTGACGGTGGCCGAGCTACGGCCCGCCGGGGTGATCGCCGTGATGGCGCTCGCCTGGATCGTCGTGGCGCTGCTCGAGTGGACGGCGTGGCTCGACGAGCCGCACTACGGACGCGGGCTGCCGCCGCGCTACTACGTCCCGCAGGTTGCGCTGCCTCCCTCCCGTGCTGTCGAGCAGGGCGGCGCGCAGTATCCGGTCGCGCCGCGGCCGGTCGCCCGGCCGCCGGTGCGGCGGCCCGAGCCTGACCTCGACGATGCGCCGACCTTCGAGCGTCCGGCTGCCGAATGGACGGCCGAGATCGAGGAATGGCCCGTTCTCGACACCTCGGCGTCCGAGGAGACGATGATCGCGATCCCCGGCGAGGTCGACGACGATGCACCGTCGGCAATCGTGCCCTTGCCGCCGGTGCTCGGAGCGGAGGAGACCGTCGAGCACCGCTTCGAGCTCGAGGAGGAGCCGCCGCCGGCGGCCGAGCCCGAGCACGAAGGGATCGACCCGCTTGTGGTTGCGGCCGCAGCTGCGGCCCCGCTGGTCGCCGGCACGCCGATCTCGGCTCCTGAGCCGCTGCGCCGGCGCCGGTGCCGGTGCGCCCGGTCGACACGCGCACCGCTTCCGGCACCGGTCCGCGTCGAGGCGCCGACGCAGCACCGGCTCGATCCGCTCGCGTCGTCCGGGCGGCGGCGTTTCCTGATCTTCAAGGGCGGGGGCGAGGAGATCACCGTCGAGGTCGCGGACGGCCCGCCGCCCGACCGTGCTCTTCCGCCGAGCGTGCTCGAGCAGGCAAAGGCGGCGCACCGGTGAGGAGGGCGCTCGCACAGCGCCAGGTCGTTCTCGCGGCCGTGACGCTGCTCGCGATCACCGTCTCCTTCGCCGTGACAGCGCAGCACGACCGCAAGGCCGCCGCCGCGCTCCCGAGGCCGGTCGGCTCCTACTCGGCGCTCGTCGCCGCGAGTGGTCCCAGGGCGATCGGAAAGAAGACGGCGTGCGGGATCGTGGTCGCTCCGCGAACGCTCGGCATCTCGAGCCCGGTCCTTCCGTGCGGCACCCGCCTGTACCTCAACTACGGGACGCGTCACGTGCTCGCTCCCGTCGTCAGCCGAGGCCCCGAGGCGACCGGCGCCGAGTTCGCGGTCACGCCGGCACTCGCGCGCCGGCTCCGGCTCACCGGTGTGAAGCGCGTGCGCTGGAGCTACTCGGCGGAAGGCTAGGGCGCTTCGCTACAGTGCCCCGCTCGGAGTGCTCGATCCCGTGCGCAACGCCGCGCACCATGTAGAACCAACGCTACGTGAAAGGGAGCACGTGTCGGTCTGGGCAGTACCCGGACTGCGCGGCACCCACCTGGCTTGCCAGGTTCACACGGGCGCGGTGAGCTCGGCGGGATCGGAGCACTCCGTTTCATGTTGCGTAAGAGGTTCGGCGGCTCGGCTCGAAGCTACGCTGACCCAATGAGCGAGCTTTTCGGAGATTCGACGCGCGGCGAGGAGTGGGCTGCGGTTCGGCTCGAGGTGGACGGGCAGCGGATCGTCGCCGCCGACGCGCCCGGGCTCGACCGCGACCTCGTCGGGCTGACCCTGCTCGAGGCGGCAGCCGTCGGGGGCAAGACGCTCGCGGCGGATGCCCTGGCCAACGCGATCGGGCCGGCGATCCGGGCTGGCGCGCGCCCGCAGCGGACAGCGGTGGCGATGAGCGGCGGGGTCGACAGCGCAGTCGCGCTGCTGGCGGCGGGAGACGGCGCCGTCGGGGTGACGCTACGGCTCTGGGTCGACCCCAAGTCCGCCGGAAGCGAGCGCGTGTGCTGCTCGCCGGCCGCCGTGATCGCGGCGCGGGAGACCTGCCACCGGCTCGGGCTCCCGCACGTGACGCTCGATCTGCGCGAGGAGTTTCGCCGGAAGGTCGTGCAGCCGTTCACCGAGGGCTACGCGCGCGGCGAGACGCCGAACCCCTGCAGTCGCTGCAACGGCGCCTTCAGGTTCGATGAGCTCTTGCTGTTCGCGGCGCACATCGGCGCGTCGCGGCTCGCGACCGGCCATTACGCGCGGATCGTCGAGCACGACGGCCGGCTCGCGATCGCCCGCGCCGCCGATCTCGCCAAGGATCAGAGCTACATGCTCGCGACGATCGATCCGAGCGTGCTCGGCCGGCTCTGGTTCCCCCTCGGGGGGCAGACCAAGGACGAGACCCGCGCCCAGGCCGAGGCGGCCGGGCTCGCCGTCGCCCATCGGCCCGAGAGCCAGGAGGCCTGCTTCCTCGGTGGCGACGACTACAGGTCGTTCCTCGAGCGGAGCGGGCTCGAGACGACGCCGGGGCCGCTGGTCGACGAGAGCGGCACGGAGCTCGGAACCCACGACGGATTCTGGAGGTTCACGCCCGGACAGCGCCGCGGGCTCGGCATCGCCGCGTCGGAGCCGCTCTACGCCGTCGCCACCGAGCCGCGCACGAACACGGTCGTCGTCGGGCCCCGGTCGGCGCTCGCACGACGCCGCGTCACGGTCGACGGCCGGCTCGACAGACGCTCGCCGCGGGTCGAGGCAAAGCTCCGGCACCGCTCGCCGGCGGTCGACGCCACCCTCGTCGAGACCGCGGGCGGGTTCGAGCTCCTGCTCGACGAGCCCGCCTTCGGAGTCGCCACCGGGCAGACCGCCGTGGTGTACTCGGACGGTGCGATCGTCGGGGCCGGCGTCATCGTCGGCTCAGCGAGCGAGTAGGATCCTCGCGATGCTGGCAGCAAGCGCCTCCGATATCGCCGATTACGCCCTCGCGGTCTTCCTGATCCTGACCGGGCTCGGGCTCGGCTTCGCGCTCCTGAAGCTCGCCGACG
The DNA here is from genome assembly GCA_963762215.1 of uncultured Actinomycetota bacterium. Lineage (GTDB taxonomy): Bacteria > Actinomycetota > Thermoleophilia > Gaiellales > Gaiellaceae > PALSA-600. Next base: position 111,182 of record CAVXKB010000007.1, read on the forward strand.
TCTTCGGCCGCACGGCGTCCTTCATTCGCAGCTCGGAGCGCGAGGTGATGCCGGTGATCCACAGCGCCGGAGGCACCGTCGACCGTGTCAACTCGCAGCTCGACCGGATCGACCCAGCGACGGCCAGCGCCGTTGACGCGATCGAAGCGGTCGATGAGGCGGTCCGCGCCGTCAGCTTCGCGGTCAAGAAGCCGATCGAGAAGCTCGTCGGGCTCACGGCCGGCGCTTCGCACGGCTTCGCAACGCTCCGCAAGCGGCGCAGCGTGAGCGCGGCGATGGAGAGCGCGAAGGAGGCCGCCGCCCGCCGCGAGGCCGACTTCGAGGCCGAGCTGCAGAAGGCTCACGCGCCGCAGAGCTCCGTTCCGCCGCCGCCAACGCCTCGCCCGGCATCGCCGCCGCCGCCGGCTGCCACCTGATCTCGCGCTAGGCCTGCTGCCTACACTGTCCCCGTGAGGACGACGGCGGAGCTACGCGAGGGTTTCCAGCGGTTCTACGAGGAACGCGGCCATCTGCGCGTGCCCTCGCACTCGCTGATCCCGCCGGCCGATGACGCCTCGACGCTCTTCATCATCGCGGGGATGCAGCAGTTCAAGCCGTACTTCCTCGGCCTGCGCGAGCCGCCTGCATCGCGCGTCGTGAGCGTCCAGAAGGTGCTCCGCGCGGGCGGGAAGGACACCGACCTGGAGGACGTCGGGCGCACCGACCGCCACTGCTCGTTCTTCGAGATGATGGGCAACTTCTCGTTCGGCGACTACTTCAAGGACGAAGCCGTCGACGCCGCGTGGGAGTTCGTCACCCAGCACATGAAGCTCGATCCGGAGCTGCTCTGGGCGACTGTCCATGAGGGTGACCCTGCGCTCGGCCTCGGCGAGGACACAGTCGCGATCGAGGCGTGGAAGCGGGTCGGGATCCCGGCCGACCGGATCGTGCGGCTCGGCAAGGACAACTTCTGGCAGGCGGGGGAGACCGGCCTGTGCGGGCCCTGCTCCGAGATCTTCCTCGACCGCGGCGCCGAGCACGGCTGCGGGCGCGACGACTGCGCGCCCGGCTGCGAGTGCGACCGCTACATGGAGTTCTACAACCTCGTCTTCATGGAATACGACCTCCGGCCGGGCCCCGAGCTCGTGCCGCTGCCCAGGCAGAACGTCGACACCGGCCTCGGCGTCGAGCGCGGCGCCTGCCTGCTGCAGGGCGTCGACTCCGTGTTCGACAGCGACGGCTTCCGGTTGATCATGGACTGGGTCGAGGCCGAGTCCGGAGTGGCATACGGCGACGACCCCGTCGCCACGAAGGCCCACCGCGTGCTCGCCGACCACGGCCGCGCGATGTCGTTCCTGATCGCCGACGGCGTCACGCCCTCCAACGAGGGTCGCGGCTACATCTGCCGCCGCATCATCCGGCGGGCCGTCCAGCACGGCCAGCGAATCGGGCTCGAAGGCGTGTACCGGCTCGGCGGCGTCGTCGCCCGGCAGATGGGCGACGCCTACCCGGAGCTGAAGGCGCATCAGGCCGAGATCGAGAACGTGGTTCGGCTCGAGGAGGAGCGCTTCCGCGAGACGCTTGCGCGCGGTTTGAAGGAGTTCGAGGAGCTCGCGGACCGCGAGGCCATCTCCGGCGAGGAGGCCTTCACGCTGGCGGCCACCTACGGCTTCCCGGTCGAGTTGACCCAGGAGCTCGCCGAGGAGCGCGGGCAGGCCGTCGACATCGACGGCTTCCGCGAGCTGATGGAGGGCCACCGCGAGATCTCGCGCGCCGGCGGGGAGAGCACGACCGAGCAGCTTGCTGCCGAGATCGTCGGCGCCGGCCACCGGGCGACCGAGTTCGTCGGCTACGAGAAGACCGAACTGCTCACAGCGGTCGTCGCGGTCGGGCCGCTCGCCGGGACGCGGCAGCTCGTGAAGCTCGAGGCATCGCCGTTCTACGCCGCAGGCGGTGGCCAGGTGAGCGACCAGGGCTACCTCGTCGTCGACGGCTCCGAGGCAAGGCTCGAGGTCGCCGAGGTGCTCAAGTTCGGCGATGACCAGGTACTCGCCGTCGAGACCGGCGGCGAGACGCTGCTCACCGAGGGGACGCGCGTTCAAGCCGTCGTCGAGTGGGCCGCGCGCTTCCCGACCCAGGCCAACCACACCGCGACCCACCTGCTGCACGCGGCTCTGCGCGAGGTGCTCGGCGACCACGTCAAGCAGGCCGGCTCGGCCGTCCGCCCGGACAAGCTCCGGTTCGACTTCTCCCACTCGCAGCCGCTGACCGACGAGGAGCGCGAGCGGATCGAGCGGATCGTCAACGAGAAGGTCTTCGAGGCGATCCCGGTCCGCACATTCGTGACGCCGATCGACGAGGCTCGCAAGCTCGGCGCGATGATGCTGTTCGGCGAGAAGTACGGCAGCGAGGTTCGGGTCGTCGAGATCGACGGCTTCTCGCGCGAGCTCTGCGGCGGCACCCATGTGCGGTCGACCGCCGAGATCGGGCCGTTCGTCATTCTCGGCGAGAGCTCGGTCGGCTCGGGCGCTCGGCGGATCGAGGCCGTCACAGCCGGAGAGGCGTGGTCGCTCCTGCACGGACGCTCGCGTGAGCTCGACGCGACCCGCGACGAGCTCGAGCAGGCCCGTCGCGAGGCGAAGAAGAAGCCGAAGGCCGAGCAGACGGCCGATGTCGAGCCCGACATCGTCGAGCTCGGCGGAAACAAGATGATCGTGATGGAGATCGAGGGGATCGGCTCGGACGCTCTGCTCGACCTGTCCGACCGCTTCAAGCAGCGGAGCGCGCCGGCCGCCGTCGTCCTCGGCGCCCGCGAGGATGGGAACGTGCACCTGGTCGCGAACTTCGACGACGGCGTGGCCTCGATGATCTCGGCCGGGCAGGTCGTGAAGGAGATCGCCCCGATCGTCGGCGGCGGCGGCGGCGGGCGGCCGACGATGGCGCGCGCCGGCGGCAAGAATCCCGAGGGCCTCGGAGATGCACTTGCCCGTGCCCGCGAGCTGATCTCAGCGGCGCTTTCCTAGCCATGAAGGTGCTGGCGCTCGATTACGGATCCGCACGGACCGGGATCGCGGTGTCGGATCCGACCGGAACCGTCGCCCGCCCGGTCGGCGTCGCCGAGAAGGTGCTCACTCCGGCCGGACTGAAGGGATTGCTCGCGACGATCCGCGCCGAGGAGCCCGAGCAGGTCGTGGTCGGGCTGCCCCTGACCCTGCGTGGGGAGGAGGGCGAGCAGGCCCGCGAGACGCTCGAGTTCGTCGAGTCGCTGCGCGCGGCGGTTCAGATCCCCGTCGTCACCTACGACGAGCGCTTCACCTCGTCGTTGGCCGATGGTGACGACGCACGCGCGGCGGCCTACATCCTGTCCAGTTACCTCGAATGGCTAGGTCGCGAGACGTGAGCAGGGCGGTCCGGCGCCGCCGGATCGTCGCAGGGGTGGTGTTCCTCGTCGTGGTCGTGGCCGCGGCGGGCGTCTCGATTGCAGCGCGTCGGCCGCCATAGCGCGGCACCGAAGCCCGCGCCTGCGCCGATCCCGCCGCTGCCCAAGACCTTCCGCGTCGTCTTCCCGGAGGGCTTCACGCGTGCCCAGATGGCTGCTCGCGTCCAGGCAGTCGCGAAGATCGCCGATCGCGAGCACCACGGTCGTGTGAAGCTCGCCGAGGCGCCGTATCTCGCCGCCTCGAGGAACGCAGTCGTCCGTTGCTTCGGCACGCAGCCGCAGTCGAATCTCGAGGGGTTCCTCTTCCCCGACACGTACGACTTCCTCACGAAGACGACCTCGAAGCAGCTCGTGGCGGCTCAGATCAAGACGTTCTGCCGCAACTGGCGCACGGTCGATCTCGCCTACGCGCGCTCGAAGAACCTCACGCAGTACGACGTGCTCAAGATCGCCTCGATGGTCGAGAAGGAAGCCGCGGTCCCCGGCGACCGGGCGAAGATCGCCGCGGTCATCTACAACCGGCTCCACAACCGGATGCCGCTCGGGATCGACGCGACCCTCCGCTACGGCCTCCACATCCCGCCGACCCAGTCGATCACCCAGGCCGACCAGGCGAGCACGAGCCCATACAACACCGGCAGGGTCTACGGGATGCCGCCGACCCCGATCGCGAACCCGGGACTCCCGTCGATCGTTGCCGCCGCCCACCCGGCGCACGTCGACTACCTCTACTACGTGCGCGTCCCCGGCACCAGGAGGCACGTGTTCTTCTCGAGCGGAGACGCGTTCAACGCGTACCTCGCCTCGCACGGCTACGGGCCGCACTCGTGACGACCCGGGTCGCTCTCCTCGGACACCCGGTATCGCATTCGCTCTCGCCGCGGATGCAGAACGCCGCCTTCGCGGCGGTCGAGCTGGACTGGAGCTACACAGCGATCGACACCGAGGATCCGGTCGCTTCGGTGCGGGATCTCGTGGCCCGAGGCTTCGCGGGCGCGAACGTGACGATCCCGCACAAGGTGGCTGTTGTCGCCGCCTGCGACGAGGCTGACGGCGACGCGGTGAACACGCTGCTCTTTCAGGCGGGGCGGGTGATCGGGATCAACACCGACGTCGAGATCCTGGCAGGGGTGAACGCCTCCCGCGCCTGCCTGATCGGTGCCGGCGGTGCCGCGCAGACGCTCTCGCCGGCGCTTCCCGAGGACACGCGGATCTTCAGCCGCCGCGGAACCTGGCCGCCGGATGCGACCGGCTGCGACCTGATCGTGAACGCGACCCCGGTACGCGACGAGCTCCTCGTCCAGCCCGTCGCCGGACAGACCGTCGTCGAGCTGGCGTACTCGCCGGACGGCGCCGACACTGCGCTCGTCGCGGCGGCCCGTGCGGCCGGGTGCGAGGTGATCGACGGGCTCGAGGCACTCGTGCGCCAGGGGGCAAAGTCGTTCGAGCTCTGGACGGGCGTGCCTGCGCCGGTCACGGTCATGCGCGATGCAGTACGCGGCGGGCCGTAGTCTCTAGGGCCATGACGCTACGTGTCGCCAGCGCAGGGGAGTCGCACGGGCCCGGCCTCGTCGCGATCGTGACCGGCCTTCCGGCCGGCCTCGAGCTGGACCGCGACGCGATCGACGCCGACCTCAAGCGCCGCCAGGAGGGCTACGGCCGCTCGCCGAGACAGCAGATCGAGCAGGACCGCGTCGACGTCCTCGCGGGACTCCGCCAGGGCAAGACGATCGGAACGCCACTTGCGCTCGTCGTCTGGAACAAGGATCACAAGAACTGGACGTGGGGCATGAATCCGTGGCCGCCGGAGGGCGAGCCGCACGGCAAGGGAACCAAGCCGGTCACACTGCCGAGGCCCGGACACGCCGACCTACCGGGCGTCTTCAAGTACGACCTCGACGACGTCCGAAATGCGCTCGAGCGCGCCTCGGCGCGACACACCGCCGTGCATGTCGCGGTCGGTGGTGTCGCGAAGGCGCTGCTCGCGACGATCGGGATCGAGGTCGAGGGAACGACCGTCGACGAGGAGCTGCTCCGCGAGCGGATCGACGCCGCCCGCGCCGAGCGCGACACGGTCGGCGGGATCGTCGAGATCCGCGCTCGCGGCGTCATGCCCGGGCTCGGGAGCTACGCGTCCAAGGACGACCGCCTCGACGCGCGGCTCGCCGCCGCCGTGATGGGAATCCAGGCTGTGAAGGGGGTCGAGATCGGCGACGGCTTCGCGCTCGCCGACAAGTTCGGCTCGGCTGCGCACGATGAGATCGGCACGGACAAGCGCCGTACGACCAACCATGCGGGTGGCCTCGAGGCGGGTGTCTCGAACGGCGAGGAGATCGTCATCCGCGCTGCGATGAAGCCGCTGCCGACGCTGATGAAGCCGCTCGGGTCGGTCGATCTGGCGACGGGCGAGGCCGCCCAGGCGCTCGTCGAGCGCTCCGACGTGGCTGCCGTCGAGGCGCTCGCGGTCGTCGCCGAATCGGCTGTTGCGTGGGAGCTCGCTTGCGCCGCGCAGGACAAGTTCGGCGGTGACGCGATCGGCGACTTCGTCGCTGCAGCGCGCGCTTATCGCGACCGGATCGGCTGGTGAATGCAGACACCCAGCTGAACGCGCTCGGCCGCCACGTCGTCCTCGTCGGGTTCATGGGCGCCGGGAAGACGACATTCGGCCGCGATACGGCGGCCAGGCTGGGCCGAGACTTCCTCGATCTCGACCGTGCGATCGAGGAACGGGCCGGGAAGGCGATTCCCGAGCTGTTCGCCGAGCGCGGCGAGGCCGAGTTCCGGAGGATCGAGGAGCACGCCGCGCGCGTCGCACTCGCGGCTGCGGAGCCCCTCGTGATCTCGCTCGGCGGTGGTGCCGTGACGAGCGAGGGGACGCGCTCCTTGCTTCGATCGGCGTTCGTCGTGCTGATCGAGATCGACGTCGACTCGGCCTGGGAGCGCGTCAGGCGCTCGAAGCGGCCGCTCGCGAAGGACGAAGCGGCGTTCCGCACGCTCTACGCTGAGCGAGAGCATCTCTACCGCGACGTGGCTGACGCGGTGGTGGCGGACGCCGCCGGGATCGTGCTGGCCGCAGCCGGCGGGCACTATGAGCGCGGCGGCCTCGACCGGCTCGGAGAGCTCGTGCCCGGCAGCGGCCCGGTTGCGCTCGTGACCGACAGCAACGTGATGGGCATCTACGGCGCCCGCGCCCAGGAGGCGCTCGGCAGCCGCCTGACGACGATTCACGAGCTTCCGTCGGGGCCGCACGGCGCCGAAGAGGCGAAATCGACCGAGATCGTGGATCGGCTCTGGCGCGAGCTCCGCCTCGACCGGAGCGGCACCGTGGTCGCGCTCGGCGGCGGTTGCACGACCGATGTCGGCGGGTTCGCGGCGGCGACCTATCTGCGCGGAGTTCCGTGGGTCGCGGTGCCGACCACGATGGTCGGCCAGGTCGATGCCGGGATCGGCGGGAAGACGGGCATCGACATTCCCGAGGGCAAGAACCTTGTCGGCGCCTTCCACTGGCCGGCGCGTGTGGTGATCGACGAGTCGCTGCTCGAGACGCTGCCCGACCGTGAGAAGCGGCAGGGGCTGGCAGAGCTCGTGAAGACCAGGCTCCTGGCAGGGCGAAAGCTCGACGTGCGGACGGCCGCGTCCTACAAGGCCGGGATCTGCCTGCAGGATCCCCACGACCACGGGCCGCGCCGCTGGTTGAACCTCGGGCACACCTTCGGCCACGCTCTCGAGTCGGCCGCGGACTACGACCTCCCGCACGGCGAGGCAGTGGCGCTCGGGCTCCTGGCGGCGCTGCGTCTCTCAGAGCGTGATACGGCGGAGGTGGAGGCCGAGCTGGACCCGAAGCCGGTTCACGTCGACCCCGAGCGCGCCTGGCAGGCGCTGCTCCGCGACAAGAAGCGGACGGGCGACACGATCAACCTTGTGCTCCTCGGCGACAAGGGTCCCTACGTCGCGCCGCGTCCGGCCGACGAGGTTCGGCGCGAGCTCGAACGACTGATTGCGTAGGCTCATGTCGTGCAAGTCCTGGTGCTGAACGGCGTGAACCTCGACATGCTCGCGCACCGCGATCCGGCGATCTACGGCGGTCTCTCGATCGGCGAGCTCGAGACCCAGATCTACGAGTGGGCGCGGGAGCTGACGTTGACGGCCCGCTGCCAGCAGACGAACCATGAGGGCGAATACATCGACTGGATCCACAACGCACACGGCGACGCGGACGCGCTCATCGTCAATCCGGGGGCGTGGTCGCACTACAGTTACGCAATCCGCGACGCGCTCGACATCCTGGAGGTCCCGATCGTCGAGGTTCACCTCTCGAACATCGAGGAGCGCGAGGAATGGCGGCGGCATTCGGTCGTCTCCGACCTCGCAGCCCACCGCGTGATCGGCCGGGGTCTCGAGGGCTATCGCGACGCGCTCGTCTACCTGGCGGAGCGGATGTGAGCGACGCCACCGCCCGGCTCGACCGGCTCCGCGTCGTCGCTGCGTCAGCGGCTTCTCGTCACGAGCCTCGTCAACATCCGTTACCTGACCGGGTTCGACTCGTCGAACGCCGCGCTGCTGGTCGATCCGAAGGGGCCGGTCAAGCTGTTCACGGACTTCCGCTACATCGAGGCTGCCGAGCAGCTTCTCGGGGTCGACGCGGTGCTGACCCGGCGGTCGATGATGCTCGACCTGTCGAAGCGGCTCAAGGGGAAGATCGCCTTCGAGGCAGACATCCTGCCGTTCTCGCAGGTCGAGGTGCTCGGCTCCGGCGGCCTCGATCTCGTGCCTGTGACCGGTGTGGTGGAGGCGCTCCGAGCGATCAAGGACGAGGACGAGATTGCGAAGATCGCCCGCGCAGCCCGTGCGGCTGACCGCGCCTTCGAGGCGCTGACGGCCGAGACCTGGATCGGGCGAAGCGAGCGCGAGATCGCCTGGCGACTGCGGCAGCTGCTGCACGCCCACGGCGTCGACCACCTTTCGTTCGACACCGCGATTGCGACCGGGGTGAACGGCTCGAAGCCGCACGGCGAGCCAACAGACGACATCATCGAGACGCGGACGCTCGTCACGGCCGACTGGGGCGCCCAGCTCGACGGCTACTGCTCGGACTGCACGCGTACCCTCGCGACCGGTGAGCTCCCCGCCGTGCTGCGTGAGATCTATGACGTTTGCCTCGAGTCGCAGCTCGCGGCAGTCGAAGGGATCAGGCCCGGGATGACCGGCGTCGAGGCCGACGCCATCTCGCGCAAGGTGATCACCGACGCCGGCTACGGCGACAACTTCGGTCACGGCCTCGGCCACGGCGTCGGGGTCTTCATCCACGAGGCGCCCCGAGTGTCCTCGGAGTCGAGCGACACGCTCGAGGTCGGCAACGTGATCACGATCGAGCCGGGGATCTACCTCCCGGGCGTCGGCGGCGTGCGGATCGAGGATCTCGCCGTGGTGCGCGAGGACGGTGTCGAGCTGCTGACGACCTTCCCCAAAGAGCTGAACGTCGTCGGTTAGGACATCGGCGCGGGCTAGACTGGCCCGCCGATGGCCGAGGTCGTCTCAACCAACCAGTTCAAGAACGGGATGCACATCTCGCACGATGGGCAGACCTGGCGCATCGTCGAGTTCCAGCACGTGAAGCCCGGCAAGGGCGGCGCGTTCGTCCGCACGAAGTTGAAGAACTACGAGTCGGGCGCCGTCGTCGACCGCACATTCCGTGCCGGCGAGAAGTTCGAGCGGATCCGCACCGAGACGAAGAGCATGCAGTACCTCTACGACGCCGGCGACGACGTCGTGTTCATGGACGAGTCGACCTACGAGCAGCTCTCGCTGCCACGCTCCGCGGTCGAGGACGAGCTGCCGTTCCTGCAGCCTTCGTCGTCCGTCCAGGTGATGTTCGTCGGCGAGCGTGCCTCCGGGGTCGACCTTCCCGCGTCGGTCGTGCTCGAGGTCACGGACACCGAGCCGGGCGTCAAGGGAGACACGGTGTCGAACGTGACCAAGGCGGCGACGCTCGAGACCGGCGGTGTCGTCCAGGTGCCCTTGTTCGTCAACATCGGCGACAAGATCAAGGTCGACCCGCGCGAGAAGCGCTATATCGGCAGATCCCAGTAGGTCCGGCTCTCGAGCCGCCAGGGCCCGGGTGCCTCCCGCGAGATCAGGTGAGCAGCGTCACCCGGCCTTCGCGATATACACGCTGATACGCGAGCAGAGCTCGCTCTCTTCCGCGAGCGCGGTGTCCGGCGCCGGCCTGGGTGGTTGCCGATACCAGGGGCCGACGACGACATCCTCTTGAGGTTCAGGAACATCATCCTCAAGGCTCACGGGCGGCTCCGGGTCGGGCTCGTGCGGGTACTCCGGCGCCTCGAGCGCGACGGGAGAGGCCTCCATGGGTGGACCGGGTACGGCAGCCTGGGTCTGCTCCGCGCTCTGCTGAACCGGGACGAACTGAGCCTCCTCGGCGACTGGGATGTAGGCGTCGGCGAGTGGGATGTAGGCGTCGGCGAGTGGGATGTAGGCGTCGGCGAGTGGGATGTAGGCCTCGGTGGCTGGGATGTAGGCCTCGGCGACTGGGACGTACGGCTCGGCGACTGGGACGTACGGCTCGGTAACCGGAACATCGGCCTCGGCGACCGGAACGTCGACCAGCTCCGCGGCCTTCTCGGCGGGAACGAGCTCGGCCTCCACGGGTTCCACAGCGACCGCAACCTCGACTGGCTCTGGGACCTCCGTGACCGGAACGAGCGTCAGGTTGGGCTGATCCTCGAGATCGCTGGTCCCATGGGCCTCGACTACGGGCTCAGAGCTCGGCGACCCGATGCCGCGGCCGAATGTGAATCGGTACCACGGAGCGACCGTGCCGGCGTCATAGATCTTCCATCCTTCCCTCTCGAGCTCGCGGCAGAGCCGGGCCAGACGATCTTCGGCAGCGGCTGTCCTCGGAGGCTCGCCGCCTCGGCCGACCCAGAGGAACTGCTCGGAGCGCCCAGCGATGCTCCAGGGCGCCTCTCCTCGGTAGACGGCGGTGAACTCGCCGTGGAGTCGGTCGCGACGGTAGCTGATCTCGCATTCGACCCAGTTGTCGTCGACCTGTGCATACCCGCACTGGTGGCAGTACGCAGCATCAGGCGCAAGGTTTTCCGAACACGCCCGGCAGGTTGCCGCACCCACTCCTCCGGCGTCCCGAGACTGCACATCGTTCGGTTCGCGTTTCACAGACCATGCAATGGTCGCGAGTCGCGAGTCAGCCGTCAAGTCCGGACGGCGGATGGGCCACGGGAGCGAGTTTTACGCCAGGCTGGGAGCGCGATAGGATCGGTTCCGGTCGCTCACGGCGAAAGGGGACCAGGTTGTCGTTCCGAGCTTGCCTGCCGGCAGTGGTGGGTGCCGCGCTCGTCGTCGGAGGGTCGGCGGCTGCCGGTGGCGTGAGGCTTCCGAAGCAGCAGGTCACGCCGACGGGCAACTTCATCACGCTCTACGCGTTCCAGGCCGTCGGCTCGGCGGCAAACGCGGACGTGAAGATCTGCACCAGCGCGCACACGCCGAAGGGAACCGAGGCGATTCCGGAGTTCTTCACGCTCGAGCTGAGCAACGGGGCGATCGTCCACCTCACGTCTCTCTCGCCGAAGTCGCCGGCGCTGAACGTGACGCCGCTCGGGCCCAAGCAATGCGTCCGCGGCTGGATCACATTCGCCGTGCCGCACGGGGCGCACCCGTCGGCGCTGATCTACACCTACGGGAAGCCACTCGTCTGGAAGGTCGCCTGACCTTCGGCCTCAGCGTTTGAGCCCCCTCGGAAGCGTTGGAGCGGTGCGAGCGGAGCACGGATCCGTGAGCCCGTCGCCCGACCGCCGGTCATAAGGCGCCGCGCCGTAGCCCGGAATCATCACGAAGGCGAAGGTGCGGACACACCCGTTGCCGTTGACGCGGCAGGCCCAGACATCGACCGAGCTCTGCCTTGCCGGCCCACGGTCGATGCATCCCGTCACCTGCCCGGTTCGCTTCGACCCACCGACCACGAACAGGCTCTGGACGTGCGAGCGAGCCGACGCACTCGCGGACGGCTCTCTGATCCAGAGAACGAGCAGAACGAGCCCGCCCGCGGCTGCGAGCGCGAGAACGCCGAGGATGATGCCGCCCACGACCCCGCCGACGACTGAAACGAAGGTTCGCGCCGCCTGCCAGATGCGTACACCGTAGACCGGTCCGCACACCCGCCGCTCCTCCGGCCGGACATGTCCGGTAGGGGCGTGTCCGGTGCCAGGCACGGTTACGGAAGTGTCGCGCGGGACGAAATCGGCTCAGCGCTTCGCGAGCCAGGCGCGCGCCTCCGTGCCGACGAGCGAGACGAGCGTCCCGAGCGCGATGTTCACGTCGGCTGCGTGCAGCCCCATTTGCGGTCCGAGCACCTCTTGCACAGTCGGACGGATGTCGCCCTTGTGGTGGATCCGCGTCACGAGGAGCCACGACCGGGCGCCGTTCTGCACGCACCTCGCGGCGTAGAGGCCGGGAAACTCGGTCCACAGATAGCGCAGGTACGGGCTCGTGTTCGGAACGATCCCCTCGCCGCTCAACTTCGTGAAGATCGGGGTGATCGGTCCCGAGCCGCCGCCCAGCGCGGCCGGGTTGGTGCACAGCACGTGCTCTCCGGCATGGTCGACTCCGAGGAGAGAGGCATCGGCGGGCGGGGTCCGGTCCCAGCTCGAGTACGCGACGACACAGCCGGTCTCGGTCGGGGAGGTGCAGGCCGGGACATGCTCGAAGCTCCCACCGGTCGTCTTCCCGTTCGCCACGGTGACGTCGCCGCCGAGGAGGAGTGCCGAGACGAGCAGCTTGCGCTCGGCCGGGCTCGAGTCGATCTGCTCACGGATCAGCCGCTCGAGCACGAACGAGCCCTGCGAATGGCCAAGCAGAACGACGCCGCGGCCGTGATTCGCATGCGCCAGGTAGTCCTTCCACGCCGCCAGGACGTCGGCGTAGGCGAGGTTCCCGTCTCCCTTGCCGTTCGAGCTCGCCGTCGTCTGCCGGTAAAGCGGCGCGAACACCCGGCAGACCTGCGAGAAGCGCGCGGCCTGGATGATCGCGGCGTTCCGCTCCTCCGCCTGGAGCCTGAGATCGGCGTTCGGACGATTCTCGGTGCTCACGGTCGGGTAGACGTAGAAGCAGTCGACCGGCGGGCTCGACGGGACGTTGACGTCGACAGCCTTGGGCGAGCCGCTCGACTTCACGATCACCGTCGGGAGCTGGACGTAACACCAGTCGTCCGTGTGGTTCGGGTAGCAGAGCCACGCCTTCCAGACCGGGACGGCGCCCGCCGAGCCGAGCCCGGCCAGGGCCAGAGCCGCGACGGCGGCCGCGAGAAGAGCGGCCGCACGCCGGCTCACCGGTGCGCCACCCACGACTTCGCCTGCGATCCGACGAGCCCGACGAGATCGGCCAGCGTGAGGTTGACGTCTGCAGCATGCAGCCCGTTGCTGGGCCCGAGCTCCTCGGTCACGGTCGGCCGGTGGTCGCCGGGTGTGCGGATCCGCGTGACGAGCAGCCATGACTGCCCACCGCGCACGACACACTTGGCCGTGTAGGCGTCCGGGAACTCGATCCAGTGGTAGGCGACGTACTTACTCAGATAGGGGACGATCCCCTGCGGGTTGATCCCCGCGAAGATCGGCGTGATCGGGGCCGAGCCGCCCCGAAGCGCGGCCGGATTGACGCACAGCTCGACCTGTCCGTGGTCGAACGGCTTGAACGGCTTGCCAGGAGGTGTGTGGCCCCACGCTTCGTACGCGACGACACAGGTCGTCTCGGTCGGCGAGGTACAGGCCGGTACGTGCTGGAAGGAGCCGCCGATGAACGCGCCCTGCTTCACGGTCACGTCTCCGCCGAGCAGGATCGCCGAGACGAGAACCTTGCGCTCGGCGGCATTGCCGTCTATCTCGTTCTGGATCAACTCGGTCAGTAGGTCGGCGCCTTGCGAGTGGCCGATCAGGACGACACCTCGGCCGTCGTTGTGGTGGGCGAGGTAGTCGTTCCAGGCCGCGAGCACGTCCGAGTAGGCGAGCTTATGGCTCCCGCCGTACTGGTAGCCGTAGGCGGTCGTCTGGCGGTAGAGCGGCGCATAGACCCTGCAGACGTGCGAGAACCGGGCGGCTTGTGTGATCGCTGTCTCCCGCTCCTCCGGTTGCAGCTTCAGGTCGGCGTTGCCGCGCCGCTCCTCGCTGACGGTCGGATAGACGTAGAAGCAGTCGATTGACGGGGCCGAAGGGACCGAGACCGGGACCGTCGTGTGCTTCCCGTTCGCCGCGAAGATGTCGGTGAAGAGCTCAACCGAGCACCAGTCGTTCGACGCCCCCGGCATGCAGAGCCACGCCTTCCACGGCGGCACGCCACCGCCCGAAGCCGCGCTCGAAAGCGCGAGTACGGCGAGAACCGCCGCGATGCCGAACAGCCCCCGATGCACGGGATCGAGGGTAAACGTTCCAGCAACGGGATCGCCACCCGTGCGCGGTAAGGTCCCCGCCGATGCCGAGGCTCGTCGATACCTCGATTCGCGTCCTCTCGCAGGAGCCGCTCACCGGCTCAATGCCGACCGCGGACCTGCTTCGCCTGGCCGAGATCCTCGACCAGGCCGGTTACGCCTATCTCGAGGTCTCGGGGGGAGGCGCGTTCGACGCCGCGGTGCGCCGCGGCGTCGAGAGCCCCTGGGAGCGCATCCGGGCGATCCGCGCGCGCACGAAGACCCCGCTCGTCCTGGCTGTCCGGGGCAGCTTCCTCGTCGGCTCGCGGCCGGTCGGCGACGACCTCGTCCGCCGGTTCATGGCCAGTGCCGCCGAGAGCGGAATCGACGCGTTCCGCCTCCACGATCCGCTCAACGACGCCGAAAACCTCCGGGTTGCCGCCAAGGCGGTGATCGACGCCGGCCGCGAGTTCGACGCCGGCCTGCTGTACGGCTCGGCCCGCCACGACTCCCTCACCGAGACGGCGAAGAAGCTTCCCGAGATCGGCGCCGCCCGGATCGTGCTCGACGACCCGGCCGGGCTCCTGCAGCCCCACCGCGCCGGCGAGCTGATCGCCGAGCTCAAGGAGCTCTCGGGTCTTCCGGTCGGCCTCTTCACGCAGGGCGCCGGCAGGAACGGGCTCGCGCTCGCGATCGAGAGTGCCCGCGCCGGCGTCGACCTGATCGGCTGCGCCGTCTACCCGGTTGCGCTCGCAACGCACCGCACCTCGGCCGAGTCGTTGACGCAGGCCCTGACAGGGCTCGGCCACGATCCCGGGGTCGACCTCGACAGGCTCTGGGAGGCCGCCGGCCTCGTCGACGCGCACATCGGCGACATGCCGATCAGCCCGCTCCTGCCGCGAGTGTCCGTGCGCGCGGCGCAGCGCAAGCTTCCCCCGGGGCTCGTCTCGATCATCGATTCGCAGCTCCGCTCGACCGGCCACGGCGACCGGCTCGACGAGGTGCTCGACGAGGTCGAGCGCGTCCGCACCGAGGCGGGGTCGCCGCCGCTCGCCGCTCCACTCGGCCAGATCGTCGCCTCGCAGGCGCTCGTGAACGTCCTCGGGGCCAACCGTTACGCGACGCTCGTCGATGAGCTGCGCGACGTCGCGCTCGGCCGCTTCGGCCGCACGCCGGGGCCGATCGACCCCGCGTTGCAGCGCGCCGTGGAGCTACACGCCGCCGAGCCTGCTCCCGAGCCCATCGACATCGAGGCCCTGCGGGCGCGGGCCCAGGGCCTCGCGGCGAGTGAGGAGGAGCTGCTCCTGCTCGCGCTCTTCGGCGAGGAGGCCGAGCCGCTCCTGCAGTCGATCCGCCGCCGCGGTGGTGGCGAGGACCGCTCCGAGGAGGATGCTCTCGCCCGCGACCGCGACGAGCAGATCCGGTCGGTGGTCAAGATCGTTCAGGAGACGGGCGTGGGGGAGATCACGGTGGAGGAGGACGGTGTTCGTGTCAGCGTCCGCCGAAATGTCGCCGCACCGGTCGCCGAGCGCCGGAGCGAGGTATCGACCGAGTCCGACGACGAGGCTCCCGTGGATCCCCGGGGAGACAACATCGTCGCCGTCGAGAGCCCGATGGTCGGCACGTTCTACCGCGCCCCGCGCCCGGGAGCCGCACCGTTCGTCGAGGAAGGGGAGCCGGTCGCGCCGGGCCAGGTGCTGTGCATCCTCGAGGCGATGAAGCTGATGAACGAGGTGAAGGCGGAGCTCGAGGCGGTGGTGCGCCGAATCCACGTCGTCGACGGGCAACCGGTCGAGTACGGACAGCTCCTGTTCGAGCTCGAGCCGGTGAACGGCCGCCCCGTCGGCATTTAGCCATGTTCCGTCGTGTCCTCGTAGCGAACCGGGGCGAGATCGCCGTCCGCGTGATCCGCGCGATCCACGAGCTCGGCATCGAGGCGGTCGCCGTGTACTCGACGGCCGACGCCGACGCGCTCCACGTCCGTCTGGCCGACGAGGCGGTCCGGATCGGCCCAGCATCGGCGGCGCAGAGCTACCTGAGCATTCCGGCGATCGTCGCAGCGGCCGTCACGACCGGCTGCGACGCGGTGCATCCCGGCTACGGGTTCCTCTCCGAGAACCCCGCGTTCGTCGAGGCGTGTGCCGACAACGACCTCGTCTTCGTCGGGCCGCCGGCGTCGGTGATGGAGACGATGGGAGACAAGATCGCCGCCCGCGTCTCGATGCGGACGGCCGACGTACCGACCGTGCCCGGAACCGAAGGGGCGACGTCGCTCGAAGAGGCGCGGGCCGCAGCCGCGGAGATCGGCTTCCCGGTGATGCTCAAGGCCTCTGCCGGCGGCGGCGGGCGCGGAATGCGCTTCGTCGACGATCCCGCAGATCTCGAGGACGCCTTCGAGGCGGCGTCCGCGGAGGCAGGCGCGGCGTTCGGTAACGGCACGCTCTACGTCGAGAAGGTGCTCGTGCCGGCACGGCACGTCGAGATCCAGGTGCTCTGCGACACGCACGGCAACGTCCTCACGCTGGGCGAGCGCGAGTGCTCGATCCAGCGGCGCCACCAGAAGCTGATCGAGGAGACGCCCTCTCCCGCACTGACGCCCGAGCTGCGCGAGGAGATGGAGGCCGCAGCCGAGCGCGCGTGCCGCGCCGTCGGGTACAGGAATGCCGGCACGTTCGAGTTCCTGCTCGGGCCCGACGGGTCGTTCTCCTTCATCGAGCTGAACGCCCGGCTACAGGTCGAGCACCCGATCACCGAGGCCTGCACGGGCATCGACCTCGTACGTGCGCAGCTCGAGATCGCGGCCGGCGAGCCGCTACGCGTCACCGGCCGGGCGCCGCGCCGTGGTCACTCGATCGAGATCCGGCTCAATGCCGAGGATCCGGCTCACGACTTCCGCCCGGCGCCCGGGAAGCTGACGAGGTTCCGGCCGCCGCTGGGGCCGGGGCTCCGAGTCGACACGTTCGTGGAGGATGGCTCGGTGATCACGCCGTACTACGACTCTCTGATCGCGAAGCTCGTCGTGTGGGATGCCGACCGGCCCGCGGCGATCACGAGAGCCATCCGCGCGCTCGAGGAGCTGGTCGTCGAGGGCGTCCCGACGACGCGAGAGCTCGCGCTGTCGATCCTGAGGAGCGAGGAGTTCGCGAGCGGCATCTACTCGACCTCGACGCTGGCGGAGCTCGGGATGGTCACGGCATGACGCTCGTCGTCTCGACGGAGCAAGGCACCGTGACCGTTCCGGACGGGGTACTCGTCGGGATTGCAGTTCGCGCGGCCGAGAGCGTCGTGGGGATCCGCGTTCGGCGCCGCCGTTCCGTGGACGTCGAGGCGCGCGCCGTTCGGTTGGCCGTCGCGGCGAGCCGCGGCGAGCCGCTCGTCGAGCTCGCCGGCAGGGCGCAGGAGGCCGTTGCGGATGCGCTGAAGACGATGTGCGGCATCGACGCCAGGGTCGACGTCGCGATCGGGGAGCTCACGTGATCTCCCGGCGCCAGGCTCGCCGTCAGGCTCTGATCCTCGTCTACCAGTGGGATATCTCGGAAGGCGAGATCGGCTCGCTCTACGGAGGCGAGATCGATCCGTGGTCGCGCGAGCTCGCCGAGGAGACGGTCGCTCACTCGGCCGACCTCGACAGTCGCATCACGGCAGCCTCTGACGGCTGGGCAGCCGACCGTCTCGGAGCCGTCGAGCGCACCGCGTTGCGCGTCGCGATCGAGGAGCTCGACCGCGGCGAGGTGCCGCAGGAGGTCGTGATCGACGAGGCGGTCGGCTACACCAAGCGCTACGCCTCCGATGAGGGGGCGCGGCTCGTCAACGGGATCCTCGGCAAGATCCAGAGGGAGGCGGCGGTATGACTTCGGAAGAATCGCTCGAACGGGCGGAGGCGCTCCTCGGGAAGCTCGAGGTGACCCGCGCGAAGCTCGAGGCGACGGACGATCCCGACGCCGCGATCGAGGTGCTGCAGGAGCTCGTCGAGATCACCAAGCAGATCGAGGCGGAGCTGCAGAGCGCGCGCCAGGCGGCGGAGGCCGATGCCGCGGACGCCTGACGAGCTGAGGGAGCTGATCGAGGGCTACCTCGCGGAGCACGAGCCCGCGGCGGTTCTCGGCACGCTCGTCGAGCCCTACCGCTACTCGCTCGGCGGCAAGCGCGTGCGTCCGGTCCTCTGCCTGGCAAGCGCCGAGGCGGTCGGCGCCGATCTCGAGCGGGTGCTCCCGGCCGCGGCGGCGGTCGAGCTCGTGCATTCGTTCTCGCTCGTTCACGACGATCTGCCTGCGCTCGACAACGACGAGGAGCGCCGCGGGCAGCCAAGCGTGTGGGCGGCCTACGGGGAGGCGACGGCGATCCTCGCGGGCGACGCGCTTGCCGTCGAGGCGATCGGCCTCGCGCTCCTGTGCGGCGCCGACGTTGCGCGCGAGCTGATCGATGCGACGCTGGCGATGATCGGCGGCCAGCAGCAGGATCTCGAGGGCGGCCACGACCTGGCGGAGCTGCACCGGCTCAAGACCGGCGCGCTCTTCTCGGCGTCGGTGATGTGCGGTGTCTGGGCGGCCGGGGTGCCCGAGACGGCCCACGCGCCGTGGCGTGCCTTCGCGGAGGAGCTCGGGCTGCTCTTCCAGGTCGTCGACGACATCCTCGACGGGGACGGGTACGTCGTCGAGGTCGGCGAGACGCGTGCCCGCGAGCTTGCGGACGAGGCCGCAGCGCGTGCCGCGGAGCGGCTCGCGGAGATCCCGTACGACACCTCGGTGCTCGCGGAGATCGTCGCCCTGCTCGCCGCACGCACGTCGTGACGCGCAAGCGGCTGGACGTGCTCCTCGTCGAGCGCGGGCTCGCCGAGAGCCGGGCGCAGGCCCAGGCGCTCGTGATGGCCGGCCTCGTGCCGGGTCACCAGAAGCCCGGCGAGCAGGTCGACGAGGAGGCACCGCTCGAGGTCGAGCGGCCGCCTCCGTACGTCTCGCGCGCCGGCTGGAAGCTCGCGAACGCGCTCGACGCGTTCGCTGTCGATCCGGCAGGGCTCGACTGCCTCGACCTCGGCGCCTCGACGGGTGGGTTCAGCGACGTCCTGCTGCAACGCGGCGCCGCGCGCGTGATCGCGCTCGATGTGGGCCACGGCCAGCTTCACCCTCGCATTCGCAACGATCCGAGCGTGACCGTGCTCGAGCGGACGAACGCGAGAACGCTCACGGAGCTTCCGTTCGCCCCTCAGCTCGTCACGTGCGATGTGTCGTTCATCTCCCTGCGTGTCGCACTTCCGCCGGCGCTCCGGCTCGCGGCGCCAGGCTGGCAGGCGCTCGTCCTCGTGAAGCCGCAGTTCGAGGCGGGCCGGGCCGAGCTGAAGAAAGGAGTCGTCCGCGACCCGGAGATCCACCGGCGCGTGCTCCACGAGGTGGCTGATGCTTCGCTCGGCTGGGACGCTCGGATCGCCGGGATCGTAGACTCGGGGCTTCCGGGGCCCAAGGGAAACCATGAGTTCGTCGTTCACCTCGTCCATGCCGAGCAGCCCGGGCTTCCGCCGGAGCTAGAGGGCTGGATCGCCGATGCCACGGGTTGAGCGGGCCACGTACGTCACCCACGGGGTGACGCGGAACGTCGACGAGGCCGTCGCGCGGCTTCGCGCTCTGGCAGAGAGCGAGGGCGTGGAGCTGGTCGAGGCCGACGCGCAGCCCGAGATCGCCGTCGTCCTCGGCGGCGACGGGACGATGCTGCGGGCGCTCGCGCGGTTCCTCGACACGGGCGTGCCCGTGATCGGGGCCAACTTCGGCCGTGTCGGCTTTCTCGCAGCGATCCCGGGCGCCGAGCTGGAGAGCGGGCTCGCCCGCGTGTTCGCAGGAGAGTTCGCCGTCCAGGCGCTGCCGACGCTCGAGGTGGAGATCGCCGGTACGCGTCAGGTCGCCGCGAACGATGTCGTTGTCGTCAGCAACACGCCTGGAAGGATCGTCGAGCTCGCGTACTCGATCGGCGGCGAGGACCTCGGCACCCGGCCGTGTGACGGCCTCATCTGTGCGACGACCGTCGGGTCGACGGCCTACAACCTCTCGAACGGCGGACCGGTGCTCGTCTGGGGGCTCGAGGCTGCGGTGGTCACGTTCGTCGCCGCCGCACACGCTGCACGCGAGGCCGCTCGTCGTCGGGCCCGACCTCGAGCTCGAGGTGGTCAACCGCACGCCGGACGTGGAGGTCGTCGTGCTCGTGGACGGCCACCCGGTCGGCCCGCTCGCCCGCGACCACGGCGTCACGGTGCGCTTCGGCAAGAGCCGGACGATGCTCGCAACGCTGCCTGAGCAGACCTTCTTCGGCCGGTACGCTCAGGTCTTCGGCGTCGGCTGATCCCGGCCGGCCCGCGCTCATTCGGGGGACGACATGAACGACTGGAACCAACCGATCATCGAGGAGTTCCGCGCGAACGGCGGCAAGGTCGGTGGCCGCTGGGAAGGCCGCGATCTCCTGCTTCTGACCACGACCGGCCGCCGGAGCGGGCGCTCGCACACGACGCCGGTGGCGTACGCCCGGGACGGCGACCGGCTGCTCGTCTTCGCGTCGAAGGGAGGTGCGCCGAAGCATCCGGACTGGTACCGGAATCTCGTCGCCGATCCTCACGTCCAGGTCGAGGTTGGCGCCGACCGGTTCGACGCGGTTGCGACGCCGCTCGTCGGCGAGGAGCGCGATCGTGCCTTCGCGGCGCAGGTGGAGCGGGCTCCGGCGTTCGGCGCGTACCAGGAGAAGGCCGGCCGGGTGATCCCGGTGATCGCGCTCACCCGGGCATAGAAGGCACGGGTCGCGCGACAGGCGATGGCTCCGCCGGCACTCGGCGATGGGAGCAGGGGCTGTGCACGAGACGGGCAGCTCGTGAACATGACGGGCAGCGGCCTGTGGACGAGAAATGACGAAGCGGGCACCCGCGCGTGACAGTTGGACGCCTAGAATTGATCTCGAGGGCGGAGGGTGCGACCCCACCCTTGGGCGGGGGTGCGCGTGGAGGACATGAACGAAACGGACAGTCGCCGCGGTCCAGCGCTCGTCGTACGATGGCGGGGTGCTTCGGCGGCTTCGGATCGAGAACCTCGTCCTGATTCGGGAGGCGGAGCTCGGCTTCGACGAAGGTCTCAACGCGATCACCGGCGAGACCGGTGCGGGGAAGACGATCCTCTCGAACGCGGTCGGGCTGCTGCTCGGCGCGCGTGGGGAGGCAGGGTCTGATCGGGGCCGCGGCTGACGAGGCGTACGTGGAGGCGGAGTTCGACCTCCCTGACGACGAGGCCCTCGGAGAGCTGGCCGAGCTGCGGCCTGAAGGCGAGGAGACGTTGATCCTCGCGAGGCGGATCTTCGCCGACGGCAGGACTCGGGCCTACGCCTGGGGCCGGAGCGCCGCGCGCGAGGACGTTGCGGCTGCGGTCGAGGCGCTGCTCGCCATGAGCGGTCAGTTCGAGCAGCGCCGGCTCGCGCGGCCGAGCTACCAGCTCGGGGTGCTCGACACCTATGCAGGAACGGCCGACACCGCCCGCGCCGCGCGCCGCGCCTGGCGGGAGCTCACGGCGGCGCGCCGCGCCCATGACGAGCTCACGCGCTGACGCGGCGGCTGCCGAGGCAAGGCTCGAGGAGCTGCGAGCGCTCGTGGCCGACACGGAAGGCCTGGAGCCCGGGGAGGAGGAGAGCCTCCGGGCGGAGCGGGAGAAGCTTCGCAACGTCACCGAGCTGGCGGAGGCCGCCGCCACGGCGCTCGAGGCCGTCACGGGCGACGAGCGAGACAGCGCCGCCGACCTTGTCGCCACCGCCGAGCGGGCGGTCGCGCCGGTCGAGAGCATCGCGCCCGAGCTGGCAGCCGCCGGCGAGGCGCTCCGCTCCGCCGAGCTCTCGCTGCGCGACGTCGCGATCGATCTCGCCCGGTTCCTCGACTCGCTCGAGGCCGAGCCGGGCCGGGTGGAGGAGGTCGAGAGCGCACTCGACCGGATCGCGGGCCTCCGCCGGCGCTACGGCGCGCTCGGCTACGACGAGCTGCTCGAGCGGGCCGCTGCTGCGCGCTCCGAGCTCGACGCGATCGCCGACGGGCACGATCCCGCACGCGCGGCCGCCGAGGCGCTCGCTGCGAAGCAGGCCGAGGTCGACCGTCTGCACGCCGCGCTCGGCGAGGCACGCAGGGCGGCGGCGCCGAGGTTTGCCGAGGCAGTCGCGACGGAGCTCGCGGGCGTGGGCCTCGGCGAGGGTGAGTTTCGCACCGAAATTCGGGATGCCGACCAGGGGCCGTCCGGCTCCGATGAGGTCGCCTTCGCCGTTCGCCCGAACGCCGGCCTCCCGTTCGGGCCCGTGGCCGAGACTGCCTCGGGCGGCGAGCTCTCGAGGATCGCGCTCGCGATCGCGGCCGTCGCGCGGCGGCGAGACGATGGTCTTCGACGAGATCGATGCCGGCATCGGCGGCCAGACGGCACACGCGGTGGGCGAGACGCTCCGCCGCCTTGCGACCCGCGCACAGGTGATCACGATCACTCACCTTCCGCAGATCGCGAGCCTGGCCGACCGCCACTTCCGCGTCGAGAAGGTTCCCGGCGACCCGACGCACACGCGCATCGAGGCGCTCGGGACGGACGAGCGCCGCGAGGAGCTGGAGCGGATGCTCGGCGGCGCCGACTTCCTCGCCGCCTTGCGCGAATGAAGCCCGCGACGCGAGAGCTCCTGGCCTCGCGGGCCGAGGCCTGGGCGTTCCTTGCCGAGCCGTACCACCTCTCGGATTGGTGGCCCGGGATCGTCAGCGTCGAGCCGGATCGGCGCGGCTTCGCGGTGGGAGCGCGCTGGCAGGTCCACGTGGTCGCAGACCCGCTTCACTTCTGGATCTTCCGCTTCCCCCGGGTCGGCCGGCCGAGCGGGCCGACCGGCAGCCGGACACTCGTGATCACCGCGGTCGACCCGCTCGAGCGCTGGTCGTTCCAGCTCTTCCGCCGCGTCGCGAAGGACACCGACCGCGCACCCGCGCCCCGCACCGTCGAGGTGACGCTCAGGACGCTCGCGGCCGACCGCACCGAGGTCGCCGTGACCGTCACGTCCGGCTCGCTCGAGGAGCCCCAGCTGGCCCGGACAGCCGCCGACCGGCTCTACGACCTGGTTCAGACGGCCGCGACGCTATGACGTCCTGACCGCACCCTACGATCCTTCGGGTCGTGAGGGAGCCCGGTCAACTGCTGCTAGGGTGGAGTTCCGTGAGTTGTCTCGCGGGAAGGCGCAGGATCGGCCGTCAAGGAGGATGGACGTGAGCGCCAAGTACGTCTTCGTGACCGGGGGAGTCGTCTCCTCGCTCGGCAAGGGCATCACCGCGGCGTCGCTCGGGCGGCTGCTCAAGGCGCGCGGGCTCAAGGTGCAGGTGCAGAAGTTCGACCCGTACCTGAACGTCGATCCGGGAACGATGAGCCCGTTCCAGCACGGCGAGGTCTTCGTCACCGAGGACGGCGCCGAGACCGATCTCGACATCGGCCACTACGAGCGCTTCATCGACGAGAACCTCTCGCGCGCCGCGAACCACACCGCAGGCGCCGTCTGGGACCGCGTGCTCCGCAAGGAGCGGAAGGGCGAGTACCTCGGCTCGACCGTGCAGGTGATCCCGCACATCACGAACGAGATCAAGGCCCGGGTTCGCTCGGTGGCCGAGGTCACCGACACCGACGTCGTCATCTCGGAGATCGGCGGCACCGTCGGCGACATCGAGTCGCAGCCGTTTCTCGAGGCGATCCGCCAGTTCCGCCGCGAGGTCGGCAGCGACAACGTCCTCTACATCCACGTCACGCTCGTCCCGTTCATCGCGAACGCCGGAGAGCTGAAGACGAAGCCGACCCAGCACTCGGTCAACGAGCTGCGCCGCATCGGTATCCATCCGGACATCCTCGTGTGCCGCTCGACCGAGCCGCTAACGAAGGACATCCGCGACAAGATCGCGCTCTTCGCCGACGTCGACCTCGAGGCCGTGATCTCGGCGGTCGACGTCCCCGACGTCTATCTCGTGCCGAAGGCACTGCAGGCGCAAGGGCTCGACCGGCTCGTCTGCGAGCGGCTCGGGCTCGAGGCTCCGGAAGCCGATCTCGGCGAGTGGGATCAGCTCGTCGAGCGCCTGGGCGCCCGCGCCGAGCGGGTCGAGATCGCGCTCGTCGGCAAGTACGTGAAGCTTCACGACGCCTACCTCTCCGTCCACGAGGCGCTCAAGCACGCCGGCATCCACAACGGCTGCAACGTGAACGTGCGCTGGGTCGACGCGGAGAACATGACGCTCGAGGAGGCGCGCGCCGAGCTCGCCGGCGTCGACGGCGTGCTCGTGCCCGGCGGCTTCGGGTCGCGTGGCTGGGAGGGCAAGATCCTTGCCTGCCGCGTCGCTCGCGAGGACGCGATCCCGTACCTGGGCATCTGCCTCGGCATGCATGTCGCGGTCTCGGAGTTCGCCCGCCATGTCTGCGACCTCGACGGCGCGAACTCGACCGAGATGGACCCCGAGACGCCCTACCCGGTGATCGACCTGCTGCCTGAGCAGAAGGACGTCGAGAACCTCGGAGGATCGATGCGTCTCGGCGCGCAGGCGGTCGAGCTTGCGGAAGGGACTCAGACCCGTGAGATCTATCGCGGCAAGCCGGTCGTCTCCGAGCGCCACCGCCACCGCTACGAGGTGAACAACGCCTACCGCCAGCAGCTCGTCGACGCCGGGCTCGTGATCAGCGGCACCT
This sequence comes from uncultured Actinomycetota bacterium, assembly GCA_963762215.1. GTDB lineage: Bacteria > Actinomycetota > Thermoleophilia > Gaiellales > Gaiellaceae > PALSA-600. The sequence goes on from CAVXKB010000007.1 coordinate 135,723, forward strand.
TCGAGGAGGGCAGGCTGGTCGAGATCATCGAGCTGCCGGATCACCCGTGGTTCGTCGCCTCGCAGTACCACCCGGAGTTCAAGTCGCGGCCCACCAGGCCCGCTCCGCTCTTCCGCGAGTTCGTCGGCGCCTCGCTGCAGCGGGCTCGCCAGCGCGGCAGCGCGTTAGTCGAAGCAGTGCGTTAGCCGAGGTCGGTATCCGACGCGTGGCCGCCGGAGCGGCCACTACCATGACCGCCCGTGGCGTCCGAGGTACTGGATCTCTTTCTCGAGCTCGCCGCGATCGCAAGCCCGTCGGGTGAGGAGCGCCCGGTTGCCGATCGCGTGCTCGGCTATCTCCGCGACTGCGGGCTGACACCCGACGAGGACGCCACCGGCCCCGAGGTCGGCTCGACGATGGGGAACGTCTACGTCGCGCTCGAGCCCACGACCGACGGCGAGCCGCTCTTCTTCTGCGCCCACCTCGACACCGTGCCGCCCGTCGACGCGATCGATCCCGTTGTCGAGGACGGGATCGTCCGCAACCGCAACGAGGCGATCCTCGGCGGCGACAACAAGGCCGCCGTCGCGGCCATGCTGGACGCCGTGCGGCGTGTTCTCGCCGAGGGCCGTCCGCATGCCGGGATCGAGCTTCTCTTCACCTCGAGGGAAGAGACGGGCCTCGAGGGCGCCTACGCCTTCGATCACTCGCGGCTGCGCGCGCGTGCGGGCTACGTCTACGACGATGCCGCGCCGGTCGGCGGAGTGATCCTCGGTGCGCCCTCGGCCCAGTTGCTCGAGGTCAGCTTCCACGGTCGCGCCGCCCACGCGGGGATGTTCCCGGAGGAAGGCCGCTCCGCGATCGCCGCGGCCGCTCGTGCCATCTCGGAGATGCCGCTCGGGCGGATCGACGAGGAGACGACCGCAAACGTCGGCACGATCACCGGCGGCACTGCCGCGAACGTCGTCCCGGATCTCTGCTCCTTCGTCGGCGAGGCTCGCTCGCATGACGAGCGGAAGCTCGCCGAGCAGGTGCAGGCGATGCAGGATGCGCTGACGTTCGCGGCCGGCGTCGCCGATTGCGAGGTCGAGACGAAGATGACCCGGACCTACACCGCGTACCGGTTCACACGCGACGACCTGCCGGTCCGGCTGGCGGCACGAGCGCTCTCGAGCTGCGGCGTCGAGCCCGTCTATCGCCTGTCCGGCGGGGCCGCAGACTCGAACGTGTTCAACGAACGTGGGCTCCAATGTGTCAATCTCGCGAACGGCATGTCCGAGATCCACACTCCCGACGAGTACATCGCCGTCGCCGATGTCGAGGCGATGGTCGAGGTCACGCTGGCGCTGATCGGCGCGGCGGCCGGCTGAGCATGGACGCCGCGCTCTTCGAGATCCTCCGCTGCCCCGTCTGTCGCTCGCGGCTCGTCGAGGACAGCGAGGACAAGCTCCACTGCTCGAGCTGCGGGCGGGTGTTCGCGATCGAGGACGGGATCCCGCTGATGCTCCACGTCGACCTGCCCGGCGCGCGCGAGAAGCTCGCCGAGGTCGAGGGCTGGGTCGAGAAGGCGAAGGCCGAAGGGTGGTACGAGCCCGACGACAACATCGACTCGCACCTGCCGTACCTGAACCGCGATCTCGGCTGGGAGGACGGCACCTGGGGTGCCAACGCGCACAGCTTCCAGGTGCTGCTCGACCGCTACGTCAAGGACCGCAGGGGCTTGCGCGTGCTCGAGGTCGGCGCCGCGAAGGCCTGGGCCGCGCCGTACTGGAAGGAGCGCGACTGCGAGTACGTCGCCACCGACATCCTGACCGACAAGAACATCGGGCTCGGGCGCGGGGCGTTCTACGGCGACTTCGGGCGGGTGCAGGCCGACGGCGAGCATCTCCCGTTCGCGAGCGAGACCTTCGACGTGACCTACTGCTGCGCGACGCTGCACCACGCGCTCGATCTCCCGGCGATGGTGCGGGAGATGGCGCGCGTGACCAGGCACGGCGGCACCGTCGCCGGGCTGAACGAAGGAACGAAGGGCGTCGGGCGCAGCTCGGAGAACCCCGATCAGGCGGCGGAGAAGGAGCTCGGGATCAACGAGCACGTTCACACGATCTGGGCCTACGTCGCCGCTTTCACGCGCAGCGGGCTCGTGATTCGCCGGCTCGAGCGGTCCGACGGTTACGCGCCGGGGCGCTTCGGCTCGCAGATCGCGAAGGTCCCGAAGGTCGGCCAGACACTCGGGACGCTCGCGCACCTGAGCGCAGGCGAGTACAGCGGCGTCACGATCTATGCCCGGCGGCGATGACGCGCCTACGGTGAGTGGAACGGGCGGCCGCGCCCGCCCCGCGCAGGTTCTCGCGCTCGCCGGCCTCGCCTTCGTCGTCCTGGCGTTCTACGGGATCGAGGCGTCGCTCCGGAAGACGCCGTGGCTCTTCACCGACGAGCTCGAGTGGAGCCAGCTCTCGCGCTCGATCGCGAGCACGGGCCGGGCGGCGCGACGCGGGCAGCCGCACTCGTTCGAGTCGCTCTACTCGTATCTGATCGCACCCGCGTGGTGGATCCACTCGACGGCAGGCGCGTACGAGGCGATCAAGTTCCTGAACGTCGTCGTGATGTGCCTGGCGGCCGTCCCCGTGTACCTGCTCGCACGAATGCTGATCCCGCGGGGAGCCTGCGCTCGTCGTCGCGCTGCTCTCGATCGCGATCCCGGCGATGGCGTACACGAGCTCGATCGTCCCGGAGGCGCTCGCCTACCCGTGGTTCACGCTCGAGGCGCTGTTCGCGGTCAGGTTTCTCGCGAGGCCCAGCTGGGGTCGCGCGGTGCCGGCGGTGGCTCTCGCGATCGTCGGCCTCTGGGTGAGATCAGAGTTCGTCGCCCTGACGGCGTCACTCGTGCTCGCCTCGGCGATCGTCCTGATCTGGGAGAAGGGCGGCTCGCTGTCGTGGCGGCAACGCTGGAAGTGGATCGCGCTGACCCTGGTCGGCCTCGTCGCGTTCGGGCTCCTCTTCAACGTGCTCGTCGTCGAGCGCGTCCAGAGCTGGTCGTTCCACCAGTACTTCAACTCTCACACGCTCCACGAGGGCGGCCTTGCCGCGGGCGCGCTCGCGATCGGCCTCGGGATCCTGCCGGTGATCGGCGGGCTCGCGTCGTTGTGGCTGCCGGAGCGGTTCTCCGAGCCCGCCTACCGGGCATTCGCGGCCTACCTGCTCGCGAGCCTCCTCGCGCTGTTGCTCTACACGGCGGCCAAGTCGACCTATCTGCTGAGCACTCTCAACCCGGCAATCGAGGAGCGGAACCTCTTCTTCCTGTCGCCGCTCCTCCTGATCGGAACGGCGCTCGTCCTGTACGCGCGCAAGGTGAGCTGGCCGCTCGTCGTCGTCGCGACCGTGCTGGTGCTGTTGACGGTCTGGTCGGGCATGTTCGAGGTCGGGCCGGGCTACTTCGAGGCGCCTGGGCTCGCGATCCTGACGCTCGTCAACCGCGACTTCCACTGGGACGTGAACGCCTTCCATGTGCTGCTCGGTGCGGCCGCGCTCGTGTCGATCGTCCTGCTCGCGCTGCGTCACCGCCGAGGTGTCGGCGTCCTGGCCGTCGTGCTGGCGGGAGCCTGGCTCATGACCGGCCAGATCTACGCCACGATCGGGAATACCACGACCGCGAATAGCTATGCGAAGAAGATTCCCGCCCCACGGGACTGGGTCGACCGACTCACCGGCCGTGCGCACGTGACATTTCTCGGCCAGTCCGTGACGGACGGGATCCCGCTCTGGCTCACGGAGTTCTGGAACCGGTCGGTGAGCCACGTTGCGAGCCTGAACGGCGTCGCTCCCGGCCCCGGCCCGATCAGTGCGCCCGGGCTCGAGACGACGGACGGCGCGCTCTCTGGGTACACCGGCGACCGGTACACACTCGCGGGCAACGGCGTGCGGCTGGCAGCGCCGATCGTCACGACGCGGCCCGGGTTCGTCCTCTACCGGACGCCGACGCCCTGGCATCTGCTGGACGCCGAGCAGAACGTGTTTGCAGACGGGTGGGCGACGAGCCCGATCGGGTTCACGTACTTCCCGCGTGGAGGGCCCGGGACGGTGGTGGTGGTGCTCTCGCGCACTGGGTACAGGGGGCCTGGAAAGCCGGCGCCGGCGACGATCCGGATCGGGACGGTGAAGCTCGACCGCAACGGTGTTCCCGTGCTCGACCGCGTGATCGAGGTCAGGCACGCGCTCGTTCGAAACGGCAAGCGGACGGTCGTGCGCACACATGTCGCATCGACGCCGGTCACCGTGACCGTGACGATGCCGACCTTCAGCACGCGCGACCGACCCGCGGCTACTCGCGGCGCAGCCGAGCTTCCGCTTCGTCCGCGACCCGAGTTCCTGATCAGCGAAGACTGAACCCGTCACGGACCGAGTCTCCGCGAAGGTGGAGCGCCGGGCTCACCTGCGGCGAGCACAAGAGAACCGCCCAGCACTGGTCGGTGTCGACCGGAACGACGAGCCGGAGGCCGGAGCTCGTGACAACGGCGGCGACTTTCGGCACGGGCTCGGTCGGGGCGCCGAACGGTCCTGCGAAGGAGCTCGGCATCGGCTCGAATGCGTTCAACCGCGCCACGATCCAGAGGCCCGCGACGAGGGCCGAAACGGCAGCCGCATACCCGAGCTGGTGCGCGAACGGCCGCCGCGTCGCGAGAGCAGTAGCGAAGACGAGTGCCCAGCCCGCGAGGGCGGAAGGGATGAGCCACGTGGGAGATGTCTGCCAGATCCAGGCGAGGGTCACACCGCCGGCCGTCCCGGCGATCGCCAGCATGACCATCGACAGCACCCGCGGATAGTGGCTTCCGTGCGTCCAGATAGGCGGCAGCGCCCACGCCGCGAGCGCGCAGGGTACGAGCCAGAAGAGCGCGAGGGCGAAGCGCGGATCAGGTATGAGCAGGAACCAGGCTCCGAGCGTCACGAGTACAGGCGCCAGCACGGCGAGAAGCGGGTCGGTTCTCTTGTGCCGGCTGGCGTCCGGGGCAAGATGGGCCAGGAACGGGACGATGCAGGCAAGCAGCGTAAGCGGTAGCACGACGTTCAAGTCGTGCTTTCGCGCTGGGAGCCACGCGGCGGTCAGCCAGTGCCAGGAGTTGAGGATCACGACCGAGTCGACCCCGCCCTGCTGCACGCGAGCGAAGGACGCGTCGCCTCGGTTTTGTGCGTGAATGATCGATTGCGGTACCCGCCAGTCCACCGGAAGCCCGCCGAGAGCAAGTGGGAAGAAGAGGTAGCCGGAGAGAATCGCCTGTCGCGCCATCCAGCCAGCTGCGATCGCTGCCGGCAGGCTGCCGGCGACCGCCGCTGCCCGGAAGTACCCCGCACTTCCTCGGCGGCGGGCGAGTACGACGACGAGGACGATCGCGTAGATCGCGCATGGCCAGTAGAGGGGGCGGGTGGCGGCGTTGAGGGCTAGGACGGCTGCTGCGGCGATCGCGATGCCCGCGTCGAAGCCGCGTTCGACGGTCTCCGCGAGGTAGAGCATCCCGACGCAGACGGTGATCAGTGCGCCGGTGTCGAGATTCGGAGCGGCGAGCCAGTGTTGCGGGCTCGTCGCGATCGCGAGGGCGCTCCCGGCTGCGACGAGCACGCCGAGCCGGTTGGAAAACGTCAGGTCGGGGCCGCGGTGTCGGAAGGCGAATCGGGAGGCGACGTCGGCGAGGAGCATGACTTCGAGTAGGCCGCTCACAAGTTGGAAGCCGGCGCCCGCCCAGGGCCCCTGGTCGAGGAACGCCGCCAGCAGGAGGTGGGGATCGCTCGCGCCGAGGCGAATCGAGAGGTTCGCTAGGCCCGGGATCGCCGGGTAGCGCTCGGCGTACTCGATGATGTTCAGGTGGTAGAGCCCGAGGTCGTAGAGACCCGGGACGCCGAACGACTGGTTGGCGAGCCAAAGCGCAGCCGCTCCCACCGCTGCGACAGCCCCGATTGCCGACGGCCGCAGGCTCGCTGAGCGGAGAGGTTTGATCCCGAGTGCTAGCCCTGCAACGCCTGCCACGGCGGGAGCGAGCCACGTCCACGGGCCAATCCGGAAGACGAGGCTCCAGAGTTGGAGGTACGCGACGAGCGCGGCGAGGCCGATCCAGAGATCCGCACGGGACAGACCCAACGGGTGCGAGGCCGGCATGAGGCACAGGAGTGACCGGCGGGCGAGGTGGCCGGATCCAGCGAGTATCGCGGCGACGATGAGCCAGGTCGCGACGACCGCCCAGGTCGCATGCTGCTCGATGATCTGGGGGGTTGGCACGGCGCGACCGCCGATCGTACTGGAGCGCGGCGACGACCAGATTCGAGCGTTGTTTTCGGGGTGCAGCCGACCGATCGGCCCGTGTAAGCGCTGCACGCAAGCGGTGCCGAGGGCCAGAGGACGAGGCCGCGATCGGAGTATCCGGTGGCTGGCGCGCTTCTCGAGAAGTCAGCATCAGGTGCTCTCCGGCGGTATCGTCCGGCGCCGTGAGGATCGGCGTCGCCAAGGAGATCAAGTCCGACGAGTACCGGGTTGCGCTGACGCCGGCCGGGCGCGCTCGAGCTGATCAACCACGGCCACGAGGTGACTGTCGAGACCGGGGCGGGAGCGGGAAGCTCGTTCCCGGACGCTGCCTACGAGCGAGTCGGTGCGGCGATCGGCCCGGTGGACGACGTGTGGGGCTCGAGCGATCTACTGCTCAAGGTCAAGGAGCCGATCGCGGCCGAGTACGGCCGCCTGCGCGAGGGGCTCACGCTCTTCACCTACCTCCATATCGCGGCCGACGAGCCGCTCACACGCGCGCTCGTCGACTCGGGCGTGACGGCGGTCGCATACGAGACGGTCGAGACGGCGCGCGGAGCGCTGCCGCTGCTCGCGCCGATGTCCGAGGTCGCGGGCCGGCTCTCGACCCAGGCGGGCGCGTACTTCCTCGAGAAGCCGTTCGGCGGCCGCGGGCTTCTGCTCGGCGGCGTGCCCGGCGTCGCTCCGGGGCGGGTCGTGATCATCGGCGGCGGCATCGTCGGCTACAACGCGGCGATCATGGCGCTCGGGCTCGGCGCCGAGGTGACGATCCTCGAGCGGTCGATCGACCGGATGCGGCACCTCGAGGAGATCCTGTCGGGCCGCGTGACGCTGCTGATGTCCTCGAGCCTCGAGATCGCGGACTCCGTCGAGGGCGCCGATCTCGTGATCGGCGCCGTCTTGATCCCGGGCGCGCTCGCACCGAAGCTCGTGACCCGCGAGATGATCGCCCGGATGAACGACGGGGCGGTCGTCGTCGACGTGGCGATCGACCAGGGCGGCTGCTTCGAGACCTCACACCCGACGACTCATTCCGATCCCGTGTTCGTCGTCGACGGCGTGATCCACTACTGCGTCGCGAACATGCCGGGCGGCGTTCCGGTCACGTCCACCAAGGCGCTGACGAACGCGACGCTGCCGTACGTGGAGGCGATAGCCGGTCGCGGCCTACGTGACGCGGTCGCGGCCGATCCGGCGCTCGCAAAAGGCGTGAACGTGCTCGGCGGGAAGGTGACGTACGAGGCGGTCGCCGAAGCGCACGGCCTCCCGTTCACCCCGCTCGACGCGGCGCTCTCGGGCGCTTAGGTCGAGCTGTTGGGCGCCGGCGGCGAGGCCGGCTTGTCGTTCGTGCCGGGTAGCGGGCTGATCCTGACGACGAGCCAGGTCACTCCCGCGGCAAGGCTGATCGTGCCCGCGATGAACACGACAAAGCCGATCAGTCCGAGAACGTTCGCCATCACGCCGTAGGATAGCCGCGTGCCCAGAGCTTGCGTGATCGTCCTCGACGCTGTCGGGGCCGGAGAGCTGCCCGACGCCGCCGATTTCGGCGACGTGGGCTCCGACACGCTCGGCAACGTCGCGAAGGCCGTGGGCGGGCTCGATCTGCCGACGCTCGAGGCGCTCGGGCTCGGGAACATCGAGCCGTTGCTCGGCTGCCCGCCGCAGCCCGGCGCGCCCGCGGTCGCGGGCCGCCTCCTCGAGCGGTCGCGGGGGAAGGACACGACGACCGGGCACTGGGAGCTGATGGGGATCCTCACCCCGCAGGCGATGCCGACCTATCCGCACGGCTTTCCGGACTCGGTGATCGACCCGTTCATGAACCAGACCGGCCGCGGCGTGATCGGGAACGTGCCGGCCAGCGGGACGGAGATCATCCAGGAGCTCGGGGAGGAGCATCAGCGCACCGGTAAGTGGATCGTCTACACGAGCGCGGACTCGGTCTTCCAGATCGCGGCGCACGAGGAGACGATCCCGCTCGAGGAGCTGTACGAGGCCTGCCGTGTGGCGCGTGGGATCCTCACCGGCCCCCATGCGGTCGGCCGCGTGATCGCGCGGCCGTTCCTGGGCGAGCCGGGGAACTACCAGCGCACTCCGAATCGCCACGACTTCTCGCTCGAGCCGCCGAAGCCGAACTACATGTCGATCATGCGCGGCCGCGGTACGCCCGTCTACGGGGTCGGGAAGATCGGCGACATCTTCGCGGGCCAGGACGTCGACGAGTCGTTCCCGACGAAGTCGAACGTCGAGGGGATCCAGCGGACCGAGGAGCTCCTGCGCCGGGTCGACGAGGGCTTCATCTTCACGAACCTGGTCGAGACGGACATGCTCTGGGGCCACCGCAACGATCCCGAGAACTTCCACCGCTGCCTGCAGGACTTCGACCGTCGCCTGCCCGACCTGCTCGATGCGCTGCGCGAGGGAGATCTACTGATCCTCACGTCGGATCACGGCTGCGACCCGACGACGCCCTCGACCGACCACTCGCGCGAGCATGCGCTTCTGCTCGCGTACGTTCAGGGCCGTAACGCGGCCGGGCGTGTGCTCGAGGACGGCGAGTTCGGCGACGTCGGGGCGACCGTGAACACGTGGCTCGGTGGCAGCACGCCGCCGCGCGCGGTACTCGGCAAGCCGTTTCTCCAGCCGTGATCTCGGCCGTCGAGCTGATCCAGCGCAAGCGGGACGGCGAGGAGCTCGCTCCGGACGAGATCTCCGAGCTCGTCCTCGGCTACTCGCGCGGGGAGGTGCCGGACTACCAGATGGCTGCGTTCTGCATGGCCGTCTTCTTCCGCGGGCTTTCGGCCCGTGAGACCTTCGCTCTGACCGACGCGATGATCAAGAGCGGCGAGACGATCGACCTCGGCGGCGCGCTCGGCCGGAAGGTCGTCGACAAGCACTCGACCGGCGGAGTGGGGGACAAGACGACGCTTGCCGTCGGGCCGATCGTCGCAGCCTGCGGCGTCCCGTTCGGGAAGATGAGCGGCCGCGGCCTCGGCCACACCGGCGGCACGCTCGACAAGCTCGAGTCGATCCCCGGCTTCCGGGTCGGCCTGACCACCGAGGAGCTGATCGAGCAGGTTCGCGATGTCGGCATGGCGATCGTCGGCCAGACGGCGACGCTCGTTCCCGCCGACCTGGCGCTCTACGGCCTGCGCGACGTCACCGCAACGGTCGACCAGCTCTCCCTGATCGCCGCCTCGATCATGTCGAAGAAGCTCGCCGCCGGCGCACAGGCGATCGTCCTCGACGTCAAGGTCGGGAAGGGCGCCTTCATGAAGACCCTCGACGACGCACGGGCTCTCGCCGAGACGATGCTCGCGCTCGGCCAGGAGGCAGGCCGCGAGGTCGTCTGCCTGCTGACCGACATGGACCAGCCCCTCGGCGAGGCGGTCGGCAACGCGCTCGAGGTGCGCGAGGCGCTCGCCACGGTACGCGGCCACGGACCTGCCGACTTCACCGAGCTCGTGCTGGACGCGTGCTCGCGCCTGCTCGCCCTCTCCGACCTCGGGATCGACGTGGCCGAAGGCCGGGCCCGTGCGGAGGCTGCAGTGGCGGACGGTTCGGCCGAGGCGGTCTGGAACCGCTGGATCGAGGCCCAGGGCGGCACCGCCGACGAGTCGACGCTCGAGCACGCACCGGTCGTGCGCGAGGTGATCTCTCCGCGTGGCGGCGCGGTCGTCGGCCTCGACGCGATCCGGGTCGGTACGGCTGCGCTCCACCTTGGCGCCGGGCGTCGCGTGAAGAGCGACAGCATCGACCATGCGGTCGGCGTCGTGTGCCGGCGCAAGCGCGGCGACCTCGTCGAGCAGGGAGAGGCGATCGCCGAGATTCACGCACGCTCCGACGCCGCTGCGGACCAGGCGGCCCGCGATGTCCTCGAGGCCTACGACCTCGCCGACGAGCCCGGCCCGGTCAAGCCGGTGCTCCTCGAAGTCATCACCTAGGCACGAACCCGACGGTCGCGACCGACAGGGCGGTCGCTAGCGTGTTCCCGTGCCCGAGCTTCCCGAGGTCGAGAGCGTTCGCCGGCGGCTTGCGCCTGTCCTCGAAGGGCGATCTCTCGACCAGGTCGAGATCTCGGACGCGCGGCTGACGCGCCCGGACGATCCCGATCTGGTTGCGCGAGAGCTCGAGGGTGAGCAAGTCACGGCAGTCGATCGGCGCGGCAAGTATTTGATTGTTCGGTTCGAATCGGAGCGGGCTCTGCTGGTTCACCTCCGGATGACGGGGTCGTTTCGTCATGGGCCGGAGGGAGCGCTTCCCGACGACCCACATCGTCGTGCGGTTGTCAGATTAGACGACAGATCGGACGTCGCCTACCGCGACGTCCGGCGGTTCGGCACGTGGCTTCTGCTCGAGCCGGGAGAGCTCGAGCCGTATCTGGACGCCCGGGTCGGTCCCGAGCCGTTGGAGGCAGCGTTCACGGCGAAGGAGCTCGGGAAGAGGCTCGCGAGCCGGAAGGCGCCGATCAAGGCGGCGATCCTCGACCAGCGGACGCTGGCCGGGGTCGGGAACATCTATGCGGACGAGGCGCTCTGGCGGGCCCGCATTCATCCGCTTCGCGAGGCGCGGAGCCTCGAGCCGACCGAGGTGCGCGCACTTCACAAAGCGATCCGCAAGGCTCTCGAGGTCGGAATCGCACGGCAGGGCTCGACGCTCCGCGACTATGCGCTTCCCGACGGCGGATCGGGCGGGATGCAGCACGAGTTCAAGGTCTACGGCCGCGCCGGCGAGCCGTGCGAGCGCTGCGGCACGCCGATCGAGAAGATCCGCAGCGGCGGTCGCGGCACGTGGTACTGCCCGGCCTGCCAGCTCTCGCCGCTCGATCTCGCAGGCCGCCGCCCCGCCTAGACTGCGACGGTGGGCCGCACGTACAAGACCCAGGCGGTCGTCCTCCGCTCCCTGCGCTTCTCCGAGGCCGACCGGATCCTGCATCTCTACACCCGCGACCGTGGGCGGATCGGCGCGATCGCGAAGGGGATCCGGAAGACGAAGTCGCGCTTCGGCGCCCGGCTCGAGCCACTCTCGCACGTCGAGCTGATGCTGCACGAGGGCTCGGGCGAGCTCCAGACCGTGACCGGCGTCGAGCTGATCGCCTCGCATCACGCGACCCGGGAGAACGGCTATCGCCTCGCCGCCGGGCTGATCGGTTCGGAGGCCATGCTCCGCCTCTACGGCGAGCCCGAGGCGAATGACCGCGCGTTCACCGCGCTGACGCGATTCCTCGACCTGCTCGACGAGACGGCGCCGGGCGCGGCCCGCCCCGAGCTCGACCCGCTCGCGCTCTCCTTCCAGCTCAAGCTTCTCTGGCTCTCCGGCTACCTGCCGCACGTAACCGCGTGTGTCGAATGCGGCGCCGACGGCCTGGTCGGGTTCTCGGCGCGCGCCGGCGGCGCAGTGTGCCGTGCTCATGCCGCCGGCTCGTTCGGCCTCTCACCCGAGGGGCTCGCCGGAATCGAGCAGCTGCTCTCGACTCCGCTCCAGGATGCGGCCGGCGCCGGGCTCGGCGACCGGGCCCGCCGCGAGGCGCTCGCGGTCGTCACGTCCTCCTACGAGGAGCACGGAGGTTTCCGGCTTCGAACGCTCTCCGCATGAAGCGCGAGCTCGGCGACGGCTACGAGGTCGACGACGACCCGGAACGGATCGACGTTGCCGCGGTTCACCGCTACATCTCGGAGGAGTCCTACTGGGCGCCCGGACGGGCGTACGAGCATCAGGAGCGCCTGGTCCGCGCCGCGACCCGTGTGGTCGGGCTCTATCACGACGGGCGCCAGGTCGGGTTCTGCCGGGCCGTCGAGACCTTCGGCGTACCGGACGTGTACCTCGCGGACGTCTACGTCCTCACCGAGCACCGGGGTCGAGGCCTCGGGGTCGAGTTGATCGCCGAGATGGTCGAGCGCGGCCCATATGCCGATCGAGCCTGGTTCCTCCACACCGGCGACGCGCACGGGCTGTACGAGAAGTTCGGTTTCGGGAAGCCCGGCCCGAAGCTGATGGAACGCCCGCCTGCGGCGTGACACCCCGAGAGGGCCGCGAGGAATCGGTCAGGCCCCGCTCGTTGCCGAGCGGGGCCTGACCGATCCGTAATTACTGGCTCTGGTTGACCTGGAGCGATACGAGCCGACGCACGGAGATTCCGGCGAGGAGGTTCTCGCCGTCCTTGCGCGCCCTGATGAACAGGACGAGGCTCGACTGCTTCGAGCTGACCGGGAAGCCCTTGAGGCGGTTCATGGTCAGCGTCGCCACCCCATTCGAGTCGCTCGTCGCCTCGGCCGGGATCGCGAACATGTTGTACGGAACCGCGGTCACATAGACGAGCGCTCCCGTGGTGAGCTGCCCGCACGTGTTCTTGATCGTTACGCGGAGGGTGAAGCTCTGGATGCTCTTGCCGATCACGGACGGTGACGAGCTCACCGAGTCGATGAGCAGACGAGCCGGAAGGGAGACCTGGCTGACCGGCACCGGGCCGTTCCCGGACGGGCACCCACTTGCGGGCGGGGTCGGGGTAGTGGTCGTTGTCCCGGTCGTGGTCGCCGGAGCGGCAGCGATAACGGCGCTCGGCACCGAGGTCGCGTTGTTCGACCCCGAGCTGTTCGATGCCGTCACGCGGACGCGCACGGTGTTGCCGACATCGTTGCTCGCCAGCGTGTAGCTGCTTGTGGTTGCGCCACTGATCGCTGAGCAGCTTCCGCCGGTCTTGTCGCACCGGCGCCACGAGTAGGCGTAGGTGATCGGTGTCGTGCCGTTCCAGTTACCCGTCGAGGCAGTGAGTGCCTGCCCTTCGGTCGGCGTTCCGCTGATCGCGGGCGGCTGAGCGTTGGTCGGCGCCGCTTTCGTTGCGGCGCTTGCGGCTAGCCCGTAGACGCCGATTGCGGCGATTCCGGCTAGCAGGAGGGCGAAGAAGCCGAGTCGTCTGGCAGATGTTCTCATGGCTATTCCTTCCGGTGGAGGGCGGATACCAGAGGTCTTCCCATTCGATTGGCCTTTATCACCTCCCGACGCCGCGGGTCGGCTTGGATGCTGCGGGTCAGCCTGCGACGTGCGGTGCAACGAACGACCAGTCGCCCAGCACCGGATCGGAGATCTGGTACCGCCACGAGCCGGCGTGGGGGAAGACGATGCTGATGCGGTAGACGCCCGATGTGACCCGGGCGCCGTGGAACGAGCCACCGAAGCTCCCGCCCCGGTCGAGGATCACGAGCACGGGGCGGTATCCGCGCCGCGCGCTGGCAGCCCGGACGGTGATCGTCCACGGCACATGAGCGTGCGGCGCCGACGCCGGCAGGATCACGGTCAGCGGGGGGCCCTTGGCCGCCGCGGCTGCGGCGATCGAGAGGATGAGAGCGGAGAGTGCGAGCAGCGTTACAAGTCGGCGGGCCGTCCGGGCCTTCCTCGAGGGCGCTCGCACCCCTACCCGCGCTCGTCGATCGGGACGAAATGCCGCATCTCCGCGCCGATGTAGACCTGCCGCGGCCGGGCGATCTTCTGCTCCGGGTCGGTGAGCATCTCCTCCCACTGCGAGATCCAGCCGGGCAGCCGTCCGAGCGCGAAGAGCACCGTGAAGTAGTCGGTCGGGTAGCCCATCGCCTTGTAGATCAGGCCCGAGTAGAAGTCGACGTTCGGGTAGAGCCGCCGCGAGATGAAGTACTCGTCCTCGAGCGCGATCTTCTCGAGCTCGAGCGCGATCTCGAGCTTCGGGTCGACGCCTGTCTCGGCGAACACCGAGTCGGCGACCTGCTTGATCAGCTTGGCGCGCGGGTCGTAGCTCTTGTAGACGCGGTGCCCGAAGCCCATCAGCCGCCCGTGGCCTGCCTTGACCGCCTCGATGAAGCCCGGGATGTTCTTCTTGTCGCCGATCTCATCGAGCATCCGCAGGACTGCCTCGTTCGCGCCGCCGTGAAGCGGGCCGTAGAGCGCGGCGATCCCGGCCGAGACGGCCGAGAACGGGTCGACGTGCGAGGAGCCGACGCCGCGGACGGCGTTCGTCGAGCAGTTCTGCTCGTGGTCGGCGTGCAGGATCAGCAGGATCTCGAGCGCGCGCTGGAGCACAGGGTTCGGCTCGTGACGTCCGCCGATCTCGAACGTCATGTTGACGAAGTTGCCGATGTAGTCGAGGTCGTTCCGCGGCAGCACGTAGGGCAGGCCGTGGGAGTGGCGGAAGATGTACGCGGCGATCGTCGGGAGCTTCGCGATCAGCCGGACCCGTTGCAGATGGCGGTTCTCGGGATCGAAGATCTCCTTCGCGTCGGGGTAGAAGGTCGAGAGGGCTCCGACCGCGCCGAGCAGCATCCCCATCGGGTGCGCGTCGTAGCGGAAGCCTTCGAGGAACTTCGTGACGCTCTCGTGGACGTAGGTGTGGTATCGAACCTGGTCCTCCCAGGCCGCGAGCTGAGCGGTAGTCGGCAGCTCGCCCTCGAGCAGAAGGTAGGCGGTCTCGAGGAAGCCGGCGGTCTCGGCGAGCTCATCGATCGGGTAGCCGCGGTAGCGGAGGATGCCGGCGTCGCCGTCGATGTAGGTGATGGCGCTCCGGCAGGCGGCGGTGTTCAGGAAGGCCGGATCGTACGAGACGACCGCTGGGAGCTCGGTCGCGCGGATCGCACCGTCGACGATCGGCAAGGTGACCTGCTCGCCGGTACGGTTGTCGATGATCGTGAGCGACTCTTCCGCCACGCCGTCAGCCTAGCCCCAGCGTGGTAGCAGCGGGACGCTGCGAGAATGAGCCGCATGCCGCCCTACCCGCACCGACGTACCGCCGAGGAGCATGCCGACTACCTCCGAGCGGTCGCCGAGCACGACCGCTTCGCCGCTGCTGTACCGCACACCGCCCGAAAGGAGCCCATGGACGACAAGGTGAATCTCGCCGAGAAGCTGGCAGTGATCGACGAGCCCTTCGACCCGCGGATCGTCGGGTACCTCAACGACTACAAGCTCGTCGTCGTCAAGGCCAGGGGCGAGTTCGTCTGGCATTCGCACCCCGAGACCGACGATTTCTTCCTCGTGCTGTCCGGGCGCCTGACGATTCAGCTGCGCGATCGCGACGTCGAGCTCGGACCGGGGGAGATGTTCGTCGTGCCGCGGGGCGTCGAGCACTGCCCGCGCTCGGACGAGGGAGCCGAGATCCTGCTGATCGAGCCCGCGGGCACGATCAACACGGGTGACGCGGAGCCGGGGCCGTTCACGCGGGACGAGCCCGCCTAGCGCTCACATCGTTCTCACAGCGACCGTTCAGGGAGCTGTAACGGCGGCCCGGGGGCGGTGGCGGGTCGGAGCCGGCAGCGCGGCTTTCCTCAGGCGCGATCGCGACCTGGGTCGAGCAGAACTTCACCTCGACGACCGTCGGTGGCGTGAGGCTCTACGACCTGAGCGCCTAGCCGCTGCGGCTCATCGCGCGGTGGTCGCGCCGGGTGCCGCGCCACGGGCCCGGTGCCAGGTCGAGCACCAGGTTGACCGCCCAGATCAGGAGCGTCGCCCAGATCAGGGTTAGGAAGCCGTGGATGTTGAAGCTGCTCACGATCCACGTCGTGACCTCCAGCATCAGCATCGCGACGAGGAACCAGATCAGCCGCAGCGTGATCACCGCGAGCGGAAGCGTGATGAGCTTGACCAGCGGCTTGACGAACGTGTTCAGCAGCCCGAAGACGATCGCTGCCTCGAACAGATCGGCGACTCCGCCGATCGTCACTCCGGAGAAGACGACGATCACGACCCAGAGGGCGAGCGCGTTCGCGAGGAACGACCAGAGCAATGCTTCGACCCGCCACATGCTGCGGGATTCTAAGGATGATCCCGCGGCGGGTACCGGTGGCGCGATTTCTCGCCGCCACCGGCACCTGTCCGCGCGGGAAGCGCTCGATGTTTAGGCGAGCGCCTTTGCCTTCAGCTTCTCGTACTCGTCCTGCGTGATCGTCCCGGCGTCGAGCAGGGCCTTGGCCTGCGCGATCTGCTGGGTCGGGTCGCTCGAGGCCGCGACACTCTTGATGTAGTCGTCCGCCTGCTGCTGCTGCTGCTTCATGGCCGACATCTGGCGCTGGGCCATGCCGTCGGAGTTCGTGATGTAGTAGACGAACAGTCCGAGGAACGGGAAGACGATCAGGAAGATCACCCAGGCCGTCTTCTTCAGGCCCGACGCGTCATGCCTCGAGAAGAGGTCGATGATCACGTGGAACAGCAGGATGAAGAAGATGACCATGAAGAAGATCACGATCAGCGACCACAGGAAGGTCAAGAACGTTGTTGCGAGGAGCATTCGTCTCCTTTGACTTTTTTGGCGTGAACTTTCGCCTCGGGCCAGCGGGCCTCAAGGGGGGCATTGACGATGGAACATGCGGTTCAGATTTCGCAAACCTAGCCTAGAGGCCTGCAAGGCGTTTGGCTAGATGCGGCAGGCTCTGGGCAAGTCGTCGCCCGAGCCGGCGATGGCCGCCGTCGAAAAGCTCGAAATGCAGGACGTCCGCGGCCGGGCCGGCGGCGACGACGGCGTCGCGGAATGCGATCGCGGCGAGGTCGAGGCGGTACTCGTCCTGGCGGCCCGCATCGATCCAGATCGCATGCAGCCCGGCGAGAGCATCGGCGTGTTTCGGGGCCATGCGAACCGGGTCCCAGGCAAGCCAACGTGCGAAGACGTCGGGCAGCACGATCCCGGTGTCGAGGCTGAACGGCAGCTCGACGGTTCCGTCGGGCGCGGGCGAGAATGCAGCCGCGGTTGCATAGACGTTCTGGAGCAGCGGATCGGTGTGGTTCTCGAACACCGGCCGGCCGGAGCGGAAGTCGGCCCAGAACGCCTCGAACGAGCCGCCGTAGAGGTTGCGGAGCGCCTGCGCTGCCGGAGCGAGCTCGGCACCGAGCGTGACGTCGAAGAGCGCATCGCCGGCATGCGTGGCGAAGCCGCCGAACAGATCGGGCCTGAGCATCGACCAGACCATCGCCCCGAAACCGCCCGACGACGTTCCGGCCAGCCCGCGGTGTGGGGCCTCCGGAAGCGTCCTGTACCGTGCGTCGACATAGCCGACCACGTCGTCGCAGAGGTAGCGGCCGTAGTCGCCGATTGCCGGCGAGTCGATCCACTGCGCACCGCCGAGCGAGGTGAACCCGTCCACGGCGACGAGCAGCGCGTCGAGCCCGAGCGCGTCGAGCTGTTCGGCAAGCGACGGGGTGAACGGCGAGACGTTGAACCAGGCGCGGGCCTGCGAGGTCATCGCGTGCAGCAGGTAGATCGTGGCGTAGCGCCGTTCCGGCTCGGCGTCGTAGTCGCGCGGCGTCCAGACGAAGAGCGGCCGGGTCGCGGGGTCACCGAGCGGGTTCCCCTGCAGGGACTCGCTCTCGAGCGCGAGCTCTTGCCAGCCCACGGCTAGCGGGGCTGCCAGGGCTGCCGGAGGCTGTCCTCGAGCAGCGCGCGTGCGCTGTCGATCGGGATCCGCTCCTGCGCGAGCGAGTCGCGGTCGCGGATCGTGACCGTGCCGTCCTCGAGCGTCTGGTGGTCGATCGTGAGCGCCCAGGGCGTCCCGATCTCGTCCTGGCGGCGGTAGCGCTTGCCGATCGAGGCGGAGTCGTCGTACTCGGCGCTCATCACTTTGCGCAGCTCCTCGTACAGGGGCCGCGCGTGGCCGACGAGGCCGTCGTCCTTGCCGATCAGCGGGAGCACGGCCACCTTGACCGGAGCGAGACGAGGGTGGAGGCGAAGCACGGTGCGCTCGTCGCCGCCGACCTCCTCCTCGTCGTAGGCGTCGACCAGGAACGCGAGCGTGGCGCGGTCCGCGCCGGCCGCGGGCTCGATCACGTGCGGGACGTAGCGCTCCTCGTGGCCGATCCATTCGAGCTTCGTCCCCGATGCCTCGGTGTGGGCGGTCAGGTCGAAGTCGCCGCGGTTCGCGATCCCCTCGAGCTCGGACCAGCCGATCGGGAAGAGGTACTCGAGATCGCTCGTGCCGCTCGAGTAGTGCGAGAGCTCGTCGGAGTCGTGCGGCCGCACACGGAGGTGTGTGTCCCGGAGTCCGAGATCGAGATACCAGCGGCGCCGCTCGGCGATCCAGTACTCGTACCACTTGACGCTCTCGGCGGGCGGGACGAAGAACTCCATCTCCATCTGCTCGAACTCGCGTGTGCGGAAGAGGAAGTTCCCCGGCGTGATCTCGTTCCGGAAGCTCTTGCCGATCTGGGCGATGCCGAACGGTGGCTTCACGCGCAGGGATGAGGTGACGTTCTTGAAGTTGATGAAGATGCCCTGCGCTGTTTCGGGGCGCAGGTAGGCGAGCGAGCCCTCATCGCGCACGGGGCCGATCGAGGTCTCGAACATCAGGTTGAACGCACGTGCGTCGGTGAGGTCGCAGTCGGGAGTTTGGCCCGGGTGCTTCGACGGCCGGCGGCCGCAGGCAGCATCGGCGATGTGGTCGGCGCGGTAGCGGTGCTTGCAGGTGCGGCAGTCGACGAGCGGGTCGGAGAAGCCACCGACATGGCCGGAGGCGACCCAGACCTGCGGGTGCAGGATGATCGCGGAGTCGAGCATCACGATGTCGTCCCGCTCCTGCACCATCGCGCGCTGCCACTCGGCCTTCACGTTCTGCTTGAGGAGAACGCCGTAGTGGCCGTAGTCGTAGGCCGAGCCGAGCCCGCCGTAGATGTCGGACGAGGGGTAGACGAACCCGCGTCTGCGACCGAGTGCGGCGACCTTCTCGATCGTGGCGGTGCCCTCGTAGGCCTCCAACTCTCCCATCCCCTGAACCTACCCTGAACGCTTGACGTGCGCGGAAGCAGAATGGAGGCTGCAGGCCATGGATATTCGGATCGAACAGGCGGACGGCGGGGCGCTTCGCCGGCATGCGGCCGGCGTGGGGGCCGTCGTTCGCGATGCCGTCGAGAGCGGGGCGTCGATCGGCTTCGTCCTGCCGCTCGGCGAGGACGTGCTCGCCGCGTACGTGGAGCAGGTCGCGGCGGAGGTCGATGACGGATCGCGGATCGTGGTGATCGCGCTCGACGGCGACGAGGTCGTGGGGATGGTGCATCTCGGGCTCGTCAAGTGGCCGAACGGCCGCCACCGCGCCGATCTGCAGAAGCTGATCGTGCATACGAGCGCGCGCCGCAGGGGCATCGGGCTCGCGCTCATGGAGGCTGTCGAGCGCGTCGCGCTCGAGCACGGCCGGACACTGCTCGTGCTCGATACGGCCGGCGGGGGCGCCGAGGAGCTCTATCGCGCGTCCGGCTGGGTCGAGATCGGCGCCGTGCCACGTTACGCCGGCCTTCCCGACGGCACCCTCGTCGCGACGACGATCTTCGCGAAAGAGCTCGAGTGACCCGCCGTCGTAGCCACGACCCAAAAGACCGGCTGTGGAACGAACGTGTCACTCTCGTGACGGTGACTGTCCCCAGACATGTCTCGACAGGGCATCGCAATTTGCAGGCATTTCCGGGCGAAACAGCGATTTTGGGCCACGGCCGGGAGCGTTTCGAGACGGGGACTGTCCCCGGCCGTGGCCCGAGCGGCCTGTGGCCCGGAGGGACAGGGTGAGCGCCGAGGAGCGCGTCGTCGAGCTGCACGTCGTCTCCGACGCGACCGGCGAGACGGCGACCCGGGTCGTCGCAGCGACCGAGGCGCAGTTCCCCGAGCAGCCGTTCACGACGGTTCGCCATCCGCGCGTCGAGACCGTCGCCGACCTCCAGCTCGCGCTCGCGCGGATGGAGGGCCGGCGGGCCGTCGCGATCTTCACCATCGTCGAGCCGACCCTTCGCTCCGCGATGCGCGAGCTCTGCGACGAGGCCGCCGTCGACTACTGCGACCTCCTGGCCGAGCCGCTCGCCGCCGTCGCAAAGATCTCCGGCACGAAGGCCGAGCTCCGCCCCGGAGCCCGCCCGCCGCTCGACGAGAGCTACTTCAAGCGGATCGCCGCGATCGAGTTCGCCGTCAAGAACGACGACGGCCTCGGCCGCGCGCTCGACGCCGCCGACGTCGTCATCGTCGGCGTCTCCCGGACGTCCAAGACGCCGCTCTCGATCTACCTCGGCTACCTCGGCTGGAAGGCCACGAACGTCCCGCTCGTGAAGGGGATCGAGCCGCCGCCAGAGCTCTTCCAGGTCGACCCGACCCGGATCGTCGGGCTGACGATCGACGCGAACCGCCTGGCCGAGATCCGCACCGAGCGCGTCGAGCTGATGGGGGGCGATCGCCGTTACGCCGACCTGAACGAGATCTACGAGGATCTCGAGCACGCCGCCGAGATCCAGAAGCGGCTCAAGTGCCCTGTGGTGGACGTCTCCGAGATCTCGATCGAGGAGATCGCGCTCCGGATCATCCGCACGGTCGAGCGGCGCACTCACACCGGCCAGAGCACCCCATGAAGCCGAAGCCGCCCGTCTCGAAGGCGCGCTGGGCTCTCTGGTGCTTCCTGCTCGCCGTCGCGATGTTCACGTTCTACGTCCTCTTCACACCGTTCTGGTTTGCGCTACGGTCCCTTGCCTGGCTCGCCGAGTACCGGGCGCGCCGCCGCCGCTGACTGATAGGAATCCGACGTGGCCCTCCGGCGTTTCGTCTATGACTTCGACGAGCCCGCCGACGGCGGTCGCGAACTGCTCGGCGGCAAGGGGATCGGCCTCGCGGAGATGACGGCGCTCGGGCTGCCCGTGCCCTCCGGTTTCACGATCACCACCGACGCGTGCCGCGCCTACATGGCGAGCGCGGATCTCCCCGACGGCCTCGACGCCGAGGTGGCAGAGCACGTGCGGCGCCTGGAGGAGAAGACCGGCAAGCGCTTCGGCGATACGGGCGACCCGCTGCTCGTCTCGGTGCGCTCTGGAGCGGCGATCTCGATGCCCGGGATGATGGACACGATTCTCAACCTCGGGCTGAACGACGAGGCGGTCGAGGGCCTCGCAGCCCGCACGGGAAACCGAAGGTTCGCCTTCGACTCCTACCGGCGGCTGATCCAGATGTTCGGGGAGGTCGTCGACGGGATCGACGGCCACGCGTTCGAGGATGCGCTGGGCGCGCTCAAGCGCGAGCGCGGCGCCAAGCTCGACACCGATCTCACCGACGACGACCTCTCAGAGTTGGTCGAGACCTACCGCGGCATCTACCGCTCCGCGAAGGGCGCCGATTTCCCCCAGGACGCGACCGACCAGCTGATGCGCGCGGTCAGCGCGGTGTTCGACTCGTGGGAGACGCCGCGCGCGAAGGTCTATCGCCGCGCCAACGACATCCCCGACGATCTCGGCACGGCGGTCAACGTCGTCCAGATGGTGTTCGGCAACAAGGGCGACCGCTCCGGAACCGGCGTCGCGTTCACGCGCAACCCGTCGACCGGCGAGAAGGAGGTCTACGGCGAGTTCCTCGTGAATGCGCAGGGCGAGGACGTCGTCGCCGGCATCCGTACGCCGCAGCCCGTCGAGTCGATGGGCGTCCTCATGCCTGCCGCCTACGAGCAGCTCCTCGCGACGATGCGCCGGCTCGAGGAGAACTACCGAGACATGCAGGACGTCGAGTTCACCGTCGAGGACGACGTTCTCTACATGCTCCAGACGCGGGCAGCCAAGCGCACCGCAGCGGCGGCGATCAAGGCCGCGGTGGACATGGTCGACGAGGGCGTCATCTCGCGCGAGGAGGCTGTCGTCAGGATCGATCCGGCGCATCTCGACCAGCTGCTCCACCCGCGCATCGACCCCGACACAGCGCCCGAAGCCGGTCGCGAAGGGCCTCAACGCGAGCCCCGGCGCGGCGAGCGGCGCGATCGTCCTCGACGCAGATACGGCGGTCGAGCGCGCGAAGGGCGAGCCGGTCTTGCTCGTGCGCTACGAGACGACGCCGGACGACATCCACGGGATGATCGCCGCCCAGGGGATCCTCACCGTTCACGGCGGGATGACCTCCCACGCGGCCGTTGTCGCCCGCGGGATGGGCAAGCCGTGCGTCGCCGGCTGCGAGGGCCTGACCATCGAGGACGGCGTCATCCGGCTCGGCGGTCACGAGCTCCGCGAAGGGGACGTGATCACGATCGACGGCGGCAGCGGCAAGGTCTACCTCGGCCGGATCGACCTCGTCCCGCCGCAACTGAACGACGACTTCCAGACGATCCTCGGCTGGGCGGACACCTTCCGCCGCCTGCACGTCCGCGCGAATGCCGACACGCCTGCGGACGCCGTCCGCGCGCGCGAGTTCGGCGCCGAGGGCATCGGGCTCTGCCGCACCGAGCACATGTTCTTCGGCGACGAGCGGCTGCCCGTGATGCAGGAGATGATCCTCGCCGACACCGAGCCCGCCCGTCGCGACGCCCTCGCGCGCCTCCTGCCGTTCCAGCAGGCGGACTTCGAGGGGATCTTCGAGGCGATGGAGGGTCTCCCGGTGACGATCCGGCTCCTCGACCCGCCCTTGCACGAGTTCCTGCCGCCCGAGGATCAGGCCGTGGACGAGCAGATGCGCGCCCGCATTCGCGCGCTGCACGAGTCCAACCCGATGCTCGGCCTCCGCGGCTGCCGGCTCGGGCTCGTGTACCCCGAGATCTACGAGATGCAGATCCGCGCGATCGCCCGGGCCGCGCTGGCAGTCGAGCAGCGCCGCGGCGTGGCGCCGCACGTCGAGATCATGCACCCGCTCGTCGGCTTCGCCGAGGAGCTTCGCCGCCTGCGCGAGTTGACCGAGAAGGTCTGGGCCGAGGAGGCGAGCGACCTGGCGCACACGGTCGGGACGATGATCGAGTTGCCGCGCGCCTGCATGCGCGCCGGTGACATCGCCGCTCACGCCGACTTCTTCTCCTTCGGCACGAACGACCTCACTCAGACAACGCTCGGCGTCTCCCGCGACGACGCCGAAGGCAAGTTCCTCTCGCGCTACCTCACCGAGGGCGTGATCGAGCGGAACCCGTTCGAGGTGCTCGACACCGAAGGCGTCGGCGGCCTGATGCAGATCGGCGTCGAGCGCGGGCGAAGCGCCAACGCGGCTCTCAAGCTCGGGATCTGCGGTGAGCACGGGGGAGAGCGGCGCTCGATCGCGTTCTGCCACTCCCTCGGGCTCGACTACGTCAGCTGCTCGCCCTACCGGGTGCCGCTGGCCCGCCTCGCGGCGGCGCAGGCGGCGTTGGCCGAGCAGGTCGCGTACGTCGCTGCCGGCGGGTAAGCGACCGGCGGTTGAAATCCGGCGGCTGAACCTCGAAGATCGCCCCCGCGGTGTTTTTCCAAGGCGGGAGGGATTGAATGAAATCTGGACAGGCATCTTGCGGCGGTCGGTGCGTTCGCCGTCGTCGCGCTGTGGGTGGTCGGGTTCTTCCTGGCGGGCAAGCCGCCGAAGTTCGACGACACGCCCGACCAGGTGGTCGGCTACTACGCCGACCATCACAAGCAGGTGCTGATCGCCGTCGTGCTCGTTGCGATGGGGCTCGCGATCTACCTCTGCGTCATGTCTCAGCTCTCGCTCCACCTCCGTGGCGCGGGTCAGCGCTCGCTCGCGCCGGTGATCCTCGTCGGAGCGGCGGCGAGCGCGGGGCTGTTCGCAGTCGGCGATGCGCTCTACGGCGTGATCGCGCAGGCGGTCGCCTCTCCGGGCGCGGATCCCGCGCTCGCGAAGGCGCTCTACCAGCTCGATCAGTTCGCGGGGATCCCGATGTACTGGCTCGCGCTGCTTCCGATCGTGTCGGTCGCGCTTGCAGCGCACCGTGGGGTCTTCCCCGCCTGGGCGGCGTGGGTGACCTGGGTGCTGGCGGTGATCGTGGCGCTGGGCGGAGTCTCGGTGAAGGCGTCCGGCGCGTTCGCGGCAGGCACCGGGCCGGTGGCCACGATCGCCTTCGGCGCCGCGCTCGTGTTCCTGCTCGAGGTCGGCGTGCTGCTCTGGACCGCGAAGGAGCCGGCCGCGGGCTAGACGACCGAATACGCGACGATCACCGACACCACGGCGATTCCGACGGCCGACGCGACGCAGAGCGCCGGCGAGCGGCGGAACTGGACGTAGAGCAGCATGAGCGCGATCCCTGCCGTCAGGCCGCCCAGATGGCCGCCGATCGAGATGCCGGCCATCGCGAACGTGAACACGAGGTTGAGGACGATCAGCCCGAGGATCTGGCCTCCGGTGGCGATATGCCCCTTGCGTTCGAGGACGAGCAGCGCGCCGAGCACGCCGAAGATCGCGCCCGAGGCGCCGACGGTGATCCCGTTCGGTGTCAACCAGAGCGCTCCCGCCGATCCGGCGATCCCGCACGTGAAGTAGAGGAGGACGTAGCGCCAGCTCCCGATCAGCTGTTCGAGCAAACGACCGAACCAGTAGAGCGCGAGCATGTTGAGCCCGAGGTGCAGGAAGCCGGCGTGCAGGAACGCCGACGTGATCAGCCGCCACCACTCGCCGTGCGTCGTCCCGGCCATGACCGCGCCCGGCGCGACGGCGCCCGGGGGCCCCGCGACGAGGTCGGCGCCGTGGTAGTCGTATGCACCGTTCGCGAGCAGCGCGCCGTGCTTGTAGATCCAGTTTCCGGCGCCGTCGCTCGTGCCGCCGATCGCCAGCTCGAGCAGGAAGATGCCGACATTCGCGGCGATCAGCGCGATCGTGACCGGATAGGCGACCCGCCCGTTGCGCGTCGCGACCCGCTCGGCGGTGCTCGCTACCTTCCGGACACCCTGCGGCTTGCCCGAGTGCTCGGGGCAGCGCAGCCCAACCGGGGCCGGAGTCATGCACTCGTAACAGATCGGGCGACCGCACTCCGAGCACGAGAGCCCGGTCTCGCGGTCAGGATGGCGGTAGCAGTACCGCGGCTCGGGCTCCACCGAACTAGCGTATCGGGGTGCCTGTCGACGTCGCCTTCACACCCGCCGAGCAGCTCTCGGCTCGCGTCGGGATCGTCGTCGATGTGATCCGGGCGACGTCGTCGATCGCGCAGGCGCTTGCGGCCGGCTACGAGCGGGTGCTGTGCTGCCGCGAGATCGAGGAGGCGAAGGCGCTTCGGGCGGAGCTCGGCGACGAGGCGGTCGTCGGCGGCGAGCGCAGCGGCGTCGTCGTCGAGGGCTTCGACGTCGGCGCCTCACCGGTCGAGTTCGCGGCCGGGCCGGCGGCGCGGACCCTGATCCTCTCGACGACGAACGGCACCTCGACGATCCTCACGGCGGCCGCCGCCTGCGAGACGGTGCTGATCGGGTCGCTGCTGAACCTGTCTGCCCTCGCGGCCGCAGCCCACGCTGCCGGCGACGATGTCGTCGTCTTCTGCGCCGGGTTCAAGGGAGGGTTCGCGATCGACGACGCCTACTGCGCCGGCCGGATCGTGGCCGAGCTTCCGGGCGAGCGCACCGACGCCGCTCGCGCGGCCGAGTTGCTGGCGGCGTCGTTCCCGAGCCCGGCCGAGGGGTTCGCGGCGCGCACGTACGGCCCACCGGGCCTCGAGGCCGACATCGCGTTCTGCACGCAGGTCGACCTGCTCGAGACGGTTCCACGCTACGAGCGGATGGTCGGGCCCGCGGCCGAGATCGTCGCCTGATCAGGCATTGCACTTTGCCCTGGTAGGGCGCACACTCAAAAGACGATGGGCTTTGGCGCTCCGCTCATGCTCCTCGCCCTGATCGGCGTTCTCGCCGTGCTCGGGGTGCTCGTCGTCCTGATGCGGCGGCAGCCCGGCTCGCCGGTCGCGTTCACGAACCTCACCGTGCTCGAGTCGGTTGCCTCGGCGCGAAGACCTTCGCGGCGCCGGTTCATTCCGGTCGCCCTGCTCGTCGCGGCGCTCGCCTTCGCGGCGGGCGCCGCAGCGCACCCGCGGGCGAGGCTTCCCGTTCGCGTCGACAACGCGACGATCGTGCTCCTCGTCGACGTCTCCGGCTCGATGAGCGCGCGCGACGTCGAGCCGACCCGTCTGGATGCGGCCGTGGCGGCGATGCGCGGCTTCGTCCAGCGCCTTCCCGCGGGATTCAAGGTCGGGCTCGTCCAGTTCAGCGACGGCTCGCAGGTACTCGCTGCCCCGACCGCCGACCACGCGCGGATCAGCGAGACCCTCGGCCTCCTGCAGGCCGATTCCGGAACCGCGATCGGCACCGGCCTCGTGACCGCGACTCGCCTCGCTCAGAGCTCTCTGACGCGGGACGGCGTCTTTCGCGTGCCCGGCCGTAATCTGCCCGCCGCGATCGTGCTGCTCTCGGACGGCAAGCAGAACCAGGGGCGGGTGAAGCCGCTCGAGGCTGCCGCGCTCGCAAAGGCCGCGGGGATCCCCGTCGACACGGTCGCGCTCGGGACGAAGAAGGGCGTCCTCGGCTACGGCCCTTACGCGCCGAAGGTCGCTCCCGATCCGCCGCTGATGAACGCGATTGCCAAGCTCACGGGCGGCCGCACCGCGACTGCGACCGACAACCGGGAGCTCGCGACCTTCTACCAGCGGGTCGGAAGCAGCTTCGGCCGGGCGACCGAGACTCGCGACATCAGCGCCTGGTTCGCCGGCGCCGCGGCGCTGCTCCTCTTCGGCGCCGTTGCTCTCGGCCGTGCCTGGGCCGGGGCGTTCTCCTAGCCGGCCAGGTCGCGTAGACGCGCCGCGAGCTCGCCGTGGCCGCCGATAGTCGGCCCAGCTCGCCGGTGTCGCGTCGTGGCAGCCGTCGGCGATCGTCGGGTCGGCGCCGAGCTCGAGCAGTGCCTCGACCGCGTCGCTCTTGCCGGACTGCGCGGCCAGGTGGAGAGCAGTGACCCCTTCTCCGTGGTCCGGGCCGCCGAAGGTGGCGCGCTGGTTCGGGTCGGCTCCGAGCTCCGCGAGCTTCCGGATCGAGTCGACGCGGCCGTTCGCCGCCGCCCAGATCAGAGCGGTGCCGCGGTAGGGGTCGGCCTCGACGCGCGCTCCGAGCCCGACGAGCTGCGGCAGCACGTCGACCCGGTCGGCCTTCGCGGCCCAGACGAGCGCCTCGTCGAGCACCTCCTGCGGGTCGTCGGTGGGCTCCCAGGCGGGGAAGCCGCCGTGGGGGCGATAGAAGGCTCGGTGCGCTCCCGCGCGGGGTGTCCCGGCGAGCTCGTCGATCAGCTCCGGAAGCCCGAGGCCGGCCGCGACGCGAAGGTTGCCGGGCTCGAGGCCGAGCAGCGGAACCACCTCGCGATGCCCCCAGAAGAGCGCGGCGATCAGCGGCGTGCCGCCGTCGCCGCGGGCCGAGAGGTCGAGCCGGCCGCCGGCGTCGAGCATCAGCTGCGCGAGCTCCGGCCGGTTCGAGTAGCCGGCCTGGTGGAGCTTCGTCCACCCGTAGTCGTTGCCGCGGTTCGGGTCGGCGCCGCGCTCGAGCAGCAGCTCGACGAGCTCGAGGTCGCCGGCCATTCCGAGCAGGTCGTTCCCGTTCGTCCCGCGCGCCTGGATCAGCTCGGGATGCGCATCGAGGAGCTCGACGAGGCCGGCCTTGTCGGCCTCCTCGACGGCGCGGTAGGCGAGCATGAAGGGCGGAGGCGGCTCACTCCCGTCGCGGAGCGCCTCGACGTGCGAGGTGAGCGCGTCCCAGCTCTCGTAGCCGTGGCGGCGCGCGAGGTCGAGCCGGGCCTCGTCGACCGTGACCCCGTTCACGGTGGCGATCCCGTCGGCGCGGCCCTCGTAGTAGCCGAGGTCGGTGTGGAAAGGCTGCTCGACGTCGATAGGCTTGATCGTAATGGCGCGGGTGGGTCGGAATGGCTGATCTGACCGGCGTGCGCGCCAAGCTTCGGCGCGCGGAGGAGCACCGCCAGGCCTACGACGACCTCTTCGAGAAATACCTCGCGGCGAGCCCGTACGCGATCATCTTCGAGTACGACCCCGAGACGGGCTGGCACACGTTCCGCTGGAGCGTCGAGTCGGAGCCGCCGCTCGAGGAGCTGGCGCTGATCTTCAGCGACATCCTCGGGAACCTGCGCTCGACGCTCGACTACCTCGTCTGGCAGCTCGTGCTGCTCGGCGGCCGCAAGCCGGGCCGGCAGACGGCGTTCCCGGTCGTGAAGCGGGAGAAGGACTGGCGCGTCCAGGGCGGCGCGGCACTGCAGGGCGTCCCCGAGGAGTGGGCGGCGCTGATCGAGGCGATGCAGCCCTTCCACCGGTTCGACCGCCCCGACCTGCACCCGCTCGCGATCCTCGAGCACGTCAACAACCTGACCAAGCACCGCTTCCTGCCCGCCGCCGTCCTGACCGCCGACGCGTTCGGCTACCTGATCAACGTGGCCGGTGTCCCGCCGGACGAGACGTTCGAGAGCCGCGACTTCCTCGACCGCCCGATCGCCGACGGCGCCGAGCTCGCCCGCTTCCGCGCCAAGTCCCGCGCGCCGATCGACGTGCAGGTGAACGAGAGCCCGCGCTTCCGGCTGTCCTTTCGGGACGGCGTCGAGATGGAGTGGGCCCCGGTCGACCTCGTCGACTGGGTGCGCGAGGCGATCGCTCAGTTCGAGCCGGCGTTCTGGACCTGAGAGCCCGAAAAAGCACTTGACAGGGGAACGTGTGTTCGTATAGAACATACGTTCCGTGATCGCAGCTCTCGTCATCCCTGCCTTCGACCTACGGGCTGCTTTGCGCCTGCGGCCGGGGCTGGAGACGGAGCCCGCAGCGCTGTCGCCGCAGCCCGGAACCGAGGCGCTGATCGGCTCGGTGACTGCCGCGGCGCAGGCGAAGGGCGTCCGGCCGGGGATGCGCCTGGGGGAGGCGCTCGCGACGTGCCCGGGGCTCGCGCTCGTCGAGCAGGATCCCGCGGGAGTCGAGCAGGCCTGGGAGGAGGTCCTGCGGCGGCTCGAGGATTCCGGGTTCGGGGTCGAGTCGGCCGAGCCGGGAACCGTGTACTTCGAGACGAGCGGCGTGGAGCGCCTCTACGGCGGGCTCGAGCCGGCTCTCAAGCGGGCGCTGGCAGCGGTCGGGCCGGCCTGGGATGCCCGTGCCGGAGCAGCCGAGCGGCGCTTCGCGGCGCTTGCCGCGGCCAATGTCGCTCGGCCTGGGCAGATGCTGATCGTCTCCGACGACCGGACGCGGAAGTTCCTCGCTCCGCTGCCGATGACGCTGCTCCCGCTCGACCGGGAGCGCTACGAGGATCTCGAAGAGCTCGGAGTACGAACGATTGGACAGCTTGCCGGGCTACCAGGTGGTGCCGTGGCCGAACGACTGGGGCCGGACGGCCGGCGCGCCTGGGGTCTGGCGAGAGGCGAGCACGATGGCAAGGTGGAACCTCGGAAGCCACCGATGTCGCTCGTCGAGACGCTCGAGTTCCCGGAAGCAGTCGGCCAGGAGCTGACGCTACGGCGAGGGCTCGGGGTGCTCATCGACGGCCTGCTCGCACGACCCGAGCGCGCGGGGCGCCCGCCGCGGAAGCTCGCCCTCTGGGCGCGGCTCGTCGGCGGCGCCTCGTGGCGACGGGCGGTCACGCTCCGCGATCCGACCGCCGATCCCGCTCGGCTGCGGCTCGCGCTCGCGCCGAAGCTGACCGAGATCCCGGCGCCGGTGCTCAAGCTGCGGCTCGAGGCGGTCGAGCTGGCCGACAGCGCCGGCGAGCAGCTCGAGCTCGTCCGGGCAGAGGGAGAAGTGGTTCAGGGGAGATTGAAAGAGGGTCTGCGCCAGGTGAAAGCAGCCGTCGGCGCAGGTGGGGTCTCGATGGTGGTGGAGGTGGCACCGTGGTCACGCATTCCGGAAGCACGCGCGTTGCTCGTACCCCGCGACGACTGAACGCGCCCCGCCCTGCGCTCGTCCAGGCGCACAGCGACGGCATCCCGCATCGCGTGAACCGGCAGCGCGTCGCGAGCATCCGCGAGGAATGGCGGATCGTCGACCGCTGGTGGACGGACGAGCCCGTCGACCGCCGCTACTTCGACCTCGTCCTCGAGACGGGCGAGAACGCCGTCGTCTACCGCGACGCCGAGGCCGGCACGTGGTTCACGCAGCGGGCTTAGCCGGACAGTGCATGAGCTCCGGATACGTCGAGCTGCACGCGCACTCGGCCTACTCGTTCCTCGACGGCGCCTCGCAGCCCGAGGAGCTCGCCGCGCGGGCGGTGGAGCTCGGCTACGACGCGTTCGCGCTCACCGACCACGACGGGGTCTACGGGTCGCTCGAGTTCGCCTACGCCGCCAAGCACCTCGGGCTGCGCGCGATCACGGGCGCCGAGGTCACGCTGGGGGGAGGCAGTCATGTGACGCTCCTGTGCGAGTCCCGCCGCGGCTACGAGAACCTCTGCCGG
The DNA here is from genome assembly GCA_963762215.1 of uncultured Actinomycetota bacterium. Taxonomy (GTDB): domain Bacteria; phylum Actinomycetota; class Thermoleophilia; order Gaiellales; family Gaiellaceae; genus PALSA-600. The sequence goes on from CAVXKB010000007.1 coordinate 166,078, forward strand.
ATCCTGACCGACGCGCATGCCGGGACGACGGGCCGAAGGGCGCGAACGCGAGCTGTTACCGGCCGGGACGAGCGCCGAGGTCGTCGCCGACGCACGCCGACGGGCTCGTCTGCCTCTCAGGCTGCGCCCGCAGCGGGCTTGCCGTCACCGACCCGAACGGCGCGGCGGCGCTCGCACGCGCGTTCCCAGGTTCGTTCTACGTCGAGCTCCAGCGGCCCTACGAGCGCGGCGATGCCCGCCGGAACGCCGCCCTGACCGAGCTTGCGGCCGCGCTCGGCGTCCCGACCGTCGCGACCGGCGACATCCACGCTCACCATCCACGCCGCAGCCGTCTCCAGGACGTCCTCGTCGCCATCCGCAACCGGACGTCGCTCGACGGCTCCGAGCGCGAGCGGCGCGGCAACCACGAGTCGGTGCTCCTCTCGCCGGAGGAGACCGCCGAACGGCTTCCACCCGACGCCGCCGCCCGGACGCGCGAGATCGCCGACCGCTGCACCTTCGACCTGACCGAGGAGCTCGGCTACCGCTACCCCGACTTCTCCGACGGGCCCGACCCGGCCGACAGCCAGCTGCGGGATCTCTGCGAGCGCGCGTTCGCCGACCGTTACGCCAACGCAAACGGCCACAAGAAGCGCGCGCACGACCGCCTCGAGACCGAGCTGGCGCTGATCGCCCGGCTCGGCCTCGCCGGGTTCTTCCTGCTCCACTGGGAGGTGCTCGAGCTGGCCCGCGCCTGCGCGCTCGAGGTGCGCGGACGCGACTCGCCGCGCAACGTCCTGCCGCCGGGACGGGGGAGGGGCTCGAGCGTCGGCTCGATCGTCTGCTACCTCACCGGCCTGTCGCACGTCGACCCGGTCGAGGCGAACCTCTCGCTCGGTCGCTTCCTCAACGACGAGCTGGTCTCGGTGCCCGACATCGACCTCGACTTCCCGCGGGACATCCGCGAGAAGCTGATCGTCGCCGTCACCGAGCGCTACGGCCGCGAGCACGCCGCGCTCGTCGCGACCTTCTCGACCTACCGCAGCCGCGGCGCGATCCGCGATGTCGGCAAGGCACTCGGGCTCCCGTTCGCCGAGCTCGAGCGACTCGCCCGCGTCACCGACGGCTGGCAGGCAACCGGTGTCGCCGCCGAGCTCGAGAACGTGCCCGGCACCCACACCGGCCCACGCTGGCAGGCCTTCCGCGAGCTGACCCACGAGATCGCCGGGCTGCCGCGCCACCTCTCGCAGCACCCGGGCGGGATGGTGATCTCGACGAGGCCGCTGATCGACCTCGTGCCGGTGCAGCCTGCCGCGATGGCCGGCCGCCAGATCTGCCAGTGGGACAAGGACTCGTGCTCCGACGCCGGCTTCCTCAAGATCGACCTGCTCGGCCTCGGGATGCTCTCCGCCGTCGAGGAGTCCGTCGAGCTGATCGCGCGCCTCCACAGCGAGCCGATCGATCTCTCGCGGATCCCGCTCGACGATCCCGAGGTCTACCGCGAGATCCAGAACGCCGACACCGTCGGGCTCTTCCAGATCGAGAGCCGCGCCCAGATGCAGAGCCTCCTGCGGACCCGCCCCGAGAACCTCGACGACCTGACCGTCCAGGTCGCGCTCGTCCGCCCGGGGCCGATCCAGGGCAAGGCCGTCCACCCCTACATCGAGCGCCGCCAGCGGCTCCGCGTCGACCCCGACTTCGTCTACCCGGTCGAGCACGAGTCGCTCCGCGAGCCGCTCCGGGAGACGCTCGGCGTGGTCGTCTTCCAGGATCAGGTGCTCGACGTCGCGATGGCGGCCGCGCGCTTCAGCGTGGGGGAGGCCGAAGGGCTCCGCCGCGCGATGAGCCGCAAGCGGAGCGAGGAGGCGATCGAGGCGTTCCGGCCCAGGTTCGTCGAGGGATGCCTGGGCAACGGGATCGACGAGCCCACGGCGCACACGATCTACGACAAGCTCGTCGGCTTCTCCGGGTTCGGGTTCCCGAAGTCGCACGCCGCCGCGTTCGGGCTGCTCGCCTACCAATCGGCGTGGCTGCGCCGCTACTACCCGGCCGAGTTCCTCTGCTCGCTCCTGAACGCGCAGCCGATGGGCTTCTACCCGCCCGCCTCGCTCGTCCGCGACGCCCAGTCGCGCGGGGTCGAGGTGCGCCCGCCGCACGTGAACATCAGCGGTGCCCGCTGCACCGTCGAGGCCGGCACAGTCCGGGTCGGCCTCGGCTACATCCGCTCGGTCGGCCAGAGCGAGGCCGAGGAGCTGGCCGCCGAGCAGCCGTTCGCCGACATCGGCGACCTCGCCAGGCGCAGCTCGGCAGGGAAGGACGCGCTCGAAGCGCTCGTCGCCTCAGGCGCCTGCGACGTCTGGGGCCCGAGGCGCGAGCTGCTCTGGCGCCTGGGGGTCACGCCACGGGGCGAGACTGCCGGGGCCGGCAACCGCCAGCTCGCGCTCCCGCTCGAGCCGACCGCCGAGATCCCCGAGCTCCGCCCCCAGACCGACTGGGAGCTGATGCTCGCCGACTACCGCCACACCTCGATCTCGGTCGGCCGCCACCCGATGGAGCTTCTCCGCCCGCACCTCGAAGGCGCCTGCGTTGCAAGCAACGAGCTGACCGGGGTCCCGCACGGGGCGAGGATCGCCGTCGCCGGCCTCGCCGTCGCCCGCCAGCGCCCCTCGACTGCCAAGGGCATCGTCTTCATGCTGCTCGAGGACGAGCACGGCCAGATGAACCTGATCATCCCGCCCCCCGTCTACGAGGCTCACCGTGCGATTGTCCGGGGCGAGCCGCTCCTGCTCGCCCGCGGCCGCTTCGAGCGCGTCGGCCGCAACGAGAACGTCCTCGTCGACGCGGTCGAGAGCCTCGGCCCGCTCGCCCGCCAGGCAGCCGGGGATGCCGAAGTCCGCAGCGCGCTCCCCGGGGCACATCACTTCGGACACCGTTAGAGCCGCTGCGCGACATCCAGAATGGCCAGGTAGGTCATTCGAACCCGGCCGCCAGGGCGGGCCGCGGCCCGAGCACGGATCCGCTCGTACAGAGCTTTCCGCGTCGCGTCATCCAGCACCCGGTTGTCCGAGTACGTGTCCAGTACGTCGATGTACTCGTCGGCCGTATACGTCACGTCCCATAGGTGCCGATGCTCGTGGACGGGGCCGAAAAGGCCGCTGGCCGCGATCTCCGACGCGAAGCCTTGAGCCTCGTCGGGCGCCGGCGGGCCCCCTTGGCTCCTCTCCGTTGCGTCCGGCAGGATCGCCTCGTAGTCGTTCTGGACTTCGGCGAAGAACTCGTCGCTGTTCGGGAGCAGAACGTGCCTGGTCCTGACGACGGCGAGCGAGCCGCCCACGCGCAAGAGCGACGCCGTCTTGGCATAGCGAGCTTCGGGAGAGATCCAGTGGAACGCGCTGAACGACACGATTGCATCGAATTCCGTCCTCACCGGCTGCCAGGTTTCGAAGCTCGCGTTGACGACCTCGACATTCCGAAATCGCTCGAGCTTGTGCTGCGCGAAGGCGGCCATGCTCGCCCCGAGCTCGACGGCGACGATCTCGTAGCCCCTCTCGGCCAGCGGCTGGGTCGCCTTCCCGGGCCCGGGGCCGATCTCGAGGACGCGGGATCCCACCGAGAGCCGAGCCGACTCCTCGAGATCGTCGAATACCGCCTCAGGGTAGGTCGGCCGGGCGCGATCGTAGAGCTCGGGGATCGCATCAAAGCTCGCTCGCCGCTCTCGGTCAGCGTCCGTTGCCATACCGCCATGGTGCCGAACTCGAGCGCCGCGCTAGCGTAGGGCCGTGATCCTGTTCCCGATCGCGTTCGTCTGGATGATCGTCCTGCTCGTCTGGCTGATCCGCAACAGCAGGAACGAGCCCGAAGCGCCCGAGGGAGATCCGCCGCCCAGGCGGTTCAAGCCGCGGCCGCCGCGCCGCGGCCCGCGCGTCAGCGGTTCTCGATCTCGAGCGCGAACGGGGGCAGGCGCTTCGCGACGGCGCGGTTGAACGCCGCCTCGTACTGCTCGTCGATCCCCTCCTCGAGCGTCCGCATGTAGGCGTCGCGAATGTCGGCGAGGATCTCCGTGCCCGTCTCGACCGCATCGACGTAGTCCCCGAACAGCTCCTCGGCCTCGTCGCGATCGGCGGCGTTGTACGCGTCGTAGCGCTCGACGGCCTCCTCGATCACGTACGGGTTCTCGCGCTCGAACAGGTCGAGCTGGCGCGAGATCACGTCGGCGAAGCGGTTGCGGCGAAAGATCACGCGAGCTCCCGGTACAGCTCGAGATGCCGTGCCGCGGCGGCATCCCAGGTCAGCTCCGAGCGGGCGCGCTCCGCGCCTTCGCGCGCGGCGAGAAGCGCCTGCGCGTCGGTGAGCAGCTCCCGTGCGGCCTCGGTGAGCGCTTCTACGTCACCGGCCGGAACGACCCGGCCCGCGCCGTAGCGGGCGATCGGCTCCGCCAGCCCGCCGACGTCGTAGGCCACAGCCGGCACGCCGGCGCCGAGGGCCTGCAGGAGCGCCCCCGACTGGTCGAGCTCGGCGCGATAGGGGAAGATCGCGATCGTCGCGTTCGAGAGCGCCCGGTCGAGCTCCGCGGGCGTCAGGTAGCCGAGTCGCCACTCGGTCCGCGGCGCGTCGCGCAGCTCGCCGAGCTCCATCGCCGGGTCGCCGGCGACGAGAAGCCGAGAGTCCGGCGAGCCGTCCCACGACCTCGACCGCGTCCGCGAGACCCTTGTAGGGCCGGATCACGCCGAGCGCCAGGATCGTCTGGCCGTCGTCGTCGCGCTCGGCGCTGCTCGGGTACACGGGATGCGAGATGACGACCGGCTCGATCCCGAGCTCGCCGAGCGCCTCGCGGCCGCGCTCGGTGTGCACGACGACGCGGTCGAAGTTCCCGAGCAGACGCTTCCAGAGCTCGAGCTTGTCGGCCGTGCGGCGGGGCAGCAGGTCGTGCGCGGTGAAGACCGCAGGGCACTTGAAGTTGATGTTGACGTCGATCTGCGGCACCGCGAGCCACTGCAGATGCAGGACGTCGGCACGTACCCGCCCGAGCGAGCGCGCCACCCCGACGTGCTCGGCCGCCTTCAGCGGCAGCCGTGCGCGCGAGCGCCGGAACAGGCGCGACGACAGCGGATAGAAGCGCTCCGCGCGTACGTATCCATCGGGCGGAGGCAGCTCGGCGAAGCGGAAATGGGACGTCGCCAACTCGACATCGGCGCCGGCCCGGGCGAGCGCGCCCGCGAGCTCGTGGTCGTACCACGGGGTGTAAGCCGGCGGATCTGCGATCACGATGCGCACGGTCGCCTACAGTAGATCGTCGTGCTCGTTCGGACCTGGAACCTCTTCCACGGAAACACGTCCCCGCCCGGCCGCAAGGCCTACCTGCGGGAGATGGTCGAGCTCGTCGTCGGCGGACAAGCCGGACATCGTCTGCCTGCAGGAGGTCCCCGTGTGGGCGCTCGACCGGATGGGCGAGTGGAGCGGCATGCAGGCGCTGACGTCGCGCACGAAACACCCGAAGTTCGGCCCCATTCGGATCCCGAGGGCCTCCGGACGTGCCCTGACGGCACCGCACCACGGGAAGTTCCGTTCCGCGTTCACCGGCCAGGGGAACGTGATCCTGATCCCGAAGGATGCGACCGTCCGGACCCACAAGACGATCACCCTGAACACGAACCCATTCTGCGAGGACCGGGGGAGGGCATTCGGCCTGACGCCCAAGCAGATGCTCTGGTGGGAGAAGGAGCGGCGGATCTGCCACACCGTCCAGTACGAGCTCCCGGGCCGGCAGCGGTTCCTCGTCGCGAACATCCACGCGACGAACAGCCCCGACACACGCCTGCCGGACGCCGAGCTGCGCAAGGCCGTCAACTTCGTGCTCAGGGGCTCCGAGCTCGAGGAGGCCCTGATCGTCGCCGGCGACTTCAACATCACCCGCGAGCAGTCGACGACGATCCAGGAGCTGATGACCGCCGAGCGCGGAGAACCGCTGGATGGCCTCCGGCCCGCAGATCGACCACATCCTGCTGCGCCGGGCGATCGCAACCTCGGTCCGCGTCTGGCCGGACGAGGAGCGCACCTACGACGGCAAGTTGCTCTCGGACCACGCGCCGGTCGAGGTTCAGCTCGAGCTGCGGCTCAAAAGCTAAGCGTCCGCGGCGGTACGCAGCCCGAGCTCGGGGCCGATCGGCTGCAGCGCCTCGATCACGTTCGCGATGTGAACGTCGAGGTCGAGCTCGAGCAGCTCCGCGCCCATCACGACCTCGTCCCGGTGGACTCCGGCCGCGAACGACGGCTGCTTCAGCTTCTTCTTCACCGATTTGGGCTCGAGCCCGTCGAGGCCGGTGGGCCGGACGAGCCCGCACGCGTGGACGAAGCCCGGAGAGCTCGTCGCAGGCGAAGAGCGTCTTCTTGAGCGGCGTGTCGCGCGGCATCTCGAGGTGCTCGGCGTGGGAGAGCACCGCCTCGATCACGATCTCGGGGTAGCCGAGGTCGCGCAGGATCGGTGCGCCGTCCTGCGGGTGCTTGTCGAGCGTGGGGTGGATCTCGTAGTCGAAGTCGTGCAACAGAGCCGTCACGCGCCACAGCTCCTCGTCCTCGCCGAACTTCCGGGCGTAGAACGCCGTCGACGCCTCGACCGCGAGCGCGTGGCGCCGTAGCGCCTCGCTCTTCGTGTACTCGGTGAGGGTTTCCCAGGCCTGTTCGCGAGTGGGGTCCAAGGCGGTGGGTACCATAGCCGCCTTGTCGACTACCGTCGCAAGCGAGGCCACTGTGGAGTCGTTCGTCATCGAGGGGGGACGTCCCCTCAACGGCACGGTCCGCGCAGCGGGCAACAAGAACGGCGCGCTGCCGATCATCGCCGCCTGCGTGCTCACCGACGAGCCCGTGGTGCTGCGCAACATCCCGCGGATCCGCGACGTCGACACGATGCTCGCGCTGCTCGCCGACCTCGGCGCCGAGGCCGAATGGCTCGGCGAGAACGAGGTTCGCATCCAGGCCGCCGGCGTCTCGAAGACCGAGGTCGACGAGGAGCTCTCCGACCGCATCCGCGGCTCGTTCCTGCTCGCCGGCCCGCTACTCGCACGCTACGGCCACGTTCTGCTCTCGCCGCCCGGCGGCGACTTCATCGGCCGGCGGCCCGCTCGACACGCACGTCCACGCGTTCCAGCAGCTCGGCGCCGAGGTCGCGGTCGGGCGCCGGTTCGAGCTTCGCGCCGACAAGCTCGTCGGCAAGCACATCTTTCTCGACGAGGCGAGCGTGATGGGCACCGAGAACGCCGTCATGGCCGCCACGCTCGCCCAGGGCGAGACCACCCTGATGAACGCAGCCTGCGAGCCGCACGTGCAGGACCTCTGCCGCTTCCTCGTCTCGCTCGGCGCGCAGATCGAGGGGATCGGCTCGAACATGCTGCGCATCGAGGGTGTCACCGAGCTCTCGGGCGGGGAGCACCGCATCGGCGCCGAGCACATCGAGGCGGCGAGCTTCATCGGGCTCGCGGCCGTCACCGGCGGCGACGTGACCGTCGAGGACATCGAGCCGCGCGACTTCCTCTCGATCCTCGCCGCGTTCGAGCGGCTCGGCGTCGAGGTCGAGCTCGGCGAGACGAGCGTGCGGATCCCGCCCGGCCAGAGCCTCGTCATCCGCGACGACCTCGGCGACCAGATCCCGAAGATCGAGGACGGGCCGTGGCCGATGTTCCCGGCCGACCTGACCTCGATCGCGCTCGCGGTCGCGACGCAGGCGACCGGGACGATCCTGATCTTCGAGAAGATGTTCGAGAACCGCCTGTTCTTCGTCGACAAGCTCGTGCGGATGGGGGCGCGGATCATCCTCTGCGACCCGCACCGCGCGGTCGTCACCGGCCCGGCGAAGCTGCACGGGCAGCGGCTCGAGAGCCCCGACATCCGCGCCGGCATGGCGATGATCATCGCGGCGCTCTGCGCGGAGGGCACCTCGGTGATCGGCAACATCGGCCAGATCGACCGCGGCTACGAGCGCATCGACGAGCGGCTGCGCGGGCTCGGCGCCTCGATCGAGCGGCTCGGGTCGTAACGTTTTCTCACCCGCCCTGGGCTACCCTCACCCCGTGAGCTCCCCGGAGACCGAACGGATGAAGGTGAGCGTGCGCGTCGAGCTCGGCGAGGGCGCCGTCAACGTCGCGAGCGGCCTTCCGGTGCTCGACCATCTGGTCGGCGAGCTCGCCCGGACAGCGCGGATGCAGCTGACGCTCGAGGTTGCGCCGGATGCCGTGGCTCAGGCGGTCGCAGTGGCCGGTCACGCGCTCGGCGAAGGGATTGCGCCTCTGCTCCGCGCGAGCGGCGCCGCCGGAAGCGGCTTTGCGTGGCTCCCGGCCGACGAGGCGCTCGCGGGAGCGGTTCTGGAGGTGAGCGAGCGGCCCCTCGTCGTCTCCAACGTCGATTTCTCGGGCCAGCGCGTCGGTGGGCTCGGCGGCGACGTCGTCAGCCGCTTCCTCAAGGAGCTTGCCGACGGCGCCGGGCTGAACATCCATATCCGTGTCCTCGAGGGCAAGGATCCCCAGAATGTGCTGCGCGCGATCTTCAAGGCGCTCGGTGCAGCAATCGGTCAGGCGTGCCGCACGCCGGAAGGAGGAGAGCCATGAGCAAGCAGGTCGTGCGCACGGAGGAGGCCCCGGCACCGTTCCAGGGCGCCCCGTACAACCAGGCGATCGTCGCGGGCGGATTCGTGTTCGTCGCGGGCCAGCTCGGGCTCGACCCGGGCACCAAGGAGATCGTCGAGGGTGGGATCGGGCCGCAGACCGAGCAGGCGTTCTCGAACCTCCGGGCGATCCTCGAGGCAGCCGGCTCGTCGCTCGACGCTGTCGTGAAGACGACCGTCTTCCTGACGAATCTCGACGACTTCACCGGCATGAACGAGGTCTACGCGAGCCACATCGGCGCGACGCCGCCTGCACGCTCGACGGTCGAGGTCGGGAAGCTCCCGGCCGGCGCGATCGTCGAGATCGAAGCGATCGCCCTCGCCTAGTTCGCCCGTGAAGGCGATCGAGGATTACGTGCGCTCGCTCGCGCTCGACGCGTACCTCGTCGGCGGAGCGGTGCGTGACGAGCAGCTCGGGCGGGTGTCGAAGGACGCCGACTTCCTCGTTCCCGGCGTCGACGCGGACGGTCTGCGCGCCGCACTGGCACCCCACGGGAAGGTCGAGCCGCTCATCGTCGCCGGAAAGCCCGTCGGGATGCGCCTGTACGCGAGAGATCGGGCGATCCGCGAGCTTGCACCTGCCGGGATCGAGTTCGCGCCGCCGCGGCTCGAGCGCTCGACCGGGCCGGGGCGGCACGACTTCGAGATCGTCGTCGACCCCGAGGCGAGCGTCGACGACGATCTCCGCCGCCGCGACTTCACGATCAACGCGATGGCCCGTCGGCTTGCTGACGATGTTCTCGTCGACCCGTTCGGAGGGCGTGATGACCTCGAGGCCGGTGTCCTCCGGACGGTCTCGCAGCGCAGCTTCGAGGAGGATCCGCTGCGGATCGTCCGCGGCCTCCGGTTCGTGTCGCAGCTCGGGCTCGAGCCGGACCCGGAGACGCTCACCCAGATGCGCGAGAACGCCGAGGGCGTCGCTCTCGTCTCGGGTGAGCGAATCGGCGGCGGTCTCGGCGACGACGGGATGGGCGAGCTCTCGAAGCTCCTCCTCGGTACGGAGCCGCGCAAGGCGCTGCGGATCGCGCGTGACACCGGCGCTGCTCGTCGCGATGCTCCCCGAGTACGGGCCTGCGATCGGGTTCGACTCGCACTCGAACGACCACGCGATGACGGTCGACGAGCACAGCTTCGCCGTCGTCCAGGCGGCCGCCGACGCCGGCGTGCCGCTCCGCGTGCGCCTCGCGACGCTCTTCCACGATCTCGGCAAGCCCGAGCCCGTCGAGGGCGAGAGCCATTCCGAGACCGGCGCGAAGATCGCGGCGGAAGCGCTGCGTCGGCTTCGCTATCCGACCGATCTTCGCGAACAGGTCGTCCGGATCGTGCGCTTCCACCCGTTCCTGCTCGGCGCGGGCGACGCGCTCGAGGCGCGCCGCCTGCTCGCTCGGCACGGCGACGAGCTGACGTTCGACCTCCTCGATCACTGGGACGCCGATCTTCGCGGGCGCGATCTCACCGACTCGGTGCTCGCGAAGCTCGATCGTGTCGCGCGGTTCCGCGCCGTCGTGGAGCAGGAGCTCGCAAGCCCCCACAGGCTCTCGGACCTGGCCGTCGACGGTACCGACCTGATCGAGCTCGGGTACGTGCCGGGCCCCGAGCTCGGTCGCGCGCTTCAGGAGCTGCTCGCCGAGGTCGTGGACGAGCCCGCGCGCAACAGTCGGGAGCTGCTGCTCGGACGCGCCGAGGAGCTGCTGCGAGCGTGATCCGCTGGGAGGCGCCCGGGCCGTACGTCGTCGGGTTCACGTCGCGTGAGGGCGGGGTGAGCACAGGTGCCTACGAGTCGCTGAATCTCGGCGCGCGTGCGGACGACCCCGAGCGCATCGCCGAGAACCGCCGCCTCGCCTGCGCCGAGCTCGGCCTCGATGCCGGCCGGCTCGCCGTGAACACGCAGCGGCATACGGCAATCGTCCACCGCGCCCGTCCCGGTGCGCAGCCCGAGATCGGAGACGGGCTCTGGAGCGACGAGCCCGGCGTGCCGATGCTCGCGCTCGCCGCCGACTGCGTCCCGATCGCGATCGTCGCCACCTCCGGGCCGCCGCGGCTCGCGGTCGTCCATGCGGGCTGGCGGGGCCTCGCCGACGGCGTCGTCGACGCCGGCGTTGCTGCGTTGGACGCCCAGGAGACGGCGGCCGTGGTCGGCCCGTCGATCGGGCCGTGCTGCTACGAGGTCGGTCCCGAGGTCTCGGCCCGGTTCGAGCCCGATCTGACCCGCGACGGCATCCTCGATCTCTGGAAGGCCGCCGAGCGGGCGCTCCGGCGCGCCGGGGTTGCGACGGTGGAGCGGCTCGACCTGTGCACCCGCTGCAACCCGGAGTTGTTCTTCTCGTACCGCCGGACCGGAGCGCCTCATGGCGCGCAGGGTGTGATCGGTGCTGTCGGCGGCTGAGATCAGGGCTCGCTACGAGCGGGTGCGGGCCGAGGTCGGCCCGGGCGTGACGGTGGTCGCCGCGACGAAGTACGTGTCGCTCGCGGACATGGGGGTTCTCGCCGAGGCCGGGATCGAGGTGGTGGGGGAGAACCGCGCGCAGGATCTCGAGGCGAAGCATGCGGCTTTCGGCGACGCGTTCCGGTGGCACTTCATCGGCCGGCTGCAGTCGAACAAGGTGAAGGTCGTGAACCGCTGCTGCGAGCTCGTGCACTCGCTCGACTCGCACTCGGCGGCGGAGCGGCTGGAGATCCCGGCGCTCCTGCAGGTGAACCTTGCGGGCGAGGCGTCGAAGGGCGGGATCGAGCCGGCCGAGGTCGCCGACTACCTCCGGTACGACGTGCGCGGCCTGTCGACGATGCCGCCCGCCGGCGGGCCCGAGGGCTCCCGCCCGTGGTTCGCGCGGCTGCGTGCCCTCGCCTCCGAGCATTCGCTCGAGCAGCTTTCGATGGGCACGACCCAGGACTACCGGGCCGCGGCCGAGGAGGGCGCGACGCTGATCCGGGTCGGCAGCGTTCTCTTCCTGTAACGGCTCGGTCTACGATCCACCGAATGAGCTTCGGAGACCTCTGGAACCGGACACTGGTTTATTTCGGCATCGCCGAGGAGGACGAGGACTATTACGAGGAAGACGAGACGTACGCGCCGGAGGAGTCGCTCGAGCAGAGCTACCGCGAGCGCCCGAACGTGCGTCGCCTGACGCCCCGGCGCAAGTCGTCGAACTACGACGACTGGACGGAGTCCGAGGAGGTCCCGAGCGCGCCCGTACCCGTCCCCGCGGCGGTGCCGGCCACGCGCTCGTCGTCGTCCTCGTCGTCGCGCCCCTCGAGGGCGGCGCGCCACATGGAGGTCGTCCCGAACTCGAGCTCGGTCCGTGTTCATCTCGTCCTACCGCGGAGCTTCAACGACGCGCAGCAGATCGCCGACAAGTACAAGCACGGGATCCCGGTCATCCTCAACCTCCAGAGCGCGGACGCCGAGCTGTCGAAGCGGCTGATCGACTTCGCAAGCGGGCTCACGTACGCCCTCGACGGGGGCATGCAGCGGGTTGCAGACAAGGTGTTCCTGCTGACGCCGAGAAACGTCGAGGTCAGCGCCGAGCAGCGCGCCCAGCTGCTCGAGCGCGGCGGCTTCTACAACCAGGCGTAGGAATCGGACTGCCCGGGCCGAAAGCGGCCCGCGATGGTCCTCGACGCGGTCACCACGGTCTCGAACTTCGTAGATGTCTTCATCTCCGTCTACATCCTCGTGCTGCTGGTGTACGTGCTCACGTCGTGGATCCGCCTGCCGTACTCGTTGAGCCCGGTTCAGCGTTTCCTGAACGACGTCTGCAACCCGTATCTCGCGTTGTGGCGTCGGATTCTCCCCAGGGTCGGGCCGCTTGATCTCTCTCCGCTGGTCGGAATCGTCGCCCTGATCGTGCTGAGAGAGATCCTGACCTCGCTGCTGAGCCGCGCGCACTAGGAACGAAAAGGAGACCCATGACCTATACACCGGTGGAGCTGAGACATGTGAAAGTCGGGCGGAGCCTGTTCGGCTACAACCGCGCGACGGTCGAGCAAGTGATCGAAGAGGTCGCCCAGAGCTTCGAAGCGACGTGGCGGGAGCGAGGCGAGCTCGCCGATCGGGTGGAGACGCTCGAGAAGCAGCTGACCGAGCTGCGCGGCCGCGAGCATCTACTGACTCAGACGCTCGTCGCAGCCGAGCAGGCTGCGAGCGACGTGCGCGAGAAGGCGCGGCGCGAGGCGGAGGCGATCATCACCGAAGCGCACAACGAGTCCCGCGCGATCGCTCGGTCGGCTCACACCCAGCGTGAGGCGCTCCTGATCGAATCACGCCGCATCGAGGCGATGCTCAGGGCGGCACTCGGCGTCATTCAGGAAGGAACCTCTCCGACTCAGGTTCCGGCCCCGGAACCCAACCGGGAACTGACCTCGGAACCGACCCGACCCCGGCCGCGTCGGAGCCCGAGCCGGAGGCGGTTCCGATTCCGCTTCCGCCGGTGCTCGAGGGCGAGTCCGAGCCGGTGAACGAGGAGATCGGCTGGGCCCGCGAGGACACCCGCGAGTTCGAGCCGATCGCGACACTCCGGTCGAGGAGGCACCAATCGCGTTGGTCGAGCCCGAGCCCGAGCAGATGCACGTCCCGATCGAGGATCCGATCGACGAGCATGAGCACGAGCACGAGCACGAGCATGAGCACGAGCAGATGCACCGCGAGAGCCAGGGTCAGCCTGTCCTCCAGAGCGTTCCCGGCCGCGAGTCCCGCGACTTCGACTGGGGCGAATAGGGCACGTAAACTGGAGGCGTGCACGCCTCAACCAGGCTCGAGCTCCGCGTCGTGCCCGGCTCGACCAGGCCCGGCGTAGTGGGAAGGTACGGCGCCTCGTGGAAGATCCGGGTCGCCGCCCCGCCGGAAGGCGGGCGGGCGAATGACGCCGTCGTCAGCCTGCTCGCAGACACGCTCGATCTGCGCCGCGGGGATGTTGCAATCGTCTCCGGCCATTCGGGCCGCGACAAGGTCGTCGCCCTTCAGGGGATCTCCGGACCGGAGCTGGAACGGCGCCTCACCTCGGCAGCGGGAACGGCATGAACGGCCGCGCGGCCGATGATCGGAGTCTTGCGGACCGTGCCTGACAGCGCAGCAGAGACCAAGCAGCCCGACGTCCGGATCGGGTCGACGACGAACGCCCTCGCACCGGTCTCGGTCGCGCACCGATCACTCGCCGCCGGCCCCTGGCAGTGGGTGGGTCTCGGCGCGGTCGTCGGAGCGGCGCTCGCCGGCGACCAGTTGACGAAGCACGTCGTCACGAGCCGGCTCGCGCTGAACGAGTCGTCGCACGTGATCGGCCCCCTCTCGATCCACCGGGTCGAGAACTCGGGAATCGCTTTCGGCCTCTTCACGTCGGCAACAGCAGCCGTGATCGTGCTCACGAGCATCGCCGTGATCTGGATGCTCGTCTACTTCGCGCGCTCCGGATCTCGACACCCGGTCATCCCCGCCGCGCTCGGCCTGCTGATCGGCGGCAGCGTCTCGAATCTCCTCGACCGCGTTCGCCTCGGCCACGTCACCGACTTCATCGACTTCGGCTGGTGGCCCGCCTTCAATCTCGCCGACAGCTTCATCGTCATCGGCGTCTGCATGCTGCTCTTCGCGCTCATCGGCAGCGACCGCAAGCCCAAGCAGGCGCGCCGACCGCTCGACGTCGCCGCGCGATAACCGCCCCTCCGCGGACCGCGCGCTCACACCACTCATCCTCGAGCCCCCACCCAACAAGGGCGGGGACGCGGCCCCTCCGCCCTCGAGGGCGATGCTATCCGCCGCCGGCCTCGGGAATGTCGCGAGACTGTGACGGTTGAACGAAATCCGCCGAACGGTGTTGGACGTTCCCGCCGAGGCTGCGGGGGACAGGTTCGACGTCTTCCTCGCCGACCCACCTCGGCTCGCGGGCGGCCGCTGCACGGGCGGTCGACGACGGGGCGCTCGTCGACGGGCGGACGCGCCCGAAGAGTTACCGCCTCGAAGGGGGCGAGCGCGTCGAGCTTCCCGCAGGCGAGGAGCCCGCCCCGGAGCCTGAATCGACAGGCCCGCTGCCCACGATCGCCTGGCAGGACGAGCACCTCGCCGTCGTCGACAAGCCGGCCGGCCTGGTCGTCCATCCAGGCGCGGGCCGGGCGAGCGGAACGCTCGTCGACCTACTCGCCGGCACCGTTGCCGGCGGGGAGCCGGGGAGGCCCGGCATCGTTCATCGGCTCGACCGCGACACGTCGGGCCTGATGGTCGTCGCGCGCTCCGAGGAGGCGCACAGCCGCCTTTCCGACCTCGTTCGGAAACGCGCGCTCGAGCGCACCTATACCGCGCTCGTTCGCGGCGTCCCGGCATCGCGTACCGGCAGGATCGAGGCACCGATCGGCCGTGACCGCGACGACCCGATCCGGTTCTCGCTCGACACCGACACGCCGCGCGAGGCGATCACCCATTTCGAGCTCATCGAGCGGATCGGAGGGAACGCGCTGCTCTCGGTCACGCTCGAGACGGGTCGCACCCACCAGATCCGCGTCCACCTCCGCGCGATCGACCTGCCGGTCGTCGGGGACCCCGTGTACGGCGTGCCGGATCCGCGCCTCGGGCGTCAGTTCCTGCACGCCTCGCGACTTGCCTTCCCGCATCCGTTCACCGGCGAGCGAATCGATGTCACCTCGCCGCTCCCCGCGGACCTCGCCGAGTACCTGGCCGCCCTCGGCCACCCGCCGGTTCCGGGTACCATGACTGCGCCCTAGACCCTCGACCCGGCGGAGGATCGAGGCGGACGGTGGCCGGCTTGCGCTGGTCCCGCCGAGACATCGCCGGTGGACTTCAAAACCAAACCGAAAGGGGCTCACATGCCCGTTGTCTCCATGAAGGAGCTGCTGGAGGCCGGCGTTCACTTCGGCCATCAGACGCGCCGTTGGAACCCGAAGATGAAGCGTTTCATCTTCACCGAACGCGGTGGGATCTACATCATCGACCTCCAGCAGACCCAGGCTCTGCTCGACGAGGCCTACGATTTCGCGCGCAACATCGCGCAACGGAACGGCTCGGTGCTGTTCGTCGGCACCAAGAAGCAGGCTCAGGACGCCGTCGCCGGCGAGGCCGCCCGCGTCGGCATGCCTTACGTCAATCACCGCTGGCTCGGCGGGCTCCTGACGAACTGGCGGACGATGTCCGACCGGATCCAGCGCCTGCACGAGCTCCGCTCGCTTCGCCAGGAGTCGCAGCTCGATCTGCTCCCGGCCAAGGAGCGGCTCGCGATGCTCGCCGAGCTCGAGAAGCTCGAGGCGAACCTCGGCGGCGTCGCCGACATGCGCCGCCAGCCCGACGCGGTGTTCATCGTCGACCTCCGCAAGGAGCAGCTCGCCGTCCGCGAGGCGCGCCGGCTCGGCCTGCCCGTGATCGCGCTCGTCGACACGAACTGCGACCCGGACGAGGCCGATTACGTCATTCCCGGCAACGACGACGCGATCCGCTCGTGCTCGCTCGTGATCCGGGCGGTCGCGAACGGGATCGAGGCCGGCAAGCAGAAGGTCACGCCCGCCGAGATGCCGGCTCCTCCGGCACCTGCGGCGGCAGCGTCTGAGGAGGCCCAGGCCGAGGCCGAGGTCGAGGCTGAGCCCGCTGCGGCCTCGCCGGAAGTCGAGGCTGCCGTCGCGA
Organism: uncultured Actinomycetota bacterium; assembly: GCA_963762215.1. Lineage (GTDB taxonomy): Bacteria > Actinomycetota > Thermoleophilia > Gaiellales > Gaiellaceae > PALSA-600. Next base: position 182,325 of record CAVXKB010000007.1, read on the forward strand.
CGGAGGCCGAGCCCGAGGGAGGGGACGCGGAATGACCGAGATCTCCGCTGCGATGGTCAAGCAGCTCCGCGACGCAACGAGCGCGGGGATGATGGACTGCAAGCGTGCGCTTCAGGAGACCGCCGGCGACTACGACGCCGCAGTCCTGCTCCTGCGGGAGAAGGGCATGGCGTCGGCCGCGAAGCGTGCCGACCGCGAGACGACCGAAGGTCGTCGTGCTGACACGCGTCGACGGCTCGACGGCCGCGATCGCGGCCGTCGGCTGCGAGACCGAGCCCGTCTCCAAGAACGACGACTTCCAGGCATTCGCCGACGCCGTGCTCTCGACGGTGTTCGATGACGGCGACTCGGGCGATCTCGAGGAGCAGCGCGTCGACCTGACCGCCCGGCTCGGCGAGAACATTCAGGTCGTCGGCTCGAAGCGCCTCACGGCAAGTGACGGAGAGGTCTTCGCAACGTACGTCCATCCCCCGGCGAACAAGGTCGGCGTGATCGTCCTCGGCAAGGGATCGGTCGACGCTGCCCGCCAGCTCGCGATGCACATCTCGTTCTCGAAGCCGACCTACACCGACCGGGACGAGGTTCCGGCGGACCTGGTCGCGACCGAGCGCGAGATCCTCTCCAAGCAGCCGGATGTCGAGTCGAAGCCGGCTGACATCCGTGAGAAGATCGTCGACGGGATGATCAACAAGAAGTTCTTCGCCGAGTCGGTGCTGAAGGAACAGGCCTGGATCCATGATGCCGGCCTGACCGTCTCCAAGGCGCTCGCAGACGCGGGCTTCGAGCTCGTCGACTACGCCTGGTACTCGGTCGGCTGATGGCCGTAGCGTCCCACCCGCGCGCGGAGCAGGCTCCGGCGTTTCGCCGGATCCTGCTCAAGCTCTCGGGCGAGGCGCTGATGGGGAAGGCCGATTTCGGCCTCGACGCGATGACGATCGACGAGCTCGCGCAGGAGCTCGTCGAGGTTCATTCGTCGGGCGTCGAGCTCGCGCTCGTGATCGGCGGCGGCAACATCTACCGCGGGATGAAGGCGACCGCCGCCGGGATGGACCGCGCGACCGGCGACTACATGGGGATGCTCGCCACGGTGTTCAACTCGCTGGCGGTGCAGGAGGCGCTCGAGCGTAACGGGGCCGACACACGGGTTCTGTCGGCGCTCGACGTGCGTGAGGTCGCCGAGCCGTACATCCGCAGGCGCGCGATCCGCCACCTCGAGAAGGGGAGGGTCGTGATCTTCGCGGCCGGAACCGGGAACCCGTACTTCACGACCGACACGGCGGCGGCGCTGCGCGCGCTCGAGATCGACGCCGAGGCGATCCTGATGGCCAAGAACGCGGTTCGCGGCGTCTTCGACGGTGATCCGCGCACTGACCCGACGGCGGCGTTCCTGCCGGCGATCACGCACCTGCAGGCGATCGAGCGAGGATTGAAGGTGATGGACACGACCGCGCTATCCCTCTGCATGGACAACCATCTTCCGATCCATGTGTTCGAGCTGGCCCCGGGCAACATCGGCCAGGTCGTCTCCGGGGAGAGCGTCGGGACGCTGATCTCGACCCCGAGTGAAGGAGGACGTGAGTGACCGCCATCGACGATTTCGTTGCCGACGCGACCGCCCGGATGAACAAGTCGGTCGACGCCACCCACGAGCACTTCAACTCGGTGCGCACCGGGCGAGCGTCGGCAGCGCTCCTCGACCGCATCCAGGTCGACTACTACGGGACGCCGTCTCCGCTCAAGAACATCGCGACGATCAACGTCCCGGAGCCGCGGCTGCTCACGATCCAGCCGTTCGATCCGACCGCGGTGAAGCAGATCGAACGGGCGATCATGGAGTCGAACCTCGGGCTGACACCGTCGAATGACGGCAAGATCATCCGGCTGCCGATGCCGCAGCCGACCGAGGAACGGCGCAAGGAGCTCGTCAAGGTCGTGAAGAACATGGCCGAGGAGGGGCGGGTCGCGATCCGCAACATCCGCCGCGATGTGATGAAGCACCTCGAGGAGCTCGTCAAGAACGGTGACGTCGGCGACGACGAGGAACGGGCCGCCGAGGGGCGTGTGCAGAAGCTGACCGACGACCATGTGCACCAGATCGACGAGATCTTGAAGCGCAAGGAAGCCGAGATCATGGAGGTCTAGCCTTTCCGCTCGTCGAAAGGCTAGAACACGACCCGATGAACCTCCTCTCACGTATTCGCACGCTTGCACGCGTTCGCCCGACCGTCGAAGGCGACCTCCCGGAGGTCGCGGAGACGGTGGCGATCATCATGGACGGCAACGGCCGGTGGGCCCGCCGCCGCGGGCTGCCGACGGCGCTCGGGCATCGGGCCGGCACGCGGGCATTGCGCCGCACCGTCGAGGCCGCGATCGAGCTCGGGATCAGGCACATGGTCGTCTACGCCTTCTCGACGGAGAACTGGTCGCGCCCGCAGGACGAGGTGGACGCGCTGATGGAGATCTTCGGCGAGACGATCGAGCGGGAGCTGCCCGACCTCGCGGAGCAGGGCGTACGCGTTCGCTTCATCGGCCGGCGCGATCGGGCACCGGAGAGCCTGCGCCTGCGGATGGACGCGATGGAGGATCGGACAGAGCTGAACAGCAAGCTCGATCTCTGGATCGCGTTCGATTACGGCGGGCGTGCGGAGCTCGTCGAGGCCACCCGACGCATCGCGGAGAGCGGGCTCGATCCGCGCGAGATCGATGAGAACGTCGTCGCGGCGCACCTGTACGCGCCCGAGCTGCCCGATCCCGACCTGCTGATTCGCACGAGCGGCGAGCTGCGGGTCTCGAACTTCATGCTGTGGCAGCTCGCGTACGCCGAGCTCGTGTTCGTCGACCGGCTGTGGCCGGACTTCGACGAGCGCGATCTCCGCGCCGCGCTCGCGGAGTACGCGAAGCGGCGGCGCCGGTTCGGCGGCAGATGAGCAACATCGCCTCGCGCCTTGTGATCGCCCTCGTGGGGATCCCGGTGGTGCTGGGCGCCGTTTACCTCGGCGGCTGGTGGCTCTTCGCCCTGATCGCGATCGCGGCGGTGCTCGGCCTGCACGAGTTCTGGCTGCTCACGAAGCCCCTGGCTCCGCTGGCCCCGGCCGGCTACATCGGCGGCATCCTGGCACTCGTCGGTGCCGAGACGGGCGGCGTGCTCTGGATGGTCGGCGGGGTCATGGTCGCGCTCGCGCTCGCATTCGTGCTGAAGGGGATCTCGGCGACCCGCCAGGCGCCGACAGCTTCGATCTCCGCGACCGTCATGGGCTCGGTGTGGGTCGGCTGCGGCCTGGCTTTCATGCTGCTCATCCGGGACATCCCCGATGACGGCCGGCTTGCCGCGTTCACCGTGATCCTCGCCGTGTGGGCCGGCGACACGCTCGCCTACGTCGGCGGCCGCCTCCTCGGGCGGCACCGCATGGCCCCGAACACGTCGCCGGGAAAGACCTGGGAGGGCTTCGCGTTCGGTACCGCCGCGACGATCTTCGTCGCGTTCGTGGCGCTCTACAAGCAGCACTTCCTGACGATCGGCGAGTCGATCGCCCTCGGCGCCGCCCTGGCCGTCGCGGCCCCCGCGGGCGATCTGTTCGAGTCGATGCTCAAGCGCGATGCGGGCGTGAAGGACGCAGGCTCGCTCCTCGGCGGCCACGGCGGCATGCTCGATCGCCTGGATGCGCTGCTCTTCGCCGCCCCCGCCGCGTACTTCTGCATCGCCGCCTTCGGCTACCGCTGATCGGCAGAGCGGGTGAGTCGAGCGTCGATCCGGGCGCTACGCTGAGAGAGTGAAGCGGATCGCCCTGCTTGGCGCGACCGGCTCGATCGGGCGCCAGGCGATCGAGGTGATCGACGCGCATCCGGATCTCGAGCTCGTCGCCGCGACGTCGGGGTCGCAGCCGATCGACGGGCTGGCACCGCTGACTCAGACCGGGGGAGACCCGACGGAGCTGCTCGAGCGCGCTCGAGCCGGACATCGTGCTGAACGCTGTCGTCGGCTTCGCCGGCCTGATTCCGACGATGTGGGCGCTCGAGAACGGCGTCACGCTCGCCCTCGCGAACAAGGAGAGCCTCGTCGCGGCCGGCGACCTCGCGCTGCAGGCGAGAGCCCGCGGCAAGGGCGACCTGATCCCGGTCGACAGCGAGCACTCGGCGATCTTCCAGTGCGCGCTCCACGGCGAGCCGGAGAGCCTCGTCCTCACCGCGAGCGGCGGCCCGTTTCGCGGGCTCACCGCCGACGAGCTCGCGAACGTCACGCCCGAGGAGGCCCTCGCGCACCCGACCTGGACGATGGGCCCGAAGATCACGATCGACTCGGCCACACTCGCCAACAAGGGGCTCGAGGTGATCGAGGCGCACTACCTCTTCGGCCTGCCGTACGAGCGGATCGAGGTGATCGTCCACCCGCCGTCGATCGTCCACGGGCTCGTGCGCTTCCGCGACGGCGCCGCGATCGCGCACCTCGGGAAACCCCGACATGCGCGTGCCGATCTCCTATGCACTCACGTACCCGGAGCGTGCAGCGACGCCGACGCCGCCGCTCGAGCTCCGCACCCTCGAGTTCCACGAGCCCGACCTCGAGACGTTCCGCATGCTCCCGCTCGCCCGCGAGGCCGGCGAGCGCGGCGGCACCTACCCCTGCGCCTACAACGCCGCCAACGAGGTCGCCGTCCAGGCGTTCCTCGAGGGAAGGATCGGCTTCCTCGACATCCCGACCGCCGTCGAGGATGTGCTCGACAACGTCGACGGCTCGCCCGCACGCGACCTCGCCGAGCTGATCGAGGCCGACCGCCGTGCCCGCGACCTGGTGCCTGTGCAATGAGCATCGGAATTGCGATCCTCGCGCTGGCTGTTCTGATCCTCTTCCACGAGGCGGGCCACTTCTTCGCCGCGCGCGCGGTCGGCATGCGCCCGCGCAGGTTCTACCTGGGCTTCCCGCCCGCGATCCTGAAGACGACCCGCGGCGGCGTCGAGTACGGGATCGGCGCGATCCCGCTCGGTGGCTACGTGAAGATCCCCGGCATGCACCGCGCCGCGCCGGGCGATCTCCGGTCGAGCCTGAAGCCGGAGCAGCAGGAGGCACACAGCGCAGACCTGGACGAGCTCGACCACGCGCTCGAGCGCGGCGACGAGGACGAGGCCCGGGCCGTGCTCGCGCGGCTCGAGCCCGACCTCGGCACGAACCGGATGTTCTCCGAGCACGAAGGCTCGCTCTCACCGGACGCGTACTGGCGCCAGAAGACGTGGAAGCGCATCGTCGTGATCGGCGCGGGCCCGGCCGTGAACGCCGCGATCGCTCTGGTTCTCTTCACCGCCGTCTTCCTCGTCGGCCCGGGTATCGTCACCCGCCAGATCGAGCACGTGAACGCAGGCTGGCCGGCCGCCGTAGCGGGCCTACGGGCCGGCGACCAGATCCGCACGATCGCCGGCCACTCCGTCAAGCCCGAGACGCTCGCGAAGAGCATCAACGCCACCAAGGGACGGCCGTTCACGATGACGGTCGTCCGGAGCGGCAAGCGGCTCGCGATCGGACCTCTCTCGGCTCGCAAGGACCAGGGCGCCTACCGCATCGGGATCACCCTCCATGGGCGCCCGGGGGGCGGCAAGCCCTTCCCGTCCTCGGTCTGGAGCTCGCTGCTCCTGACGAAGGAGATCACCACCGGCACGGTGTCGGGGCTCGTCGGCCTCTTCCACGCGCAGGGGACCCACCAGGTCTCGAGCACCGTCGGCATCGTGCGCGACACAGCAGCGGCCTACAGAGCCTCGACGCAGGACTTCCTGCTGATCGTCGGCTACATCAGCCTCGCGCTCGCGCTCCTGAACCTGCTGCCGATCCTGCCGCTCGACGGTGGCCACATCGTCATGTCGATCCTGGAGGGCCTCCGGGGCCGCGCGTTCTCGCAGCTCGCCTACCTTCGCTTCAGCGCGGTCGGGCTCTCGCTCTTCCTGTTCCTGCTGTACCTCGGGCTCCGCAACGATCTGTTCTCGGGCGGCAGTTAGACTTCACCGCGTGGGAAGTGAGCTTTCGGTCAACGTAGGCGGCGTCCAGATCGGTGGCGGAGCGCCGGTCGTCGTCCAGTCGATGACGCTGACGAAGACGCACGATGTCCCCGCAACGACCGCGCAGATCGCCGCGCTCGCGAGCGCCGGCTGCGAGATCGTCCGCGTCGCGGTGCCGAAGCTGGAGGATGCCGAGGCCCTGCCGCGGATCATCCGGTTCTCTCCGGTCCCGATCATCGCCGACATCCATTTCAACTCCAGCCTCGCGCTCAAGGCGATCGAGGCGGGCGTGGCTGCCGTGCGGATCAACCCGGGCAACATCGGCGGCCCGGACAAGGTCGCCGAGGTCGTGAGCGCGGCGAAGAAGGCGGGGATCCCGATGCGGATCGGCGCCAACTCCGGCTCGCTTCCCAAGCACCTCGAGAGCCTCGCCCAGGAGGATCAGGCGGCGGCACTCGTCGAGGCCGCGCTCGAGGAGGTTCGCCTGCTCGAGCAGCTCGACTACTACGACTTCAAGATCTCGGTCAAGTCGAGCCACGTGCCGACGATGATCCGCGCCTACCGCATGCTGGCAGGCCGCGTGCCCTATCCGCTCCACCTCGGCGTCACCGAGGCCGGCCCACCGTTCACCGGGACGATCAAGAGCGCGGTCGGCATGGGCAGCCTGCTCGCAGACGGGATCGGCGACACGATCCGGGTCAGCCTGACGGCCGATCCGGTCGAGGAGGTCAAGGTCTGCTGGGAGATCCTGAAGGCGCTGAACCTGCGTGAGCGGGGCCCGGTGCTGATCGCCTGCCCGAGCTGCGGGCGCGACAACGTGGGCGTCCAGACGCTCGCCGAGGAGGTCGAGGATCGACTCGGCGCGTACGAGGAGCACTTCGAGGTTGCGGTGCTCGGGTGCGCAGTCAACGGCCCGGGGGAGTCGGGCGACGCGGATTTCGGGATCGCGGGCGGCCGCGACGTGGGCTTCATCTACGCCCACGGGAAGGTCCTGCGGAAGGTCGAGTCGGAGGTGCTCGTCGACGAGCTCTTCAACGAGATCAACGGCTGGATCGCCGCGGGGATGCCGCGGCCCGAGCGCCGCAAGATGGCGAAGCCGGCCGCGCTTGCGATGGCCGAGGCGTCGGCCATCCCGCTCGACTAGGTTGCCTAGGCACATGGCGATCGCCCGGGCGTCCAAGCTCTTTCTCCCGACCCTGCGCGATGCGCCGGCCGACGCCGACGCGATCAGCCACAAGCTGCTCGTGCGCGGCGGCTACATTCGCCAGGTCGCCGCCGGTCTGTGGTCGTTCACGCCGCTTGGGTGGCGGGTGCATCGGAAGGTCGAGCAGATCATCCGCGACGAGATGGACGGGATCGGTGCCCAGGAGTGGTTTGCCCCGGTTCTGACCCCGCTCGAGCTGTGGGAGGCGACCGGCCGTGCCGGGATTCCGGAGCTCTTCCGTGTCGAGGATCGAGCCGGACGCCAGTTCGTCCTGCCGTTGACTCACGAGGAGACATTCACGTTTCATGCGCGTGAGTTGCAGAGCTACCGGCAGCTTCCGCAGTCGTGGTACCACTTCCAGACCAAGGATCGCGACGAGCCTCGCCCTCGCGGGGGGCTGCTTCGCGTCCGGGAGTTCATCATGAAGGACTCGTACTCGTTCGACCGGGACGAGGAGGGCCTCGAGCAGAGCTTTCGCGCGCACGAGGCGGCCTACCACAACATTTTCCAGCGCTGTGGGATCGAGTACTACGAGGTGCAGGCCGAGTCGGGAATGATGGGCGGCAGCGAGTCGAAGGACTTCCTGGCGCCCTCCAACTCGGGCGAGAACACGCTGGTCACGTGTAAGAACTGCGACTACGCGGCCGATCTCGAGATCGCTCAAGGCGTCCCGCGCAACGCCGTCTTCCCGGAGCGGCTCGACGCGCCGAAGGAGATCGAGACGCCCGACACGACGACGATCGAGGCTCTTGCGGAGCTCCTCGGCATCGATGCGGCGGCGACCTCGAAGGCGATGCCGGTGGCAAAGGACGACGGAACGGTGGTGCTTGCGCTCGTCCGCGGTGACGACAGGCTCGAGCTCGCGAAGCTGATCGCGGCCCTCGGTGAGAACGTCAGGCAGGCGACGGAGGACGAGATCCGCGCAGCCTTCGGCGCCGATCCGGGCTCGCTCGGCCCCGTCGGCTTCAAGGGCGAGGTCGTCGCCGACGAGGCGCTCCGCGAGGGCCAGTTCGTCGCCGGCGCGAACCGGACCGGCTGGCATCTGCTCGGCGTCGAGGCGGGCCGCGACTTCGCGCCTCGCTTCGCAGACATCCGCGTCCCGGTCGAGGGAGACCGCTGCGCGCTGTGCGGAGGCGAGCTGGAATTCCGCACTGCGATTGAGGTTGGGCACATCTTCAAACTTGGAACCAAATATTCCGTCCCACTCCTGGCGACCTTTTTGGACGAGGATGGGAAGGAGAAACCACTAGTGATGGGGAGCTACGGAATCGGCCCCGGCCGGGTCATGGCTGCTGCTGTGGAACAGCGCCACGACGAGAACGGGATCATCTGGCCGGCTTCGCTGGCCCCCTACGATGTGCACGTTGTCGCGTTGCAAGGAGTCGAGGAGCAGGCGCTCGAGGCCGCGGAAGCGCTTTCGCGCGGCGGGGCCGACGTGCTGCTCGACGACCGAGTGCTGCGACCCGGAGAGAAGTTCGCCGATGCCGATCTCTTGGGCATCCCGATCAGGGTCACCGTCGGAAAGAAGACCCTCGAGGACGGGAAGGTCGATCTGCGGCGCCGCGACAGCGGCGTCGATACAAGAGTTGGGGTTTTCGAACTGGGCAAGGAGGCTGTTTGATGGCAAGAAGACGGAAGTTCAGCTCGGAGCCATTCGGCCCGGCAGTTGAGAGGCTGATGAACGAGTCGGGAACGACGTACCGCGGCCTGGCCGCGAAGACCGGTCTGTCTGCCGGCTATCTGAACCACCTGGTGCACGGCAACCGGCCGGTGCCGTCGAACGACGTCATCGGACGTCTGTCGACCGCGCTCGACGTCGAACCGGAGTACTTCCGTGAGTTTCGGCTCCGCGTGATCACCGAGCAGCTCGAGGCGATGCCCGAGCTCGTCGATCGCCTGTACAAGCGCTATAGCGCCTGAGCACCAACAAACACGGCCGTGAGGCCGTCCAAGAGTAGGAAGTCGGCTGGGGCCTCGGCGTGATCGCTTGGGGGCGAGGAGGCCCCGCCGACCTCCTTCTTCGCACCCGGGCGGGTCTGCATACGCATCGCATACGTCGCCCGAGGACTGTGGTACGGTCCCGTTTCGGCAGGGGATGAGAGCGATGAAGACACCTCAGCGGCTGCTGGCAACCGGAGCCGGCCTTGTGATCGTGGCCGCGATGCTCGCCGGCGCCGTCGGTGCGGCACGCACGACCGGCCCGGGCTGCAACGCCTACATTCGCGGCGAGGACTACAACAGCACCGTCGACATCGGCGGTTGCCACGGCTCGATCACCGAGCTCGACATCGTCTTCCCGGTGCCGGTCACGGTGTCGAAGACCTACACCCTGAACGGCTACGGCGCGAGCCGAAGCGGCAAGGCGGGGCAGCGCAACGCCACCTCGACCGTGTTCAAGTTCGCAGCCCCGCTGAGCCCGGGAGTCACCCGGAACGTCGCGCATCACGGCGCCGTCTACTCGAGCTGGTTCGCGATCACGATCGAGCCGGCGCTCCCGGCGGGCGAGCACGTGAAGATCACTGCCGTCGGCACCGACGGGACGAAGCAGAACTTCGTCACCGTCGTGCACGCCGACCCGAACTGACTCTCGCCGGGTCGTAACGCCCCCGCTACGATGCGGCGGCACCTCGGGGTGTGGCGCAGCCTGGTTAGCGCGCTTGGGTTCGCGATCACGATCGAGCCGGCGCTCCCGGCGGGCGAGCACGTGAAGGTCACCGCCGTCGGCACGGACGGCACGAAGCAGAACTTCGTCACCGTCGTTCACGCCGACCCGAACTGACTCTCGCCGGCTCGTAACGCCCCCGCTACGATGCGGCGGCACTCAAGATCGATCCCGGCGTTTATCGACAGTCTCGACCCCGACTACGTCGCGTCGGCGCCGACCGTTTTGAGTATAGATCCTCGGGCCGCCAGGGCCCGGTGGGTGATCCATATTTCAGGCAGTCAGTTCGGCGACGTAGTAGGGCCTCCACTCGTCGAACTCAGCCTAGCTAGAGAAGTTGGTTGGTATTACTGCGTTGATAGCTTCGTGGCCAACCAATACTTCGCATTTCTCGCGACGCAGCTTGGGCTCCAGACATCCATGCGGCCAATCACAAACGATGAGGTCGCATTGGCGGGATTCACTGCCGGACTGCCTGCGAGACGTTCGACACGAGATCTGCACGATGTTGCTCGTGCTCGACTCATCGAGCGTGTCCTGCCAGCACCTGCCGAGGCAGTGCCATTAGCCGAGCTCGTCGCGTTCAAAGAACGCCATGCTGATCTCTTGGGCGCGTTCCGCAAGAAGATCAAGAGCGACGCCGTTTCTGTTGCGAAGGAGGGCGACGACTGGGTGCGCCGAGAGCGCCAGAATGAAGTGGAGGAAGAACTCGCTGAACAGGTGGACGAGATCATCGCGGCGATGAAGGTCCACCGCTGGAGGCAGCTTGGACTTGGCACGTTGCTAATGGTGCCGTCGATTGCCTCTTTATCCGACGCAGCCGCAGCACCCAAGGGGCTAGTCCTCACTTCCGCCGCGACGGGTCTCGCGAGCGCGATCTACACGACAGCTAAGGAGATTCGGGCGCCGAAGAGTTGGCGGCACGACCCGCTTGCATACGCGGCTCTTGCACACAAACAATTCCGGGACGGCGGCGTAGCAACCACTGCTTGAGCCAACCGCAGACGCGGCCACCGAGGCAGGCTTCTGGCCGGATGCCGTCCTCTCCGGCCACGCCCACCTCTACCAGCGTGGGAAGACGCGGGTCGGGTAAGTGTCTCGTTGCGGAGAGGAGCAATCACCCCCAGGGACGATCCCTGGCTCCTGTCGAGCCGTAAGACCGAAACCTCGGGGTGTGGCGCAGCCTGGTTAGCGCGCTTGTCTGGGGGACAAGAGGTCCCCGGTTCGAATCCGGGCACCCCGACTGCATAGCTCCGTGCGACCTACACCCGGCAAATGATCGAGGCTGGGCGGTCGCCTCTGTGGGGCCAATCTAACCTCGGGCACGCGAACCTCGAGCTCACCGTCAATACCTACGGTCAATGGACAAATGACGCGATGCTCGCCGAGGCGGCCAGAGCGTAGGACCTGGGGTCGAGAAGCACGGGTCTAAGACCATCGGGGCTTGGTTTTAGCTGAGGCAACCCCTCGAAGTTTGGCGCTAGCTCCTGAGGGTTCTGCGGGCGAGCACGGGAAGAGTTAGCAGTCCCGTGGACAGGAGTTGCGCGCTTACCGAGACGCCACGCGTCTTGAATTTGTTTTGGCGAGGGTGAAAGAGTTTTCGGTTCCGTCGAAAAGATCGCGGGATGAGATGCTCGAGATCAGGCATGACGGCTGAAGCAGCACCAATCGTCGCTGGGTTGAACAGCCCCTGGCGCCGGACGAGCCACCCCATAAACAGAAGGCCGCTGGCGTACTCCCAGCGCGCGTGCCGTGGGTGTTTGTGGGGAATACGGTCGGCCGCGATATGGAGAAACGGCCCGACGGCGGCGCCTACGAGTCGTGACCCCGAGATCGAGCCAGCGGCCGCCCCGCTCGCCGCATGGAAGACGACTATCAAACTAATAGCCGATTCTACGTTGCACGCAATCTCTGCCCGCGTCGCTCTATCGTGCCACTGACGGACGAAGGCTGTTCGGGAAACAGGCCGAGCCGCTAGCGGTGGTTCTTGCTCTTGTGATGTGTCGTGAGCGGAAGCGGTGCCGGGGCGGGGAAATAGGTCACGGTCCCGTAAGGCAGCACCTGCAACTGTCCTGACATCGTGGCGGCGTGAGGATCGCACACGAAGTGGTAGATGCCCGGCTGGAGGGTCACCGTCCATTGCGAGACACCGACGTCGGGAACGCCCGTCGAGGAATCGACGCCTGTCCCGGTGAGGTGGAAGTCGTGGATATTCGAGAGATCGTCGATCTGGATGTTGTACGTCCCTGGCTGGAGGAACGCGACGCTCTGTTCATTGGCGGAGAACGTGAACCCGATCGTGAACCCGGGCCCGACAACACCATGGAGACCGATAGGGCTCGTGGTGCCGCTGCCGACCGTCACGGTGACCGGGGCAACCGCCGAGTGGGCCAGAGCGCCGACGGCGAGTCCCGCACAGACTCCGGCAACCCCGAGAGTAGAGGCCGCAAGTGCAACGACGCGCGGGAAACCCCGCCGAGAGTAGGAGGACGAGTTCAACTGGTCTCCTCCTGACACGATCGCGAGTCTCTCAGGAACCCGAGTAGTCTGTCAACCCGGGCTGCCCTGCGGCGCTGGGACGACCCGCGGAAAGCGAGCCGACGCTCGGCGAGATGCCCGAAGAGGGGGTCGACCGGCAACCGGGCACCGGCCCAACGATTTCCGGCCCGGCGGAGAGGTTATGGAGCCGCTACCAGCCCCCGGGGTGTGTCACGGCCTCCTTCGCGGGCTGTGTTTGGTGCATTGCAGACTCGAAGGAGGGCCGGATGTATCTCCTAGCCGTTCACAGATTTCGTCGGCGAGTCGTTTAGGCGACTCCGGCGGTTCCGGTTCCGCCTGCAGTCAGGGTCGCCCGGACGCGGGCCGGCGTAAACGGGGCAGTGCGCATTCGTACGCCGGTCGCGTCGAAGAACGCGTTCGCGACTGCGGCGGCGGCGGCCATGGCGACCGGTTCGCCGACGCCGGCCGTGAATGGACGGCTGCTCCACTGGATGACGATCGGCGTGACCTGGGGTGCGTCCTTGAATCGCAGGATCGGGTAGCTGACGAAGTCCGTGCTCGTGACGCGCGTTGAGGTGTACCGGTACTGCTCGACGAGCATCCGGCTGAGGACCTGCGTCACGCCGCCGACGATCTGGTTCTCGATCCCGCCGATCGAGACGGCGAGGCCTGCGCTGAGTGATTGCCAGACGTGCTTGACCGTGATCTTGCCGGTCTTCTTGTTCACCTCGATGTCGGCGATCGCGGCGGTCTGCGCGTAGGTGGCCGGGTTGTCGGCGTTCGACCAGGCGACTCCGCGACCGGTGACGACGTTCTCGCTCGAGAGGTTCGAACCCGAGACGCGCGGCTGCCAGCTCGCGGCCTGCGTGACTGCGTTCAGTACCGCAAGCAGCGGGTCCCTGGCCTGGCTTTGAGTGATGTCGTTTCCCTGGACGACGTTCTGGATCCGGAAGGCGACCGGGTCGATCTCGGCCGCGTGCGCGAGCTCATCGATCACCTGCTCTCCGGCGAACGTGGTGTGCGGTGCCGCTTCCGGCTCGCATCCAGTGCGCCTTGAACCAGTTGCCGAGGAGCGGGATCGACTTGGCCAGGTAGCGGTTGTTGGGGATGTTGTACATCACTGTCGGGACCTGAATGCCGGCGAGTCGTCGAAGCAGGCGTCGGCAGCGGGAGGCCGACCAGCTCAGCGGTCGTGTTGATGGCGTCGTCCCGGTACTGCGGGTAGAAGTGGCGCGAAGTCGAACGCGACGAGGTTGCCCTTGCTGTCGACGCCGGCGCGGATGTCGATCAGCGATGGCGGCGAGGTCGAGTCCCACGCGATCTCGTCCCAACGCATCAGCTGCACGCGGACCGGAGCGCCGACCGCCTGGGACATGAGCGCCGCGCTTGGGCGGTGTCGTAGTACTGGCAGCCGTCGCCGAAGCAGCCGCCCATCGCGGCGGCGGTGACGCGGACCTGGTTCTGCGGCACACCGAGGATCAACGCGACCTGGCCGCGTGTCGAGTAGACGCCCTGCGTGCCGGAGAAGACCCGCGTTCCCTGCGGCGTCACGTCGGCGACCGCGCACATCGGCCCGATCGGGGTGTGGACGTTGCGTCGGCCAGCCGTAGGTCTCGCTGACGACATGGGCCGCCGACGCCAGCGCGGCGTCGACGTCGCCCGTGAGCGTCGCGGAAGCGTTCTGCAACGCGTCTTGCCGGCGGAGTCGAGCGCGCGCATGCCCTGGAACTCGTTGCCAGCTGCCCGGCAGCACCGCCGGCGGGATCGGCCCACTTCACCTTCAGCTGCGCGGCCGCCTGGATCGCGTCGTACTCATGCGGCGCGACGACGCCGAGGAAGTCGCCCTTGCGGACGATCTTCACGTCGGGAGGTGCGCGATCGAGCTCTCGTCGACCGAGACGATCGGTACGCCGAACCCGAACAGCGTCTGCCCGCGCGGCCGCACGACGCGCCCGTGCAGCATGCCCGGCACGGCGGACGTTCTGGATGTAGACGGCCTTGCCGGTGACGATCTCCGGGATGTCGATCCGCGGCGACGCGCGTGCCGACGAGCTTGTACTGGCTGACCGGCTTCGCCGGCGCCTGACCCGGCTGGATGCCGTCCGCTGAAGCCGCCGGCGTTCGGAGTCGCCGGGTTCACCGGGGCCATGTTCCAGCTCGCCGGCATCGTGACGTTGAAGAGCTTCCCGCCGAGCAAGCTGCCCGTAGGTGACGGACTTGCCGCCGCCGGAGACGACGCCCTTGCTCACCGTCAGCGTCGCGACCGGGACGCCGAGCTGCGTCGAGGCGAGGCCGAGCAGCGCCTGACGCCGCCGAAGCCGCCGCCGCGCGAACGCCCGGCCCCGCGTTCTTGATCGTGTTACTCGCCGAGTGCTTCCCGGTAGTCCGGCGTCACCGCCGTGTCGCGCGATGACGAACTCGAGCTGGCTCATGTCCATGTTCAGCTCTTCGCCGGCGATCATCAGCAGCCCGGTGTCCGACCCGGTGCCCTGACGGATGCCGCCCGTCTTGATCGTCGCCGTGTTGTCGGCGTTGATCGCGATCCACGAGTCGACCTGATACTGGTCGACGCCGTTACTCGCGTACGGACTGACCCCAGCCTGCGCCGCTTGCCGTCCGGCCGTCGCACCGCCAGCCCGAGAAGCCGACGATCAGCGCGCCGCCGCCCTTCAGGAAGCTCTTGCGTGAGAACTCCTTCTCGTGAGCAGTCCGGTCATCACGCACCGGCCTTCGCCATCACGGCCGCGGCCTTCTGGATCGCGGTCAGGATTCTCGGATACGTCCCGCAACGGCAGAGATGCCCGTTCATCGCCGTGCGGATCTGATCCTCGGACGGGTTCTTCGTCGTCGCGAGAAGGTCGGCGGCCTGGATCATCATCCCGTTCTGGCAGTAACCGCAATGCGGCACCTGAACGTCGATCCACGCCTGCTGCAACGGATGCAGCGCCGGCGCTGCCGCGGACGTGCCGCGCTGCGCCGCCCACAAGGCCGGCAGCCCCTCCAGCGTGGTGATGTTCTTCCCGCTCACCGCCGCGACCGGGGTGACGCACGAGCGGATCTCCTTGCCGTCCAGCAGCACCGAGCAGGCACCACACTGCGCAAGACCGCAACCAAACCGCGGGCCATGCAGGTGGAGCTCGTTGTGCAGGACGTAGAGGAGAGGGGTATCGAGGCTCGCGCTCACGCCGTGCGTGAGGCCGTTCACCTTGATCTTCAGGCTATTCGCCATGAGATCCTCCCAGTATTGACGGGTCAACCACTCCCGTGCCTACGCTCGACGCTGACGGACCTATGGTGACGTGCCGCCAACGTATCGACTCGAGGCTATCGATTCAATGACTCAACGGCAATAGTCCGGGACAGAAGAGACAGGTGCCATCCGACTCGTACGGCCGTCGAAGTGCGCGAGGTGTGATAGGTGTGATTGCACGCGTTGCGCGGCGACCTCCTCTGACGGGAAGAGGAAGTAGTCGGCGAACGGCCGCTGGTGGCGTTCTTCCGGACAAGCATGGACGCTCTGTGGAGCGCCGCGCGCCGCCGGTCGCAAACCGGCGCCGGGTACACGACGGGGGCGCGACACGTCGGAAGACTTCGTGACCGAACGCCTTGCACTGGCGTCGCGGGGAGCAGATGATGGGCGCCGTGGAGACCGACCACGCCGTCCCGGAAGTCCTGTCCGCGCCCGTGCCGGCCGTGCCGGATGTCGCGCCGGGCCCGGTCGCACCCTCCGTCGGCCTCATGCTTGCGCTCCAGCGCGGCGCCGGCAACGTGGCCGTTTCGCGCATGCTCCAGCGCCAGCCGGCCACGCTCGTCCCGGGCCAGGAGGAGTACGACACCGCGCGCAAAGAGCGCGACGCGTTCGTCGCCGCGGGCAAGAAGGGCCCGCAGACCTACAACCCGTCGACGCGCAATCCGGACAACTACTACGGCGGCTTCGATGTCGAGTACGACCCCGGCGCCGAGGCGCTGAACATCAGCCTCAAGGGCGGTGTCCTGTTCCTGGCGGGGATCACGCTCGACGCCTCCGGCAACGCCGTCGCGGTCGAGACCAGCGCGGAGACCGCCGCCGCGGTCGCCACGATCAACAAGCTCCCTCCGGCCGATCGGGCGGCCGCAGTCAAGCCGTGGCAATGGACGAGCCAGGGCGGTCCCGACGCGGACGACGAGACGAACTTCCTCACCAAGTTCCAGTCGTCCGTCCACGACGCGTGGACCGACCAGCATCCGATCCACGCCACGAAGAAGTACTGGGAGGACCTGGGCGCCACCGTGACCGTCAACGTCACGGTTTCGAAGCTTGCTGACGCGGCGAGCAAGGGCGCCGACCAGCACATGCTCGTCAACGCCAACAAGGTGCCAACCGGGTTCGTCGGCGGTGCCGCCGACGTCCACCGCGCTACGGGCAAGACCGGGCCGAACGACAACATCATGACCGTGACCTCGGAGGACGTCGTGCCGCGCAAGGACGGCCTGCTGGAGAGCGAGGTCGACTTCCAGCCGGGCAAGGGCCTGCTCACTCCGGCGAGCGTCGGCACGGTCTGGCGCCTCGCGAAGCAGATGCCCAACCCCAAGCCCGGCACGACGATCGAGATCGCCGGGCTGACCGTCAAGGTCGAGGGCATGAACAACCAGCAGCGTAAGGACCGCTTCGACGCCGTCCTGGATCACCTCAAGCAGGGCGGCGGCATGGACCCAAGTCGCGCCACATTCGTCGACGGCGGAACCGGCGACAAGGGGCACATCACGGTCGGCGACGGAAAGGCGCAGACGGTCGTCGCGCACGAGTCCGGGCACATGTTCGGGCTCGACGACGAGTACACCGGCAAGGGCGCCTACGCTCCGGGCAAGTCGACCGAGCACACCAAGCTCGCCGCGTCGGAGGGAATGGCGGGCGCGATGCACGCCAAGTCCGACAGCATCATGTCCGAGGGTGCCAAGGTCCGCCCGCAGCACTACACGACCTTCCTCGACGCGCTGAAGTTCATCAGCGGCATGACCGAGTGGGACATCGGCCCCAAGCAGGCCGTCCGGCCCCCGAGCGGCGCGGGCGACTTCCCAACCCCGGCGCCGTCCGGAGACGGTGGGACCGCAGTTGCCTGAGGCCCCAGAGCCGCTGCTGCTCGAGCGCCGCATCGAGACGCGGCGACGCCGCCTACGTGGATCGCATCACCGCCGACGGCCGCACGTGGAAGCTGAGCACCGTCGATGCGCGCTTCGAGGGCGGCAGGTGGACGTTCGGCAGCCAGGAGCCGGTGTGGGAGCAGTCCGGCTCGGTGACCCCCGAGCAGCTCGACGCGTTGCGCACAGCAATCGCGGAATCCGGCTTCTTCGACACCCCGGCGGACCTGCGCCCGGAGCGTCGCGGCGCGACCGAGGTGTGGACCGCCGAGCTTGGCGGCCGTCGCCACACGACGACGCTCCACGGTCGCGGCGGCGACGGCGTGCCCGAGCTCGACGCGCTGAGTGCGGCGCTCGAGGCAGCTACGCAGCCGGGATGATCATCCGGGAAGCAGCGCACGCCACGGTGCGTCGAGACCGAGGCCACCCCGGACTCGCAGTTCCGGCGATCGCGCAACGCTCTCGTAGCTAGCACGCGATCGGCGCTCACGCGTGCCCCGAGGCAGCGCGCAGTGGTGCAGCTCGTACATCGTTTCGAGGTCAGGCTGCTCGCCTCTTTCCGGGTCGATCGGCCCTTCGTCGAGGATGGGTCTAAGACGGGTGCTCATGAACGATTGGGCGTCCTCTGCGCTCTCCCAGACGTCGAAGATCCGGAACACGCCGGCTTGCTCATCCCAGCCCGCGCTATGCGCGATCAATCCGGCGGGCGGGTCCGAGTCGAGGTTGAGCTTCTGCGCGATGTGGTCGTAGTTCGCGGTTGTCCGGTCATCGCCGACAATCTTGAACTCTTGTACGAGTGCAATTGCCATGAGTGCCCTCCGATCGAAGATCAGGCGAGCATACGCCCCTCCACGAATCCGGCATTCAGTCGCGTCGGCGACCGACGAGCCAATACGCGACAGAGCCGATGGTGTTGACAGCACTCGCGATGCGCCACGCCGTCTTCGTCCCGCGGATGCGGTCGGCCGGCCGCGTTGAGATATCTCGCCAGGTCAGCGTCAGGGCGGCCAGATGAACCGCGATCCCAGCTACGAGGACGGGCTTGTTGACCGGCTTCTTCTGCTTCCAGTCCATCGCTTCGAGAGTACCCGTACTCCTTCATCCGTTCAGCCGCCCACAGGCGTAAGCACTTCCTTCTGGCACCGCACCTTGACCTTGAACGACACAGCTGTCCTCGCGCTCGTCGGGTTGGCGACTGCGACGAACCAGCCGGGAGACTGGCCGTGCTCGACCGGGAAGTTGTCAACGGCCGAGGCGACGGCAGGTCCTTCCTTCCCGCTGATCAGATAGCCGCCGCTGACGGCGTGCCAGGCACGGCCGGGGCAGGTTGCCTCGCCTTCGCCGAGCTCGCCCGGATTCGCCGTGACGGAGCCGCCGATGACGTCGACGAACAGCACCTTGCTGACGACCCGGACGGTAGTTGGAGAGGCTGACGCAGGCGCGATGCTCGTCCAGATCCCGATGGTGAGGGCGCTGGTCAGCACCGCCGCGATGGTCGGGACGGCGACGGGGTGCTTGGTCATGTTGTCCTTCCTCGAGTTGGTCGGCATCACGGACGGTAACCGCCCCGTGACCCGGTTGAGGGCCGAGTGCTCAGATCAGCGGAACAGCTCGGCTCACCTCGCGCCGGCGTGTCTGCCACAGCGCGTTCAGCATTCGCCGCACGCGCTCGTCCTCTTCCCTGGCGTAGCGCGCCAGCGAGACGAGTGCCGGATCGGTTGCATCGTGCGCGTCGAGCGCCTCGATCAGGTCGACCGCCTCCTCGGCGACGTCAAGGCGCAGGCCTCGAACCCCTCGTTCGGGGGAGCGACGTAGCTGAAGCGCGAAGAAACACCGGCCCCGTCGGAGAGATCTGGGCGTTCCCTCCTCCGGGGCCGGGACTCACCTAGGTGCGAGTCGCCACCGGTGTACCGGGCCGTACGTGAGGGCACGATGAGAGCAAGCGGCTCTCCGATGTAAAGCACCAGCCATCCGCAGCCGATTGAGAGAGCGAGCTACGGGGGTGGCTCGACGACGCGGGCGCACCTGGGCGCCTGCAAGGCTCCGAGGCTCGGAGCAGCGAAGCCAGAGGCTGCGGGCGGCGCCCAAACGGCTCGCCCGCAGCCGACGGCTACCACGGGTCAGGTGGTCTCGCCGCTACTGGAGCGCGTACCCACTGTCCGTAGAGCAACGATGTCCGGTCGTGGGGGAGGGCGCTCCGCAGGTGACGACGACCGTCTCTGCGATCGTCTTGCCCTCGGGGGTCTCGATCGTGACGGCACAGGTGAAGTGCGAATCATCCGTCGGGTTGCAGGCGACCGAGGGCTCGTAATCGAACCCTTGCGAGAGCAGTTGCTCGTGAAGCACGCCCGACAGCTCGTGGTCGAGCCCCGCGATGCCGACCTGGGATCCCGTGGTCGAATAGCCGAAGCCGTCGAACGCGAGCGCGCACACGGCAACCAGCACGGCTGCGCCGCTCAGCAGCGGGATCCAGCGAAACGACCTGGGAGCGCGGCCGTCTATTTTCGTCGACCCTGAGATAGGATCGGTCCCGGTGGGGCGCGGCGCACTGATGAGCATGAGTATGCCGTCTTCGTCCGGTAGAGCAGGAGGCCAGACTCGAGCACTTGCGATCCTGGCGGCACTTCTCGTCGCCGCCGAGCTCTTCGTGGCAGTCAGTCATATCCGGTTCTTCGCCCAGGTTGGACACAAGAATCTCAACGGCCCGCGGCATCTCGTTCGAGCGGCTGATCTCGACCCGTTCTCGTACTTCGCGCCGACACAGGCGCTCGTGGCTGCCCAGGACGTCATCCCACGTGACGCGACCTACTCGATCGTCGTCGGGAACGAAGCGGCCGGGCCGCCGGTCGAGATCGCAAACGACATCTTTCGCTTCTGGCTCGTCCCGAGGCGCTACACGGCCGATCTAGCCAAGGCGCAGTGGGTGATCACCTACAACGCCGCCTCCGAGGCGCTCGGGAGGCCGTACACACAGGAGATCGGCCTTGGGCCGGGAGTGAATGCAGTGAAGCTCGTTCCTCGGTCTTGATCGCATGACCCGCATCGAGCTCGGGCTGCTCGCCAACGACGTGCTCATTCTCGCCGTCGGGTATGCGTTTCTGTTCGCGGTCGGGCTCGTTCGGCTCGGCTCGAACCTCTTGTGGCTCGCCGGGCTCAGCTTCTTGACAGGGTGGGCGGTGCTCGGAACGCTGCTCTCGCTCGCACTGATGGCCGGGATCCCGCTCGAGGTTTGGACGATTCTGGTGATCGCGGCGGCCGCGGCGCTCGCGTGCGTTGTCGTGGGCCGTCGCAGGCGTGACCAGGAGCTGCCGGCGATCTTGCGCCCGAAGCAGGGGCGGCTGGCGGTCGTGGCTACCGTGATCGGAGGAGTGACGATCGCGATCGCCGCCGCGGCGGCCCTGGTCACCGCGGTCAAGAGCGAGTGGGACCCGAACCTCGATCTGCTCACGGCCTGGTTGCCGCGCGCCGAGATCATCTACTACCTCCATGCGATCGACCCATCGCAGTGGTCGTCTTTTCTCGATCCCTGGTACCCGCCACTCGTGCCGACGCTGTACGCGACGACCTTCGAGTTCGCAGGAGGCTTTCACCCCTCGTTGCTCTCGCTCCAGCAGGCCGTGCTCGGAGTGGCGTTCGTACTCGCTGCCCTGGCGATCCTCGATCGGGTCGCCCCCCGCTGGATCACGTTCCCGTCCTTCGCAGTCCTGATCACGGCGCCCTGGTTCTGGTGGCGTCTCACGTCGCTTCTACCCGACCAGGCGCTCGCCTACATGCTGGCTGTCGCAGGCCTCGTCACCCTTCTCTGGCTCCACGATCGCCGCGTTGGCTGGCTCTGCCTCGGGACAGCGTTCCTCTGCGCCGCGACTCTCACCAAGCTAGAGGGTGCAGCGTTCGCGGCGATTCTGGCGATCGTGATCGTGGTCAGCGGCGTCGTCGTCCATCGCCGGAAGGGGCTCGTCGCCCTGGTGCTGCTGGTCGGCCCGCTGACGAGCCTGCTGTGGCGTGCGTGGCTCGGCGCCCACCACGTCGCTTCGTCGAACAGCGACCTGAACCAGTCGCAGCTCACGAGCCCGGGCTTCCTCTTCGACCGCATTCATCGCCTCACCTACGCGATCAAGTACATGCTCGAGGCGCCCTGGCAGGGCGACTACCGGACGCCTGCGCTCATCTGCATCGCCGTGGCGGTCACGATCGCGGTCTTTCGGCGAATCACAGCAATCACGATCGCCGTAATCGCGTGGCTCACGCTCTCGTTTCTCGCGCTCGCTTCGACGTACTGGACGGCAACAATTGACCTGCACTTCTACGTAGCGACGTCGGCGAGCCGGGTGGGCGGGGCGATCATCGTCTCAGCGGCGACGATCACGCCGCTCCTCCTCGGACTCGCGCTCCGAAGCGACGGCGAAGCCGTCACCGCTACGTCGAGTGAGGAGAGAGCAGTCAGCGCGGCCGAAGGCTGAAGCCGTCGGCGACGCTCGCACCTCGAAGGCGCAAGCCGTCGCCGAGCAGGGTCGGCATGCACAGGAGGGCCTGCCAGCACTGATCGCTGCCTGCCGGCGTGAAGACGACGAGCCCGGAGGCCGTGGGAACCCGGATCAGCACCGGCACCGGATCGGCGGGGATCCCGATCCGCCCCGTGTGGTTTGCGACGACGAGATGAAACCCGCCGGCCTTGGTGACCGCCGCTCCTCCGAGCTCCGCGATCAGCAGTGTGATCACGAACCAAGGCACAGCGCGATCCATTCCCACCCTTCGACCGATGACCCCGACCACGACGGCGGCAGCTCCAACGACAAGGATGGCCGCCGGCACGAAGTAGACGCGGTGCTGGGACTCGAGGGCGGCCAGGGCGATCCCGAGGCAGGCCGCCGCAACGACGACGTACCAGCGGGGCGCCGGAACGCGGGGCGGAAGGAGCGCTGCAAGCAGCGCCAGCGGCACGAGCCAGATGGGCGCCCAGACGAATCGGGGATCGGGAATCGCCGCGAACCAGATGACGATCGACACCAGCGACGGAATGAGCACCACTAGGAGCGGCCTCCGCCGCTCCCGCCAGGCGGAGCCCACCCCGCGCGCGAGGACGACCACCGCAGCGCACCCGAGGAGCGCCGCCGGCAGGATGACGTCCGGGTCTCGCACCCGGACGCCCAGCCAGTGATGCGGTAGCCAGCTCCAGGAGCTGAACACCTTGTCCGGCGGCACACCCGGCTCTCGCGCCCAGGCGTAGTCGGCTCGGGTCGACGCTCGGAGAAGATGCGCCGGCAGCCGCCAGTCGACCGGAAGCCCGCCGAGGGTGAGGGGATAGAAGGGGTACCCGGATAGAACCGCCTGCCGTGCGAGCCAGCCGGCTCCGATAACCGCAGGAATCGCCCCGACCGTGAGGAGGGCGGTCACACGCCCGCGCGCCGGGCGCGATCCGGTGAACAGGACGAGTACGGCACACGGCGAACACGACCCAGACCCAGTAGAGGGGACGGGTCGCCGCGGCGGTCGCGAGCGCGGCGGTCGCACCGAGCGCGGCTGGAGCGCGGAGCCCGTCCTCGACGCATTCGGCGAGGTACAGGATCCCGACGATGACGAGCACGAAGGCGGCAAAGTCGAGGTTGGGACTGCTGATCCGCTGGGTGGGACGGAGCGCCGCGACGAGCACGACGATCGGGATCAGGAGGAGTGCCAGCGTGCTCGTAAACGACGAGAACCAGGCCGATACCGGCCGAAACACGAATCGTCTGACGAGGTCGAAGATCAGCAGCGACGCGAGCAACCCGTCCGCGAGGTGGGGGCCCGCGCCCGAGAGGGGCCCGCGATCGAGCAGGGCCACGAAGAGCAGGTGCGCGTCGCCTGCGCCGAGGCGCACGTGCAGGTCGGCAAGCCCGGGCAGGGCGGCATACCGCTTCGCGTAGTCGATCAGGTTGAGGTGATAGAGGCCGAAGTCGTAGTCGTCGGCCACGGCCAAGGACGCGTTCGCAAGCCAGAGGATCGAAACCAGGCCGACGGCTCCCATCACGGTGGAGGTCGCATCCCAGCGACGGCGGGACGGGCGCCGGACTCCCGCGAGCAAGCCTGCGGCGCCGAGCGCGATCGGCGCGATCCCGGCCAGCCAGGTGATTGCGAAGAGAAGGTTCCAGAGCAGCAGGTAGGCGACGACACCGGCGAGCCCGATCCAGAGGTCGACGGCGAGCAGGGCCCGCCGCTCGGGCTGATCTCGGAGAGCCCGCCCGAGGAGCCGTCTCAGGCAGCATCCGCAGCCGGCGAGTACCAGGCCCCAGAAAACCCAGAAGAGTACGACCGCAAGGGTCGGAAGAAGAACGTCCATGAGCTCGATCGCGAAGGGTGGCAGAAGCGGCGCGCCCGTGCTCTGGAGCGATCTCCTTACTTTCCGGGCAGATCGACGCGCTCGGAGGGGACGAGGTCGAGCACGACGTGGACGCCGGAGAGGCCGGCCGCGTCGAGATCCTTCCGCAGCGCCTGCGGGCTCGGTTCCGGCAGTCCCCCGGACGCGCTCACCTCGACGCCGGCCTCCGACGAGGTGACCGACCCGATCGACCAGCCGGCTGCGTGCGCCCAATTCTCTGCGACCGGTGCGACGTTCTCCCGGTCGAGCGTGTCCTTCGTGATCCGGGCGGACGAGATCGAGAGCGGCACCATCAGGAGCACGACGAACACCGTGATCACGACGCCGGCGAACCTCCGGTGCACCTTCGGCTGCTCGATCGAGGACACCTCGAATACGTGGTAGAGAGCCATCACGACGAGCGCACTGAGCAGGATCGCGCCGACGTTCGTGAGGAAGAGGATCAGCGCACCGGTCGCCTGCCCGTCGGCGCCGGACTCGAGCGTCAGCCCGACGACGCAAAGCGGCGGGACGAGCGAGATCGCGATCGCGACGCCGGGCAGCGTGTTCGAGACATCGGAGCGGAGCACTGCGAACGCGCCGACGCCCCGGTCGCGAGAGCGGCTGCGAGATCGATCAGGTCGGGGTGGACGCGGCTTGCGACCTGCACGCCCCGGTTGCGAGGGCGGCTGCGAGATCGATCAGGTCGGGGTGGACGCGGCTTGCGACCTGCGAGTTCGTCTGCGCGACGATCGGCACCGGCAGCAGCTTCCCGAACAGATAGCCGATCACGATCACCACGACCGAGCCCATCACGACCAGGCCGAGCGACCGGAACAGATTGGGGCGATCGCCGGTCATGACCGAGAACGCCGTCCCGACGATCGGCGTCATCAGCGGGGCGACGATCATCGCCCCGATCACCGTTGCAGTCGAGTCCGACGCGATCCCGGCGGAGGCGATCATCCCGGCGAGGACGAGCAGCACCCAGAAGGCGCTCAGCTTCCGGCCGGAATCGGCGCCGTCGAAGAGAAGCTGATCGTGCATGCGCGGGATCTCCGCAGCGGCGAGCCTTGGCACGGCTCCGATCTTCTGCCCGCGCCTGCCGGTTCCTTGGTCACGGACGATCGGCCGCCGCGCGATGTTCTAGGCTCGGTCAATCAGCTCAAGAGGAGGACCCGATGCACATTCCGGAGCCCATTCCCACCGACATCCGTGACGAGACCTTCGCGGGGGTGACCTACCACATCCGCGGGCAGCTCGTCCCCGAGCTCCAGATCGAGCTCTCGCACGAGCCCGTCATGTTCGAGCACCACACCCTGCTCTGGAAGGAGCCGGGCGTGAACATCGAGATGCGGAAGCTTGCCGGCGGCGTCAAGCGAACGATCGCCGGCCTCGACTTCTTCGTCACCCGCGCAACCGGGCCGGGGCGGATCGCGTTCTCGCGGAACGGCGCAGGCCAATGCATCCCGCTCCATCTCGCGCAGGGCGAGACGCTCCACGTGCGCGAGCACCACTTCCTGGCTGCGACCGACGCGGTCGAGTACACGTACGAACGCGTCAAGGGCGTCCGAAGCATGATGCTCGGCGGAACCGGGTTCTTCATCGACCACTTCAAGGCGACGCAGGGCGATGTGATCGTCTGGGTGCACGGCCACGGGAACGTCTTCGTCGTCAACCTCGACCACGGCGAGCAGATCGACACCGAGCCCGGCGCCTGGCTCTACAAGGATCCGGCCGTGACGATGGAGGCCGTCACGATGGGGCTCAAGAGCGGGCTGATGGGGGGAGGGGGGAAGCTCACGTGGAACCGCTTCACCGGCCCGGGGCGCCTCGCGATCCAGACGATGTTCCTCGCGCCCGTCGAGTCGGCGGAGTCCGGGAGCGCGACGTCGGCGGCCGAAGGCGGCCTCGTCGGGTCGGTGCTGGGAGGGCTGATGCGGGGGTAGCTCGTGGAGGCAAGGGGTTACCCGGCGGAGCGTCCGGTCGTGCCGGTAGCTTGCGGCGTCCCGTGCCTTCCTATCGTCTGATCAGCGTCGAGGGTGATGACCTCGGCTCGTTACGTGCTGCAGCGCCCGACTGGAGCGCAGGCGACCGCATCCACCGCGGCGCCGGCGACCTGCTCGTCGTTCGCCTCGTCGAGGCGGAGCCCGACGACGAGGTCGACGGGTACCTGGTAGTGCAGCCGGCTCCTTGAGGGGTCATCTAAAATGAGCGTGATGGCCGCGCCGAAGCGGATCGAGCTGTTCTTCTGGGACGGATGCCCCTCGCACCCCGAGGCGCTTGCGCTGCTCGAGGACGTTCTCGAGGAGAAGGGGGTCGCGACCGGGGTCGAGCTGCACGAGGTGCACTCGCAGGCGGAGGCCGACGAGCTGCAGTTCCCGGGCTCGCCGACGATCCGCTTCGACGGCCGCGACGTCGACCCGATTGGGGCGGAGGCGCCGCCGTCACTCACCTGTCGCATCTACCGCCTCCCCGACGGCCGCGTCTCGCCGGTTCCGAGCCGCGTGCAGCTCGAGGAGGCGCTTCGATGAGCCTCGCTCTGGGGGCACAGGCACCCGATTTCGAGCTCGAAGGCGTCGACGGCCGCGAGCACTCGCTGGACGACTACCGCGACGCAGAGCTGCTCGTCCTGATCCAGTCCTGCAACCACTGCCCGTACGTGATCGCGTGGGAGGATCGGATGATCGCCGTTCAGGACGACTACGCCTCGCGCGGCGTCCGGCTCGTCGCGTTCAACTCGAACGATTTCGAGCGCTATCCGCACGACTCGTTCGAGCAGATGATCATCCGGGCGGGAGAGCGCGGGTTCACGTTCGACTATCTCCACGATCCCGAGCAGACGCTCGCTCACGCACTCGGCTCGGAGCGCACGCCCGAGGTGTTCGTGTTCGATCGTGACCGCCGGCTCGTCTACCACGGCGCGATCGACGACAACCGTGACGACACCGAGGTGGCGCACCATTACCTGCGCGACGCGCTCGACGCGACGCTCGCCGGGTCGGCTCCCGCGCGTCGGAGAGACCCCGGCGGTGGGCTGCACGGTCAAGTGGCTTTCCTGACCGCTTAGAGCCTTGAAAGATAGGTCTAGTGTGACCTAATCGCTGGGCTGTCGAAAATGGGATGATGGGCGCCCCCGATGCGGCGCGCTGTTCTGTTTGGGTTGCTCGTGGCTGCGCTTGCAGCCGCGCCCGCCGAAGGGGCCGGGCCGATCGTCTCTGCGTTCTACTACCCGTGGTTCGCGACCAACGTCGAGGACGGGAGCTACGCGCACTGGGCGCAGGACGGGCATCTCCCGCCCAACGACATCTCCTCGGTCTACTACCCGTCGCTCGGCGTGTACTCGTCCGACGACCCCGGCGTTCTCGACGCGCAGATGGCGGAGATCCAGCGGGCCGGCATCGACCAGATCGCCGTCTCGTGGTGGGGGAAGGGCTCTCCCGAGGATCAGCGGCTGCCCGGGGTGCTTCAGGCGGCGACGGCCCGCCACATCGACGTTGCCGTCCAGATCGAGCCGTACACGGGGCGCTCGGTCGCAAGTGTCGTTGCCGACATCGACTATCTCGGCACCCTCGGCGTGCGGACGTTCTACGTCTACCAGGCATTCCTGATCGCGCCGGCTGCGTGGGCGCAGGCGAACGACGCGCTGCACGCGGAGGGAATCACGACCTTCGCCGAGACCGCGTTCGTCGGGCAGGCGGTCGTCGGCCACTTCAGCGGCCTCTACACCTATGACATCGTCACGTGGAGCGCGGGCAAGTTCCGTCGGATCTGCGCGGAGGCGCACAAGCATGGTCTGCTTTGCGCGCCGTCTGTCGGACCGGGCTACGACGCGCGCCGCGCGACCGGCGACCCGACCGTGAAGTCACGACGGGGCGGTCTCACATATGACTCGATGTGGCATGCAGCGATCGCCGCGGGCGCCGACGAGATCACGATCACCTCGTTCAACGAATGGCAGGAAGGGACGCAGATCGAGCCGGCCGCCCCGCCGCAGCCCGGTGTCTCGCGGTACATCTCCTACGACGGGGCGTGGGGGCTCGAGGGCCTCGCTGCCGAAACTGCATATCTGGATCGCACGGCGTACTGGGTCGGGATCTTCGACGGCGCCTGGCAGTCGCGCCCGTACCCGGCGCGGACGTAACCTTTCGGCGTGCCTGCCGCGCCAACCGTCTCACGGCCGTTGGCGCTGCTGCCGAACGCACTGACGATCCTGCGGCTGATCGCGATCCCGGTCTACGCGATCCTGATCCTGAACTCGACCGACGGCCACAGTTGGCCCGCGGCGATCCTGTTCGCGGCCGCCGCGATCACCGACCAGTTCGACGGCTTCCTGGCCCGCCGCTGGCACGTCGAGTCCGAGTTCGGGAAGATCGCCGACCCGCTCGCCGACCGGCTGCTGATCGACGTGGCCGTGATTCTCCTCTGGCATGCGGGGCAGCTCCCGTGGGTGGCGCTCGCGATCCCGGCGCGGGACGTGTTCGTGATGGTGATGACGCCGTTCGCGCTGGGGCGGGGCTACAAGTTCGAGGTGAACATGCTCGGCAAGCTCGCGACGTGGCTCCTGTACCTGAGCCTCGGGCTCGTGATGGTCGTTCACGGTGACTGGCCGCAGCTGATCTTCTGGGTGGGCTTCGTGCTCGCGCTGATCTCCCTCGGGATGTACTTCCTCAAGGCCCGGAAGGAAATCGGCGCGAAAGCGGGAACCTAGAATTCTCAAGTTGAGGTTGACGGTTTGACGACCGTCCGCTGTAATCAGTGGCAGCGAACGAAAGGTGACGGTGGAACTTCTTCCGGATCTCGGCTCCCTCTCGGATGAGGAGCTCAAGCAGCTGAAGGACGATCTCGAGCTCCAGGAGCGCGAGGTGAGCTACCAGCGCCGCGTCCTGCACGGCAAGATCGACATCCTGCGCGCCGAGTACGTGGTGCGGCTCCAGCGCACGGGGGGCCAGAGCGCGCTCGATCACATGGATGTGGAACGGCTGACGGAGATCCTCACGGGCCAGGCCGATTCGGCCTCGCCGACCGAATGAGCTACACGGGGGATGGCCCATGAGCCATGTCTATTGCTCCGAGTGTGGATTCCTGAACCCGGAGACGGCGAACTACTGCTCGCGCTGCGGCGCGCTGCTCGAGAAGGGCGACGCGGCCGCGGAGACCACGCAGTCGTTCTCCTCCGACGAGGTCGGGGAGCACGAGCATGACCTGCTGGACGGGCTCGAGGGCCCGGCGCTCGTCGTGCGTTCCGGCGGCGGCAGGGCGGGGGAGGCGTTCCATCCCACCGGTGAGCGGACGCGGATCGGCCGCTCGCCGGACTGCGAGATCTTTCTCGACGACGTGACCGTCTCGCGCAACCACGCGGTGCTCGTCGAACGTGACGGCTCGTACTTCGTCGAGGACGAGGGGTCGCTGAACGGCACGTTCGTCAACCGCCACCGGATCGACAAGGCCGAGCTCGAGAACGGCGACGAGGTTCAGGTCGGGAAATACCGCATGACCTTCGTGGAGGGGATCTCATGAGCTTGTTGGAGTCGTCGTCGAAGCAGCAGCGGGAGCGGCTCTTGCGCATCGGCGAGGTCGTACGGCGGCTGCGCGAGGAGTTCCCGGACATCTCGATCTCGAAGATCCGCTTCCTCGAGGACGAGGGTCTGTTGAGTCCCCAGCGGACACCCGGGGGTTACCGCCTATTCTCCGAGCACGATGTCGAGCGTCTCGTGACCATCCTGCGCCTCCAGCGCGACGAGTTTCTGCCGCTGCGGGTGATCCGCGACGAGCTGACCGATCCCGCGGCGACCGAGCGCAAGCGCCGTAAGCCGGTTGGGCTGGGGGAGCGGGTCGACCTGATCGAGTTCGGGGAGCTCTGCCGGCGGGCCGGGATCACGGCCGAGCTCGGGAAGGAGCTCGAGGACTTCGGGCTGCTCTCGCCGATCGGGAGCGGGGGCGACAAGCGCTATCCCGAGAGCGATACCGATGTCGCGATGGTCTGCGCGCAGTTGACGCGGTTCGGCGTCGACGCGAGGCACCTGCGCACGTTCCGGACGGCCACGGACCGTGAGGTCGCGCTACTCGATCAGCTGATCGCGCCGGCGTTGCGCTCCCGCAACAACGAGCGGCGAGCTGCAGGCCTCTCCGATCTGCAGGCGCTCACCGAGCTCGCGCAGGAGCTGGCGGCATTGCTGCTCTGGCGCGAGGTCAGGGAGATCGCGGCCCGATGACGGCGGTCGATCTCCGCAGCCGCATTCGCGAGGTTCAGGATTTCCCGACCCCGGGGGTGGGGTTCAAGGACATCACGCCGCTTCTCGCCGATCCGATCGCCCTGAACCAGACGATCAGCGATTTGTCGGGCTGGGTCGCCTCGCGCGACGCCGATCTCGTGCTCGGCGCCGAGGCCCGGGGCTTCATCCTCGGTGCCGCGATCGCAGCGCAGGCGGGGACGGGCTTCGTCCCGGCACGGCGGCCGGGCAAGCTTCCGCCCGAGACCATCGGTGCGACCTACGTGCTCGAGTACGGCGAGAACGTCCTCGAGGTGCATCCGGATCTGATCCCGCCGGGGTCGCGTGTCGTGATCCACGACGACGTGCTCGCGACCGGGGGGACGGTCGAGGCGATCTGCGGTCTCGTCGAGCAGCTCGGCGGCGTCGTCGTCGGTGCGTGCTTCATCATCGAGCTGACATTCCTCGGTGGGCGCGAGCGCCTGGACGGCCTCGACGTGCACGCTCTGATCGCCTACTGAGGCAGGGTGCGGCTCGGAAGGGGGAGTAGGTCGAGGAATCACTTGACCCCTCCGGCCAGGGATCGCTCTCTGACGGTGCGATCCCGATGGTGAAGCAATGGGCGCGCAGGCAGCACAGGGGTTCGACGAGGCAGGTACCTTCCCGCGCTCGGCTCTTCTCGTCAGGCTGGTGCTCGTCCCGAGCCCGCCGACGCCGCGCGAGCGGCTGGAGGAGGCTCTCGGGCCGGAGCTGACGCGCCTGCTACTGAACGCTCTCGGCGAGAATCACGGTCACGGCCGGCGGGGCTCGTCCTCGCCGTAGACGCGGACGTAGAGGAAGATCCCGCAGGCTGCCACGCAGCCGACGACGAACGAGAGTGCCCCGGAGAACCCGACGGCCACGCCGCCGATCCAGATGAACACTCCGAAGATGAGCGCCCAGATGAACGAGCTGACGCCATGTGAGAAGGCCGGCAACCGCACGCCTTGAATCCTAGTGAGACGGCGGGGAGCGCTTCGGCACAACCTTCGCGTTTTCGCCCGTTAAAGAAATTCACCGAGACGGTGGCGCTTTCGTCCCCCGACCTCGCTGGCTTTCCGCTTCCGCGTACGGCCCTCGGGCTCGGCTTCGACCTACCGGCGCTCCGTTCTCGGTGCAGTCGGCAAGCTACTAACCGCCGCAGATCCGGGCAAGCCGCCGGCTGAGAGAAATCCCGCATTTTGCGACGAGAAGGACTTTCGGCCTGGCGGCCTGACGGGAACACTGTCGGCCGACAGGTGAGTTGGAGCCCGTCGCCTCGCTGGAGGGCACCCGGGGGAGTGCGGAGGCGACACGTCGGAGGGATGTTGGTGGAATGCTGTTTTGCCGACTCGACATAACACTGATTATCGTGCGTGGGTTTTCTGAGGAGGGTTCGGCGTGATCGTCGATGTTGAGCGGCTTCTCGAGGGCGAGGAGCTGGCGAGGCTCGTGGAGGTCGCAGAGGAGCGCGGCCGCGTGCGGCAGTCGCAGCTGAACGAGCTGCTCGAGCCGATGCAGCTCGACGCGCTCGAGAGCGAGTCGGTCTACCGCGAGCTCGAGAAGCGCGCGATCGAGGTGATCGACGACCGGGTCGACGAGGACGCGCCGCGTGCGGCTCTCGCCCCGATCGCAGTCGAGTCGACGACCGACGCGTTGCAGCTCTTCCTGCGCGAGGCGACCAGGCACCCGCTTCTGACCGCGGCTCAGGAGGTCGCGCTCGCGAAGGCGATCGAGCGCGGCGATCCGGTTGCCAAGCAGCGGATGATCCAGTCGAACCTACGTTTGGTCGTCTCGATCGCGAAGAACTACCGCAACCAGGGCCTGCCGTTCCTCGATCTGATCCAGGAGGGGACGCTGGGCCTGATCCGCGCCGTCGAGAAGTTCGACTGGCGCCGAGGCTTCAAGTTCTCGACGTATGCCACGTGGTGGATCCGCCAGGCGGTCGCGAGGGCGCTCGCGGACAAGGCGCGGATGATCCGGATGCCGGTGCACATCGTCGAGCGCGTCCACAAGCTGAACCGCGCCGAGCGCCAGCTCTGGGCCGAGCTCGGCCGCGAGCCAACGCTCGACGAGGTCGCCGTCGAGGCGAACCTTCCCGTCGAGCAGGCCCGCGAAGTGCGAGCTGTCCCCCGCGCCACGTCGCTCGACTCGCCGGTCGGCGAGGACGACGACGCAGTCGTAGGCGATTTCGTCGCCGGCAGTGACCCCCTCCCGGACGAGCAGGTCGAGGTGACACTCCGTGCGGAGATCATCGCCTCCGCCCTACGCTCGCTTCCCGAGCGCCATCGCGACGTGATCATCCTCCGCTACGGGCTCGACGAGTCCGATCCGCGCACGCTCGGCGAGATCGGCAGGCGGCTCGGCATCACGCGAGAGCGCGTTCGCCAGATCGAGGTCGAGGCCCTCAGCCGGCTGGCGACGCTGCAGGAGATGCGGCTGATCTAGCGGCCGGACGTAAGGACGCTCGCGCAGCCGAGCCCGCCTCCCCAGAATCACGGGTACGTCGTCCCGAATCACGCAACACCGCGATGAGTCTTGCCGTGGGTATCCCGTCTGTATGTGACGACCGATCAACGCACCTGAGGGGGGCACCATGAGCGCTACCTACACGTTCGACGTCTTTTCCAGCCTGGATGGGTACGGCTCCGCCAGCGGCGGCGACTGGGGCGGCTACTGGGGCAAGCAGGGCCCTGAGCTGCTCGATCACCGCCTTGGGTTGTACAGCGAGGATCAACGGATGGTCTTCGGGGCCAACACCTATCGGCTATTCGCAGAGATGCTGGCCTCGAGCCCCGAGGAGGTCAGTGACCCCTGGGTCACCCGCATGGTGTCCCTGCCGGCGATCGTGGTCTCGAACACGCTGGAAGGGCCGCTTGATTGGGCGGACGGGACCGTGGTCAGCGGTGACGCTGTCGATGTCGTTGCCCGGCTCAAAGAGGAGTCCGGAGTGCCGTTGCGCTCCCACGGGAGCCTGTCGATGAATCGTGCGCTGATGGCCGCCGGGCTGGTCGACCGCGTCCAGGTGACACTTTTCCCCGTAATCACCGGCCAGAACGGATCGGATGCGATCTTCGAGGGTGCTGCCGACTTCGATCTCGAACTGATCGAAAGTCGAACGCTCGACGCGAACATCCAAGAGCTCACCTACCGGCCCAGCCTGCATGTTTGAGCCCGTCCACCCGAAAAGACGAAGGCCCGCCGAGAGGCGGGCCTTCTGCGTCGCTCTCTCTCCAGATCGGTTGAGGTCGTTCCCCTGACCTAGAATTCCGCACGTGGCGTTGCTGCGACCCTATTGGCGATGGCTCGGCCGTTGGCTTCGGCTCTCTCAGCCCGGCCGAGCGCTGTTCACCGCAGTGTTCCTCTTCGGGGTCGCGCAAATCGTCTTCGTACGCGCCCAGGGCGACCGCGAGGGTGGCGCACCCGGTGTTGTCCTGGCGCTCGTGCTGGCCGGTGTGGTTGCCCTCGATGCCGTCGGCCGTGGAGTCGTCGCTGTTGCGCGCCGTCTCACATGGAGCACCGACGAGGATCGTCCCGTAATCACATAGGATCCTGTCGTTGCGAGGCACTCGGCAGGACAACGAAGCTTCAGGCGCTGAAGAACGTCCCGCTCTTCGCGGGGATGTCGAAGCGCGATCTCACGGAGGTCGCCCGCATCGCGGACGAGCTTGACTTCTCTGCCGGGAAAGAGCTCATCCGGGAAAACGAACCCGGTAGACAGTTTTTCATCCTGCTCGAAGGCGAGGCTGTGGTTCGGCGACGTGGCCGCAAAGTGAACACGCTTGGGCCTGGTGACTTCTTCGGCGAGATCGCTCTTCTTTCCGAACGTCCGACGACCGCTACGGTCGTGACAACTGAGCCCGCCCTCGTCCTGATCATCACACGGGCCAGCTTCGATCGACTGATACGTACGTCTCCCCAGGTTCAGCTGAAGGTGCTCAAGGCGCTGGCCGAACGGGTTCCCGACGAATAGCCCGCGAGTAGTACCGCCCAGGCGTCTGTGAGACTCGGTGGTCGGTCCGTCAGGGCGATTGCCGGCCCCGTGTCGGCTCAGTAAGACGTCGCAGCTCTTGACGTCGCGCGTTTGCCAAAACGCGGGTACCAACGGGACCGGCTCGAGCCGCGGTCGTGGACCGCAAGCTGCTGCCTCAGGAGCCCGAGCAGAGATATGAGGTGGGCGTTTGGCCGGAAGGGATCCCCGAGCGCCGGACCGGCGCCGAGTGGCATCGCCGCGGTGACCGCTCCTTCGACCTCGGCGACGACATGGGGTCCGTCCACCCGCGCAAGGCCATTGAGCTCAGCGAGACGCTCGAGCGTTTCGTCGTCATGTTCGCGGGCGAGCCGGAGCGTCACCGACTCGAGCGGAAAACGAGGTACCGGGTCGTGCTTACGGCGAAGATACGCCTGCCGAAGTTTCCGTTCGAGGCTGGATCGGTTGTCACGAAGCACTGCCTCTCTAAAAGCCGGATGCATCAAGCCTGCTCCTCTCATCGAAGGTTGGCTTCGACAGTACGAGCTGCCGTCGATATCCGCATCGGGATCGCCTACCCATCTTCGGCGGCGGACCTACCGATCCACTGCTCCTCCTCGGCCGTAGCGCCTTCCGGAGCACCGCGGCGCCGGAGGGTTACTCCGCCTGTGTCGTCTATAAACCACTCGTGGACGGCTTGATCGAATCTGGAATCGAGCGGCGGGGCTCGTCGCCTCCCAAGCGAGCTCGACAAGCGGTGCCAGGCTGGTGATCCGGCGTGAGCGATGAGTCGCGGGCCGTCACCGCAGCTGACCTTGATGCTCTGCGCGTCGAGTTACGCGAAGCGCTCCTGAGTGTCATGGATGAGATCCTCAACTCGGTTCACTCGGTAGCACCTCCGGTCCGCTCGCAGGTGCAGCTTGCCGAGACGCGCTTGGCTGAGCGGCTCGACGAGATCGAGCGCATGCAGACTCAGCTCGCTACCTCAGTTCAGATGCTGAGAGCCAACGTGGCATCCCTGAGGAAACAGCTCGGCGAGTCCACCGAGAGGTGACAACGCTCCAGAAGTAGCGCCGGTTTCGGGTCATTTCCGCGTCAACATCGCTTCTCGCACTCACCCGCATCGTCCCTCGTGGACGGCGGTTCGTGTGCCGATATACCGTCCATGACGCGCACGCTCGGACTGACGATGCTTCTTGTATCGCTCCTCATCGTGGGCGCCCTCTTCGTCCAGCAGATGCAGAAGAGCAGCCCCAGCGCGCCCGCCGTCACCCAGGCCGAGACACAGGCGCAAGGCGCTGTGGCCGCGACGAACTTCCAGGGCATGGCATCCACGCTGCAGGCTTGGTACGCGAGTAACGGGACCTTTGCCGGCGCGACGCTGCCCCCCGGCTCGGGAGTGGCCCTCGTTCACGCGGACGCGACCTCATACTGTCTCGAGACGCTCGGCAGCGCGACAGCCACCGTGCACGAAACCGGGCCGAACGGCACCCCTCAGCCCGGCGCCTGCTAGTACCGCGTCAGTTGCGAACGGCTTCTTGCGGCCGGCTGACTGAAAGGGGCTAGAGGCTCCCCTACACTCTCCTCTATCGACGAACCGGCGGAGCTCAAGCGCAATGGATATTGGAGGATGGCCGTCTGGGCCCTTCGCCTGGGCTACGTGGCGCTGATCGTCGTCGTGGCCGGTCTGATCGCGACGTTGTCGGGATCTACGTCGTGGGTCCTGGGTGTCGGAGTGATCTTCTGGCTCGTCGCGGCCGCCGTTACAGCGACCGGGTTCCAGCTCGCTCGGCAAGAGCTACCCGAGCCGCGACCCGGGTTCTGGTCGATCCGGTCGATGCTCATTCACGACTCCGTCCACGCTCGGACATCGACCGAGCGGTCGTGACGGCTGCTCGGCGAGGTGCGCCTACGCAGGGAGAGGTCGCCGGCCGCAGAGCTCGCACACGACGCTGTACCGCTTGACGCCTGCCGCTGTGACCGCGATCTGGCGGCGGACAAGCCGATGAGTGCACGAGCTGACGGGGCCTAGATACCGGTGAATGCGGGTCGGCTCAGGGACGAGTCGCACCGCGCCGCCCACGGCAGGGCACGCGGGCACGTGCTCGGCCCAGACCAGGTTCGAGCCCTGGCTCGTCACGGCCATCCAGCCGCACGCATCACACACGACGTCGATCAACGGAGCCTCCAACGAAGGCTTACGAGCGAGTCACGCATAACTGACCAAGGATACCCGCCTTCCCCGCGCCGACCGCATTTCGCGACCGAAATCGGACGTCTACTCGGTCGCCCACTCCTTCGGCTGAGGCGCGCGCACCCACGGCTCCCCCGCCGTCTCACGCGTTGCCATCCAGCCGATCGGCAGGTCTGCAAGCTGCCGAATCTCCGGAAACCGATCGACGATGTGCCCGAAGTGCACGTAGATCAGGTCGTCCTCGTTGCGGAGCTCGCCTTCGTCGTCGTCATCCCCGTCATGGAGGAACTGCCAGTCGCCGTCCGGGTCGTGCGAGACGAGGCTCAGGAGCGCTCCCTCGTCGAAGACCTGGCGCGTCGTATAGACGCCCGTATCCGGTGGGTCGGGGAAGTTCCAGGCCACCTCGGGAACGTACCCTCAACCGACGCCGGCAGCGTAGAGTCGACACCCCGATCACCGTCCAGCTGACGCGAGCGTCAGCGACGGGCACCACGCGAAGTCGGACCTCTGCGGTCGGCTAGGACCCGATCGACCGGCGGTCGTGCGGCCATGCGCCGGGGCCTTCTGACCCGACCAGTACAGGTTCGTGTGCGCGATCACCTGCTCCGGCGGCGGGGCTCCCCACGCGGTCTGGTCCTCCGTCGTGTGGGCGTCGCTGACGAGGATCACGTCGTACCCGCGAACGAGGGCCCCGTGGAGCGTCCCGCGGATGCACTCGTCGGTCTGCGCACCCGCGACGATGCCGACCCAGCGCCGTATTCGGCCTGTCCGCGAGTGTGGTCATGGTCTCCCCTCCCCGCGCTCGAAGCGAACCATCGCCCCGAGGCTAGCCGCTCGCCAACCGCGCGGCTGCGACGGCATGCGCCTCCGTTCGGGCCACCGAATGGCCCATCACCACGGCGAGGAAGTCGTCGCGCTCGAGCGCGTAGAGGCGCGCATCCGTGCTTGCGCGAACCGTCGCCGTCCTCGGCACGTCGTGGAGCAGCGCGATCTCGCCGAAGAAGTCACCCGGGCCCGCAGGGACCGTTCGGGCTTCCGTCTCGATCGTCAGCTCACCGTCGCGGACGATGTAGAAACGGTCGCCCACCTCGCCTGCGCGGATCAGCGTGTCCCCGGCCGAGACGTCGACCTCGGCGAGATGCGCGGCGATT
This sequence comes from uncultured Actinomycetota bacterium, assembly GCA_963762215.1. GTDB lineage: Bacteria > Actinomycetota > Thermoleophilia > Gaiellales > Gaiellaceae > PALSA-600. Next base: position 219,669 of record CAVXKB010000007.1, read on the forward strand.
CGCTCCTTGGCGACGAGTGAGAGTGGCGCGAAGAGCGAGACACTGTCCGCCAGGGCCACCTGCGGCGCGGGCGCGACCTCCGCGTCGATCCCGAGCAACCGCCGATGACTGAGCAGGACGAGCACCGGAAGGATCGCGCCGACCACCAGGAACGTGGGCTTGAGCCCGATCAGGTGCAGGACGACGGGCGTGACGAACGAGCCGATCGCCACCGCTCCCATCGCGAGGCCCCAGGTCACGCCGAGCACGCGCGTGAGCACGTCATCGGGGACGATCCGTTGGAGGAGCGTGAAGCCGGAGACGTCGACGACGCTGTTCGCGGCGCCGATCACCGCGAGCAGGAAGAGCACGGCCACGGGGTACGGGAGCGCCGCGATCAGCATGATCGGGACGCCCCAGAGGACGAGCGCCCAGCCGAACGGCGGCGCGAGGCGGTCGCTACGCAGTGACACCGCGCCGAACGCGCCGACGAGCCCGCCCGCCCCGATCGCCGCCGTGAGATACCCCACGTCCGACGCGCCCTTGTCGAGCACCTGGTAGGCGGTCACGACGATCAGCACGTTGAGGCAGCCGCGGACGAACGTCTGAGAGGCGATGAGCCCAACCAGGAGCCGCGCGCGAGGCACCTCGGCCACTGCCTTGAAGCCCTGCCAGACGTCGACCTTCGACTCGCCCGCAGGCGTGGAGACACGACCGGGGACCGACACGAGGGCCAGGAGCGCGGCCGACGCGAGCAGGGCCGCGGCGCCGACCGTGAAGACCACTCCGACACTCGCGTACGCCACCAGCACTCCCGCGACCAGCGGGCCGAGCAAGCGTGCCGAGGCTCTCGATCGTCGATGTCGCTCCGTTTGCGGCGATCAGCTCCGTCGCGGTGCGCGCGAGTGACGGAAGGAGAGCGATGAGAGCCGGCCGGAAAAGGGTCGAGCAGACACCGACTGCAGAGCCCGCGGCGAAGACGACGACCCGATCGCCCATGAATGCCCCTACGGCCGAGATGACGAGCGCAGCAGCTCCCAGGAGCGCGACCCCGAGCAGGAACCGCTCGCGCCGGAACCGATCTCCGAGCGAGGTCGCGAAGGGAGCGATCACCGCTGCCGGAAGCAAGCGCATGAGTCCGGCGACCCCGACCGCAGCCGATCCGCCGTGGCCGTACGCGAACACGCCGAGCGCAACGAAGTGCGCCCATTCGGCCGACACCGAGGCGCCCCAGGCAAGCTCGGCGCGGCGAATGTCCACGTTTTGCGCCGTGACGCGAAGAGCAGCGAACGCCTGGCGCGAACGAGACACGAGAGAGGCAACCTAGCCGGTTGCCTCCATCGATCCGGTCAGAGCCAGGCTTCGGAGAGCCGCGCGCCGAACCAGATCCCGGCGACTCCACCGAGGAACGCGAAGACCACCGAGGCGAGCGAGATCGACGAAGCGCCCCAGAGCTCAGGTGCGAAGCTGCCGGCCGTCGAGCCGACGATCGCGCAGAAACCGATGATCGAGCGTCCCATTTCCCGGACAGATCGGCCTCAACGGGCGTGAGCTTGACCCCTCGACCGCGTTACCCCACACGCAGGCGTCCGGCGAAGCCGACGTTCGGCGCGTGGATGTTCAGCATCCGAAGCTCCGATCCGCCGACGTTGCGAAAGCCGTGCGTGACGCCGATCGGCGCCGCCACGAAGCTTCCCGGGCCGGCCTGAAACACCTCGTCTCCGACCAGGAACTCGGCTTCGCCGGCGAGCACGTAGAACGAGTCCACGTGATCGTCGTGCGTGTGCGGATCGACGCCCTCGAACTCCGGGGCGAACCGCAGCTCGATCACCTCGTACTCGGGCAGCTCGGCGAGGATCCGGTGATGCCGCTCACCGCGGGGGACATGCTCGCCCCCCTCGGGACCGGCGGCGACGATTCCCTCGGCGCTCACGGGACGAGCCTATCCGAGCCAGCCGGCGTCCCTCGTTCGAGGGATGCCCGCTCGATCAGGTCTGCAGGTAGAGCTTGAGCGCCGGTGACGAGCGGCGGAGCTCGCGGAGCGCCTTGTTCTCGAGCTGACGGACGCGCTCGCGGGTGATGCCGAGTGTCTGGCCGAGCTCCTCGAGGGTCTGTGAAGGCTGCCCGTCGAGGCCGTAGCGGCGCTCGAGGACGAACTTCATCCGGGGCTCGAGGGCGGCCAGCGCGGCGTCGAGCTCCGTCGCGCGGTGTGTCTCCGTCGTGACCTGCTCGGGGGCGTCGGCGCGCTCGTCCTCGATCAGGTCGGCGTAGTTGCTCTCCCCGTCCCCGACCGGCGTCTCGAGCGAGACCGGGTGCGCGACGAGCTCGAGCAGCTCTCCGACCTTCTGCGGAGTGATGCCCACCTCAGCGGCGATCTCGTCGTTCGTCGGGTCGCGGTTGAACTTCTGAGTGAGCGTGCGGCGCGCCCGAAGCACCTTGCGAACCTGGTCGCCGACGTGGACGGGCAGGCGGATCGTCCGGCCCTGGTCGGCAAGGGCACGCGAGATCGCCTGGCGGATCCACCACGTCGCGTAGGTCGAAAGCTTGTAGCCCATCCGGTAGTCGAACTTCTCGACCGCGCGGATCAGGCCCATGTTGCCCTCCTGGATCAGGTCGAGCAGCGGCACGTCGGCCTTCGTGTAATTGCGGGTGATCGACATGACGAGCCGAAGGTTCGACTCGATGAGGCGCGTCTTCGCGGCCTCGTCGCCCATGTCCTTGCGACGGGCGAGCTCGCGCTCCTCTGCCGGCGTCAGCAGGCGGCCGTCGCCGAGCTGGCGGACGTAGAGCTTGAGCGGGTCGGAGGCGGCGACTTGCTCCTCGGCCGACAGCTTTGCGTTATCGGGCTCGTCCTCTTCCTCGACAACTGCCTCCGGGTCGTCGAGCGAAGGCAGGAGCTCGGTGACCGGCTCCGAATTCTCTTGCTCGTAGTGAGGTTGCGAAAGTGCCATGTCGCATGGTCGATATCGGTTGTGCACGCCTCTTTCTTGAGGAATCAATGCTGACGGCAACCTTTACGGTCTCTTATCCGTCCTAGCCCTTACGATCAAGTCATGTGCGGAATCGCCGGATATTCCCTCGCCCCCAACTCGCGCCTCGATCGAACACTGGCCGCGCAGGCACTGCTGGCCGCGATCGCCGAGAGAGGAACCGACGCAGTCGGATACGCGTATGCCGAGCCTGCGCGCTCCGGCGCGCCGCTCGTCGTCGTCAAGCAGCAGACCCCGGCGTCGAAGCTGCTCGAGCGCGTAGCCGTGCCGAACGGAGCGAACGAGCTGCTCGTGCACGTGCGCGACTTCACCAAGGGCCACCCGTCCGCAGCCGCGAACAACCATCCGATCCGGCACGGCTCCGTCGTCGGTGTCCACAACGGGCGGATCGAGAACGACGACGAGCTGCTTGCCGAACATCCGTGCGCGCGGGCTGAGCCGAGCATGACCGTCGACTCCGAGGCCGTCTTCGCTCTCGCCGCGCACTCCGACAACGATGCAAAGGCATTCGAGGCGCTGGACGGGTCGATGGCTGCCGCCTGGCTCGACGAGCGGCATCTCGGTGTGCTCTACCTGGCGCGCGGAGTCGGTCGACCCCTCTGGATCGGTGAATGGCAGAACGGGATCGTCTTCGCCTCCACGCCGTACGCGCTCGACGTGCTCGGGACGTACTGCGGGTTGAAGCTCCGTAAGTGGAAGGTCAGTGACGGGACGGCTCTCGCCTACCGCCACGGTCAAGTGGTTCGCAAGCAGACCTTCCGGGCTCCCTCGCGGCCCGAGACCGACGGGTTGCCCGCGGTCGGCGGCGTCCACGAGCGCGACGTGTGCCTCAGCCGGCTCGCGACGATCGCCGCCGCGGCCGCGTAGCGGCTTTCAGCCGGCCAGCGTCCCGTCCGACTGGACTTCGGCCCCGCGCTCGACGAGCCGGCCGCGAACGAGGAACTGGAACGTCGCCCACGCGCCCCGGCGCGAGTCGAACATCCGATAGACCTGCCACTCGGTCAGCATCCCGTCATGTAAGCGCCGGGCATCGGCCCAGTCAGCGAACTTCGGAAGCCGGCCGATCTCGATCGCGAGCTCGGCGCCCTGCTCGACGGCCCGCTCGAGCCGCTCCTCGCCGACCGCGACGTCGTAGCCCGCCTCCCGGAGCGCCGCGCTGAGCGAGCCGAACGTGTGCCAGTACAGGGACTTGGAAGGCATGCGACCCCGGCGGTCGTCGAGATCACGGGCCGTCGGCATCCGCCCGAGCTCCTCGCCGAGCAGCCTCAACACCTCGAGCAGCTCCTCTCTCGTTGCGAAGCGACGCGGCACGAGCCCCGCGGCGCGCTTCGCGGCATTCCAGGTGCCGAAATGCTCGATCACCGTCTGGGGATGCACCTTCGTGTCCGGATCGGCGGCGAACTCCTTCATCGTCGGCGAGCGGCCGAGACGGGCGGCGTACGCGCGCAGCTCGGCGAGGATCTCCTCGTCCGAGTAGCGCTTGCGGATCGCGGTCTGGAACGACGCCAGCTCGGCGGGATCGATCCGCGCGATCGCGCTGTACGGCTGCTTTTTCGCCATGCAACAAATGGTAGATCATGCTGGAGAACTAGCAAGTAGGGCAGAGTTCTGATGGCAGATACGCTCCTGCGATGCTGCTCGCGCTCGAGGTTGCGGCCGCACGCTCGGCCGGGGCGCTCTCGCGGCTCGCAGGGCGTGGCGGCGGAACCACTCTCCCGGGGAAGCTGCTCTCGACGGTCGATCCGGGCGCGGTCGACCGTCTGGCGGCGAAGCTGAGCCGCGGCTCGGTGCTGGTCTCCGCCACGAACGGCAAGACGACGACGACGGCGATGGTCGCCGAGATCCTCGGCGGGAAGCTCGCGTACAACCATTCCGGGGCCAACCTGCTGTCGGGCGTCGCCTCCACCCTGCTCGCCTCGTCCGACGCGGAGCTCGGGTTGTTCGAGGTCGACGAGGCCGCGCTCCCGGAGATCGCGAGGCGTGTGCATCCGCGCGTTGTCGCGCTCGGGAACCTCTTTCGGGACCAGCTCGACCGCTACGGCGAGCTCGAGCACGTCGCCGAGGGCTGGCGTGGAGCCGTTTCCGCGCTCCCCGACGCGACGCTCGTCGTGAACGCCGACGACCCGCTGATCGGCGATCTCGCCCGCGGTCGCGAGAACACGATCGCCTACGGCCTCGACGACCCCTCCCACGCCCGCGAGTCGCTCCAGCACGCCGCCGACTCGAAGTACTGTCGGGCCTGCGGAACGCCGTACGAGTACGCCGCCGCCTACGTCGGGCACCTCGGCGACTACCGCTGCCCGAACTGCCACGCGTCACGCGGCCCGCTGGCGGTCGCCGCTCGCTCGATCGATCTGCACGGCCTCGACGGGAGCGAGTTCAGCCTTGAGACGCCGGCCGGGAATGTGCGCGTGAAGCTCGAGCTTCCCGGGCTCTACAACATCTACAACGCGACCGCCGCGGCTGCGATCGCCGGCGCTGTGGGTGCGCCGCTCACGGAGATCGCGGCTGGGCTCGAGCGCTTCACCGCCGCCTTCGGCCGGTTCGAGCGAATCGCGGTCGGCGACAAGCAGCTGCTGATGCTGCTGATCAAGAACCCGGCGGGCGCCAACGAGGTCGTGCGCACACTGCTCGACGGCTCCCCGCCGCATCTCGCGGTGGTGGCGCTGAACGACGAGATCGCCGACGGCCGCGATGTCTCCTGGATCTGGGACGTCGATTTCGAGCCGCTGCTCGGTAGTCTCGAGCAGGTCGTTGTCTCCGGCAGCCGCGCGGCTGAGCTGGCGTTGCGGTTCGCCTACGGGGGCCTCGCGCGCGACCGGATCGAGGTCGTGCCGGGTCTCGAGGCGGCGCTCGACCGCGGCCTCGAACTCACCGGCGAGGGTGGGCAACTGGTCGTGCTCCCGACCTACACGGCGATGCTCGGGCTGCGCGGCATCGTCGCCGAGCCGCGGGCTTGTCTCCGACTTCTGGGAGAAGACCGCAATGAAGATCCGCGTCGGGCACCTCTATCCCGAGTACCTCAATATCTATGCCGACCGCGGCAACATCGCCGTCCTGACGGTGCGGGCCGCCGCCCGCGGTCACGAGCTCGAGGTGACACCGATCGGGCTCGGCGATCCCGTCCCGGACGGGATCCAGCTCTTCTACATCGGCGGTGGCCAGGATCGCGAGCAGGAGCTGGTCGCGCCCGACCTCGCGGCCAAGGGCGCTGCGCTGACACAGGGCTGTCGAGGGTGGAGCCGCATTCCTCGCGGTCTGCGGCGGCTACCAGCTGCTCGGCCGCTACTACCGCGACCTCTCGGGCGCCGATTTGCCGGGGATCGGCCTGCTGCCGCTCTCGACGGTCGCAGGCGAGCGCCGGATGATCGGCGACGTGCTGCTCGACTGCGCGTGGGCCGGCGAGACGCTCGCGGGCTTCGAGAACCACGCCGGCCGCACGATCCTCGACGACGGCGCCGAGCCGCTCGGCCGCGTCGTCGCCGGGTTCGGAAACGACGGCGTCACCGGCTTCGAGGGCTGCCGCGCGGGACGCGTCTACGGCACCTACCTCCACGGCCCGCTCCTACCGCGCAACCCGTGGTTCGCCGACCACCTGCTCAGCGACGCGCTCGGCGGCGTCGAGCTGGCGCCGCTCGACGACACGCTCGAAGCCGAGGCGCACGCGATCTCAGAGGCACGCGCCCGGGAACGCGGCGGACGCCGCTAGCGGATCCAGAGCGACCCGAGATAGACCGACGGGTCGCCCGGCTGCCAGCGCTCGACGAACCGCTTCATCGGCGGATGCAGGACGACCTCCCCGAGCTCGTCGAGCGAGAACAGTCGGAGGCCGCGGACGGCGGCGTCGTGTGTCTCGATGTCCTCGAGCGTGTGCCGGGAGAGATCGGCGCCGAAGACGACATGGACGACATGGCGGTCACCGGGCCGCCAGTCGGGTGCGATCGACTCGGCGACGGCGATCGGCCCCTCGAACATCACGTCCTCCCAGAGCCCCAGCTCCTCGCCGAGCTCGCGCCGGAGTGCCTCGTCGAGAGTCTCGCCGCCCTCGACTCCACCGCCGGGGAGCAGCCAGTACTCCTTGCCCGGCTTCTCCTGGCGGCAGAGCAGCACGCGGTTCTGCCAGCGGATCAGCGCCGAGACCCGGACGCGCGGCTCCACTCAGTGCCTCGACGATCCGAATCCGCGCACGCCCCGCTCGGACGCGGGCAGCTCGTCGACCTCGACGAGCTCGATCTCCGGCAGCTGCAGGATCACGAGCTGCGCGATCCGCATCCCCGGCTCGACGACGAAGGTCTCGTTCGGATCGGTGTTGAGCAGGTTGATCAACAGCTCGCCGCGGTAGCCGGAGTCGACGAGCCCAGGCGTGTTGACGATCGTGATCCCGTGCTTCGCGGCCAGGCCCGAGCGCGGCTGGACATAGCCGGCGTACCCGTCCGGAATCGCCACCGCGAGCCCGGTCTGGACGAGCGCCCGCTCGCCGGGCGCCAGCTCGACGCGAACGCACGAGGACAGGTCGAGGCCGGCGTCGCCCGAGTACGCGCGCGCCGGAATCACCGCCTCGTCACGAAGCCGCTGGATCGGGAGCTCGATCAGGCGCTCTCCCGCTCGGCCGCATCGGCGATCAGATACGGCGCAAACCGGCGCAGCTCATGCCGCGGCAGGCGCGCCACGACGAGCACGCCCTCGGATGTGTCCTCGCGGTGCTCGATCGGCGCGCCGAGCGCGTACAGCTCGTGCAGCCGGCCGCCCTCCTCGTAGGGCAGGAGCAGGCGGACACGCTCGAAACGGTTCGCGAAGCGCTCGGCGATCCGCTCCTTGAGCGCCTCGAGCCCCTCCCCCGTCGCCGCCGAGACCTGCGGTGCGTCGGGGAAGCGGTTCTCGAGCCGGCGCCTGCCGATCTCGTCGACCCGGTCGATCTTGTTCAGAACGAGCTGGAGCGGCATGTCCGACGCGCCGATCCCGTCGAGCACCTCGTTGACGGCCGCGATCATCCGGTCGAGCTCGTCCTCGCCCGCCGAGGCGTCTGCGACGTGAAGCACGAGGTCGGCGACGAGCGTCTCCTCGAGCGTCGCTGCGAAGCCCTCGACGAGCTGAGTCGGCAGCCGCCTGATGAAGCCGACGGTGTCGGTCACCAGGTAGCGGCGCCCGTCGAACTCGAACCCACGGGTCGTCGGGTCGAGTGTCTCGAACAGCCGGTTCTCGACCGAGACCTCGGCGCCGGTCAAGGCGTTGAGCAGCGTCGACTTGCCGACGTTCGTATACCCGGCCAGCGCGATCGTCGGCACCTGGGTGCGGCGGCGCTCCTTGCGGCGGGTGGCGCGGCCGCGCTCGAGGCCGTCCAGCCGCTTCTTGAGCACCGAGACGCGGCGACGGGCGAGCCGGCGGTCGGTCTCGAGCTGCGACTCGCCGGGGCCTCTCGTGCCGACGCCGCCGCCGAGGCGCTCGAGGTGCTGCCACATGCCCCGCATCCGCGGGAGGTTGTACTCGAGCTGCGCGAGCTCGACCTGGAGCTTCCCCTCGGCGCTGACGGCATGCTGGGCGAAGATGTCGAGGATCAGCTGCGTGCGGTCGATGACGCGCGTCCCGATCGCATCTTCGAGGTAGCGCTGCTGCACCGGATCGAGCTCGCCGTCGACGAGCAGGCTCTCGGCGTCCGCCTGGTCGAAGAGCTCTTTCAGCTCCTCGAGCTTGCCTTTTCCGACGTACGTTCGCTGGGCCGGACGGGGCCGATGCTGCACGACGCGGCCCACCGGCTCGACGCCGGCCGTCCGTGCGAGCTCCTCGACCTCGGCCAGCTCGTCGTCGGGATCTGCTCCCTGAGCCAGGACCGCGAGGACGAACCCGCGCTCCGGCTCCTGGGAACGTGGAATCATCAGGCGCATTATGCCGGGTGACAACGTCCTCTCCGACCTCGCCGAGCGCACGCTCGCGCTCGTCGACATCCCGTCCGAGTCGAACCACGAGGCGGCCGTCTACGAGTACGTGAAGAGCACGGTCGGCCTGCCGCTCGTGTACGACGACGGCGAGTCGCTCGTCTACGCCCGTCGTGGCGGGAAGCCGCTGGTGCTGCTCTCGGGCCACACCGACACGGTCCCGGCTCAGGGCAACATCCCCGGCCGTATCGAGGACGGCGCAGTCCACGGCCTCGGCTCGACCGACATGAAGGGCGGGCTCGCCGTGATGATCGAGCTCGCGGCCTGGGCCGCCGACGCAGATCTCGCGTACGACCTCGGGCTGATCTTCTTCCCACGCGAGGAGCTCGGGCCGAACGTGAACCCGCTGCCGGCGGTGTTCGAGGCGACGCCGGTGGTCGACGAGTCGGCGCTCGTGATCTGCCTCGAGCCGACCGACAACACGCTCCAGCTCGGCTGCCTCGGGAACATCAACGCCCGCGTCGTGTTCGAGGGCCGCTCGGCGCACTCGGCGCGGCCGTGGCTCGGCGTCAACGCGATCAAGCTCGCCCTGGACGGGTTGCGCGGCGTCCTCGAGCTCGAGCCGAACGACGTCGACATCGACGGGCTTGTCTTCCGAGAGGTCGTCAGCGTCACGCAGATCGACGACTGCGGCAACGCGACCAATGTCATCCCGGGACGTGTCGAGGCGACGCTCAACTACCGCTTTGCGCCGACCCGGACGGTCGAGGAGGCGGAGGCCCGGCTGCGCGAGCTCGTCGGAACTCAGCTCGAGATCACCCAGGCGTCGCGCGCGGCGCCCGTTGCTCTTCGCTCGCCGCTCGTCGCGGAGTTGACCGCGGCGGGCGGGTTCACCGTCGAGCCGAAGCAGGCCTGGACGAATGTCGCCGACTTCGCGGCCCGCGGCCTCGATGCGCTCAACCTCGGGCCCGGGACGACGCGCCTTGCGCACACCGCCGACGAGCGAGTCGAGATCGCCGAGCTCGGGCGGACGTACGACGCGCTCCAGACGTTCCTGCGTGGGAGCTGAGATGGAGCTCTCGCCGCTGCTCGCGGAGCTGGCGCAGTATCCGTTCGCGAGGCTCGACGAGTGGCGGGCCGATGCGCGGAGCCGCGGGATCGACGTGATCGACTTCGGCGTCGGCGATCCGCGCGAACCGACCCCGGAGTTCATCCGCGAGGCCCTGATGGGCGCGATTCCCGAGGTGTCCTCCTACCCGAGAGCGGTCGGGCTGCCCGCGTACCGCGAGGCGGTCGCCGGGTGGATCGCCAGGCGATTCGGCGTCGAGGTCGATCCGGCGGTCGAGATCGTGCCGACGCTCGGGTCGAAGGAGGCGATCTTCTCGTTCGCCCAGGTCGCTCTGGCCAACGGCCGCGGCGTTGCGATCCCGAGCCTCGCCTATCCCGTGTACGAGCGCGGCGCGCTCTTCGCCGGCGCCCCTTGCCTCGAGCTCCCGCTGCGCGAGGAGCTCGGCTGGCTGCCGGATCTGGACGCGTTCGACCGCTGGGACGAGATCGGCATGTTGTGGACGTGCTACCCGAACAACCCGACCGGCGCCACCGCCCCGCTCTCGTTCTACGAGGAGCTCGCTGAGCTGGCGAGGGAGCACGGCTTCCTGATCTGCTCGGACGAGGCGTATTCCGAGATCTGGTTCGGTGACGAGCCCGTCTCGGCGCTCCAGGTCGCCCACCGCGAGAACGTCGTCGTCTTCAACACGCTCTCGAAGCGCTCGTCGATGACCGGGATCCGGTGTGGCTTCGTCTGCGCGCCGCCGGAGGTCTCGGGTGCGCTGCGGGCGTTCAGGCCGTCGGTTGGGACGGCGCCGCAGGAGTTCGTGCAGTGGGCCGGGATCGCTGCGCTCGGCGACGAGGAGCACGTGCGGGACGTGCGGGACGTGTACCGCCGCAAGCGGGACACGCTCCTGCCGGTTCTCGAGCGCAAGGGGCTTCGGCTCGCCGGAGGCGATGCGACGTTCTTCCTCTGGTTCGCGGTCGACGGCAGTGCGGAGACGTTCGCGCGCCGGCTGCTCGACAGCGGGATCCTCGTGGCGCCGGGCTCGTTCTTCGGCCCCGACGGCGAGGGTTATGTGAGGATGGCGCTCGTGCCGACCCAGGCCGAATGCGAGCGCGCAGCGCAGATTCTCGAGGCTGCGCTGTGACGACCGGCGAGACGATCGCCGCCCTCGACCGCGGCGAGATCCGCGTCGCCGAGCCGTCCGGTGACGACTGGGTCGTCAACACGGACGCCCAGGCGGCGATCCTCGACTACTTCCGGACGCAGCAGATGGAGCCGCATGAGGTCGGGCCGTTCGAGTACCACGACAAGATCCCGCTCAAGTCGGGCTACGAGGAGCTCGGCGTCCGTGTCGTCCCTCCGGCCGTCGCACGCTACGGGTCGTTCCTCTCCCGCGGGGTGATCCTGATGCCTTCGTACGTGAACATCGGCGCGTGGGTCGGGCCCAACACGATGGTCGACACGTGGGCCACGGTCGGCTCGGGCGCCCAGATCGGCGCCGGCGTCCACCTGGCCGGCGGGGTCGGGATCGGCGGCGTGCTCGAGCCCCCGGGAGCCCGCCCCGTGATCGTCGAGGACGGCGCCTTCATCGGCTCCCGCTCGATCGTGACCGAAGGCGTCCGGATCGGCCGCGAGGCCGTCCTGGCCCCCAACGTCTCGCTCACCGCCTCGGTTCCGATCATCGACGTCACCGGCTCCGAGCCGATCGAGCACCGCGGTTACGTCCCTCCCCGCGCCGTCGTCGTGCCCGGCACGCGCCCGAAGGAGTTCCCGGCCGGGACGTATCACCTCGCCTGTGCGCTGATCATCGGCTACCGCACCGAGCAGACCGATCTGAAGACCTCGCTGAACGACGCGCTGCGCGAGTTCGGCGTCGGTTCCTGAGCCGTCACACACGAACATATGTTCGTCTAGCATGCCGGCATGCAGCTGGCGATCGATTCGCTCGACCGGCTCGTCGAGTTCGTCGAGGAAGCGGGCGGCAGGGCGCGCGCGAGCGAGGCTGCGCGGCATCTGTTCGCGGTCTCACGGGCGCCCGAGGGCCTTGCCCGCACCCTGCTCGGGCCCCTGGTCGACCTCGACGACCGGCTGACCTGGCGCGGCGCCTACGTGGCGCTCGCCGATTCGCGGGATCCGGGGCTCGACGAGGCCTGCTTCGTCGTCTTCGACCTCGAGACGACCGGGCTCGCGGTCGCGTCGTCGCGGATCTGCGAGATCGGCGCCGTCCGGATCCGGCGGCTTCGGGAGGACGGGCTCTTCGAGACGCTCGTCGCTCCCGGCGTCCCGCTGCCGCGCCAGGTGGGCCGCCTCACAGGGCTTTCCGACGCCGAGCTGCGCGCGGCGCCCCGCGTGCGCCAGGCGCTCGGGCAGTTCATGGCGTTCGCCGGCGAGGCCGTGCTCGTCGCCCACAACGCCCGCTTCGACGTCGGCTTCGTCAATCGGGAGCTCGAGCGGATGACCGGGAAGCGGGTCGCGGCGACCGTGATCGACACGGTTCCGCTCGCCCGGAACCTGCTCCGTGGGCGGGTCGAGCGGACGAGCCTCGGGTCACTGGCGCACTTCTTCGGCGTCTCGGTGCAGCCGTGCCACCGCGCGCTGCCGGACGCCCAGGCGACCGCCGAGGTGTTTCTGCGTCTCGTCGATCTGGCCCTCGAACGCGGCGCCTCGACGCTGGCCGAGCTCGAAGAGCTGGCGGCGCCGCGCCCGCGGCGGATCCACGGCAAGCGGCATCTCGTCCATGGCGCGCCGGCCGAGCCCGGCGTCTACCTGTTTCGTGACGCGCAGCGCCAAGTGCTCTACGTCGGCAAGGCGCGCGACCTCAGGGCACGGCTGCGGTCGTACTTCCAGACGGGACGCCAGCGACCGACCGTCGAAGCGGCACTCGACCGGCTCGATCACGTCGAGTGGCGGCTCACGGGCTCCGAGCTGGCAGCGGCACTCGAGGAGGTGCGGCTGATCCGCGAGCTTCGCCCGGCCGCGAACACCCGCACGCCCGAGCCGGAGCGGTACGTCTACCTCCATCGCCGTGGCGAGCGCGTTGTCGTCAGCCCTCTCCCCTCCTCGTACGGCCCGTTCAGGCGCCGCGCGCAGGCCCAGAGAGCCGCTCAGGCCCTCAGAGGGTGTACTGCAGAGGAGTTCGACGACCTGCTCGACGGCACGGTCGCTGGACCGGCTCAGGAGCCGCCTGGCCTCGCTCACCGAGGCCGACGAAGAGCTCGAGGCGCGCTATCTCAGACGCCGGATCGGCTCGCTCGACCGCGCGATCGCACATCTCCGCCGTCTCGACCGGCTCCGCGAGCTGAACGTATGCGTGCTCGCGCCTTCACTCGAGCCCGGGCGCATGGACGCGTACATCGTGTGCGGGGGAAGCCTCGTCGGGCCCGGCGCAGACAGACGCACGCGTGCGACGCGGCTCGGCCGGGTACGAGCAGAGGAACTGGATGCACTGCTCGTGATGGAGTCCTTTCTCCTTCGGCCGCCGGCCGAGCTCACGATCATTCCGCTCGGGCGTCGGGATTGCAGGCGGGCCGCCTGACGTTGTTACCCATGCTCACGATCACGAGGGGGACTACGGATGCAGCACGTTCAGCTTGGCGAGCTCGAGGTTTCGCAGATCGGCCTGGGATGCATGGGCATGTCGGCGTTCTACGGAGGCGCGGGCAGCGACGACGCAGAGTCGATCCGCACGATCCATCGCGCGATCGAGCTCGGGATCACATTCATCGACACGGCCGAGCTCTACGGCCCCTTCACCAACGAGGAGCTGGTAGGACGCGCCATCGACGGGCGGCGCGGCGAGGTCGTTCTGGCGACGAAGTTCGGTTTCATGAGCGGAGGCGTCCGGAAGATCGACAGCTCGCCGGCCACGGTTCGCTCGGCGCTCGAGGGCTCGCTCCAGAGGCTCGGCACCGACTACGTCGATCTCTACTACCAGCACCGCGTTGACCCGAACACACCGATCGAGGAGACGGTTGGCGCGCTCGCCGACTTGGTCACCGAAGGCAAGGTGCGCCAGATCGGCCTGTCCGAGGCGTCACCCGCGACGATCCGCCGCGCTCATGCCGTGCACCCGATCACGGCACTGCAGAACGAGTATTCGCTGTGGACACGAGACCCGGAGGCAGAGGTCCTGCCGCTCCTTCGCGAGCTCGGGATCGGGCTCGTCGCCTACTCTCCGCTTGGCCGCGGGTTCCTGACTGGACAGATCACGTCGGTCGATCAGCTCGATGAGGGCGACTTCCGGCGAAGCAACCCGCGCTTCGAAAAGCTCGACGAGAACCTTCGGATCGTCGACGAGGTGCGGGCGGTTGCCGACGAGGTCGGCGCGACCGCGGCACAGGTGGCGATCGCGTGGGTGCTGGCCCAGGGCGACGACATCGTCCCGATTCCGGGGACGAAGCGGGTCGCGCGGATCGAGGAGAACGCCGGGGCTGCGGAAGTCGAGCTCTCCAAGGAGCAGCTCGAGCGTCTGACTGCGATTCGGCCCCCTACCGGGGACCGTTACGCCGACATGAGCACGGTCAATCGCTAGCTCAGAACGACGTCCATCTTCTTCGCGACCCGCCCGTTGATCTTCAGCACGGTGCTCCAGTGCCCGCTCGGGAGAGCTGAGCCCGACGCGACGGTGGTCTCGATGACGTCCTTGTAGCGCTTGTAGACCTTGCCCACGATCCTGTGCCAGTGCAGCTTCCAGACGACCTCTATGTCGTGCCCCGAGGGCGGATAGAGGAACCGGTACTTCATGAAGAGGGTCTGATGCGCACCGTGGAGGACGGGCGGTGAGCCGCCCGTGTAGGTCTGCCAGGGCCCGTTCGGCGCTGCACCGACCTGAACGCGGTCGAGAACGCCCTCCGGCGGGGCCGGGATTGTGACGATCACCTCGGCAGGCGCCAGGGTCGCGGCGCCGCTCTTTCCGCTCACGCGAAGGGTGTAGCGGCCCGGCAAGGCCCGCGGTGGGAGGCGCAGGCGCCCGCAGAACGGCCCGGCCTGCGCGACTTCGAACGTCGACCGCGCCGTGACGACGCCCGGCCGTCCGAGCGGACGCAGAGCCGCCGCGAGCGAAGACGGCGCATCCACGGCCCCGCTGAAATGCACTGCAGACCCGGGGCGCAGCCAGCCCTCCTTCCAGGACGCTTGCGTGGTCGCACTCGTCACGGTGACGCTCTGCTTGGAAGTGGTGCTGACGGCCGCGGCGGCCGCCGGCAGAAAGACAGCCGACAGCAATGCCCCTGACAACCCAACGCGCGCCAGCAAGTGGCGACGCACCAACATCGTGCCGATTGTACGTGGCCCAGACGTCAGTGGTGCGAAATTTCACACGCCGCGCGAGACGGGCGCGAGCCTACGCGGTGAAGCCGGTACCGCCGCTCTTCTTCTTGCCGACCCCGAGGTTCTTGGCGCTCTGCTCGGCGGCGTGGAAGGCGACACGCTGCACGTCGGCGAAGCTCGTTCCCTTCGTCGCGAAGGTATAGACGCCCGAGAGCGTGTTGCCCTTGACCTGGTAGATCGCGATCCCGGTCTGGGTGACGTGCTTCTTGCCGTTGGTCTGCTCGATCACGAGCTTCACCGCGACCGTGCTGTGCGGGAGCTTCGGATCGTGCACCGGCGTCGCATGGAATGTCGTCGTCACGACGCCGCGCTTCTGGATGACCGACTTGGTCGAGCAGGTGTGCGCGACCTTCGAGACCTCGGCGAGCGCTTGCTGCGCGCCGCCCGACACGTACGTCACGACCTCGTTCGAGATGTCGACGGTCTTCTTCGGGTGGGCGTAGCTCACCTGGAGCCGGCCCGTCCGCAGGTTCTCGCTCGGATAGCTGCCACCGCAGAGATCGAGTGTCGTCTCGCCGATGAAGCTCGAGCCGCCGGGGTAGGCAGCGAGCTTGTAGCCGTGGGCGATCTGCGAGCCCTGCAGCACGAACTTGCTCAGGTTCGGCCCGGCAAGGAAACGGAAGCTCTTCGCGCTCTGGTCGAAGATCGGCGCGTACTTCTTCCAGCTCGCGGTCGGCGCCACGTAGACGATCACGTACTCGACCTGATCGTGCAGGATGATGTACTCGTCGCTCTCGTTCGTTCCGGAGACCGAGCGAGGTGTCACGTGGACGACGTACGCCGGGCCCGCCTGGAGAGTCACCTTGCGCAGCGTGACGATCGCCTGCTTGCCGAGCCCATTCTTGATCGCCGCGTTCGTCCCCTTCCCGAGCGCGTCGAGCGAGATGGCGCCGATCCGCTCGGCGCCGGTGTCCATGTAGACGGCTCCGTTGGTCTTGGGATCAGTGGCGATCAGCTTGAGCGCACCGCTCTGCGCGAACGACTTGAACGCCGGGACCTTCTCGAGCCTCGCGATCGCCGACGGCACAGCGCTCGTGATTCCCACCCACGTGGTCGGCAGATCGACCGAGAAACCGCCCGTCGGCACCTGCAGCGTTGCGAGCTGGTCGGCGGCCCCTGCCTGCGGCACGACGAGGGCCGCCAGCACGGCCGTGAGGCAGACAACGCGTGCGAGCATGCTTCTCACGATAGAGGTTCCGGCAGGGTCTGGCGCGTGGCAGGACCGGTCAGGAGAGCCCGGCCGCTTTCGACCTGGACGAGGAGATCTCCCCCGGGAAAGCGCACCGTTGCAGTGCCGCCGCCGAACGCCGCGACGATCGCGATCGCGCTCGATCCGGACGCCCCGGTCTCGCCCACCCCGCGCTCCCAGACCCTTGCCTCGATCGTTTGCGGGTCGAGCCGCCGTGCCACCTGCACGTTCGTACGGTTCGGGAAGCGCAGATGCGTCTCGAGCTTGGGCCCGATGCGATCGAGATCGGCAGGATCGCCTTCGACGACGGCGTGTGGGTTTCCGACATCCACCGGAGTGAAACGGATCCCGTCCAACTCCTCGGGCTCGCCGATGACGACGGGGCCGATCTCTTGCTCGACCATCGAGTTGCCGAGCATGCGCGCCTTGACCTCGCGCGGGCCGATCCACACGGTGAGCTCCCGTGCCCCGGTCTGCTCGGCGAGCCACGCAGCCGCGATCCGGGTGCCGTTGCCCGACATCTCCGCCAGGGAGCCGTCAGGGTTCCAGATCGCGATCTGCAGCCAGTCCTCCCCGCGGTCTCGAATCTCGAGGATCCCGTCCGCGTCGCCGACATGCGCCTTGACGAGGTCCGCGGTGAGCGGCATCTCAGCGACGAGGTAGACGTTCCCCTGCGCCTGCCAGCGCGACAATTTCATCCGAAAGCTCCTCGGGTGGACGGGTTCCGTCGAGGGTAGCGGCGACGGGAAGTCGTCGCAGCCATTTGCGCTGGTAGCGGGCAAGGCGCTTGGTCGCGAGGAGGACGGCAGCACCGGCCTCGTCCGTCGGCAGGGTGGCGAACTCCTCGAGCCCCAGCACCTTGCGCGCCGTTGGGGAGGGCTCGTGGCTCCAGGCTGCTTGCGCTTCGGGAACCGCTCCCTGCTCGATCATCGCGGCAACCCTCGCCTCGATTCGCGCATCGAGCTGCTCGAGCGGCACCTCGAGGCCGACGAGCAGGGTCGGATGCCGTGCGTCAGCCTTCCAGAGAGCACTCTCGGCCGGCGCGAGCGAGGCTCCGAGGTCGGTCAGCTCAAGTGCGCGAATCACGCGCCTACGGTCGTTCGGATGAACCTGGGCCGCCGCCGCGGGATCGAGCTGCGCGAGCTCGGCGTGTGCCCGCTCTGGGCCGACCTCGTCGTAGAGCGCTCCCCACCGCTCGCGCGAGCCCGGAGCCGGCGGGGGTGGGAGCTCGAGCCCGGACAGGGCGGCGCGGAGATACAGCCCCGTGCCGCCCGCGACGATCGGCGTCTTGGCGCTCGCGAGGATCTCGTCGATCGCCTCGTGCGCGAGGCGCTGGTACTCACCGACCGACACGTCGCGGTCGAGCGGCACTACGCCGACCAGCCGCGCCGGGTAGGCCGGAGCGGCGGTCAGGATCGGGATGCCGGCATAGAGAGCCGCGGAGTCGGCCGAGACGACCTCGCCGCCGAGCTGCTCGCGCAGCAGGCCCGCCACGGCGCTCTTGCCGGACGCGGTCGGGCCGTAGAGCGCGATCACGTCAAACTTTGAAGGCGTGCTCGATCTCGCCCGGTACGCGCTCCGGGACGATCTCACGGTTCTCGTCCGGGTGCGTAGCGCGCCATTCGTTGAACCACTCGACGGCGCGGGGTATCCCGGCGTCGAGCGGCGTCTTCGGGTCCCAGCCGAGCTTCTCGCGTGCCTTGCTGATGTCGGCGATGTAGTGGGTGACCTCGCCGCGAAGCGACGGCTTGTAGGTGATCTCCGGCGACACACCGAGGTTCTCGGCGATCAGGTCGGCTGCCTTCACGAGCGTGTTCCCCTGGCCGAATGCGAGGTTGATCGTCTCGTTCTCGACCCCGCCCCCGGCAAGCCCCTCGATGCCGCGAACGATCCCGTCGACGCAGTCGTCTATGTAGGTGAAGTCGAGCACCTTGTCCTCACCGCCGTAGACCGTGATCGGCTCGCCACGGGAGAGCTGGTGCATGAACAGCGGCAGTACCCGCTCCATCCGCTGGAGGTCGTTGTCATAGCGCCCGTAGACGTTCGAGAAGCGGAAGACGAGATACTTCAGGTCGTAGCACTTGGCGTAGGCGTAGATGAAGCCCTCCGAGCCGATCTTCGAGGCGGAGTAGGGGCTTTCGGTGTAGGCGAAGTCGGCTGCTGCCTCGCCGTAGCCGTCTTCGAAGCGGTGGACGTCGCCGTACACCTCACGCGTCGAGGAGAAGACGAGCGGCAGCTTGAGCGCGCGGCAGTACTCGAGCATGTTGAAGGTCATCATCACGTTCTCGAGCGCGCGATGCGGTTCCGTGACGAGTTGGTGCACCTTCGCGTGAGCGGCGAGGTGGACGACGAGATCGAAGTCGGGATACTCGATCCCGTCGATGCCGCCGGTAAAAGCCGTGTAGGGGCCCGCGAGGTTCTGGAGCAGCGTCTCGAACTCCCGCGTCCACGTATTCGGACGCTTGTCGACTCCGAAGACCCAGTGGCCGTCGGCCAGCAGCCGCAGGGCGAGGTTGGTGCCGATCTGCCCGGACGAGCCGGTGATGAGGACGCGCACGCGCTAACCCTGCCAGACGGCCCCGACAGGGACGAACGACTCCTGTCGTCCGCGCAGCGTCGTCGAGGTCGCCTGCTCGATCCGGACGTCGACGAGCGTGCCCGGATCGGCCGTGCCGGCGAAGTTCACGGTCGTGTTGCGGCGGGTGCGGCCGCGCAGCACCGACTCGTCGGTGCGCGAAGGGCCCTCGACGAGCACCTGCTCGACGAGTCCGATCCGAGCGGCGTTGCGCGCAGTCGCGATCTCCTGAGTCAGCTCGACGAGGCGTTCCATCCGCTCGATCTTCGCCTCATGAGGCACCTGATCCTCCATCGTCGCCGCCTCGGTGCCGTGGCGCGGCGAGTAGACGAAGGTGAACGCGCTGTCGAAGCCGACCTCCGCGACCACCTCGAGCGTCTGCTCGAAGTCGGCCTCCGTCTCGCCCGGGAAGCCGACGATGATGTCGGTGCCGAGGGCAAGGTCCGGGATCGCGTCGCGCAGGCGGTCGACGAGCTCGAGGTACCGCTCCCGCGAATAGGTGCGCTTCATCGCCTTCAGGACGCGTGTGGAGCCGGACTGGAGAGGCAGGTGAACGTGCTCGCAGACCGAGGCGCACTCCGCAATCGCAGCAATCACGGGCTCACGGAAATCCTTCGGGTGCGGGCTCGTGAAACGGATGCGCTCGATCCCCTCGACCGCGTCGCAGGCGCGAAGAAGCTCGCCGAACTCCGTCCGGATGTCGGGCGCAAGATCGCGGCCCCACGAGTTGACGTTCTGGCCGAGCAGCGTCAGCTCCTTCACGCCTTCGCCGGCCAGCCGTGTCACCTCTGCGATCACCTCGCCGGGACGCCGGCTGCGCTCGCGGCCCCGAACGGCGGGGACGATGCAGTAGGAGCAGACCGAGTTGCAGCCCATCGAGACCTGCACCCAGGCCTGAAAAGGGCGCTCGCGGTGCATCGGCAGCGTCGCGGCGAACTCGCGGTCGTCGAGGCCGAAGCGTCCGCGGGCGACCCCCACCCCGCCCGCGCCGAGCCAGTCGCCGAGATGCGCGATCGAGCCGGGGCCGAAGGCGACGTCGACGTCGGGATAGAGCTCGAAGATTCGCTCGCGCTGGGCCTCCGCGAAGCAGCCGCCGACGGCGATCACGCGCTCGGGATCTCGCCGCTTCTGCGCTGCGGCATCGCCGAGATAGGCCGCGAGCTTCGTATCGGGCTTCTCGCGGATGGTGCACGTGTTGAAGACGACGACATCCGCGTCCTCGGCGCTGGTCGCCTCGCCGAGGCCGAGCTCCTCGAGCATGCCCTTGATCCGCTCGGAGTCGTGAGCGTTCATCTGGCACCCGAAGGTCGTGACGTGGTAGCGCCGCACCGCCAAAGGGTAGCCGCGGCCGGACGTCGAGCCCTCGAGGGCTGTACGCTGGGCTTCAGGATGGCTCGCGCCGTGATGTTGCTCACGACTCTCGTGGCCGGGCTTTCGCTTCTGGCAGCCGCCGCCGCCGCACCCAAGCCGACCGGCGTCCAGCACTTCTTCTTCGGGCCCGGGCCCAGCACGAGCTGTGAGATGGACGTCGGCGTCCCGAAGATCGGTACCAACGTCTACTGCCAGACCTACCCGCACACGGAGAGCGTGGTGCTGCACACCGACGGGTCCCTGACGATCTGCCACGGGATCAAGTGCATCGGCAACCCGCCGGACCAGGTGCCGACGCTCGTCTACGGCAACTGGATGACCGCCGGGCCGTTCAGGTGCAACTCGACCCATGCGGGCATCAAGTGCTTCGTCGTGAAGACGGGCAAGGGCTTCCTGATCAGCCCGACGGCGATCAAGCGGATCTAGCGATCACGAGCCGCTAGTAGAGGCCTTCTCGGCGTGCGTAGCGCTCGTCGCGTGCGCGGTCGTACTCGTCGGGGTCGAGCTCGGGGTCGGCGACCGAGCGCAGGATCGCCCCGGGGCTCGGTAGCTCGGAGCGCTCGACGTGCCGTTCGGGGTTCCAGAGGTCCGATCTGATCAGCGCCTTCGCGCACTGCGTGTAGGCCTCCTCGATCGTGACGAGGATCCCGAGTCGCGGCGCGCTCCCGTCGACCGTGCTGGCCTCGAGCAGCTCGGGGTCGTCGACGACCGTGGCGCGACCGTTGACGCGGAACGTCTCGCCGATGCCGGGGATCAGGAAGAGCAGGCCGATCCGATCGTCCTCGAAGAGGTTCGTGAGGGTGTCGGCGATCCGGTTGCCCGGGCGGTCCGGCATGAGGAGCGTGCGCTCGTCGAGGATGCGCACGAAACCGGCCGGGTCACCGCGCGGAGAGACGTCGAGGCCGCCGTCGGGGCGCGCCGTCGCGACGCAGACGAACGGAGAGCGCTCGATGAACTGGCGGGTGAGGTCGTTCAGCCGGTCGGCGATCTTCGCGACGACGAGATCGGTCGGTGTGCCGATGACGTCGCGGAGCGCAGCTTCGTCGCGGATCGAGCCCTCAGCGGCCATCCGGCGAGGATACTGGTCGAGGTACTACGGGCCGAGCCACTGCGCGTCGCCGAAGACGACCTTCGGGTAGAACGCGCTGCAGCCCGCGGCGCCGGTCGGATCGGGGACGTTGATCCGGAGCTGGAGCCGCTTGACGCCGTCGAGCGGGATGTTCAGCTTGATCGCCTGCCCGTAGACCAGGTTCGAGCCGGCGACCTGCTTGCCGTCGGCGAAGACGGTGAAGCTCGCAACGTCGCGGAGTCGGCCGTGTCGCCGATCCCGACCGTGGCGGTCAGCGTCTCGTACTGGCCCTTGAGCGGGTAGTTGATCCAGGCATCGCCGTTCCACGGGTTGTAACAGCCGGCGTCGAGCGGCGACCGGGTGCTGGTAGGTCACGCCGTGAATCGCGATCGGATTCGTGGTGAGCTCGCCTCCGCTCGGCGACTGGATGTACTGGTCGGCGAGATAGGACCAGCGGAGCATCCGGACGACGACGGTCGGCGAGCTGCCCGCAGCGGTCGCTCCCTTCGCGGTCACGACGCGGAAGGTCGCAGCGCCGGGATCGTTCGGGTGCGCGGTGAAGGAAAACGCGCCGCCCGCGGCGATCTTCGTCGCCTGCACGGTCGTCCATCCCCCACCCTGCCGCTGCTGAAGCGCGACGCTCAGCCCGGCCACGTGGGGCGTAACTCCGCCCTTGATCCCGATCTGGCTCCCGACGACCGCCCACGGAGCCGCTGAGGCAGTGATCTTGACCCCGGCGCGCGCACGGGCATCCGCGTTCGAGGCGAACACGAGCAGCGTCAGAGCTGCAGCGAGGAGGGACAGGGAACGCGTAGTCATGTGCGCCGCGCGCCCATAGTACGCCTTCCGATCGCGAGTTGAACGGAGAATGGCACGGCCCCTCTAGTCAGGCCAGATGGCCACGGCGGCCTCGATCGTCTCGGACGAGAAGCCCTTCGCCGCGAGACTCCGGGCCGCCTTGACGTCGGACTCGCTCCGGGCGACGATAACCCGGGCGCGCTCGGCCTCCGGGCTCCAGCTGCTCGATCGCAGACGCGATCAACTCGGTGTCGATCCCCCGACCCTCGAGATCGAAGCGGATCGCCTCGTCGCCGAACCCGCGCGACGCCATGTTCCGGGCGCGATCGGCGGCCATGCGCGCGTCGTCGACGTAACCGAGGCGAGCCATCGTCTCGACGGCGGCGGCGCGATCTGACGGCCGGACGCCGCGCTGCTCGAGCCGGGCTTCGAGCTCGGCGATCGAGCGATCTCGGTGCGAGAGCGCCTTGCCGGCGGTGTCGAGCGCCTCGACCCGGCGGAGCGAGCGTCCGAGCTCGCGGGCTCGCTCGCGATCGAGTGCCCCACCGACGCGCAGGCCTGCGGACACGACCGCGTAGCCGGCAGCGTGCGCCAGTGCTCTCCATCGAGGTCGACACGGACGCGGTCGCGACGCTCGGGATGGAGCGCCGTGACGATGCGCATCGGCGCCGGCCCTGTCCTACGCGGCTGCCGCAGCCCCGTCGGGCTCGACCTCGACTTCGAGCTCGACGTCGACCTCGACGAGCACCGGAGTCACCTCGGTCGACTCCGGCTGCGCCAGGAGGCGTGCCGAGACGATCTGGCCCTCGGGAACCTGGTCCTGAACCGCCTGCAAGATCTGCTGGACGAGGTCCGGATGCTCCAGGAGGAACGCGGCGGAGTTCTGACGGCCCTGGCCGAGCCGCTCGTCGCCGAAGCTGAAGTACGAGCCCGACTTCTGCACGATCTTCCGCTCGAGCGCGGCATCGAGAACGGTGCTCTCCCAGGGGATGCCCTGCCCGTAGATGATGTCGAACTCGGCCTGCTTGAACGGCGGCGAGACCTTGTTCTTCGCCACCTTCACGCGGACGCGGTTGCCGATCGCCTCGACGCCGTCCTTGAGCGTCTCGATCCGACGGATGTCGAGCCGCACCGAGGCGTAGAACTTGAGCGCGCGACCGCCTGGAGTCGTCTCGGGCGAGCCGAACATGACCCCGATCTTCTCGCGCAGCTGGTTGGTGAAGATGCAGATCGTCTCGGTGCGGTTGAGCGTGCCGGCGAGCTTGCGCAGCGCCTGCGACATCAGCCGAGCCTGCAGGCCGACGTGGGAGTCGCCCATCTCGCCCTCGATCTCGGCCTTCGGCGTCAGCGCGGCGACCGAGTCGATCGCGACGACCGACAGCGCGCCCGAGCGGACGAGCAGCTCGCAGATCTCGAGCGCCTGCTCGCCCGTGTCCGGCTGCGAGACGAGGAGCTCGTCGATGTTGACGCCGATGTTCTTGGCGTAGACCGGGTCCATCGCGTGCTCGGCGTCGATGAAGGCGCAGATGCCGCCCTGGCGCTGGGCCTCGGCGATCACGTGGTAGACGAGCGTCGTCTTTCCCGACGACTCCGGCCCGTAGATCTCGACGACGCGGCCGCGCGGCAGCCCGCCGATCCCGAGCGCAAGGTCGAGCGGGAGCGAGCCGGTCGAGATCGCTCCGACGGAGACCTGCGCCTGGTCGCTCATCCGCATCACGGCGCCCTTGCCGAAGTTCCGCTCGATCTGCCCGAGTGCGGTATCCAGTGCCGTCTCGCGATCCAACCTCATCAACCTCCTAGTGCGGGCCCGGGCGGGACCGCTTCGAGTACGTCGTACTGCGCCCCACCCGGACGCAGCCGGGAAATGAAAACAGAGACGTCGGACGGACATACGTTCGCCGGTCGACACGCCTACCGCCGCACGACACTCTCGATCGTCTGCCGGGCGGGCCGCAGGGGCCGGAAGGGGCGGAACCGTTCATGTCCGGCCACGCTAGCGCGGAACCTGTGACGTGTCTGTGCCGGTTTCTGTCACATCTCTGTGACGAGTTGGTGCAGGAGATGCAGGGCGCCGACCGTGGCCCGGCGTCGCACCGTCTCGCGGTCGCCGGTGATCTGGAAGTGGCGCGCGAGCTCGCCCCCGGGCCCGGAAGCGCACAGGTACACGAGGCCGACCGGCTTCTCCGGCGTCCCGCCGCCGGGCCCGGCGATACCCGTCACCGATACCGCGACGTCGGCGCCGAGGCGCCCGCGGACGCCGCGGGCCATGGCCGACGCTGTCTCCGCCGACACCGCCCCGTGGGCTTCGAGCGTGGCTGCGGGAACGCCGAGCTCCGACTCCTTGATCTCGTTCGAGTAGGAGACGACCGAGCCGAGGAACACGTCGCTCGCGCCGGCGATCCCTGTCAGGCGACCGGCAACGAGCCCGCCGGTGCACGACTCGGCCGTGGCGAGCGTGAGCCCGCGCGCGCGGCAGGCCTCGAGCACGAGCGCCTCGATCGGCTCCTCGGTGCGTGAGAAGAGGTACGACCCCACCGGCTCGACGAGCGCGGCCTCGAGCGCGTCGGCCCGGGCATCCGCGCCGGGCGCGACGAAGAGGTCGAGGTGGATCTCGCTGTCGCGGGCGCAGATCGTCACCTCCACCCCCTCCCCTTCGCCGCCTGCGGCGGCGAGCGCCTGCGCGACGGTGGATTCGCCGACTCCGTAGAAGCGGAGCGCGCGCCGTTCGCGCGGCTGTGCCGCGGCGACGAGCCGCCGAAGCGGCTCGGTCTCGAGCACCGCCGCCCAGAGCTCCTGAAGCTCCCGTGGCGGTCCCGGCAGCGTCACAGCGACGCACCCGTCGACCTCGAGCACAACGGCTGGAGCCGTGCCCGCGATGCCGGCGACGATTGCGCCCTCGGGCAGGGTCGCCTGCTTGCGGACGCCGAAGGCGAAGTCCGTGTACGGCCGCTTCATCCGCTCGGCGACAGCACGTGACCGCGCCTCGATCTTCGCCTCGACCTCGGAGTCGACGACGAGCTCCCGTCCGGCGGCGAGTGCAAGCAGCTCGACCGTGAGGTCGTCATGTGTCGGTCCGAGGCCACCCGATGTGATGAGCAGGTCGTGCCGGAGCCCATCGCGGATCGCGGCTTCGATGTCGCCGCGGACGTCGCCGACGATCCGCAGCTCTGCAGGGTCGAACCCGAGCCCGAGCAGGGAGCGCGCGAGAAAAGGCCCGTTCAGATCGGTCCGGTCCCCGCGCACGAGCTCGGAGCCGGTGACGACGATCCCGGCGCGCAACGAGCCGCTAACCGACGTGCGCGCCGCTCGGGGTGACCGTCAAGACGACCGGCTTCGAGCCGCTGATCGGAAACTGCTTGCCGCCGACGACGATCACGAGGTTCTCAGGCTGGCTGATGTCGAGCCAGAAGTACTTGCCCTTGAACGGCTCGATCCCGCCCTTCTCGATCGTCCCCTGGAAGAGCGGCCGTCCGGTCGGGCCCGTTCGATGCACCGAGACATAGGAGCTCCCGTTCACAGCCTCGATCTGAAGGAAGGCGCTGGGCCGCGAGATGACGTGCTTCTTGTGCACCTGCGTCGTCTTCGTCGTCGTCGCCTTCTTGCCGCCGGACCCGGTCGTCTGCCAGGCCCCTACGACGACGAGCGTGACGATCCCGACGAGCGCGACGGCGACGAGGACGATGCTCGTCTCGATCCGGCGGGTGCGCCGTTCCGGGCGCACCGTCGAGCGGCGCGGCCGGGGGTCCCCGTCATCGCCGCTGACGTAGCGAGAGTTGAACTCGTCGACGTAGAGCTGGCCGTCGAGGCCGAGATAATCGGCGTACGTCCGTAGAAAGCCCTTGACGTAGGTCTGAGACGGGAGCGTCTCGAACCGCTCCTCCTCGAGCGCCCGCAGGTACTTGACGCGGATCTTCGTCGCCAGCTCGGCCTGCGGTAGCTCGATCTGGCGACGAGAACGCGCCTCACGCAGGCTGTTCCCGATCTCGAACACGGGCGCAATGATCGCACACGCGCGCCGGCCTGCCGATCGACGGTGCTAGGAGGACTTGACGCGGAGCAGCCCGTAGAAGCCGAGCGCGAGGCCGCCGACGAGCGCGCAGTAGATCCCCGCCCAGACGAGGAAGCGTCCGAAGCGGGCCGTCCGGTCGCCGATCCGGAAGACGCTGCGGTCCAGCTTGTAGCGCGCCCGCCGCGAGGCCGAGAGCCCGATCAACCCGAGCACGAGCGCGGTCGGAACGGCGATCTCGAGCGCCGGCAGCACGTCGACCGAGGGCAGGAACACCGCGGCTGCGACCGCCACGGGGATGGCCGCGACCGCGAGCAGGCCGAACACGATCGCGGCGATCCCTGCAGGCCTACTGCTTGACATAAGGCTTTCCGTCGGCCGCGGGCGCGACCGACCGGCCGATCACGCCGGCCACGGCGACCAGCGTGAGGATGTACGGGAGCGTCTGGAAGAGTGCGCCCGAGCGCAGGATCGAGGAGGTCGAGTCGACATACGCGGATGGTATTGCGTAGGCGAGAGCAGTCGAGAATCCGAACAGGCAGGCAGCGCCGAATGCCCCGAATGGGCGCCACTTGCCGAAGATCAGCGCTGCGAGCGCGATGAAGCCGCGGCCTGCCGTCAGGTTCTCGTCGAAGGAATGCACGAAACCGATCGAGAGGTAGGCGCCACCCATCGCGGCCAGCATGCCCGACAGCGTGACGCAGACGTAGCGGGTCTTGTAGACGTCGATCCCGACGGTGTCCGCCGCCCGGGGGTGCTCGCCGACCGCCCGCAGGCGCAGGCCTACCGACGTCCGGAAGACGACGAAGTAGACGACGAACAGCAACGCGAACACGAGCCAGATCATGAGGTTGAGCTGCCCGACGACCTGGCCGACGAAGCCGTTGCCGAGGAAGTGCAGGTGGACGTCCGGGATCGATTCGGCGCTCGAGAGGTCGGGCGTCCCCGACGAGCCGTAGATCTGGATGTAGAAGTACCCGGTGATGCCGAGTGCGAGGAAGTTGACGGCAGTGCCGCCGACGATCTGGTCGGCCTGGAAGTGGATCGCGAAGATGCCGTAGATGAACGCCGTGAGGCCGCCCGCGGCCATCGCGATCAGGAGCCCGAGCTCCCAGGAGCCGGTGGTGGCCGAGCCCCAGATGCCGAAGAAAGCACCCATCAACATCATTCCTTCGAGAGCGATGTTCACCACGCCGCTGCGCTCGGACATCAAGCCGCCCAGGGCCCCGTACGTGAGCGGCGTCGCATAGCGCAACGTTGCGGCGATCAGCGTGCCCCAGGTGAAGACCTGCGCCAGGTGCGAATCGCTCGATTGGAGCGCGAGCAGGCCGAGCCCGATCCCGAAGATGCCGGCAGCGACTGCGCCCCACCCGGGTCGCTTCGCTCCCCGTGACACCGACCAGATACCGGCCGCCACGGCGAGGATGCCGAGCAATAGAGGAAGCGTCGGGCTCCGGGTCGCGATCGGTGGAAGTGCGACCCAGCCTCCTACGACCCCGACGATGATCCCGAGGATGCCGATCCGCTTCGCGGTGCCGAGCTCGAACACGCGCTGAGCCCGCGACGGGGTGATGGGTGCCGCAGTCATGCTTCGGGGCTCTTCCTGCGGAGCCGCACCTTCTTGCGTGCCTTCCAGACCGAGAGCACGAGCAGGTCTGCGCCGACGAACAGGACGACCAGCCCCTGGATGATCAGGGTGAGGTTGCCCGCGAGCGATGGATCGAACACGCTCGGATCGAGCTGGCGGCTCGAGGTGCCGACGGTTAGCGCCCCGAAGAGCAGCGCCGCGAAGAAGACGCCGACGGCGGTGTTGCGGCCGAGCAGCGCGACCGCGATTCCGAGGAAGCCGACCGATGAGACGAGGATGTCGGAGGTTGCGATGTGAAACTCCCAACCGAGCATGTCGATCCCGCCCGCAAGGCCCGCGAACGCTCCCGAGATCGCCATCGCGAGGAAGTAATTCCGCTTGACGCTGATCCCGCTGTAGCGGGCGGCCTCGGGATTGAAACCCACGGCGCGGACCTCGAATCCGAGGGTCGTCCGGTTCAGGATGGCCCAGAAGACGACCAGAGCCGCGAGCGCGATGAAGAAGCCGATGTGCAGGCCCTGGAGCACCGAGCTGCCCCAGAAGACCGGGAGATGGACATTCGGGAGGATCTCGTTCGACTCCGGGTTGTACGGGGAGCTCACGAAGGGCCCCTGGAGGCCGAAGAAGTACGTCCCCACCCAGATCGCGATCCAGTTGAGCATGATCGTCGAGATCACCTCGTGGGCCCCGGTGGTGGCCTTCAGGAAGCCGGCGATCCCCGCCCAGGCGGCACCGCACAGAGTCGCAAGGACGAGGCAGAGGATGATGTGCGCCGGGCCGGGGATGCTCGACCACATCGAGCCCACGATCACCG
Organism: uncultured Actinomycetota bacterium; assembly: GCA_963762215.1. GTDB lineage: Bacteria > Actinomycetota > Thermoleophilia > Gaiellales > Gaiellaceae > PALSA-600. The sequence goes on from CAVXKB010000007.1 coordinate 248,303, forward strand.
CGGCGTACGTGCCCGCGAAGTACTGCCCCTGGCCGCCGATGTTGAACATCCCGCAGCGGAAGGCGAATGCGACGGCGAGCCCGCACAGGATGAGCGGTGTCGTGACGATGAGCGTCTGCTGGAGGTTCAGCGCGTCGGCGCCGCTGCTGACGCCCGGGATGAGCCAGGTCAGCCCGGTTCCGTTGAAGATCGCCTGGTATGTCCGCAACGGGTTGTGGCCGGTCGCAAGCACCACGAGCCCGCCGACGAGGAAGGCGATGAACGTCGTGATGATCGAGACGACGAGGCCCTGCGTGTTGAACTTCTTCTTCTCGCCCGGAGCAGGTTCCGTCACGGGTGCGAGCCCCGGGGACGGCGGCGGAGGCGGAGGGGCGGCCGCCTCGCTCATCGGGCAACCTTCGGTCGCCGATGAGCATCTGCTCCGGCACCGGCAAAGCCGGCACCTCCGCTTTGAGCTCCGTCAAGCCTACGCTCATGTGTTCGCGCCCACTTGGGTGATGCCGGTCATCGCGAGCCCGAGCGTGTTCTCGGAGACATCCGGCGGGTACTCGCCGACGATCTCCCCCTCGAACATCACCAGGATCCGGTCGGCGAGAGCGAAGATCTCCTCGAGCTCGAGCGAGACGAGGAGCACTCCGCGCCCCTCGTCGCGTTCCGTGATCAGGCGCCGGTGAACGAACTCGATCGCCCCCACGTCCAGGCCCCGCGTCGGCTGCGCGGCGATCAGCACCTTCGGATTGCGATCGATCTCTCGCGCCAGCACGACCTTCTGCTGGTTGCCGCCGGAGAGCGCGCTCGCCGCCGTCGAGGGGCCGCCACCACGGACGTCGAACTCCGGCAGCAGCCGCTGGGCGCGGCTCGTCAGCTGACGCGGCCGGAGCAGCCCCAGCTTCGAGTCCGGCTCGTGCCGGTAGTCGTGCAGCGCCAGGTTCTCGGCCAGCGAGAAGTCGAGGATCAGGCCGCGCGCGTGCCGGTCCTCGGGGATGTGCCCCAGCCCGGCGTCGTCGGTCATCTCCTTCGGGGTCGCATGGGTGTACTCGCGGCCGCCCATGGTCACGGTCCCTGCTGCCGCACGGCGGAGGCCCGTGAGCGCGTCGATCAGCTCGGTCTGTCCGTTGTTGTCGACACCGGCGATGCCGACGATCTCGCCGGCGTGGACATCGAACGAGATGCCGCGGACCTTCTCGATGCCACGGTCGTCGAGCACGTGAAGGGCTTTGACCTGCAACAGCGTCTCTCCGGGCTTTGGCGCGGGCTTGTCGACGCGGAACACCACCTCGCGTCCCACCATCAACTGGGCGAGGCCGGCCTCGGTCGCGCCGTCGCGAGGGACAGTGTCGATCTTCTTGCCGCGACGCAGCACGCTGACCCGGTCCGCGATCTCGAGCACCTCGTTCAGCTTGTGGGTGATGAAGATGATCGACATGCCCTCGGTTCGCAGGATGCGCAGGATCTCGAAGAGCTCGAGCGCCTCCTGCGGAGTCAGGACCGCGGTGGGCTCGTCCAGGATCAGGATGTCGGCCGATCGATAGAGCGCCTTCAGAATCTCGACCCGCTGCTGCTGGCCGACTGTGATGTCCGCTATCAGCGCATTCGGATCGATCTCGAACTTGAAGGTCTTGGCGAGCTCGCGAACGCGCGCGGCTGCCGCATTCTCGTCGAGCCAGATCCCCGCCTTCGTCGGCTCGTTTGCGAGCACGATGTTCTCGGCGACCGTCATGACCGGGATGAGCATGAAGTGCTGATGCACCATCCCGATCCCGCGGTCGATCGCATCCTTCGCCGACTTGAGGACCACCTGTTCGCCGTTCAGCAGGATCTCGCCCTCGTCGGGCCGGTAGAGGCCGTAGAGGACGTTCATCAGGGTGGACTTGCCGGCGCCGTTCTCGCCGAGCAGGGCATGTACCTCGCCCCGACGGAGGTCCAGGTCGATGCGGTCGTTCGCAACGATCCCGGGAAACCGCTTCGTGATCCCGCGAAGCTCCAGGACGGGGGGCCCTTCCATGCCGGGCGATTCTATGCAGGTAATCGAACGGCACGCCTTAAGAAGGAGCGGGCCCGAGGGCCCGCTCCCGTACAGCCGATGCTCTAGGAGCCGATTAGCAGTTCGGATTCGGCGAGCACTGCGTCGGCGGCTTGATCCGACCGTGCGCGACGAGCAGCTCGATCGCCTTGGTCTTGAGGCGGATCGAGGCCGGGACTGCCTTGTTGATGATGCCCAGGCCGACTCCGCCGTTCGCAGCGTTGAAGAGCAGGTTGTTCGCACCGGCGAACTTCCCCTTCTGCAGGTTGGCGATCGCGGTGTAGACCGCGACGTCGACCTTCTTCTGGGCGCTCGTGAGGACGCGCTGGTTCACGTAGGCCTGGTCGGCGTCGACGCCGATGCCCCACGCGCTCTTCTCCTTGGCCGCGTCGAGGACGCCGAGGCCGCAGCCGCCGGCAACCTGGAAGACGACGTCAGATCCCTGCGAGATCTGGTTCAGCGCCAGGTTCTTGCAGGTGTCCTGCGCGGTGAAGCTCTGCGAGTACGCGTTCGTGACAGTGATGCTCGAGACGGCCTTCTTCGCCCCGGCCTGGTAGCCCGCGATGTAGCGGACGACTGCCGGAACCGGGATGCCGCCGACCGAGCTGACCATCGTGTGATGATCGTTCTGCGCCATCAGTGCGGCGATGTAACCGGCCTCGTAGCCGACCTCGTTCTCCGCGAAGATGAGACCCTCGAAGTTCTTCGTGATCCCGCCCTTCGTGAAGTCGGTCTTGGCGTTCATGTCGACTCCGGCGAACTTCGTGTTCGGGAACTGCTTTGCCATCGTCTGAATCGCCGACTCCATCAGGAACCCGACGCCGATGACGAGCTGAGCCTTGTACTTGTTGACGCAGGTCTGGAAGTTCGGGATGTAGTCGTTGCCGCTCTTCGAGACGAGCACCCACGTCTGCACGTGCAGCTGGGACTTGGCCCGCAGCAGCCCGAGGTACGCGAGATGGTTGAACCCGTGATCGTTCAGTCCCCCGATGTCCGTCACGAGACAGGTGGACGGCGCCGCCGCCGCCTTTGTCGGCGCGGCAGCCCCGACCGACACGAAGACGAGTGCCGTAGCGGCCAGGATGCCGCCGGCGAACGCCGTCAGGCGCATTCTTGTCACACTTCCCTCCTAAGGTGGTTTGAGAGCTAGGACGCGGACTCTAAGCGTCTTGTTGGTTCCGTGCCAGGCTTACGACGCTACAGAGGCCCTTCGATCAGCACGGTCCGCGGCTTGGAGCCTTCGTAGGGCGAGATTATGCCGCGCCGCTCGAGCATGTCGATCAGCCTGCCCGCCCGCGTGTAACCGACGCGGAGACGGCGCTGGAGCAGCGAGACGGACGCGGTCTGCGCCGTGACGACGACCTCGATTGCGCGGTCGAGCAGCGGATCCTCGTCCGGGTCGAACTCGCCGTCCTCGTTGTCGCCTTCGTCGGCGAAGACCTGCGGTGCCTGCAGGAAGGTCTCGTCGACCTCCTGCTCGCGCTGGACGCGCGTCTGCTCGACGATCATCGCGACCTCTTCCTCGGTGACGTACGCGCCCTGGACGCGCTGCAGGCGTGAGGTGCCGAGCGGCTTGTAGAGCATGTCGCCCGAGCCCAGCAGGCTCTCGGCGCCGTTCGAGTCGAGGATCACGCGCGAGTCTGTCTGCGAGCTGACGGCGAAGGCGATCCGGGAGGGGACGTTCGCCTTGATCATCCCGGTGATCACGTCGACCGACGGCCGCTGCGTGGCGAGGACGAGGTGGATGCCGACGGCACGGGACTTCTGCGCGAGCCGGATGATCGCGTCCTCGACATCCTGAGGGCTGACCATCATCAGGTCGGCGAGCTCGTCGATCACGACGAGCAGGAACGGGAGCTCGGGCTCGCCGCGCTTGCGCAGCGTCCGGTTGGCCTCGGGGAGGCCGCGGGCGCGCAGCTGCTGGAGATGGACGTAGCGGCGCTCCATCTCGGTGACGACGTTCAGGAGGACGGCGCTCGCCTCCTTCGGGCTCGAGACGACCGGGGTGAGGAGGTGCGGAATCGACTCGTAGTAGTTGAGCTCGATTCGCTTCGGGTCGATCAGGATCATCTTCACCTGGTCGGGCGTCGAGCGCAGCAGGATCGAGGTCAGGATCGCGTTGATGCAGCCGGACTTGCCCGAGCCGGTGGTGCCGGCGATCAGCAGGTGCGGCATGCGGGCGAGGTCGCAGTAGACGGGGATGCCGTCGATTCCCTTGCCGAGCCAGACGGAGACGGGGCTCGCCCCGGCGGGGATCTCGCCGTAGATGTCGCCGAGGGTGACGAGGTTCGGGGAGAGGTTCGGGACCTCGACGCCGACGGCCTGCTTACCGGGAATCGGCGCGAGAATGCGGATCTCGGTCGTCGCGAGCGCGTAACAGAGGTCGTCGCGGAGTGCGGCTACCTTCCCGACCTTCGTTCCCGGGGCGAGCTGGAGCTCGTACCGGGTGACGCGCGGGCCGGAGATCTGGCCGACGATCGTCGCCTCGATACCGAAGTTGGAGAGGCAGAGAAGCAGCGCTTCCGCCGTGCGCTTGTTCGCCTCCGCGTTCGGCCCGGTGCCGGGCGCCGAGCGCCTGAGCAGGCCCGGATCGGGAAGGCGGTACTCGGGCTTCGGCTCCGCGTCGGTCTCGAAGAGGGCGGTCTGCGTGTCCTCGGTGTCGTCGTCGCCGCCGGCGAACGTGAGCTCGGGAACGAGCGAGGGGACGGACGCGGAGACGAGATCGGGGTAGTCGTGGACGGCGTCGACGGGCGCCTCCTGCCTGGGCAGCGGGTGGAACGAGTCCGAGGGCTCATACGCGGGCTCCTGCTCCGGCAGCGGCCGCGGCGCGCGCTCGCGGCGCACGCGCGTGTGTGCCGACCGCACGGCCGTGCCGGAGCTGCGAAGGAGAGCTCCGAGCGATGCGCCGGTGAGGAAGAGGACACCGAAGAGCGTCAGCAGCACGCCGAGGATCGTCGCGCCGGTCGTGCCGATGCCCTTCGCGACCAGGTCGCTGAGCTGCCGCCCGATCCAGCCGCCGTGCGACGAGCCGAGCGCGAGCATCAGCCCGACGACCGTGACGCAGAGCCCGAGCCGGAAAGGCCGCACCGAGACGAGCGCGCTGCGGGTGACGATCAACCCGCCGAGCGGGATGAGGATCAGCGGGGAGATGTACGCGGCCCAGCCGATGACGCCGCGTGCTCGCATCCGGCACCGGCCCGCCGCTCAGCCCGAACCAGAGCACGCAGGCCAGGAAGATCCCGACCGCGGCCAGCCCGAGCCCGATCAGCTCCGCGTCATGGTGACGGGCGCGCTTCTTCGTGCGCCGCCGCGTCTTGCGGGCAGGCGCCTTCGCCCGCGGCTTCGCGGTGCGCGTACTGCGGCTTGCTTGCGCCATGCGAGCCTCTTCGCGCCGCAGGACCGCGCTCCTCCTGGGGCCCGGTTCGCAGTGAGGGCTTACGCCGAGCCTGGCGAGGCGTTCGGTGATCAGCTTCACGAACGCGTCGTTGTCGATGCCCAGGCCGACCGTGGCGTTCGGGGGGCTGCCTTCGAGGCGGCCGCGCCAGTCGACGTTCGTTCTGCCTCTCCCCTGCTCCCAGCTGCAGTCGATCTCGATGTACGCCGGCTTCGTCTCGACGAGGGTCGGATCGATGACGTGGGCTACGGCGACCGGGTCGTGCAGCGGGGATCCGTCCAGGTCGGGGTAGGTCGCCTTGTGCCAGCGGCCGTAGAAGTCGAAGAGCTCTGCTGCGACCTTGCCGACCTTGCCGAGACCGCGCATCGACTCTGCGTCGGCGTCGGTGACAAGAGCCTGGTGCGTAACGTCGAGGCCGATCATCGTGATGTCGATCCCGCTCTCGAACACGCGCCGCGCGGCCTCGGGGTCGGCCCAGATGTTGAACTCGGCGGCCGGGGTGCGGTTGCCCTCGCCGACCGATCCGCCCATCAGCACGATCCGCTCCGGGCGCGCGTCGGGCTCGAGCGCGAGCAGGAGCGCGATGTTCGTCAGCGGCCCAACCGGAATCACGGTGAGCTTCCCGTCGTGCTCGCGGATCTGGCGTGCGAGGAAGCTGACGGCATGCTCGGCGACAGGCTCGCGCGACGGCGGCGGGAGATCGGGGCCGTCGAGACCGGTCTCGCCGTGGACGTGCGCCGCAACCGAGCGCGGCCGCACGAGCGGGTGCGCGGCGCCCTTCGCGACCGGCACATCCGCGCGACCGCACAGCTCGAGCACGCGCAGCGCGTTCACGGTCGTCTTCTCGACGGTCTGGTTGCCGACGACGGTCGTCACGCCGACGAGCTCGACCTCGGGCGAGGCCACCGCGAGCATCAGCGCGACCGCGTCGTCGTGGCCGGGGTCGCAGTCGATGAGGATCGGCGTCGCCATCAGTTGTTCTTCTTCAGCCAGTTCTCGACATCGATGGCGTCGGGAACCGCGCTCTGGGCACCGACCTTCGCTGCGGTGTAGGCCCCTGCGATGCAAGCGCGCCGGAGAGCCTCCTCGTACGGCCGCTCCTCCAGAAGCCCGACGAGTAGGCAGGCGGTGAACGCGTCGCCCGCCCCGGTCCCGTCCCGGGCGATGATCATCGGCGATGCCGAGCCGGCGACCTGCTTGCCGTTCTCGTAGAGCACCGCGCCGTCGGCGCCGTAGGTCACGGCGACGAGCTTGCCGCGCTTCATCACCTCGTGCTCGAACTTGTTGACGACGAGCAGGTCGGGCTCGAGATCGAGCTCCCGGGCGGGCGCCGCGTTGAGCGCGAAGAACGACGCCTTCGAGGCCGCCGCGTACACGACCTCGTCCGACACCTCGAGCTGGCAGAGAACGACGCCCTCGACCTCACGCGGCGTCACCTCGGCGTTCGCACCGGGAAAGACCGCGATCTCGTTCTCACCCTCGGCGTCGACGTAGATCAGCGCAACGCCGGTCTGGCCCTTGCGCTCGACGTCGAGCTCGACGCCCGCCTCCACGAGGCCTGCGACCGCTTCCTCGGCGAGCGGGTCGTCGCCGACCGCGCCGATCATCCGGACTTTCGCGCCGAGCCGCGCCGCGGCGACCGCCTGGTTCGCGCCCTTCCCGCCCGGAAGCCGGTTCAGCTGGTGCGCAGGGACAGTCTCCCCAGGCTGGGGGAGCCGCTCCATCCGCGCGACGAAATCGACGTTGATCGAACCGACGACGGTGAGCTCGGGCGCCATTTGCGTCGGGATTATGCGGCGAGTGCGTGCAGGTCGTCCTGCGCGCGTCCGAAGAGGTTCTCACGCAGGTCGAAGAGGCCGGCCCAGAGCGAGCCGCGATCCGGGCTCGCCTCGAACCTCACGGCGGCCGAGAGCCCTTCGAGCGCCCGCACGAGGACTGCCAGCTCGAGGTACGCGGCGGCCACCTGGTGCGGCGAGGCGACGATGCCCGCGCGAGTGAGCACCGGCCCCCAGTCGATCAGCTCCGCCCCGCTCGGCTCGCCGAACCAGGAGCGTCCCTCGGCGATGCCGCCCTCGAGCTCGAGCAGGTACTGCCCGAGCGGCTCGTCGAGCCTCGCCAGCGCACGCTCGACGCCCTCGGCGGCATCCTGGAGAGCCGATGCGCGTGCGCCCGCGGTCGGTGGGTCGGCCTCGCCCCGAGCCCAGCGCTCGAGCAGCCGGCAGAACGCGAGCGCCGCATCCTCGAGCGCACCGAGCGCGCCGATCACCTGGCCCGCTGTCTTCGACTCCACCGCGTGCGCCGAGATCGCCTCGGCCCAGGCATGGCTCATCGGGCGACCTTCGGTCGCCCGATCTGCACCCGCTCCGGCGCCGGCGGAACCGGCACCTCCGCTGCTGGTTCGCCTCCGGCAAGCCTACGGCTCATGTTTCGACCACCACGGGCAGGATCATCGGCCGCCGGCGCGTCCGGTCGTAGATCAGCTGCCCGATCCCGTCGTGCAGGTGCTCCTGGATCAGCTTGATCTCGCTGATGTCGTCGTCGATCAGCCCGCGGAGGATGTCTTGGGCCTCGCTGCGCATCTCGGACATCAGCTCGTCCGACTCTGCGAATCCGCGGGTGATCAGCTCGGGCGCGGAGGCAGTCCCATCGGAAAGCGTCGCGACGACGATCAGGACGCCGTCCTCGGACAGGTGCCGGCGGTCGCGCAGCGCCACGTCCGAGAGGTCTCCGACGCCGAGGCCGTCGACGAACGTGATCCCGGCCTCGACCTGGTCGACGATCCGCGCGCCCTCCCGCGAGAGCTCGACCACGTGACCGTTGTCGGCGATGATGATCGAGGATGCCGGCACGCCGGCGTCCTGCGCGAGCCGCGCATGCGCGGCGAGCATCCGGTACTCGCCGTGGATCGGCATCACCGCCTTTGGGCGGACCAGGCTGAGCAGGGTCCGAAGCTCCTCCGAGCGTGCATGCCCGGAGACGTGGACGGCGGCGTTCTCCTCGTGCAGCACCTCTGCGCCGCTGCGGGTCAGCCGGTTGATCGAATCGTGGACGCGCAGCTCGTTCCCGGGAACGGCGCGCGCCGAGATGATCACCGTGTCCCCGCGCGCGACGTGCACCGCGGGGTGGTCGTTGTACGCGATCCGGGTGAGGGCCGAAAGTGGCTCGCCCTGGGAGCCGGTGCAGAGGATCAGCTGGCGCTCGGGCGGCAGCTCGTCGAGATCCGCCGGGCGGACGAGGAGGTCGTCGGGCGCCTCGATGTAGCCGAGGTTCCGCGCGATGTTCAGGTTCTTGCGCATCGAGCGGCCGATCACGCTCACGGAGCGGCCGACCTCGAGCGCGACGTCGATCGCCTGCTGCATCCGGTGGATGTTCGACGCGAACGAAGAGACGAGGATGCGGCCGTGCCGGGCGGGGATGATCTGGCGGAACGCCTCGCCGACGACCCGCTCGGAGCGCGTGAACCCGGGCTGCTCTGCGTTCGTCGAGTCACCGAGGAGCAGGTCGACTCCACGGTTCCCGATCTCGGCGAGCTTGCCGACGTCCGTGCGGAGCCCGTCGATCGGGGTGTGGTCGAGCTTCCAGTCCCCCGTATGGAACACGCGGCCGGCCTTCGTCTCGATGCAGATCCCGGCCGCGTCCGGGATCGAGTGAGCCATCCGCACGAACTCGAGGCGGAACGGCCCCACGTCGATTGGGCCCGAGTCAGGCCCGACCTCGCGTAGCTCCGCGGCGTTCATCAGACCGTGCTCGTCGAGCTTCGACTTGACGAGGCCGAGCGTGAGCCTCGTCGCGTAGAGCGTCTTGACGCGAATCTCGCGCAGCAGGTACGGCAGCGCCCCGACGTGGTCCTCGTGCGCGTGGGTGAGCACGACGGCCAGCACCTCGCGCCCCTGCAGGTATCCGAAGTCGGGGAGAACCAGGTCGACGCCGAGGTGCTCGTCGCGCGGGAACGCGAGTCCCGCATCGATCACGATCGTCTCGCCCCCGGTCTCGAAGACGGTCATGTTCTTGCCGACCTCGCCGAGCCCGCCGAGCGGGATGATCCTCAGAGTCTCGTCACTCACCGCCGCGAAGCATACGGCTGCGGGCCCCACCCGGAACCGGCATGCCAAAACGGGTTCGTCGCCGTGTCCCTCAAGTCAGTGAACGTGGGAAATACCCCTTCAGGGTGAGGGGCGCCTCGCTCGCACCAGGGACAACGTGCCTATGCGTATGAGCTCGCTCAACCTGGTCGTTCTCGCGTCCCACTCGGCTTCCCCACCCCGCCTCGGTTGAGCGCCGATTCGGCACGAATGGCATCGGCCAACGCCCTCCCGGCCCGCGCGGCGCCGGAGTCGGGCTCGACCGCGATCCTGATCTCGGTCGTAGCCTCGCTCGCGACGGCGCTCGTCATCGTCACGTGGCACGGTTCCTTCGCCGCCGCGAGATCCCACCCAGTCGATTTCGCGGTCTTCTTCGTGATGACGGCGGCGCTGATGCTTCTCGCGGTCGATATCTACGGGAAGGGCTCGATCTCGGTCGCGGGAGTGACGCTGCTCGCAACGGGGTTCACCTTCGGGATCGGGGCCGGCGTGCTCGCCGGCATCTTCGCTGCGGCCGTCCACGCGGTCAGGCGGCGCTCGAAGCCGCACAAGGCGCTCTTCAATGCCGCGACGTTCGCGCTCGCCGCCGGAGTGGGGTCGGCGATCTACCTCAATCTTCCCCGCTCCTCTTCGCCGGTGGTCGATCTGGTGCCCGCCTGCGCCGCCGGCGCCGCCTACTGGCTCGTGAACATCGGCCTGCTGACGCTCGTGATGAGCGTCTCCCAGGGAGGCACGTTTCGCACGGTCTGGGACGAGCACTTCCGCTGGCTCACGCCGCACTACCTCGCCTTCGGGCCGCTCGCGCTCGCGTGCACGATCGCGTACGAGAAGGTCGGGCTCGTCGGGCTCCTCGCGTTTGCATTGCCGCCGGCGCTCCTGATCGTCTCCGTCCAGCAGTACATCGCGAAGACGCGCGCCTCGACGAGCGAGGTCGAGCGCGCCAACGACGAGCTCCGCCGCTCGAACGCCGATCTGCGGGAGCTGTTCGAGTTCGCCGGTGGGCTCTCGGCACAGACGCACGACAGCAAACGGCTCGCGTCGTACGTTGAGGCTTCACTCGCCCGGATCACCGGGGCCCGCGTGCAGGTCACCGTCGGTGCCGACAACGTCGTCGGGACTCCGCTCGAGTCGGCGGGCCGGATCGTCGGCGGGATCCTGATCGACGGCGGCGACGTCGAACGGTGGGAACGCCTGCGCGAGGCGATCGAGCCGCAGGTCGCGACCGCGCTCGAGTCGACGACCCTCGCCGAGGAGGTGCGCAAGACCCACCTCGAGACGATCTCGGCGCTCTCCCGGTCGATGGAGGCGAAGGACAACTACACCGGCGGCCACACAGAGCGCGTGTCGGACATCGCCGTCGGGCTCGCGAGGAGGCTCGGGTACTCCGGCGCAGACCTCAACGCGATCGAGATCGGGGCACTGATGCACGACATCGGCAAGATCGGGATTCCCGAGTCGATTCTCCACAAGCCCGGCCCGCTCGACAACGACGAGTGGATCGTCATGAAGCGCCACCCCGTGATCTCGGAGCTGATCCTCTCCGAGATCGATCTCTCGCCCCTCGTGCTTCAGATAGCGCGCTCCTCGCACGAGCGGTTGGACGGCCAGGGCTACCCGGATGGGCTTGCGGGCGACCAGATCCCGCTTCCGGCACGGATCGTCCTCGTAGCCGACGCCTTCGACGCGCTGACGACCGACCGGCCATATCGCCGTGCGCGGCGCCCCAAAGCCGCGCTCGAGGAGATCGTCGCGAACAAGGACACGCAGTTCTGCCCGAAGGTCGTCGGCGCGCTCCAGCGGCTGTACCGCGATGAGCCCGCGATCCTCGGCGAGGTCGGTCTCACCGTGGTCGCCTCGGCGTAGAGCTGGCTAAGCGTGGACTAGCAGCCCGAGCCGCTCGAGGCAGTCGCGCACCTGCGCGAGCTCCTCGCCGGTCGGCGGCACGAGCGGGAGGCGGAAACCGCCGACCTCGTGGCCGAGCAGGCCGAGTGCGGCCTTGATCGGGATCGGGTTCGTCGTGATCGTGAGCAGCTCGTAGGCCGGGCGAAGCTCGGCGTCGATCTCGCGGCCCCGCTCGACATCGCCGTCGCGCGCGGCCTGCACCTGAGCGGCCACCTGCGGCCCGACGATGTGGGTGTGGACGCAGATCCCGCCGATGCCGCCGAGCTCGAGGAACGGCTGGACGAGCGCGTCGTCCCCCGCGTAGAGGTCGAGGCCCACGGCGACGATGTGCCGGGCCTCGTCGAGGTCGGGGTAGGCCTGCTTGACGGCCTGGATGTTCGGAACCTCGGCGAGCAGCGAGATCGTGGCGGGCTCGATGTTCACGACAACACGGCTCGGGATGTTGTAGACGACGACCGGCCGGTCGGAGGCTGCCGCGATCGCCTCGAAGTGCGCGACGATTCCCCGCTGCGGCGGCTTGTTGTAGTAGGGCGTGACGGCGAGAAATGCGTCGGCGCCGGCCTCGTGCGCCTGCGCCGTGAGCTCGATCGAGTGGGCCGTCGAAGCGGTGCCCGTGTTCGCTACCAGCGTGGCGCGGTCACCGACGGCCTCGATCGCCGCCCGCAGCAGCTCGAGGCGCTCGCCGTCCGCGAGGGTCGGGCTCTCTCCCGTCGTCCCGGACACGACGAGCCCGTCCGAGCCGTGGTCGACGAGATGGCGACAAAGCGCCTGGAACGCGTCGTAGTCGATCGCGCCCGCCGCGTCGAACGGCGTCGCGATGGCGGTGAGGACTCCGCCGAGCATCCCTCCATCGTAGTCGGAGATACTGCGGGGGTGGCCCGGTTCGTGTTCGTCCACGGTGCGTGGCACGGCGGCTGGTGCTGGGAGCGCCTCTCACTCGAGCTGGAGCGACGTGGTCACGAGACCTGGGCACCTGACCTTCCGTGCGAGGAGATCGGTCTCACGGTGCGCGATTACGCGAGGGTTGTGGGGCCGCAGCCGGACGCGGTCGTCGTCGGGCATTCGATGGGCGGGATGACGATTCCGCTCATCACGGCCAGGGTCAGGGTCTTCGTGGCGGCGCTCATCCCTGTGGACGGGGCGTACTCCGGGCTCGACCCCGAGTTCACGGGGACGCAGCGCGATGAGCTCGGGCGCTCGTTCTGGCCCGACTACGAGACCGCCCGCGAGAGGCTCTATCCGGATCTCGCCGATGACGATGCCCGTGAGGCGTTCGACCGACTGCGGCCGCAGGCTCCCGTGGACGCGGTGCTGGAGCTGCCGGCCGGGCTCAGTGCGTCGATCGTGACCCTTCGCGACCGCGCGATCCGGCCCGACTGGCAAGCCCTGATGGCCCGCGAGGCTCTCGGCGTCGAGCCGCTCGAGCTCGATGCCGGGCACTCGCCGTTCCTCACTCACCCCGTCGAGCTTGCGGATCTGCTCGAGTCGGTCGCGTGAGTCGGTAGACCCGCTCGGGAAGCTCCTCGATCTGCCAGCCGGCCGCGGCGAGCTCGAAGAACTCGCCGGCATGCGGCCGCCCCGGCTCGCCGAGCAGCACGTGCGAGGCGAGCGAAGGCAGCAGCTGGACGAGCGCGCGCACGTTGCGCCGCTCGTAGAGCAGGTCGGCTCCGAGCACGAGATCAAACGATCCGGTGAAGGCGCGCCAGTCGGCAGCTACGCCGAACAGCTCGACGTGGTTGCGCGCAGCGTTGCGGTCGAGCAGCGCGATCGCATCCCGAGCCCAGTCGAGCGCGATCACGTCCGCCCCGCGCGCAGCCGCCGTCAACGAAGGGACTCCGAGGCCGCAGCCGAGCTCGACGACGCGCAGCCCGTCGAGCCGTGGCGGCAGTGCGCGGGCGAGCGCCAGTCCCGAGGGCCAGAGCTCGGCCCAGTACGGCATGAACTCGTCGTCATCGAACGCTTTTTCGTCGATCAGCGCCTCGGGCTCACGCGGGCGAAGCAGCGAGAGCTCGAGCTCACCGATCGTGAGCGTGTCCTCGAGGAGATCGCTCAGAGCAGCCGGTCGAGGCCGACGGTGACGCCGGGCGGTAGCGTGCCGACCTTCGCGAGGGCGAGCTCGACGCCCGGGACGAACGCCTCGCGCGAGCTGGTGTCGTGGCGGATCGTGAGCGTCTCGCCGCGCCCGCCGAGCACGACCTCCTGGTGCGCGACGAGCCCGGGTAGCCGAACCGAGTGGATCGGCACGTCACCCTCCATTGCAGCGGCGGTGGCGATCGCGGTTCCGGACGGCGAGTCGAGCTTCGTCTGGTGGTGGAGCTCGACGATCTCCGCCGCCGGGAAATGCCGCGATGCCTCGACCGCGAACCGCATCATCAGCACCGCACCGAGCGCGAAGTTCGGCGCGTAGAAGACCGGGACGCCGGCTTCCTTCGCCGCGGCATCCACCTCGGCCGTGTCCCAACCGCTCGTGCCGACGACCGACGGAACACCGGCCTCGACCGCACGCAGGATATTCGCCACCACAGCATCGGGCGCGGTGAAGTCGACCATCGCCTCCGCTTCGGCCTCGGTCGCGACGAGCTCGTGCCCGGCCTCGACGAGCGCGGGGCCGAGGATCGCGCCGACCTTCCCGGTCTCGGGCGACGGAGGCGAGTATCCGTTGAGCAGGACCCTCATGCGGCCTGGGCGAGCGCCGGAGTCGCGCGCTCGAGCGCCGCGAGGAAATGCTCCTCGCTCGGGCCGATCGCAGCCGCCGAAAGGCGCTCTGGTGCGAAGAGCTCTCCGGCGAGCGTGCAGACGCCCTCTGCGTCGACCGCGTCGATCTCGGCGATCAGCCGGTCGAGCGAGAGAATCTCCGTGTCGGTGACGAGCGCCTTCCCGAGCCTGGTCATCCGCGCGGAGGTCGACTCCATCCCAAGCGTCAGCCGGCCCTTGAGGTTCTCCTGCGCCCGCTTGAGCTCCTTGGCCGTCAGGTTGCCGGCGGCGATGTCGGCGACCTGCTCGGACGCGATCGCGAGCGCCTCGCCGAGATTGTCCTCGCGGGTGCCGACGTAGATCCCGACCTGGCCGGTGTCGGCGTACTGCGAGAGGAAGCTGTAGACGGAGTAGGCCAGGCCGCGCTTCTCGCGGATCTCCTGGAAGAGACGTGAGGACGCCGATCCGCCGAGGATCGCATCGAGGATCGATGCGGCGAAGCGCCGGCTGTCAGTGCGCGAGAGACCGGGCGCCGCGAGGCAGACGTGGTACTGCTCGGTCTCCTTGCGGTGGAAGCGGCGGCCCGGCTTCGGGGTCTTGGTGAGCGCCGTGCGCGGACGCGGCCTGTCGCCGTTCGTATCGCTGCGCCGGTCGATCGAGCGCTGGACGAGCGCGACGAGCTCGTCGTGGTCGACGCTTCCGGCTGCTGCGACGACCACGTTCCCGGGGCTGTAGTAGGAGCGGTGGTAGCCGCGCAGGGAGCGGCGGCTGACGCTCGAGATCACCTCAGCGGTGCCGATTACCGGCCGGCCCAGGGCGTGAGAGCCGAAGACCGCCTCCCCGATCAGGTCGTGAACGAGCTCCTGCGGCGCATCCTCGTACATCGCGATCTCCTCGAGCACGACCTCGCGCTCGGAGTCGAGGTCGTCGAAGTTCGGCGAGAACACCATGTCGCCCATCACGTCGACGGCGGTCTCGACATGGCTGTCGGGGACACGCGAGAAGACGACCGTGTGCTCCCGCGAGGTCGCTGCGTTGAGCTCGCCGCCGAGCCCGTCGAAGATCTCGGCGATGTCGAGCGCGCTGTAGCGGCTGGATCCCTTGAACAACAGGTGCTCGATGAAATGCGAGATCCCGGCCCTGGCCTCGGTCTCGTCGCGCGAGCCGGCGCCGATCCAGTAGCCGATCGTCGCCGAGCGCACGTGCGGGAGGCGCTCGGAGATCACGCGCTCGCCCGTCTTCAGCTCCGTCTGAGCCCAGTCCTCCACGGGGGTGATCGTACGCGTCTAGTCTGGTCTGAGCATGAGCCTCGAGAAACCGGAGATCGACAAGCCCGAGGGGGACATCCCGTTCGACCTCGGGATCGACGACATCGTCGTCGGCGACGGCGAGGAGGCGGTCAGCGGCAGCAAGGTCAGCGTGCACTACGTCGGGGTTGCGTTCTCGACCGGCGAGGAGTTCGACGCCTCCTGGAATCGGGGCGATCCGTTCGCCTTCACGCTCGGCAAGGGCCATGTGATCCCCGGCTGGGACGAGGGTGTCCAGGGGATGCGCGTCGGCGGCCGGCGGAAGCTGACGATCCCTTCGGCGATGGCCTACGGCTCGCGTGGCGCGGGCGGCGTGATCAAGCCGAACGAGCCGCTCGTGTTCGTGGTCGATCTTCTCTCCGTCGGCTGAAATTCCCCCGATCGAGGGCCGATCGAGCGGCTACCGTGGCGAGGCGATCGCCGCCTGGGTGCTGGCTGCTTCCGGCTTCGTTCGCGTGCAGGTCACCCGCACTCGTGAAGGAGGCTCGAGCCGTGAGATTGAGCAGGTATCTGGCCGGACTGGCCGCTGTCGGAGCGCTCGCCGTGCCGGCGGCCGCAATCGGGGCGAACTGGCGCCAAGGCGTCGACAAGCTGCGGGATCCTGACCGCCTCGGGTCATGCGTGGATCATCGTCGCGAAGAGCGTCCCTTGCGCCACCGCGAAGAACGTGACCCGGAGCTTCGCCACCGCGACCGCCGCCTTGCAATCAGGGGCGCGGAGAACGGTGACCACTCGGCTCCTTCACGGATTCGTCTGCGTTCTCGCGAGCCAGGGCAAGCCGGGCGGATCGTGCTCGACGGCGGGCGCGGCGAAGAGCGTGCTCTGGATCGAAGCCTGAGTCAGCGGTTGCCGCGAATCACCGCGGCGTAGGCGTCGGGATCCGTCGGGCCCTCGGTCGCGATGAGAAGGGCTCGAGTCGACGGGCCGAAGCCGACCGCCGCGCTCAGGTCCTGAGCTTCGGCGAGGCGGCGAAGTGCGGTGACGGTTGCGGCGCCGCAGTCTCCGAGCGCCAGTTGTTCGGCCGCGAGGCTTCGCATCTCGGCGTGCACGTCGTCGTCGGAGACCTCGATCGTCCCGGTCATCCCGGCTTGGAGCGAGGGCCACGCGGTCGACGAGATCTCGGAGCAGTCGAGCCCGGCCATCGAGGTACCGGGCGTGGGCACGGAGGCGGGAGCTCCCGCTGCGAGCGAGGCCGTGAGGCAGGCCGCGGTCTCGGGCTCCACGCCGACGAGCTGGATGCCCCGTGGTGCTGCGAATCGGGCCGCTGCCGCTGCGAGCGATCCGACTCCGACCGGCACGACCAGCAGGTCGAACTCGGCCTGCTCGGCAGCCTCGGCGAAGAGCGTCGAGTAGCCGTCGATCACCCAGGAGGCCTGCGGGGAATCGCCGACGTCTGCGATCTCGACGACACCCGGCTCGGCAGCAGCCGAGTGCGCGGCCACGACTGCCTCTTCGTAGGTGCCGTCGACGACGACCACCTCGGCGCCTTCGCCCGCGATCGCCTCACGCCTCGCACGCGCCGATCTCGCGGGCAGGAACACCCGGCAAGCGAGACCTCTCGTCGCTGCGACGTGTGCGACCGCGCGGCCGTGGTTGCCGGCGCTCGCCGCGACGAGAGTGTGGATTCCAGGCTCGGTTCGGAGCGTCCGTTCGATCGCCCAGGAGGCGCCGAGCACCTTGAACGCGGGGAGCCCGAACCGGTTGGACTCGTCCTTCACGAGGACCGCCCCCACCCCGAGCTCCGCCGCCAGCTCCGGCAACTCGCGAACGGGTGTCGGTGCGTATCCCGGCAGCGCCCGGTGGAACGCCGTCGCCTCGGCGCCGTCGGCCGTAGGTACCCGAGCCGGATCCAGCGCCGGGTTGACGAAGGCGGTCACCGGCAGAAGGCCTCAGCGGTGGCGAGCAGCGTCCGGGCGACGGTCGCCGTGTCCGCGAGGCTGACCCACTCCTCGACCGCGTGTGCGCCTTCCCCTGACGGGCCGAGCAGCACTGTCGGGATGCCGGCTGCGGCGATGAAGCCGGAATCCGCCCAGTAGCTCGCACCCCCGAGCTTCGAGGCGCCGAGCGCGTTGCTCACGATCGACACGATCTCGGCATTCTGGTCGACCTCGAACGGCTCTCGCGAGAGGAGCGTGCGGCGCTCGACCACCAGCGCGGGATCCGCGCTCCGACAAGCGGCGAGCATCCCGTCGATCTCGGCTTCCACGTCGAGCGTCGTCTCGCCGGGCAGCGTTCTCCGCTCGAGCTTCAGGGTGCAGCGGGACGGGTAGCTCGAGAACTCGGTGCCGCCGTCGATCAGCGAGGCGTGGATCGAGCCGCGGCCGAGCAAGGGGTGCACGTTCGCGCCGAGTGCGTGGTCGAGCTCCGCAAGGGCGACGAGGAGCGGCCCGGTCTTGACGATCGCGTCGACTCCGAGGTGCGGCCGTGAGCCGTGCGCGGCGCGCCCGGTGACCTCGAGCTCGAGCCAGACGAACCCCTTGTGCGCGACGACGAGCTCGAGCTCGGTCGGCTCGGTCACGACGGCGGCGTCCGCGCTCACCGACTCGAGCACGTCCTGGATCCCGAGGCTCGCGTACTCCTCGTCCGCAACCGCGGCAACGACGACATCGCCCGCGAGACCCAGTCGGGCCGCGTCGCGACAGGCGATCAGAGCGGCGGCGACCCCGGCCTTCATGTCGTAGGAGCCGCGTCCGTAGAGCCGGTCGCCCTCGACCCGAGGTGCGAACGGCTCAGCCATGCCGTCGACGCCGACCGTGTCGAGGTGCCCGCAGAGCAGGAGCGTGCGGCCGCCCCCGGTCCCGCGGGCCCGGACGACGACGCTCGGTCGGCCCGGCTCGCGCTCGATCGTCCTCGCCTCGAGCCCGTTCGCCTCCGCCCAGTGCGACACGAAGCGCGCCACTTCGGACTCCCCCGCTCCTCCCGGCACGAGCGATGGATTGATCGAATCGATCGCGACGAGCGCGGCGAGCAGGCCGGTCAGGTCGTCCATTGCTCACTGGGTGATTCGTTTCGAAGGATCCGGAGCGGCTTGAGCATCAGCAGCGTCGCAAGCGCAAGCCCGGCGAGGACGAGGTACGGGCACGGCGTCGGATGTCGCTTCGGCGAGGGCCCCGCCGAGCGCGGAGCCGCCGCTCTGCCCCGGCGCCCACGCGAGGTTGAGCAGCGCGAAGGCGTAGCCGTAGTCGAGCCCCCGATCCTCGGCCGCGTGCGTGAGCATCGCCATGCCGGGCGTGTAGAACGTGCCGAAGGCGAGGCAGCTGATGACGATCAGCACCGCGAGGACGAAGCGGTTTGCAGGCCACGGCAGGAGTGCGGCACACACGATAGACGCGATCAACGCGATTCGGATCGGCGCGAGCGGCCCGAAGCGGTCGGAGAACCGGCCGACGCCGAGGTTCAGCACCGTCTCGAGCAGGCCGGCCACGAGCCAGACCGCGCCGATGCCGATCGCCCCCACCCCGAGATCCGAGAGCCGGAGCGGACCGAGAACGCCGAGCACGCCGAAGAGCAGCGCCGGCAGGACGACGAACCAAACCGACAGCAGCACCCGCCTGTCGCGGAGCGCTGCCCCGAGCATCGAAAGCGGCTGCGGCTTCGCCGGGCGGCTCGCAGGCGTCAGCAGCGCCCAGGCGGCGAGCCCGAGCGAGGCGACTGCGACCGCCCCGAACGCCCAGCCGGTTCCGACCACAGTTGCCGCGCCGCCGAGCACGGGGCCGAGCAGCGCGCCGGCCACGGCAGCGGCGAACGCCTGGCCGATCAGCTGCCCCTTCCGGCCTTCGGGCGCCCGAGCGACGAGCCACGAGAGCGACCCCGTCCACGAGAACGAGCTGGCGAGGCCCTGCATGAACCGCGCCAGGTCGAGCTGCCAGGCGCTCGTCGCAAGCCCGAACAACGCGGTCGTGACGGCGACCCCGATCAGGCCCACGAGCACGGTCGGCTTGACGCCGAATCGCGCGGCAACCATCCCGCTCGGGATCGCCCCGACAAGGGTCCCCAGTGGGTAGAGGGCCGACAGCAGCCCGGCGCCTCCCTTCCCCAGCCCGAGCGTGTCCGCGTAGTGCGGCAGGAGCGGGGTGAGCGCCGAGAAGAACAGCGTGTCGACGAGCACGATCGCGCTCGTCAGATAGAGGATTCGGCGTACCGATTCGGTCTTGCCCGTCACGGGTTGGAGGGTAATAGCGCCGTGGGCGCCGGGCGGCGAGCTGATCGCCGTCGGGCTTGCTCAAGCTACTCGGGGGGTTTGCCGAAACACTGTTCGATGGACGTCACAACCTTCCGGGACGGCGTTCGCGAGCGTTTGGGAGAGATCCTGGTCCGGAAGGGCCGCCTGAGCCGGGATCAGCTCGATGAGGCGATCGTGGCCGCAAAGGCGAGCGGGGATCGGCTGGGAACGCATCTCGTGAACGCGAAGGCGCTCCACGAGGAGGACATCGCGATCGCTCTCGCCGATCAGTTCGGCCTCAGGTACGTGGTGGTCGACGTGAAGACCCTCAGCCCGGACCTCGCGGCCCTGATGCCCGAGCGAACCGCACGCCGGTTGGGCGTCTTGCCGTTGTCCGCGTCGGGTGATCGTGTTCGTGTCGCGATCGCCGACCCAACCGACGTCGTCATCATCGACGAGCTTCGGATGGCATTGAACGGCGCATTCGATCTCGTCGTCGCCGACCCAACAACGATCAGTGCGGGTCTCGACCAGGTGTATCCGCGCAATCTCCGGCCTACCCATCTCGATGAGCCCGAGGACGAGACGGAAGAGATCGAGCAGCAACAATCGACGATCGATTTCGAGGCGGACGCCGAGAGCGCGCCCGCCGTCGAAGAGGTGAACCGGCTGCTGCGTGCCGCGATCGAGCTCGGCGCTTCGGACATCCACTTCGTCCCGTGGAAGAACGACCTTCACGTTCGCGCCCGCGTGGATGGGGTGATGCGAGACGTGTCGGTGGTCCCCCGTTCGTTGAGGGCATCGGTGATCGCGCGGATCAAGGTGATGGGCCAGCTCGACATCGCGGAGCGGCGCCTTCCGCAGGACGGTCGCGTCTCGATCTCGATCGCGGGAGTCGACATGGATCTCCGGGTCGCGATCCTCCCGTCGTCGATCGGTGAAGAGGCCGTGTTGCGGATCGCCTACATCGGAAAGCAGGGGCTCAAGACCCTGGAAGACCTGGGTCTCGACGGGCAGACGCTGTCCAGGCTGCGGCACTCGCTGCGGCACCCAGCGGGGGCGATCATCGTCGCCGGGCCGACCGGGAGTGGCAAGACGACGACTCTCTACGCGGCTTTGGCGGAGCTCCACGACGGGACGCGGACGATCGTCAGCATCGAGGATCCCGTCGAGTCACGGATCGAAGGCGTCGTCCAGGTCGAGGTCAACACGAGGGCAGGGCTCACCTTTGCGCGCGGCCTGCGCAGCATCCTCCGGGCCGACCCGGACGTGATCATGATCGGTGAGATCCGAGACCTCGAGACGGCCGAGATCGCCCTTCACGCAGCGATGACCGGCCATATCGTGCTGACGACCGTGCACGCCCAGAGCTCGGCCGCCGCGCTCGTTCGCCTTCGCAATCTCGGTATCGGCGAGGCCAGCCTGGGCACCTCGGTTCGAAGCGTCCTGTCCCAGCGGCTTCTCCGGCGCCCGTGCGAGCACTGCGGCAAGGGGCGGCGCGTGAGCGCTGAGGATCTCGCACGCATTCAGCTCGACACGTCGCTGGAGCTCTACCGCCCGACCGGTTGCCGTCACTGTGGATCCACCGGCTACGTAGGGCGGGTCGGTATCCACGAGATCCTCACGATCGACGACGAGGTGCGCGCGGCCATGGGCGGCCCCGCCTCGGCGATTCAGGTTGCCGCCCTCAAGGGCGGGAAGACCACCCTGCTGTACGAACAGGCCTCACGGCTCTGCGAGGCCGGCGGGACGACCGTCGACGAGATCGTGCGCGTGCTCGGCGAGCCCGACTGAGAGCCCGCTGCCCTCGCCACTGAGCGACCGTGTCGAGCTGCGCCGGCGATTCAACGGCCTCTGGGATGCATTGAAGCCCGGTCGTCGGCGCATTCAAAGGCGTTCCGGGATGCATTGAAGCCCTCGTAGCAAGATGAGGCCATGCACAGGGTTGCAACCGGGATCTGCTGGGGGCTCGTGGCAGCGATCTGGCTTATCGGCGGCCTCTACGGATTGCGGAGAGCGCCTGCGGGTCGAAAGCCTTCCTGGCACGGCGCTCCGTTGCCGATCGCGATCGTCGCCGGCCTCGTAGTCGCCTACGCGGTCGCCAGCCGCCACGACCCGAATCTGCTGGTCGTTCATTCCGTCTGGCTCGAGATCCCAGGGCTCGTGCTGCTCCTCGCTGCGACGGCCTTCACGATCTGGGCCCGGCTCGCGCTCGGCTCGATGTGGTCGATGTCACCCGGTGTGCTGCAGCAACATCACGAGTTGCGCACGGACGGGCCTTACTCCGTCACTCGCCATCCGATCTACACGGGCCTCCTGGGAATGCTGCTTGGCACGGCGCTTCTCGACGGCTTCGGCGTCGCCGTCGTTGCGCTCCTGGCCGGGCTGGTTGTTTTCACGGCCAGGGTGCGGATCGAGGAAAAGCTGATGAGCGAGACGTTCCCCGGCGACTACGAGCGCTACAAGCAGCGGGTGCCGCGGCTGATGCCTCGTCTGAAGCGGTTTCGGGATCCCGCTGCGCGAAAGGACTAGAGTGGGCATCCATGTCCCGGGATTCCTACGTCTCCGACGAGAAGCTCGGTTCCAGGTTCTATCTGACGCTCTTCGGTGTGGTGTTCGGGATCGCCATCGGCGCCATCCTTGTCTTTTGGCTGTTCGGGGCAGCGTGGGCCAGATGGGGCGGGCTGGGAGCGCTCATCTTCCTCGGCCTGGTCCTGATCGCGATCGCGTACGTCGTCGAACGTCGAGAGGCTGGGTAGTACGTCGGAGCGCCTTCAGCGCCGACCGCCGAACTCCCAGTCGTGGATCTCGACCTCGGACAACGCGCCAAGCCGTGTCTCGTCGTCGGCCATGAGCGCATCGACAGCTTCCCGATCCGGCGCCTGAAGGGCCAGCGCGAGCCCGACCGGCTCACCGCCATCGAGCGTGGTGAGCGCTCCGTACAGGATCAAACGCTCCAGCACCTCAGCCGGGAGGGTCCCCGCTGGGATGGGCCATCGAAGATGCGAACGGCCGATGACCAGGAACCGCGGCTCTCCCGCCTGTCCCGGGAACTCCCACATCGAGCGTCCCAGCAGGTTCTCGAACCGCCAGACCAGGTGCTCCCCATAGACGCCTGCGAGGTTGTTCGGCTCCAGGGCAACGAACTCGCGCACCGCGTCGACGCTGGGCAACGCAAGCACGTGAAGGCTGCCGGTCGCGGTCTCGCGATTGGAGTCGAGCGTCGGCCCGCGGGCGATCATCGAGTCCGCGAACCTGTCCATGTACGACCAGTGCTCCTCCAGCAGCTCCAGGTCGTCGCGAAGCTCTGCAGTACCGGCCGCATCACGGCTGTATACGAAGAAGTCCAACGGCAGCAGAAGCCTACGCGGGCGTGACCACCACCGCCCCGCCCCGCGTTCCGCGATGACGTCCGAGATCGTAAGTGCCTAAAATGGCTCCGAGATGATCGCCACGATGACGCGTCATACGGGCATCCGTCTTGCCGAGGTCGGGTTTCTACTCATCCTGATCGCGGGCGTCTGGCTCGTCTGTGCCGAGATCCTCGATGCGGCGAAGTGGGGAAAGTTCAGGACGATCGTCTCGGGCGCGTTACTCGCGATCGCCGGGCTGCTGCTGATCATCGCCACGCATTGGGGACACTTCGGCGGCAAGTAGATCGCGAGCGATTTCGCTCGGCAGCTACCGGCTGGGCGAGCCCTTACGTCGGATCGTCGCCGGGCAGCAGCCCCTTCGGGTACCGGGTCACCTCGCTGCTCGGGAACCGGGCATACGCGATTGCCGGGTCGCTCGTCGCCTCGTCGACGCCGGCGTCGTGGCGTTGCGCGAGCTCGTCGACGGTGTACTCGCCCCACTCCGGCGTCGACATGTGCTCGCGGGCGCCGATCGCGACAAGCGTGCACGGGCCTGTGCCGGCTCCGAGGATCATGTGCTCGGTGTCTGGCGGGCAGTGGACGAAATCCCACTGTCGTAGCGGCCGCTCCTCCCCTTCGATGAGCAGCAAGGCCTCGCCGGCCAGGATCAGGAAGTTCTCCTGGTCGGCCTCCCGGTGGTACATGCCGATCGGCTCCCCGGGGCCGAGGATGAACAGGTTCACCCCGACCTGGGCGAACTGCGATTCGCACTCCTCGTCGGTCGAGCCGGTGAAGGCAACGCTGTAGCCGCGACCTTCGCGGCGACGCCAGCCGGCATCGCGGGCGTTCAGGACGAACCAGCCTTCTCCGGTCGGAGACAGGCCCGCGCCCGTGTCCTCGAGCGGATCCTCGGGAACGCCCAAGGATCGAGCATAGCCCTGAGGGGACGGCGCCGGCCGTCCCCTCAGGGAGCTCTGTTCTCTAGCGGCGTCGCCGCCGCCGCTGCGGCCGCGATCGCGGTCGCGCGGGCGCTCCTCGCGGGGCTCACGCGGCGGGGCATCCTTCGCCCGCTCGATCAGCTCCTCGGGAGTGACGGTGCCGCCGTTCTCGTGCTTCAGCACCAGCTTGAGGCCGATGCGGCCGCGGGCCTTGTCGACCTCCTGGACGAGAACGTCCAGGACATCGCCGCGGGCGATCACATCCTCGATGTGGTTGACGCGGCCGGGGCCCACGTTCGAGACGTGGAGCAGCCCGTCGGTGCCCTTCTTCAGCTCGACGAACGCGCCGAAGTCGGTCGTCTTGACGACCTTCCCGGTGAACTCGTCGCCGACCTCGGGATCCTTGGTGAGCGCGTTGATCGCGGAGATCGCCGCGTCGCCGTTCTCGCCGGAGGTGGCGTAGACGAGGATCGTGCCGTCCTCCTCGATGTCGATCTGGACCTCGTACTCGGACTCGAGCGAGCGGATCGTCTCGCCGCCCTTGCCGATCACCATGCCGATGTACTCGGGGTTGATCTGGATCGTCGAGATCCGCGGGGCGTGGTTGGCGAGCTCCGTGCGCGGCTCGCCGATCGCCTCGAGCATCCGGTCGAGGATCGCCTCGCGGGCCTCGAGCGCCTGCTGGAGCGCGCGCTCCATGATCTCGCGGGAGACACCCGTGATCTTGATGTCCATCTGCAGCGCCGTGATGCCGCTGCGCGTGCCGGCGACCTTGAAGTCCATGTCACCGAGATGGTCCTCGGCTCCCTGGATGTCGGTGAGGATGACGTAGTCGTCGCCCTCCTTGACGAGGCCCATCGCGATGCCGGAGACCGGCTCCTTGATCGGCACGCCGGCGTCCATCAGGGCGAGCGTCGAGCCGCAGACCGAGCCCATCGACGACGAGCCGTTCGACTCGAGCGTCTCGGACACGATCCGGATCGTGTACGGGAAGTCCGCGGCCTCCGGGATGACAGCCTCGAGCGCCCGCTGAGCGAGCGCGCCGTGGCCGATGTCGCGGCGGCGCGGGCCCGTCATGCGGCCCGTCTCCCCGACCGAGTACGGCGGGAAGTTGTAGTGATGGATGTAGCGGCGATCCTTCTCGAGCGAGAGATCGTCGATCCGCTGGCCCTCCTTGGCGGTGCCGAGGGTGAGCAGGGACATGATCTGCGTCTGGCCGCGGGTGAAGAGCGCCGAGCCGTGCGTGCGCGGGCTGACGCCCACCTCGCAGGTGATCGAGCGGATCTCCGTCTCCGAACGGCCGTCCGGGCGGCGCTTGTCGACCGCGATCTTCTTGCGGACGAGATCCTTGTAGATCGCCTCGGTCGCCTTGCGGATATACGACCTGGTCGCGCCGTCGCGGGTGCCGCCCTCGGAGCCCTCGGGCGCCGTCGGGAACGGCAGGTCGACGGTGTCGACGATCCGGTCGTAGAGCAGATGCTGCTTGGCCGACTTCAGCTCCTTGGAGTCCTGCTCGGCCTCGGTGAGGGCACGCAGGTCGGCTTCGAACTGGGCGCGAACCGGGCCGTCGGCCGCGGCGGCACGCTTCTTCTCGAGGATCGCTGCGAGTGACATCCGGGTCTGGAGCTCCTTCAGGATGTCGGCCTCGGTGGAGCTCATCGTGATCGTGCCGGCCTCGCGCTCCAGGATCTCGCCGACGACGGAGCCGCCGTCGTGGATGCCCTGCTGGGCGATCCGGGAGGCGATCTCCTCGCCGTAGCGGTTGTCGAGATCCTCCGTGACCGACGAGTCGAGCCACTTCGGCTTCCCGGCCCGCTCGCGGAGCTCCTCCTGGGCCGCGCAGAGATTCTTGATCTCCTCGTGCGCGAGATCGAGCGCCTCGAGGAGCTTCGCCTCGGGCACCTGGTCGGCACCGGCCTCGACCATCGTCAGGCCTTCCTTCGTGCCGACGACGATCAGGTCGAGCGTGCTCTCCTCGAACTGCTCGGTGAGCGTCGGGTTCACGATCAGCTCGCCCTCGATGAGGCCGATGCGAACCGCGCCGATCGGGCCGAAGAACGGCATCGGCGAGATCATCAGGGCCGCAGAGACGCCGTTGATCGCGAGGATGTCGTGCGAGGTGACCATGTCCGCCGAGAGAACGGTGGCGATGCACTGAACCTCGTTGCGGTAGCCCTTCGGCCAGAGCGGCCGGATCGGGCGGTCGATCATCCGCGCGGTCAGGATCGCGCGCTCGGTCGGGCGACCTTCACGCTTGAAGAAACCGCCGGGGATCTTCCCGGCGGCGTATGCCCGCTCCTCGACATCGATCGTGAGCGGGAAGAAATCCTGACCCTCGCGTGCGTCGGGGCGACCCTGGGCGGTCGCGAGGACCATGGTCTCGCCGGAGCGGACGACGACTGCGCCGTCAGCCTGCTTCGCGAGCTTGCCCGTCTCGAACGTGATCTCCTTCCCTCCAACGAAAAGGGTCACGGAAACCGGCGCCGCTTGCTGCTCGGCTTCGACAATACTCATTCTCTATTCCTCCACTGTGCTAGGTGAAGGGTGGAGAGTTTGAGCCAACCGCCGCTGCTACGTCGCGGAGCAGCGGCTCGCCCAAACTTCCACCCTCCGGGGCTAGGGAGCTAACGGCGCAGGCCGAGCTCCTTGATGAGGGCGCGATAGCCCTCGAGATCCTTCTTCTGCAGGTAGTTCAGGAACCGGCGCCGCCGGCCGACGAGCTTCAGCAGGCCGCGACGCGAGTAGTGATCCTTCGCGTGGGTCCGCAGGTGCTCGGTCAGGCCGTTGATCCGTTCCGTCAGCATCGCGATCTGGACCTCGGGCGAGCCCGTGTCCGTCGCCGACTTTCCGAACTTCTTTGTTGCCTCCTGCTTGGCTTCCTTGGTGAGGGCCATTGCCACCTCCTGTTAGTGAGTCACCACCGGCCCAGCGACGCCGCGCAAGGAAGACGCGTACGGCCGAGTCCGGGGTCAGCGAAATCGTAGCATTCATGCGGCCCTGTTTCACCGGGAGGGACTCCACACTCTCCGGCAGGGCCTATCTCTCAGGCATAATCCATACATGCCCGTTTATCAATCAACTGCACCGGTGCTTCTCACGGTTCTCGCGGCGGCCCCCTGGGCCGTAGCTGCTGCCCTGCTCTGGCGGGGCCGCGTTCGCGACGGCGCGCTCACTCCCTCGATGGGTGAGATGGCGCGCCGCCGCTGGACGCAGTAGCTTCTCGCGTCGCCGCCGTCTAGGCGGTGGGCTGCGCGTAGAGCAGGGAACCAGGAGTCGTCAGCGGCTCACCGGTCTCGAGCAGCGTCTTGAGGCCTGACAGGATCTGCGGCCAACCGCCGAAGATCTGGTCGTTCGCGCCCTCGCGCAGCTGATCGTGCGTGACGACGAGCTTGCACGAGTCGCCGACCGGCTCGATCTCCCAGGTCACCCGTGAGGTGCCTTCCGCCTTCACGTCGTCGCTCCAGAGCGCGTTGAAGCTCTGGACGAGCCGGCGCGGCGGGTCGACCTCGAGGTTCTCGCCCTCGGCGATGCGCACATTCGCGGCCGGGTGGCCGGCTTCGTAGGTCGAGCCGGGCGTCCAGTCGGAGCGCGTCTCGACGCCGAACGAATACGTCGCCCGGGCCTCCGGGTCGGTGATCGCCTCCCACAGGCGCTCCGGCGTGGTCTTGATGTAGATCTCGAACACCTTTTCCATCACGTCCTCCTCCAGTTGCTTCTTGAGCCCTGTGAGCTGGGCAGCCCACGGCTCCGCGTACTTGCTCACCCAGCGGTCGTGGACGAGCCTGATCGGGACCGGGTTCAGGAAATGCAGCTTCTCCCTGCCGCGGCGCCTCGTGGCGACGAGCCCCGCTCCCTCGAGCACTCGCAGGTGCTTCATCACGCCGATGCGCGACATCGGGATCCGCCGCTCGAGCTCGGTCAGCGACTGCCCGTCGCGCGTGTAGAGCTCGTCGAGCAGGCTGCGGCGCGTCGGGTCGGCGAGGGCCTTGAACACGTCGTCCACGCCCTTCACCATATGTAACCTAATGGTTACTTGTCAAGGTGCTCGTTCGGCCTCGCTCTGGGAGCCTTCGGGCATCGTGAGCGGCTCGCCGGGTGGAATCGCGAGCCGTTCGATGTCCGCGGCCCGGGCCGGATGGGTCTCGAGCAGGCTCGCGGCGTTTACGCCCTCGAAGCACGCAGGCGTGAAACCCGGGGCCATCGTCACTGCGTACAGCGACCACGCGCCGCCGGGCGCGAGCTCTGCCGCCTGCCAGACCCCGGCGGGGATCAGATACTGGCGACGATCGGCGTCGAGGATGACTTCCGCGTCGGATCCATCCGGATGCAAGAGGACGAGGCGAAGCGGGTCGCCGGCGTAGAAATGCCAGAGCTCGTCGAACTCGAGGCGGTGGAAGAGCGAGCGGCTCGGCGGGTCCTCGCAGAAGAGCCCGACTCCCGCCGTGCCTGCGGGCCCGCCTGCCGGTGTCTTCGCCTCGCTGACGTAGGTCTGGGCGAACAGCGTCCCTTCGACCGGCAGCGGGGCCAGGCCGTAGCGCTCGATCAGACGTTGGACGGTCGGGTCGATCCGCGGACGCTATCGGTAGGGTCACCCGCTATGCCTGATCCGCCGCCTCCTGTCGGCACGCTTCTCGATCTGACC
Organism: uncultured Actinomycetota bacterium; assembly: GCA_963762215.1. Taxonomy (GTDB): domain Bacteria; phylum Actinomycetota; class Thermoleophilia; order Gaiellales; family Gaiellaceae; genus PALSA-600. Next base: position 276,800 of record CAVXKB010000007.1, read on the forward strand.
GGCCGGACCGCGATCGTCACGGGTGCGAGCGGAAACATCGGTGCCGGGATCGCACGGCGCCTCCACGAGGCAGGCGCGGCCGTCGTCGCGCATGCGCACCGGGACCTTCCGGCTGCGGAGGCGCTGGTCGCCGAGCTCGGCGATCGCGCAGTTGCCGCGGTCGGCGATGTTCAGCGGGACGCGAGAGCGATCTGCGCGGTTGCAGTCGACGGGTTCGGCCGTCTCGACATCGTCGTGAACAACGCCGGGATCCAACCCGTCGCACCGCTCGAGTCGATCGGCGACGAGGAGATCGTCGAGATGCTGCGCGTGAACGTCGCCGGCGTTGCGGCAATGACCCGGGAGGCGGCTTCGGCGATGGGGACGGGCGGCGGCGCGATCGTCAACATCAGCTCGATCGAGGGCCTCCAGCCCGCGTTCGATCACAGCCACTATGCGGCCGCGAAGGCCGCCGTGATCATGCACACGCGCGCCGCCGCGCTCGAGCTCGGCCCCGTGGGAGTCAGGGTGAACAGCGTCTCGCCGGGGCTGATCGAGGCGCCGGCGATCGCCGAGACATGGCCCGAAGGCGTCGCACGGTGGCTCGCGGCGGCGCCGCTCGAGCGTCTTGGAACGCCGAGCGACGTCGCCGATGCCGTGTTGTTCCTGGTCTCCCCCGCCTCGCGCTGGATCTCGGGCGCAAACCTGGTCGTGGACGGTGGTGTGCTCGCGCACAACACCTGGTGACGGTTAGTCCGGCCGGCGCCTGCCTAGGCCGTGGCCGTTGCCCTTTGCCCGCCAGGCCCGACGTACGTGGCGCTGCCGAAACCGAGGATCGGCCCGAAGATGAATCCGAGGAAGAACAGGCCGACGCCGAAGCCTCCGCCTTTACCGAAGCTCTTTGCCAGGTCGAGCGCGACGATCAGCGCGATGACGATCCCCACGAGCGGGATGATCCACAGGATCAGCCACCACCAGGGCCTACCGACGATCTTGAGCAGGACGAGCAGGTTGTAGATCGGGATGAGGCATTTCCATCCGGCCTCGCCGGCCTTCGAGAAGATCTGCCATGCAGCGGCGATCAGCAGAACGATGATGGCGAGGTAGATGACGACGACTATGCCGTTCATGCTCGCTCCCTTCTGGATTCGAGGATGAATCGACAATGACGCCGCCACCGGACGGGAGCCCGGCTGCCAGAGCGGTCAGGGTCGCGTCGTGGCGCGAGTCGCCTCGACGTCCACGGCGATCTGCGCGATCAGCTCGGCCTCGCTCCCGAACGAAGCCTCGTCGCGAAGGCGATCCCAGAGCTCGACGATCACCCGCTGCCCGTAGAGGTCGCCGGTGAAGTCGAGCAGGAACGCCTCGATCCGCCGTTCGGTGCCGCCGTAGTGCGGGTTGAGGCCGATCGAGATCGCGGCACGATGGTCGAGCGCCGCGCCGGCATAGATCCCGAAGGCGGGAACGAGGAGCGAGTGCTCGATCCGAAGGTTCGCCGTCGGGAAGCCGAGTGTGCCGCCGCGCGCGTCCCCGGAGACGACGACTCCCTCCACCTCGAGCGGACGGCCGAGAAGCGGAGCGGCCGCGCGAACCTCGCCGGCGGCCGCGAGCCGCCGGATCTCCGTCGACGAGACACCGGGCACGATCGGCACGACCCTCGTCTCGAGCCCGAGCCGCTCGCACAGCGCGAGGTCTCCGCTCCGCGCCTTGCCGAACCGGAACGACTCGCCGGCGCAGAGCACCTCGGCCCCGATCCCGAGCACGTAGGTGTCGAGGAACTCCTCCGGATCGAGCCCGGCGACCTCCGTCGTGAACTCGACGACCAGCGTGTCCTCCACGCCGAGCTCGGCCAGCAGCTCGAGCCGGCGCTCGAGAGTCGACAGAAGCTCGACCTCGTATCCGAGGACCTCGCGGGGGTGCGGATGGAAGGTCACGACCGTCGGCGACAGGCCTGCGTCGAGCGCCGCGCCGACTACGGCTCGATGACCGACGTGGACCCCGTCGAAGGTGCCGATCGCGACCGCCCGCGGCCGGCGTTCGAGCTCGCCGGGAGCATGCGCGACGTTCACGTCGGCTCCGTGTCTCGTCGGTCATCCGGATTCGTGTCGTCGGGATCCGTGCCGATCGGCTCCCACTCCGCATTCTCGACGTCCGGCAGCGACGGCAAGAAACTCGCCGCCCGCGACCTCGGTCTCGAACGCGAGCACCTGCGCCCTGAGCCCGTACGCGACCCGGTCGAGCGCCTCCGAGGGCAGCCGGGACAGCACCTCCGATACCGGCAGCAGCCGATCCGGGTCGGCCTCCTCGATCCCGAAGGGGCCAACCGCGGTCCGCCGGAGCGTCGTGCAGTGGCCGCCGAGCGCGGTGGCGATCGACCGGACGTACGTGCCCGACCCGACGTGAAGCCCGAGCTGGACCGCATCGCCCGTATACGTGATGACGTCGAGCGCGTACACCGGCGAGCGACGCACCGGCATCTCGACCGCGATGCCCCGGCGCGCGAGCTTGTAGGCGCGCTCACCGCCGATCTTCACCGCCGAGGCGGCGGGGATCGGCAGCTCCACCTCGCCCCGGAGGCCCTCGAGCAAGCTCTCGAGCTCTGCCTGCGCGGGCGGCTCGTGCCTCTCCAGCACCTCCCCTTCGGGATCGCCGGTCGAGGTCGTCGAGGTGAGGTCGACGTCCGTGACATAGCGCTTGTCCAGGCCGACGAAGCATGGAGCCAGTCTAGTTGCCATTCCGGACAACAGCAGCAGGAGCCCGGATGCAAATGGATCGAGCGTCCCGGTGTGGCCGGTCTTCGCCCGCGTGCGGCGACGGAGCTCCGCGACGAGAGCGAACGACGACGGGCCCGGCGGCTTGTCGAGCAGCGCGATCCCGACCGGGCTCGACGCGCGCGGCGGCATGTCAGTCCTCCGTGCCGGCCACCGCGACGAACTCGCGGCGCACGAACTCGACGATCTCTTCGAGTGGAAGGTCGCTCGAGAACCCTGCGGCCTGGACATGGCCGCCGCCCCGCCGACTTGCGGGCGATCGCCGACACGTCGACCTCGTCGGAGCTGGAGCGAAGCGAGACGCGATGCATCGGCCCGCCGGGCGACGGCGGTGGCTCGCGGATCAGGGCGACGAGCACCGACCCCTCGCTCGCGCGCAGGTAGTCGATGATCCCCTCCGAGAACGGCTCGTCGGCCCCGGCCTCGGCGAAGTCGGAGCGCAGGAGGTACGAGATCACGAGCCGTCCGTCCTCGAAGGCCCGCGCGTGCTCGAGTGCGCGGGCGAGCAGCTTCAGCTTCGCGAACTGCACCGTTTCGTAGACGTGCCGGAAGATGTCGTGGACGTTCGCGCCTGCGTCGACGAGATCGGCGGCGAGTCGCAGGGCCTTGGGCGTCGTGTTCGCATACTGGAAGCGGCCGGTGTCCGTGACGATCCCGATGTAGAGCGCCTCGGCGATCTGCGGCGAAAGAGGCGCGTCGAGCGCGGCGAGCAGGTCGGCGACGATCTCGGCCGTCGACGAGGCATCCGCGACGACGAGGTTCGCCGTGCCGAACCGCGTGTTGTCGTGGTGATGGTCGACATCGACGACGAGCGCGGCATCGCCGAGCACGGCCGGCTCGGGCGCGATCCGGCGCTCGTTGGCGCAGTCGAGCGCGAGCAGGACGCGATCGCCGATATCCGGCGGGGGCTCGCGCAGCACCTCACCGAGCGGCATGAAGCCGTACTCGGCCGGGAACGGCGCCGTCCCCGCCAGGTACATCAGCACGTCCTTGCCCGAGCGCCCGCAGCCCCAGGGCGGCGCCGAGCATCGATCCGAGCGCGTCGCCGTCGGGATTCTCGTGCGTGACGACGAGAAAGCGCTCGTGCGTCCTCAGCGCCTCGACGACGGTGTCGAAATCAGTCAGCGCTGCTGTCGTCTGTTGCGTCATCGGGAGGCGGGTCGGGTACGAGCTCGTCGATCAGCTTTGTCATGCGTACGCCGTACTCGACCGACGGATCGTATTCAAAGGTCAGCTGTGGCGTCCGCTTCATGCTCAGCTCGCGCGCCAGGCGGCCCTGGACGAAGCCGCTGGCGGATTCGAGCGCCGCCATCGACGCCTTGCGCTTCTTCGCGCCGCCGAACACCGACACGAACACGCGTCCGTCGTGCAGGTCGGGTGAGACGGAGACACCGGTGACGGTAACGATCCCGAGCCGGGGATCCTTGAGCTCGCCGAGCGCTTCGGCCACGATCTCGCGGACCGACTCGTTCACGCGGCGCATCCGCTCGCTCATTCAGTCCTCCTCCGGAGACACCAGGAGCACCTCGGAGCGCGAGAGCACCCAGTCCTGCCCCGCGAGCCACTGCTCCGCCCGCTCGGCGAGATCCTCCGCCGCCGCTGCCTCCCGGGCGCTGAACGCTGCGAGCAGCGCGCACCGCTGCCACAGGTCATGGTGATCGACCTCGGCGACCGACGCGCCGAATCTGTTCTGCAGCTGCGCCTTCGCGGACAGCACGTGCTTGCGTTTGCCCTTCAACGAGCCGGCTTCCGGAAAGTGAAGCTCGGCCGAGAGGATCGCGACGAACCCCGGCACGGCGGCGCGCTACGCGGCGTCGGGCGGCTCGTCGAGCGACGTGCGCTCGACCTCACGAGTCTCGTAGACCTCGAAGATGTCGCCTTCGCGTAGGTCGTTGAAGCCCTCGAGCAGGATCCCGCACTCGAAGCCCTCCGAGACCTCGCGGGCGTCATCCTTGAAGCGCTTGAGCTGGGCGACGCTCGTCTCGTGAATACGCGCTCCGTCGCGGAAGATGCGGACGCGCGAGCCGCGGCGGACGATGCCGCTCGTGACCATGCAGCCGGCGATCGTCCCGACGCGCGAGGCGCGGAAGAGCGCGCGCACCTCGACCTCGCCGATCACGGCCTCGGTCTCGACCGGCGACAGCATCCCGACGAGGGCCTGCTCGATCTGCTGGGTCAGCTCGTAGATGACGCGGTACTGGCGGATCTCGATCCCCTGGCGCTCGGCGAGCTGACGCGCTTCGCTCGACGGGCGGACGTTGAAGCCGACGACCATCCCGCTCGAGGCTGCGGCGAGGTTGACGTCGTTCTCGGTGATCCCGCCGACACCCGTGTGGATGACGTTGACGCGAACCTCGGTGTGGTCGATCTTCTCGAGCTCGCCGACGATCGCCTCGACCGAGCCCTGCACGTCGGCCTTGAGGACGATGTTGAGGTCGGCGACGCCGCCCGCCTGGAGCTGCTCGAACAGCTTCTCGAGCGAGACGCCGCGGCTGGCCTGCTTGGCAAGCGACTCGCGCCGGAGGCGCTCGCCGCGCTGCTGCGCGAGCTCGCGGGCGCGGCGGTCGTTCTCGACCACCCGGGCAAGCTCACCGGCCAGCGGCGAATGGTCGAAACCGAGGATCTCGACCGGATCGCCCGGGCCCGCAGCGTCGATCTTCTCGCCGCGATAGTCGTAGAGAGCGCGCACGCGGCCCCAGGCATCGCCGGCGACGATCGCGTCGCCGACCTTGAGGGTTCCGCGGTGAACGAGCATCGTCGTGACCGTGCCGCGGCCGACGTCGAGGCGTGACTCGATGATCGGGCCCGACGCCTCGGCGGCCGGGTTGGCGCGCAGGTCGAGCTCGAGGTCGGCGACGAGCAGGATCTTCTCGAGCAGCTCCTCGAGATTCTCACCCTGCTTCGCAGAGACCTTGGCGACCTGCGTCGTCCCGCCCCAGTCCTCGGGCTGAAGGCCCTGAGTCGCGAGATCCGCGAGAACGCGGTCCGGATTCGCGCCGGGAAGATCGATCTTGTTGACGGCGACCACGATCGGCACATCGGCGGCACGGGCGTGCGAGATCGACTCGAGCGTCTGCGGCATCACGCTGTCGTCGGCCGCGACGACCAGCACCGCGATGTCGGTGACCTTGGCGCCGCGGGCACGCATTGCGGTGAACGCCTCGTGGCCCGGTGTGTCGAGGAAGGTGAGCTTCCGGCCGTCGACCTCGGTCTGGTACGCGCCGATGTGCTGCGTGATCCCTCCGGCCTCGGTATCCACGACCGCGGTCTTGCGGATCGCGTCGAGCAAGGTGGTCTTGCCGTGGTCGACGTGGCCCATGATCGTCACGACCGGCGGCCGCGGGACGAGCGACTCCTCGGTGTCGTCGAACGACTCCGGCTCTGCCTCGTCGTCGTCGGCGTGCTTGATCGTCACCTCGCGGTCGAGCTCGAGGGCGATCATCTGCACCTCTTCGTCGGTGAGCGTCTGGGTCGCGGTCTTCATCGAGCCCAGATCCATCAGCATCTTGATGATCTGCGACATCGTGACCCCGAGGGTCTGCGAGAAGTCGCGCAGCGAGACGCCGGACTCGACGGTTACCGGTCCTGTGGGCGGCGCTACGTCGCGCGGGGTCTTCGGGACGCGATCGCCCTGGCGGTCGCCGGGACGCTGGCGCTGGCCCGCGCCGGGACGCCCGGTGCCGCCGTCGATGACGACGCGCCGTCTCCGGTTCCCGGGGCCTCCGCCCCCTCTTGGTCTGATCGGTCTACCGCCTGGCATGGCTCAAGTGTAGAGCCGCGCGAGGGAATCCTCGACGCGGACAATCCTCCTCAACGTTCGATTGAAACCTCGATGCGCCCGGGCGCGCTCGAAACAGACCAGTCTGCGGCAGGTGTAGACGCCGCGTCCGGACCCAGGCCCGGCCACCAGCATACCCTCGAGCTGGTGGAAGCGCTGGAGCTCGGGCTGCGGCGCCTTCCGGCCGCAGCCCGAGCAGGTGCGGATCGGCTCAGCCGTTGAGACCGGCCTCCTCCGCTTCCTCATGGGTGATGTGCACGATCGGAACGCCGTCGTCGGGGTCGTCCTCGACCCGCACCGGTGCCGGTCCGCCCGACTCGAGCGTCGCGTCCTCGCCCGCGATCGGAGCGTCGCCCGGGCCGGCCGGGAACTCCTCCGGCGGCGCGTCGGCGAACTCGGCTGCGTCCTCGGTGACCGATTCCGACTCGGTCACGTCCGCGAGGGCCTCGAGCTCCGGATCGGACTCCTGGACGATCATGTTCACCTCGTCGTCCGGCTCGTGCAGCGCGAGCTCCTGGTGAGCCGGGACGCCGCAGTACTTGGATGCCGGAAGCGCGGCGTTCGGGCAGCGCTTGCCGTTCGAGAGCACCGCCGAGCAACGGCCCGAGAAGTCGCCCTCCTCGCCGCTGTCGCCGCCGAAGGCCGCCTGGGCCTCCTGCTGGGCGAACTCGGTGTCGCTGACGATGTCGATCTTCCAGCCGGTCAGCCGGTGGGCGAGGCGGGCGTTCATGCCTTCCTTGCCGATCGCGAGCGCGAGCTGGTCGTCCGGGACGACGACCGTCGCCTCCTTCTGGGCGTCGTCGAGGTAGACCTCGCGGACGCGGGCCGGCGACAGCGCCTTGGCGACGAACCGTGCCGGCTCCTGATTCCAGGGGATGATGTCGATCTTCTCGCCGCGGAGCTCGGAGACGACCATGCGGACGCGCGAGCCGCGCGGGCCGACGCAGGCGCCGACCGGGTCGACGCCCTGGGTGTGGGACTGGACGGCGATCTTCGAGCGGTAGCCGGGCTCACGGGCGACGCCCTCGATCGTGACGAGGCCGTCTGCGATCTCGGGAACCTCGAGCTCGAACAGCGTCTTGATCAGCTCCGGGTCGCGGCGCGAGAGGATGACCTGCGGGCCCTTCGTGCCGGTGCGGACGTCGGTGATGACCGCCTTGATCCGGGAGCCCTGCTCGTAGCGCTCGCCGTCGACCTGCTCCTGCCGGGGCAGAAGCGCCTCGACCTTGCCGAGATCGACGAGCACGTTGTTGCGGTCGCCCGCCTGCTGGACGATCCCTGTGACGACCTCGCCGACGCGGTCGATGTACTCGTCGTACATCATCTCGCGCTCCGCCTCGCGGATCCTCTGCAGGATCACCTGCTTGGCGGTCTGCGCGGCGATCCGACCGAAGTTGTCGGGAGTCACGTCCTCGCGCTGCATCAGCTCCTCGGGCACCTGCGTCCAGTCGACATCGAGGTCGTCGTCGTTCAGGAGCGTGTGGTTCTTCTCGTGGGTCTCCTCCTCGATCCGCTCGAGCTCCTCGAGGGCGCGCTCGCGCGCCTCTTCGAGCAGCCGGGTCTCGAGATCCTCCGGGAGCTCGATCGCGTAGACGCGGTAGTCGCCCGCGTCGTCGAGCTCGACCGTGGCGTGGCGCGATGCGCCGGGGGTTTTCTTGTAGGCGGCAAGCAGCGCGTCCTCGAGCGCGGACAGCAGCTGCTCCGCGTCGATTCCCTTCTCGCGCTCGATTTCCCGGATTGCCTCGACGATCTCCTGGCTCATCGCGTACCTACCCTTCGTCGATCAGATTGGCCCGCACGATCGAGTCGTACGGTATGTCGACCGGATCGCCGGTCCCGTTCTGCAGTTGGAACGACCGCTCGCCGGCGGCGATCACCTCGCCGCGGAGCTTGCGGTTGTCGATCTTCAGCTTCACCTGGCGGCCCTCGACGTTCCGGAAGTGCTCCCGGGTGCGGAGCGGCCGCTCGATGCCAGGTGACGAGACCTCGACCGAATAGCGGTCGAGGTACGGGCGCAGCACGTCGCTGACCCGCTCGCAGAGCGCGTGATCGACACCTCCCGGCTGGTCGACGTAGACGCAGAACCGCTCTCGCCCTGTGATCTCGAGCGCGAGCACCTCGACGCCTGGAAGTGCCGTTTCGACCGTACGGGAAACCTCGCGATACAGCTCTCTCTCCTTCTCTGGCTGGCCCGTTGCCATCGCTTACCTCTCACAAGCTGTTACGTCACAACCCGTTACATCACAAGCTGTTATGTCACAAAAAATGGGCGCCACGCGCCCATTTCGACTTGCCCGAAATGTGGTTCGCCAAGGGTAGCAAAGCCCTGCTTCGCGACCGAAAATCGCGCCGGTCAGCCGAGAACGATCGTGACCGGGCCGTCGTTCAGGAGCTCGAGCGCCATACGGGCTCCGAACACGCCGGTCGAGACGGTCACGCCGAGGTCGCGGAGAGCAGAGCAGAATCGTTCGTAGAGGGGCTCGGCGTGCTCGGGACGCGCGGCGTCGGCGAAGCTCGGGCGATTGCCTTTTTGCGTGTCGGCGATCAGCGTGAACTGCGAGACGACGAGCGCCTCGCCGCCCGTGTCGAGGAGCGACCGGTCGAACCTGCCGCTCTCGTCCTCGAAGATCCGGAGGCGAGCGACCTTGCCGGCGAGACGGTCGGCATCGGAGGCCGCGTCTACCTGCGCTACGCCGAGGAGCACGACGAGGCCGGCCCCGATCGCGCCCCCGGGCGAGACGCTCGCCCTCGAGACGCGCTGGACGACAGCCCTCATTCGAGCTCGCGGATACGGCTCGCGTAGCTCTCGTTCTCGGGGTTCATCGAGCTCGCCAGCTTGAAGTGCCCGTTCGCCTCGGCCTCGCGGCCCTGCTTCTCGAGCGTGCGGCCGAGCGCGTAGTGGGCGTAGTCATCGGTCGGCGAGAGGTCGAGCACGGCGCGGAACTCGGCCTCCGCCTCGTCCCAGCGCCGCAGCCGGAAGTAGGCGATGCCGAGCGCCTCGCGGATCGACGCCTTGTCGGGCTCGAGGCGCTTGGCCTTCTCGAGCGGCACCGTGGCCTGGGCGGCCATGCCCTTCCGGAGCCGCTCGCGGCCTTCCTGGAAGAGGTCGTACGCCTCGGTCATTCCTTGGGAACAAGGATGGCCCGCGCGTCGAGTAGAGCCTCGACCTCGTCGAGGATCGCCGAGGCAATCGCGGCCTTCGCGGCTTTCGGGACGGTGCGCTCGCCGGCACGGGTGACGAGGACGACCTCGTTGTCGGCGGCGTCGAAGGCGATGTCGGAGCGCGAGACGTCGTTGAAGACGACGAGGTCGGCGCTTCTTCGTCTCGAGCATCGCGCGCTTGCGCTCGAGACCCGCGTCGCCGAGGTCGGCGCCGAAGGTGACGAGCAGCTGGTCGGGGCGCTTCTCCTCGCCGAGGCGGCGGGCGATGTCGACGGTCGGCTCGAGCTCGACCGTCCAGGTCTCGTCGCTCTTCGTGCGCTTGGACTCGATCGCCTCGGACGGCCGGTAGTCGGCGACGGCCGCCGCGAGCAGCGCGATGTCGACGTCGGCGAGCGCCAGGGCGGCGTCGAGCATCGACTCGGCGGTGGGCGTCGGGATCGTCTCGACCCCGTGCGGCGCCGGAACGGCGAGGTTCGCTGCGAGCAGCACGACGTCGGCGCCGCGCCGGCGCGCCTCCTCGGCCAGGGCGACGCCCATCCGGCCCGACGAGCGGTTGCCGAGGAAGCGCACCGCGTCGAGTGGCTCGCGGGTTCCGCCGGCGGTGACGAGCACGCGCCGGCCTGCGAGGCTTCCGGGCGCGAGCAGCTGCTCGGCGCGGCGGGCGATCTCCACGGGCTCGGCCATCCGGCCTACGCCCCACTCGCCCTCCGCGGTCTCTCCCTCGTCCGGACCGACGAGCTCGACGCCGCGCGCAACCAGCGTCTCGGCATTGGCGCGGGTCGCGGGGTGCGACCACATCCGCGGGTTCATCGCCGGCGCGACGAGCACCGGCCCGCGATGAGCGAGCGCAGCCTCGGTCAGCAGGTTGTCGGAGATCCCCTGGGCGAGCTTCGCGAGCGTGTTCGCCGTGCACGGGGCGACGACGAGCAGGTCACCACGGGTCAGGTGGAGATAGAGATCCTCGTTGGCCGGCCGGCGCGCGAGCGCCTGAAATGTCTCGGCCCGCACGAATCGCTCCGCGCCAGGCGTCACGAGCGGCACCACGTCGTGGCCCGCCTTCACGAGCAGGCGCGTCAACTCGCACGCCTTGTAGGCGGCAATCCCGCCACTCACCCCGAGAAGGATCCTGCTCACGGGAACATTCTGCCGAAGCCAGCTCTGGTCGTAGGCACCGGCTCAGCCGGTGCCTACGTGAGCGATACGGCCGAGCAGGTCAACATCAGACACCACATTCTCCGCGGCCGACTAGAAGTGCGAGCGGCCGGAAGACCACCCCAGCTCACCCGCCACGGCCGAAAGATGTCGGAAGGGGGGCTCGTGGGGGGAAACCGGAGGTTTCCACCCTGCGGTACTAGCGCTTGTAGTCGTAGCTGATCTTGCCCTCGGCGATTTCCTCGAGGGACATGGTCAGATAGTTCTTCGAGCGCGAACGGATGAGCGGCGGCGGGAACTCGTCGAACGTGCCCTCGCCGAGCTGATGGTGGTAGTTGTTGATCTGCCGTGCGCGCTTGGCTGCGACGATGACCAGTGCGTAGCGCGAGTCCACCTGGTCGAGCAGCTGATCGATTCTGGGATGGATCATGAGCCGACCATCCTACCGGCAGGCCGCGAGCTCGCGTTCGACGATGTCGACGCACTCGTCGGCGGCACGCTCGCGGTCGTCGTTCTCGACGACGAAGTCGAACTCGCCGGCGAGCGCGCGCTGATCGGCGGCGAGCACGATCCGGTCCTCGATCTCGCCGGCGCTCTCGGTCGCCCGCTCGCGGAGACGGCGCTCGAGCTCCTCGAGCGGCGCGTCGACGAAGATCGTCAGGGCGCCGGGGAGCTTCTCCTTCACCGCAAGCGAGCCGTTCAGCTCCAGCTCGAGGAGAGGCACGTCGCCTGCCGCCGCGATCCGGTCGAGCTCCGACAGAAGCGTTCCCGACCGTTGGCCCCACGGGAAGACGTGGTACTCGAGGAAGTCCCCCTCGCTGAGGAGACGGTCGAACTCATCGTCGGTGATGAACCAGTAGTGCACGCCGTCCTGCTCGGACGGACGCCGGGCTCGAGTGGTGGCCGAGACGGCGAGCCGAAGCCGCGGGACGCGCGCCAGCAGGGCCTCGACCATCGTTCCCTTCCCGGCGCCAGACGGCCCGGTCAGGACGAAGACCGGCCCTCTAACGGTTGAAGAGGTCAACCAGCTCTTGGCGCTGGCGGTCGGAAAGGCCGCCCACCGTCTTCGACTGGCTGATGCGGCACTGGTTGAGCATCCGCAGGGCCTTCACGCGGCCGAACTTCGGCACGGCCATCAGCATGTCGAACACCTTCGCCGTCGAGACGAACTCCGGAGGGGCGGCCAGGATCTGCTGGATCGAGACCGCGCCGGACTTGAGGTCTTTCTTCAGCTGCGCCCGCTTGACCCGGATGTCGTTGGCCCTCTTGAGGGCCTCCATTCGCTGGTCGAGCGACCTGACTGGAGCTTGAACCTGCGAGGCGGGCGGCACCATGAGGGGGGCATACTAACACCCTCGCGCCTGCGTGCAAGCGCCCATCGAAAGCCCTAGTTGCCGGGAATGGAAACAGCTTCCTGAGCGGCGGAAAAGGCCTCCGCGGTGTTGTCAAATCCGGCGTTTGAGGTCTCAACCGACAGCTCGTCGCGCACCCGTTTCGGCGCGTTGGGGTCGGCGAAGAGCACCGTTCCGAGCGCAACATGGGTCGCACCGCAGGCGATCAGCTCCAGCGCGTCTCGCCCGGTCTGGACACCTCCCATCCCGACGATCGGGAGCTGCGTCACCCGCCGGCAGGCGTAGACGGCGGCGAGCGCGATCGGCTTCAGCGCCGGCCCGGAGTAGCCGCCGGTGCCCCGGGCGAGTCGCGGCCGAAGCTGTTCGTCGAGAGCGAGGCCACGGATCGTGTTGACGAGGGAGAGCCCGTCGGCGCCGGCTGCTTCGACGGCGCGGGCCACCTCGGCGATGTCCCACGAGGCCGGTGAGAGCTTCGCGTAGAGGGGCAAGGACGTGGCGGCGCGGCAGGCGGCGACGATCTCGGCGGCCGACTCCGGCGCCTCGTCGACGTTCGGGCACGAGAGGTTCAGCTCGATCGTGACGTCAGCGAGCGCGGCGCACGTCTCGGCGTACTCGGCCGCCGAGAAGCCGCCGACCGACACCCAGAGCGGGATGCCGAGCTCGCGGAGCGCGGGAAGGCTCTCGGCGAGAAACCGCTCCCGGCCGGGGTTCGCAAGGCCGATCGCGTTCAGCATCCCCGACTCGGTCTCGGCGATCCGCACGGGCGGGTTGCCGCCGCGCGGCTCGGGCGTGACGGTCTTCGTCACGAACGCATCGAGCGTGCGCGCCACGTCGGGCGCGGTCAGCGCGTCGAGGCAGCCGCTCGCGTTCAGGAGCTGCACAGCACCGGCCCTTCGACGCAGAGGCGCTTCAGCGCGCCGTCGATCTCGACGACACAGCCGTAGCAGGCGCCGTAGCCGCAGGCCATCGGCGCCTCCCACGCGAGCTGCGCCTGCGGGCTGAGCGCGCGGATCGCCTCGAGCATCGGCTCGGGGCCGCAGGCGAGAATGTCGCGGTCGAGTCGGCATCGCGTCGGTGACGAGCACCGGGTCGATCACCACCTCGGCGTTCGGAACGAGAACCGCCGCCTCTGCGTGGTGCGCGCTCCGGAAGCCGAGAATCGCCGGTGGGCTCTCGAGCGCCTCGCTCAGGTAGGGAAACGGCGCGATCCCGATCCCGCCGCCGACGAGAACCGGCTTCGGGACGTCGAGCCGGAAGCCGTTTCCCAGCGGCCCGAAGACGGCGATCTCGTCGCCGGCCTCGAGCTCGGCGATCGCCTCCGTTCCGGGGCCGATCGGATCGACGAGAAAGCCGAGCTCGCCGCGCGGGGCGAGGCAGAGCGAGAACGGGCGCGGCAGGACCCGGCCGGGCGCCTCGAGCATGAAGAACTGGCCGGGGCTCCCGGGATCGATCGTGCCGCGCTCGACGCGAACGAGCGTGTAGGGGCCGATCGCCTCGACGCCGACCACCGCGAGCCGCTCACGACGCTGCACGCAGCACCTCACGGCCCGGCAGGGCGGCCTGCCTCTCCTGAAGCGAGACGGGCTCTTCGGCCCGGCCGTTCGCGATCGCCTCGACCGCGGCGCGGGCGACGGCGAGCGTCGTGATGCACGGGACGCGCGCGACGACGGCCGCCTCGCGGATCGCGTAACCGTCGCGCCGTGCGTTCCGCCCTTGCGGCGTGTTCACGACGAGGTCGACGCCGCGGCTGCGGACCAGGTCGACAACCGCCTTGCCCTTGTCGACCCGCTCGACCGCGATCTCCGCGAGCTCGAGCGCAGCGGCGGTCCCGGCGGTCGCGACGAGCTGGAACCCGTGCGCGGCGAGCGCACGCGCCACCGCGACGACCGCCGACCTTGTCGGCGTCACGGACGCTGAGGAAGGCGCGGCCGCCCGTCGGAAGCTTGCGGCCGGCGGCGCGCTCCGCCCGCGCGAAGGCGGTCGCGAAGTCGGCGCCGCTCGCCATCACCTCTCCGGTCGAGCGCATCTCGGGCCCGAGCACCGGGTCGGCGCCGGCGAACCGGACGAACGGAAGGACGGCGGCCTTGACGTGGTGGCCGGCGCAGGCCTCGCCCTCGGGCGGGAGCTCGAGATCGGCGAGCCTCGCTCCCGCCGCGAGCCGGCAGGCGGCATCGACGAGGTTGATCCCGGTCGCCTTGGAGGCATACGGAACGGTGCGTGACGCGCGTGGGTTCACCTCGAGCACGTAGACGTCTCCACCGGAGATCGCGAGCTGGACGTTCAGCAGCCCGACGACGCCGAGCGCGGGCCCGAGCACGCGGATCAGCTCGCGGATCTCGGGCGAGTCGGACGGCGCCGGCAGCACGCAGGATGAGTCGCCGGAATGGATGCCCGGCCTCCTCGACGTGCTCCATCACCGCGGCGACGTACGTGTCGGTGCCGTCGCAGAGGGCGTCGACGTCGAGCTCGATCGCGCTCTCGAGGAAGCGGTCGACGAGGACGACCCCGTCGACTGCCGCCATCGCCGCCTCGACGTCCGCCTCGCCGTAACAGACCCGCATCGCTCGCCCGCCGAGCACGTACGAGGGGCGCACGAGCACCGGATAGCCGACGCGACCGGCGATCTCGATCGCCTGCTCTGCCGTCTCGGCCATCCCCCACTCCGGGCAGCGCACGCCGAGGCTCTCGGCGAGGCGGCCGAACCGCTCGCGGTCCTCGGCGAGGTCGACGGCGTCGAACGGCGTGCCGAGGATCCTGAAGCCGGCCCGCTCGATCGCCCGCGCGAGCTTCAGCGGCGTCTGGCCGCCGAACTGGATGCAGACGCCGACCGGCTGCTCGCGCTCGAGGACCGCGAGCACCGCCTCCTCGTCGAGCGGCTCGAAGTACAGCCGGTCGGAGGTGTCGTAGTCGGTCGAGACGGTCTCGGGGTTGCAGTTGACCATCACGGCCTCGTAGCCCTGCGCGCGGAAGCTCTCGGCTGCGTGGACGCAGCAGTAGTCGAACTCGATCCCCTGGCCGATCCGGTTCGGGCCGCTGCCGAGGATCACGACCGAGCGGCCCGGCTCGGGCGGGAGCTCGTCGCGCTCGCCGCGGGTCGAGTAGAAGTAGTTCGAGGCCGCCTCGACCTCTCCGGCGCACGAGTCGACGCGGCGGAACGCGGGCGCCCCGGCGGGGACTTCGCGCTCGAGCTCACGGGCGAACCAGGGGTGCAGGCCGTGCGGCCGCCACTCGGGGTCGATCTCGAGGCCGCGCCGGGCCTTGCGCGAAGGCCTCGGCGAACGTGCGGCCGATGCCCATCGACTCGCCGACCGACTTCATCTGCGTCCCGAGCGTGCGGTCGGCACCGGGGAACTTCTCGAACGCGAAGCGCGGCATCTTGACGACGACGTAGTCGAGCGTCGGCTCGAAGCTCGCGGGGGTCGTGCCGGTGAGGTCGTTCGGGATCTCGTCGAGCGTGTAGCCGACCGCGAGCCGGGCCGCGACCTTGGCGATCGGGTAGCCGGTCGCCTTCGAGGCGAGCGCCGAGGAGCGCGACACACGCGGGTTCATCTCGATCACGCGCAGATCCCCGCTGTTGCGGTCACGCGCGAACTGGATGTTCGAGCCGCCGGTGTCGACGCCGACGGCGCGGATGACCGCGATCGCCGCGTCGCGGAGCTCCTGGTAGGCCTCGTCGGCAAGGGTCATCTGCGGGGCGACCGTGACCGAGTCGCCGGTGTGGACGCCCATCGGGTCGAGGTTCTCGATCGAGCAGACGATCACGACGTTGTCGGCGCGGTCGCGGACGACCTCGAGCTCGAACTCGTCCCAGCCGCGGAGCGACTCCTCGACGAGCACCTGGGTGATCGGCGATTCCGCAAGGCCGCGCGCGACCTGGCGGCGGAGCTCGTCGGGGGTGGCCGCGAAGCCGCCGCCGTGGCCGCCGAGGGTGAAGGCGGGCCGGACGACGGCGGGGGTCGGAAGGCCCTCGGCCTGCGCGACATCGGTGACGATCGTCGACTTCGCCATCTCGAGGCCGCAGGACTCGACCGCGTCCTTGAAGAGCTGGCGATCCTCGGCGCGGGCGATCGCATCGACGCCGGCGCCGATCAACTCGATGCCGAGCTCGGCCAGAATGCCGGCCTCGTGGAGCTCCAACGCGAGGTTGAGAGCGGTCTGGCCGCCCATCGTCGGCAGCAGCGCGTCGGGCCGCTCGCGGCGGAGAACTGCGGCGACGCCTTCGAGATCGAGGGGCTCGAGATAGGTGGCGTCGGCAAAGCCGGGGTCGGTCATGATCGTGGCCGGGTTCGAGTTGACGACGATCGTGCGGTAGCCCTCCTCGCGCAGCACCTTCAGCGCCTGGCAGCCCGCGTAGTCGAACTCGCACGCCTGGCCGATCACGATCGGGCCCGAGCCGATCAGGCAGATCGAGTGAGATGTCGTTACGCCGCGGCAAGCGACGGACCTCCTCGACCCACTCGCCGAAGAGCGGCCTCGCGTCGTGCGGGCCGGGACCCGCCTCGGGGTGGAACTGAACCGAGCGGGCGCGTAGCTCCGGATACGCGAGCCCTTCGGTCGTGCCGTCGTAGAGCGACTCGTGTGACGTTGCGCGGCCGTCGCCCGGGGCGACGGCGAACCCGTGGTTCTGGCTCGTGACGAGCACCCGGCCCGTCGTCCCGGTCGAGCACGGGGTGATTGGCGCCACGATGGCCGAAGGGCAGCTTGTACGTGCGCAGGCCCGTGGCGAGCGCGAGCAGTTGATGGCCGAGGCAGATGCCGAGCACGGGGACGCGGCCGAGCAGGTCCCCGACCGTGGCGGTCTCGGCGACGAGCGGCTCGGGATCGCCCGGGCCGTTCGAGAGCACGACGCCGTCGAAGGCGACGAGCGTCTCAGCGTCGACGTCGTGCGGGAAGACGGTGACCGCGGCGCCGGCTGCGGCGAGTTGTCGCAGGATCGAGCGCTTGGTCCCGTAGTCGACGACCGCGACGCAGACGTCGCCCTCGGAGAACACGTACGGCGCCTCGGTCGAGACACGACCGGCAAGCGCCTGCCCGGACATCGAAGGCTGGTTGCGAACCAGCTCGAGCGTCTCGTCCACCCCGCGCCCGTCGGCGGCCAGCGCGGCGCGAAGGGCGCCGTGCTCCCGCAGGTGCAGGGTCAGCGAGCGCGTGTCGACGCCGCTCAGAGCCGGGACGTCGTGCTGGGTGAGCCAATCCGTCCACTCGGGGCCGCGCGCCTCCCGCATGACGACACCGCGTGCGTGCGGCGCGCTGGACTCGGCCCGGTGCTCCGCGACCCCGTAGTTCCCGACCATCGGAGCCGTGAAGCAGACGATCTGCCCCGAGAAGCTCGGATCGGTGACGACCTCCTGGTAGCCGGTCATCCCCGTCGTGAACACGGCCTCACCGAGCGCAACGCCGTGCGCGCCGACGCTCTCACCGGGGAAGACCTCGCCGTCCTCGAGAACCAGGAATCCGGTCATAGGGCAACCTTCGGTCGCCCTATGATTTTCTGCTCCGGTACCGCAGAGCCGGTACCTGCGCCTTGAGCTCCGGCAAGCCTACGCTCATGCCTCGTACGCGATCCGGCCGGCGGCGACCGTCAGGACGATCTTGCTCTTGAGCCGCTGCCCGAGCAGCCAGGAGTTCGCGGACTTCGACTTGAAGCGATCCTCCCGCACCTTCCAGGTCGCGTCCGGGCTGAGCAGGACCAGGTTCGCCGGCGCGCCGACGGCGATCCGGGGCCGGTCGAGGCCGAAGATGCGCGCCGGGCCGGCGGACATCCGCTCGAGCAGGATCTCGAGCGGGACGAGCCCCGGCTCGACGAGCGTCGTGTAGAGGGAGGCGAATGCCGTCTCGAGGCCGATCACGCCGAACGGCGCGGCCTCGAACGGGACGTCCTTCTCCTCGCGGGAGTGCGGCGCGTGGTCGGTTGCGACAGCCTCGATCGTGCCGTCGAGCAGCGCCTCGATCAGCACGTCGCGGTCGACCGCGGTGCGAAGGGGCGGGTTCATCTTCAGGTTCGGGTCGAGGCTGCGGACGGCCTCGTCGGTCAGGCAGAGGTGATGCGGCGTGACCTCGCCGCTCGCCTCGACGCCGGCGTCGCGGGCGCCCCGGAGCATCTCGACCGACTCGCGGGCCGACAGGTGCATCAGGTGCAGCGGCTGCCCGGTGTCGCGGGCGAGCGAGAGCTCGCGGGAGACGCCGAGGCTCTCGCCGAGCGACGGCCAGCCGCCGAGCCCGAGCTCCGCCGAGACGGCGCCCATGTGCATGTGGCCGCCGCGGGTCAGGCTCGGCTCCTCGCAATGGAGGGCCAGACGGCGGCCGGTGATCTCGTTGTACTCGAGCGCGCGTCGCATCACGCCCGCGGTCGCGACCGGCTTGCCGTCGTCGGTGAAGGCGGCAGCGCCGGCCTCGGCCAGCTCGCCCATCTCGGTGAGCTGCGTGCCTTCGAGCCCCATCGTGATCGAGCCCATGAAGCCGACCGGGATCGCAGCCTCGTGCTCGGCGCGCGCCCGCAGGCCGCGAAGCACCTCCGGCGTGTCGACGACGGGGTCCGTGTTCGGCATCGCGAGGATCGCGCAGTAGCCGCCCGCGGCCGCTGCGGCCGTGCCGGAGGCGATCGTCTCCTCGTCCTCGCGGCCAGGGGTGCGGAGGTGGACGTGCGGATCGATGAACGCCGGAGCGAGAACGAGCCCGGTGCCGTCGACGACGCGGTGGCCGTTGACGTCGAGGCCGGCCCCGATCGCCGAGATCGTGCCGCCGTCGATCCGGACGTCGACGATCTGGTCGACGCCTTCGGTCGGATCGAGGACGCGAGCGCCCCGAACGACGAGGTCGTCGGAGCCGTGACCTCCCACCAGGACGGTGCTCATGCGATCCCCACGGCGGTCTCGACCGCGACCGGGCCCTTGGTGAGCAGGTCGTAGAGAACGGCCATCCGCACGACGAGGCCTGCGCGAACCTGGTCGACGACGAGCGCCGACTGCGAGTCGGCGACGCGCGGGTCGATCTCGACGCCGCGGTTCATCGGCCCGGGGTGCATCACCTTCTGGCCGGGGCGCAGCCGCTCCGGCGTGACGCACCAGCGCGCGCTGTACTCGCGGAGCGAGGGAACGTAGTTCGCGCCCGGCTCCATGCGCTCACGCTGCATACGCAGCACATAGACGACGTCCGCGTCCTTGATCGCGTCGATGTCGTACGACACCTCGGCGAGCTCGCGGGGTAGGAGCGGCGGCGGCCCGACGAGGATGACGCTCGCCCCGACGAGGCGGAGCGCCTGGATCAGCGAGCGGGCGACGCGCGAATGGAGCACGTCTCCGACGATCGCGACCTGGACTCCCTCGAGGCGGCCGAGCGAGTCCTGCATCGCGTACAGGTCGAGCAGCGCCTGGGTCGGATGCTGGTGCTTGCCGTCGCCGGCATTCACCACGTGCGCCTCGGTGACCGCGGCGACGAGCTGCGGCGCACCGATCTGCGGGTGGCGGATCACGATCACGTCCGGGTCGTACGCCGAGAGCGTGAGCGCGGTGTCCTTGAGCGACTCGCCCTTGTCCACCGACGAGCCGCTCGCCTTCATCGAGAGCGTGTCGGCGGAGAGCCGCTTGGCGGCGAGCTCGAACGACGACGATGTGCGCGTCGAGGACTCGAAGAACATGTTCACGACGAGCCGGCCGCGCAGCGTCGGCAGCTTCTTGTTGTCGCGCTCCTGCGAGAGCGCGAAGGAATGCGCGGTCGCGAGCAGCCGCTCGACGTCGTCGCGGTCGAGATCCGCGACCGAGATCAGGTGGCGCCGCCCCGGATCGCGCGGCGGCATCAGCTCGCCCGGAACCACGTGCAATCGAACGCTCGCGTCATGATCCCCTCCTCCGATTCCTCTCAGACGAGGACGACGCGGTCGACCTCGTCGATCTCGACCAGCTGCACCTGGACACGCTCATCGCGTGCCGTCGGCAGGTTCTTGCCTACGTAGTCGGGCCGGATCGGCAGCTCGCGGTGCCCGCGATCGGCGAGCACTGCCAGCTGGACGCGCGCCGGACGGCCGTACTCGAGTAGCGCGTCGATCGCGGCGCGCACGGTGCGCCCCGTGTAGAGCACGTCGTCGACGAGGATCACGGTGCGGCCCTCGAGCTCGAAGTCGAGCTTCGTGTCGTGCACGATCGGCTGCGGGCGGCGCGGCGAGCGGCCCTCGCGGACGTGGACGTCGTCGCGGTGAAAGGTGATGTCGAGCTGACCGAGGTCGAGCTCGCTGCCCCCGCGCTCGGCGATCAAGCGGCGGAGGCGCTGGGAGAGCGGGACACCTCGCGTGTGAATGCCGACGAGAGCGACCATGTCGAGGTCGTCGTTGCGCTCGATGATCTCGTGCGCGATTCGCGAGAGCGTCCGCTCGATGGCTTCTCCGTCCAGCAGGACGCGGCCATCCGGTGCCACGGCAGGGCGATTCATCGAACTCCTTTCCGCCCTCTCTGAGGCGGTTTAAAGGTGTCTACGAACTAGAGCGGTTCAGGCGCAGACGACTGTAGCACCCCGATAGGACGCTCCCGAAACCGCTTCCCGATCACTCCGGCCCCGGCGACGATCGCAGCCGCGGCACCCGTGGTCAGCAGGATCAGGCTGCCCTCGCGGCGGGAGGTGCCGAGCAGCGACCAGACCGTCTCCGGCCACGCCAGGAAGTCGAGCTTGTTCGCGACCGACCAGGTCAGCTCGTCGAACAGGGCGAGCCCGACCGAGACCGCAGCCAGAGCCCACGTGGCATAGCGCCAGCGGACGAACGCGAACGGCAGCCCGAGCAGCAGGAAGGGAAGCGCCGCCGTCGCGAACCGCGGCCCGGGCGACAGCCCGCCGTTGGGCAGGAAGTAACCGGCCGTGTAGAGCAGGAAGAGCGCCGCGATCGCGGCGGCGACGGCGGCTTCGAGGCGCTGCCGGTGCCAGAAGCGCACCAGGCCTGCGACTGCGATCGCGAGCACCGGTGAGACGAGCAGCAGCCCGTGGCCGTCGATCAGCAGCGTCCAGATCCCGTGGGGCGTCGGGATCCCGACGCCGAACAGGTCTTGCTGCTGCTGCGGCGTGAACATGTTGTCGGTGTAGTGGTACGAGAGCCGCCAGGGAGCCCCGAAAGCGAGCCAGTTGTAGCCGCCGAGCACGATCACGGCCGGGATCGCGCCCACGACGGCCGCGAGCGCCGCCCCACGCCCTCCCCGGAGCGCGGCGTAGATCACGAGGATGAGGCCGGCGAGGCGCCGCCGGATACTCGAAGAGCACCCCGATCCCCGCGAGCAGGCCGACCCAGATCCAGTCTCGCGGCCGCGTTGCCCGGGTCGCGACGACGTAGGCGGCGAAGAGCGCCAGGGCATCGGGCACGTGGCCGAACACGGTCGGCCCGAGCGACCCGGCCATCGTCCCGACGCCGAACACGGCTGCCGTGACCGCCCCGGTCCCCTCGACGAGCCCCTCCGCGACCCGGCCGAGCAAGAACGCGAGAACGAGAAAGGCGACCCCGCCGCCCCAGAGACGCAGGCCCCAGAGCGTCCATTTGCGCAGCCAGATCGGTTGCGCCCGGTCGCTCGGCTTCGCGAGCGCGTCGACTGCGCGTGACGTCTCGACTGCTGGAACCAGGAGCAGCGAGACGCCGGGAGCCTTGTCCGAGTACCAGTGGCCGCTCTTGAAGGCCCGGTCGATCGTCAGCTTCCAGTACGGGTCGATGTTGACCTCGCCGCGCTTGACGATCGAGTCGGTCAGCGCGATCCGGCTCGAATCCTGTGCGCCGACCACGCTGACGAGCGGCATCGTCCCGAGCAGGATCAGGCCGAGCACGATCCACTCGCGCTTGTAGCCGCAGAGCCTCAACGCAGGCCGACTGCGAGCAGCCAGTCGAAGTGGTACTCGAAGCGATCGGGAAGCTCGGCTTCGGCCTGGGCCAGGCCGGCGTCGTACTCCTCGGGGCTGAGGAGGTCGAAGGTGGAGAACGCGCGCGACCGGATGATGTCGAGTGCGTGGGCGCGTGTGGTCTCTCGGTGTTGGCGAAGCTCGCTCGACGCGCAGACGGCGGAATCCCGCGGCCGCGAGCTCTTGCTCGAGGGCCTGCGAGCTCGGGAAGCGCTCTCGCTCGATCGCGGGCACGGACGGGAAGAACCGCGCGAACCAGACCTCGTCGAAGGTGGCGGGGTCCTCGGTGGCGATGGCCAGCCGGCCGCCTGGTGCGAGGACGCGAGCCGCTTGCGCGAAGGCTCGCGGCCTGTCGATCAGGTGGATGACCATCCGCATCACGACCGCGTCGAACCAACCCGCCTTGAAGGGCAGCGCCTCCGCGAGCGCGACCTTCGCGTTGACGTCGTTCTCCTTGGCCCGTGCCACCATCGCTTCCGACGCATCGACCGCCCACACGCGGGCGAGCTCGCGAGCCTCGAGCGCGGCCGAGAGCCGGCCGGTGCCGCACCCGACCTCGAGCACGCGCACGGCGTGCAGCTCGCCTAGCCGGACGAGCTCGACGAAGACCTCCCACCAGTTGTCGTCGACGGGCCGGAGCTCCTCGTACCGCGCGGCACGGAGGTCGAACCCGGGCGCCGGACCGCTCAACTCGCGGGCGCTTCCTGCTCGTGGCGCTCGGGCCGGGCGCCGGCCTTGACGAGCGTGGGTTCGCCGCGCTCGCGAAACGGCACCTCGATGACGTCGAAGTCTCGCGGCAGGATCGTCGACGGGAACACCTCGCGCGCCTCGCCGAGCAGGTCGGCTGCGAAGTAGCGCGGCGAGATGTGAGTCAGTGCGAGCAGCGAGACGCCGGCATCACGTGCGATCTCCGCGGCCTGAAGGGCCGTGGAGTGCCCGGTCTCCCGCGCGCGGTCGCGGTCCTCGTTGAGGAAGGTCGCCTCGTGGACGAGCACGTCGGCGCCGGAGAAGAGCACGCCGACTGCATCCGCCGGAGTGGTATCGCCGGTGTACACGACGGTCCGACCTGGGCGCGCCGGCCCCACGAGCTCGTCGGGTTGCACCGTTCGCCCGTCGGCGAGTGTGACCGGCTCCCCCCGCTGCAGGGCGCCTCGCTCGGGCCCGAACGGGACGCCGAGCGTGTCGGCGACAGCGTTGTCGAAGCGGCCGGGCCGCTCGCTTTCGACCAGCGCGTATCCGAGCGCGGGCACGCGATGGTCAACGGGGAACGCACAGATGTCGTAGCCGTCGCGCGTCAGGACGTCGCCGGCTCGAAGCTCGACGAGCTCGACGGGATACGTGAGCTTCCCGACCACCTTCCCGAGTGCGGCGTACAGGTCGCGAAGCCCGGGTGGCCCGTAGACGATGAGCGGCACGTCGCGCATGCGCAGCGAGAACGTCTTGAGCATCCCTGGCAGGCCGAGATAGTGGTCGGCGTGGAAATGTGTGACGAAGATGTCCTCGAGGTCGACGAGACCGATCGACGAGCGCAGGAGCTGGCGCTGGGTTCCCTCGCCGCAGTCGA
The DNA here is from genome assembly GCA_963762215.1 of uncultured Actinomycetota bacterium. GTDB lineage: Bacteria > Actinomycetota > Thermoleophilia > Gaiellales > Gaiellaceae > PALSA-600. The sequence goes on from CAVXKB010000007.1 coordinate 300,422, forward strand.
AGAGCATCCGGTCGCCGCCACGCCGAATGAGCAGGGATGCGGTTCCTCGCCGGGCGGTCGGTGCGCTGGCCGAGGTGCCGAGGAAGGTGACGTCGAGGTCCACGCGCCGATGGTAACGGCGGGGTCTTGGACGGCCGCTACGGCAGCAGGAGCCGCTCGCCCGGCGAGATCGTCGTGCCGTTCAGGTGATTGGCCTGCTGGATCTGCCAGATCGCGTTCCGGACGTCCCCGCCGTAGTGCGCGTTGGCGATCGTCCAGAGCGTGTCGTAGGCCTTGACCCGGTAGGTCACCCGCGGCCCGTGCGCTCCCGAGGGCTTTGCGGCGACGCTCCACACCAGCAACGCGATTGCGGCGAGTGCGAGCGTCTTCAGAATGATCGACTTGGCGAACATGTGTTCGTTACCATAGCGAACACATGTTCGATCTGTCAAGTCCCTATTTCGCGACTCCCGGTGCGGGTGCCGGTTTCCACGGAACTGGCTTGCCCTGGCAGTTGCCGCCGGTCGTCGCGGACCAGCTGCTGACGACTGCCGCCGACTGCTTGGCCAGGGGCATCGGCACGGCGAACCAGTAAAGCCCGCTCTGCCAGCCTGCGAGGCCCGGCTCGTCGACCAGATGGAAGATGTTCAGCACGCGCACGTTCGGGTCGCAGGCGAGTAGCTTCAGCATCTGCCCGTAGTAGCTCGCCTGGTAGGCCTCGCTGGCCGTCGCGCCGACCATCCCGCCGGCGGCGTTCGCGCTCACCTCGATCCCCTGGTATCCGAGCTTGCCGACCGCGTTCGTCTGGATCCCCATCTCGTTCAGGCTGAGCGGCAGCCCCCCGCCCTTCTGTTGGCCAATCGTGCGCTGCGGCGAGCCGTTGAAGCCGTCGTAGAAGGCCTGGTAGATCCGCGGCAGGTTCGAGACGCTCGCGTCGCGCGGGCTCGCATAGCCCTTCGCGAACGGCAGCGACTGCGGCACCGGGTAGGGATGGAAGTCGAGCCCGTCCATCAGCGGGACGGTCCGGTGCGTAGCGGTGGCGAAGGCCTTGAACCATGTCCCCATCGCCTGCAGGAAGCGCACCGGCGAGGTCGAGGAGTTGCTCGGAGCGTTCGGCGAGTCGTTCCCGCGCGGCGAGAGGCCGACGCCCCAGACGAAGTTCGACTTGCTCACGACCTTGAGCGCGTCGTAGGCGCCCGCAAGCGCCCGGCCGCAGATCGCGGCGGATTGGTTCACGCCGGCCGAGTTCCACTGCGGATTCAGGAAGAGCGGCTGGTTGCATTCGTTCATGACGATGAACTGATGCACCGTCGGGAAGGTCTCGGCGATGGTCGTGACCCAGTCGGCGAACTGCACGATTCGCTGTGAGTTGCCGCAGGCGACCGGGTTCTTCGACGGCGTGCAGCGCGTGCCGCCGGTGAAGACCTGCGAATGGAGCGGGTAGAGGTCGAGCTCGACCGTGATACCCGCGGCCTGTGCCTCGCCGATGACGGTCGTGAGGTTGCTCTGGAGGGTCGGGTCGATCGCGGCCGCCGAGGTCTCGTCCCAGCGAATCGTGAGCGCATTCATCTTCAGCCCCTCGGACTGCATCGTCGGCATGAAGAAGGTCGGCACCGACGCCTCGTACCCGACGTCGTCGTTGATGCCGACGATCAGCTTTCCCGATGCGGCTGCACACGGCAGAAGTACCGCGCAGACGACCACCGCCGCAGCGACCAGTGTTTTCATTCCCGTCAGGGTCTCTTTTAGGGGGATAGGCCGACGCCGTCGAGCACAGCGGCGACGATTCGCTCTGAGCCAAAGCGTACCGGGTCGTCTGCGGGGAGCCCCGTCTCTACCTCCGCGGCCGCGATCGCGGCGCGGGCGCCGTCGTCGTCAACGTTTCGGGTGTTGAGCGCGATCGCGACCACCTTGGCGGGCCGCGCGATCAGCGACGAGCGCTCGTACAGCTCGACCAGCGAGGCAAGCGAGGGCATCGGGAAGCGGACGTCGTCGTCGACGATCTCCTGCCCGACCTGGTGGCAGAGCACGAGCGCGTGTGGGGCACTGCCGTGAAGGAGGCCGAGCGTGACGCCGGAGTAGGCGGGATGGAGCAGCGATCCCTGGCCCTCGACCCACAGCAGCTCCCCGCCGCGGTTGCGCGCCTTCGATCACGAGCGTCTCGGCGGAGCCGGCAAGGAAGTCGGCAACGACGGCATCGACGGAGATCCCCCACCCCGCGATCGCGATTCCCGTCTGGCCGGTCGGGACGAACTCGCTCTTGATCCCACGACGACGCGTCTCGGCGTCGAGCTCGAGCGCGACGGTCATCTTCCCGATCGCGCAGTCCGAGCCGACGGTGAGGACGACCTTCGAGTCATGAGTGAGGTTCTCACCGGTCGGGACGTTCAGGCCGGACGGCGGCTTTCGCAGGTCGCGAAGCTGGACGCCGTGGAGGGCGGCTAGCTCGCTCAGCTCGGGATCGTCGGTGATGAACTCGTGCAGGCCGTTCTCGATGTCGAGCCCCTTCGTGATGCACTCCTTCAGCAGGTCCCGCCACGCGGCCGGGAAGCGGCCGCCCTGGGTCGCGACGCCGACGAGCGCCGTGTTCGGCTCGTACGCCAGCGCCCCGAAGACGGTGCCGACGATCGGGAACCCGCCCTCGTGGGTCTTCCCGGCCCGCTTGGAGTCGAGGATCGCGACGACCTCCTCGGGTCGGTAGCGCAGCACGCCGCGGGCCGTCTTCCCGTAGTGGGCGTCGTCCGAGAAGCCCTCGGCGAGGATCAGGAGCCTACGCTGGCTGGACACCGAGACCTGCCTTGCTCGAAGGGAGCTGGACACCGTCCGTGAACTCGACGCCGGGCCACGGATCCTGCGCGAGCAGGAGGTTCCCGTCGAGGTCGACGTGGTCGAAAAGGCTCGCGATGTGTGCGCCCGCGGCGATCCCGAGGCCGGACTCGACCATGCACCCGAGCATCAGCCCGAGCCCGAATGCCCGAGCGGCGTGGGCCATCCGCACGGCCTCCCGGATCCCGCCGGATTTCGCAAGCTTGACGTTGATGCCGTGGGCGCGCTCGGCGCAGAGCGCGACGTCTGCGAGCGTCCCGCAGTCCTCGTCGACGTAGATCGGGGTCGCGGAGCGGCGCTTGAGCTCAGGCCCGTCGGGATCGCCGGCCGGGAGCGGCTGCTCGCAGTACTCGAGGCGCATCTGCGGGAGCAGCTCGATCGCTTCGTCGAAGCTCCAGTACTCGTTGACGTCGGCCTGCAGCGGGAGCTCGGTCGCTGCGTGAACCGCCTGGACGCGCGCGAGGTCGTACCCGTCGCGCCCCCCGAGCTTCAGCTTGAGCCGCCTGAAGCCTCTCCGCGTGGCAGCCTCGGCCCGTCGCGCCATGTCGTCCGGATCGCCCAGCCACACCGTCCACGAGGTCGGCGGCCCCTCGCGCCGCAGCCCGAGCAGCTTGTGCACCGGCACGCCGGCGAGCTTCCCCTGGAGGTCGTAGAGCGCCCCATCGAGTGCTGCGCGCGCCGCATACTCGCCAGGCGCCAGCGAGTCGGCGATCTCGTCGAGTGCCCACGGGTCGTCGCCGAGTCGAACGCCCTGCAGCCACTCGAGCGCGGTCGCAGCCGACTGCTCGTACCGCGCAATCGGGGCCGCCTCCCCGAACCCCGAGACCTCGCCGTGCCGGACCTCGACCTGAACGACCTCGGCCTCGTCCTGCGCGTCGCGCGCGATCACGAAGGTCTCGGCGAGCCTCAGGGTGGTGATCCGTGCCGTAAGTTCCACGCGGCTAGACTAGTGGCCTCCGGCGCCCGTAGCTCAGGGGATAGAGCGTTCGCCTCCGGAGCGAAAGGCCGCTGGTTCGATTCCAGCCGGGCGCATTTGGAGCCGTGTGGTGGAGCCGTTTCGGCTCAACCACGCGGTGCGAGGTGAGAGGCATAGGCGGGAATTGCCGTGGTCGTGCTCCCACGGTCATCAGCCCTTATCCCCTCTGGAGGTCAGTGCCCCAGGTGCTCACCGAGAGCGCGGAGCGAATGGCGGGGGGAGGCTCGCCGCAGTGAGCCTCCCCCTGGGATAGTTCGTTCTAGCGACCCTCATTCGCCTGCGCGAACGACATTGTCGTTGAGAACTGCGCCGTCACAGTCCTGCGCATTCTCCGATCTTGTTACCGGAGACGATGTTCGGGCCAGCGCCGCTGTCTCCGAACTGCGCAGCGGGGGAGTTGTTGTGGCAGATCAAGTTGCCGGAGATGGTGTTTTGGACGGGCTCGCTTGAGTCCGGGTCTGCGCCCGGCGTGGCGTCGCATCCGTTCGGAAAGGTTCCCGTGCACGTTGCATCGTTCGTTGCGTGAACGACGCTCGAGTTATTCGAGAAATCAATGTTCCCGCCAACAGTGTTCCGAACAGCGCCAATCCAGCCGCCCGCCCAGCCGTGCATGATCAAGTTCCCGTCGATCGTGTTGTCCTTGATCGGGAAGTTGTAGAACCGGTCGGCTGTTCCGCCTCCATTGGAGACGACGTTGCCGTGAATCGTCATGTTTCCGAGGTATAGCGATAGTGGTTGATTCGCATTGACGTTTCCGTCGATGACGGCAGTTGTTCCGTATCCCAGGCCGAAGAGCGCACCTTTGCCGACCTTGACGTTGCCGGTGATGTGCACGAGGTTGGCTGGGTCGAACAACCCGCCGAACACGGCGCCATCCGCAATGGTCAGATTGCCGTTGATGGTGACGTTCGCCCCGTGAGCGACCTTGCAGGTTCCAGTGACGGTGAACCCGTCATAGGTGCCTGAGCCGAGAGATCCGGTCGCGCAGGGATCCGGGCTGCCGGGCTTGCCCGCGAGCGCCGTCGATCCCCCGATAGCGAGCAGGGCCGCAAACGCCGCGACGACAAGCAGATAGATCTTCTTCACACTTCCCCCAATCCCGTCGTAGTCCAGTTTTGTCGGCCGCTAGCGGTTCGCAGTGGCGCCGACTCGATCCCCCTGGGCCGCACTCTCGCTTCGCCCAGGATCAAAGTCAAGAAGCGCCGGGTCCGTTTTCTAGTCGTTTCGGTGCGAAACCCTCCGATCGGTTTGGCTTGAGATCGAAACATGCTCGCATCATGCTCCCACCTCGCGGGTAAAAGTGCCGATTTGCAGGGCTGTCTGATTCCAGCCGGGCGCACTGAGGAAGGTCTGCAACTGCAGGCGTTCCTTTAATGCGCCTTTCGATCGTCTTCGAACCTACGGCGAGGCGCTTTAAGCCGTTTGTTTTGTGAGCGAGACCGCTCCGATCAAGGGGCCGTACGGATCTGTCGGGCTTGTGCCATCAGCGAATTCAACTGTGGAGGTTGTGCTGACAGCTTTCACGACTTCGTGGTGTACCTTCCAGCCCATGTTGGCGCCCGTGGCGCCCTTGAACGAAGGCGATGCGACCGTTGAACCGTTCCACAAGACCTTGATGGTTTTCACGGACTTCCCATCCGGGTAGCCCGCGCCGTACCAGCTCAAGACGTAGCTGGCTCCCGGCGTTGTCTTCACCGTTTGTGAGACGGCCCCCGGGCCGTTGTCGGACAACTGAAGCGACTGGGCCGAGCCGTTCGGCGCCTGGAGGCGGGCCTTCTGGTACACGACGATGCCGCCCGCGTTTGGGTTAGGCGCGCCGTTCGTTGAACCTTCCAAGATCGCCCACCCGGGAATCCTCTTCACCGGCAGCTTGTTGACGGCGTCGCCCTGCGGCGAAAGGTAGCCAACCAGGCCGTTACTGAAGGCCGAGACCGGAAGCGCGAAACCACCGTTCACCACCAGGTTCGGCTGCGCCGTGACCATTCTGGTTGCGTGATTCGCCATCGCGCCTGCCGCCGCGAAAGCGCACCAGACCAAGCCAACCAAAAGCCCTACAGCTCCAACCCTCGTCACCAGCACGTTGGACCTTCCCATGATGCCGCACCTCTCAGTCTGGTTTTGGTCGAGGCAACTCCTGGTGCGAGCCTAAACCAGTTGAGGCCGGGCGGCGGGCTTATCGGAGCGCCGGACCAACCCGTGATTGTGATTCTTCGTGCAAAGCCCATGCAAAGCGGTGACGTGACCGCAAGGAGAAGGACACTGGCATTTCGGTGGGCGCGGTCGCCCGGTTCGCCTTGACTTGGCGCCATTGGGTCGGGACGATGGCGAGATGAGAGCTGCGGCGACGGGTTCCCGGTGGGTCGGCGTGTCCCGCGTCGCTTTGGTGTGATGCTTCGCCGCGGCTGCGGCTGGGTCGGTGGGCGTTGCGAGCGGTAGGAGTGCAGCAACGGTGACGACCCGCCCCTCGCCGACTACGCGCGAATCGCACGCGTCTCGAACCGCGGCACGTTGTTAAAGCTTCCTTCGTGCGATGACGCCCCGGCCGGGGCCCGGATCTTCTGCGAACGATTGCGGGTTTCAGCTCTTGCCTGGACGGCCGCCCTCGGGCACACCGAGGGCCTGGCGCAGGCCTTGGCCACGACGGTCGGCCGTGAGAGCGGCGCCGCCAAGGCCGGCGACGCAAAAGCGCTCCTACTTCAGCAGAACGCCGGCGTGGCGCTCCTACCCCGGCTTCGGGCCGCGATGGCCAGCCAGGCCGCGGCCGCGAAGGACCTTGCCGCGGCAATGAAAGCGGGACACTTCGACCCGAAGCTCACGACGGACGAGGCGCAGCACGGGCTCGCACTCTTCCTTCACGACCTGGCTGCGGACGGTGTCTCGGCACAGGATGTCGAGACAATTCTCGGCGGAACGACGCTGCAACCACGGCCACTCGACCTAATCGACTTGCTCGACGGGAAGCTCCCTCCCGCCACAGCCCCAGCCTCAGTCCCAACCCCGGCCGCTGCCACGATCCAATCAGTGACGGTCACCGGCACTCCGCAGAACCCGTCGATTGTCGTCCACGGCAACAACCTCGGCACCGAGCCCGCGCCGAACCCAGCCGGTAGCCCGTCGAATCAGCCGCTCTGCCCCGTCGTGATCAAGGGCAACGCCGGACTCGACTACGGCACCAGCCTCTACCTCAACGACAACACCGGGAATTTCTCGGCCGGGCGCTACCGACCCGGCCTCAACGAGCTGGACTGCATCGGGTTCGTCGTGACCAAGTTCACCGCGACCGAGGTCGATTTCCGCCCCGGCAACGCCTACCAGCAATTCTTCCCCAAGTACCAGATCAACGACGGCGACACCCTCGAGATCGCCGTCAACGGTTCATCGAAGACGGTCCACGTCAAGTACGGAACAGCCGTCAGCAACTAGCCGCCGATCAAAGGGCGGTGGGCTGCGTGCGAGCTTCGCGCGGACTTCAGGCGGCGGTCGAGTTGATCATCGTCGGCTCGGTGTCTGTGCCGTCGAGTGCGTAGTAGACGCCGGGAAAGTTCTGGAACTTGCCGCTGACGTTGTCGTGCAGCCGCGAGCCGTTGAACGTCAGCCTGCCCCAGCCGGTGTTCACGACGTCGAAGACGGCTCCGCCGCCCTCTCTGGCGCTGTTGCCTTCCATCAGGGTGCCGGCGATCAGGACATCGTTGTTCTGGCCGTCGACGTACATGGCGCCGCCGCTGCCCCCTCCGAGCGTGCCGGCGTCCGCCGGGTTGGCCCCGGAGCCGATCGCCTGGTTGTCGACGAACAGGCTGTTCAGGACCACCCACTGCACTTGGATGCTGCTCAGTGCGCCGCCGTTCGAGCAGCGGCCGCCGCGGAACGTGCTGTTGGTGATGTAGACGGGGCGGTTCTCGAACTGGGCGAGGACGCGGATTGCGCCGCCGCCGAGATCGGGGCCGGACGGGTAGCAGCGGTTGTCGATGAACCGCGTATTGACCGCCTTGAACTGGCCTCCCTCGACATAGATAGCTCCGCCGCCGGAGACGCCGCCGTACCAGCACGCCGGCGCATTCTCGGTGCAGGTGGCCTGAGGCGTGCCGTCGTATCCGTCCTCGAAGGTGATGTTCTGCACGACGATCTGCGGATACGGCTGGCTAACGCAATCGTCAGTCGACCAGGTGCCTGCACAGGTGTCGGAGAAGAGAATTCGTCGCTTGCCGCCACCGCTCAGGGTGATCAGGCCGCCGCCGTCCAGCACGACCAGGTGCCGTGTCTTGATCACATCGGCCGTCGCGGACATCGTGATGGTGACCGGCTTGGGCCCGCAGTTGAACGTGATGATGCCGCCTGCAGCAACGGCGCGCACGACGGCGGCCGACGTGCAGCTCGCCGCGCGGCCGCTGCCGATGACGCGGTCGGAGTGCGTCGTATCGACCGCGCGGCCGGCCGGCGGAACCTGGAAGTGCCCAGCGGGATTACCGAAGCTCGGCATCACCGACGCGGCCTTGGGGTGCGCCGCCGTTGCCGGCATCGGACCGAGACCGATGATCAGCGCTCCAGCCAGTGCCGCGGCTCCGACGATCCCACCGAGCAGGCTTCTAGAATTGCCCATTTGCTGGTTGTATGCCATGAGACGCCGTCGACTCCTCCCCGGCCGGCTGCTCCGCGCCAGCAGCGCTCGTTCTCACTTCGTCGCGGGCTCGAGATCGCCGGGAGCCCGGATGCCGAGTCTCTGATAACGCTTCCATCCCAGCACAAACAGCAAAGACGAAGGAGCTTCTGTGGCCGAGGGACTGTCCGCGACCGAGGTCGGAAAAGAGATCGGCAAACACGCCAAAAGGCACAAGGGTGACCGGGGCGACAGCACGCCTCACGAGCGGCTGATCTCGATCTCGGAGGCAATCCTTCTTTCAGTCGTGACCATCGTCGCCGCGTGGTCCGGTTTCTCAGCTGCGAAATGGGGCACCGAGTCATCACTCCAACTCGCCAAGGCTTCGGCGACGCGCACAGCGGCGAACCGATATTTCGACGGTTCGCTCACCTACCGAGCGACTGACGCGACGATGTTCAACGCCTGGTTCACCGCTTATCTCGCCGGCAACAAGAACGGGATGCGCGTCGCCCGAAAGCGCTTCCGCCCTCAGTACGTGGTCGCCTTCGACGCATGGCTTGCCACGCGCCCATTCACAAACCCCAAGGCACCACCTGGACCACAGTCGATGCCCGAATACAAACCGACCGGCCAGGCCCTTTCAGTCGAGCTGGACAAGCAGGCCATCACCTTCTACGACGAGGGCGAGCACGCTGCGAACACGAGCGACGACTACGTACGCGTCACAGTGATCCTCGCCAGCGTGCTGTTCCTCATCGGCATCAGCACACAGTTCTCGCTCCGAAATGTCCGATACTCGCTGATACTCGTCGGAGCGGCGCTACTCATTTTCGCCACCGAGCAGATCCTCTCGCTCCCCGGACCACCTTGATCGGCGGTCTCCATCAAACGCTCGATCCCAACTGAAGGTGGGCCCTCGATAGCGACACCCGACACCCCTCACGCAAAGCCGCCCCGGTCGCTACGCCGGAGTGCGACGTGGGCGCGAAAGCGAGCAAGCACCAACGCCCGGAAGTCGAGCGATGCGCTCGTCGCAGCCGTCGGCGCGCTCGCCGACCAGGCGATCGACCGCGTGCTTCGCGGTGACGAGCGCGTCACCTCGGCGGCCGAGGGCAAGCGCCTGCTCGCCGGCAAGGCTGATACCGAGGCGCTCGCCGAAAACGTTCAGCGCGTGGTCAGCCTTGCGGTGCCGGTTGTGCGCATGGCCGCCCGCGGGGCTCGATTCACACGGGTGCCGTGGGTGATGATCGCGTCGAGCGCCCTCTCGATCGCGGTCACCGTGCGTACCGGCGCGCGCGAGCTCCAGGTGATCTCCGCGCTCATAGCCCACCGCTTCGAGCAGGCCGGTGCTAATGACGACCCCGCGCTCGTCAAGAAGCTCACGATCGACCTCTATCTCAACCCCAAGCGAACACCCGATCTCGCCGACGACAGGCTCCGCCTCATCCGGCTGACGCGTAAGTGGGTGCTCACCGGCGCGCTCGGGCGGAAGACTTCGAAACGGGCGGGACGGGCACTAGATGCTGCCGAGCAGCTCGACACCCGTGCAATCTCGGAACAGTGGGCCTCGACCAAGAGATCCCTGACGCCGCCTGACATCGACCCGAAGGATCCGCCAGGGCCACCGCATCACGAAGTGGCATAGTCGCGCGATGCGTCCCGACCGGATGATCGCGTTCACGGATGGCGTGGTCGCGATCCTGATCACCATTCTCGTGCTCGAGCTACGGCCGCCGGACGGGCACCACCTCTCCGACATCCTGAACGAGAAAGGCCCGCTGCTCGCGTACCTGCTCAGCTTCGTGTTCGTCGCGATCTACTGGGTCAACCACCACCATCTGATGCAGGTCGTCCACCAGATCGACGGCCGGACGCTCTGGGCGAACATCGGCCTCCTGTTCTGCCTCTCGCTGACCCCGATCGCGACCGCGTGGCTCGGGCAGGCCGGGGTCCAGACGGGCCCGGTCGCCGCCTACGCGATCGTGCTGCTCGCCTGCGCGTTGGCGTTCACGGTGCTGACGATCTGCCTAGTAGCCTCGCACGGGCCCGACTCGAAGCTCGCGGAGGCGATCGGAAGCGACCGGAAAGGCAGGGCGTCGGTCTGCCTGTACCTGGTCGCGCTGGTGTGCTCCTTCTTCGTGCCATGGGTCTCCGTCGCGCTGTTCGTGGCCGTCGCCGTGATCTGGTTCGTGCCCGACAAGCGAATCGAACGGGTCATCTTCGACCGGTAGCGGACTCTCGGCCTGTTCAAGAGGCAAGTCAAGCCTGGTAAACCGAGCCTTCACATTCCGCGGAGACGTTGGCTCAGCGCTTGGGGGCGGGTGCAGCACCGCCGCAGCCCCACTGGGCGTTGTGCACCGTCCGCCCGTACTCGGCCACGCGCATCTGGATGAGCGCCGGCGCGTTGTACGCGTGGGGGTAGCGCTTGAGCAGCCCGAGCTCTCCGGCCCAGATCTGCCAGACGGTGGCGCTGAAGCCGACCCCGCCCTCGAACACCGTGCCTTCGCCCGGGCGATGCTTCGAGCCCCAGTCCCACTTCGGCGGCCCGCCGGAGCCCGTCTCGCAGCTCGCGACGGCGGTCCAGTACCGGATGGTCTGCGCGCTCAACGGCTGGGAGGCGCTCGCCTGCGCGGTCGCGGCCGCCCAGGCCGAAATCAGCAGTACCAGGAGAATTGCACCCCGACGCACCCGCGGGATCGTACCGATGTCCCGCAGCCTCCACATGCTGACGGCCCGGATCCCGGGCCGCCCAACAAGAGAGAATCAGAATGTGAGCCGGTCTGGTTGCGCTTCCCTGAAGCGGTGTGCCCGAACGCGACTGCTAGACCCAGCATGAGATCGAGCGCCGTTGCGGGCGCCACCCGCATGGCCGGTCTTCGCGTGTCCGATGGCCTTGGCTCGATCGAGTGACTCGAGGTGCTTGACGGTGCACCGAACGAGGTGCACGATCCGAGCTAATGGGTGAATACGCGAGCATCACCGCCGCCATCACGATCTTCGTGACGTCGCTCAGCGGCGTTTACGCGACGGGGCTCACGTCGAGCACCACGAAGACCGCCGCTCTCGTCTCGGCAATCGCACGCTCTCCCACCACGTCCCCGCTCCCCAGGCACGTGCCGCGTACGCCGCTGCCCCCTACTCCAGGCCTGCTCTCCGCTACCTGTACGCCGTGGGCTGGGTCGGTGCGGCCTCGAACCTCGCCACGTGCAAGGCAGCCCAGGTCCTCGGCCCGGATCCGAGCGTGGCAGCCGCTCAGGCGATCCAGGGCTCGCCAAAGGCCTTGTCGCTCACCCGGCGGCGGCAGCCGTAGGCGATCCAGGCTCGCGAGCGGCTGCACGAACGCGCACATAACCGTGAGCCAGGCCGCGGCGGCCATGGGCCGTGGCTCGACCGACGGCTGCACCTAGGAACGCTGCGAGACAGATCGGCTACAGCTGCCGATCATCTGCGGCGGCAGCGCGCGACGGGGCACGAGATCGGCTGTCACTGCGCTGATGGTCGCCGAGTGGATGTCAGACCGGCTCCGGTAGCGAGACCGGGGCCGAAAGCACCCGCTCGTGCTGTCGCCGGCCGCCACGGTCGCCACAATCGACGCTGCAGTGCGACTCCGACACCGGAGTGCCCTGCCCGATCGGGGCATGGCCGCAGGACACCCGCCTGGGCGCACTCCCGGACGGCTTCCGTCACCGAGCTCAAGACGCAGCTCGAGCGCTCCGCCGCGGTAGATTCGACCCCGATGCTCTCGAACCTGGTCGATACGGGATGACCCCGCGCTTCGAAGGTCGCACGGTGATCGTCACCGGTGCTGCGTCCGGGATCGGCCGGGAGACGGCAATGGGTTTCCTCGCCGAGGGCGCCACCGTCGTCGCGGCAGACCGGACGCCCGAGGTTCCCGAGGGAGCGATCGCCGTCCAGGTGGACGTCTCCTCGGCGGCCGATGTCGAGCGGCTCGTCTCGGTCGCGCTCGTGCAGACCGGGCGCCTCGACGTGATGTGCAACATCGCGGGCATCGGCTCGACGAAGAGCGCCGTCGACTGCACGCCCGAGGAGTGGGATCAGGTCTTCGCGGTGAACGCGAAGGGCGTGTTCCTCGGCACGAAGTTCGCGCTTCCAACGATGCTCGAGCAGCAGCGCGGGGTGATCGTGAACATGGCCTCCGTCGGCGCCCTCATCGGCCTGCGGGACCGTGCCGCCTACTGCGCGAGCAAGGGTGCCGTCGTCGCGTTCACCAAGCAGGTCGCGATGCAGTACGCGGCACAGGGCGTGAGGTGCGTCTCGATCTGCCCCGGAACGGTCGACTCACCCTGGGTTGGCCGCCTGCTCGACGAGGCCCCTGATCCTGCCGCCCGGCGCAACGAGCTCGTGGCCCGGCAGCCGCTCGGGCGGCTCGGCGAGCCCGGCGAGATCGCGAAGGCCGTGCTCTACGTCGCATCCGACGACGCGGCCTTCATGACGGGCAGCGAGCTCGTCATCGACGGCGGTATCACCGCGGCCTAGCGATCAGCCGGCAAACGCGGTCACCGGCAGGCCTGCGGGCCCGGGACGGCACCGGAAGACGCCACCTGCCAACGGCTGGGCAGCGAGCTCGGCAGGCGCGAGGTGCTGCCTCGCTGAGGTGACGTAGAGATCCCTGAGGTCGGCGCCCCCGAAGGTGCACGAGGTCGGCTGGGTCACCGGCAGCTCGACCACGAGAGCCAGCTCTCCGGACGGTGTGTACCGGCGGACGGCGCCCCCGCCGTGCACCGCAATCCAGAGGAACCCCTCGCTGTCGACCGTCATTCCGTCCGCGACGCCATCCCCGTCCTCGACGGTCACGTGGCGCCGGCGGCGACTCAGCTCGCCCGAGCCCAGGTCGAAGTCGAAGACGTCGAGGCCGCCTGCCAGAGAGTCGATGAGGTACATGAGCGAGGCATCGGGGCTCCAGCCGAGCCCGTTCGAAAGCTCGAGCCCGGTCAATACCGCGCTGACCGAATGGTCGGCATCGATCCGGTACAGCGCGCCGGCCGGTTGGTTGTCGATTCTGATCGTCCCGGCCCACATGCGCCCAGCGGGATCGCATTTCGCGTCGTTGACACGGTTCGCGGTGATCTCCGCCTCGAGCTCGGCAATGAAAGTGACCTCGCCGGAATCGCCGAGGACGGCGATGCCGTCACGCAGCCCGACCACATAGCCGCCCGCAGCACGCGGGCACGCCGCCCCGACGGGCTGGCCGACTTCGAGCGGACGATCCGTGCCCGTGCGCGGGTCGAGCCGGTGCACGAGGCCGGCCATGATGTCGACCCAGATCAGCTCTCCCGTTCGGGGATCCCAGACGGGCCCCTCGCCCAGGTCGGCGCGCGCGTCCTGCACCAACTCGACATCCACGTGCCGCGGATCCTATGTCTACGATCGGCACGTGCCGCGGCTCGCCAACGATGACCTGGTCACGAGCCCGCGTCGCGCCGGCGCCCGAGCGCATCTGCGCGCGATGGGTCTCGACGAGCGCGACTGGGGCAAGCCGCTCGTCGGGATCGCGACGACCTGGACGGGGACGATGCCGTGCAACCTGAACCACCGGGCGCTGGCAGCCCGCGTCGCCGACGGCATCCGTGCCGCTGGCGGGACACCCCTCGAGTTCAACACGATCGCAATCTCCGACAACCTCACGCAGGGAACGCCCGGGATGCGCGCCTCGCTCGTCAGCCGGGAGCTGATCGCAGATTCCGTCGAGCTCGTCGGCCTGAGCCAGCCCTTCGACGGGATGGTGTGCATCGGCGGGTGCGACAAGACCGTGCCCGGGCTCGCGATGGGCCTCCTCCGGCTCGACGTGCCGGGGCTCATCCTCTACTCCGGGGCAATGGCGGCCGGCTCTCACAACGGAGCGCCCGTGACCATTCAGGACGTGTGGGAGGCGGTCGGTGCCCACGAGGGTGGCCGGATCGACGACCGGGAGCTCGAGCAGCTCGAGCGCGACGCCTGCCCCGGTTTCGGCGCCTGCACAGGCCACTTCACGGCGAACACGATGGCCGTCGCGATCGACTTCCTCGGGCTCGGGCCGATCGGCCTCGGAAGCATCCCGGCGGCTGACCCGGCAAAGGGCGACGCCGCCCAGGCGGCCGGCGCCCTTGTGCTCGATCTGATCGCGCGGGACGTGCGGCCGTCAGCTCTCGTCAACCGGGCGGCGCTGCAGAACGCGATCGTCGGGGTCACCGGCACCGGAGGGTCGACGAACGGCGTGCTCCACCTGCTCGCGATCGCGAACGAGGCGGGAGTCGAGCTCACACTCGAGGACTTCGATCGCATCTCGGCCTCGACACCCGTGGTGACCAGCCTGACGCCGGGAGGCCGCTACGTCGCGGCCGATCTCCATCGCGCGGGCGGAACGGCCGCGGTGATCAGGCAGCTGCTCCCCCATCTGGACGCCGGAGCGTCGACGGTCGACGGTCGAACGCTCGACGAGCACGCCGCCGGTGCGGCCGAGCCGGACGGGCAGGTCCTCGCCGCCTCGGCGACGCCGTTCAAGCCCGGCGGGGCGCTGCGCGTCCTCCGCGGGAACCTCGCCCCCGATGGGGCGGTCGTCAAGCTCGCGGGCCACGAGCGCCCGGTGCATCGGGGCCCCGCTCGCACCTTCGACTCGGAAGCGGACTGCAAGTCGGCGATCTACGGCGGACTGGTGCAGCCCGGCGAGGTGGTCGTCGTTCGCAACGAGGGCCCTGCCGGCGCACCCGGGATGCCGGAGATGCTCTCGATCACCTCGGCGATCGTCGGGCGGGGGCTCGGCGAGTCGGTCGTCCTCGTCACCGACGGGCGGTTCAGTGGCGCGACGCGCGGTTTGATGGTCGGGCACGTCGCGCCCGAAGCGGCGCGTGGAGGGCCGATCGCGTTCGTTCGGGACGGCGACTCGATCACGGTCGATGTCGACGCGCGCACGCTGATCCTGCACGTCGACGACGCGGAGCTCGCAAGACGCCGAAGCGAGTGGACGGTGCCGGAGCCGCGCGTGAGCCGCGGCGTCCTCGCGCGGTACGCGCGTGTGGTGTCATCAGCTTCGAAAGGCGCCGTGGTCGAATGAGCGGCCGCCTCGACGGGAAGACCGCGCTGGTCACCGGCGCCGCTCGCGGGATCGGTCGCGCGCTTGCGATCGGCTTCGCCGCCGAAGGAGCCGTGGTCCATCTCCTCGACCACGAGGATCCCGCCGCGGTCGTCAACGAGCTGACCGTCTCCGGGCAGGGCCTCGCACTGCGATGCGACGTCTCGGACGTGACCGCAATCCGGACGGCGTTCTCCGGCCTCGACCGGCTCGACGTGCTCGTCAACTGCGCCGGTGTCACGGGCTGGATCGATGCGCTGGATCCCGGGGAAGAGACGTGGGATCGCGTGATCGATACGAATCTCAAGGGAACGTTCTTCTGCTCGAGCGAGGCTGCGCGCCTGATGCGCGGGACGGGCGGCTCGATCGTCAACGTCACGTCGGTGCTCGGGATCAGGGGAATGCCCAACTCGGCTGCCTATGCGGCGAGCAAAGGCGGCATCAACTCCCTCACAGTCCAGCTCGCAATCGAGCTCGCGCCTCATCGGATCCGCGTCAACGCCTTCGGGCCGGGTGCGACGAACGTCGAGCGGAACCTCACCGACGATCCCTCGTACCTCGAGGCCTGGGCGCCCGTGATTCCCCTGGGCCGTGTCGCCGAGCCCGAGGAGATGGTCGGCCCGGCTGTGTTCCTGGCATCGGACGAGTCGGCTCACGTCACCGGCCAGATGCTCTATGTCGACGGGGGCTGGACCGCGACGGGCCACTTCCCCGAGAGCTACGTCGACCGCACCCGCGGCGGCTGAGCGGCCAACATCTTCTCTAGGCGAGAAGCTCGGAGAGCGTCAACCGGAGGTCCTGTAAGTCATCGGTCGACTCGAACCGGCTCTGGATCATGCGCTGTAGCGCCCGGGACTCAGGGCGCGAGAAGACGAGTCGACGCCGCGTCGAGGCGACCGGGTCGGCCAGCGCCTTCAGGCGGGTCGCCAGGTCACGGGAGCCGATCGACGAGCCCGACGCCTCCTCGGCGACGGCCAGGAGCAGCCGAGCCTCGCTGTCGGAGATCGTGAGCCTGTGACCGATGAGATCGAGTTCGAGCATGGCGAGAGGCGGGCAGGTCAGTCTTCGCTCGGTGCCGCGAGCACCGCCTCGACGAGCTCGGCGAGCCGGGCCGTTGCGAGGCAGATCGAGCTGTCCGCGGCGCCATAGTAGAGGCGGAGCTCGTCCGTTGCTGCGTCATGGGTCAGGCCGCAGGGGAACACAACGTTCGGAACGTCGCCCGTCCGCTCGTACGGAGCCGTCGGCGCCAGGATCCAGTTCGGAAGCCGGCACAGCACACGGGTCGGCTCCTCGAGGTCGAGGAGCGCGAGGCCGACGCGGTACAGAGAGCCGGAAACCGTCTCCTTCACCCCGTGGTAGATGAGAAGCCAGCCGTGCTCGGTCAGAAGTGGCGGAGGGCCGAGGCCGATCCGTAGCGAGTCCCACCAAGCACCCTCACGGGGCTGGAGCACCTGCTCGGGAGCGCTCCAGCTCTCGAGGTCGGCGGAGCGGGAAAGGACGATCTCGCTGTGAGCGCCGCCGAACTGCGTCTTCGGCCGATGAAAGAGAACCCAGCGGCCGTCGATCTGGTGTGGAAGGAGCGCCGCGTTCTTGTCCTCGGGATGCCGCACGATGCCGTACCGCTCGATCGTCGTGAAGTTCTCGGTCGTCGCGAGGTAAACGGCCGGGCCGGCCGGGCCGTACGCCGTGCAGGTGATCACCCAGCGCTCGAGTGTCTCCGCCCAGATGACACGCGGATCCTCGAATCCCCACTGCTCGCTCGGCACGTCTTCGTCGGGTGCCAGGAGCGGCTCGGGCGCAATCGACCAGCCGTCGACGCCGTTTGCGGAACGCGCCACAGACAGATGCGAGACGCCCCTTCGATCCTCGACGCGCGCAAGCAGCACGGTTTCTCCGTCCAGGCGCGCTGCTGCCGGGTTGAAGACGGCGTTCACGGGATACGGCCAATCGTCGGCGGTCAGGATCGGATTGCCATCGTGCCTCTGCATCAGCTCGTGGTCGGTCATGAGGCAACCCGGACGAGAGCTGGAGTGTCGACCGGTGCCCGGACCCCGGCGTTGTCCAGCAGGAGCGCAGCCCGGTGGAGCGAGAGTGTCGACTCGGCCCCCTCGTTGAGGTTCAGGGCATCGTTCCCGAGACCGTCGCTACAGCCGCCCGTTGCGAAGTCGTAGAGAGGCCGCTGCAGGTGATTCCGGCCAAGGAACCACTCGAAGGCGCGCGTGCCGCGGACGCCGTGCTCCTTCCGGCCGGTGATCGCGAAGGCCGTCAACTCGGCCTCGACGAGCGCGGCGGCATCGAGCGGCTGCTCGTCGCCGTCGCCCGGGCCGGGCTCGCCCCGACGGCGGCCTTCGTGTCCCGAGAGCCGGAGCACGCCGCCCGCCAGACCGTACTCGTCGCCGAGCCAGCGCAGCGACTCGAGCCCACGCTCGACCGGGCCCTCCAGGCCAAGCGCCGCGCCGCCGATCATCAGGGCCTGCGGAAGCCGCGCGTTGTCGTAGGTCAGCTCGTCCTCGAACCAGCTCCAGCCCTCGCCTGCCGTGTGCTCGTACGCCTCGTCGAGTTGCTCGACAAGACGCTCGAGCAAGCGGCGCGCACGCAGGTCGAGCCGGTCGCGATCGAGCCGCGAGAGCCCGAGCACCGTGTAGGCCGCGGTGCGGATCGTGACGTCGCCCGTTAGCTCTCCGACGAGACGATCGAGGAGGAGGCGTGTCGGCTCGACGACGGCCGGGATCCACGCTGTCGAGAGGATCTCCCCCAGCGTCCAGATCGAGCGCCCGACGTGATCGCCGATGTGCGGCTCGTCGAGCCAACGCCGGTCGTAGCTCATGAAGTTGCGCATCCCGCCGTCGCCCGTCGCGGCGTGCAGGAAGGCGAGCCCGCGGTAGAGGATCGACGTCCAGGCCCGCTCCTCGCCTCGACGCGCGAACATGAGCGAGACCACGGCGAGTCTCGCGACGTCGTCGACGCAATAGCCGGTGTCCCGGTTCGGAATGATCCCGTGCGCGTGCTGCACGATGCCGACGTCGTCGACGAGCGTGAGGACGTGGTCGTTGCGGAGGCTCGTCAGATACAGATCGGCCGCGCCGGCCGGCCGGCGCCGAGGGGCAAGCTTGGCCGCCTCCTCCAGCACCGAGGCGGTCGCGTTGGCGACCGCCGGCCAGGCGAGCGACGACGAGACCCGGCGTGCTTCGGCTCGCGCTGCGGCGAGAGTTTCCGGGTGATCGAGATATCCGCCGACGGCCTCGGCGATCGCCTTCGGGTCGTCGAACGGGACGAGCCGGCCGGCGCCCGACGCGAGCATGTCCTGTGCGTACCAGTACGGGGTCGATACCACCCCGCACCCGGCGGCGAGCGCGAAGGTCAGCGCGCCGGAGGCGATCTGCTCACGGTTCCGGTACGGGGTCACGAACACGTCCGTTGCGGCCAGGAGCTTCGAGAGCTCCTCGATCGACAGGAAGCGGTCGTCGAACTCGACGTTCTCACCGAGCCCGAGCTCGAGGACGCGCTGCTCGAGCATCACGCGGTAGCGCTCGCCCTCGCGATGCGAGATGTCGGGATGAGTCCGGCCCGCGATCACGTAGGTCACGTCGGGGCAGCGCTCGAGGATCTCCGGGAGCGCCTCGATCATGTTCTCGAGGCCCTTGCCCGGCGAGATCAGGCCGAAGGTGGAGAGCAGGAAGCCGTCGCCGTCCGCCCGGTGCGGGTGCCGCCTTGGAAGGCGGGCATCGTCCGATGCGCGCGCGGTGATCCGGCTCGGCGCGCCGTGCGGGACGATTCGAACCTTCTCGGCCGGGCAGGCGCCGCACTCGACGAGGAGCCGCATGGCGGTGTCGGTCATGACGATGACGAGCTCGGCCTGCGAACACAGCTCGGTCAGAACCGAAGCCTGATGCGGTGACGGCTCCGAGAGGACGGTGTGCAACGTGACGACAAGCGGCTGCGAGAGCTCCTGGGCGAACGACAGCACGTACTCGCCGTCCGGGCCGCCGAAGATCCCGTATTCGTGCTGGAGCAGAACGACGTCGACGTCGAGCCGGCCGAGTATCCGCGCCGCGCGAACGTAGTCGCCTCGGACCGCCTGCGCGATCGTCGCGAGAACGCCGCGCCGCTGAGGGCTCGACGGCTCGTGGACGACCGCGACGAGATCGACGCGTTCGATCCCTTCGACGTCGTTGAGCGTCCCCCGCAGGTCGGATGCGAACGTGCCGATCCCGCAAACCCGCGGCGGATACGTGGAGACGATCGCGGTACGCAAATTCAGCCGCTGCGCGGCACGCCGAGGCCGGTCGGGACTCGAGTGGGGCCTTGCTCCATAGGTGCCCTTCGTGGCGACTCCCCGGAACAGCAAGCGGCGGGCTCGTGTGGGAGTCAGGACACGGGACGCTGAGGCCAGCCTAGCACCCGGCCTCTTGACGGAACTCGTGCGCTACGTCGGGTAGTTCTGGCGCCAGTGCGCCTCGGCGGTGTCCATTGCGGCCGTCAGAGTGCGCCCGCGCAGGCCCTTCGCGGTGTCGATCTTGTACCCGTAGCGGGCCAGATGCGTCTCAGGTGAGGTCGGCGTGAAGGTCGCCTCGAAGAAACCCGGCCGAAGCTCGCGAACTCGAATCGTCACGTCACCGAATTCACGGGAAGCCTCGGGGCTCTCTTCCATGGGAGAGTCATATCACCCGCACCGCGATCCCGCCGGTCGCGCTCCCCAGGCTCGGTCGCAGCTGTCAGAGTCTCCGCCGGCCGGACCCGCCGCTCGGTTTCGACGGAGCAGGTCGTGGGAACGGCTCGAGGATGGGCGGCGAATAGGTCGTCCGAAACACAAAGGGGGGTTTCATGCATAAGCGTTTCACACTGGCGACAGTGCTGGTTGTTGCGGGCCTTTTCGTCTTCGCGCTCGCCGTTGGCGGCGCGGGAGCAGTTCCGGCCACCGAGGCCGGGACGTTCGCGTTCGAGGCGCCCGGTGGGCCACAGACCGTCCAGGCGGGCTCGACATTCAGCTGCGAGGCTCCGACAGCAACGATTCACTGCTACACGCCGGCAGATATCCGGAGCGACTACGGCGTCGACGGAGTGCCGCAGCAAGGCGCCGGTCAGACGATCGTCCTCGTCGACTCCTACGGGAGCCCGACGGCGGCGGCCGATCTCCAGGCGTTCCATGACGAGTTCTTCCCGACGCTTCCGAACCCGGACTTCGTCCAGGTGTTCCCGAACGGGAAGACCGACTTCAACAACTCGAACGGGAATGGCCAGTCGGGACCGAACGCGGCCGCCGGTTGGTCCGGTGAGGCCACGCTCGACATCGAGTGGTCGTACGCGATCGCACCGCTCGCGCACATCGTCCTGATCGCCGTCCCGCCGGCGGAGACCGAAGGGGTCCAGGGGCTCCCGAACCTCTTCAAGGCGATCAGCGATCAGATCGACGCCAATCCCGGCGGGACCGTGTTCTCGATGAGCTTCGGGATCACCGAGCAGACCTTCGGGGGCGCCGCGAAGGCGCAGACCTCGAAGTTCGATGCCGTCTTCCAGAATGGGATCGCGAAGGGCGACACGTTCTTCGCCTCCTCGGGCGACGATGGGACTCTCGGGACGCTGAAGCAGAAGAAGGACACGGCAACCGCGTCCGTCCCGACTGCCGGCTGGCCCGCCTCGAGCCCGTACGTGACCGCCGTCGGCGGCACGCAGCTCCAGGACGGCTGGGCCTGGAACCCGACCAGCGACATCCCGTTCAACGCCGACGGCAGCTTCAACTCGGCGTACTTCGCGACAACCGCAGGCGGAATCCAGAACGTCGTCTGGAACGAGTCGTGGCTTCCGGCCGCGACCGGAGGTGGCCCGAGCGCCATCTACCCGCGCCCGTCGTGGCAGAGCAGCGTGCTTCCGGCTCAGGGTGACCATCGCCTCGTCCCGGATGTCGCGTGGAACGCTGCCGTGAACGGCGGCGTGCTCGTCTACATCACCGCGTATCCGGACTACAACAACGGGGCCGGCTTCCACATCTACGGCGGCACGAGCGCAGCTTCGCCGCAGGTGGCTGGGCTGACCGCGCTTGCAAACGAGGCCCGCCGCGAGGGTGGCAAGACCCCGCTCGGCAACATCAACCCGCTGCTCTACGCGAACCCTGGTTGGTTCAACGACGTCGTACCCGTCACGCAGGGCACGGCCGAGAGCGGCAAGCTCGTCGACAACCGCGAGTGGGACTACAACGGCGACGGTGTCGCCGTGACCCGGAACCCCGTTCCCGGTTGGCCGGTCAACTCCGGCTACGACATGACGACCGGGCTCGGGACTCCGAACGCCCCGGCCTACGTCGCCGGCCTTCTGGCCGCACCGTAGGGCCCGTCCTTCGATGGCCGGGCGGTCCCGCACCGCCCGGCCATCCGGGAGCACTAAGATCCCGCGCGTGGCCAGATGGAAGATCATCAGCGGCGCGCGCGTCTTCTACGATTTCCCGGGTCGCTCCGTGGAGATCGGCTGGGCGCGTGACGTCCAGAAGGGCGACGATCAACGCACGATCAACGTCTGTGTGACGAAGGAGGCCGATCAGGCCTCCGAGCTGCCGCAGGAGAGCAAGGATGCGATCCGCTCCCACGGCCGAAGCGCCGTCAACGCCGTCCTGACCGACGACGACGTGCCCTTGATCATCGACGTCACCCCGACCGGGCTCTCGTACGAGTTCGCCCCCGAAGAGGACGAGGAAGAGACCGACGACGATCTTGACGGAGAAGAGGACGACGACGACGATGACGATGACGACGCGGACGAGGAAGACGAGGACTGACCCTCGCCGTTCGGGTCGGTTCGCCCGATCAGCTCGCTGGTGCGACCGGAGCAGCCGGATCCAGATCGAGCAGCCCGTCAATGCGATCTCCTGAAGCTGGATCTCGCCGAGTCCGAGGACGTCAGCCGACGCGTGAAGGCCGTGCTGCTCTACCTACGCGGCTAGGTCGGACGCCACACGGCGGGAGTGTCGTCGTCATCCATGTGGGATGATTGTCGGCCCCGGCCGGTGGCGCACATCCGCCTGGCCTCTGCCGGTCACTCCCTGCCAGTCACGCCGTGAATCTTCCGCTCACCATCGTCATCGTCCTCGTCGCGGTCGCCGTCTCGGTCGGCCTCTTCCTCGTCATCCGCCGCCACTCGCCGGCGGGCGGCTTCTTCAACGACGGCGACCGCGCGGCCGGAGTCTTCGGAGTGCTCGCGACCGGGTTCTCGGTGCTGCTCGGGTTCGTCGTGTTCCTGGCGTTCACGACCTACGGCACGGCGCTCGGCGGAGCGCAGAGCGAGGCGAGCGATGTGATCCAGCAGTACCAGACCGCTCAGCTCTTGCCGCAGCCGCAAGCGGCGCTGCTCTCCGGCGAGCTGATCTGTTACGGACGGGCCACCGTGAACATCGAGTGGCCGGCCTTGCGCGCCGGCCAGCGCCCGCTGCAGAACCCGTGGGGCGTCCCGCTGTTCGAGACGTTCACGAAGGTCATTCCGAAGACGGCCGCCCAGCAGGCCGCCTACTCGAAGTGGCTCGACCAGACGTCCGATCGCCAGTCCGACCGGTTGAGCCGCATCAAGGCCGGAAGCGGCGCGATTCCCGGCCCGCTCTGGCTGATTCTCTTCGTCACCGGCGCCCTGGTCGCTCTCTACGCCTTCCTCTTCGCCGATCCCGACGAGCACGTGCTCCCGCAGGCGGTGATCGCCGGGACGATCGCCGCGATGCTCGCGATCAGCCTGCTCGTGATCCAGTTCCTGAACAACCCCTACTCGCCAGGCAATGGATCGCTGAAACCGACCGATATGACGCAGGTGCTCGGGGAGATGACGGCCGCCACCAAGGCGCTCGGCCTCCACGTCGTCATTCCGTGCGATGCGCTGGGACGGCCGCTGCACTGACGGGGCGTCGCCAGCGCTGATGGCTCACGGGCACGCTCTCCATCCGAGGTAGCTCGTCTCGCGGATGGCTCTGGTACCAGCGGGCGTAACGATCCGTGAGCGGGCGCGCAGTGACGCCGTGCGCGTACACCGACAGCGTGATCGTCGCGACCACCGCGGACACGATCACGCCGGAATGGATCAGCGCCGTGCCTTCGAGGGTGATCACGATGAAGACGATCGAGGCGAGCCCCCGCGGGCCGAACCAACCGACGTACGCGGTGGTCCGCAGGCGTGGACGCGTCCCGACGAGCGCGATCGCGACCGGGATCATTCGCACGACCGTCAGGCTGAGCACTGCGTAGAGCCCGGCCGACCACGTGAGGTTGCTGAGCATCGGGCCAACGAAGACGGCGCCGAAGATGAGAAAGGTGATCGCGTTCGTGAGCTCGCCGAGCTCCTCGATCAGGTAGCTCGCCTCTCCGCCCGTGCTCGGGTGGAGGGCGCCGTAGACGATCCCGCCGACGAACGCCGCGATGAAACCGCTGCCGTCGAGTGCCGATGCCAGTCCGTAGCCGAGCGCGGCGGCGGCGACCGGCACGACCTGGAGCCATGAGCTCGCGATCAGCTTGCGGGGGACCGCGACGGTGACGATGAGCGCTGCAAGCCCACCCGCGACGACCCCGCCGATCGCTCCGCCGCCGATCGCCTCGACGACGAGCTTCACTGCGTGGTGACCGGTGACCTTCCCGTCGTCGGTGCTCGCGATCGCGATCGCGATCAGCAGGATCGGGACGCAGAGCCCGTCGTTCAGGCCGCTCTCGACGTTCAGACCCTGGCGGATCCTGGAGGGCAGCCGCTGATCCGTCACGACCGCCTGCCCGAGCGCGGCGTCGGTCGGGGCGAGAATGACGGCGAGGATCAGGACCTCCGCCCCGCCCAGTTCACCGAACGCGACGACCCCGATGAGCCACCCGGCGAAGATGGTGAGGGGCAGCCCGATCCCCAGTAGCCGCGCCGGCACTGCGTGCTCCTTCCACGCCGTCCGCAGGTCGATCCGCGATGCGTCGGCAAAGAGCACGAGCGTGAGCGTGATCTCGGCCAGCGTCCGGATCTGGCTGCCGTCACCCTGGATGTCGATCCAGTCGAGCCCCTTGTTCCCAAGGACGAGCCCGACGGTGACGAAGAAGATCGCGGCGCTGACGACCGTTCGCTCGAGCCGATGCGAGACCGCGGCGTACACGAGCACGGTCGCCGCCACGGCGACGAAGCTCCAGTTGGACACCCGCCGGATTCTGGCGGCCCGTTCGGCTACCTCGAAAGCTAGGCGGCGATCTCGTCGAGCGCCCGGTCGATCTCGGCGCAGACGGGGCAGCGCGGGCGGCCGCAGCCGTCGCAGGTCGTCTCGGGCTCGCGCGGGAACGTGAAGTACGTGTCCGGGGGAAGCGAATCGTGCACCGGGCGGCCGCTCACGTTTGCAAAGCAGAGTGCGCGACCCTCGGGGTCGAGGAGATGGCACACGAGGTCCAGATCGACTACCCCGCCGCCTCCAGCGCTCTGCTCGGGCCGTTGATTGTCGGGAGATCGCACGTCGGGCTCCTGCCCCTAAGACGTCAACCAGGCCCGGAGGTAGGTAAGAGTTTCCGTAACGTTTACGGGCCGGCCGGCATTGCGTACGCTGGCGGTATGAGCGTAGGCTCGACGGAGCTCAGAGCGGAGGTGCCGGCTATGCCGGTGCCGGAGCAGAAACTCATAGGGCCACCGAAGGTTGCCCTATGAGCACGGAGCTCGATGTGGGCGGCGAGACGCCGCGCGACCCGGAGGAGCTCGAAGCGGCAGGCACGCCGCCGGCCGAGATCTCGCCCGACGCGACGGTGGGGGCAGTCGAGCTCAGCGTGTCGGACCTCGCAACCTCGCTCGACTACTACCGCACGGTTATCGGCCTCGAGACGCTCGAGGCGGGCAACGGCCGCGCCTCGCTCGGTGTCTCCGGTCGCGAGTTGCTCGTGCTCGTCGAGGAGCCGGGCGCTCGTTCGGCGCGTGGACACACGGGGCTCTTCCACTTCGCGCTGCTCGTTCCGCAGCGCGCCGATCTCGCGCGCTGGCTCGCCCATGCCGCGCGCGACCGGGTCCGGCTCGAGGGTCTCTCGGATCACAACGTCAGCGAGGCGATCTACCTTCGCGACCCCGACAGCCACGGGATCGAGATCTACGCAGACCGGCCGCGATCCATCTGGGAGGGGCAGGTTGCGGGTCGGATGACGACGCTTCCGCTCGACGTCGACGACCTCCTCGGCCTGCTCGACGACCCGGGCGCGGAGCCGTTCGACGGGCTCGAGGCCGGCACCGTCATGGGCCACGTCCACCTCTGCGTCGCCTCGATCGCCGACACGATCGCCTTCTACCGCGACGTCGTCGGCTTCGGGCTGATGGCGCAACTCGGCAACCAGGCGGCATTCCTGAGCGCGGGCGGATATCACCACCACCTCGGCGGCAACACCTGGGAGAGCGCAGGCGCCTCACCCGCGCCGCCCGGGACAGCGCGTCTACTGCACGCGACGATCGTGCTGCCCGACTCCGCCGAGCGTGACCGGCTCGTCGCGCGGCTCGAGACTGCCGGTCATCCGGTGAGCGGCGATGGCTCGGATCCGTCGACGGTCGACCCGTCCGGAAACCGGCTCGTCCTCACACTCGCCTGATCGCCACGCATCGGTTGACCAGGTTCGCTTCGTTAGCTAACCTTTAGCTACCTAAGCGAACAGGAGAGGGAGAAGCGCGTGAGCGAAGCAGCATTTACGGACCGGATCGACCCGCATGTCTGGCGGATCGCGACCGTCGTCGTCCTCGGCTCGATCATGTCGATCCTCGACACGACGATCGTCAACGTCGCGCTCGACACGCTCGGCCGTGACCTCCACTCCCCGCTCGCATCGATCCAGTGGGTGCTGACCGGCTACATGCTCGCGCTCGCCGCCGTGATCCCGGTGACCGGCTGGGCCGCGCGCCGGTTCGGCGCCGGCAACGTGTACCTGATCTCGCTCGTCCTGTTCACCGCCGGCTCCGCGCTGTGCGGCTTCGCGACCTCGACCGACCAGCTGATCGTCTTCCGCATCCTGCAGGGCGTCGGCGGCGGGATGCTGCTGCCGATCGGGCAGATGATGCTCGCAGGCGCCGCCGGGCCCAAGCGGATGGGACGCGTGATGAGCGTCGTCGCGATCCCGGCGATGCTCGCGCCGATCTTCGGGCCGACGATCGGCGGTCTCATCGTCGACAACCTGAGCTGGCGCTGGATCTTCTTCGTCAACATCCCGATCGGGATCGCCGCGTTCATCGCCGCGTGGCGGATGCTTCCGCGCGGTACCCGCTCGCCGGCCGAGAAGCTCGACGTGCCCGGCTTCCTGCTGCTCGCCTCGGGTGTGCCGCTCCTGACCTACGGGCTCGCAGAGATCGGCGCGACCGGGCAGATCGCCACGCCCCGCGTGCTCGTCCCGTTGATCCTCGGGATCATCCTGATCGGCGTGTTCGCAGTCTACGCGCTGCGGGTCCCGCGCCCCTTGCTCGATCTTCACCTCTATCGCCGCGCGACCTTCGCTTCGGCGTCGGTCGCGATGTTCTGCCTGGGCGCCGCTCTCTTCGGCGGAATGGTGCTGCTACCGCTCTACTGGCAGCAGGTCAGGTTCGAGAGCGTGCTCGACACCGGTCTCCTGACCGCACCGATGGGTCTCGGGATGGCGGCGATCATGCCGATCGCGGGACGCCTGACCGACCGTTACGGGGGCGGGCCGATGGCGCTGATCGGCGTCATCGTCACGACGCTCGCCACGATCCCGTTCGCGATGATCGGTGCGCACACGTCGATCCTCGCGCTCTCCCTGATCGGCGTCGTTCGCGGGATGGGTGTCGGCTTCGCCTTCATGCCGGCGATGACGGCCGCCTACGCAGCGCTCAAGCACTCCGAGCTGTCCGATGCGGCGCCACAGCTGAACATCGTCCAGCGGGTCGGCGGCTCGATCGGCACCGCCGTGCTCGCCGTTGTGCTCGAGCGCGCGCTCCTGGGCGCGCACACCCTCCAGCAGGCGGCCGAGGCCTACGGCACGGCGTTCTGGTGGTCCGTGGCGATCACCGCAGCCGCAATCGTGCCCTGCATCGTCCTCACCTACGCCGAGCGCGCGGCGCGGCACGCGGCCGACCCCGCGCCGATGCCGACGTCGGCACAGCTGGCGGAGAGCGTCGCGTGACCGCGGCTGCCCCACCATCCCTCGCTCGCGACGAGGCGGTCACGCGGCTCGGCGCCTCGTTCAAACGTGCGATGGTCGCAGTACGGCGGCTGCGTGGCCGCGAGACGCACCGCCCCGGGGCGCCCAGCTTCGCCCAGTACCAGCTCCTCTTCGCCCTGGACGACCGCGATGACCTCTCGGCCGGCGAGCTCGCCGCCGCCGCCGATCTTTCCCCGGCCACGGTCAGCCACATGCTCGACTCGCTGGAGGAGCTCGGCTTCGTCACTCGCGACCGCTCGACGCACGACCGGCGCGTGGTCACGTGCTCGCTTACCGCGGAGGGCCGGAAGCTGATCGCACAGCGCCGGGCACTCTTCGAGAGCCGCTGGGCCGACGCGCTCGGCGATGTGCGCACTGCCGACCTGGCAGCCGCTGCCGAGGTCTTCGACCGCATCGCCGCGATGTTCGACGACTTCGACGCGGACGCCTGAGCCTACGGGTCGCGCAGGCGCGGGTAGGCGCTGAGAGTCAGGAAGTCCGGAAGCTCGTCGGCGAGGGCGACCTCGGCGAAAAGGCGCTTCGCCTCGTCGCCCGCCTCGATCTGCTCGAGCTCGCGGCGCACCAGGTCCGCGCCGAACTCACCCGCCCTGACCCAGCTCCACACCTGGGAGCGAGCGATCTCGGCGGTCGCGACGTCCTCCATCAGGTTGTCGATCGCGGCTGCGCCGGTGCCGTGGAGCCAGGCGTCGAGGTACAACACACCGACCGAGATGTTGGCGCGCAAGCCGTTTTCGGTGATCTCGCCGCCCGGGATCTCGAAGTCGAGGAGCTCGTCGACAGTCACCTCGACATCGTCCCGGAGGCGCTCGAGCTGGTTCGGGCGGTCGCCGAGCACCTCGTCGAAGACCTCCACGGCGATCGGAACGAGATCGGGATGCGCGACCCACGTCCCGTCGAATCCGTCTCCCGACTCGCGGAGCTTGTCCTCCCGGACCCTGGTGAGCGCGATCTCGTTCACGGCCGGGTCGCGCCGGGACGGGATGAACGCGGCCATCCCCCCGATCGCGTGCGCCCCGCGGGCGTGGCACGAGCGCACGAGCAGCTCGGTGTACGCGCGCATGAACGGCACGGTCATCGTCACCTGCGCCCGATCGGGCAGGACGGCGCCGAACTTCTTGATCGTGGAGAAGATGTAGTCCCACCTCCCCGCGTTGAGCGCGCAGCCGTACTCCCGCAGCTCGTAGAGGATCGCGTCCATCTCGAACGCCGCCAGGATCGTCTCGAGGAGAACGGTGCAGCGAATGGAGCCCCACGGCACTCCGAGCATCTCCTCGGCAATCGCGAAGGCGCGGGCCCAGAGCCTCGCCTCCTCGTGATTCTCGAGCTTCGGCAGGTAGAAGTAGGGCCCACTGCCGCGCGCGAGCAGCTCGGGCGCATTGTGAAAGAACGCGAGCGCGAAGTCGAACAGCGACGCCGAGACAGCCTCGCCGCCGACCGTGACGTGACGTTCCTCGAGGTGCCAGCCGCGCGGGCGCACGACGAGCACGGCGGTCTCGTCGTTCAGGGTGTAGCTCTTGTCCGGTGTCTCGATCGAGATCGTCCGCCGCACCGCGTCGCGCAGGTTCCGCTGGCCGTCGACGATGTTCGCCCACGTCGGCGAGCACGCGTCTTCGAAGTCGCACATGAACACGCGGGCGCCGGAGTTCAGCGCGTTGATCATCATCTTGCGATCCGGGGGGCCCGTGATCTCGCACCGCCGGTCGCGGAGGTCGGGAGGCGCCGGCGCGACCGTCCAGCCCGTTTCCCCGCCGGCGGCAGCCACGAACACGGGCCGGATGCCCGCGTCGAGCTCGCGCTGACGCTCCTGCCGGCGCTCGAGCAGCTCGAGCCGGTCCGCGTTCAGCTCGTCGTGCAGGCGCGCGACGAGCGCGAGTGCTCCCGGCGACAGGATCTCCTGGTCGCCGGGAGCGAGAACCTCGGCTGTGGGGGCCAACTCAGGCAGCTTCGGACTCGAACTGCTCCGCTTCGGTCGAACCGCGCAACGCCAGCGTCGAGGACTCCCCGCCGCCGACGATCTCGGCGATCCGGTCGAAGTACCCCGCGCCGACCTCGCGCTGGTGGCGCGTCGCCGTGTAGCCGGATGCCTCGAGCTCGAACTCGTGCTCCTGGAGCCGCACGTACGCCGGCATTCCCTCGGTCGCGAAGTCGCGCGCGAGCTCGAACATCGATGCGTTGAGCGAATGGAACCCGGCGAGCGTGATGAACTGGAACTGGTAGCCGAGGTCGCCAAGGGTCTCGCGGAACTTCGCGATCTCGGCATCGTCGAGGTGCCGCCGCCAGTTGAACGACGGCGAGCAGTTGTAGGCAAGGAGCTTGCCCGGGAACTGCTCGTGGATCGCGGCTGCGAACGCACGGGCCTCGTCGAGATCCGGGGTCGAGGTCTCGAACCATAGAAGGTCGGCGTAGGGCGCGTAGGCGAGCGACCTCGCGATCGCCGCCTCGATCCCGTCTCGCACCATGAAGAACCCTTCGGGTGTCCGCTCACCGGTCAGGAAGGGCGCGTCGGCCGGGTCGATATCGCTCGTCAGCATCGATGCGCTCAGCGCGTCGGTGCGGGCGACGAGAACCGTCGGCACGTCGAGGACGTCGGCAGCGAGCCGCGCGGCGGCAAGCGTGCGAACGAACTGGCTCGTGGGAACGAGCACCTTGCCGCCGAGATGCCCGCATTTCTTCTCGGCCGCGAGCTGATCCTCGAAGTGCACGCCCGAGGCGCCCGCCTCGATCATCGACTTCATCAGCTCGTAGGCGTTCAGCGCGCCGCCGAATCCCGCTTCGGCGTCGGCGACGATCGGCGCGAGCCACCGGATGTCGTCGTTGCCCTCGGCCGCGTCGATCTGGTCGGCGCGCAGCAGGGCGTTGTTGAGCCGCTGCACGAGCGCCGGCACGCTGTTTGCCGGATAGAGGCTTTGATCCGGGTAGGTGTGACCGGCGAGATTCGCCTCGGCTGCCACCTGCCAGCCGGAGAGGTAGATCGCCTGGAGCCCGCCACGAACCATCTGCACGGCCTGGCCGCCGGTGACGGCGCCGAGCGCCGTGATCGGCTCCGAGGCGTGCAGTAGCTCCCAGAGGCGCTCGGCTCCGAGCTCCGCGAGGGTGTGCACCACCGGATAGCGGCCTCGCAGCGCCACGACGTCGTCCGCCGTGTACTGCCGGCTGATCCCCTGCCAGCGCGAGTCGTTCGACCATCTGAGCGCTAGCTCGGCTGCGCCGGAAACCTTCGCTTGCTTGGCTGCCATGGTGTGTGTCTCCCCGATCTCTGTGGTTACTTGGCTACGGATATGTCTATCTTGGATCCCAAACTGGTCGTCTAGCTCATATTAGCAGCTATATCGGTGAATCTTGGATCCCGTTTAGGAAGCTTTGGATCCAATCTGGTGAACGGAGCTCCGATAGGTTCAGCAACGTGGTTGCGCGGGCCCTCCGCCGCTTCGATCCGCGGCTGCCCCGAGACGTGTGGTTGCTGCAGATCGGCGGTGTCCTCAACTCGTTCGGGAACGGGATCGTGCTCCCCTTCCTCGTCATCTACCTGCACGATGTCCGCGGTTTCGGGCTCGGCACCGCAGGCCTGATCGTCGGGGTCTCGTCGGCGGCGCTGCTCGCGGCGGGAATCCTCGCCGGGCACCTGATCGACCGGATCGGCCCCCGCATCACTCTCGGCTGCGGCCTCGTGCTCCAGGCAGTCGGCTTCGGCCTGATGCCACTCGTCCGCGAGCCTTGGCAGGCGTACGTGCTGATGGCGATCGAGGGCGCGGGATCGGCCGGCTTCTGGCCGAGTCAGTCGACGCTGATCTCGCGCCTGACGCCTGCCTCTCGGCGGCACGCGGCGTTCGCCCAGCAGCGGCTGACGATGAATCTCGGCGTCGGCCTCGGCGGGATCGTCGGCGGGCTCATCGCCCACGTCGCGAACCCACGCAGCTTCACCCTTCTGTTCCTGCTCGACGCGGTGACCTACCTCTGTTACGCCGTGGTGCTGTTCTTCATCCACGACCCCGGCGCGGCGCCGAACGAGACCGGCTCGAAGGTCTCGTACGCCGCGGTGCTCCGCCACCGGACCTTTCTCGGGCTCTGGGTGCTGAACTTCATGTTCGTCGCAGCGGGGTACTCGCTCACATCGCTCTTCCCGCAGTTCGCACGCGACCAGAGCGGGATCAGCGAACGCCAGATCGGAGTGGTCTTTGCCATCAACACGGGCGTGATCGTGCTGGCGCAACTCCCGCTCTCGCGCTTCATCGAGGGCAAGCGCCGGATGCGGGCACTGGCGCTGATGCCGCTTCTGTGGGCTGCCGCCTGGCTGCTCGTCGACGCGACGGGCTACTGGCTCGAGGCGACGGCGGCATTCGTCGGGTTCGCGGTCGCCTACGGGCTGTTCGGGATCGGCGAGTGCTTCCACGGCCCTGCGCACCAGGCGCTCGTTGCGGACATCGGCCCCGAGCACCTCCGCGGCCGCTATTTCGCGGTGCACTCGCTGTCCTGGGGCCTCGCCGGAGCGGTCGGGCCGGCGGTCGGCGGGTTCATCCTCGCGGCGCGCCCGTTCGCGCTGTGGCCGCTCGCGTCGCTCGTGTGCCTGGCCGCCGCGGGCGGCGCTCTCTTCATGGAACGGTTCGTACCAGCGGGGTTGCGCCGAATCCCGCATGACGAGGCGGCGATTCCGGCGCTCGCGGAGCCCGCGCCTGTTTGACGCTACAATTGGAACATGCTGCCCATCGTCGAGGATCCGCTCAGTACTTGTGGAAAGGTCAGTCTGAATGCCCAGCCTGCCCCGGATCCGGCGTACGCGCAGTCGCGACCTCACGGTGGATGCCGTGGCGCCGCGCATCCCCGCTGAGCTCAGCGCGGCCGGCCTCACCTGGATTCATCTCGACGAGCCCACATCTCGACGCGGTCCAGGAGCTCGCGGACCGCTTCGGCTGGCACCCGCTCGACGTCGAGGACGTCCTCTCCAAGCGCCAGCGCCCGAAGGTCGACGACTACGCCGACGAGGGCTATCTCTTCGCCGTCCTCCATTTCCCGGCCTACGACCGGCGAATCCAGCGGCTGAACGCCGTCGAGCTCGACGCGTTCGTCGGGCCCGACTACCTCGTCACGCTCCCCGGCGCCGACCTCAAGCCGGTCTCGCGCCTGTTCGCCCGCTGCGAGGAGGACGAGGCCTTCCGCGAGCAGCTCTTCTCGAAGGGCTCGGGCCGGCTGCTCTACGAGGTGCTCGACGACCTGTTCGACTACTGCTTCCCGATCCTCGACAAGATCGGGCACAAGCTCGACTCGCTCGAGGACGATGTCTTCGAGGGCCGCTCGGACGAGGTCGTCCGCGACATCTCGAACGTCAAGCAGGAGATCATCAGCTACCGGAAGATCATCAAGCCGGAGCGCTCGACGCTGCGACTGCTCGAGCGGCATGTCAAGCGGTTCCTGCCCGAGGAGCTCGAGCTCTACTTCGACGACATCGTCGACGCGACCGAGCGCATCTGGGACCTGCTCGACAACTACAAGGAGGTCGTCGAGGCGCTCGAGAGCACGAACGAGGCGGTGATCAACCACCGCCAGAACGACATCCTGCGGATCCTGACCGTGTTCTCGGTGATCCTGCTGCCGCTGACGCTGATCACCGGGTTCTTCGGGATGAACGTCGACTTCCCCGGCTTCGACACTGCCTGGGCGTTCTGGGTGGTCTTCGGGTTCATGGCCTCGGCGCTGATCGGGATGCTCGCGTTCTTCCGCCTCAAGCGCTGGCTCTGATTTAAAGAGTCAGGGGCCCGGTTTCCCGGGCCCCTGAGGTCTTGCTGCCGAGCGGGAGGCTAAATGACGCCTGCCGCCTTGAGCGTCGCGCGAACGCGGCCCGGCGTCAGGGGCGCCTCGTGCATGCGCACGCCCGTGGCGTCGTAGAACGCGTTGGCGATCGCGCCAACCATCGGGCACGTGACCGGCTCACCGGAGCCGAGCGACGGCTGATCGGTCCGCTGGACAAGGACGTTCGTGACGTTCGGATGGTCCTTGAAGCGGAGGATCGGGTACGTGACCCAGTCGATCGAGGTGACGTTGTTCTTGTTGAACGTGACCTCTTCCCAGAGTGCGCGGCTCGTGCCTTGAATCACGTTGCCGATCATCTGGTTGTAGATCAGGCTCGGGTTCACAGCGAAGCCGGAGTCCTGCGCCGCATAGATGTGCGTGACGAGGATCTTCCCGGACTTCTTGTTCACCTGGATATCGACCACGCAGGCCGCGTAGGCGCCGCCGTGATGGCTGTTGGCGATACCGCGACCCGTGACGACGTTCTCCTTGCTCAGGTTCGAGCCGGAGACCCACGGCTTCCAGTTCGCAGCCTTCGCCGCCGCCGAGAGCACGGCTGACCACCGCTGGTTCTGGTCGTCGGTCAGCATGTTGTTCAGCCGGAACTGCAGCGAGTCCTGACCCGCTGCGACCGCCAGCATGTCGATCGTCTGCGCATCGGCAAACGTCATCTGCTGAGCACCCGGCGCACGCACCGGGCCGCTGTGGAAGATGCCCATCGTCGAATCGATCGGCTTGTTGATCAGCTTGTAGTTCGTGTTCGTGACCTTGAACCACGGCGAGCTGTTCTCGGTGTTGGCACCGGAGCCGTTGACCTTGGTCGGGATGGCGTTGGACGTCGGGGTCGGAGCGCCGACCGGGCCCGCGAGCTCGCGGCCGGTGTAGATCGACGTTCCGCCCTGACCGAACCCGGTCGCCTCGTACGCCGTGATGTTGCCGCTGGCGTCGACACCGGCACGCATGTCGTAGAGGTTCGCGGGTGCGTAGTGCGTCCAGCCGTGCTCGTCCCAGCGCATCATCTGCAGACGCACCGGCTTGCCGAGCGCCTTCGACATGAT
Organism: uncultured Actinomycetota bacterium; assembly: GCA_963762215.1. Taxonomy (GTDB): domain Bacteria; phylum Actinomycetota; class Thermoleophilia; order Gaiellales; family Gaiellaceae; genus PALSA-600. The sequence goes on from CAVXKB010000007.1 coordinate 334,839, forward strand.
CGCCGCCGACTCGGCCGTGTCGAACGCGACACAACCGTTGCCGAACGAGCCCGCACCCTCGTAGAACAGGATCCGGATCTGGCTCCCCGACAGCGGTGACAGCACGTTCGCGAGGTCCGAGTTGAGGCTGTAGATGTTCTGGGTGTTGCTCCAGATCGTCGCCACGTTCGCCTGAACATCGGCGATCGCACAGCTCGGGCCGATCGGCATGTGGCCCTGGTAGTGGTGGGCGAAGCTGCCCGACACCGTGTGGGCCGACGAGGCAAGAGCGACGTCGACGTTGCCCTTGTTGGTGCCGACCGTCGCCGGGATCGCGCCCGACGAGTCCTCAGCGCGGTAGTGCTTCCACAGGTTGCCCGTTCCGGGAAGGATCGGGTTCGTGTTCCACACCACCTTGAGCTGAGCCGCCGCCTGGATCGCGTCGTACTCCTTCGGCGCAACAACACCGAGGAAGTTGTTCACGTGCACGACCTGGGCATTCGGGATGTGCGCAGATCGACGACGGGTCGAAGCTCACCGGGACGTTCGAGTTGTACGGATACGCACCCTGACCACGCGGGCGAACCATGCGGCCGTGGAGCATGCCCGGAACCCGGACCTGCTGGACGTAGGTGAACTTGCCCGTGACCTTGTCCGGGATGTCGATCCGGACGACCGGGTTCGGGTCCTTGAGCACCGTCGTGTAGGCCGAGAACGGCTTCGACGGTGCGACGCCGGGCTGGAGGTTCACGTTCGCGCCGGTGATCTTGAGCAGCTTGCCACCGACGAGCTTGCCGAAGCTGACGCTCTGACCGCCGCCGGAGATGACGCCCTTCGAGATCGTCAGGTTCGCGGCCGGAACGCCGAGGCTCGTCGAGGCCAGGCCGAGCAGCGCCTGGCGCGTGAGCGCCCCGACGTTGCGGATCTTCGGGCCCGTGCCCGACATCGCGTTCGAGCCACCCTCGCCGCCGGTCGAGCCGGCAACCCAGGTGTCGACGACGTCATGGCTGTTCGTGTTGAACATGCCGTAGCGCATCTGCGACATGTCGGCGTCGAGCTCCTCAGCGAGAACCTGCAGGAAGCCCGTCGTGATCCCGTTGCCGACCTCGATCTGGCTCGTCTTGAGCGTGACCGTCTCATCGGCGCCGATCGTGATCCACGAATCGACCTGGTTCAGGTCCGGGTTGTAGCCCGCGGGAGTCGCAGGCGCGGCCGGGAAGGCCGCCGACGCCTTGCCGGCGAGAGCCGACCCGGCGATCGAGAACCCGACGATCAGCGCGCCGCCGCCCTTCACGAACGACTTGCGCGAGAACTCCTTCTCATGCAGTAGACCGGTCATCTTTACGCACCCGCCTTCGCCATGACAGCCGCAGCCTTCTGGATCGCGGTCAGAATCCGCGGATAGGTCCCACAGCGGCACAGGTGCCCGTTCATCGCCGTGCGGATCTGATCCTCGGACGGATTCTTCGTCGTCGCGAGCAGGTCAGCAGCCTGGATCATCATGCCGTTCTGGCAATAGCCGCAATGCGGCACCTGAACGTCGATCCACGCCTGCTGCAACGGATGCAGAGCCGGAGCAGCAGCCGACGTACCGCGCTGCGCCGCCCACAGAGCCGGCAGGCCCTTCGAGCGTGGTGATGTTCTTCCCCGACACCGCAGCGACCGGGGTCACACAGGACCGGATCTCTTTGCCGTCCAGCAGCACCGAGCAGGCACCACACTGCGCAAGACCGCAACCGAACCGCGGGCCATGCAGGTGGAGCTCGTTGTGCAGGACGTAGAGAAGCGGCGTATCGAGGCTCGCGGTCACGCCGTGCGTGAGCCCGTTCACCTTGATCTTGATGCTACTCGCCATTCGTAGCCTCCCAGATTGGAATCCAACGCGGCAGCGAGGCACCCGCGTGCTCATCTGCCGATCTTTCTAGCCGTCTATCTGCCCCCGCGAGAAACCCGATGGGCCTCTTGGGACCGCGGGAACCTGGATACGGTACCCGGCCTTTCGGCCGGAAGCAATAGTCACAAATGGCTTACCCAAAGGGTTTCTTGCGCGGTAAACGACTTCTGTCGCCGCGCGCGAAAAAACCGGCTTCGAGGCTAGAAGTCGTGCGGGACGTGCGTCGCGCTCATCGCGAGCACGAGCAGCGCGATCAGGCCGAGATAGACCGCCCCGACGACGAGCCGCTGCCACGGTTTCACCGCGTAGTAGGCGGCGTTCGCGGCGAACCCGCGTGTCCGCCAGCGCCGCCAGAGCTCGATCCCGCCGACAACGATGATGAAGGGCAGGATCGGGCTCGGCCGCAGAACCTCGATCGCGACGAGCCCACCGAGCCCGAGCACCCAGATCGCCGGATGAAGCGCTGCGACCGCGCGGCCGCCGTCGAGCGGCACGACCGGGATCAGGTTGAAGAGGTTCAGGAAGAACCCGACGAAGGCGAGCGCGATCAGGAAGTGTGAGTTCTCGTAGGCACCGACCGCCCAGATCGCAGCGGCGCCGAGAGTCCCGAGCACGGGCCCGGCGAGGCCGACCTCGGCCTCGCGCCACGCGTTTGCAGGCATTTGCTTCATGCCGATCACGGCGCCCATGAACGGGATGAAGAGCGGTGCCGACGCCTTGACCCCCTGCCGGCGAAGCGCGAGCACGTGGCCCATCTCGTGGATGAAGATCAGCGCGACGAGACCGACACCGAACCACCAGCCGCCGAGAAGTGCGTAGGCGCCGATCGAGACGATCATCGACCCGGCGACCGTGACGAACTTCAGCTTGTAGAGGAACACTCCGAACTTGGCGATGAAGGCGCCCGCCGCCGCGAGCATCCCGACCAGCCTGCGGCCCATCGACTTCCGCGCCGGTACCGGGGCCGGATACGCCTCGAGCGGCGGCAGCACGCGGTACCCCGATTCGGTCAGCTCGACCGTCGGGGGATCTGAGTAGCGCGGCTCTGGCGTGAACGCCGACATCCTTGCTCCCCATGGTACGCCCGGAAATGCGGCATCGGTCGCCGCCGATCCGGCGGATCCCTCAAGTCAGGGGCCTCTCGATCCGATTCTCTGAGCATGACTGCGGCAGAGTCGGACACGATCAGGATCGATATGCCCGCGCTGCTCGAAGAGGTGAAGCGGTACCTCGAGGCCGTCGCGCTCTTCCGCGCGGAAGGCTGTGAGCCGCACTGGGCCACGGACGAGCAGCAGCCGTCGCGCGCCGGCGCGCAGCTGAGCCTCGATGAACTGCTCGTCGCCGAGTAGCACGGCAGGGTTGTCCGAGCTGGAAGCAAGCGGGCGATTACCATCCGGCCCGGCTGGCCGTGTGGTCCGGCCGGCCGCCAGCGTCGCCCGCGTGCTGGACCGCACGGCGCTTCGCCGGGCCTGGCAAGGTGTGATCATCGCCGGTGATGGTCACGATCGGGTCACTCGCAGCCTACGAGGCCGAGCACCGACGAATCGGCTTCGCGACGATCGGCGACGCCTCGCGTCGCGGCGTGGGCTCGCAGGCTCGATGGCGGAGCTGTTCCATCTCGACAAGTCCGCTGACACGAAGCCTCCCGAAACCGGAGCATCGACGTCCCTCGCGCAGGAGCTCGCGTCGCTGCAGGACGAGCTCGCCGAGGTGAACCGCCGCCTGGGCGCTCTCTCGGAACGCGCACGAGCCGAGCTGACCTGAGCCGATCCCGGGAGCGCTCCGTTTCGCAGCGGCCGGCGAAGGGAACCACCTAGCTGGAAACCGTCGCCACCCCCCAGGCGATCGAGCGAAGGAGCGAGATGAGGATCGACACGAGAATTCTGGGCGCCGTGAGTGCCCTGGCAATGTTCGCAGCGGTCTTCGCCCCGGCCGGAGGAGCCATGGTGAAGGCAGCCGCCTCGGGGGACACGTGCACCGCGACCGGCACCGGTAGTGAGTACACGCTTCACATCACCATCCCGGCGGGCTCGCAGCAGTACGGCTTCGCCTTCGGCGCGCCCGGCGCCACAGTCACGAACGCCGATATTCCCGGGACGGACGGGAGCTTCTCGACGCAGAACCTGGCACCGAACACAACCGGCGCCTGGCTCACCCAGAGCCCGGTGACGGGATCGCCCGACGCGACGCTGACGCTCACCGGCTCCGCGAGCGGCAGCTTCACGATCGTCCCGTCGAGTGCGAAGCAGACGGCGTATCTCGCACCCGTGACCTGCAAGGCGACCGTGGCTGCAACCCCAAGCGTTGCGTTCAGCGTCAATCACACCGTGAAGTACGTCCCCTCCCTGCACGCGTGGCACCTGTCGGTGAAGACCCCCGGCGCGGGCACGATCAGCGCGCGGCAGCTCCTGCCGACCATCGGCACGGCGGGCGCCAAGTCCGTGACCGCCAAGTCGCTCGTTCAGAGCAGGCGAATCGTCACGAAGTCGGGCGGCACGTTCGTGCTGACCCTCCGCCCCACCCCGGCCGGCGTCGCCAAGCTCGCTGCGGCGGGCTCGATCAAGGCCAACATGAGCGTCACCTTCGATGCGGCGAATGGGAAGTCTGCGAGCAAGCAGCTGACCCTCACGCTTCGGAAGTAACTCCGGTCACTCGGACGAGCCGGGGCGCCGAGGGCGTCCCGGCTCAGGCGCTCAGGCTTTCACTCTCTCCGCAGCGACGAGTGCCAGAGCCAGCACGGGGCAGGCATCGACAGCGCGTCGTGCGTGACGCTCGAGCTCGGACGGGATCGGACCGGGCTCGATGATCGGGTAACCCCAGTCGTCCAGGCGGATGCGCTCGGGAAACAGCTCTGCACAAAGGCCGTGCCCCTGGCAGGCGATCGGGTTGACACGGAGAGACTTGCTCATTGCGGGCCGGGAACCGGGATCGCGGCGCGGGTGGCTGCTCTACACGATCGCCTGTCGTGGGTCGCGAGCTCCCGTGCGAAGACCGAGAGAGCCGAAGCTACGAGCCGCGCAGCGCCGTCCGGGTGACGGCACGCGCCTCGTCCGCGCACCTCGCCGGCGTGGCGGGCGAGTTGAGAGCGGTCGGGACGCCGTTCGAGCCCTCGCGCCAGGGCGGCGAGGCCGTGAACGCAGGGACCGCATTGCCCGGCGCTCTCGCGCGCCAGATAGCGCGCGATCCGCGCCGTCTCGCACACGCCGCAGGCTCCCTCGGGAAGCACGGTGACCGTCCCGACTCCAAGGGTGGCGCCGTGGGAAGCCAGGCACTCGTCGTCGAGGGTGATGTCCGATGCTGACCGCACGTCGATCCAGGTGCCGGCGTACCCGCCGACGAGCACGGCGCGCGGAGGCCGAGCGAGGCCCCCGGCCGAGCCGACGAGCGCCTTCAAAGAGACTCCGAGGGCTGCCTCGTAGACGCCGGGCCGAGCGACCGCACCGGACAGGCTGAAGAGAGCGGTGCCGGGGTCGGCGGCTGTTCCGACTCGGCGGAACCAACCGCCGCCGTGGCGCGCGATGAGGGCGACCTGTGCCGCGGTCTCGGCGTTCTGAACCAGGGTCGGCCGTCCGCCGACGCCCGATTCGAACGGCCGGGGCGGCGTAAAGGTCGGAAGCGCGGGGCCGCCGTTCAGGAAGTTGACCAGCGCCGTCTCCTGGCCGGTCACGTATCCGTCGGGCACCGCAACAGCGGCCACCGAGATGCGGTCGTGGAGCTGCCGTCGCTCCTCGAGCGCTGCCGTCCAGAGCGTCGCCCTCGTGTCGCGCGCTCTCTGCGTGGGCGATGAACACCTCACGGGCTCCGATCGCCGCTGCGAGCGCCACTGCTCCGTCGATCACGAGATGCGGGAGCCTTCCGATCAGGAGCTTGTCCTTGTGGCTGAGCGGCTCACCTTCGGCGGCGTTGACCACGATGACGGGCCGGCCGCGCCGCGACGCGACCGCGCGGAGCTTGGCGGATACGGGAAACCCGGCGCCACCCCTGCCGCGAACGCCGGAGACTTCGAGCTCCTTCACCAGGTCGCCGGCAAGTACCGGGCGGCCGTAGCGCGCGAGGTGCTCCTGGAGACCGAGCGGCCGCCTGGGATCGAGCCCGGCGAGCAGCCGCGAGGCGGGGTCCACGCCGACCTCCGCGAGGGCTGTCGTCACGTCACGCTCCCGTGCACGGCTCCGGTCAGCGCATTCGAGCTCTCGCTGACGTTCAGCAGGACCGAAAGGTCGACGATGTGTCCGCCGGCGTCCACGAGTCGCGCCGACACCTGGTTGCCGGATAGGCCGACGATCCGTCCCTGGTAGAGCGACGAGCCGCGGGCCGCAAACGAGACCCCGCTGGCGGTCATGCTCACGCCGCCGCCTTGCAGAGGGATCCCCTCGAGGACGAAGCGGAGACGGCCCCGCAGCCCGCCCGTCAGGGCTGCCGTCGACATGAAGGTCGACAAGGCCGTTCGCAGCCTGCGTCTCGCTCAGCGTTCCGGCCAGCCGGGCATCGAAGGTCGAAGGGAGCGCGCTCGCCGCCTTGGCAACCGCGGGCGCTGGGATGACGGTGGTCGAATGAAGCAGAGTGGCCGGCGTGCCTGCCCGGGCGGCCCACCCACGCGCGCCGGGCCCGCCTTGGTACCACGTGCCTGCGAGGAGAGCGAGCGCTGCGACGGCCCCGCCGAGCGCGAGCCGTCGACCGGCATGGGCGCCGCTGCGAGCGAGCCGGGCGGCGACGGCCAGCAGGACTGCCGCCACCGAGACGACCGCGAGCACCTGGAGCCAGCCTGCACGCGGGTCGCTGCCTGTCCCGAGGGAGTGCAGCAAGGCGATCGGCCAACACGCGTAGGCGAGCCAGTGAACGAGGCGCCAGGTGCGTAGCCCGAACCGGGCCCGCAAGAGGCTCGTGATCACGAGGGCGAGGAGCAGATCGAGCGCGACGGCCCCGAGGCCCAGCCAGAACGGCCTGTAGGGCGAGAGGAACGGCACGAATGCGTCCTTCCAGCCGATCGGGGTGTAGCCGTCCGCGAGGGTCGTCGCGACGTGGATTCCGAGGAACACGACCGCGAGCAGCGTCAGGTTGCGGTGCAAGGCCGCGACGGTGAAACGCGGCAATCTCCGAGTTCGCAGCCGCACCGCGCCGGCGACGCCGAGGCAGACGGACGCGGTCAGGAGCACGAGCGTCACGACGCCCGAACCGCGAGTGAGGTACCACATCGCGCGGCCTGATCCGGCGGCGGCAACGAGCGTGCTCATGCGGCCGCCAGATCGGCGGGGAAGCCGCCGACGTAGACGGCGCGGCCGTCGAAGTGCACCAGTCTCGAGGGAAGCCCGCGCGTGGAGAGCCATTCGGGTGCCCTGTCCCCGAGCACGATCGCCGCAGTGCTGGCCGCATTTGCGTCGAGACACGATGCGGCCGCGACCGTGACGGTCGTCCACCGGCTTCGTGCAGGCCGACCCGTCCGCGGGTCGAGAATGTGATGCTGCTCGCCGCTCGCAGTTCGCCATCTGCGCACACGGATCCCCGAGCTGGCGAGCCCGCCGGATGCGATCGAGACCCGGGTGGGCACCTCGTTCGGGCGGAAGCGAGTGATCCTCGGCAAGCGCAATGACCCAACCGCCCTCGGGAGCGCCGCCTGCGACGGCGATGTCGCCGCCGAGGGAGACGAGGACAGGGACGTCGGTCGACTCCGAGATCTCCCGCGCGACGCGGTCGGCCGTCAGCGCCTTCGCTGATGCGCCGAGGTCGAGCTCGACGCCCGCGGGCAGGCGCACCGTGCGCGAGCCGGAATCGAGCTCGATCTCGGCCCAGCGCCCGCATGGGACGAAGTTCGCCACGACGAGCGAGCCGTCGCGAAGCGCAAGCCGCGAGAACGTCCGGTCGTAGCCGGCGAGCCGCATGGCCTTCCCGATCGTCGGATCGACGAGCCCGCCGGTCGTGCTGGCCGTCTCGACCGCGGCCACGAGAGCGTCCCAGAGCAGCGGGCCGACCCGTCGAGGGGCGCCGCCCGCGTGGTTCAGCTTCACGAGCTCCGAGTCGGGCCGGAACCGGCTGCACGCCAGATCGACGGCGCGCAGCTGTCGGATGAGGGTTTTGCGGGCCGACCGCAATGCGTCGGGCTCGGCGACGACGACCAGGGCCGTCGTGCCTAGAGCTCTCAGCGAGAAGGTGGCCGGAGGTCGCGACAGGTCTGCAGGCCGCATGTCACGACCCGCCGGAGACTGCGACCGGCTGTGAGGCTGGGGCCGCCGCCGGGGTTGCCTGAGGCTGAGTGGGAGTCGCCGTCGGGCTCTCCGTGGTGGCTGCAGGCACCGTCGCCGCCGGTTGGGGCACAGCGGCGACGGTCGCTGTCTTCGCTTGAGTGGCCGCGAGCAGCTGCCTTGCGGAATCCGTGTGGCTCACGCTTTTCGGGATGGCCACGACGCCGGCGACGACGCCGACGCCCGCAGTGGCTGCAGCAGCCGTGCCGAACGTGATCCGTCGAGCGCGCCGCGCGGAAGCGTCTCGTCTCGCTATCGCCTCATTGCGTTTAAGCTCGTCCATCTCGAGCTACATCGTCCTCCGGCGCGATGAGGAAGCCATGAGCCAGAGCTTGGAGTTCGCTGAGAGTTGCGCGGGCGCACAGGTAAGTTCCGGTGTCGGCTGCCCTATGTCTGGGTACATCATGTAGGAGAGTCCCATGGCGGTTGACACACCTCATCGTGGCCGCGGCCCCGTCTTGCCGAGACTGATCCAGTTCGGTGTGTGGCTCGCGCTTGCCGACTCGATCTCGACCTGGGCAGGTATCAGGCTCGGCGTGCGCGAGACCTCGCCGGTGATGCTGAGCCTGATCAGGACGCTCGGTCTGGTGAACGCGCTCGCGCTGCGCGCCGCGATCGGCACCGCCGTGTTCGCGCTGGCGTGGCTGACGCTCGCAAGGTGGCGCGGCCGACCCAGGAAAGCTCTCCTCGCAGTCACTGTGTTCGGCGTCGCTTGGACAGCATTCGTCGTCGTGAACAACCTCACGACGATCGCGCTCGCGATCCGATAGCGACCTTTGGTTGGCCTGCCATCCGGTGGGCAGTGAGCCAACCGCGCGCCAGCGCCGACATCCCCATGTTTGCTCGAAGCGGGCGACGAGACTCGAACTCGCGACCCTCAGCTTGGGAAGCTGATGCTCTACCAACTGAGCTACACCCGCGTGTGGCTTGAATCCTAGCGCCTGCCCCTCAACCTTCAGTCCCCGGCCGGAGCGACGAACTGGGAGAGCAACTTCAGCCCCGCTTGAGAGGGATGTCGAGCCATGTCCCAGGCGGCCACGTCGGGGGACTGTCCCCAGCCGTGGCCCCTTCGGACACGGCGTGCCGGGCCACGTCGGGGGACTGTCCCCAGCCGTGGCCCCTTCGGACACGGCTTGCCGAGACACGTCGGGGGACTGTCCCCGACGAGCTGCGCGGCTCGTCTCACAACCGGCATGGGCTCGCCGTTATCGGGTCATGACGGCTACGAAGCTCTACAAGCTGATCGGCCCCGACGGGAGGCAGGTGCTCTCCGAGACACCGGGGACGCTCGGTGGTCACCGGCGGAACAAGCTCTACGGGCGGCTCGACTGCCGTTCGGCGCTGTGGTGGCTCGCGCGGGGGCACATCGTGCGCCACCGAGTCTTCTTCGCCGACGAGGCTACGGCGATCGCCGCGGGTTACCGGCCCTGCGCGGTGTGCATGCCGGCCGAGTACAAGGCCTGGAAGGCTGCTCAGTCTTCGCGGTGAACGATGCCCGGCGCGAACGCCGGCAGGCACACCGCGACGTACGAGGCGCCACCGGGCTCGGGAGTGCTGTACCGCACCCACTCCCCCGGCTTCGAGTGAACGGCCTCGCCGGCGCGAACCTCGAGGCGACCGCCCTCGAACTCGACCACGACCGTCCCCTCGAGCACGAGCGTGTACTCGTCGAACTCGGGAACCTGGGCCGGCTCCTCCCAGCCCTGCGGGCTCGTCATCCGCGCGATGCTCACGGCGCTGTCACCGGTGTTGACGTGACCGACGTACTCCTCGATCTTCTTCGGCATCGTCCCGGCAGACTCGATCACGGTCGGTGCGGCGATCTTGTCCGGCACTACATCGTCTCCGGGGCTTCCACGCCGATCAGATCCAGGCATCTCGCAACCACGTCCCGCACGCTACCGATCAGGGCGAGCCGGAACGACTCGTGCTCCCCGCCCTTCGAGGCCAGCACCTTGTGGTCATGGTAGAAGCGGTGGAAGTCATCGGCGAGCCGGATCGCGTACACCGGGATCGCGTGCGGGCCGCGCCGTTCGGTCGCCTCGCGGACGACGTCGGGGAACTCGGCGAGCCGCTTCACCAGCTCGCGCTCCTCGGGCGCCAACGGGATGCGCGGCGCCGGATCGGGAGCCGAGTCTGCAGGCGCCTCGCGGAAGATCCCGCTGATCCGGGCGTGAACGTACTGGACGTAGTAGACGGGGTTCTTGCGCGACTTCTCGGTCGCCAGGTCGACATCGATCTCGATCGTCTGGTCATGGCCTCGGTCGACGAGGAACCAGCGGGCGAAGTCGACGCCCACCTCGTCGATGAAGTCGTCGACGAACACCACGTCGCCCTTGCGCTTGGACATCTTGGCCTGCTCGCCGCCACGGACGAGATTGACGAACTGATAGATCAGGAACTCGACTCGGGCCGGGTCGTAGCCGAGCATCTCGGCCGCGGCCCGAAGCCGGGCCACGTAGCCGTGGTGGTCGGCGCCGAGGACGTAAATGGCGGTGTCGAACCGGTCCAGCTTGTGGCTGAGATATGCGACGTCCGCGGCGTAGTAGAGGTGCGTGCCGTCAGAGGAGCGCAGGAGCGGCCTGTCCTTGTCGTCCCCGTACGCGGTCGTCCGCGCCCAGAGCGTGCCCTCAGACTCGTACGTGTCGATCTTGGCGATCGCGCCCGGAATCTCCGGAACGAGATCGACCTCACGCATCCAGGAATCGATCCGAGCACGGAACCGCACGAGCGACGCCTCGATACGCTCGAGCATCCGGGGCACGGGATCGCCTTCCTCGGCGGCGAGATCGGCCAGATACGCCCCGTGGTAGCCGTCCTCGGGCGGCTCCTCACCTCGGCGAACGGCATCGACCGACGCGCGGAAGCGGTCCATCTGCAGCCCCGCGTCGTTCCAGTAGTACTCCCGCTCGATCGTGTTGCCGGCGAACTCGAGAAGCCGTGCCACCGAATCGCCGTAGGCGGCGTTCCGGGCAGAGGCGACCGTGAGCGGCCCGGTCGGGTTCGCCGAGACCATCTCGACCTGAATCCGCTGGGGTGCCTCGGCCGAGCCGCCGCCGTAACCTCCGTCGATCCCGGACAGAAGCTCACCGAGGAAGGCATCGGTCACCCAGATGTTGAGGAACCCGGGGCCCGCGACCTCCGCCCGTTCGACCTCGGGTAGCGCGACGACGCGGCCCGCGAGCTCCTCCGCGACCTCCCGCGGCGGACGACCCGCTGTGCGTGCGGTCTGCAGCGCGACGTTCGTCGCGTAGTCACCGTGCGCAGAGTCCTTTGGCCTTTCGAGCCGCACCTCGCTGCCGGCGAGCCCGGACAGCGCAGCCTCGAGCCGGTGCAACGGGCTACCCATTGCCCACCGCGAACATGTCCTCGAGCAGCTTCAGCTCGGGCTCCGTCCCGATCGCGATCAGCACGTCACCCGCCTCGATCCGCTCGTCGGGGTTCGGGGTGACGTCGAACGTCCCGTCGCTCTTGCCGAGCGCGATAATCACCGCGCCCGTGGTGCTCCGGACGCGCAGCTCGCGGATCGTGCGGCCCGCCTCGGGGCAGTCGGCAGAGATCTCGAGCTCCTCGAAGCGAAGATCTGGCCCGGCGTGCCCGCCGACGAGCTCGAGGAACGCCGCCACCTGCGGCTTGAGGGCCAGCTTGGCCATCTCGGTCCCTGCTGCGGCATACGGCTGAACGACGCGATCGGCCCCGGCCAGGACGAGCTTCCGCTCGGCCTCCTTCGTCGAGGCCCGCGCGACGATCATCAGGTCGGAGCGCTGCGAGCGAGCTGAGAGAGTGATGTAGAGGTTCTCCGCATCGGAGTCCGCGGAGGCAAGGAGGCCACGAGCCCGGTCGATCCCGACCCGCTGCAGGTCGCCGTCGTCGGACCCGCTTCCCTTGCGGTAAAGAACGCCTCGCTCGCGCGCGATCTCGATCGCGTCGTCACCCGTATCGAGCACCACGTATGGCTGGCCTGATGCCGCGAACTCATCGGCCGCGCGCCGGCCGACGCGCCCGTAGCCGCAGATGATGAAGTGATCCTCGATGTTGTCGATCGTTCGCATCCGCTTCTTGTCCCTTCTCGCGTCGCCCGCAACCTCGCGCGCAATCGCCTCTGCGGCACGCGTCGCCGCATACCCGAAGATAGCCACGCCGCCCAGGGCGAGCAGGATCGTCAGGTACTGGGCGCCCTGGCCGCGAGGCGAGGAGTCGAGCCCGGTGAGCGTCACGGTGACCGCCGTCCGGTAGAAGGCGTCGTGCCACTGCTCGTGCAGGATGTGGTGGAAGCCGACCGTCCCGATCGTGAACAGGAGCGCGCCGAGGCCCATCACGATCGCCACCCGTTTATAGGTCGATCCCGTCACCGCCGGCCCGCCCTTCACGCCGCTCTCGACGGCGATAGCTTTAGGCCCTCGCAGGCGCCCCCATGAGAGTCGCAGTTATCTCAGACATCCACGGGAACTACCACGCTCTCGAAGCGGTCCTCAACGAGGTGAACGCCGAGGTGCCCGACGAGATCTGGTGTCTCGGCGACGTCGTGGGCTACGGCCCCGAGCCGAACCTGTGCTGTGAGGTGGTCGAGCGCGCCGCGAGCCTTTGCCTCGCCGGTAACCACGACCTCGCGATCATCGGCGCGCTCCCGCTCGCTGACTTCAACGGCGACGCCGCCGACGCCGCGCGGTGGACGCAGACGGTGCTGACCGAGGAATCGCTCAACTTCCTGGCGCCGCTCATGCCGGCCGGGACGCGGAACGGCGCCGCGCTCTTCCACGGAAGCCCGCTCGACCCGGTGTGGGACTACGTGCTGAGCGAGGACGGAGCCCGCGCGAGCCTCGACATGGTGCGGGCGCCGCTGATCATGGTCGGCCACAGCCACGTCGCGCTCGCGATCGCCTACGACGGCGACACCCTCACCGGCGGGCTCGCGCACGAGGGAGATCAGGTCGACCTGTTCGCCTCGCGCTGGCTGCTGAACCCCGGCTCGGTCGGCCAGCCGCGGGGCGGCGACGCCAGGGCGGCGTGGATGATGCTCGACTTCGATGCCGGCCGCGGCTGGTTCCGGCGGACCGAGTACCCAATCGCGCTCACTCAGGCGGAGATTCGCGCCGCCGGACTGCCCGAGGGGCTCGCCGTGCGGCTCGATCACGGGCAGTAGCGCTCTAGGCGAAGATCTCGCCCGGGGTCTCGACCGGGTCGGCGAAGGTGAAGCCTTCGCGGGCGAGCGCGAGCTGTACCTCTTCGCGCGCCTTGAAGATCCGCCACTTGACCGTCGAGAGCGTGATCTCGAGCGAGTCGGCGATCTCGTTGTACGCCATGCCGACGACGTCGCGGAGGAGCAGCGCCATCTTGAGATCGGGGTTCAGATCCTGGACGGCACGCCAGATCGCGTCGATCGTCTCCATCCGCTCCATCGGCTGATCGAAGGTCTCGATCGGCGGGATGTCGTCGAAGCTGACGAAGTGCCCGGGGCGCCTCTCGCGGGCGCGGAGCTCGTCGAGAACGCGGTTCTTGGTCACCTGGAAGAGCCAGGTCGTGAACTTGCAGCGGAGGGAGAACTTGGGCAGTCCGTTGAAGACCCTGACGAAGACTTCCTGCGTCAGATCCTCTGCGAGCGTGCGATCACCCGTGAGGCGAAGGATGTAATTGTGAATCGGAGTCTCGTACGCTCGAACAATCAGCGTGAAAGCCTCGCGATCACCCTTCTGCGCTTTACGAAGTACAGCGGGATCTGGTTGTGGGAGCGCCAACCTGTCGTCCACGGTACCCCCCTCGTGTTGCCTCGAGTATCACTGTGAGAGCGGTTTCAACAAATCTTTACCAGTCATCACTATCGAATTCCTCACCCCGAGGAGTGAAAGCACCGTCGGAGCGATGTCTGCGAGTTCGCCGCCGTCCCGAAGCTTTCCTGCGCCCGTATAGATCAGCGGCACACGGTTGGTCGAGTGGGCCGTGTGGGGGGAGACTCCGTCCGCTTCGAGTTGCTGCTCGGCGTTGCCGTGGTCGGCGGTGATCAGGCAGACGCCGCCCAGGCTCCTCACCTTCTCCACCACGCGCCCGAGGCAGCGGTCGGTGGTCTCGACCGCCTTGACGACGGCCGGGATGACTCCGGTGTGACCGACCATGTCCGGGTTCGCGAAGTTGACGACGGCGAAGCCGTACCCGTCCCCCACCTCGGCGCAGAAGCGGTCGGCGACCTCCTCGGCCGACATCTCGGGCTTCAGGTCGTAGCTGGGCACGTCTCGCGGGCTGGGAACGAGGATCCGCGTCTCGCCGGGCCACTCGCTCTCGACGCCGCCGTTGAAGAAGTACGTGACATGGGCGTACTTCTCCGTCTCGGCAACGTGCAGCTGGCGGATCCCGGCCTCGGCGAGCACTTCCGCAAGTGTTTCCGCGACCTTCTGCTCCCCAAACACGACGTGGCTCGCGATATCGGATGCGTAGCGCGTCATCGTCGTGAGGTCGACGCCGGCGGCGAGCAGGGCGCGAGAGAGCTGTCGAGCACGATCGGGCCGGAAGTTGAAGAAGACCACCGTGTCGCCCGGCTCGATCCGCGGCGTGCCCTCGACCACCGTCGGCTCGACGAACTCGTCGGTGATCCCGTCCTCGTAGCTCGCCCTAATCGCGTCGAGCGCGCTCGCGGCCCGCGGCCCGACTCCGAGCATCAGCGCATTCATCGCCTTCTGCGTCCGGTCGTCGCGGTTGTCACGGTCCATCGCCCAGTAGCGGCCGGCGACCGTCGCGATCCGGTCCTGCGGCAGCGTCGCCAGGTCCTCGAGCGCCGCGTGCGGCGAGACGTCGCGCCCGTCGGTGAAGGCGTGAACCCAGGTGTCCTCGGGCGCGAGTTCGAGGAGCGCGCGAAGATGATCGATGTGCGAGTGGACGCCCCCCTGGGAGACGAGCCCGATCAGGTGAACGCGGCGGCCCCGCGAGAATGCCGCCTTCAACGCCTCGTTCTCGCCAAGTGTGCCGTCGGAGACGGCCTTGTTCACGCGCACGAGATCCTGGTAGAGCCGACGACCGGCCCCGAGCGTCAGGTGACCGACTTCCGAGTTGCCCATCTGACCGTCGGGAACTCCGACCGCCTCGCCGGACGCGTCGAGTGTCGTGTGCGGGTGGCGTTCGAACAGATCGTCGAACACGGGCGTCTCGGCAAGCGAGACGGCGTTGCCGGGCCCGGGCGGGGCGCAGCCCCACCCATCGGCGATCACGAGCGCTACGAGTGGGACGCTTCCCGGCAAATCGTCGCGAACGATTCCACATCGAGCGACGCGCCGCCCACGAGCGCGCCGTCGACGTCCGGCTGGGCGGCGAGCTCGGCGGCGTTGTCGGGCTTGACCGATCCGCCGTAGAGGACGGGCACGTCGAGGATCGACTTCACCAGCGCGTGCGCCTCCTGCGCGATCTCGGGCGTGGCGGTCTTGCCGGTGCCGATCGCCCAGACGGGCTCGTACGCGATCACGAGGTCATCCGTATCGGCGACACCGTCGGCGATCGCGCCGACCTGGCGGCGAATCACGCTTTCGGTCTCCCCCGCCTCGCGCTCCGACGCAGTCTCGCCGACGCACGCGATCACGTGAAGCCCGTGCTCCATGGCCGCGAGAATGCGCTTCACGACCGTGTCATCGGTCTCGCCGAAGAACTGGCGGCGCTCGGAGTGGCCGACGATCGTCCCGTAGACACCGAGCTCGCGCAGCATCGGCGCCGAGATCTCACCGGTGAACGCGCCATCGTCGGCCCAGTGGACGTTCTGCGCCGCGACGCCGATCTCGGTCATCGAAAGCGCCTGCACGGCCGCGGCAAGTGACACGTACGGCGGGCACACGACGACATCGACAGTCCCGAGGTCGGCCTCCCGAAGGGCCCGGCAGAACTCTCCGGCCTCGCCGACTCCCTTGAACATCTTCCAGTTGCCGGCGATGAGCACTCAGGCCTCCGGGATTGCCGCTACTCCTGGAAGGTCCTTGCCCTCGAGGAGCTCGAGCGAGGCGCCGCCACCGGTCGAGACCCACGAGACGCGATCCGCGATCCCAGCCTCGTGAACCGCGCGCACCGAGTCGCCGCCGCCGACGACGGTGAAGCCGTCGCACTCCGCGACCGCTTTCGCCACGGCGAACGTTCCCTCGGCAAAGCGGGGCCATTCGAAGACCCCCATCGGGCCGTTCCAGAAGACCGTCCCGGCGTCGGCGATCGCCGCGGCAAACGCCTCGCGAGAGGCGGGGCCGATGTCGAGGCCGAGCCAGCCGTCGGGACGGTCGTCGTACGGCGCAACCTGCGTTGCGGCATCGGCCGCGAACGACTCGGCGGCGATGACGTCGGTCGGCAGCAGCACGTCGAACGGGAACGGGTTCTCGGCGCGCACGTCTTCCGCCATCTTCCCACCGATCAGCACGCGGTCGGCCCGCGAGCCGAGATTCTTGAGCACGGCGACCTTGTCATCGACCTTCGCACCGCCCGCGACGATCACGAACGGCCGCGCGACGTCGCCGAGCAGGGCACCGAGGTGCTCGAGCTCGGCGAGCAGCAGCAGCCCCGCGTAGGCGGGCAGCAGGTGCGCGACCGCCTCGGTCGATGAGTGCGCACGGTGAGCCGAGCCGAACGCGTCGTTCACGTACAGGTCGCAGGCGTCGGCGAGCTCCTTGGCAAAGCCGACGTCGTTCTTCGTCTCGCCTTCGTTGAAGCGGGTGTTCTCGAGCACGGTCACGCGGTCGTCGCCGATCAGCTCGGCAACGCGCTCGCGGACGGGCGCCATCGAGTACTTGGCCCGGTCCTCCTCGGTCTTCGGCCGGCCGAGGTGCGAGCACACCCGCACCTCACGCGCCCCGCCGTCGAGCAGCAGGCGTAGCGTCGGCAGCGACGCCTGGATGCGGGAGTCGTCGGCGACCCGGCCGTTCTCGAGGGGGACGTTCAGGTCGGCCCTTACGAGGACGACCTTCCCGTCGACATCAGCGTCGTTGACCGAGCGCGGAAGACTCAAGCCGCGAGCTTGTTCACGAGGTCGACCAGCCGGCACGAGTAGCCCCACTCGTTGTCGTACCAGCCGAACACCTTTACCAGGTTCCCGCGCGCCATCGTCAGCTTGCTGTCGAACACACACGAGTACGGCGACTCGTTGATGTCGGTCGAGACGAGCGGATCCTCCGAGTACTGGAGGTAGCCGTTCAGCGGCTCGCTTCCGGCAGCCGCCTTGTACGCGGCGTTGACCTCGTCGACGGTGACGTCGGTGCCGAGGATCGCAACCAGGTCGCTGATCGATCCGGTCGGGACCGGCGCGCGGACGGATACGCCGTCGAGCTTCCCGGCGAGATCCGGGAGCACGAGACCGATCGCCTTGGCGGCGCCGGTCGAGGTCGGGATCAGATTCAGCGCGGCCGCGCGGGCACGCCGGAGATCCGAGTGCGGCATGTCCTGCAGCCGTTGGTCGGCCGTATACGCGTGGATCGTCGTCATGAAGCCGCTCTCGAGCGTGAAGGCATCGTGAAGCACCTTCGCGAGTGGGCCGAGGCAGTTGGTCGTGCACGAGGCGTTGGAGATGATGTTGTGCGTGTCGGGGTCGTACTTGTCGTCGTTGACGCCGAGCGCGAGGGTGATGTCGGGATCGGTCGCCGGCGCCGAGATGACGACCTTCTTCGCGCCTGCGTCGAGGTGCTTCTGCGCACCCTCGCGGTCGGTGAAGAAGCCCGTCGACTCGAGGACGACGTCGACGCCGAGATCGCCCCACGGCATCGCTGCCGGGTCGCGCTCGGAGAGGAGCTTGATCTGCTGCCCGGCGGCGTGTAGGACACCGTCCTCGATCGCCACGTCACCCGGGAACGGCCCGAGCGTCGAGTCGAACTTGAGCAGGTGTGACATCGTCTTCGCATCGCCGAGGTCGTTCGCTGCGACGATGTCGAAGTTCGAGTCGCGCGTCAGCGACGCGCGGAAGAAGTTGCGGCCGATGCGGCCGAAGCCGTTGATTCCTACCTTGAGATTAGCCATGGGCCGGGCACTTTAGTCAGACCGGCGAAAAGGCGTTCGGGGAACTGTCGCGGCTAGGCGGCGGCAGCGGAGATGCCGTAGATCGCGCCGATCTTGCGCTGCAAATAGCGGACATATGGCTCGGCGTCGATCGCATTCGCGCCGATCGAGCGCTCGAGGGTCTCGCGCGGCGTGAACTTTCGCCCGTAGCAGTGCAGGTGATCGCGGAGCCACTCGCGCAACGGCCCGAACTCGCCCTGCTCGAAGCCGGTCTCGAGGTCGGGGATGTCCGCGACGATCTTCTCCCAGAGCTGCGCGGAGATCAGGTTGCCGAGCGCGTAGGTCGCGAAGTACCCGATCGCGCCGATCGCCCAGTGGGTGTCCTGCAGCACTCCGAGGGTGTCGTTCGGAACCTCGATCCCGAGGTACTCCCACATGCGGCGGTTCCACTCCTCAGGAAGCTGCTCGAGCGGGAACGATCCCGCGAGCAGCTCCTGCTCGAGCTCGAACCGCAGGATGATGTGCAGGTTGTAGGTCGCCTCGTCGGCCTCGACCCGGATCAGCGACGGCTCGACGGCGTTGATCTCGCGGTACCAGCGGTCGACGTCATAGCCGGCGAACACGTCGGGGAAGGTCTCACGCAGCCGCGGGAAGAAGAACTTCCAGGCCGAGAGCGAGCGTCCGACGAGGTTCTCCCACATGCGGCTCTGCGATTCGTGCAGGCCCAGCGAGACGCCGGATCCGAGCGGCGTGCGATCGAGCGACATGTCGACCTGGTGCTCGTAGAGACCGTGGCCGAACTCGTGCATCGTCGCGAAGAGGCTGTTCAGCTTGTCGTCGAAGTAGCGGGTCGTGATCCGGATGTCCTGCGAGCCGATCGACTGGGCGAACGGGTGCACGGTCGGGTCGATCCGCCACGCCTCGTCGGTGAAGCCGAAGCGACGAACCACCTCGAGCTCGAACTGCTTCTGGAGCTCGACCGGGAAGCGAACATCCGGCGCCGCAGGCTGCGGCCCCGTCTCGGCCACGAGCTTGACGAGGGCAGCCTGATGCTGCTTGACGTAGTCGAACAGCGTCCGAACCTCGGCGGTCGTCATGTCCGGCTCGTAGTCGTCCAGCAGAGCGTCGTACGGCTCCGCGTAGTCGCCGTCGAAGCACTCGACATACCGGCGGCGCAGCTCGAGGTTCTCGCGAAGCGCAGGCAGGAACGTCGCGAAATCGTCGTTCTTGCGAGCATCGACCCACACCGGCAGGGCGAGCGCCGCAGCGCGGGACATCTCGACGCGCAGCTCGGTCGGCACCTTGCGCGCCTTCTCCCAGTCGCGGCGCGTGACGCGGATCAGGCTCGCCTCGAACGAGTCGTAGTCGTGCTCCGCCTCGAACGGCTCGAGCTTCTCGAGGAGTCGCCCGATCTCCGGGTCGATGAACTGCTCGTGCGCGATCCGCTTGAGGGTTGCGAGCTGCTCGGCGCGGGCTGCCGACCCACGCGGCGGCATCATCACCTGCTGGTCCCACCCGAGCAGGGCGCCGATGCGCGCGATGTCGCTGATCTCGGCCAGGCGAACGCGCAACTCGTCGAATGCCGCAGTCACGGCTGCCCACCGTATCGAACTGCCCGGCCTGTCCGCCCAGGCCTATTGGCTAGTTGTCGAAATATCGCTTGCAAAAGGGTAGAAACGTTGCCCGATCGTGCGAGATACTCGTGCAGGCGGAGGATCCATGCTCGCCTGGCGCCGAATTCAGACCCCGTTCGGCGTCAGCGGATCAGAGTGTGTGATGACAAGGGGGGAGTTCGTCCTCGGAGCTCCCCCTCCTCCGCCTTCGGCACGCCGCGCGAGCTCGGCCATGCGGTGGTGCGCAGCCGCCTTGCTGATCGTCGGCCTGCAGCGCTCTGCGAGGTCGGAAAGCGACAGCGCCGGGTGCTTCACCCGCAGGACGGCGATCTCGCGAAGCTTCGCCGGGAGCCGGTCGATGTCGAGTTGCCGGATCGCCTCGAGCTGCCGCTGCGCGGCGAGGACGGTGCGCTTGACGTTCGCCTCGTCGGCGTTGGCGAGACGGTTGGCCTCGGAGCGCGTCGCGGCGACGACCGCGTGCTCGTCGAGGCGGAGGGCTGTCTCGCTGGCACCCGCGACCGCGAGCAGGTCGGCGATCGCCTCGCCGGACTTCGCGTATGCGGCCGTGTGGGTGCGGCGCTCGATCGTCTTGAGCGGGATCCCCTCACCGGCTGCGGCAGCGACGATGGCGTGCGCGCCTTCCGGGCCGGTCGCTCGGAGCTCCAGATGCGGCGACCTCGGGCCGGACAGCGAGCCGGCACCGAGCAGCGCACCCCGTAGGTAGGCGCCGCGGCAGCACGAGCGGCCGGTTACGCGCTTCGGTGGCGCGGAGAGCGGAGCTCCGGTCGGCGAGAGAACGCCGGCCTCGCGAAAGACCTCCGCGGCGGCGGGGATCGACGTCGACATGAAGCTGGTAGCGGGTTGCGCGGTCGAACGCATGCCGCGGGTAGGTGCGGATCTCGGATGTCACGCCGAGGTCGCGCAGCAGCGCGAATGCGCGGCGGGCGGCGGACGGGCTCTGAAGGTCGAGGTGCACCGAGAGCTCGGCGTGGCCGTGCAGGTGCCAGGTTCCCGCGGCGTGGCAAAGAGCCGACAGCTCGGCCAGCCGGCAGCAACGGCGAGCCGGCGCGATCGAGGCCAGCTCGTCTCGGAGCTCGTCAGAGAGCGACATGCTCGAGCGCCAGCAGCCGGCGCTTGTAGTCGATGCCGAGCGAGCCGTACGACCCGATCCCGTCGGAGGCCACGACTCGATGGCAGGGGACGAACGGGCCGAGGCGGTTGCGGGCGCAGAAGGTTCCGGCGGCGCGGGCGGCGCCGGGGCGTCCGGCGAGCGCAGCCAGCTCGCCGTAGGTCACGACCTGACCGCGGGGCACCGCACGGAGCGCGACGGCGCAGTCGCCGTAGAACCCGTCGTCGAGGTCGAGCTCCACGTCAGCGAAGTCGTCGGGCTCGCCGGCGAAGAACGCGGCCAAGCGGGCGCCGATCGTCCCTCTCGGCGTAGCCGGGGCGGGCTTTCCGGGCTTTGGCAGCTCCGACCAGAGCACGCGATCGCCGTCGAGCCAGACCTCCCCGACGCCGAACCCCGGCGCCTCGTAACGGACGAGCGTCGGCTTCACGATCCGATCTTGAAGAACAGCCGCGATCTCCAGCCCTCGTCCGTCAAGACGTGAGCGTAGACCGTACGGGGTGGCAGGGAGGCTCCTGCCCCCCGCTTGTCCCCGGGTGTCACCCCGGCGATCGATTCCGATGTTGTACCGTCCCGCGATGCCGCGGCACAGCCTGATGCGGACCTACGCGCCGCTCCTCGGCTTCGTCTACGTGCCGCTCGGCGTACTCGCGCTGGCGCTCGGCAGCAGCCACCCGCAGGCGGCCAGCGCGATCTTCGTCGGCGCCGCGTTCTCGCTCCTCTGGTTTCTCGGCAGCCTGCACGCACGGATCATCCGCTTCGATCCGGACGGGTTCTTCGCGAGCATCATCCTGCTGGGCGGCGCCTCGCTGCTCGCGCTCCAGGCGGCGGCGCTCGCCTCTCAGAATGCTCTCGTCGCAGCACCCGGCGCCGCGTGCGCCGCGACCGTGATCATCGGCTCGTCGCAGGCGGCGCTCAGCGCCCGCAAGGTGCCGAAGTGGTTCGGCCGCGCAGGGATCATCGGCGGGGTAGCGGTGCTGCTGCTCGGCGTCTGCGAAGCTGCCGCCGACTGGACGTTCGTCGGGTCGACCTTCTGGGCCTCGTCGCTCGGATTCATGATCTGGGTGCTCGTGACCGCTACGTTCCTGGTTCGCAACTGATGGGTACCCACGGCATCTTCCGCGTTCCACCCGCCTACAACGAGCCCGTGCGCGGCTTCGAGCCGGGCAGCCCCGAGCGCGCGTCGCTGCAGGCACGGCTCGACAAGATGGCGGGCGAGCGCCTCGACGTCCCGCTCGTGATCGGCGGCAAGGACGTCTTCACGGGCTCGACCAAGGCCGGCAGTGATGCCGCACGAGCGCGAGCACGTGCTGGCGGACGTCCACCAGGGCGGCGCCGAGCACGTTCGGGAGGCGATCGAGGCTGCCGGCAAGGCGTGGAAGGACTGGTCGCGCTGGCCTTGGGAGGAGCGAGCCTCCGTGTTCCTGCGGGCGGCCGAGCTGCTCGCCGGCCCGTGGCGCGACACGCTCGACGCGGCCACGATGCTCGGGCAGTCGAAGACCGCGCACCAGGCCGAGATCGACGCCGCCTGCGAGCTCGTCGACTTCCTGCGCTTCAACGTCGAGTTCATGACCCGCATCTACTCCGAGCAGCCGGTGTCGTCGCCCGGCCTCTGGAACCGCCTCGAATACAGGCCGCTCGAAGGGTTCGTCTTCGCGGTCTCACCCTTCAACTTCACCGCGATCGCCGGCAATCTCACGAGCTCGGCGGCCCTGATGGGGAACGTCGTGCTCTGGAAGCCCGCGTCGACCGCGATGCTCTCGGCGCACTACCTGATGCGCCTGTGGCAGGAGGCCGGGCTGCCCGACGGCGTGATCAACCTCGTCTACGGCTCGGGCGCCGAGATCGGCGATGCCGCGCTCGCGAGCCCCGACCTCGCCGGGATCCACTTCACCGGATCCACGGGAGTTTTCAATGGGATGTTCAAGACCGTCGCCGGGAACATGAGCAGCTACCGGAACTACCCGCGTATGGTCGGCGAGACCGGCGGCAAGGACTTCATCGTCGCGCACCCCTCCGCCGACCTCGAGGCGGTCGCAACGGCCGTCGTGCGCGGCTCGTTCGAGTACCAGGGCCAGAAGTGCTCGGCCGCGTCGCGGGTGTACGCGCCGTCGAACCTCTGGCCCGAGCTGCGCGAGCGGCTTGCAGCCGAGGTCGCGACGATTCGGATGGGCGACCCGTCCGACTTCGGCAACTTCATGGGCGCGGTCATCGATGCCGGCTCGTTCGCAACGCAGCGTGACGCGATCGCCGAGGCGCGGGAGCACGGCGAGACGGAGATCGTGGTCGGCGGCGGCACCGACGATTCCAAGGGCTTCTTCGTCGAGCCGACGGTGATCGAGACCCGCGATCCCAACTTCCGGCTTCTCCGGGACGAGTTGTTCGGCCCGGTCGTGACGGCGTACGTCTACGACGAGTCCCGTTGGGGCGACACGCTCGACCTGATCGACTCGACTGCGCCGTACGGCCTCACGGGCGCGGTCTTCGCCGATGATCGCGCCGCCGTGCAGGAGGCCAGCGACCGGCTCCGTTACGCCGCCGGGAACTTCTACGTCAACGACAAGCCGACCGGCGCCGTCGTCGGCCAGCAGCCCTTCGGCGGATCGCGCGCCTCGGGCACGAACGACAAGGCCGGCTCGATCTGGAACCTGATCCGCTGGGTCACGCCTCGCACGATCAAGGACCTGTTCGTGCCGCCCCAGGATTACCGCTACCCGTTCCTCGACGAGTAGCCGCCGTCTCACGTTCGCCGGTTCGGGCGCGTTTCAGTCCCGACAGCGAAGTCGAGCCAAGGAGACAGCGATGTTCGTACGCCATGCCATTCTCGAGACGCCGGAGCTCGGCGAGCTCACCCTGGTCGCAGCCGACTCAACCCTCGTCGGCGTCTACTTCCCGGGCCACTGGTACCTACCGGATGCGGCGAAGCTCGGCGAGCGCGTCGACCTCACCACAGATCGAGTGCTTTTCGCAGCCGCCGTCGAGCTCGGGCAGTTCCTGCAGGGCGAGCGCATGACATTCGACATGCCCACCGCGATGCACGGCAGCGCGTTCGAGGAGCGCGTCTGGGCGTTGCTGCGCGAGCTTCCGTTCGGCAAGACGACGACCTACGGCGATCTCGCGGAGTGCCTCGGCGACCGAAACCTCGCGCGGAAGGTCGGTCAGGCGGTGGGCCGGAACCCGCTCTCGATCGTCGTCGGCTGCCATCGGGTCGTCGGCAAGGGTGGCGAGCTTCGTGGCTACGCCGGCGGGCTCGACCGCAAGCGCTTCCTGCTGGATCTCGAGGCCGGCCGGCTGCGGGTATCCACCGCTGCCTGAGTCAGGTGCGGCGGGCCGGATCGGCGACGACGAGCTCCGCGTATTCGGGATGGCGCCGGACGAATGCCTCGACGAACGGGCAGATCGGGACGATGTGAAGCCCTCGAGCACGGGCGTCGTCGAGCGCTCCCGTGACGAGCGCCGCACCGAGACCGCGGCGGCGCAGGTGGGTATCGACCTCGGTGTGCAGGAGGGCGATCACGCCACCGCCGCGATCCCGGTACACGAGCTCGCCTGCCGGCTCACCGGCGGCCAGCAGCACGTACCGGCGCTCGTCGGGGCGATTCTCGACGGTGAGGTCGTCGTCGGTCAGACCGTGAGGGTATCGCCGGATAGGCTCGGGCGGTGACCGCGACGCAGCAGCCGTCGATCCGGTTCGAGCCCTTCGGCCCCGACCGGATCGACGAGATTCGGCCCTGGCTCGACGATCCCGACGTGCTTCGGTTCACGCGTATCCCTGACCCACAGCCGCCGAAGTTCCTCGAGGGCTGGCTCCGGAGCTACGAGGACGGCCGCCGCAGCGGCACGCGCGACGCGTTCTGGGTGATCGACGCCGACGAGGCGCTCGTCGGCCTCGCCGTCGTTCCGAAGATCGATACGGAGACCCGGACGGCGGAGCTCGGCTACGTGGTCGCGCCGGGCGCCCGGGGGCGCGGGATCGCCACCGCGGCGCTCCGGCTTCTCAGCGCTCGGACGTTCGCGGAGCGTGGGATGGTGCGCCTCGAGCTGCTGATCGGGACCGGCAACGACGCTTCGAAACGCGTGGCGGCGAACTGCGGCTACACCTTCGAGGGCGTTCTACGGTCGCTCTACTTCAAGCAGGGGCGTCACGAGGACACCGAGATCTGGTCCCGCCTCGCCACCGACCCCGATCCCGCCGCGGCGAATCCGCGGATCAGCCGACCTTGAACACCCAGGCGACGGCACCCCCTGAGAGCGCCGTTCGGGCGTAACCAACTGCGACGTGCTCGCCGGGCTTCAGGTTCGCAGCCGGTGCACCGTAGATCGTGCCGCGGGTCGGCGAGCCTCCCCCTTTCTCCACCAGCTCCATGCCGTCGACCCAGAGCGCGGACTCGACGAACGGGGTCTTGCCGCTGAACTGGATCGCGACCTGAGGCAGCTTCGGCGCCATGGCGCCCGGCTGAGGCCCGAGGATCGCCAGCTTGACCGTGCCGGACTTGTCCGGCACCCAGTGGTTGCCGATCAGCCGGAACACGACCGCGTGGGCCTTCCCGGGGGCGTGCGACTGGACGACCGCCCAACCGCTGCTCTCGTAGAGCGTCTCGACCTTGCCCGCGAGCGACGGGTCCTTCACGATCAAGGCGCGCATTGCGTCCGCCGAGCTGGGGACTGCAGCGGTGGTGGTGGTCGTGGTGCTCGTCGTCTTCGAGCCTCCGCCACAGCCGGCGAGCAACGCGACGGCCAGGACCGCCGTGAGGGCAAGAGGCTTCACCGGATCAGATTACTTCTGTCCGGCCTCCAGGCCGGTCACCACCTTCGCGATCTGCGCTGCCTGAGGGCCGTTCGGGTCGAGCGTCAGGTACTCGGACCAGACCGCGACGATCTCGGCCGGGTCGCCGCCGTGCCGGTAGAGCGAGAGGCCCAGGTTCCGGTACGCGGTCGTCAGACCCGGCGAGAGCAGGATTGCGGTGCGGTAGAGCTGCTGGACGAGCTGGACGTTGGCTGCGTGACCGCTGTCGAGCGCGTAGGCGAGGTCGAGCGCGGCCGAGGCGTATACCTGCCCGATCCGGTGCTCCCACGACGTCTCCGGATAGGCGCGCGTCGGGAAGTGAAGCCGTTCGAAGGCCGCCGCGTCGCGTCGCATCAGGGCGTAGAGATCCGAGGCCGACCCCTTCGGCTCGAGTCGTGTCGCCAGGCCCGCGTGCAGCTGGGCGAACGGCGCGCCGAACCGCTTCTCCTCCTGAACGCCGGTCGAGTACACCGGCCGGCTCGCGAGGTTCGCCGCGACGAGCGTGTTGAGCGACGGCCCGTAGATGCCGTCGTAGCGGGTGAACGGGATGGCGAGACCAGGATGCTCGCGCTTCATCTGCTCGACATACGACGGCAGCTTCAGCAGCTCCGCGTCCAGCGCGATCACGTCCGGGCGCAGGTGCTCGACGTTCTGGGCGTAGGAGACGCTCGTGTAGTTCTCGTCGCCGCGCATCACGAGCAGCGCATTCGGCGGGAGCCCTCCGAGCAGGTCGCGCGCGTAGTTCTCCGCCGTGTGGTTGCCGCTCTGATCGGCGGCCGAGTAGTGGTTCGCGGCGGCCGCGGCGGGCAGAGCGAGTAGCGCGGCGGCAGCGACGGCGGCCGGCACGAGCCTCTTCCGCCCGTCGAGCCACGCGAGCACCCACCAGGAGCCAAGGGCCGCGAGGATCGCGAGGGGAATGCTCGGCAGGATGTAGAAGCGCGCCACGATGCCCTTCGTGAGCGGGTCAGGGTACGCCGTCCGCGTGTAGGCCTGGAAGAGCGGCCCGGCGACGAGGAAACCGACCACGAGGGCGATGCCCTCGAGTCGCCTGTGCTGCCAGGCCCACCAGAGCCCGGCGATCGCGAGGAGGATGCCGGCGTAGACGAACCCGTGGACGAGGCCCGCCCAGAGCTGCCCGAGGTTCGTGGCGATCGAGCCGCTCCTCCCGCCCGCCACGAGGGTCGTCGTCCCGTAGTCGCCACGGGTGACGTCGTTCACGAACCTCGTCCAGGAAGTGGGATCGCCCCAGTTCATCGCCGGATCAGCCGATGCGGCGATCGGCAGATAGAGGTACGGGAGAAGCCCGGCCACGAGGGCGCCCACGGCCACCGCAGCGGTCCGCAGCGAGACCTTTCGCCACCCCCTGAGCCCGAGGACGGCGAGGGCGGGCACGAGCAGCACGATCGTCTGCTGGTTGCTGAACGCGAGCCCGAGCAAGAGGGCGACCAGCCAGAGCAGGCGGACGTGCTCGGGCCGCCGGCACCACTCACAGCCCACGAAAAGGAGCAGCGCGGCGAGCAGGTTGTTGAGCGCGAATACCTCCGCCACGACCGAGTACGCCCAGAACACGCTGGAGAATGCGAGCAGGAGCGCACCGACCGCGGCCGCGACGAGCTGGAACGCGCGACGGCCGGGCTGGGCTTCGATCAGCCGGTATGCGGTGAGGAACACGACGGCGACGGCGAGCGCGTCGAGAACGCCGGACAGCAGGTTCATCCGCAAGGCGGCCGACCCGCCGGGAAGGGACGTCGCGAGATGCCCGAGCAGCATGTAGAGCGGGTAGCCGGGCGGGTGCGCGATGCCGAGGACGGATGCAGCCGCGATCAGCTCGCCCGAGTCACCCGAAGGGACGGTGTGCTCGACGGTGAGGGCGTAGACGACGAAGACGACGAGCCCGACGGCGCCGGCTGCGGCGTAGGCGGCCCGGTCCAGCTTCACGCTCGTCCGGCGCGGTGCAGCTGCGCGTAGATGCTCCGCGCGGTCTTCGCCGGAACGCCGGGGACGGCCTCGAGCTCCTCTGGCGAGGCCGAGAGCACACCCTCGGCGGAGCCGAAGTGGCGCAGAAGAGCGCGCCTGCGCGTCGGTCCGACCCCGTCGAGCTGGTCGAACATCGACTCGCGGGCCGCGGCGTCTCGTCGTGACCGGTGGAAGGTGATCGCGAACCGGTGCGCCTCGTCGCGGAGCCGCTGCAGCAGCTGCAGCCCCGGCGAGTGGTCGGGAAGCAGCACGGGCGCTGAGCGCTCGGGCAGGAAGACCTCCTCGATCCGTTTGGCCAGCGAGATCGCCGCGACTCTCGGCAGGTCGTAGGCACCCATCGCCTCGAGCGCGGCACCCAGCTGGCCCTTGCCGCCGTCGATCACGACCAGGTTCGGCGTGGCCGCGAACGACTCGTCGTAGTCGGCGGCTCCCGGACCCGCCGCGAGCCGGGCGAAGCGGCGGGACACGACCTCGGCCATCGCCGCGAAGTCGTCCTGTCCCGCCTGGCCGCGGACGGCGAACTTGCGGTAGTGCGCCTTCTTGGCCACGCCGTCCTCGAAGACGACCATCGACCCGACGATCTCCTGCCCCTGCGTGTTCGAGATGTCGAAGCACTCGATCCTGAGCGGCAGCGACTCGAGGTTGAGCACCTCGCGCAGCTCCTCGAGCGCCTCCACGCGCCGCAGCCGCTTGGTCTCGGCGATCAGCGTGTCGGACGAGAGCGCGAGCTCGGCGTTGTGCTGCGCGAGCTCTTGCAGCCGGCGCTTCTCGCCGCGCTCGGGCGCGCGCACCTCGACCCGCGAGCCGCGCAGCTCTGACAGGAAACCGGCGAGGGTGTCGAGGTCGCCGAGTCCGCGCGGAACGAGGATCTGCGGCGGCACCGATGGAGCCGCACCGTAGTACTCGATGCAGAACCCCTCGAGCACCTCGAGCGGGTCGTCGCCGGCGGCGTTCTCGAGGTGAAACGCATAGCGGTCGATCATCCGCCCGCTCCGTAGCGGGAAGACCTGCACGGCAGCGCGCTCGTGGCCGATCGCGAGCCCGATCACGTCGATCGTCCCGATCGAGGCGCGCTCGACCGCCTGACGCTCGGCGAGCCGCTCGACCGCGTGCAGGCGGTTGCGGTACCTCGCCGCGTCCTCGAACCGCTCCTCCGTCGCCGCGGCACGCATCTGCCGTTCTAGCTCGGTCCGGATCGGCTTGTCGTTTCCCGACAGGAACTCGATCACGCCGTCGATCACCTCGCGGTAGGCCTCCTTGGTCACGTACCCGACGCACGGGGCCAGGCAGCGCTCGATGTGATAATCGAGGCAGGGGATCCCGCTGCGCCGACCGGGGCTCGGCCCTTCGCAGGGCCGATAGCGGAAGACGCGGTTGAGGACGTCGAGCGTCTCGCGCACCTTCTTCGCGTTGGCGTATGGGCCGAAGTAGAGGACGCCGCGGCGGTGCCGCTTCCGCGTGAACATCACGCGCGGGTAGTCGTCCTCGAGGGTGACGGCGATGTACGGGAACGACTTGTCGTCGCGGAGCCGGACGTTGAACGGCGGCCGGTGGCGCTTGACGAGGTTCTGCTCGAGGTGGAGCGCCTCGACCTCGCTGCCGGTGACGATCGTCTCGATCCGGTCGACCCGCTCGACGAGCGTGTCCATCCCGAGCCGGTTGTCGCTGCGCCCCGCCTGGAAGTACTGGCGCACGCGCGAGCGCAGCGACTTCGCCTTGCCGACGTAGAGGACGTCGTCGCGCTCGTCGCGGAATAGGTAGACGCCCGGGCCCTTCGGAAGGGCCTTCAGCTGGGCGGTGATCGCTTCGGTCGCCACCGGGTCAGGGTAGTCCGCCGGAAACCGGTCGCGGCCCATCGGCAGAATCCCCGGTGGGTTGCGAGTCATACGTCTCCCCCTCCTCGTCGCCGCCTGCGGGTTCATGCTCGCTGCGGGGGTCGTCGCGTGGTTGGTGTTGGCAGGCTCGCCGCGCCACGGCCTGGTCGTCGGGGGCGTCGAGGACGCCGCGAAGTGGGCCGATCCGGCGGGGAACATGGAGCTGGCGCGTAGGGCGGGCTTCAAGGCGATCGTGCTGAGCTCCGTCTGGGAGCGCGGCTCTTCGGAGCCGGCCGGGCAGGAGACGTACCGTCTTCGAAACGCGATCGACTCGGCCGACGCGGCCGGGATCCGGCCGATCGTGGCGATCTATTCGTTCTCGGGTGACACACCGCTGACGGCCCGCGACCGTGCGGACTTCACGTCGTATGCCGTTTCACTCGTGAGCTCGATCCCCGAGCTGCGGTACGTGAGCCTCGGCAACGAGCCGAACTCGAACCACTTCTGGCTGCCTCAGTTCGGGCCGGGTGGGGTCGACGCCGCTGCGAACGCGTACTTCGCGCTGCTCGAGACGGCGTATCCGGCGGTGAAGAAAGCGTCGCCACAGATCACGGTGATCGGCGGATCGCTGGCGGCGCGGGGCAACGACAAGCCGGACGGGCTGCGCCAGACCCACTCCCCGACGTCGTTCATCGCTGACCTCGGCGTCGCCTTCCGCCGGAGCGGGCTCGCGAAGCCGCCGTTCGACCTGTTCTCGATCCATCCCTATCCGGCCAACTCGTCGATCCCGCCGACGGTCGCCGACCCGCATTCGACCGCGATCGGGATCGCGGATTACACGAAGCTCGTGCGGCTGCTGACGGGCGCGTTCGGGAAGCCACCGCCGATCGTCTACGGCGAGTACGGCATTCAGACGCAGATCCCGAGGACCGAGCTCGACCTCTACTCCGGGGTGCGCGCGCCCTCGATCCGGCCGGTCAGCGAGCGCCGCCAGGCAGACGACTACGTCGAGGCGATCCACCTGGCCGCCTGCCAGCCGCTGGTCAAGATGCTGATCTTCTTCCACGTCACCGACGAGTCGGCGTTCACCGGGCTCCAGACCGGGCTGTACTACCCCAACGGGCAGCCGAAGGAGAGCCTGGGGCGCGTGGCCGCTTCCGCCCGGGCGCCGAAAACGGCCAGGTACCATGCGATTCGTGACCGACGAGCCAGTCTTCGAGGGCCAGTACCTGGCCTATACGTTTTTCCGCGTGAGGCCCGAGTGGCGGCTGCTTCCGGTCGAGGAGCGCGCCGCCGGCAAGGACGCTTTCACCGAGGTGATCGAGGAGTTTGCCGCTGGTTTCGACTATCTCGGGTCGTACTCGACGACGGGTGTCCGCCCCGAGACGGATTTCTTTCTCTGGAAGATCACCCGACGCTACGAGGATCTCGGCGAGCTCGGCGCGGCGCTCAATGCCACCCCGCTGGCGGCGTGGCTCGAGACGCCTTACTCGTACCTCGCGACGACGAAGCCCTCGATCTACACGAAGGCGAGCCGAGCGCGGAAGATCATCCCGCAGAACCAGCCGTATTGCGTCGTCTACCCGTTCGTGAAGGTGCGCCCCTGGTACTTCCTGCCGAAGGAGGAGCGCCAGGAAGCCATGAACGAGCACATGCGAATCGGCCACGAGTTCGAGACGATCAACAACCACACGACGTACTCGTTCGGGATCGACGACCAGGAGTACATGACGGTCTTCGAGTGCGACGAGCCGGCCGACTTCATGCATCTGATGGCCACACTCCGTGAGTCCGAAGCATCCCGCTACACCGAGCGCGACACACCGATCTTCGTCGGCCAGCTGATGGACATCCGTGCCGCTCTCGACCGGCTCGACGGAGTCGGTTCGCGCGTCAGCGCTTGACCGACGTTCTGGCGTAGCCCCGCTCGCGCAGGCCGACGTCTTGTCCTCCGAGGGCTAGGCGACCGCGTCAAGGACCGCAGCCGCACGCTCGCCCAGCCGAGTGTCTGCGGCTCAGGCGGCTGTAGCGATCGGCTGAAGTGAACCGTCGAGAACGAGCGACTCGTCACGACCGCCGTAGCGGCTGCGAAGTTCCTCCCAAGCGCGAAGCCGCTCGGGCCGCAGGAGCCGACCCTCGTAGGTATCCCCGAGGTAGCAGTGGAGGGCAGTCTGATCGCCATCGGCTTCGAAGCGCACGACCAGCGATTCCTGGCCGGGGAACGAGGCGAACGCACTCACCTCGCGGCTGAACCGAACCCGCTCGACCTGGTCAAGTCGCACATCGAGGCCCCACTTCGATTCCGGCTCGCCGTGTTCAACGTGCCACCAACGCCGCTCACTCGGCCCGCGAAACAACGGTTTCGTCGAACCGACCAGGTGGGTGGTGGACATGCCGTTACCGAAGACGAAGATGACTGGGCCGGTCGCCGAGAGTTCGGTTACAAGGGCCTCCAGTTCGTTGGCCGGAGCATCTGATCCATCAGCTACGTCCATTCCCGCGCTCCCTCCGATCAGGGTCTGATCCTTCTGTCGAAAAAACGTGCTCGGCTCGGTCGTATTCCCGCGCGGCTCGGAGCGTCTTCAGCAACACCGGCGCAGCCGAGAGCGTTATCGCTCGGGGTCGGTGCCCGAGCCTGAGCACTCGGGCCAGCGTGTTCTTTCCCACGACCACGCGCCATCCGGAGATATGTCGACACTTGACGTCTAAGCGCGGCGCCTCTCTATTAAGTTCCGGCGATCAGCTTGCGCCCGTGGAGGCAAGCTGTTATGAAGGGCGCACCCACGTGGGGGGTGTGCAGGGGAGTGCGAATGCGACAGCTGATCGGCTGGTCGGTGGCGGGGATTCTGACCTGCGCTGCCGGGGTGGTCTTGACGGCGGGAGCTGGCGGCACACCTCGAGGTACCCCTTGGTCGAGGATCAGCGGCGGGGCGACGCCGGCGAGCGCTCCGGGTGGGCAGCTCGGGCTCGCGCGCACTGCCGACGGAACGCTCCACGTGATCTGGAATCGGGGTGGCGGAGCGTCCCCGACCACGATCTTCGACACGCGCATCTCATCGGTCGGCACGATTGGACGGACTACGACAGTCGCGAGCGGATGGGCGGGTAATGGAGGTCTTGCGCTGGTCGTGATGCCCGACAAGACGCTCCGCCTGTTCGCCGCGGGCATGGCGAGTGCGCACGCGGCAAGCGGCGGCCTCAACATGCTGAGTGCTCCGTCAAGCGGGAATGCGTGGACACTCGTCCCGAACGCCACCTGGGGCGGCGCAACGGCGAATGCAGCCGCGTTTGCCGGCGCGACCTTGACGAGCACGGGCGAGATCGTCACATCCTGGCCCGGATTCTTCCACGTCGGTCTCGATCCGCAGGCTCCCGACACGCTCATTCATCCGGACATGGCCAGCTCGCCGCTTGTGACGGACCATGCGACCGGTGCGGTCGTGGTCGCGGGGATCACGATCGCGGGCAAGGGAGGCACCTTCGTCCGCCAACTGCTACCTCACCCGGGTCCCTCGCTCGTGCTACCGAGTGCCGGGAACGAGCGCAGCTCCGGACTCGCGGCGCGGCTCGCGGCGCCGGGTGTCTACATCGCCTACGCGACCTTGAACGGCCAGGCCGTCCAGCTCCTACGCTACGGAGGCCCCACGAAGACGGTCGCGCGCGGCACGGCCTTCAATACGGCCAAGGTGTTCGCGGGCCCGCAAGGACGACTCTGGGTTGCCTGGGGGGCTTTCCGAGGCACCGAGATCTTCGTCACCCGCTCGAACGAGGCCGTTACCGCGTTCGAGCCTGTCCAGACGCTGACGCTGCCCGATCCGTCTACGAATCAGGGAGTTTCCGCCCTTCAAGGCGAAGGCTCGGCAGGGCCACTCGACCTCTTTGCCGACATGACGATCGGCAGCGAGCCCGGCTTCATGCACACTCGCGTCCTCGCCCTCTTCTCATTGCAGGCGACCGTAGGGCAGCCCCCGAAGGGCAAGAAGCAGGCGCCCGTGCGCCTCACGCTGCGCGATGCCGGGGATCCTGTGACGGCTGCGAAGATCGTCGTCGCCGGCAAACACCTGAAGACCGACGCCAAGGGACTCGCAACGCTCGCGTTGGCACCCGGGTCCTACACCGCGACCGCAAGCGCCAACGGTTACGCGACAACCTCGATCTCGGTCACCGTCCGCTGAGCGTCACCGAAGCCCGACGGCGCCGCGAATACGCAACAAGGGCGCCGGCTCGAAACGATCAGGCGTCGTCCCGGAACGCTGCGGGGTGCCGAATCTCCGAGTCTGGAACCATCAGCCCTCGGGCGCGAGCGGCGGGCCGACGTTGACTTGTCCGTGGGCACGGAAGAGATCATCGAGCTCATCTGGCGACGGTCGCGGTGTTTGGCTCGGCGGCAATGTGGGCTTCGTCGCCGGCACCGCCCCGTCTCGCACCATCCGCTCCAGCCCGGCCGGGGTGCTGAGCACGAGTACCCGCGCTTCATCGCTGTCGACGCGGAACGTGTGCGCCACGCCCGTCGGAACCACTGCGGCCCCTCCTGGCATCAGTTCGAACCGCTGCCGGCCGGCCTGCACCGTCAGCTTTCCTTCGAGCACGATGTAGCTTTCGTCTTGCGGGTGGGTGTGAAGCGGCGGCGATGCGTGACGCGGAAAGAGAAACTCGATCAGCGAAAACCTCCCATCGCTTGCTTCGCCCGAAAGCCTGATCGTGGCCAGCGTGCCCAGGAACCAGAGCTGCTCACCCGTTCCAGAATGCGACCAGGTCGCCGTCGTGCTCACATCGCCAGCGTATCTCTGCGCTCTGGAAGGGTGCATTCGCGCGCGCTCGCTCGAGCAAACGTGAACGGCGACTCGCAGCCGATTGCTTCACCCGCGACCGGGATCTCGAGCCTCAGGAACGTCGAACGTGGCGAGCTCATCCTCGACACGGGCTTGACCTACGACGGAATCACCCCGGTGCGTATCCGCGCCACAAAGCGCGACGGACGGCTCGAGTTCTCCGACGACGGCGGTGCAGTCTCAGCGGCCGCCGTCGACGTGAGACGACTCAGCTTTCCCGAATCGATCGCGATGGGCGAGTACTCGACGAACGTGAGCAGGCATGGCGTGGTGTGGCTGCCGGGCTTCGCCCACTCCGACGACGGCTGGCTCGCGAAGCTTCCCGAGCTGGTCGCGGCCGGCTCGGTCGCCCTATATGAGGCGCTACTCGAGCTCGACGACCGAACGCGTTCTACGTGCCGTCCCGTTTGAGAACCGTCGTCGCGACTCGTAGCCCGAACCTTCCCGGCATCAGGGCGACGTCCCAGATCTGGTTCACCGTGCTGCCGGCCGGAAGGTCCTCGGCGAGCGACTCGACGATCTCCTCGGACGCATCCATCATCCCTTGGGCGACGTCGCCGGCCGCCGGGATCGCCGCCGTTGCGACCTGGACGGTGACCGCGGGCCCGAGCTGCTCGAGGGTGGCGCGCACCGCGTCACCTGCCTGGTCTCGCGCCACCTCGAACTGCGTCACTGCCTCGGCCGGCGACGACGCAAAGACCTTCCAGACGCGGAAGTCAACCCGAGGGGAGGGTATTCGGAGGCGGCTGCTACAGGCCGAACGCGTACAGGCTGCCGTCCCGCGACCCGATGAATACGAGTCCCTGGGCGAGCGCGGGCGACGAGTAGATCTGCCCGCCGGTGGCGTAGTGCCACAGCGCCTTGCCGGTCTTCGCGTCGAGCGCGTACAGGCTCGTCCCTGCGGACGGGATGTAGACGACGCCGCCCGCGACTGCGGCGGATCCGTTGACGAGCCCGTCGAGCGGCACCTTCCAGAGCTGCTTTCCCGTCTCGGCGTTCAGCGCGAACACGGAACCGTCGTAGCCGCCGTCGTAGAGCACGCCGTTCGCGAAGGTCGGGACGGATCTCACCTCGGCCCCGGCAGAGTAGGTCCAGATGGCCTTTCCGGTTGCCGCGCTCATCGCCGTGATCACCCCGCCGTCACTGTCCGCATAGACGACATTGCCGGACACCGTCTCACCGGTGGCCGTCGTCGGCGTCGTCGTCTTCCAGCGCAGCTTGCCGTTGGCCGCGTTGACCGCGACGAACGCGAGATTGTCCGATCCGACGTACACGACTCCGTGAGAAACCGCAGGAGTCCACACGTAGCCCCCGAGCTGGTACTTCCAGGCGGGCTTTCCGGTCGACTCCTTCAGCGCGTAGAGCGTCCCGGAGTTCGAACCGACGATCACGAGACCCTGCGCCTCGACGTGTGCTCCGAGCTGTGCTCCTCCCGACCCGATCTGGTACCGCCAGCGCTCCTTGCCGGTCTTGGCGTCGACGGCGTAGATCCCGCCGGTGCTCGAGGTCACGAACGCGAGGCCTCGATCGACCGAGATCTCCTCCACCGTGCCGCCGATCGGGTACTTCCAGAGCTGCTTTCCCGTCGACGCCGAGAGCGCGTAGGCGCTGCCGTCGAATGAGCCGAAGTACACGACTCCGCCGGCGGCCACCGGAGCATTGTCGATCGCGCCGCCCGAGACGAAGCTCCACCGCTTCACAAGGCCGGCAACGTTCTTCGCCGTTACCTTGCCGTTCGTGCCCGCTGACCCCGTGCGCGCAGCATCGTGGTGGAACTGGGGCCAGTCCGCACTTGCGACCGGCACGAGGGAGACCACCAAGGCCGCAACGATCCCACCGAGCACGAAGAGCCGCCGCCGCATCGCGCCGATGCTACGCACGGGCACCCAGGACCAAAGTCGAGGCTTTGGGCGCCGCTCAGCCGCCTGTCAGAGCCCGCCGCGCCTCGTCGAGCGTGAAGTACTGCTGCGAGCCGGCCGAACCGTTCGGGAACGTGACGTCGAACACGGACATCAGGTAGTCGCCCTCGCGCCACTTGCCGGTGTGCCAGTCGTCGGTCGGAGCGACGCGCGCCTCGCGGATCCCACGCTCGACCTCGTCGTGGGACATGATGCTCCCCGGGAGCTTCGACCCCTGCCCCTCGTACCAGAACGCACCGATCGCTCCGGGCACGAGCTGCGGCGCTATCTCCTCGAACGGTACTGGAGCCCGGTCCTCGCTCATGGTGCTGACCTCCCTGGTTGACTAGCCGTAGCGATGTTGCTCGCGCCACGTGCGAAGACCGGCGTAGACGCACGCGGCCGCGACGAGCAGGAACGCGAGCAGGTCGCGCCCACCGAGCGGGGTCGCGAAGTACCAGCCGATATCGACGAAGAGGAGCCCCGCGGCCGCGTAGAAGACGATCTGTTGCCGACGCGGCCACAACTCGATCTCGCGGCGGCCGAAGTCGCGCCAGAGCATGTAGACCACGAACGCAAAGACCAGGTAGAACGCGAACCGGATCAAGATCGCCGCCGTCGCGAGCGATTGCTCCTGGTCGAGCACGACGATGCCGGCCGCTACGATCGCGATGATCGCCATTCCTCGCGCGAAGGGCGGGATCCGGCTCATGTCGCGGTCATGTACGCGCGCACGCCGAGTGCCCCGGCGAGCAGGGCTGCGATCCCGAACCACAGCAGCCGCGCGCGCGGATCCTCCGGCGCGTACATGAAGGGCGCGAACAGAGCGAGCAACGCGAACGTCCCGTAGGCGTAGTGCAGCCGGTCCGCGGCGCGCTTGTGCTCCGCCAGCAGGATCAGCCCGAACAGCACCTGCGCGACAACGAGCGTCTGAGCGAGAGCGATCGCGTTCGAAACGCCCCTCCCAGCCCGCCGCCGGCGCGCCACCAGAGCCATCACGCCGGCAATGACGCAAGCCGCGATCAACAGAACGGCGTTGATGTGATGGACCGTTAGCATCGGATTCTCACCCTACAGAGAGGACGATTCGTGGTCGAAGAAGGCAAGCCTGCACCGGATTTCGAGCTCCAGAGCGACGAAGGCGAGACCGTCACTCTCAGCTCGTTCAAAGGGAAGCCGGTCGTCCTCTACTTCTACCCCAAGGACAACACATCCGGCTGCACGACGCAGGCCTGCGCGATCCGTGACGCATGGAGCGAGTTCGAGAAGGCGGGCGCTGTCGTTCTCGGGGTCTCGCCCGACGGGGTCGGCTCCCACCAGAAGTTCAAGGGCGCCTTCGACCTGCCGTTCACGCTGCTTGCCGACCAGGATCACGCGGTCGCCGAGAAATACGGTGTCTGGCAGCAGAAGTCCCGCTACGGGCGCACCTACATGGGGATCGTGCGCTCGACCTTCGTGATCGGCCCCGACGGAAACGTCCTCAAGATCATGCGCAACGTTCAGGTCGCGAAGCACGCCGACGACGTGCTCGCCGTCCTCGCCGCCTAGTTGAAGTGCGTGAGTCGGGGCCAGAGCTCCGACCATGGCTGTGAGACCCGGCACAGAAGCAGCGGAAGCCCCTGCTCGTCGTTGTCGAGGCCGACTCCGTCGTCGATCGTCGCCAGCTTCCGACAGCTCGTGAAGTCCGGCGCCGCGTCGGCCGGCCCGTCGTAGCCGATGAGCAACGCCCGGGTGTCGGTCGGCGGCGGCTGCCCCCACTCGCTGAACCCGTTGTGCCCGCTGTAGGCGCGCGGCAGCCCACGTGAGGCGCCGAGCAGATCGACGGCGCCCGCCTCGCCGTAGTTGCTCGTGAAGATCGCCGTGTGCCGCCGCTCGGACGGCGGGATCCCGTGCCAGGCGCGCGCAACGGTGTTGGCGAAGGCCGGCCACCCGACCGTCTCACCTATGTCGGGGTTCACCGCCATCGTGAAGCTGCCCTGCAACGACGTCTCGGGCAGGAGC
Organism: uncultured Actinomycetota bacterium; assembly: GCA_963762215.1. Classification (GTDB taxonomy): domain Bacteria; phylum Actinomycetota; class Thermoleophilia; order Gaiellales; family Gaiellaceae; genus PALSA-600. Next base: position 372,937 of record CAVXKB010000007.1, read on the forward strand.
GGAAGCGCGATCACGGCGCTGACCGCAGCGGACAGCCCGATCGCCGCCCAGAGCACAGCGGCCCCGTATCGAGCCCGGAGTGTCCACGCGGCCACCGGCACGGCGCCGAGACCGAGCAGCAGCGGGTACAGGCTCGCCAGGTAGTAGGCCTTGCCGTTCCCCACGATGTAGAGCACCGCCAGGGCGCCGTACGCGATCGGGACGAACCGGAGCGAACGAAGAGCCGCTGCGGCGGAACGGTGCCAGCAGGCCGGCGACCCATACCGGGACGAGGAGCGGGCTCACCATCACGAGCTGGAACGGGATGAAGCCGGCCCGGCCGCCCTCTGCGGATCCGGCGATGTTCCCGGCAACCGTCAGCTGCGGCCAGCCGTGGATCTGCTGCCAGACGGCATACGGCATCGTCAGCGCGACCGCCGCGGCGACCCCTCCGGCGCCCCACCACGACACGAGCGGCCGGCGAGGGCCGACGACGAGCAGCACCAGCGCGAAGACCGTCGCGACGAACAGAACCTGCGGCTTGGCCTCGCCCCCGATACCGGCGACCACGCCGGCGGCGAGCACGGACGCGCCGCTCCCACGAACGACAGCCCTGACGAGCAGCCAGCCGAGGGCCGTGGTCGAGAGCAGGTCGAATGTCGTCGTCGTGACGAAGTGGCCAACCGCGAGCGCGACCCCGGACGCGGCGGTGCAGGCCGCCGCGATCACCTGAGCCCGACGCGATCCTCCGACCTCGCGCGCCACGAGCGCTGCGAGCACCGTCGTCGCCGCCGCCACAAGCTCGGAGGGGAGCCGCAGCAGGAGCAGCGATCCCGGCGCGATCTCCTGCATCGCCCAGGTGACGAGCGGGACGATCGGCGGCTGGTCCGGGTATCCGAACGCGGGATGTGCGCCCGCGGCGATGAAGTACATCTCGTCGCGGTGATAGCCGTACCTGGTGCTCGTGGCGACCAGCGCCACCAGCTGAACCGCTACGACGAGGCCGACCCACGGAGAGAGGGACGCCGCCGCCGACGCGGCCGTTACTTCCGGGGATCGGGAGCGGCTCAGCCCTCGACTAGGACGACGACGCTCTCGCCGCGCGCGTCCCAGTAGTTGTCGCCGAGCTTCTCGATCAGGGTCTGCTCGAGCTCACCGGACCGCTCCATGTCCTCGACGATGTCGGCGCCGCCCACCAGCTCTCCCTTGACGAACACCTGCGGGATCGTCGGCCAGCCGGAGATCGCGGAGAGGTCCTCGCGGATCTGCATGTCGAGCAGGACATCGACCGCGGTGATCGGGGCACCTGCACGGCGCAGGGCGCCGAGCGCGCGCTCGGAGTTGCCGCACATGATCGCGTCGGGCGTGCCCTTCATGAACAGCGCGACGTCCGAGCTGTCGATGACGTCCTGAATCTTCTCGGTGTAGGTGAGGGTGTTCTCGGTCACGTGGCTGTCCCTTTCGTGTTGATCCGCAGTTCGTGGATGCTTCCGTCCTTCCAGGGCTCGTCGAGTGCCTCGTAGACCAGCTTGTGCTGCTGGATGCGCGTCAGGCCGTCGAAATCCGGCGCAGCGACGCGCACCTCGAAGTGGTCGCCGCCGCCGCGGTCGATCACGCGCACCTCGGAGGCGTTCGGAAACGCGCTCTCGAGCAGGGTCTGAAGCCTCTCCGTGCTCACCGCGATGATCGTAGCGCTTGCGCCTGCGCTGACCGCCGTTCGCGGGCTCTCATTAGACTGGCAGGTGCCAGCGGATGTGGCGGAATTGGTAGACGCGCACGGTTCAGGTCCGTGTGTCCTTTGGGACGTGGAGGTTCAAGTCCTCTCATCCGCATGAAGATGGACAGGCAGGGTGGGCGGCGTTGGTACTGCCTCGCGGCGAGGGCTTGCTCTCTCTGCTCTGAGTGGACGGCGCCCTGATGGCCGACTCGGCGTTCGCAACGGCGATCTCCGCCGCCTACAGCACGACGGGCGAGGCGATCGACCTCGGCCGCGGCGTCCTGAACGGCGAGCTCGTACGTGAGGCGGATGTCAAGTTGCCGCTCGCGATGATGACCCGCCACGGCCTGATCGCCGGCGCGACGGGAACGGGCAAGACGAAGACCCTGCAGGGGCTCGCTGAGCAGTTGTCGGCAGCCGGAGTACCGGTGTTCGTCGCCGACGTGAAGGGCGACGTCTCCGGCCTCGCCGATCCCGGCAGCACCGATCCGACGGGCGCTGCGGTCAAGCGCGCGACCGACCTCGGGATCACCTTCACGCCCACCGGCTTCCCGGTGGAGTTCCTCTCGCTCGGGGGCATCGGGCCCGGCGTGCCCGTGCGCGCCACCGTCTCCGACTTCGGGCCCCAGTTGCTCGGCAAGGTGCTGGGCGCGAACGACACTCAGGAGCAAAGCCTCGGCCTGATCTTCCGCTACGCGGACGAGAAGCAGCTTCCGATCCTCGACCTCTCCGACCTGCGGGCCCTGCTGACGTTTCTCTCCTCCGACGACGGCAAGGGCGAGCTGACCGGCATCGGCGGCCTCTCGTCTGCCACGGTCGGTGTGCTGCTGCGCTCGCTCGTCGGGCTCGAGGACGGCGGCGGGACCGAGCTCTTCGGCGAGCCGCAGTTCGAGATCAACGACATGCTGCGCCTTGCGCCTGACGGCCGCGGCGTCATCTCGTGCCTCGAGCTCCCCGCGGTTCAGGACCGCCCGAAGCTCTTCTCGACCGCGCTTATGTGGCTGCTCGCCGAGCTGTTCGAGGCGCTGCCCGAGGTCGGCGACCTCGCCAAGCCGAAGCTGGTCTTCTTCTTCGACGAGGCCCATCTCCTGTTCGACGGGGCGACCCCCGCCTTCATCGGCTCCGTCACCCAGACCGTGCGCCTGATCCGCTCGAAGGGCGTCGGCATCTTCTTCATCACGCAGACGCCCAAGGACATCCCCGACGACGTGCTCGGGCAGCTCGGTAACCGCGTCCAGCACGCACTGCGGGCATTCACGCCGGACGACGAGAAGTCGCTGCGCGCCACCGTCAAGACGTATCCGAAATCGGACTTCTACGACATCGCCACGCTGCTCACCTCGATGGGGATCGGCGAGGCTGCGGTGACGATCCTCTCGGAGTCGGGCGTACCGACCCCGGTCGTGCACACCCGTCTCGACCCGCCACGCTCGCGTATGGGCCCGACCGACGATGTCGATGCGACCGCGAAGGCCTCGCCGCTCTACGCGAAATATGGAACGCGCGTGGACAACCAGAGCGCGCGCGAGCTGCTCGCGGCACGGATGGCGCCCCCGCCCGCGGCGGCGGCTCCCGCCGAGACCCCCGAGCCGACCGAGCCGCAGAAGGCCGCGGCCGCAGCCGCCGGAGGCGGGCTCGCGGCGGTGACGGATTTCCTGAAATCCCGGCAGGGGCAGAAGATCGAAGGCCAGGTCGTTCGCGGCATCTTCGGGATGCTCAAGAAGTAAATCTGACGGCCACCTTAAAGATCGCGCCCGCCAGGGAAAAAACGCGTTTTGCAAACCCGCAGATCACAAGCACGCTCTATCATCAGGAGCGTGTGCCTTTGTGACGTGGAGGTTCGAGTCTTCTCATCTTCACTCTGAGGAACCTAATCCTTCTTTGCGCGGCGACCGTCGCTGTCGCTTTCCTTGCGGGTAGCGGTGGCGCGGCGCGTCCGTTGCCGACGACAGAGGTGATCGTCACGCTCGATGCGCCGTCGCTGGTCGCGGAGGGGCGCTCGCTCACATCGGCCCGCAGCATCGTCTTCGGCAAGGCGCTCGTTGCCGCCCAGGCACGGGCGCAGAAGAACCTGCTCGCGGCAATCCCGAGTGCGCGGATCGTCTACCGGTACCGGATCGTCGCCGACGGCTTCGCGATCGTCGTACCGACTCGCGACGTCCCGCGGCTCACGAAGATCCCCGGGATCGTCAAGGTCTGGCCGAACCTGACCTATCACGAGCTCTCTGTTACCCGGACGACCGTGACGCGCGGGCAGGCTCTGACGCAGGGCCCGCAGGTGATCGGCGCCGACAAGCTCTGGGGCAACGGCCTCACCACCGCCGGCGAGGGGATGAAGATCGGCGTCATCGACGACGGCGTCGACGCGAAGCACGCCTACTTCGATCCCGCGGGCTATACCTATCCGGCCGGCTACCCGAAGGGGATCAAGTCGGCGACGACGCCCAAGGTGATCGTCCAGCGCACGTTCGCGCCGAGCAATCCGCCCTACCGGTTCGCGAGGTCGCCGTTCGACCCGTCGGAGAACGGCTCGTTCCATGCGACCCACGTGGCCGGGATCGCCGCCGGCGACCACAACACGCAGGACGGCGCGCTGTTCCTCTCGGGCGTCGCACCCGACGCGCTGATCGGCAACTACAAGGCGTTGACGATCCCGACGCCCGGATTCGGCCTCGACGGGAACTCGGCGCAGATCGCCGCTGCGATCGAGGCCGCGGTCTCCGACCACATGAACGTGATCAATCTCTCGCTCGGCGAGCCCGAGATCTCCCCATCGCGCGACATCGTCGTCCACGCGATCGACGCCGCGGCGGCTGCAGGCGTCGTGCCGGTGATCGCCGGGGACAACCAGTTCGACCAGTACGGCTACGGCTCGATCAGCTCGCCGGCCAACTCACCGGCCGCGATCACGGTCGCAGCGACGACGCTCACCGGCACGATCGCCGACTTCTCCTCGGGTGGCCCGACGCCGGTCTCGCTGAAGCTCAAGCCCGATGTGAGCGCGCCCGGCGTCGCGATCACCTCCTCGCTGCCGGTCAACCAGTCAGGCCCCTACGGCGCGATGTCCGGAACGAGCATGGCCGCCCCGCAGGTCTCCGGGGCCGTCGCCCTGCTCATGCAGCGCCACCCGGACTGGACGGTCGCGCAGATCAAGTCGGCGCTCGTCCAGACGGGCGATCCCGTGCGCGACGCGCACGGCCATGAGGTCTCGGTGCTCCGCGAGGGCGGCGGGCTCGTCGACCTCGTCAAGGCCGACAATCCGCTCTTCTTCGCCTCGCCGAGCTCGATCTCGTTCCCGACGAACGGCGGCACCGTGCACGTCGGACTCGCGGACGCCGGCGGCGGGACCGGCAGCTGGTCGGTCTCCACCCCGCTCCAGCACCACTACCCGGGCGTGACGGTCGTCGTCTCGAACAGCGTCTCGGTCCCCGGCGGGCTGACCGTGACCGCGAACGTCTCGCACGCGGCCCCGAACGGCGACGTCACCGGGTTCGTCGTCCTCACGCGTGACGGCCAGACCCGGCGGATTCCGTTCTGGGTCGAGGTCAACCATCCCCTGCTTCGGACCGAGCCCGCGAAGCGCCTTTCGGCACCCGGCATCTACCGGGCGACGACCGTCGGGGGCGCCAGCAAGGTGCTTCGCTACCGCTACCCGACCAAGGGCGACGGCTCCTACCCCGGCCCCGAGGTCGCCTACCTCGTTCACGTGTCGAGGCCGATCGCGAACTTCGGCGTCGCCGTCCTCTCGGGCTCGGCCATCCCGCACGTGGTGTTCGCCGGTGACGAGAACCACCTCACCGGCTTCACAGGGCTTCCGACCGACCTCAACCCGTACCTCGAGACGTTCGGCGAGTCGCGCCCCGTCGCGGGAGTCGATCTGCCCGCGCCCGGGAGCTACGAGATCGTCTTCGATACGCGCTCCGCAAGCCGGGCGGGGCCGTTCACCTTCCGCTATTGGATCAACGACACGACGCCGCCGAAGCTGCACGTCCTCTCGACGAGCGGCCGGAAGATCGTCGTCGCGATCACGGACGGCGGAGCCGGAGTCGACCCGTACTCGGTGCGGGCGACCGTCGACGGCCGCAGCATCCAGCTCCACTACAGCCACAACCGGCTGACCCTGCCCGCAGGCCGCGGCCGGCACCTGCTGATCGTGACGGCGTCCGACTACCAGGAGCTGAAGAACATGGAAGACGTCGCGCCGATCAAGCCGAACACGTCGACCCTCCGCCGAACCGTCACGGTCCGGTAGCGCTAGCGGTGCTTCGCGTCTTGCTCGTCGATCGTCGGTAGTGCGGCGAGATCACGCTCGACCGAGCGCGCGAACTCCTCGGTGTCCGAGGTCTCGACGACGTGCAGGTTCGACTTCCGGCGCTTGCGCGCCTTCGTTCCACGAAAGTCGAGGCTGCGTCCTCCGGCGATCCGCCCCCATTCAGCGGCTCCGACGAGCACAATCGCCGCGATCAGCAGCACGATCGCAATCGGGCTCATGCCCGGAAGGATACTGATCGGACGACATCCGAATCGGTGGATTTCCGCGCGGGGATCGGAAGGCGCTGGCAAACTCGTCACTGTGAGCAGGCAGCTCCTCGTTGCGGCCGCCGTGTGCGCCGCTCTCGCGGCCTCTGCCGCCGGCGCCGCGGCTCCCAGCAAGACGACGGCGTTCTTCTACCGATCCGGGGCGCTGGCGAAGGTAACGATGCCCGTTTCGGGCGCAAGGACCGGCGCTGCCGGCGCGCTCGCCGCGCTGCTCGCGGGGCCGCCAACGGGTTACACGACCTCGATTCCTCGAGGCGTGTCGCTCGTCGGCGTCACGACGGCGGAAGGCACCACGACGGCGACGTTCTCGCAGGCACTGGGCAACCCGTCGCGCAGCGCGCAGGGTCAGATCGTGGCGACGCTCGCGCGGTTCCCGGGCGTCAAGCACGTTTTCGTCGCCGAGCAGGGTCGAGGTCGCGTCGTGCTTCACCGCGGCGACGGTTTCGCGCTCGTGTCGGGCGCGCGCGCCTCGGACTACGTCGACCTCACTCCGAACGCCGCGATCTTCGTTGCGACCCCGGCGCGCGACTCGACGGTCTCGAGCCCGGTCAAGGTCTTCGGGCACCGCAGACACCTTCGAGGCGTCGTTCGAGCTTCGGGTCGTCTCGGGCGGGACGGCCGTCGCGACGAAGACGGTCAATGCCACCTCCGGGACGGGCACCCGCGGTACGTGGTCGACGAGCGTCGTCCTCCCGCACGGTGACGTGATGCTCGAGCTGTTCGAGCCGTCGGCGAAGGACGGCACCCCGATCCACAAGACGCAGATCCTCCTGCACGTCCGGTAAGCGGGATGCCCGCCGCGGCTACAATCCGCCCTGCTTTCCCCGGTAGCTCAATTGGCAGAGCATTCGGCTGTTAACCGAAGGGTTGTTGGTTCGAGTCCAACCCGGGGAGCTTCTCCAAGCAAGGAATAGAGCCAAAACGAAGGGCGCCGCGTCTCCGAGGCGCCGTTTTTGGTACCAGATTGGTACCTCGCAGCTACTCGACGGCGAACATCCGCGCCTCGGCGAGCTCCGCCGCGTCAGGGAATGCCGTCATGTTCGGATGCAGGTACCGCTCCGTCGTCGACGCCTGAGCGTGACCGGCTTTCGCCTGCACGAACATCGCCGGGCAAGCTCGGTACCTCGGCCGTCGCGGTCAGGGCGGTGTGTCGGAGTCCGTGCCACACACGGAACGGCTTGTCGATCGCCCAGCCAGACGTGACTCGTTTCTACGACCTCTCTCATGAGAGAATCGCTGAGCGAGCTACACGGACGGCTCAAGCATGAGCGTGACCCGATATTCACCGGTGTCCTCGAACGGAAGATGCGGCTCGATCACCTTGACCACTTTGAATGGTTCGCCGGCTCGGTCGATCACGTTTCCGATTCCCCAGCTCTGCTGATTGACCCGGAGCTCGCCCAGGTCGTCGCCATCGAGGTCGATGAGCATGATGATCGGCGTGACACCAACTCTACATTCGTTCCATTTTTGTCGCGCCGCAGGGAGACGGGCCCAGAGCGGCGAGGGTGTCCGCCCCGCGCCCCGAGCCCGTCTATGCCGCGCTAAGGGGCACTGACCTCCAGAGGGGACGGAGACCGGAGAGCCCAACCCGACCCGACGATCATTTCAGAGTCCCAGGCCAGCTGCTGGGTCATCTCCTTCGCGCCAACGAGGCTGCGGGGCTCGGGTCGTCACGCCAACGATTCACGAGCCCTGACAGCCCTCAATCAGCCGGGCGCACCCGGGGCGTTCGTAAGCGCCCCGACCCCTCACGGTTGACGCGGTGCACGGCCCTGGGCGGAGGGGGTCGCGCGTCGTCGAATACCCAGGGCCGGCACCGCTTCACCCAACCGAGCCGGAAGGAGATGGCCGGCATCGAGTCTACGCCCGGGTTAGTGAGAGCAGCGTTACGGCCGTGCTAAGCACCGGGGAGCGCTCCTAAACCGCCCGGCCGTCGATTCCCGACGGCTGCTGGCTCGAGGAGTAGGATCGAGGTTGAGAGGCTCAAAGGACGAGGCGACCGGTCGTGGTGGGGATGCAGCGCAGAGCAGATGGTTCTGAGTGCGGGCAGGCACTGGTTGAGTACGCACTGATCCTGGGGTTCGTCGCTTTTCTTGCATCGGCGATCTTCTTATCCGGGGCGATCAACGGGGTCTTCGGATCGACTTCGAACTCCCTCAACGGTCTCGATCCCCCGACCGCGACGGAACCCATGACGCCCCCGGCTCAGTGGCCGACATCGGCTCAGCAATGTCTGCTCGGGGGCTGGCGCAACTATCCACAGTTCACGGATCAAGCGTCCTGCGTGAAGTACGTCACCGGCGGCGGGTAGTCCGTACTGGACAAGACATTCAGGCTGGCGGAGGCCGAAGACGGACGTTGGTCCGACTAACTGCGATCACTTCTGGCATCGGGATGAAACGAGGCCAGCCCAAGCGTCGGACAACAGGCCGAGCGGTCGGATGCGACGCCTCGTTAAGAGCTACGTGGTGGTGTCGTGCTTTTTTCGAGCTGACTGCTTGCCAGGCCAGGTGCCCGTGAGAGACGCATACCCGCTGGCCGCAGAACGTCGGCTAGCCGCTTTAATCACCGCGAACAAGGCACCCTTGAACGCGGAGGCGATGAGAACCTGGCGCCAGGTGCTGTCCTCGTTCATCGCCTGGGGTGTTTCCTCATGGTGAGTCAACCCGCGCCACAGACGCGTGTACAGCCTCGCAGCCGCTACCCCGGCAAGCGCCGTGACGGCCATGCCGAACGGCTTATACAGAAGCTTCATTACCGTCGAGCCTAGCTCGCCTTCGGGTGGCTCTGCTCGCTGGGTTTCGGTCGGTCGCGGGAGTGAGACGACTCGAGCGCCTCTAAGCGGGCCGGGCCAAACTTTGTACCGAACTTCGTACCGACCTCACATGATCTGAGCTGCTCTCAGTGCTCTAGGTGGCAAACAGCACGAAGCTGCACTTTCCGCGCTTCAGGCTCTACGGCATTAACGCTTTCTGCAGCGAGAGTCGATGAAGACAACATGAGACGTTTCGCTAACTTCGTCAGTGCCCGCTATGACTTTTTCGGCGCCCGCTTCATGCTCGGGCTTCTTGATTCGTCGCTTGCCGATTTTGAGCCCGCGAACCGCCCGGACCCTCGAACCCTCTGAGCCACGGCCCGCCCTTGGCCTGAAATACCGCGGCTGTTCCTATATGGAACCTTCGGCCCATGCCTTGGTCACGGCGTAGCCGAATGCGAGACCGATGCCCAGCGTGATGCCGGTCGCGGCCAGCCGGCTCTTCATCCTTGCGATGCTCAACATCGTCACCACCCCCGGTGAATCGAGTGTCTCCGCAGTCTCAGTGAGGTTATCGGCCGAAGCGCAAATACCTCCCAGGCCTACTCACGCCACCGAGGGATACCCAGTCGAGGGAAGCAACTGACCGCCGCGCACGACCGATAACAGGGAGTGGATGCGGTCGATACCGACTACACCGTTGAGCCGGGCGCTCTGGGTCCTAGGGGTTGCGGCGTGTCTCATCGTGATCTTCGAGTCGACGATCATCGGACTCGGTCTGATGCTCGTCGCTGTCGTGCTTTACACCGCCGGCTGGTTGGCCGGAATGCGCTAAGCGGGCTCGACCTTGACCAGCCCGACCTCCGCCGGGATCTGTGGACTTCGCGGGTTGCGCGTCTCGGGTGCGCGAGCGGCCTAGAGGCACTCGATCGCCTCTAAGCGGGCCTTGCCCACCCAGCTTGCCGGTGGCTCGAAGCCGAGTAATCTGACGCGTGCGCGTCGTCCTGGCTGTCCTTTGCCTGATCACGCTTTTCTGGGTTGCGGGGGCCTCAGCGGTCTACGCCTATCGTCGGGATTGGCCGCGCCTACGCCGGTTTCTGTTTGCGCACCATCGGGGGTTCTACGGGGCGCCCGCAATCCTCTGGGCGCTACTAGCGATCGGGGTGCTCATACGTCTCTTCATCTGAGCCACCAACAAGAATGCTCCAATAGTGGTTTGCCGTTGCCTGGATACGACGGCGGATTCGGCCACGTCGGAAACAGCGGCGTCCCGGCACCGAGCTGCGCGCAGACACTTTCCCGGTTTGGTGGATTGCGCTCCCCGATCGGACCCGAGATAGTCGGTTCCCTGGGACCCCCGCTTGGGGTCGCTGCGGCACGTACTACGTCCTATTGGGGGTCGTCACGTATGAGAGTCAACGCCGGCTTCAACCAGATCATCCTCGCGAACTACACCCAGAACGAGCTCCGGAGGCTCCACGCGATCGCCGAGCTCATGCGCTACGTACGCGGCCGGAGTGTCGCCACAGGACACGGGCCAAACAGCCACTAACCGCACTCGCGACCGGGCGGGGCACGCTCGAGGTGTAGATGTATTTCTTGGCGGTCCGGACGCTCTTCCTTGTGCTCCTCCTAGGGAGCTTGTGCACCGGGGAAGGCCGCCTGCGCGGCCTTCTTCGGTTGAGCGCCCCGGCTCAGACCGAGCGGCCCTGTGTGCGCTTCCACGTCGGCGAGACGGCGGAAGCTATGCGCCATCGCCTCTGCGAGCGCGCGCTGCAACCGCAGCTCGCGCGGCGAGTAGCTGGCGCGAATAATCCGGTCGAACTCGGCCTTGACGTTCACGTGCTGCTCACCTCCTGGACCCTGTTTTCCCGTTGCCCGGCCCGCCCAAACGGTCGCGGAGCTCAGCGTATCCTGGTGTACATGGTGTCCTACCGTGCCGTCCTGCTCGCGGTCCTACTGATCGCACTGCTCGTGGTCGCGGCCGCACCGGCCGCAGCACCGACGAAAGCGGGCTGGGCGCGGGCAGCGAACGCCGTCTGCGCCATCGAGAACACGCAGGTTCGCGCACTGCCGAAGGTCACGTCTCAGACGTTCCTCACCGACCTCGGGGCGATCGCGAAGTACGCGACACGTACCGTCAACCGGCTCGCGCCCGTTCCCCGTCCTCCCGCTGAGGCGGAGCAGATCGCCTCGATGCTCGAGAAGATCAAGGCCCAGAACAAGCTCGTGCTCGGCACGGCGATTCCGGCCGCTCAGCACGGCAATGCGGCGACGACCAACCGCGTGATGGCGCAGGTCGGGAAGCTCGGCGATCAGGCGACCGCGATCGCAAGAAGGCTCGGCGCGGCGACCTGCGCAGCCAATCCGACGCCCAGCGGCAACTCGCTCGCGGCTTAGAGGCTAGCCGACTTTCGTAAGCGGAGCCGTCGCGAGGATCACCGCGCGCGGCGCGCAGGCGTCCTTGACCTTCGTGAGCTTGAGGCTCTTGCCGGAGAGACTCCACTTGTACTTCGCGGTCGCGGTGTTTCCGGTGCAGGCGGCAGGGCCCGTCTTGTCGGTCATCTTGACGGTCGCGCCCGAGGTCGACGAGCTTCCGCCGATCAGCATCGTCTTCGTGTTCGGGGCCTTGACCACGACGTACGACCCGTTCGGGGCGAAGCTGATCTGCCACGTCCCGTTGAGCTGCGCGGCGCTTCCCTTGATCGTGACCTGAAACACGCCGTACAGCGGCGACTTCGCCTGCGCCACGCCTACGAGAACCAGCGCCAGCGTAGGAATGAGCATTCCGAGGACAACCAGCCACTTCACAGCGCGAACTCTCGCAGATCGGCCGGTCGGCACCGCCGCGCCGACTCAGTCCGGCGCCGTTGTCGTTGGGGCGCCGAGCGCCTCGATCGTGTCGCGGATACGGGCGAGCTTCTCCGTCAGCTCCGGCAGCCGTTCGTACGGCGCCTGGCGAAGCTCCGTCTGAACCTGGCGCTCCGTCATGCGGAGCAAATAGGTCTCGGCGGTCGCCTTGTCGATCTCCTCCTCCGGCCCCCACGCATCGAGCTCGGCGAGCAACGCAAGCGTCTCGTCGGAGGGCGAGTCGCCGTCGACCAGGTGGACGCGCAGCGCCCGGTACCCCTCATCGTGGAAGTGATCGGCCGGGATCCGCGCGAGCACCGGCAGGAGCTCGCGATTCGCGATCACTCCCGCCAGCGCGCCGCGCTCGATCTTGTCTGCAGCAGCCACCACCCGCGGAGACGGCGCCGCGCGCGAGGCAGCCGTTCCACCGCCTCGGATCTGAATCGCCATGCCGAAGTGGTCGTTCGCCCAGCGCCAGGCAGCCTGGCGGTCGAGCGAGTTGGGCACGGAGTTCAGGAAGGCCTCGACCGCACGCCGGCCGGCTTCGCGATCCTCGGCCCGCTGCGCCTCGATCTGCGAGCGGTAGAGGACGTACGGCCGCGCGCCGGCGAGCCTGGCCTCGAACCCCGACGGGTCGTCGGCCGGGTCGATGCCCGGCGGCAGGGCGACGATCTTCACCTCGAAGCCCTGGCGCACCGCGAGCTCCATCCCGCGCAGGGCGGCGGACTCGCCCGCTGCATCGCCGTCGAAGGCGAGCCAGAGGCGCTTGGTGAGGCGGCTGAGCTCGCGAAGCTGGTGCTCGGTAAGGGCCGTGCCCATGCAGGCCACGACAGGCTTGAACCCGGCCTGACGGAGAGCGATCACGTCGGTGTTTCCCTCGACGACGCAGGCCCGGTCGGCGTGCGAGATATCGAGCCGCGCGAGGTTGAGGCCGTAAACGACGTCGCCTTTCTTGAACAGCTCAGACTCGCGGGTGTTGACGTACTTGGGCGCCTTGTCGTCGTCGTGAAGCCGGCGAGCCTGGAACCCGAGGATGCGGCCGCGGGCGTCGCTGAGCGGGAAGACCAGCCGGCGCTCGAAGTAGTCGCCGCCGCGCGTCCCGGTCAGCCCGACGTCACGGAGCTCTTCGAGCGAGAAGCCCTTCTCGAGCGCCTTCCGGGTCAGCGTCGTGCCGCCGATCGCGAGCCCGAGCCGGAACTCACGGCAGATCTCCTCGCCGAGACCGCGGCCCGCGAGGTAGTCGCGGGCGAACGAGCCGGCCTGCGAATCCCAGAGATAGCGCTCGTAGAAGCTCGCAGCCGTGTCGAGCAGGGAGAGCATCCGCTCCCGCCGCGACCGGCGCTGATCCTCTTCGGGTGAGGATTCCTCGTACTCGGGCGTGATCCCGGAGCGGCCGGCGATCCACTCGATCGCCTCGACGAACGTGAGGCCCTGCGTCTCGCGGACGAACGCGATCATGTCGCCGCCCTTGTGACAGCCGTGGCAGTAGAAGAGCTTGTCGACGGCATTGACGGAGAAGCTCGGCGTGCGCTCGTCGTGGAACGGGCAGCGCCCGACAAGCCGCGCGCCCGCCTTGCGAAGCGGCGTGCGCTCCTCGACGATCGCGACGAAATCGGCGCTCTGGCGCACCGCCTCGACGGTGGAGTCCTTGATCCGGCCGGCCATCAGAGGCTCGCAGCGTATTCGAGCGCGTACCGGTCGGTCATCCCGGCGATGAACTCGGTGATCTCGTCGGGGGGCGTGCCGCGGTCGGCGAGCTCGTCGAAGATGCGCCTGACGGTCTCCCGGGCGCGCTCGTGCTCGACGCGCGTCTCCGGGCCGAGATAGACACGCTCGAACATGAATGCGCGAAGCGAGAGCATGGCGGCACCGACCTCGTCGCTCTGGGCGATGTCGCCCTCGCGGGCGGAGGTCTCGACCAGGTCGTGGACGAGGGCGTCGATGCGCTTCGAGCCGGACGGGCCGAGGATCGCGATCTCCTCGCGCGGAAGGTCGCCGTCCTCGAGGATGCCGTAACGGATCGCGTCGTCGATGTCGTGGTTGATGTAGGCGACCCGGTCGACGATGCGGACGATCCGGCCCTCGAGGCTCTCGGGCTCCTGCTCGCCGGTGTGCGTGAGGATGCCGTTTCGCACCTCGTGCGTCAGGTTCATCCGCTCGGCGATCCGCAGCGACTGCTCGTTGTGGCGGAAGTGGCCGCCGAAGCGCTGCGCGAGCGCGGCGTCGAGCGCCTCCTCGCCCGCGTGCCCGAACGGCGTGTGGCCGGTGTCGTGGCCGAGGCCGATCGCCTCGACGAGATCCTCGTTGAGGCGGAGCGCGCGAGCGACGACGCGGGCGATCCCGGTCGTCTCGAGGGTGTGGGTCATGCGGGTGCGGTAGTGGTCGCCGGCGGGGTCGATGAAGACCTGCGTCTTACCCTTGAGGCGCCGGAACGGCTTGGAGTGGACGATCCGGTCGCGGTCGCGCTGGAAAGGCGTCCGCACGTCGGACTCCTCTTCAGGCTCGAGCCGGCCGCGTGTCTCGTACGAGCGCACCGCGAGCGGCGAGAGGGCGTCGTCCTCCAGCGCGCGGACCCGCGCGGCGAATCCGTCCGCGACCCGTCCGGCAAGTGCCACCTCCGAAGAGTAGTCGCGGAGCCGGTTGCCGCGATACTGGACGCGTGAGCGTCTCGAGGTCTCTGGCAGGTGTTTGGCGCTCTTTGCGCTCACGGGGATGGGGGGTTCCGGTTCACCCGTGAGGGCGGCGATTGCGGCCTCGCCCGTCTCGTACTACCACTTCCGCGCTGCGGCCTGGTGGGGGCGGCCGGTGACGATATCCACCCGTTCGCTGCACGTGACGGGCTCGACCGCTACGGCCGTCGTCGTCGCCTCTGCGGGTGGAAAGAAGATCGGGAGCCAGCAGGTGTCGCTGTCACGCACGAACGGGCGCTGGGCACTCGTGGCCCCCCTTGTCGACGATCCGTTCGGGACGATCACCGGCCCGCTCGCTGCCCGGAAGCCGACAGCGCAGGAGCAGGCGGCGATCTCGGGTGCCGGCTTCAAGGTGCTGAAGGGTGAGCAGGATTGCGTTCGCTTCATCGTCGCCGTCTCGGCAATCGACCCTGGCTTCGCGTCAGCTCGGCTGTCCTTCTTCGGGCCGCGAAAGGCTCAGTGCGAGAGCAACGGGATGCTGCTGTTCGCCAGGTCGGCCTCTGGGGCCTGGAGCTACCACGGCGCCGGAAGCGATCCGTTCTCGTGCACGTGGGCGCCGCCGGGCGTGATCCGGAGCCTGTTCGGCTCCTGCTTCATCGTCGCGGACTGACCGCCTAGATGATGATCGAGACGGTGCCGCCGTCGACGCTCCAGGCGGCGCCGGTGACGTAGCTCGCGCGGGCGGAGCAGAGGAAGACGATCACCGCGGCGATCTCGTCGGGCGTAGCCAGGCGTCCGAGGGGCCGGCCTGCGCCGACCTTGGCGAGGATCTCGTCGCGTTCGCCCTGCTGCTCGGCGAGCCCGCCGTCCGCGAGCCACGCCGGCGTTGCGGTCGGTCCGGGCGTGATCGCGTTGCAGCGGATCCCGTCCTTGGCGTGGAGATCGGCGACGAGGCGTGAGAACGACAGCAGCGCGGCTTTCGTCACCGAGTACTCGGGCATCCCGGCGGACGGGCGCTTCGCGGCGGTCGAGGAGACGTTGACGATCGCCCCCGCCCCACGCTCCTTCATGCCGGGCAGCACGGCCTGGGTTGCGCGGACCGCGCTCATCAGGTTGATCTGCCACGAGCGCTCCCAGATCTCCTCGGTCAGCTCGTCGAAGCGGTGGATCTCGGCCCAGCCGAGGTTGTTGACGAGGCAGTCGACGCGGCCGAATGCCTCGAGCGTCGTCTCGATCACGCGCTGGGGCTCGCCGGGAAGGGCGAGGTCGGCTGCGATGTGCAGGTCACCCGGCCCTTCGCCTCGGCGGCTCGAGCTGACGACCTTCGCGCCTTCGGCCTGCAGCTGGCGCGTAGCGGCGAGGCCGATGCCCTCGGTCGCACCGGTGACGACGCACACCTTGTCGTTCAGCTCGAGCTCCACGGGCGGCTACGTTAGCTTCCGTGGCCACGACGCTTCTAGTTGCCCGTCACGGTGAGACGGACTGGAACCTCGAGCGGCGCTGGCAGGGCCACGCCGAGTCCGATCTGACGGCGAACGGGCGGGCGCAGGCTCGCGCGCTGGGTGAGTGGTTGCGCGGGCGCGGAATCGTTGCGATCTACAGCTCCGATCTGCGGCGGGCGCGCGATACCGCCGGGATCGTCGGCGGCGAGCTCGGGCTGCCGGTTCGGGTGGAGCAGGCGCTGCGCGAGGTCGATGTCGGCGAGTGGTCCGGGCTGACGACGGACGAGATCGAGGCGCGCTATCCCGAGGGCCATCGCCCGGCGCCGCGGCGGTGGCACGGGCTGGGAGCACGGCGAGTCGATCGAAGCGATGAGCGCGCGCATCGCCGCGGCTCTGGCGGCGATCGCGGCCGGCGCACGAGGGCGACACGGTGCTCGTCGTCACGCACGGCGGGCCGATCCGCGAGGTGCGTCGCGCGGCCGGGAGTGACCGCCGAGGGATGGCATCACGTGGGCAACTGCGAGGTCGACGAGCTCGAGGTCCGGGAAGGTCAGATCCGGTGGCTAGACTCAACCCGTGGAGGACTACACCAACAAGTACAAGGGTGAGCAGGTCGAGGTCGCGCTCTTCGGCGGCGAGTACCAGGACGGCGTGCTGACCGCGTACTGCTACGTCGACGATGTCGCGCACATCGAGCTGAACGGGCACATCCTGATCCCGCTCCAGAACATCGCGTCACTCCACTGCTCGAGCCGCTGCGACGCGCCCGAGCCGGACTGGCCGCCGCAGGGGCTGGCCGAAGACGAGCCGGACGAGCGCGACGACGACGCGTAGGCGCCGGGCGTGCATCACCGGGTCACCGTCGCGCGGAATCTCCTCAAAGCCTGGCTTCTTTTCCTGATCCCGGCCGGCCTGCTCGGCTTCGTCGGGTGGCGGCTGGGCGATTACCGGGTCGCGCTGCTGTTCGCCGGCTCGGTGTTCCTGCTCGCCGCGGTGGTCTACTGGTACTCCGACCGGATCGCGATGGGGATGGTCGGCGCGCGTGAGCTGCTTCCAACGGAGGCGCCCGCTCTCGCGACAGCGGTGAGCACGCTGTCGGGGCGGGCCCGGGTGATCCGGCCGAAGCTCTACTTGATCCCGGACGGCTATCCGCGGGCTCTCTGCGCCGGCCGCGGGGCGCGCGGAGGTGCTGCACTCGCCGTGTCGACGGGGCTGCTGGGCGTCGCGACGCCGGCGGAGCTCGAGGGGATCGTCGCGCACGAGATCGCCCACATACGGAGCCGAGATGTGCTGACCCAGTCGGTGGTGACGATCGTGGCGGCGGCGATCATCGAGTCGTCCCGGATCGGCGGCTACTTCCAGAGAGGGTTCCTGTTCGTGCTTCGGGCCGATCGCCGCGTCGTTCGTGCACCTGATGCTCTCGCCGAAGCGTGAGTACGACGCCGACCGCGACGCGGCGGCCCTATGCGACTCGCCGCACGGCCTCGCGGACGGGCTGATCCGGCTCGAGCAGTCGATGGGGCTCGTGCAGTTCCAGGCGAGCCCGGCGACGGAGCCGCTCTACACGGCCGACCCGTTCGCAAACGAGGGGCTGGCGGCGCAGTTCCAGACCCATCCACCGCTCGGCGAGCGCGTGCAGCGCCTGCGCGACCTCGATGAGGGTTGGCGCGACCGGCTTCGCGCAGCATGACAAAGGGCCCCTTTCGGGGCCCCGTGTCTGACGAAAGAAAAGGGCGGCGTCCTACTCTCCCGGGAGATTGCTCTCCGAGTACCATCGGCGCTAGCGGGCTTAACTTCTCTGTTCGGAATGGGAAGAGGTGTTTCCCCGCCGCTATGACCGCCCAACTTGTGAGACGAGCTGCAATGCGCCGCGTATTGCGACACTTCCGCGCTCACCCTCAAAACTCCATAGCAGTCGGTTGCGAGTTCAAAATCAAGACCTCGAGCAATTAGTACGGGTCCGCTGAACGCATTGCTGCGCTTGCACGTCCCGCCTATCAACGTGGTGGTCTTCCACGGCTCTTACTCTCTCTAGGAGATGGGAGGCCTCATCTCGAGGTGGGCTTCCCGCTTAGATGCTTTCAGCGGTTATCCCGTCCAGACGTGGCTAATCAGCAGCGCCGTTGGCACGACGACTGATACACCAGAGGTCTGTTCGTCTCGGTCCTCTCGTACTAGAGACGACTCCTCTCAAGCCTCCAACGCCCATGGTGGATAGGGACCGAACTGTCTCGCGACGTTCTGAACCCAGCTCGCGTACCGCTTTAATGGGCGAACAGCCCAACCCTTGGGACCTACTCCAGCCCCAGGATGCGACGAGCCGACATCGAGGTGCCAAACACTTCCGTCGATGTGGACTCTTGGGAAGTATAAGCCTGTTATCCCCGGAGTACCTTTTATCCGTTGAGCGACGGCACGTCCACTAGTTACCGCCGGATCACTAAGGCCGACTTTCGTCCCTGCTCGACATGTCTGTCTCGCAGTCAAGCTCCCTTATGCCTTTACGCTCTACGCACGATTTCCAACCGTGCTGAGGGAACCTTTGCGCGCCTCCGTTACATTTTGGGAGGCGACCGCCCCAGTCAAACTACCCACCAGATACTGTTCCCGCCCCGGATTACGGCAGCGGGTTAGAAGCCCAGAACACGAAGGGTGGTATCCCAAGGTTGGCTCCACGAAAGCTGACGCCTCCGCTTCATAGCCTCCCACCTATCCTGGACAGCGAATCCCAGACTCCAATATCTAGCTGTAGTAAAGGTTCACGGGGTCTTTCCGTCCAACCACGGGTACTCGGCATCTTCACCGAGACTACAATTTCACCGGATCCCTCGAAGAGACAGCGCCCAAGTCGTTACGCCATTCGTGCAGGTCGGAACTTACCCGACAAGGAATTTCGCTGGTTTCTTACCATCTGAATATCCAACGCGAATGTTCAGAGGCGGAATCACACTTCCTTTAGATGTGACTCCCTGCATGTCGCCATGCAGTCGGGACCATCTCATCACCCTATGTCTAGGGCATCTGGCGTATGGTCTCTGAGGATTCTGATGAGCTCGTGTCTGGGTTTACGTCGATTCATCGTCTGCATGATCTCGACGATCTCCAAAAGACCCGCGTGAGTCTTATGTCGACCGCCGGCCATCAGCTCGACGCAAGAAGCGAACTTCTCGAAGTCGTGCCGCTTGGCTGTTCGAAGCGGATGCTCCCTGAAGAACGGGATGATTCGCTCGAGCAGATCCTGTCTTCGATGAACCGAGTAGCGGTGGAGGTGCTCCCGGTGGTTGTCATGCCTCCGGTTGATGTACACCTGCCCCACTCCAAAGAACTCGCGTAACTCCTCGAGACACCGAGCGCTGCTCGCGCCCTGCGTCACAACGAAGTCATGCGAGACCTGGTATCCGGTCGTGTAGCCCCTTCGACCCGCGCGGTGTGGTTGCCGCACGAGACCGATCGAGAAGCATCCTTCTCCGTCTACAAAACCGATCACCCATCCACGGAACTCAATCAGCCTTTCCTGCTGGTTTTCCGCACCCGTCACGTTGTCACTGTAGACATCGCATCGGACGTCTCCAGTAGTGCGGGATACTCGGGTTTTCCAGCATATGGCCAGATGCGCACCGCACCGTTACCGATGCGGGGGGCAACGATG
>CAVXKB010000007.1:397500-767623 GCA_963762215.1 uncultured Actinomycetota bacterium
CGCGAGGCGCACCACCTCCGCGTAGCTGAGCTTCGAGAGCCACTCGCCGTTGTACCGCACCTCGGTTCGATCGCGGTCGAGCACGACCATCGCCTGCTCGAGGTAGGTCTTCGCGTTCGCGTCGATCTCCTCGTCGGAGAGGATCGGCCGCTCTGCCGAACGCCCGGACGGGTCGCCGATCCGCGTCGTGTAGTCGCCGATGATCAGGACGCCGACGTGCCCCTCGTCCTGAAACGCGCGCATCCGCTGGAGCGGAATCGCCCGCCCGATGTGGATGTCCGGCGAGGTCACGTCGATCCCGAGCTTCACCCGCAGCGGCCGGCCCAGGGCGAGCTTCGCCTCGAGGCCTCCCTCGGGCAGGACGTCGACGGCGTTCCGGATGAGGTCTGACAGGGCCACGGAGCTACACTATCGAGCGCTCTGGCGCTGCTAAGGAAAAGGAACCGACCGCCCAAACGGCGCCGAATTCGCAAGCTCCGGCTTCTGGCGCTGCTGTTCGTGCTGGCGCTGCTCGGATTCTCGGCGTTCGCATTCGGCGTGCTGACGTCTGTCTCCGCACAGGTGTCGGAGCTGAATCCGCACCACCAGCAGGCGCTGGCGCAGAACACCTATATCTACGCGAACGACGGGCGCACCGTGCTCGCTGTCCTGCGCGGCTCGCAGGCGCGAATCGTGGTGCCGTCAGCCGCGATCGATCCGCAGATCAAGCAGGCGATCGTCGCGATCGAGGACAAGCGGTTCTACGAGCACCACGGCGTCGACATCCGCGGCATCGTCCGCGCCGTCTGGGCCGACGTGACGCACCAGGGCACCGTTCAGGGCGGCTCGACGATCACGCAGCAGTTCGTCAAGAACGCGATCAACGGTAACGCCCCCACCCTCACCCGCAAGCTGAAGGAAGCCGCTCTCGCCTGGAAGCTCGAGCAGGTGTGGACGAAGGACGAGATCCTCACCGCCTATCTGAACACGATCTACTTCGGCAACCACGCCTACGGAGTCGAGGAGGCGTGCAAGGTCTACTTCGGGCACAGCGCGAAGAACGTCAATCCCGCTGAGGCGGCAATGCTTGCGGGTATCCCTGAGAACCCGAGCCTCTACGATCCGGTCGCCCACCCGGTCGCGATGCTTCAGCGCCGCAATCTCGTGCTCCGGCAGATGTACCTCCAGAACTACCTCGACCACGATCAGCTCCGGGTCTGGCTGAAGGCGCCGCTGCCGAATCCGGATTCGGTTCGGCTGCCGGCGACCCATCGGGACGACGCCGCGCCGTACTTCGCGAACTACGTCACCGACCAGCTCCTCTCGAAGTACCCGCCGAGCAAGGTCTACGGCGGCGGGCTCAAGGTGAAGACGACGATCGATCTCGGGCTCCAGAAGATCGCGCGCGCGGCGATCGACAAGGTGCTTCCGCCCTCGATCGGGCCGACTGCCGCCCTCGTTTCGATCAACGTCCACACCGGGGACGTGCTCGCGATGATCGGTGGACGCAACTACCACGTGAGCCAGTTCAACCTGGCGACCCAGGGCGAGCGCCAGCCGGGATCCGCGTTCAAGCCGTTCGTGCTCGCAGCCGCGCTTCGGGACGGGATCTCGCCCGGCTCGACGATGGTGTCCCACCCGGTCGTGATCGACGCCGGGGGGCGGGCGTGGAGCGTGACCAACTTCGAGCACAACAGCCTCGGGCCCGTCGACCTGTCGAAGGCGATCGCGTACTCGGACAACACCGTCTTCGCACAGCTCACGAATCTCGTCGGGCCCGCAAACGTCGTCGCGGCGGCCAAGCAGATGGGGATCACGACGCCGCTCAACCCCTACTTCTCGATCGGCCTCGGCGCCGAGCCGGCGACACCGCTCGAGATGGCGCGCGCGTACGCGACACTCGCGAACGGCGGCTACAGGCTCGACGGCTCGATCTTCGGCAATCAGCCGCGGGCCGTGCAGAGCGTCACGCTTCCGAGCAAGAGCGGCACGCCGCCGGTGCTCATGAACTATCCGGAGCCCCAGGCGCTCGACTGGCTCACCAACGGCAACGCGGCGATCGAGGATCAGATGCTTCGCGGCGTCGTTCAGTACGGCACCGGCACGGCGGCTCAGCTTCCCGGCTATGAGGTCGCCGGTAAGACCGGCACGACCGAGAACTACGGCGACGCCTGGTTCGTCGGGTTCACGCACGACGTCGTGACGGCGGTCTGGGTCGGGTACCCGAACAGCCTGGTGCCGATGCTCCACGAGTACCACGGGCACACGGTCGAGGGCGGCACGTTTCCGGCGCTGATCTGGAAGGAGTTCATGTCCAAGGCGCTGCCGTACCTGAAGCTCACGAATACGACGGTCCCGTCGGCGCCGGTCCCGTACGCGTCCCCGGCCCGCGTGATCTTCCGCGACGGCAAGCTCGAGCTCGACAACGGCAACTGCCGGGGGGCGGCAACGATGGAGTTCTTCAGCGGCAAGGCGCCGACGACGGTCGCCAACTGCAAGCCGAACGAGGTCGAGGTGCCGAACGTCCGCGGCGAGACGCTCGACGCGGCCCAGGCGCGACTGATCGGCCAGCCGCTCGAGTCGACCGTCTCGTACAAGGCCGCGACGCCCGGCAGGCGCGCAGGGCTCGTCGTCTGGCAGGACCCGTCGAACGGGACGCTCTCCGCGTACGACAAGGTTCACCTCGTCGTCTCGCGTGCGGTCTACGGAGTCGTGCCGCGGCTCGTCGGGATGCCTGTGGCGAAGGCCCGCGCGGCGCTCGCGAAGCTACAGCTGCACGCTCGTGTGTCGGGCGGGGCGGGCGGCCGGGTGGTCGCGCAGAAGCCTGCCTCGGGCGTCGCGGCGGCGCCGGGGATGCGCGTCGTGCTCACCGTGAAGCGCTGAACGGCCTGCTGACGAAGCGCGAGCCGGCAAGGCCGTAGCGCCATGGGCGATCGGCGGCTTTGGTCAGGCCGATGCGGGTGCCGACGACGATCTCGGGCGAGGTGGTCGCGGCTCGGAGCTCGAACGGCGCCGATCGAGCGGCAGCCCGTCGTGCTCGCGAGTGACGGCGAGCGCCTCGCAGAGCCGGCCAGGGCCTGAGCAGAGCAGGCGCGGGTCGTCAAGCCCGCGGCGCTCCCGCATCAGATTGAGACCGTGGGTCGGCTCGAGCGCGCGCACCAGGAGAGCGCTTGCGAGCTCGCCCGGCCCGCAGACGAGGTTCAGGCACCAGTGAATGCCATAGGAGCGGTAGACGTACGCCTGCCCGGCGGGCCCGAACATCGCGCCGTTCCTCGGCGTGCGGCCACGGAAGGCATGGGACGCTGGATCGTCGGGCGTGTACGCCTCGACCTCGACGATCGTGCCGCCGACGCCGTCGACGAGCAGCTCGGCGCCGATCAGCTCGCGTGCCACCTCGTGGACGTCGCGGTCGAAGAAGCGGCGCGTGAGCGGTTTTGCGCCGCCGCTCACCGCGGCGTGCGCGAGCGCCGGCTCGTCAGAACAGGCTCTCCGGGTCGGCCGGGGCGGCAGTCGATGCGAGCAGCCGCCGCGCGCGGCGGCCCAGGTCGACTACGTCGAAGCGGCCCTGCTCGGCCGCGTCGGCCACGCGTTGGGCGAGATCGAGCGCGCTGTCGACGATCTTCGTGTTCTCGAGCGCGGCATTCGTGCCCATGGCGGCGACGATCGCCCGCTCCGTGCGCGAGGCGATGATCGGGTCGCCGATGCCCTCGACCCAGACGCGCGTGCGCGCGCCGTGGCCGCGCTCCGCATCGGCGAGCGGCTCGAGCGCGAAGATCTTGTCGGCGCGGACGTACTTGCCGAATCCGAGGAAGATCATCCGGGGAGCTCCGTCAGCCATCACGGGGGATTATCGCGCCGAGCAGCGGCGCGCGCGACCGACCGCGCGCGCCGCGAAACTTGGCACAGACACGTGACACCTTCCGGCGTAGAATTGGTGTTGAGGGCGGAGGGATGCGTCCCCACCCTTGGGCGGGGGTGCGGCGTCGGGCGCGAAGGGGAAGCCCGCCCGGTTACGCGGCTTCGAGCGCGGTGCGAAGCGCGTCGGCGACGCGCTCCTGATCCTCGCGGGAGAGCTTCGTGTGGAACGGGATCGCCATCGTCCGGGCGCTCGCATCCTC
This sequence comes from uncultured Actinomycetota bacterium, assembly GCA_963762215.1. Taxonomy (GTDB): domain Bacteria; phylum Actinomycetota; class Thermoleophilia; order Gaiellales; family Gaiellaceae; genus PALSA-600. The sequence goes on from CAVXKB010000007.1 coordinate 401,598, forward strand.
GCTGACCGGGCAGAGCCCCTCGGAGAAGCCGTAGCGCTCGCGCATGTACGGCTGGAGGTGGATCGACGGGAGGTACGGGGCGCAGGCGATTCCCTCGGCGGCGAGGCGGGCCATGAGAGCGTCGCGATCGGTGCCTGCGGGGAGCTTCACCGCGTAGACGAACCACGACCGTTCGTGGTCGGCGTCGTCAGGCAGTGGGAGCTCCACGTCGAGGCCGGTGAGCAGCTCGGTGTAGCGGTCGGCGACCTCGCGGCGGGCCTCGAGGATGCGGTCGAGCCGTTCGAGCTGCCCGACTCCGAGCGCGGCCGAGATGTCGTCGAGCCGGTAGTTGAAGCCGAGCCGGCCATGCTGAAGCCAGCCGCCGCTGTCGAGGCGCCCCTGATTGCGGAGCGAGACGAGCAGCTCGTGCTCCTCGGCCGACGCGGTCGTGACCGCGCCGCCCTCGCCGGTCGTGATCTGCTTGTTCGGGTAGAAAGCCCAGGTCGCGAGATGACCGTGCGAGCCGAGCGGCTGCCCCTTGTACCGGGCGCCGAGGGCCTCGCACGAGTCCTCGACCAGCGCGAGACCGTGCCGGTCGCAGATCGCGCGCAGCTCGTCGATCTCGCAGGGGTAGCCGAAGATGTCGACGGCGACGACGGCCTTCGTCCGCGGCGTGATCGCGGCCTCGACGGCCTCCGGAGAGAGGTTGAGCGTGTCCGGGTCGATGTCGGCGAACACCGGGTCGGCGCCCATGTAGATGGCGCAGTTCGCGGATGCGACGAACGAGTACGGCGAGGTGATCACCTCGTCGCCGGCCTCGACGCCCACCACGTGCATGCAGAGGTGAAGGCCCGTCGTCCCCGACGAGACGGCAGCGCAGTACGGCGCGCCGACGGCATCGGCGAGGAGCGACTCGAAATGCGGCCCGCTCGGCCCGAGCGAGAGCCGGCCCGAGCGCAGCACCTCGAGCACGAGCTCCTCGTCACGTTCGTCGACCCACGCTCCGGAGAGCGCGATCTGGCGCGCCGCGTCGATGCTCATAGCCTTTCCGTGCCGATCAAGCGCGCGTCATGCTCGGCACGAGCTCCCGCCACTGCGCCCAGCGGTCGCTGGCGCCCTTGACCGTGTCGAGATACGCCTTCTGCAGCTCGCGCGTCACCGGGCCGACGCCGATCTCGTGATCGTCGACGGAGCGGAGCGGAGTGACCTCGGCGGCCGTGCCGCACATGAAGACCTCGTCCGCGAGATACAGGTCGGAGCGGATCAGATTCTTCTCGACGACCTCGTGACCCAGATCGTTGGCGATCTGGACGATCGAGTCTCGCGTGATCCCGTGCAGGATCCCGGTCGAGAGATCGGGCGTGTAGATCTTGCCCTTCGACACGACGAAGATCGTCTCGCCGGGGCCGTCTGCGACGTTCCCCTCGGGCGTGAGCAGGATCGCCTCGTCGTATCCGGAGCGCCGGGCCTCGTTGACGGCGAGCATCGAGTTCAGGTAGACGCCGCTCGCCTTCGCCGCATGCGGCACGACGTTCGGCGGGATGCGCTGCCAGCTCGAGATCTTGGCGCGAATGCCCGACGCAAGCGCCTCCTCGCCGAGGTAGGTGCCCCACGGCCACGACATGATCACCGTGTCGATCGGATTGTCGCGCGCCGAGACGCCGAGCTGACCGTAGCCATAGAAGGCGATCGGGCGGATGTAGCACTCGGTCAGCCCGTTCGCGCCGAGCAGGTCGTTGGTCGCGTCGCGGAGGTCCTCGACCGAGTACGGGAGCGTCATGTCGATCAGGCGCGCCGAGGTGTGCAGGCGCTGCATGTGATCGGTCAGGCGGAAGACGGCCGGCCCCTTCGGGGTGTCGTAGCAGCGGATCCCCTCGAACACTCCGGTGCCGTAGTGGAGCCCATGCACACCCACATGAATCCGCGCATCGTCCCAATCGACGAGGTCGCCATTCATCCAGATCTTCTCGGTTGCTTGCATGGGATCTCCTTTATCCGTCGGTCGTCGAACTGTAGCGAGGGCCTACGAGATCCGCAGTCCTGGCCCCAGAAAGGCGCTGCAGGTCCTCCGGGGCGACACCCGCCATGTGCGCCTCGGAGCCCGCGCCGATCCAGACCTGGTCGTGCTGAAGGATCGTCGCCTCGAGGAGCACCTCGTCGACGGCGCGGAGCGGGAACGGCGCGACGGCGCCGGGCTCGTAGCCGGTTGCGGCGAGCACCTCGGCCGCCTTGGCGACGCGAACGTCCTCGGCCTCCGCCGCCGCGCCAACCAGCTCCTCGTTGGCCCGCCGGTCGCCGGGAACGAGAGCCAGGACCGCCCGACCGTCGCACATGAAGAGGATCGACTTGACGATCTGGTCGAGCCGGCAGCCGACGGCCCGGGCAGCCGCCTCGGCAGTCGGGGTTCCTTCCTCGAACTCCTCGATCGTCACATCGACGGCGGCGGCGCGGAGCTCACGCGCAACCCGCTCCACGGGCTCGGGCCACATCCCAGCCGCCCTTACGCGGTGACGTGCTGCTCGTACGCTTCGAACGCCCGGCCGACGGCCACGCCGCGCTCGATGTCGGCGCCGAGCTCGGTGAGCCCGAGCTCGATCGCGGCAAGGGCGGTGGCGATGTCGAAGATGTCGAACCAGCCGATGTGGCCGATCCGGAACACGTTCGGCTTCAGCGCCCCCTGGCCGGGTGCGAGCGTCACGCCGTGGCGCTCGCGCAGATGCTTGAGCAGCGCCGGCGACTCGATCCCGTCGGGTGTGCGAACGGCCGTCACGACCGCCGAAGTGTCGTCGTCGGGCGAGAACAGCTCGAGCCCCATTGCCTTCACGCCGGCGCGGGCAGCGCGTCCGAGCCGCACGTGGCGATCGAACGCCTCGTCGAGCCCGCCGTCGAGGATCATCCCGAGCGCGACGTCGAGCCCGCGGATCAGCGAGACGGCAGGAGTGAAAGCCGAGTCGAACGCCTCCTGCGCCTTCCGGGTCGCGCGCCAGTCGAAGTAGAACGACCGCGACGGCGGCAGCTCGTCCCAGAGATGATCGGCAACCGAAGCCATCGCGAGCCCGGGTGGGCACATCAGCGCCTTCTGCGACCCGGAGACGACGACGTCGATCCCCCAGGCGTCGGTCTCGAGCGGCACCGCGCCGAGCGAGGAGACCGCGTCGACGACGAGCGTCGCGTCACCGACCGCCGCCTTGATCGCCTGAACGTCGGCGACGACGCCGGTCGAGGTCTCGGACTGCGTGCAGAAGACGGTCTCCACCCCGCTCTCGGCAACCGCCGCGCCGATCTCGGCCGGGTCGGGAACCTCGCCCCACGCGTAGTCGATGCGCTGGACATCGAGACCGTAGTGGGCGCAGATCTTCGTCCAGCGCTCGCCGAACGCACCTGCAACGACAACCGCGACGCGATCACCGGCGCCCGTGAGGTTCGTGACGGCGGAGTCCATGGCCCCCGTGCCGGACGCGCTGAAGAGCAGCACCGGCGACTTCGTGCAATAGACCTGGGCGAGGCGCTCGAGCGTCCGCTCGTAGATCGCGCGGAAGTCGGAGCCGCGGTGATGCACCATCGGCTCGGCCTCGGCGGCGAGCACCTCGGGCGGGACGGGCGTCGGCCCCGGCGTGAACAGGTAGCGCTTCTCCACGTCGTCAGGCTACCGGGCGGAGCTTCTCACGCACCCGGTCACTGACCACGCGCGGATCGGCCTTCCCGCCGGTCTCTTTCATCACCTGGCCGACGAAGAAGCCGAGCAAGCCCTCCTTGCCCGATCGGTACTGCTCCGCCTGCCCGGGATTGGCGGCGATGACGGCGTCGATGATCGGATCGAGCTCGGAGACGTCGCTGACGGCTTTCTGCGCGAGATAGGGCTCGGCCGAGAATCCGTCGTCCCCGGAATGCGAGAGCGCGTCGTCGAACGTCGCGCGCGGGATCTCGGCGCGCCCCGAGACGAGCTTCGCGAGCTCGGCGGGATTCACCGCGCCGGGCTCGATCCCGGCAGCAACGAAGGCGTTTGCGAGCACGTTCGCCGTCTCCTTCGGATCTGCGCCGGCAGCGACGACATCCGACCAGAGCCGGTCGAGGCCGCCGGTGACGAGCACGTCGGCGTCGTAGAACGAGAGCGTGTCGGCGATCCGCTTGATCCGCGCGCTCGGCAGCTCGCCCACCTGCGCGCGCATCCGCTCGACGAGCTCCGCGGGCGGGTTGATCGGCACGAGGTCGGGCTCGGGGAAGTAGCGGTAGTCCTGCGCCTCCTCCTTGCTGCGGAGCGGCGGCGAGTCCTCGTTGTTGGGGTCGAAGTGCAGCGTCTCCTGCTCGACCGTCCCACCCGACTCGTAGATCTTGATCTGGCGCGCGATCTCCTTGTCGATCCCCTTCGCGGCGAAGTTGAACGAGTTCATGTTCTTCAGCTCGCAGCGCGTGCGCAGCTCATCGGAGCCGGCCGGACGAACGGAGACGTTGACGTCGAAGCGCATCGAGCCCTTCTCGAGCTCGGCATCCGAGAGCCCCAGCTCGACGACCGTCTGGCGCAGCAGCTGCAGGAAGCGCTTCGCGTCGTCGGCCGAGTGCAGCTCGGGCTCGGTGACGATCTCGAGGAGCGGAGTCCCGCCGCGGTTGAAGTCGACGAGCGTCGCGGTCGCACCGTGGATCCGGCCGGAGGCGGCGACGTGGACGTTCTTGGCCGCGTCCTCCTCGAGGTGCGCACGCACGATCCCGACCACGATGTCGCCGTCGGCTCCCGGGACCGTCAGGCTGCCGCCCGAGCAGAGAGGCTCGTCGTACTGGGAGATCTGGTACGCCTTGGGCAGGTCGGGATAGAAGTAGTTCTTCCGGTGGAACACGGCCCGGTCGGCGATCGTGCAGCCGAGCGCCAGCCCGAGCTTGATCGTCTCCTCGATCGCCGCCTTGTTCGGAACCGGCAGCGCGCCAGGGAAGGCAAGGCAGACCGGGCAGGTCTGCGTGTTCGGCCCGCCGCCGAAGCCGTTCGTGCAGCGGCAGAACATCTTCGTCCGCGTCTTCAGCTGCACGTGGATCTCCAGGCCGATGACGGCTTCCCAGGTATTGCTCATTTCAGCCTCTCCGGAACCGGCTCGAACCCGATCTCAGCCTCGAGCCCGGCCGCGACCCGGAAGAGCACGTTCTCCGAGAACTGCGGCCCGATCAGCTGCAGCCCGACCGGCAGGCCTTCCGAGAGCCCGCACGGCAGCGACATGCTCGGCAGGCCGGCCATGTTCGACGGGATCGTGAGGACGTCGGTGAGGTACATCGCGAGCGGATCCTGGGTCTTCGAGCCGATCGGGAACGCGGTCGTGGCGCAGGTCGGCGAGATCAGGAGGTCGTAACGCTCGAAGAGCGCCTCGTGCTCGCGCTTGATCACCGTGCGCACCTTCTGCGCCGTGCCGTAGTAGGCGTCGTAGTAGCCGGAGGACAACGCGTAGGTGCCGATCATGATCCGCCGCTTCGGCTCGTCGCCGAAACCGGCGGCGCGCGTGCGCATCACCATCTCCCGGAAGTCCTCGCCGTCGACCCGCGGTCCGTAGCGGACTCCGTCGTAGCGGGCCAGGTTCGAGGAGGCCTCGGCCGGGGCGATCAGGTAGTAGCAGGGCAGGCCGTACTCGACCGACAGCGGCAGCTCGCACTGCTCGATCTCGGCGCCGAGCGCGGAGGCGTGCGCGATCGCGGCGTTGACGGCGACCTTCACGCCGGGCTCGATCCCTTCGACCTCGTTCAGCTGGCGCGGTAGGCCGATCCGGATTCCCTTCAGGTCTCCGGGCTCCGGGATCCGGACAGGCGGCACATCGACCGTGGTCGAGTCGTTCTCGTCGCGGCCGCTGATGATCGAGTAGAGCAGCGCGTTGTCGCGGACGTTCCGCGTCACGGGCCCGACCTGGTCGAGGCTCGATGCGAAGGCGACGACCCCGTAGCGCGACACCGTCCCGTAGGTCGGCCGCAGCCCGACGTTCCCGCAGAACGCCGCGGGCAGCTTGACCGAGCCGCCCGTGTCCGAGCCGAGCGCCCACGGCGCGAGCCCGGCCGCGACAGCAGCCGCAGAGCCGCCACCGGAGCCGCCCGGCACCCGGGAGGGGTCCCACGGGTTGCGCGAAGGCCCGTAGGCCGAGTTCTCGCTCGACGAGCCCATAGCGAACTCGTCGGTGTTCGTCTTGCCGAGAACCGGAAGCCCGGCCGCCTTGCAGTTGGCGGCGACCGTCGCGTCGAAGACGGGGACGTAGTTCTCGAGGATCTTCGAGCCGGCGGTCGTGCGGATGCCCTTCGTCGAGATGACGTCCTTGAGCGCGATCGGCACACCGTCGCCCTCGGGCGCGTCGGCAAGCGTCAGGTAGGCGTTCAGCTCCTCGTTCCGCTCGTCGATCGCAGCGCGGTAGGCGTCCCAGAGCTCGCGCGAGGAGACCTCACCGCGGTCGAGCAGGCCGCGCGCCTCCTCCGCCGAGAGCCGAAGCGTGTCAACGCTCACCGTCATGCCGGCGGCGTCCGGAAGTAGTCGTCGTCGCGGTCGGGCGCGTTCGCGAACACGTCCTCGAGCGGCAGGCAGGGCCGCGGCACGTCCTCCGCCCACTCGTTCGCGACGGCCAGCGGATGTGACGTCGGGGGCACGTCGGACAGGTCGAGCTCCGACACCTTGGACACCGCATCGAGGATCGCCGAGAGCTGCTCCTGGAAGCGCGTCACCTCGTCCTCGGACAGCTCGAGCCGCGCGAGCCGCGCGACGTGGAGCACCTCTTCACGTGTGATTGCCATCTGCACCGATCCTTCCACATAACGAAGGGCCCCTCTCGGAGCCCTTCGACCACTGGGTTCCGAATGAAACTAGGCCGCCTGAACGTTGGCCGCTTGCAGGCCCTTATCGCCCTGCACGACCTCGAACGACACGCGCTGACCCTCGGTCAGCGACTTGTAGCCATCCATCGTGATGGCGGAGAAATGGACGAACACGTCGTCGCCGCCCTCACGCTCGATGAATCCGTAGCCCTTCTCGTTCGAAAACCACTTGACGGTGCCTTCAGCCAACTTACTTGCTCCTTGTTTCTGCTTCCAGGATGGCTCCGTTCAGCCCCACCGACCGACGAAGCCGCCCAAAGATACTTCACTTTGGGAAGCACATGCAACCCGCCAAATCTCGGTGTCGACGACGCCCGGACGGTCGGCGCGGTTGAATAGGGCGCGATGCGCTGGCCCAGGAAGAACGACCCCGCCTCGATCAGATCGCGCCAGGAGATCCTGGGCGTCGACGGCCTCGTCACCTCGATCGATCTCGCGCCGTTCGCGGGCGCTGCCGAGGCGCTGACGGGCGTCGCCGTGATCCCGGTCTCGGCGTGCCCGGTCACGATCGAGCTGGGCTCGTACGAGCTCGACCCCGCCGGGGCACTCGTCGAGCAGTCTCGCGCCGAGGAGACGCTCTCACGTCCCGCTCGCACACACGGAGGGAAGTCTCACGCTCTCGATGACGCGCGGCTCGACAGCGGCCGGCACCATCCGCACGCACGTGCTCGCGGACCGGATCACCCGCGCTTCGTGCTTCGTCTGCGCGGACGCGACCGAGGCGATCACGCTCGCGCGCTGGATCGAGGCCGAGCTGCCGGCGCTGCGCGACTGGCTCACCAGCTCAGATGACACATCGCTCTCCCGGCATGCCCGCCTGCGCGAGGTGAAGACGCATGTCGTCGGCCCGATGTGCCACGTGCTCTGGGCCTGGACGACGGGCGACGCCGTCGGGCCGAACATGATGACCCGGAACGCCTACGCGCTCAACATGGGTTACGTGATGCAGCGCGCCCCGGTGAAGCCCGCACGCGCCTACCTCGAGGCGAACATGGGCGGCGACAAGAAGCCGTCGTACGAGTACTTCCACTCGGGCCACGGCAAGACCGTGATCGCCGAGGCGTTCATCCCCGACGAGCGGATCGAGCGGGTGCTCCACACGACGGCCGCCGATCTCGAGGCGCTCTCGTGGGCCGGGACCCACGGCGCGGTCGCATCGGGGATGCAGTCGGTCGCCTTCACGCCGGCGACGGCGATCGCGGCGATCTTCGCGGCGACCGGCCAGGATCTCGGAATGGTCGGCACCTCGTCGATGGCCCACGGCACCGCCAGGCAGGTCGAGGGCGGCCTCCACGCGTCGGTGCGGTTCCCCGGCCTCGAGGTGGGCACGATCGGCGGCGGCACAACGCTTCCCTCCGCCCGGGACTGGCTCGCCGCGATCGGCTGCTCCGGTGCGGGCAAGGTCTACCGCTTCGCCCAGATCGTTGCGGCTGCCGCGCTCTGCCTCGAGATCAGCGCGTCCGCGTCGATGGCGACCGCCGGAAGCGAGAACTTCTTCAACGCGCACCATGAGCGAGGCGGCCTGCGTTGATCGCGCTCGTCTTCAGCTACGACGTCGGCGACTCGCCCGAGTTCGAGCAGGTCTACGGCCCCGAGGGCGAGTGGGCGCAGTTCTTCCGGACGGGCCGCGGCTACGTCGGGACCGAGCTGCTCAGGGACGTCGAGATCCCCGGCCGATATCTCGTCGTCGACCGGTGGGAGACGCGCGAGGCCTACAACGCGTTCGTCGAGGAGAACCGCGACGAGTACATGCGCCGCGTCGACGAGAGCGCATTCCGATACGACCACGAGCTGCGCATCGGGAGCTTCGAAACCGTCTGGTAGCGCTACCCTGACCTCGATGCGGCTTCTGGGGCAGGCACTCCTCGCAACGCTCTCGGCGGCCTTCGTGCTGGCCGCGACAGCCGGCGCCGCGCAGTCGCCGCAGGCCCTCGTCAGCGCGCTGGTGAAGGCCAAGGTGACCTCCGCCGACCTGCCGCACGGATATTCGGCCCCGGTCGTCAGCGTCTACAAGATCTCGGCGGACGTGAAGAAGCACGGGGCGATCGGAGGCGCACAGATCTTCGCCGACGGCGGGAACGAGGCGGTCATCTACATCGTCTTCAAGACACCCGCTCTTGCCAGCGCCGACTGGAAGCACGCGAACTTCCACGGGGCGCAGACCTCCGCCGCCCCGAGCTCGATCCCGAAGCCGAACGTGCAGATCAACACGAGCGCCGGAGCGACGGTGAACGGCAAGAAGATCACGTTCGGGCTGACCGAGATCGCGATGCTCTCGGGCAACGTGATCGTTCAGTCGATCACGACGTCGACGAAGAGCACGAAGCACGGCGATGTGACCGGCGCAGCGCTGCTCGCGCAGTTCGCGCAGAAGCACCTGACCGCGGCGCGCTAGAGGACTACCAACCGCGAGTCTCGAGCAGCTCCTTGGGGTCGAGCGTGGCCGTCGAGATGCCGACCATCGCCTCCCCGAGCCCCTCGGATACACGGGCGAGCACTGCGGCGTCCATGTAGTGCGTCGTCGCCTCGACGATCGCGCGGGCGCGCTTCTCGGGATCGCCCGACTTGAAGATCCCCGAGCCGACGAAGACGCCGTCGGCGCCGAGCTGCATGCAGAGCGCCGCGTCCGCCGGGGTGGCGATGCCGCCCGCGGTGAAGGTGACGACGGGAAGCTTCCCGTTCTCCGCGACCCAGCGGACGAGCTCGATCGGCGCGCGCAGCTCCTTCGCCTCGGCGAAGAGCTCCTCGCTCCGCAGTGACTGCAGCTTGCGGATCGCGCCGAACACGGTGCGCATGTGCGTCACCGCGTTGACGATGTCGCCGGTGCCGGCCTCGCCCTTGGTCCGGATCATCGCCGCGCCCTCCGCGATCCGCCGTAGCGCCTCGCCGAGGTTGGTCGCGCCGCACACGAACGGGACGGTGTACTCCCACTTGTCGACGTGGTGCTCGAGGTCGGCGGGCGTCAGCACCTCGGACTCGTCGATGTAGTCGATCTCGAGCGCCTGCAGGATCTGGGCCTCGGCGAAGTGGCCGATGCGGCATTTCGCCATCACCGGGATCGTCACGGCCTCTTGGATCTCGCGGATCATCCCAGGGTCGGACATGCGGGCGACACCGCCCTGCGCGCGGATGTCCGCCGGGACGCGCTCGAGGGCCATCACCGCGACCGCGCCGGCCTCCTCGGCGATCTTCGCCTGGTCGGCGGTGACGACGTCCATGATCACGCCGCCCTTCAGCATCTCTGCGAGGCCGCTCTTGACCCGCATCGTCCCGGTCTCGGTCATCGCGTCATCCTAGTCATCGTCATCGTCGAGGTCGTCGTCAGTACCGTCCGCGTCTCCGTCGGCGTCGGAATCATGTGCGGCGTCCGTCTCATCCCCGTCGTCCTCGTCGTCCCAGGCGTCGTCGTCTTCTTCTTCCTCGGGGAGCGGGAGGATGTCGGGCTCGCGCGCCGTCATGTACTTGCGCTCGCCGTCGTCGAAATCGACCACGATCGAAGGGATCGAATCGCCCTCGGTCAGGAGCACGTAGTAGTCGACGACCGTCGCCTCCTCATGATTCTGACCGTCCTCGGCCCGTGAGGCGAGCACGCGCTCGCCGACGATGTATCGCCTGTCCGCCACGACACGATCCTAACCGAGCGATACCCTTGTGACGTGCCAGACAAGGAGCACCCGGCCTCGAAGGCAGGGCGGTACGTTCGCGCGGCCGGCATCGTGATCGGCAAGGAGGTCGACCGGCGCGCCCAGGCCGCGGCTGCACGGCCGGCACCCGTCGCGCCACCGCCGCCCCCTCCCCCGCCGCCGGCTCCCGCGACGCACAACATCACCGGAAAGGCGCTGTTCGGATTCTTCATCCTCTCGCTCGTGACTTTCGGGCTCGTGATCCTCCATTTCGACGATGCGTTGCCCCACGGATCCAAGACGATCGGGCACCTCGTCCTGGGGGGAATCCTGCTCGTCGAGGCCGGGCTCCTGATCAGCAATTGGCAGCAGTCGAATCAGCGGATCGGCCAGCGGATGCTCACCAAGATGTGGGGCCCGCGCGGCCCGGTGACCCGGCGCGAGCGTTTTTTCGCGCGCGGTGTTCGCGACGTGCTCACGTTGCTCGGGATCATCTTCCTCGCCGCCGCGGTCTTCGAGTTGCTTGTCGCCACGGTCGGCTACCAGCGGTAGCTAATCTCTCCGGGCTCGGCATTCGTTTTACCGCGCACTGCAGACGCCTTTACCTTCTCTTCGCAGGTCGCATACGCCGGGCACACGAGTTCGCGCAACCATGGATTCATCACAAACTCCCGGAGGGATTAAATTGCTTTCACGTCATAAGAGGCTCTTCACGGTTGGTGCAATGACCGCAGTGCTCGCGATCTTCGCGGCCATCCCGGCAATCGCAGGCGCCACCACGAAGGGCACGACGGTAAACGTCTCGATCACGGCCGCCAAGGAGTTCTCGTTCACGCTCTCCCCCAAGAAGGTCGCGCACGGCTCGGTGACCTTCAAGATCACGAACAAGGGCAACCTCCCGCACGACTTCGAGCTCTGCGCTGCCAACACGGGCGGCACGGCGAACACGTGCAAGGGCAAGGTCACGCCGATGATCAATCCCACCGCGACCGGAACGCTGACGGTGAACATCACGAAGCCCGGTAAGTACGAGTACCTCTGCACCGTCTCCGGCCATGCAGCTGCCGGCATGAAGGGCATCCTGACGGTCAGCTAAATCAGCGAACCAGAGCTCTCGCTCTGTTGCGGGACGGCGGCGACCTTCGGGGCGCCCCGTCCCGCTTTCGCGTTAAGGGGACGTTTTTCTGAACGGTTCCCTCAACTTGTCGTCCAACCTAACCGATAACCTTGCGTCTAATAGAGAACGTGTTCTGCTTATGCGTTTTGATACAAGCGGGCGGAAGGGGGTCGAATGAGCACACAGCTGATTGGTGCAGCGGTGGTCGCCGTAGTGGTGATCGTCACGCTTCTCGGGTCGTATTTCGGCGCCTGAGATTTCGGCCCGGCAAGGCCCGCCCGCGCCTTTGCCGTCATGACCGAGTGGTACTCCGTTGAGAGAGATGAACGGAGACCAGTCTGAGCGGGCGTACTCTTTCTTCCGCTGCCCGAACGGCACCGTGGCATTCGACGCCGTGTTCGCGGGGGGCTCGATGTACCAACTCGAACAGCACGGGATGTGCCCGCTCTGCGGCACCCCGGTTGCCGAGCACGAGAGCTTCACGCTCCGGGCGCGTCCCACGGCGTATCCCGGCGAACAGGCCGCTTGACCGCCTAGTCCGCGAATTCGGCCGGCTTCGACTCGCTCTTGCCGGCGAGCACGCCGGTGAGCTTGTCGCGGAAGAGGTTCAGCTCGCCGCTCGCCGCGAGCGGCCCGCCGACCGAGACGACGCCGATCCAGCCGCCCTTCTCGCGCCGCGAGCGGAGGAGGATGCCCTTGACGACCACGCCGTCGACGTCGGAATACTGCGTCAGTTGGAGCGAGCGCTCCGAGATCCAGCGGAAGCTTCCGCTGACGAGCCCGCCGACACGAACGCGCGCGCCCTGCGCGACGAGCGCCGTCGCCTCGACCTCGCGGAGTGTGGCCGCGGCGACGGAAAGTGTCTGGGCGGACGTGAGCGCCTGCCCGGCCGGCGCGTCGGTCTGCGGAAAGCCCCGAATCGGGGCCATCCCCAGGGGCAGCCGCCCGCAGGCCTTGTGCGGTAGCCCGCGCAGCCAGTTCCTGATGAAGCGATCGGCGCAGGCGGACGTGGTCGAGACCGCGTGGCCGCCGCCCGGCACGATCACGAGGTGGCTACGCGGGAACGCCGCGGCGACCCGGCGGGCGATCGAGGTCGGCGTGCGGATGTCACGGCCACCCGAGAGGATGAGGACGGGGACGTTCGGCAGGTGAGCGTCCGGCGGAAGCCGTGAGTCGACCGTCGTCGCGGGCCACTTCTCGCACTCCTTGGCGGGCCCGTCCATCGCCGCCCAGTTGCCGAAGAGCCCCATCGAGCCGCTCGGCAGTGCCGCGATCGCCTTCCCGAGAAGGTGGGCGCGCGATCCGACAGCCGTGTCGGCCGACCAGAAGAAGCTGCCGTCGGCGCATTGCGTTGCAACGCTCACGGCGAGATCGACCTCGGGCGACCCGGTCGCTTCGATGATCTGCACCTCGAGCCCGAGCAGGCGCACGAGCGGCTGCATGTTCCCGGCGAGCCCGGCGCTGACGGCGGCCGGTAGCTCGGCAGCGAGGCCCGGGTTGAGGTCGGTCTCGAGCGCCAACTCGACGAGCGCGTACCCATCGAGGTGAACGGCGACCGGCTTGCCGCCGGGCGGATGGACTCTCGTCACGACCGGCTTGGCGGCGAGCTGATTGGCGAGCTTGGCGAGATCCGCTCCGGGGTTGCGGGTGATGCCCTTGCAGACTCCCTGGCACAGGTCGGCGAGCCCGTGCGGCAGCGCGCGGAGCGTGCTCGACAGAAACGGGTACGGCCAGTTCGGCGCGACGACGGAATCCAGCACCAGACGGGAAACGTGCGTTGGGTACGCGAGCGCATATCCGAGTGCTTGCTTCGTCCCGTAGGAGGCGCCGAAGATGGCGATCTGGTCGACGCCGAGGCCGGCGCGGATCGCGTCCATGTCGTTTGCGTTGTCGAGCGTCGAGTAGAGGGAGCTCCGGGCACCGAGCTTCCGTCCGCAAGCACCGATCACGGCGGCGGTCTTCTCCGGGCCGGAGTCCTCGACCGCCAGGAGGCCGGGGCAGCCGATCCGCCCCGATCGACCGGTTCCGCGGTCGTCGTACGCGATCAGGGTGTAGCCGGGAAAGAGCGTCTGCCAGCCGTTGCCGTTGCCCTGAAGATCGAACGTCTCGGCGGAGGCTTGCCCCGGCCCGCCGGCGACGATGAACATCACCTTGTGCGCGCCCGCTCCCGCGGCGGGCAGCTCCTCGACGTGCAGACGCACGACCCCGCTTCTCCGACCCGACGGATCGAGCGGGACGGGGAGCGTCCCGCAGAGCACGGTGGAATCGGAGTCGCACGGCTTCAGCGACAGCGTCTCGACCCCGGCCGAGCCTCGGCCCGCCACGATTGCGAACGCCGCCAGCACGACCACCCCGAGCCAGCGCTTCACTGCTTCGACAGTACCAATGGGATTGCCCTGATGGGCGTTGCTGACGGCTCTCCGCCGCTCAGCCGGCTTCGAGCCCTCAGCGCGGGTCGATCTCGCGAGCGACGTCGCCCGCCTCGCCCTGCTTCTCGATCACGAAGTAGGCCGGGAAGCGCTCGACCACGACCTCGACCGATGGATCCTCGTGACCCGGGTACACGACGAACCGATCCCCCTTGGCGCGGATGTGCTCGTACTCCGAGCGAGTGAGCAGAAGGCGAGTCATGCAGCCGAGCGAGGAGCACTCGCAGATGAAGTCGCACTTCTCCGAGCCCCAGAGCGCGGCGTCCCGCTCCTTGATCTCGTTCCCCTTGCGAAAGAAGTCCTCGTTCTTCGCGACGCGCCGCTGGCGGGCATCACTGCTCTCCCCCGATGTGGGCTCTCCGGCGGACACGAGGGGCGAGCCTAGCTGCACGAGGCGTAGGGTCCACGCCGTGGAGGTGTGGACAGAGGTGAACCTGGTTCCGGCCGAGGCCGCGGAGGAGTCGCTTCTCATCGGCGTCATCGGCGGTCTCGTACACGAGACGTTCCGGGGAGAGCTCGAGACGTGGTTCTTCTTCCGCGAGCCCGAGCTCCGGCTTCGGCTCCGCTGGTCCGATCCCGCCCGCGCCGAGGACTGCCGCTCGACGCTCACGCACGTATTGGACGAGGCCGTTCGCCGGGGAGAGCTCGTCGAGTGGTACGAGGGCGCACACGGACGCCGCGGCGAACGATACGAGGGCGAGGCCGAGATGTACGGCGCGGAGCTCTGGCGCCTGGTTCAGAAGGACTGGATGAACGGCAGCGAGCTCGCGCTGCAGATCGCAGACGCTCGAGGCGTCCGGCGGCCTGAGCCGGTCGCGGACGTTCCACTGGGAGCGGCACGTGCACCTGTTCACGAACCAGCTCTTCGGCAGCTGGAACTCGGAGATCGAGCTGTGCCTGGCGCAGGCGCTCGGCTACTTGCGCCACATCACAGCCGCCGGCGGCAAACCCTCGGAAGGGACGGCGAGGCTCATCGCAGACCTTCGAGCCGTCCTACGCGGCCACTAGCGACGCAAGCGGTTCGTCAGCGAAGCTCGGCGGAGATATCGACTGTCGCCCCCGCCCGCTTGAGGAGAGCCGAGAACGGGCATCCGTCGTCCGCGACCTCGACTGCCGCGGCGAACGCGGCCTCGTCGGCTCCCGGCACGGTCGCCGCGACGGTCAGCTCGGAGCCGACGATGTGGTGCCCCTGCCCGGGGATCTCGTCCATCACGATCCGGCACGTGACTTCGATCCGCTCCGGCGGGTGACCGAGCGCGGTCAGCTCGCCCGCGAGCGACATCGTGAAGCAGCCGCCGTGAGCCGCCGCGAGGAGCTCTTCGGGGCTCGTCTTGCCTTCGGGTTGCGCGATTCGAGACGCCTGGGTGTAAGCGAGCTCGGTGAAGGAGCCGGACGAGCCGGCCGAGATGAGGCCCTGACCTCGGGCCAGGTTCCCGTCCCATTGAACATCTGCGGTGCGCTCGATTCTCGGCAAGTCACTCCTCGGGGTAGACGGCAGGGGTGCCGTCGGGATAGTAGGCCTCGGCGGGGGAGCCAGAGGGCCGGAAAACCCCGAGCAGCTCGAGCTCGTGATCGCCCGTGTTCTCGAGGCTGTGCACGAGGGTGGCCGGCAGAAACACACAGGCGCCCGGCGAAAGGAGCGCCTCCTCACCTGTCGATGTGCAGGGTTCCCGTGCCGGTCAGGATGTAGAGCACCTCGTCGTAACGGTGGAAATGGTCCGGCGCTCTCCCCGGCGGCACGAAGCCGATGAACTGCGTCACCGAGGGGCAGCCCGCCTCCGCCCATACCCCGAGCACGAACTGGCGGGCGGCGGTGGCGCTCTTTCGGGCCTCGCTGCCGAGATCGACAACGGCGTATCCAGGTCCCGGCGCCGGGTCGGGATCGCGAATGAGGACCGAGAGGATCTCCAGCTCCTCGTCCGCTTCGACAGACCACTTCATGCCATGGCGCACGAACACACCCAGCCCGGGCTCGAGCGGCACGTGCACCTCGCCAACGGTCCCGGTTCCCCGGCCTGCGAGCACGTAGAGAACCTCGTCGTCGGCCGTTTCGACCCGCCTCGAGGAGCGCCCCGAGGCGAAGCTCAACACGCGCTGAGCAAACTTCTCGCAGCCCTGGACGTCATCGAAGAGAGGAACAACACCGACCGTGTCGCCCGACACCTGCTCGGGATCGACGCTCCCCCGGGTCATCCAGTACCGCACGAGACGAATCTACAGATCAGCTGATCGACGAACACCGTTGAAACGAAGTGGCGCGTGCGGTCGTATTCGTCGCCGGAACAGCGTAGGATCACACGCTGCTCGTGACGGTGGCCCGGTTCTGGCACCGAACGCAGTACCAGATCGGCAAGGAAGCTTCAGCAACGAACCTGCGGGCGTGCCACGGGTTCACCAGTCACAGAACATTCCAAGGAGGATCATTTAATGGTGAAGAAGGCAATCACGGTGGCGATCGGCGGCGCATGCGCGTCGGTTGCTCTCGTGCTCGCCGCGACGGCGACCTCCGCGGCGAAGACCGCAGCGGCCGCGCCGTCAGGCGTCTCGTGCTCCAACCCGATCCAGATCGGCATGGAAGGTCCCTTCACGGGCCCGGCCGCGTCGATCGGCGACGACCAGCTGCACTGGGCCGAGTTCTTCGCGACTCAGTGGAACAAGTCGCATGCGGTCAAGATCAACATCGTTCAGGGTGACACCCAGCTCGATCCTGCGATCGCCTCTACGGTTTCACAGTCGTTTGCTTCGAACTCGAGCATCGTCGGCGTCATCGGGCCTGCGGGTAGCCAGGAGGTCACTGCTGCCGCGCCGATCCTGAAGAAGGCCGGTCTCGCGTTCGTCTCCGGCTCGGCCACGAACCCGGCTCTGACGAACGGCTCGCTGAAGGGCTACTTCTTCCGGGTCGTCCCGAACGACTCGGTGCAGGGCCCCACGGACGCCAACTTCATGATGAAGAAGCTCGGCGTCACCAAGGGCTCGACCGTGATGATCGTGGACGACCAGGAGTCGTACTCCACCGGGCTTGCTTCGATCGTGAAGGGCGACCTCACGAAGGCCGGCGTCAACGTCGACTCCGAGTCGATCAGCCAGAAGGACACCGACTTCTCGGCGCTCGTCGCCAAGGTCGGAAGCTCGACCAAGGTCGTGTTCACGCCGTTCCAGCTCGCGTCTCAGACACAGCTCCTGGCGCAGCAGCTCAAGTCCCAGGGCAAGAAGGCGGTCGTGTTCGCAACGGACGGCAGCTTCGACACGTCGAAGTACAACGCGCCGGGGAACTACGTCTCGTTCTTCGCGGCCGACGTGACGACCATTCCGGCCGACAAGTCGATCGTCGTCGCCTACCACAAGCAGTTCCCGGGCGGCACGAGCCCGTTCGGCGCTCCGAACTACGTTGCGGCACAGCTCTACGCACAGGCCGCCACGAAGGCCTGCGCAGCCGGTAAGGGCACGATCACTCGTGCCTCGCTCCGCTCGGCTCTGGCAAGTCAGAAGATCGTGAAGTCGATTCTGGGCACGCCGATGGCGTTCACCCCGAACGGTGACGTCGCGGGTGCGGCGTTCCACATCTTCAAGATCGTCGGCAACAAGACGTACGTCACACTCTCGTAAGTAGGAGGTATCGCTAGGGGTACGGCTCCGGCCGTGCCCCTACGATCCCCTGTTCCGATGAACTGGAACCTCTTCGTAACCGAGCTCGTCGCGGGGATCGTCCACGGTTGCGTGTACGCCCTGATCGCCCTCGGTTACTCGATGGTGTACGGGATCCTCAAGCTCCTGAACTTCGCCCACGGCGACATCTACATGGTCGGGGCGTTCATCGGCTACGGCGTCTTGACCGTCTTCGGCGGCGCGGCCGCGCTCACCGTCCCGATCGGAGTGCTGCTGGCCGTGATGTTCCTTGCTGCGACCCTCGGCGGCGGCCTGCTCGGCGTCGCGATCGAGCGCTTCGCCTACCGTCGCCTCCGTGACGCACCGCGAATAGCCCCGTTGATCACCGCGCTCGGAGTCTCGTTCTTCCTCGAGAACGCAGCAGTGCTGCTGTTCGGCGCCGACTTCAGGAGCTATGACACGTTCAGCTGGAACAACGGCTCGCTCTGGTCCGACGGCTTCACGCTCCCGAGCGGGGTTCACGTCGCGCTAGCGCAGATCATCGTCGTGGTCGGCACCATCGTCCTGATGATCGGGCTCACGCTCTTCGTGTCGCGGACCCAGCTCGGACGCGCGATGCGCGCCGTTTCGTTCGACCGGCAGGCCGCGGAGATGATGGGCATCGACGTGAACCGCGTGATCGCAGTGACGTTCTTCATCGGGTCGGCGCTCGCGGGCGCCGCAGGCGTGTTCAACTGCCTCGTCTACCAGCAGGTCTGGGCCTACATGGGCTTCACGGCGGGCCTGAAGGCCTTCACTGCGGCAGTTATCGGCGGCATCGGGAACCTGCCGGGCGCGGTCGTCGGCGGTCTCACGATCGGCCTGCTCGAGTCCTTCACGATCGGATACGTCTCCTCGACGTTCTCGGACGCAATCGTCTTCGTCGTCCTGATCGGAGTCATGATCCTCCGCCCCAGCGGCATTCTCGGCCGCGCAGCGATCCAGAAGGTCTGATGTCACCGGACGCCCCCGACACACCGCCGCCCACCCAGCCGAAGATCGGCGCCGACGAATGGGTCGCCTCGCACGACAGCCGCCGCGACGAGAGCCTCGGTGCGATCGCCCTGATCCGTCAACGCCTCGAGCAGCTCCCGCACCCCGCCTTCTATGCCGCGTTCGGAGCCGTGGCGGCGCTGCTCCCGTTCCTGACGAACAACGGCTACATCATCCGGGTCGGCTTCGACACGCTGATCTACATGCTCCTCGCGTTGGGGCTCAACGTCGTCGTCGGCGCCGCCGGTCTGCTCGACCTCGGGTACGTCGCCTTCTTCGGCTTCGGCGCCTACGTCTACGCGATGCTCGCCTCGAGCCAGTTCAACCAGCACTGGCCGACGCCGTTGATCCTGATCGTCGCGACCGGAGCGACGGTTCTGCTCGGACTGCTGGTCGCGCTACCGTCGCGCCGTCTCGTCGGCGACTACCTCGCGATCGTGACGCTCTTCTTCGGCCAGCTCTTCGTGACGGTGACGAACAACGGGAACCGGATCTCGATCCTCGGTTTCACCCGCGGCTACAACATCACGAACGGGCCAAACGGGATCGCGAACCTCGACCCGTTCCACATCTTCGGGAAGCAACTCGAGACGCTCAAGAGCTACTACTGGGTCGCCCTGATCTTCTTCCTGGTCTGCCTCGCCGCCGTCTACCTCGTCGACCGGTCGCGTACCGGGCGGGCGTGGCACTCGCTGCGCGAGGACTCGCTGGCCGCCGAGATGATGGGGATGCCGGTCAACCGGCTCAAGCTTTACGCGTTCGCCTTCGGCGCCGGCATCGCGGGTCTGGCCGGCACGCTCTTCGCGTCGCTGCAGACCGCGGTGTTCTCGAGCGACTTCGACACTCCCTTGCTGATCACGGTCTACGCGATCGTGATCCTCGGCGGCGCCGGCAGCCTCGGCGGCGTGATCCTCGGAGCTCTCGTCGTCAACGTGACGCTCGAGGTCCTGCGAACGCCGAACCACGCGACGTGGCTCTTCTTCGGGCTGATCATCGCCGGGCTCCTGATCAAGTTGCGGCCGTGGCGCGTGCTCGGCGCAGTGGTGGTGGCGACCATCGCTTTCGGTTTCGCGGTGCACGCGATCTGCGCGGCGCTCTGGCCGACCAGCGTCGAGGGCACGGGAGCCGTGACAGGGACACTCGGCGCCGCCCTCGAGCACTGGGTCCCGATCCCTGTCGACCCGACGAAGGCCGGCAACTGGGGCTTCGTGATCCTCGTCGTGCTCGTGCTCGTGCTGACGACGCTCAAGCCGTTCTGGCGCAACGTCGTCCTCGTGCCGACGCTCTACCTTTCCGTGTTCGTCTGGGACGCGAGGCTTGCGTTCGAGCCGAGCATCACCCGGCTCATCATGATCGGCGTGATCCTGATCGTGCTGATGAACGCCCGCCCGCAGGGCCTCGTCGGCGCCAACCGGGTGGAGATCGCCTGATGCCGCAGAGACTGCTCGACCTGCGCGGGATCTCGAAGTCGTTCGGCGGCCTCGCGTGCATCACCGAGCTCGACCTGCACGTCGACGAGAACGAGATCGTCAGCGTGATCGGCCCGAACGGCGCCGGCAAGACGACCCTCTTCAACCTGATCACGGGTGTCTACGCACCCGACTCGGGCGAGATCGACTTCGCCGGCGAGAGCCTGCTCGGGCTCGAGCCACACCAGATCGTCGGACGCGGCGTGGCCCGGACGTTCCAGTCGCTGCGCCTGTTCCTGAACATGACGGTCAAGGAGAACGTGATGGCGGCGGCCTACTCACACACCCGCGCCGGCATCTTCCGCTCGATCCTGCGCACACCCGGGATGCGCCGCGAGGAGCGCGAGATCTCCAGGCTGGCCGAGGAACGGCTCGCCTTCTTCGGCGACCGGCTGATGGGCTACCGCTGGAATCAGCCCGCCTACAGCCTCTCGTACGCCAACCGCCGGCGGCTCGAGATCGCCCGCGCCACCGCGACCATGCCGAAGATGCTGCTCCTCGACGAGCCCGCGGCCGGCATGAACCCGGTCGAGACGCACGAGATCACGGAGCTGATCGCGCGCCTCCGCGAGCAGGGCGGGTACACGATCCTGGTGATCGAGCACGACATGCACGTCGTCGAGGGGATCTCGGACCGGGTGATCGCGCTCGACCACGGGGTCAAGATCGCGGAGGGCTCGTTCGAGCAGGTGGCGACGAACGACCGGGTCGTCGAGGCATACCTCGGCCTGAAGGCCACGGCGACCAAGTGAGCGCGAACGGCGCGCCCCTGCTGAAGCTCTCGGGGATCGACACCTACTACGGTCCGATCCACATCCTCCAGGGCGTCGAGCTCCAGGTCGGCCCGGGCGAGCTCGTATGCCTTCTCGGCGGCAACGCCTCCGGCAAGTCGACGACGTTGAAGACGATCCTCGGCGTCGTGCAGCCGCGGAACGGCACCGTCGAGTTCGCCGGCGAGGACATGACGACGCGGCCGACCAATTACCGGATCAAGCAGGGCATGGCGATCGTGCCCGAGAACCGCCGTCTCTTCGCCCCGATGACGGTGTTCGAGAACCTGAAGATGGGCGCGTACCTGCGCTCCGGCGGCACACCCGAGGACTTCGAGCGTGTCTTCCAGCTCTTCCCGCGCGTCTATGAGCGGCGCGAGCAGCTGGCCGGAACGCTTTCGGGAGGCGAGCAGCAGATGGTCGCGATGGGCCGCGCCCTGATGTCGCACCCCAAGCTGCTCCTGATGGACGAGCCGTCGATGGGTCTCGCTCCGATCCTCGTCGAGAGGAGCTTCGAGATCATCAAGCAGGTGAACGACGAGGGCGTCGCGGTGCTCGTCGTCGAGCAGAACGCAAACGTCTCGCTCTCGATCGCCGACCGGGGCTACGTGCTCTCCACCGGCCGGGTCGTGCTCCAGGGGAAAGCTGCCGACCTGATCGTCCACGACGACCTGAGGAAGGCCTACCTTGGGCGCTGACCTCGCCTCCTCGGTCGCCGCCTGCCGGTCGCGGTTCCCGATCTTCGAGCGGCTGACGTACCTCAACTCGTGCTCGCAGGGGGCCCTCTCCGACGCAGTGCGCTCCGCGTACGCGGACTATCTGACCGACTGGGATGACAAGGGCGCACCCTGGGCCTACTGGGTGGAGCGGGCCGAGACGGTGCGAGCCGCGTTCGCGGACCTTGTCGGCGGTGCGCCCGACGACGTCGCGGTGACCACCTCGCTCTCGGCAGGCGTCAGCGCCCTCGCGAGCACCTTCGAGCTGGACGGAGCGCCCGCGCGTCGTCGTCACCGACTTCGAGTTCCCCACGGTCGGCCAGATCTGGCATGCGCAGGAGCTGCGGGGCGCCGAGGTGGTGCACGTCCATCCCGACGGCGATCGAGATCCCGCTGGAGCGCTTCGAGGAGGCGATCGACGAGCGAACGGCTCTCGTCGCGATCACCGCGGTCTGTTACCGGAACGGCGCGCGCCTTCCTGTCAAGGAGGTCGTGGAGCTCGCGCACGCCCGCGGCGCGCTCGTGCTGCTCGATGCCTACCAGGCGATCGGCACCTATCCGATCGACGTCGGCGAGCTCGGCGTCGATTTCCTCGGCGCAGGCGTGCTCAAGTACCTGCTCGCCTCGGCCGGTCTCGGCTTCCTCTGGTGCCGGCCCGGGCTCGCGCCGTCGCTGCTTCCCACCCAGACCGGCTGGTTCGCCGACAAGAACATCTTCGAGATGGACGTCACCGACTACTCGCCGTCGCCGACGGCCCGGCGCTTCGAGTCGGGGACGCCGCCGATCCCGGCCATCTACGCCGGCATCGCCGGCGTCGAGCCTCATCCAGGAGATCGGGATCGCCGAGACCCGCGAGCACGTCACCGGCCTCAACGAGCGGCTGATCGCCGGCATCGACGAGCTTGGCGGAATAGTCGTCACGCCCCGGGCACCCGAGAGGCGAGGCGCCCTGGTCTGCATCCGGTCGACCGACGCCCCCGCACTCGTCTCCGCACTCGAGGCAGATGGGATCGTCACCTCCGAGCGTGACGGCAACCTGCGCGTCTCTCCGCATGCCTACAACGTGGCCGAGGACATCGACACGCTCCTCTCCGCGCTCGCACGCCACCGCGATCTTCTCGCGCGCGCTTGACGAAGTTGCGCTAGAACCTCACATGCAATGCTCCCGCGGGAAGTTGGATATGCGCGGCCGACGTCGGTCGCCGAGGCGATCGGCCTGCTCGCGGACAACGAGGGCGCACGAGCGCTCGCCGGCGGACAGACCCTCGTCAGCGTGATGAAGGCCCGTGTCGCCTCGCCGGACGCGCTGGTCGACCTCAACGGGCTCGACGAGCTCAAGGGCGTCGAGCTGCGGCCGGACGGGGCGCTCGAGATCGGCGCGATGACGACCTACACCGAGATCTTCGAGAGCGCCGAGGCCCGCGCGAGGCCGATCCTCGGCGAGGTCTGCGCGCAGATCGCCGACGTCCAGGTCCGGAATCGCGGCACGATCGGCGGCAACATCTGCGCCAACGACCCCACGAACCACCTCCCCCCTCTGATGGTCGCGCTCGGCGCCGAGATGACAGTCGTGGGCGCCGACGGCGGAGCGAACAGTCACCGCCGAGGACTTCTTCCTGGGCGTCTACATGACGGCAGTCGGGCCGGGCGAGCTCCTGACGAAGATCACTATTCCGCACGGGCGCCGCGACGGGTTCGCGTCGGTCACGATCGGGCGCGACGGGACGTGCCTCGTCTGCGCGGCGGTCAGCCTCGACAACGGCCCGCGCGTCGCGATCGGCTGCGTCGACTCCGTACCCCACCGGGCAACGGACGTCGAGGGCAAGATCGACGGCGACCCCCAGACCGCAGTCGAAGGCCTCGGCGCCACGCTGGACCCGCCGGGTGACGTCCATGCGCCCGCCGACTACCGCCGCCACCTGGCCGAAGTGGTCGTCGCGCGCGCGATCGCCCAGGCGAACGAGCGAGGAGGCTCCTGATGACCGCGATCGAGACGAGCAGGCGGATCACCGTCACGCTGAACGGCACCTCCTACGAGCGCGAGGTCGAGGCGCGCCGCCTGCTGATCCATTTCATCCGTGACGACCTCGAGCAGACCGGCAGCCACATCGGTTGCGACACCGGCAACTGCGGCGCCTGCAGCGTCCTCGTCGACGGCGTGCTCGTCAAGTCCTGCCTGATGCTTGCGGTGCAGGCCGACGGCTCCAGCGTGGAGACGGTCGAGGGCCTCGCCCCCGACGGCGAGCTCACTCCACTTCAGCAGGCCTTCCACGAGCAGCACGCGCTGCAGTGCGGCTACTGCACGCCCGGGATGCTGATGGCGGCGACGGCGCTGCTCGCAAAGAGCCCGCGACCGACCGAGGACGAGATTCGCAAAGGCCTCCAGGGCAACATCTGCCGCTGCACCGGCTACTGGAACATCATCAAGGCGGTCCAGGCCGCTTCCGGCCAGGAGGTCGCGGAATGAGCGAGACGATCGTCGCACCCGAGACGACGGAGGTCGAAGCCCCGGCCGAGCCGCAGCGCTGGGCCGGCCAGAGCGTCCCGCGCAAGGAGGATCGCCGGCTCGTCCAGGGTCAGGGCGTCTTCGTCGACGACATCAAGCGGCACAACATGGGCTTCGCGGCCTACGTGCGGTCCCCGTACGCGCACGCGGCTGATCAAGTCGGTCGACGTCTCGGCGGCGCTTGCCGTACCCGGTGTGTACGGCACGCTGACCGGTGACGAGGTTGCGACGCTGACCGACCCGTTCTTCCAGCTCTCGACGGCGCCCGGGAACGAGATCAAGGACTACGCGCTCGCCGTCGGCCGCGCCAGGTTCGTCGGCGACCCGGTCGCGATCGTCGTCGCCCAGACGCGCGAGCTCGCCCGCGACGCTGCCGAGCTCGTCGAGGTCGACTACGAGCCGCTGCCCGCGATCACGGACGCGCGCAACGCTCGTGACGAGGGCGTCCCCGTCATCCATCCGGACGCGGGCTCGAACCTCGTCTGGGAGGGCACCTACGAGTGGGGCAACTGGGACGACGCAGTCGGGGAGGCCGACCACATCGTCAAGATCTCCGAGCTCCACTTCGACCGGTTCAACTCCACCCCGCTCGAGTGCGACGGCGCGCTCGTCGAGTACAACCGGGGCACCGGGCAGTGGACGATGTACACGAACAACCAGTTCCCGGGGTTCGCGGCGATCATGATGGCTCCGGCGATCCGGACCGGCATCGACAAGCTGCGCTTCGTCACGCAGGACATCGGCGGCGGGTTCGGGAACAAGATCACCTCGCATCCCCAGCTCGTCGCAATGTGCCTGCTCGCCCGCAAGCTGAATCGCGCGATTCAGTGGACAGAGTGGCGCACCGAGTTCCATCTCTCGATGTCTCACGGCAACGAGCGCTGGTTCCATGACACCGAGGTCGCCGTCAAGGCCGACGGCACGCTGCTCGGCTTCAGGACGAAAGCGCTCGACGACGCGGGCGCCTTCACCCGCTACGAGCCGCTCGGCGGCGTGATCTGGGCACAGGTGACTCCCGGCATGTACCGGTGGCGGAACATCCGGCTCGACTTCACCCAGGTGGTCACGAACAAGGCGCCCTGCTCCCCCAACCGCGGCTACTCGCGCATGCAGCACCTCTGGTTCACCGAGCGCGTGATCGACATCGTCGCGTCCGAGCTCGACCTCGATCCCGTCGAGGTGCGGAAGCGCAACTACATCCGGGCCGACGAGATGCCGTACACGACGCCGAATGGCTGCGTCTACGACTCGGGCGACTACGCCGGCATGCTCGACATCGCGCTCGACCTGATCGGCCACAAGACGATCGAGGCACGCCGCGCCGACGCCGCGAGCCGCGGCAAGCTGCTCGGCCTCGGGATCGGCTCGACGCTCGACTCGGGCACGAACAACTTCGGCCAGTCGCGGCTGATCAACCCCGAGCTGCAGTTCTCCGGGAACAACGAGGTCGCGACGGTCAAGCTCGACATCTTCGGCGAGATCGTCGTCACGCTCGGAACGACGCCGCAGGGACAGGGTCACGAGACGACGGCCTCGATGGTCGTTGCCGACATCCTCGGCGTCGACCCCGATTCGGTCAACGTCCGGACCGGCCACGACTCCTACTGGAACTCGTACGCCGGGTTCTCCGGCACCTACGCGAGCCAGTTCGCGGTCACCGGGCTCAGCGCGGTGAAAGGCGCCTCCGAGGCGCTCGCCCTCGACATCTGCAAGCTGGCCGCCGGCGTGCTCGGCGCCGACGGGCCCGACGACATCGTCCTCGAGGGCGGGTTTGCGAAGCGGCGCGACAACCCGGAGGCGGCTCTCCCGTTCTTCGCGGTCGGCGCGATCGTGAACGCCAACAACGCCGTTCTCTCCGAGGAGGGGCGCGAGATCACGCTCAACCAGCGGTACGTCTACGTGCCGCCGTTCGAGCTTCCCGACCTGGAGCGGAAGTACGGGAACCTCACGCTCACCTACGCGACTCAGGTGCACGCCGCGATCGTCGAGATCGACCGGGAGACCGGGGACTACGAGATCGTCGACTACGCCGCGGTCGACGACTGCGGAACGCGGATCCACCCACAGATCGTCGAGGGCCAGGTGATGGGCGCGCTGGCGCACGGAATCGGCGCCGCCACCCACGAGACGTTCACCTACGACGAGGAGGGAAATCTCCTGACTCCGAACTTCTACGACTACCACGTCCCCCACGCGATGGACGTCCCGCCGCTCAAGACGGGCGCGATCGAGTCGCCCTCCCCCTTCACCCCGCTCGGTACGAAGGGGATGGGCGAAGGCGGCGGTGCGGCGATCCATGCGATCTGCGCCGCGCTCCAGGACGCGCTGAAGCCTGCCGGGGCGGCGATCGTGTCCGACTCCTGCAACCCGCCCCACCGCGTCTACGAGCTGCTCCGCGATCCGGAGGCGAGCCGCGGCGGCGTGCGAGGTCGTGCCCGCATGAAGGTCGACGGCGAGCGCACGTTCACCGTCTCGCGCGAGGTCGTCTGGAAGGTGCTGAACGACCCGGCGCAGATGGCCGAGCTGATGCCGGGCGTCCAGTCGTTCGAGATCAAGGACCCGACGCACTGGAGCGCGAAGGTGAAGATTCCGCTCGGGCTCGGCGCCCTCGCGATGACGATCGACTTCGAGAAGACCGAGGAGCGCGAGGGCGAGTTCTCGAGCCTGCACGCGAAGGGCAACGGCGTCGGCGCGATGATGAACATGCAGACCTCGTTCACGCTCGAGCCCCTCGACGAGGGGACGAAGATGCTGTGGGCCGCAGACGTCTCGATCGCCGGGCCGGTTGGAGCGATGGGACAGCGGGTGCTGCAGCCGATCGTCAAGCAGCAGGTGAGTCAGGTGCTCGCGGCGCTCGACAAGCAAGTCACAGCGGCCGCGGCGAGCGAGGCGAGCGACGAGGTCGTCGCGTCGCCCCAGCAGTAGGCGCCATGGCGCTGCCGCTTCGCATCGGGGTGATGCAGCTCACCATGGAGCCGCTCGGCGAGATGCTCGAGACGGCCCGCGCGCTCGACCGCGGCGGCTTCGACACGATCTGGCTCGCCGAGGCCTATCCCTGGTGGCGCAAGCACGGGATGGAGGCCCGTTCCTCGACGGTCGTCTCCGCCCTCATGGCCCGCGACACCGAGCAGCTGACGATCGGCTGGGGAATCATCTCGCCGTACACGCGGCATCCGGTTCAGGTCGCGATGGATGCCCGCGTCGTGCAGGAGGCCGCCGGGCCCGGCCGATTCATCGTCGGGTTCGGGACCTCGAAGATCTTCCTCAACAACACGAAGCAGGGCGGCTCGCCGAAGGAGACGAAGCCGCTCGCGCACATGCGGGACTCCGTCGCGATCGTGCGGGGTGCGCTCGGCGGCGAACGCTTCGAGTACGAGGGAAAGGTGTTCGGAGCCGACCTCCCGGCGCTTCAGGCCGAGGCGCACGCGCCCGACTGGGACGTGCCCGTCTACGTCGCCGCAACCGCGCCTCAGATGCAGCAGCTCGGCGGGGAGATCGGCGATGGGCTGCTGACGCCGTCGATCACGACGCCCGCCTTCGTGCGCTATACGCAAGGGAACATCGAGCTCGGTGCGGCGAAAGCCGGTCGCGACCCGGCCACGGTCGACATCGGCTGCACGGTCGTCGCCTCGATCGACGCGACCGACCGCGCGCGTGGCCGGGACGGCGCGCGGGAGATCGCCGGGATGTACCTCGCCAACAAGTTCCAGAACATCAAGGGGTCGGCCGACACGCTTCTCGACCTGGCGGAGATCGAGATGTCCGAGCTCGAAGCCGTCGCCACGGCGATGGAGCGCGGCGGCCGGCTCGCCGCCAAGGCAGCAGGTGACCGATTCGCTGCTCGACCGCTGCAAGCCGATCGCCGGCACCCCGGCCGACTGCATCGCAGCGATCGAGGAGTACCGGGAGGCAGGCTGCTCGCACGTGATGCTCGAGCTCTGGGGCGCCGACCGGCTCGAGCAGATCCGCTTGTTCTCCGAGCAGGTCCTGCCCCACGTTCGAGGATGACCGAGGTCACGATCAACGAGGAACGGCTCGTCGAGTGGGCCTCGAGGGCGATCGATACACCGAGCTTCACCGGCAGCGAGCAGGCGATGGCCGAGCTGATGGCCGAGACGTTCACCGGCATGGGCCTGCAGGTGCAGTGGCAGCAGGTCGAGGACGGCCGTGCGAACGTGCTCGGGACCTGGCCGGCACCGGCGGCGGCTCGAGCCTGATGTTCAACGGGCACATGGACACCTCGTACTCGGGCCGCGAGCCGTGGCTCGCCGGGGTGCGCGGCTTCCAACCGAACGCGTTCGTTCGTGACGGGCGCCTCTTCGGGCTCGGCATCTCGAACATGAAGGGCGCCCTCGCCTGCTACGTCGAGGCAGTCCGCGCGCTTCAGGACGCCGGGGTGCGGCTCGCAGGCGACATCCTCGTAGCCGCAGTCTGCGGCGAGATCGAGAAGGCCCAGTGGGGCGACGCGCAGGGAGCCGAGTACCGCGGTTATGCCGCGGGATCGCGCTACCTCGTCTCGCACGGCGGCGTCGCGGACATGTGCTTGCTCGGCGAGCCGACGGAGTCGAAGCTCGTCCTCGGCCATTTCGGCTCGCTGTGGCTGCGGATCTCGACCCGGGGCAACTTCATCCACACCGCCTTCAGCGAGGGCAAGCGCGACCAGAACTCGATCCTGCGCATGCGCGAGGTGCTCGACGCCGTGCTCGCGTGGATCCCGACCTGGGAGAGCGACCCCGAGAACGCCTACCGCGGAGCGCCGGCGATCGTCAACGTCGGTGCGATCCAGGGCGGCTTCGGCTGGCGCGTCTCACGGACGCCGCATCGCACCGATCTCTTCCTCGACGTCCGTGTGCCACCGACGAAGTCGATGGCGACCGCGCGCGCGGAGGTGCTCGACATGGTGCGCGGGATCGGCGAGCGCTTTCCGGAGTACGGCGTCGAGGCCGAGGTCTACGTGACCGCTCCCGGCGCCGAGATCGACGAGGCACACCCGCTGATCGGCGCGATCGCAGCGTCGCACGAGCAGGTGTTCGGCGCCGCTCCCGAGCAGGACGTCACCCGGTGGTTCTCCGACGCCTCGGCGCTCACTCGCGCAGGCATCCCGACCGTCAACTACGGCACGTCGACCGGCCTCCTCGACACGACCGACGGCGAGAACCTCGACATCGAGGGGCTCGTGAAGACGGCGCACGTCTACGCTCTCACGGCGATGAAGGTCTGTGGCGCATGAAGCTCGTCACCTACGACGGCGGGAAGGTCGGGCGCATCGAGGGCGACAGCGACGAGATCGTCCGCCTCGACGTTCCCGACATGCGGACGTACTTCGAGCAAGGCGGCGCCTCGCCTACCGGCGAGCGCACGCCGCTCGCCGACGCCCGGCTCGAGGCTCCGATCGTGCCGAAGAAGCTGCTCCACACGGCGGGGAATTTCCGTGAGCACGAAGAAGAGTCCAAGACCGTCGAGTGGTCGCACGAGATCGCGTCGTGGATCAACTTCTTCCAGAACGTCGACGCGATCATCGGCCCCGACGAGCCGATCGTCTACCCGGAGCACCTGACCGAGGAGCTCGACTACGAGCTCGAGCTCGCCGTCGTGATCGGCAAGTCCGGGAAGTGGTTCTCGGTCGAGGAGGCGCCGGACTACATCGGCGGCTACGTGATCTTCAACGACATCACCGCGCGCGACATCCAGCGGCGCGAGATGCGCTCCGGCGTCTTCTCGTTCTGCAAGTCGATCGATACGTTCTGCCCGCTCGGGCCCTGGATCGTCACGCCGGACGAGGTTCCCGACGCGAACAACCTCGAGATGATCTTGCGCGTGAACGGCGAGCGCCGCCAGGTCTCGCACTCGAGCAACATGTCGGTGACGATCGCCCAGATCCTCAGCCACTACTCGCCGCTCGGATTCAGCGCGGGCGACGTCGTGTCGACCGGGACCGTGTCCGGCGTCGCCGGGTTCAGCCTCGACGCAGCGTCGCTCTATCTCAAGCCGGGCGACGTGATCGAGGCCGAGATCGAGCGGATCGGCGTGCTCCGAAACCCGGTCATCTCG
The DNA here is from genome assembly GCA_963762215.1 of uncultured Actinomycetota bacterium. Classification (GTDB taxonomy): domain Bacteria; phylum Actinomycetota; class Thermoleophilia; order Gaiellales; family Gaiellaceae; genus PALSA-600. Next base: position 431,724 of record CAVXKB010000007.1, read on the forward strand.
TGGCAGCAGGCGCACGGGGAGCCTGCGCCGCCACCGGTTCGCTGGTGAGCTGGCAGCAGGACGACCGGAAGCTCGACCGCGTGCGGGCCCTGATGGCGGAGAGCGAGCTCGACGCGCTCGTCGTCCGCGCGCCCGACAACGTCCTCTACCTGACGAACTTCTGGGGCATGAAGGGCTACGACGCCTGCGTCTTCCCCCGAGAGGGCGAGCCGATCCTGCTCTGCCTCGAGGCATCCGCAGAGGACGCCGCGCGGACGGCCTGGACGAAGGACGTGCGCTACGTGCGCGGCTACGACGAGACCGACCCGCGGCCGCCTCCGGCAAGGACGCTTGCGCTGGCGCTCGAGGCTGCGCGCGACTACGAGCGCGTCGGGATCGAGCTTTCGCTGGGCACACAGGCCTCCGATCGAATGGTGGGCGAGCCGACGACCTTCACCGCCGGTTGGTTCGGCGCCTGGCCGGGCGCCGCCGACGCGGCGCCGCTGCTAGCTACAGCCCGCGCGCTCAAGACCCCGCAGGAGATCGAGCGGATCCGCCTCGCCAACGAGATCTGCGCAGCTGCGATGACACACGTCCAAGCGGAGCTCCGGCCCGGTATGCGGGAGAGCGAGGCCGCCGCGATCTGGCAGGGGTTCGTCCACGGCGAGGGGACCGGCTGGCGTGGGCTCGTCGAGCTCGCGCTCGGCTTCTCGCTCGTCTGGTCCGGCGAGGGGATCAAGACCTTCACCGCGACCGGAAACCGGGCGGTGTCGGCGGACGAGCCGACCCTGTTCGAGATCTGGGTCTGCGCCGACGGCTACTGGTGCGACCACACGAAGCTCCTGTGCCCCGGCGAGCTCCGGGCCGACTACCGCGAGCTCGAGGCGGCGCTGCTCGAGGTCTACGCGCAAGGCGATCGATCACTGCCGCCCGGGCGCGAGCCTCCCCGAGCTCGACCGCCTCGTTCGAGCCGGGATCGCTGCCGCCGGCTTTCCCGGCCAGCCCACGCATCCGATCTGCCATGGGGTCGGGGCACGCGCCCACGAGCCGCCCTACGCCCACCAGGCGGGCGGCGGCATCGTCGAGGAGCACATGGTGCTGGCGATCGAGCCGGGCTGTTACCTGGAGGGCGGGGGCGGCCTCCGGCTCGAGGACAACTTCTTGATCACGGCTACAGGGGCCGAGAAGCTCTCCTCGTTCCCGGACGGGGTGGTGACTGCCGCATGAACGATCTCATCTGGACCGGGTCGCTGAACGACCCCCATCGCCTCGGCGGGAAGGTCGGGCTGTACGACACGACCTTGCGCGACGGCGAGCAGACGGTCGGCGTCGTCCTCGACCCGCCCGAGAAGCTCGAGATCGCCCGGCTCCTCGACGATCTCGGCATCGACCGGATCGAGGCGGGCTTCCCGCGCGTCTCGGCCGACGACTGGGCGGCGGTCGAGCTGATCTCGGCTGCCGGCCTGCGCGCCGAGATCTGGGGCTTCTCGCGCGCCGTTCCGGCCGATCTCGAGGCGCTCGTCGAGCTCGGCGTCCGTTTCTCGGTGATCGAGTCGCCCATCTCCGACCTCAAGCTGACCGCAATCGGCGTCTCCCGGGAGAAGATGCTCGACCGGATCACGAGCGCGATGCGCTTCGCTGCCGAGCACGGCATCCACGCCGCCTTCTTCGGCGTCGACTCGACGCGAGCGGAGCCGGACTTCTATCGCCAGGTGTACTCGAGCGCGATCGAGGCCGGCGCGAAAGAGGTCGTCGTCGTCGACACCGTCGGCATCGCCTCCCCCGAGGCGGTTGGCGACCTCGTCGCCTCGACAGTCGAGCTCGCGGGACCGGATATACCGGTGCACTTCCACGGCCACAACGACTTCGGGGTGGCGACGGCAAGCGCCGTGGCCGCCGTGCGTGCCGGGGCTTCCTACGTCCAGGGCACGATCAACGGGATGGGCGAACGGGCCGGGAATGCGAACCTCGGCGAGGTTGCGCTGACGCTCCGGGCGCTGTACGGCGTCGAGTCGAACCTTCGCCTCGATCGGATCCGCGCCGTCTCCGAGCGGGTGCGCGAGCTCTCCGGATACGCACTCGAGCCGTGGAAGCCCGTGACGGGCGAGACGCTGTTTCGCCGCGAGAGCGGCGCCGTCGCAAGCCAGTTCCATGATCCGCCCTCGATCGAGCCGTACTCGTCTGAGCTCGTTCAGACGGAGCGCGCGATCGTGCTCGGCAAGAAGAGCGGCGTCGACTCGATCCGGATCAAGGCGGAGGAGCTCGGGCTCTCGGTCGATGACGACCGCATCCCCGAGCTGCTGGCGGAGGTCAAGGCACTCGGCACGCGCAAGCGCGGGATCCTCACCGACGACGAGTTCGTCGAGCTGGTCGGCCGGAGCGACGGTTGATCCAGCGGGTCTGCGTCGCGGGGGCCGGCGTGATCGGCAGCCTCTTCGCCGGGCACCTGGCCCAGGTCGCGGACGTCTCGGTGCTGACGAGGCGCGAGGATCATGCGCGCGTCCTGAACGACAAGGGCCTGCGCGTCTCGGGACGGTCCGACCTCCAAGCCTCGCTGACCGCGTCGACGGATCCTGCTGCGCTGCCCGAGCCGGACCTCGTACTAGTGTGCTGCAAGGGGACGGACCTCGAAGACATTGCAACTCGCCTCGGCGGTCATTTCCCCGACGCGACGGTGATGACGGTGCAGAACGGCCTCGGCGCGTGGGAGATCGTCGGCTCACACGGCTCCTGGCCGATGCTTGCCTCGGTCACCTTCATGAGCGGCACCCGCCATGCAGACGAGCACGTCGAGTACATCCTCGACACCGCCACCTGGATCGGCCCGATGCGGGACACGAGCCACGCGGACGCCGAGACGGTCGCCGCGCTGATCCGCTCCTCCGGGCTGAAGGCCGAGGCATTCGACGACCTCCGCCCCGCCCTCTGGTCGAAGCTGATCTTCAACGCGACCGTGAATGCGGTCGCCGCGCTGACCGGCCTTCCCCACGAGCCTCGCTTCGCGCAGCTCGAGCGCCCCTCGGATCTCGGCCACCTCGTACTCGCGCTGATGGACGAGGGCAAGGCCGTCGCCGCCGCCGCAGGGGTCGAGCTCCGCGAGGATCCGTGGGAGATGAACGTCCACGCGACCCAGCGCGGCTCACGCCACTACCCGTCGATGCTCGAGGACGTCGAGGCGCACCGCCAGACCGAGATCGAGCTGATCACGGGCTCGCTCGTCCGCGAAGGCAACCGGCTCGGAGTTCCCGTCCCGCTCCACACTGCCCTGTACCAGCTCATCAAGGCCAAGGAGGCCTCGTGGGAATGAAGGTCTGCATCGTCGGCTGCGGCGCCGTCGGATCGCTGTTCGCCGCCAATCTCGGGACGCTCGAGGACGTCGAGGTCTGGGCCTACGACCTCGCTCGCGACCACGTCGACGCGATCAACCGGGACGGGCTGCGTCTGACCGGTGCGGGCGACGTGGTCGGACGGGTGCGCGCGACCACCGACGCCTCCCAGCTGCCCCCCTGCGACTTCGGCATCGTCGCGACCAAGGCCATGCACACCGAGATCGCAATCGCCGCCACCGCTCACGCCTTCGCGAACGGCTCCGTCGCCACCGTTCAGAACGGGATCGGCAACGAGGAGGTGCTGGCCCGTCACTGCGAGCGCGTGATCCGGGGCACGACCTTCCCGGCCGGGAAGGTGACGGCGCCGGGCGTCGTCCAGTGGGACGTCAAAGGCGACACGACACTCGGCCCCTTCGAGCCGAAACCGACCTCGACCGACGCGATCGAGCAACTCGCCGACGCATGCACCAGAGGCGGCATGCCGACCCTCGCCGTCGCGGACGCCCGCGGACCCCAGTGGCGCAAGGTGATCTTCAACGCAGCGACCAACCCGCTCGGTGCGCTGACCGGGCTCACGCACGGCCGGGTCTGCGAGCAGCCGGCCCTGCGGCGTCTCGCGTCACAGCTCGTCGACGAGGGCAAGGCGGTGGCCGCCGCTCAGGGAATCGAGCTCGACTCGGATCCCGAGGACCTGATCGACTATGCCGCCCGCCCGGAGGTCGCCTACGGCCACAAGGCGTCGATGTTGCAGGACGTCGAAGCGCGGCGGCAGACCGAGGTCGATTACCTCAACGGGGGCATCTCAGATTTCGGGCAGCGCTACGGTGTCGCGACCCCCGGGAACGAAATGATCAGGGCCCTCGTGAAAGGAGTGGAAGCATCGTGGATGGAGTGACAGACGAGCTACTGACTGCCGTTCCGGCAGAGGACATCGAGCGCCGCTATCGCGTGATCCGGGAAGCGATGGAGCGGGACGGCCTCTCCGCCGTGATTGTGGCGGGCTCCGAGTACACGGGCTTCGAGGGCGCCGTCACCTACATGTCCGGATTCGTGATCGTCCACCGCTACGGCTACGTGCTGCTGCCGCTCGAGGGTGACCCGGTGATCGTCTTCCCACGCGAGGCGCGTTACGTCGGAGAGCATGGGACGACCTGGATCGAGGAGCAGGTCTTCGTCGACTGCCCCGGCGAATGGCTGGCTGAGGAGTTGCGCGGCCAGCGGGTCGGCGTCTACGGCCTCGAGTACGCGATGACCGTGCGCGACTATCGCGCGCTCGCCCCGTCCGTCGACCTCGTCTCGTGGGACGAGCCGTTCGACCACGCAAGGGCCGTCAAGAGCGACTACGAGCTTGTCTCCGTCCGCGACAGCGTCCGGATCAACACGGAGGGCTTCTGGCGCTTCCTCGAGGCGTTCGAGCCCGGCCGCTCGGAGCGCGAGATCCTTGCACCGCCGGAGGAGTACTTCATCGAGGAAGGCTGTGGCCGGCAGACGATGGACATGGTCCTGGTCGGCGAGAACGGAGCCGCGCTGCCGGAGTTCAAGATCGCGGGCGCGCGGCGGGTGAAGCCGACCGACCTGATGCTGCCCTCGCTCGAGGTCGCAGGCCCCGGCGGTCACTGGGTCGAGGTCTCGCGCGCGATCTGCCCGGGAGAGCCGAGCGACGACTCGAAGCGGATGCTGGAGGCGTACCACGAGTACTTTGCCGCCGCGAAGGACGCCCTCCGCGACGGTGCGACCGCGAGCGATGTCCACCGGGCCGTAGCCAAGGGCTTTCACGACCGCGGGTTTCAGCTCGGCCACGTCACCGGCCATTCGATCGGCATGACGATGATCGAGTTCCCGAAGATCGGCGAGGCCGATGAGACGGTGCTGCGGACGAACATGATTCTCTCCATGCATCCGCACGCGATCTCCCAGGACGGAAGCACCTGCCTCTACATGCAGGACACCTGGCTCGTCACGGCGGACGGCGGGGTACCGCTTGCCGACCTTCCCCTGAAGATCTACGACGGGTCGGAGCAGCGCACGTGACGGAGCCGAAGCTCTCCGAGCCAGTCCTTCCGGGCGACGGCGGCTCCGACTACGAGCGCTACCTGCGCACCGACGAGCTGCTCGCGCTCCAGAAGGAGCCCGGCGAGTGGGCTCACCGCGACGAGTTGCTCTTCCAGACGGTGCATCAGTCATCCGAGCTCTGGCTGAAGCTCGCGAACGCCGAGGTGGCGGAGGCCACACGCCTGATCGAGTTGTCCGATCTCGGCGGAGCGATCAGGCTCCTCGACCGGAGCGTCGACTGCCTGAAGATCGTCACCGAGGCGCTCGACATGCTCGAGCATCTCGATCCCTGGGACTACCAGGAGGTGCGAAAGGTCCTGGGTCACGGGAGCGGCTTCGACTCCCCGGGCTTCCGGACGACGCAAAAGGTCACCCCGCCGCTCGGAGCGGCCTTCCGGGCGGCCCGCGAGGCCGCGGGCATCAGTCCGATCGAGGTGTACACGCGCGGCCGCGAGCACGAGGAGCTGCACCGGCTGGCCGACCTGCTGATCGAGTGGGACGAGCGCATCGTGACCTGGCGGGTGCGCCACTTCGTCGTCGTCGAGAGGATCATCGGCGGGGCAGTGGTCGGCACGCAAGGAACGCCGGTCGAGGTGCTCGGAAAGCTGATCCACAAGCGCTTCTTCCCCGATCTCTGGGCGCTCAGGAACGAGCTCACGGCTCTGTCGCAGTCCGAGCAGTGACGCCGCCCCGGATCTCTCTCGGGTGCGGCAACTTCGGCGGGGTCGGCTCGTCGCCCGCGTTCTTCGGCAAGGGGAACAGCGAGGAGGAGGCCCACGCGATCATGGACGCGGCCTGGGCGGCAGGGATCCGCTGGTTCGACACCGCCGACGCCTACGGCGGCGGGAGCAGCGAGACGTTCATAGGCCGGTGGCGTGCCGACCGGCAGCCCGAGGGGCTGATCGTCACGACCAAGGTCTACAACCCGGTGTCCGGCGACCCCGCCGACCGGGGCCTCTCACGCGACCGGATTCGGCGCAATGTCCAAGGCAGCCTCGAGCGCCTCGGGATCGACCGCATCGACTACTACCTGGCGCACGCCCGGGACGAGGAGACACCCCTCGCCGAGACGGTGGGCGCCTTCGAGGAGCTCGCCGACGAGGGAACCATCGCCGCCTGGGGCCTCAGCAACCACGACGGCGATGCGATTCGGGAGGCGCTCGGATACGGGCGCCCGGCCCTCGTCCAGAACGCATATTCGCTCCTCGACCGTGAGGACGAGGCAGCTGTGCTCCCGCTCTGTGGGGATCACGGCATCGACTATGTGCCGTTCGGGCCTCTCTCCGGAGGCTGGCTCGCCGGCAAGTACACCCGTGGCGCCGAGTTTCCGGCCGGCTCGCGGATGACGATGCGTCCCGAGCCGTACGAGCATCTCGTCAGCGACCGGGTCTTCGACGGCCTGGAGCTGCTCGGCGCAGAGGCAACCTCGCGCGGCGTTGACATGGCGACGCTCGCGTTCGCCTGGGTGCTCTCGCATCCCCACGTCGCCGGCGCGGTCTGCGGTCCCTCCCGCCCCGCCCACCTCGATCCCGTCCTCGCGGCGCTGCAGCTTCCGCTCGCGCCCGAGGAGCGAGACCGCATAGGCTCGTTCTTCGCATGACCGTCAGGATCCTGAGCGAGCACGACGTCTACCGCCTGCTACCGGTCGCCGACTGCATCGAGCCGATGGAGCAGGCGCTCGCCGCACTCGCCCGCGAGGAGCTCTACAACCCGCTTCGTTTCGTCGTTCGCCCGCCGGAGGCCGAGACGCTGATGGGGCTGATGCCGGCCTACCGCAGCGGCGAAGGCTCCGTGTACGCGCTGAAGACGGTCTGCGTCGTCCCCGGAAACGCCGCACGGGGCCTCGACAGCCACCAGGGTTTCGTCGCGCTCTTCGACGGCGAGACCGGCGTGACACTGGGGCTCGTCAACGCGGGCGCGATCACCGCCATCCGCACCGCGGCCGTCACCGCGGTCGCCACCCGGCTACTCGCGCGCCCGGACAGCCGCACGCTTGCGATTCTCGGCTCCGGCACCCAGGGACGCTCGCACCTGGAGGCGATGAGGGCGGTGCTCCCGTTCGAGGAGGTGCGCGTCTGGAGCCGCACGCCCGGCAACGCGGCGAAGCTCGACGGAGTCGTCGAGGTGGCCACGGCCGAGGAGGCCGTCCGCGGCGCCGACGTGGTCGTGACCGTGACCGCCGCCCGCGAGCCCGTCGTCCGGCGGGAATGGCTCGCCGAGGGCGCGCACGTGAACGCCGTCGGATCGAGCATCCCGACGACCCGGGAGCTCGACACGGCCACGATGGCCGATGCCGCGCTCTTCGTCGACCGCCGCGAGTCGACCCTGAACGAGGCCGGCGACTACCTCTTTCCGATGCGCGAGGGCGCAATCGGCCCCGAGCACATCCGGGCCGAGATCGGCGAGCTCCTGATCGGCTCGGCGCAGGGGCGCAGCTCCGACGCCGAGCTCACGGTCTTCAAGTCGCTCGGGCTCGCGGTCGAGGATCTCGGGGCCGTGGAGACGGTGCTTGCGCGCGCCGCGGCCGAAGGCGTCGGCGTGGAGGTCGACCTGTGATCCCGATCGAGGAGATCCTGCTCGCCCGGGAGACGATCGCCGGGGTCGCCGTTCGAACCCCGCTCCTCCCGCTCGACGTCGATTCCGACGCTCGCATCCACCTGAAGCTCGAGACGCTCCAGCCCGTCAACTCGTTCAAGATCCGGGGCGCCGGCAACGCGATCCTCCAGGCAACTGACGAGGAGCTCGCCGGCGGCGTCGTCACGGCCAGTGCCGGGAACATGGCTCAGGGTGTCGCCTACGCTGCGCGGCTGCGCGGGGTGCAGGCGACGATCGTCGTCCCGGAGGGCGCTCCCGAGACGAAGGTGGCTGCGATCGAGCGCTTCGGCGGCAAGGTCGTCTCGCTCCCGTACGACGAGTGGTGGCAGATCCTCGTCGAGGGCCGCTACGACGGCTCCGATGGGCTTTTCGTCCACCCGGTCGACAACCTGCGTGTCATGGCGGGGAACGGGACGATCGGCCTCGAGATCCTCGAGGACCTACCGGCCGTCGACGCGGTGATCGTCCCCTACGGCGGCGGTGGGCTGCTCACCGGTATCGCGAGCGCGATCAAAGCGTCTCGCCCCGATGTGCGTTTCTACGCCGTCGAGCCGGAGACCGGCGCCCCCGTCTCGGCGACGCTCGCTACCGGCATACCGGCAGAGGTCGACTACGTCCGGTCGTTCGTCGACGGCGCCGGCAGCCGTTCGCTGATCCCCGGGGTCTGGGAGCACGCCTCGACGCTGATCGACGGCGCGTTCGCCGTTCCGCTCGACGACGCGGCCTCTGCGATCCGAACGATCGCCGAACGCATGCGCGTGATCGCCGAGGGTGCCGGCGCTCTGGCCGTGGCAGCCGCCATGGAGGGCAAGGCAGGCGCGGGCAACGTCGTCTGCATCGTCTCGGGCGGGAACATCGATCCGCGCGTGCTCGGCAGGATTCTTGCCGGCGAGACCCCCTGATTTTCTCACGACGCCCACCGGCGCGAGACGTCGCTCGGCCAGCGATACTGACGCGATGTTGCTCAACGGCAGCCGGGTGAGCTCGTGACGATCGGCGTGTTCGACGTCGAGGCTGCGCGGGCGCGCTTCTCCGCTCTCCGCTTCGGCTTCGCGTTCTTCGATGCGCCGGGCGGGACGCAGGTGCCCGACGAGGTCGGCGATGCGATCTCGCGTGCCCTGCGGGACGCGTCGGGCAACCTCGGCGCTCCATATGCCACGGGCCGAGCGGTCGAAGCGATCCTCGAAGGCGCCAAGGAGGACGCGGCGCGGTTCCTCGGCTGCTCCGCCGCGGAGATCGCGTTCGGGATGAACATGACGACGCTGAACTTCGCGCTCACCCGCGCGGCGGGCCGCGACTTCTCGGCCGGCGACGAGATCGTCACGACCGCGCTCGATCACGACGGAGGCGTCGCACCCTGGGTCGAGCTGGCCGCGGACAAGGGGATGACCGTCCATGTCGTTGCGGCGACCGACGATCTGCTCGTCGACTACGACGATCTCGAGCGCAAGCTCACGTCGGGCAAGACCCGCGTCGTTGCCTTCGCGCTTGCGGCGAACGCGACCGGGTCGGTTGCCGACGCCAAGCGGGTCTGCGCACTCGCCCGCGAGGCCGGCGCGCTCTCCTGGATCGACGCCGTTCACTACGCCGCCCACGAGCCGATCGACGTCGAGGACCTCGGCTGCGACGTGCTCCTCTGCTCCCCGTACAAGTTCTGCGGCCCCCACCTCGGGATCGCCTACCTGCGCGCGGAGGTCGCGGAGAGCTGGCGGCCCTACAAGGCGCGTCCCTCGTCGAGTAGCCCACTCGGGCGCCGGTTCGAGACCGGGACACTTCCGTACGAGTTGCTCGAGGGCTTCCGCGCCACGATCGCCTACCTCGACTCGCTCGGCGGGATGGTTCCGCTGCGCGAGTACGAGCGGTCGCTCGGCGAACGGTTCCTGGCGGGACTTCCGGACAACGTAACGCTCTACGGCCCGCCCGGAATGGACGACCGGGTGCCGACCTTCCTCGTCAACGTTGCCGGAGTCGAGGCCGAGCACGTGGCCCGGTATCTGGGCGAGCGCGGCATCGGTGTCTGGTACGCCGACAACTGGTACTGCGTCGGGCTCGAAGACCGGCTCCCTCCAACCTCGCTGCGGATCGGGCTGATCCACTACAACACAGCCGCCGAGGTCGACCAGCTCCTCGAAGAGCTCGCCTCGATCGGATAAGCCAGTGGCCCGCTTCGACGCAGTCATCGTCGGGAGCGGAATCAACTCGCTCGCCTGTGGCGCTCTCCTCGCGCGGGGCGGCTGGAGCGTCTGTGTCCTCGAGCGGAACGATTGGCTCGGCGGCGCGATCAAGACGGCCGAGATCACCGAGCCCGGCTTCCTTCACGACGTGTTCTCGGCCTGGCACCCGCTGTGGGTCGGCGGCGGCGCGCACACGATCCTCGGGGACGAGCTCAGCGCACGCGGCCTCGAGTACCTGAACACCCACCTTCCGACAGGCACCGTGTTCCCGGACGGAGAGGCCGCCTTCCTGCTGCGAACGGCCGATGCCAACGCCGCGGAGCTGGACCGGCACTCGCAGGGCGACGGAGCAGCGTGGCGGGACACCCTCGACGGCTTTCTGCCGAATGCCGACCTCTCGTTCGGACTGCTCGGCACCGAGCTCTGGTCGGGAGCAGGCGCGACGCTCGCCGCGAAAGCGACCCGGCGCCTCGGCCGCCGCGGCCTCGCCGAGTTCGCCGGAAACGTGCTCATCTCGAGCCGCGACTGGCTCGAGGACACGTTCGCCTCCGAACGCGCGCACGGGCTGCTCGCACCCTGGGTGCTCCACACCGGTCTCGGGCCGGACGCCGCGTCCTCCGGGTTCATGACCCAGGTGATCGCGGTCGCGATTCAGGAAGGCGGGATGCCCGTGCCGAAAGGCGGAGGGGCAAAGCTCGACCGAAGCGCTCGTTCGCCTGATCGAGGACAACGGCGGCACCTGCCGTTCGAGCGCCGAGGTCGAGTCCGTCCTCGTCGGTGACGGCGGGCGCGACCGGCGTGCGCTTGACCGACGGCGAGAGAGTCGAGTCCGCCCGCGCCGTGATCGCGAACGTCACACCGACCCAGCTCTACGGGCAGCTCCTCGGCGATCCGCCCGGCCGCGTCGCGCAGGCCGGACGCCGGTTCCGTTACGGGCGCTCCGAGATGCAGATTCACTTCGCGCTCTCCGAGCCACCGCGCTGGACAGGTGACGAACGACTTGCAGGAACCGCGATCGTGCACGTGACGCCTGGGCTCGACGGCGTGTCCCGCGCCGTCAACGAGGCCGAACGCGGCCTGCTACCGGCCGAGGCGACGATCGTGTGCGGCCAGCCGCTCGCAATCGATCCGACCCGAGCGCCGGAGGGAAAGGGAATGCTCTGGATTCAGCTCCAGGAGCTGCCGTGGAACGTGAAGGGCGACGCCGCCGGCGAACTCGACACCGGGGACGGGTCATGGACGGAGGATCTCCGGGAGCGCTACGCCGACCGCATTCAGGCACGGCTCGCGCAGCACATCCCGAACCTCGAGTCTTCGATCCTCCAACGTGTCTCCCTCTCGCCGGCCGACCTGCAGGCCGCGAACCCGAACCTGCACCACGGCGACCCCTACTCGGGTTCCCTCGCGCTCGATCAGAACTTCCTCTGGCGCCCGTTCTCCAGGCGCCCGGGCCACCGGACCGGAATCGACGGCCTCTGGCACATCGGCGCGAGCACCTGGCCCGGCCCCGGCCTCGGCGCGGGCTCCGGGACGATCGTTGCCCAGGAGCTGCTGAAAGCTCCGGCCGTCGAGCGGCTGCGCCGACGGCTCTTCCCGGCATGAGCTCTCCTTGCCGGGCCGGGAGAGCTGTGGGAAGATCCCGCCTGCTCCGCTGAGACGGCGGGAACCGAGCATGCCGACGACCCCCAGAAACCACCCGCCGGCGGAGCGCGCCGCGCTTCTCGATCTCGCAGATCTCGACGCTCGGCGCGAGCTTCGACGAGGACCTCGCCGCCTACACCGCGGCCGGGCTCGACGGGATCGGGATCTGGGAGTTGAAGCTGCCCGAGGACGGCAACGACGCCGCCGCGATCGACGCGTTCGAGCGGAGCGGGCTCGAGCCTGCGTCGGCCGTGCCTGCGGTTCCGTCGATTCTGCCGTTGCCGCTGCTCGGCGGGCCGACCGACCCGCAGGAGCGGATCGACTACCTGTGCGCATCGATCCATCGCCTCGCCGCCTTCCGTCCACCCGCGATCGTCTGCCTGACCGGGACCGGCACCGGGCTCGACCCAGATCGGGCCCGCCAGATCGTCACCGACGGACTGCGCACGATCGCCGTCGAGGCCGAGGCTGCCGGCGTGCGGATCGCACTCGAGCCCTATCAGGCCAGAGAGCGCAGCCGAATGGTCGATCGCGAGCGGCATCCCCGCGGCGGTCGAGTTGATCGCCGACGCAGGCGGTCACGACGCGCTCGGCCTGCAGTTCGACGTCTGGCACCTCTGGAACAGCCCGACCGCCGCTGCTGACGCGATCCGCGAGATCGATCGTATTGCAGGCGTCCACATCTGCGATGTGCGCAGCGAGACACGCGGCTGGGCCGATCGTGTGCTGCCCGGCGAGGGCATCGCCGACGTGGGCTCGCTGATCGGCGCACTCGACGCCGCGGGCTGGGACGGCCTCTACGACCTCGAGATCTTCTCCGACGACGGGACCTTCGGAACCGCGTATCCGGACTCGCTCTGGAACGTCCCCGCAGCCGACCTGGCGCGACAAGGCCGCACAGCTTTGCTCGCGGCGTGGCAAGGTAGACAGATGCTCGTCCCCGCCCTGATAGACCCCCTACGCAAGGAGGCTTTATGAGGCTCGCAAGAGTCCTTCCGGTCATGCTGGTCGGTGCCGCACTGCTCGTGCTCGGCACAGCCGGGGCGACCAGCGCCGCCACGCACGCGAAGGCAACCGGAACGCCGATCGTGATCGGTGCCGCGATCGACACGACCAAGAACATGGCGCCGTTCGACGCGCCCGCACTCGCGGCCGCGCAGATCGAGATCAAGAAGATCAACGCCGCCGGCGGAGTCGACGGCCATCCGCTCGTGCTCAAGTTCATCAACGACCAGCTCGACGCGGGTCAGACCAAGCAGGCGGCCACGAAGCTGATCAGCGAGGGAGCGAACATCGGCTGGGTGACCTGTGACGTCGACTATGCGACGCCCGCGATCCAGGCGTTCCTGCAGGCGAAGCTCCTGACGGTCGCGCCGTGCATCGGCACCGACCAGATGGGGCCGTCCCGGTTCGGCTCGGCGGGACAGCTCGCGTTCACGTTCGGGAACGCGGCTCAGGACGAGGGCTCGGCAATGGCGGAATGGGCCTACGCTCACGGCTGGAAGACCGCGGACGTGGTCACCGACAAGCTGCTCGTCTACTTCCAGAACGTCTGCACGGGATTCACGGACCGCTTCAAGCAGCTCGGCGGCACCATTGTCGACTCCGAGTCGTTCACGCAGGGCGACAAGACGATCAACAACGTCGCGACCCGGATCAACGGGAAGCCGGCGCAGATGATCGCGTTCTGCACCTCGTTCGGCACCGACCAGCCGGCGTTCGTCAGCAGCCTCCGCACGCTCGGCAACAAGACGCCGATCATGAACAGCTGGGCCGGTGACGGCAACTACTGGTGGTCGAAGAACCCGAAGGTGACGAACTTCTACTTCGTGACCTATGCGGGCGCAGTCGCGAAGGATCCCGACGCGGCGGTGCGCGCGTTCGAGGCCAAGATGAAGGCGGCCGGCACCCCGGCGCAGAGCGGCGGGTTCATCACGGGCGCCGACGCGATCGACGCAATCGCGTACGCGATCAAGCAGTCAGGCGGCTCAACGGACGGTGCCAAGCTCGCCGCCGTTCTCTCGCACCTGACGAAGTTCCAGACGCTCGGAGGCCCGATCACGTTCACGCCGACCTTCCACAGCGTGACGGGGCGGCCTTACCGCGTCATCGAAGTGAACAACAACGTCGCCAAGGTGATCGGCGAGCACACCACGAAGGTCGTCGCCAACATCCACTAAGCGAGTTGGCGGGTGGAACAAGCGGGGTTCAGGTCTTGCACGGTGGTGCAAGGCCTGAACCCAGGCCCGGCTCGCTTCGGGCCCTGGGCGTCTCTCGTTCGTTCGAGGGAATTCACGCCCTCCAGGACGTCGATCTCGAGCTGGCACAGGACGAGGTTCTCGGCCTGATCGGCCCCAACGGGGCCGGGAAGACAACACTGGTCAACCTCCTGACCGGCTTCGACTTGCCGACGTCAGGGCGGATCGAGCTCGGCGAGACCGAGATCACGCGCTGGCCGCCGCATCGCCGCGGTCGGGCGGGACTGGCGCGCACCTTCCAGCATGGGAAGCTCTTTCGCGGGCTGACGGTTCAAGAGAACGTCGAGGTCGCGGCGCTGGGCTCCGGTGCCTCTCCGGCAGACGCGCGCCGGCTCGCCACAGAGCTGCTCGGCCTGCTCGGGCTGGAATCCCGGGCGGCGGATTCGGCCGCAGTTCTCCCCCACGGGGACGAACGGCGGCTCGGGGTCGCGCGGGCGCTCGCGCTGCGCCCCAGATTCGTGCTGATGGACGAGCCCGCCGCGGGCTTGCACGAGGCGGAGATCCCGGCCTTCGCGGCCGTCGTGCGCTCCGTCCGGGACGACTTCGGAGCAGGAGTGCTCCTGATCGATCACAACGTTGCGCTGATCATGGAGGTCTGCGACCGGGTGCACGTGCTCGACCGCGGCCACACTCTCGCCGAGGGGACGCCTGACGAGATCCGGCGCAACTTCGACGTCGCCACTGCGTACCTCGGCGCCGGAACCTCGAAGGTCGAGGCGGCCGATGCCTGACGCCATCCTCGAGCTCCGGGACGTTGACGTGCGCTACGGCGGCGTCGCGGCGGTGCGAGGCCTCAGCCTGCGGCTCGAGCAGGGAGAGATCGTCGGGCTGATCGGCCCGAACGGCGCAGGGAAGTCCACGACGCTGCACGCGATCATGGGCGCCGTCCCGGTCGCCGGCGGCGAGATCCTCCTCCGCGGAAGCGCCGTGCGCGGAAAGCCGGAGGACATTGCGCGCTCGGGAGTAGCGCTCGTGCCCGAGGGGCGGCACATCTTCGGGTCGCTGACGGTCGACGAGAACCTGCGGCTGGGCCTCGCGGGGCGTCGCCGTAAGGAGGGAGTCTCCGACGATCTCGAGTGGGTCCGCGGGCTCTTCCCGGTGGTCGCCGAGTTCTCGGGCCGCCCCGCTGGATCTCTCTCGGGCGGCCAGCAGCAGCAGCTCGCGATCGCCCGCGCGCTCGTCGCGCGCCCGGACGTGCTCCTGCTGGACGAGCCGTCGCTCGGGCTCGCCCCGAAGATCGTCGAGACGCTGTTCGAGACGCTCGGGCAGATCCGCGACCACGGCGTGACGATCCTGCTCGTCGAGCAGCGCGGCGTGATGACGATCGAGTTCGCCGACCGCACGCATGTCCTCTCGAATGCCGAGCTGAGGCTCACGCTTGCACGCAAGGACGCCACCGACCCGGATGAGCTGACCCGCCGCCTGAGCCACGCGTACCTCTCATGAGCTTCCTGCAGGCGGTGATCGATGGAATTGCCCTCGGTGCGGTCTACGGCGTCGTTGCGGTCGGGATCGGGCTCGTCTTCGGCGTGATGCGGCTCGTGAACCTCGCGTACGGGGAGCTGATCACCGCCGGCGCCTACACACTTGCCTTCCTGAGCGGCCAGACGGCCCTCGTAGCCATCCTCGCGTGCTTCGCGGTCGTGATCGTGATGTCGCTCGTCCTCGAGCGGGTCGCGTTCAGGCCGCTGCGTGGCGCCTCCCCGGCGACGATGCTGATCGCCAGCTTCGCGATCAGCTTCCTGCTCCAGAACGTCTATCTCCTGGCATTCGGCTCCCGCGGGAGCACGATCGGCACGCTCGGCGGGCTCAACACCGCGATCGCGATCGGGACGCTTCGAATCAGGTGGATCGCGATCGTCGCTGTGATCGTGGGCGCGGTGCTCCTGACCGCCCTGACGCTGCTCCTGAACCGGACGACGATCGGCCTGCAGCTGCGTGCAGCCGCCGCCGACTTCCGCACCGCTCGGCTCCTCGGTGTCCGCGCGAACCGGGTGATCGCGTTCGCGTTCGCGGTGTCGGGCGCGCTCGCAGCCGCCGTCTCCGTGCTGCTCACGGTGCAGTCGCCGCTCGTGACGCCGAACTTCGGCGTGCAGGTCACACTTTTCGCGCTGATCGGAGTCGTGGTCGGTGGCCTCGACCGGCTCATGACGGCGACCCTCGGCGGGTTCGCAATCGGCTTTGCGACCGCGTTCGTCGGTGACGAGCTGCCTTCCTCGAGCAGCGTCTACCTGCCGTCGGTCGTATACGGGCTCGTGATCGTCGTCCTCCTCGTGCGGCCTGGCGGGCTGTTTGCGAGCAGCCGAGCATTGAGTGCGGAGCGCGTGTGAGAGGCCGCATCGACTCCCTGGTGACAGTCGCTGTCCCCGCGGTGCTCGTGCTCGTCGTCGCGCTGATCGGCACGCATGTCGGCCCTGTCCGCCAGCTCGAGTTCAACGACGCCCTCGTCAACACGGCGATCGTGGTCGCCCTCTATGTCTTCATCGGCAACTCCGGCGTTCTCTCATTCGGGCACATGAGCTTCGTGGCGATCGGTGCCTACCTGTCCGGGATCCTGACACTCGGCGCGGAGCAGAAGAACTTCGTGCTGCCGGCGATGTACCCCTGGCTCCGGCACACGCATGTCTCGACGGTGCCTTCGCTCGCGCTGGCTGCGGCCGCCGGCGCGATCTTCGCGCTGCTCACCGGCGTCGCGCTCATGCGGCTCTCGGGCCTGCCCGCGGGCATCGCTACGTTCGCAGTGCTCGGGATCACCGCGAACATCATCAGCTACTGGGCGAAGATCGGGCCCGGGGTGACCGCCCTCGCACTCGTGCCGGAGAGCGGCACGTGGACGCTTGCCGCCGGGACCGTGATCGCGATCGTCGTCGCGTTCGGGTACCAGCGAAGCCGTTACGGGCGGCGCTTGCGGGCCACGCGCGAGGACCCGCAAGCGGCCGAGGCCTCCGGGATCCACGTGCACCGGGAGCGGCTGATCGCGTTCGTGATCAGTGGGTCGCTCGCCGGCTTCGCGGGCGGGCTGCTCGTCCACGAGCTCGGCTCGATCACCGTCGACCAGGTGTACCTCGACCTCACCTTCATCACGCTCGCGATGCTCGTCATCGGCGGGATGCAGAGCTTGTGGGGAGCCGTCTTCGGCGCGCTCCTGATCAGCGGTCTCAACTCGTTCCTCAACGAGGGCGAGCAGGGCATCCACATCGGGGTGCTGATCCACCTGCCGAGCGGCTCTCGGCTGGTTGCGCTGGGCGCGGTGATGGCGCTCATACTGATCGTGCGGCCGTCAGGGCTGACGGGAGGCCGGGAGGTGACGGTCAGCGCCCTTCGCCGCGCCGGGCGGCTCTGGCAGTCCGGCGGCTCTCAGCCCTGACGGGAGAGAGCATGGAGCCGGTCGATTCCGTCCCACACATCGGTGAATCTGGTCGTGAGCGGCGAGCAGCCGAGCCTGATCGCGTCCGGCATCCGGAAGTCGGTGATCACCCCTTCCCCGGCGAGCGCGTCGCAGAGCGCTCTCGCGTCGGCGCGGCACACAGACACGTGCGCACCACGCCGGCCGGGATCTCGGGGGCTGCCGAGTGTGAAGCCGAGAGGCGCCAGCCGCTCGTCGAATAGCTCGATCGCGTACGCGGTCAACGCGCGGGCCTTGGCAGTCATCGCCGGGATCCCGGCCTCCGCCGAGAGCCGGGCGCCTTCCTCGACCGCCGCGAGGCCGAGCACGTTCGGCGTGCCCGACAGCCAGCCGGACATGCCGTCAGCACGCTCGTAGCCCTGCTCCATGAGGAACTGGTCGCGCCGCCCGAACCAGCCCCAGATCGGCTGCTGCAGCCGCGCCTGCAGGTCACTTCGGACGTAGAGGAACGCCGGTGCTCCCGGGCCCGCGTTCAGGTACTTGTAGGTGCAGCCGACAGCAAGATCGGCCCCGGCCGCGTCGAGGCCGACGGGCAGCGCGCCGGCGCTGTGGCAGAGGTCCCAGAGGACGAGCGCTCCCGCTTCGTGGACGAGCGCCGTCAGGTCTCTCGACGGGCGCGATCGATGCCGACCGGTAGTTGACGTGCGAGAGGAGCGACGAGCGCCGTGCGCGGCCCGAGCAGCGCCTCGACGCTCCCGGCGGAAGGGCCGTCCACCGGATCTGCGTCGAGCCAGCGCAGCTCGAGCCCGCGCGAGGTTGCCAAGCCTTCGAGCAGGTAGCGATCGGTCGGGAACTCGTCACGCGCCACCACGATCTCTCTGCGGCCCGGGTCGAGGTCGAGCGTGGCAGATGCAAGCTTGAACAGGCACACGCTCGTCGAGTCGGCGACGATCACCTGGCCCGCAGACGCTCCGACAAGCTCCCCGACGAGATCGCCGACGCGCACCGGCAGCTCGAGCCAGCGCTCCCACCAGCCGCGAATGAGCCGCCCGCCCCACTCCGATTCCACTACGTCGCCGAGCCGTTCGAGCGTCGCACGCGGCAGCCGCCCCAGCGAGTTCCCGTCGAGGTAGACGACCGTCTCGTCGGGGATCACGAACCGCTCGCGAAACGGCGCGAGCGGGTCTGACCGGTCGCGCGCCTCAGCGTCGTCCCGGGTGAACGGGAGGCTGCGTGCCATAGCCCGCGAGCATAGAGCGAGATCGGCGCCGGGTCAGCCTCGACCGCGCCTGCGGGCGCGCAAGCCGTCGACATCCCGCTCGCACTGCGAAAAGAGATGAACGGTGACTCCGTCGCGATCCTCGCGGTCGTCCATCGCCCATGTCTTTCCGTCGAAGTCGAGCTGGTCCCCTCTCGTCAGCGGCCCGACCGTGTACTGCTCACAGTCGTGGGTGACAACGGTCCCATCGGCGTACCGAAACTCGATCAATCCCCTCGATTCCATGATTTACGGTATCTGTCGTAGGCAGTGCCCCGCATCGCCTCGGCTCTGGAGGTCGGGCTACGCCGCACGCGTAGACGCCACGTCGAGCGCTCGTTCGCGGTCGGGCACGACCTCGAGGCAATCGAGCAAGCCGCTCAGCTCGAGCGCCTTTTCGACGATCGCGGCGGTGCCGAGCTGGATCCGGAACCGCGACCCGCGCGCTCGGGCGAGCCTGTCGGCCTTCAAGAGGTTGTGAAGCACCGACGAGTCGATGAACTCGGCTTGGCTGATGTCAACGACGACCAGATCGTTTTCCTCGATCAGCGAAGCCAAGAGCTCCTCCAGCATCCCCTTGGTCTCGAGGTCGTGCTCGCCGTTCAACTCGACCACGGCTTGGCCGAAACTCGGACGAAGGACGTGCGTGTCACGGAAAACCATGGCGATCCCCCTCTGTCTCGGCATTTGTTTGGCGTGTGCGCGCTTGCTAGTCTCTCGGCGCCACATTTGACACGACACAACTAACACGACGCGTAACATACGCAATCCGTGTCGTATATGTCAAGCGAACTGCGAGGTCGCCTTTGCCGGAGGAGCACAACGGAGACGGGAATGGAAACGGAACCTGGCGATTCCTTTCCAACCACGCCCAGGTGCTCATCTGCATCATGCGTGACCCGGACATCAGGCTTCGCGACGTGGCACCCGTAGTCGGGATCACCGAGCGAGCTGTGCAACGCATCGTCGCCGACCTGGTCGCTTCGGGTCACCTCGAAGTCAAGCGAGTCGGGCGACGCAACCACTACGTCGTCAACCGCGACGTCGCCATGCGCCACCCAGCACAGACAGACCACGAGATCGGTGAGCTTCTCGACCTCCTCGCCGGCCCAGCGACCTCGATCGAGGGCTCCGCACCACCGCGAGCCTCCCTCTGATCGTCACTGGACCGCGTACGCGTGCGCTCCGGCCGCGGATCGCTAACCGCGCAACATCAGGCGCACGATGATGAGCAGAACGAGAAGGGCAACGAGGCCGAACTCGGCCATGCCGTGCCAGTCCAGTGTCACATTGCAGGGATCGGCAGTTGGAGCGCACCCACGAATACCTCGCATGAGCGTTGCGTTGTGACTCCGATCAGCGCCGACGGCTCGACGCGGGAGTGGGCGCTATTCCCAGTCGTTCGGGGTTGGTCTGCGCGAGATGGCGCCAAGACCGGCTTCGTGCGTGGCATATCCGCGTGCACGCCAGATCAACCCGTCACGGCCGACGACGACACGGAACACCGTCTCGTCAGCTATGCCGCCCGGCTGGAAGCTATGACGAGCGCCGACCGTCACGAGCACGATCTCGGGCGTGTGCACCTCGTACTGCCACTTCCGGATCGAGTAGACACCGTCCACGAGCGCCTTTCGGATCAGCTCAGCGGTCGCGTCAGGCCCGAGCGGCATGCCGTCGGAGGCCACAGACTCGATTAGTGCGTCATCGTGGAAACAGCTGCGCAGGAGCTCGCCGTTGTGCTCGACATGGGCCTGCTCGTAGCGAGCGAGCGTCTCCCTCAGCGTCCCAGGGTTTCTGCCCGTGCCGGCCGGGTAGCCGTCGCGTTCTTCCGCGTTTCCATCCACGTCTCGTTCCTTACGCTCGACAGGTCCCCCGAGAGGACACAGACGCTACCTCGGACGGCGGTTTGGACTGCAGTGGGCGAAGAGTGCCCTAGCGGGCAGCGAGTGCGATCTCTTTTCGTCTCGAACGCCACTGCCCGTCGGTTCGCCTACCGCCCAGCGTTACCGCCCTCGCTCGCATGGCAACCCGAAGGTATGGAGCGTCGCAGTCAAAACGCGCCTGCGTGGAATGGCTCAGTCTTCCCGTCGGGAAATCACGTCGTGAAGACGCAGCGCGATAACAAGAGCGATGCGCTCGACAGCCACGACACGATCGGCCCATCCTCGCGCGTACCTTCGTGCGCGGCACCGCGAACTTCGTTCGACAATGGCGGGTTGAACGTGGTGCTCGAGGCGGTTCTCTTGTAGGTGCCTGGGCCAGAGGCATCCGCTAGCGCCTTCGGCACGATCGTCCGGTCCAGTCGGTCATTCCAGCGAGAACAGCAGGAGATGTATCTTCCGGCCATCCAGAGACTCTTTGATAGTGCTCCTCCTAGGGAGCTGATGGTCGGGGAAGGCCGCGCAAGCGGCCTTCTTCGGTTGAGCAGGGGTAGGGGACCCGATCTTTGATTGAACGTCGGGCTCACGCCCGGGGCCTCTCGCCGATCCGATGAAGCCAGGCGCGTGGAGCGACGGCACCGTCACGCACTGGTAGCGGCAAGATGAGCTGCCGGGCAACACGCCATTGCCCGGCACCTCAGGCCGCGGCAACCGCGAGCTCTCGGACGGTTGGCCGCACTACGAAAAGGTGCTCGCAGAGTTGGGTCTCCTCGCGAGCTCGCTTCCCGTCAGTTGATGGATACCCCGGACGGCCGATTCGAACACGCCAGCAAGCTGCGTGCCGCCGTCCGACGCCGAGATAAGACGACGGGCTCGGAAGCCGGGGGGATTTGGCGCCGAGCCCGTCGTGCCGCAGGAAGGGACTCCGACTTCAAGGTGCGAATCGCGAGCCCGAACCGGCGCGAGGATCATGTCAGCTCCGCCGGAAGGAGCAGCTACCCTGCGACCGCCGTCCGGCCCCGGAGAGGCATGAACGTCCACGCTGCGATGGGCGCGCCGGATTGCCTCCGGACGGGGCGGCCCGCCCATCGCGGCCGTGGCCGGAAGGTTCCTGCCTAGTGCGCGCGCTCCGAGGGACTCGTCCAATTCCTGGGAGCGCGCGCTCTAGGTCCCCCTTGGTCTCCATCTCGCGCCGCCCAGAAGCCGTAGACGGAACGTGGACACCAGGAGCGCCAACGTAACCTCGAGCGACGTAACGGGGAGGTGAAAAAGTGGCCGCTAACCAACGCAAGCGGCCCCTCGTCCAAGAGCGAGGCCATGCCCGATCGCCAACTCAAAAAGAAGCTTCGTCGCAAAGCGAAGAAAAAGCAGCAGCGGCAACTAGGCGACGCGCTCGACGGCGTAGGCCACCACAAGCGCGAGAAGAGGCGCAAGACCTAGAGAGCACCAGGAGGCCAGCGTCGGCACCAAGTCTCATCGGTAAGAACTCCCCCAGTGCCGACGCCGGCTCCGGATCCGCCAAAAACCTAAACCCGGAAGCGGTGACTACGTGGCGACGATCCGGTAGCGAATCGGACGGGGATCGCTCGCGCCCTTGTGCCGCCTGTCGTCGTCGGAGGCCAGCAGCATTTGGGCACGTTGCGAGGCGTCCTATCAACCGGTTTCGCGAACACAGGCAGGGGAGACAGGCCCGAGCCGCAGCGTTGGGAGGACCACGACCCGAGCCCGTCGATGTCGGTAGTAGAGCCATTTCCGCTCTACCGCAGAGGTGTTTATGGGCCCGCTTGGCCTCGAACTACCCTGCAAAAGCGGGGTTTTAGCCGGCCGCGTGTGCACCGGCGTGTGCACTGGGGGGCCGGGCCCCCGAGCGAGACACGTCTGGACGGACGCAAAATCACGGTAGGCGCAGCCGCTAGAGGTGCGTGTCACTCTTCGCTCGACCGAGGTCGGTTAGGTGCCGGCCCCTGGAAGGATGCCGGAGCGGTCGTCGATGATCTTCTAACGAAAAGGGCGTAACCAAGCCGGTTACGCCCTTTTCTACCGAGCTTTTCTACCGCTGGCAGCGCGGTGGTCAGGTGCGCGGTGGGCTCATGTGCAGAGCGACGTCGTACTTCTTGACCGACGCTCGCCGCCCCGGTGTGTCCCCGGCGGGCATCGCACTCAGGAACTCGTCGCCGACCCGATAGTCATCTTCCGTCTCGAAGATCAGAACGACGAGGGACTCATCGTTCTCGGCGTCGTGCAGCATGAGCATCTCGGCGGCGGGAAACCCCTCAGGCGGGTCCCCGTCCTGCATTTCGCGCTTCAACTCCTCGATGCGGTTCTTATCGACTCCTTCGAAGGCAACAACGCGTGCTAGTGGCATTTGAACGCCTCCCTTTTTCAGAGTGAACCCTCGACAATACGCCCCGAGCAACCCTCCCCACATCGTGCCGATGCAACGACCGTCAACAGAACCAACTAGACCGGCGCGAGTCGCAGCCCATTCGAGGGGAATGTGTTTTGACGAATGCCCGTGAGGCAACACTTGTGAGGCCTGCGGCGGGGTGCGGGGCTCGAGGGAGCAGTTCTCGTCTCGCACCCGCCCGGCACTATCTCCGCCGGAAGTGTTCTTGCGTTTTTACAACCTGAGAACGCGTCACCGGTTGCCCTGGTTTAGGGTCAGATTCCCGAACTCGCAGTCTGCGGCGCCGGTTGACCCACCCAGGCGGCTCATGACAGGGGACGCCGGGAAGCAACGGACGGAGGGTTGCGAAGACTCTTCCCTCTCGGGCTTCACGCGGCGAGGCTGCGGGTCGGGTGAATGTTCGGGAGCTGTGCGCGGGCGTTGTTGACACGGCGGGTCCCGCTGGTGAGACTCCCAGGCCCCTCCTTCGACAACAACGCCAGGGAGAACAAAGAACATGCGGACAATCAAGGGTGCAATTGCGGCGGCTACTCTCGGTGCCTTCCTACTCGTCATCGCGGGCCCGGCGGCCTCCGCGACCGGCGGGAAGATCTACATCTACGTGACGGGCATCAACAATGCTCACCAGCCGATTCTGATCGCGGGCGCGATCGGCGACCACGGCATCGCAACCAGCGAAACGAAATCCGGGAAGGTCGACCAGAACGGCAACTACGTCCACATCGCACTCAAGAAGGGGACGTTCTTCGTCGACGCGACGAAGCTGAACGGAAGCCAAAACGGAAAGGTCGTCGTCCGGAACAAGACCAGCTGTTCGTTCGCGTTCAGGGTCACCGGCCCGATCACGATCTCCAACGGGACCGGCGCCTACAAGGGAATCAGCGGAACGGCAAACATGACCGTCATTTTCGCAGGGGTCGGGCCGTACTACACATCCGGAGCGAAGAAGGGCCAGTGCAACACGAGCCAGAACGCCAACCCCGACGGCGTCTACCAATCAATCACCGGTACCGGGACCGTCAAGTACAGCTGACGCTGCCCACACGTCTTGCTGGAGTGTTCGTGGCATTTGATTCCTCGTGAGCCGGTTCGGTGCGGGACTGCCCAGGCCCGACGGGCCGGCTCACAGGACGTTGGCTCGCGACGGTGCCGAGCGAGGCGGTGCCGCCACCTGCTCGGCACGGATGCGTACCACTCTGTCCCCGCTTTTTGCCAGGAGTAAGTCTTAGCGGGCGGGATCGCTTGAGTCGTTCGATGCCCGGCCGGAGTCAGTGTGTCGCGCGCGCGGGGCCCGAGGCCGCGAGCTTCGTCCGGGATCGACGGACAGGTGTCTCGGTCGAAGCAGTCGTTAGTTCTTGAACCTCGTATGCGATCTCCCGCACAGCATCCTCGAGCGCCTGGATGCGCGACGCTAGGTCTTGGATGGCAAGCGGCTTGGGTGTCACTGAGGAAAGCGGGTGGCCCCACTCGAGAGGTCGGTCAACCGCCTGAACCAGCTTGTTGACCCGCTCCATCAACGTATCCGCGACCTGTTCCGTCTGCGGTTCCATCGGAGGCTCCTTTCTCGTTGTCGAGTCCAGTGTCTCACTCTTCCTGCCCTGCGGATGGTGGGACGAAACGGGTGCGTGCCGTCTCGGCGCCCTCCGGCGTCAATCGCGCAGAGTCGAGCGCAGCAGTTCGATGGCGAGTTCGTGAGACGCGCCTCCTAGCGCAGCGAGCGAACCCGCGACCATTACGGCGTCCTCGATCGTCGGCGCTGGCGCTTCCGAGAGCCACCGCTCGAGCCAACGAGCCGCGAGCCTCCGAGACCTGGGCCGGTCCTTCAATGCAGTAAGCACGGTGAGCTCGAGCGCGTCGGCCAGGTCGAGCCGGCCGAGCTCAAGCGCCGACACCTCAGCGACAACGAGGTTGCTGCGCTCGATCGCCTTCCGGAAGATCGCGGTCGGTGTTCCGTGGTTCCCCGTGCATGCCTCTCCGGGGCCGGACGGCGCGGCAAACTCTAGATGCCGGCGGTCAAGTTCCGGGACGGCTCACAAAGTCCCAGGGCGAACGCTGGTGACCGGCAGTGCCGTGCTCGGGGAGCTCGTGGACTCTGACCTCCGCGAAGTCGCCATCGCCAGGATGTTCGGCGCGGTATCCCTCGAGCCACTCCACCAGCTCGGGTTCCGTGAACGTCCCTGATTCGACACCACGTATGCGCAACGAGAACTCGGGCACGCCGACAAGCGTAGTCCGCGATCCCAACGCAGGCTATCGCCTTGTCGGTGCTTGATCGCCGTCGTCGTACGTCGGCGCACTCGGTAAAGCGCGAGCAGTCGGAGAAGAGCCAAGATCAATCAGATCGGAAGCGGGAGCGCGCGGGATGGTCGGTCAAGGTCTCGGGTTCCTCGACGCCATTAGCCGTCACGAGCAGCACGCGGGGCGGATTATCCCGACCCAACACGGCATCAACAGCGCTCGCACCACGCGTTAACAGCGCCCGCTCCGGATGGCGGCGCCAATGACCCCGACAGCGCCCCCGGCGCGACCTCGCACCCGGATCGTCCGTTCAACGCCGGTTCGCGTCAAGCGCCACTCCCAGGCGACCTCACCGCTCCCGGGCTCTGGCAGGACATGCGCTGCCAATCCGGCTCGGCGCCACATCAGCCGAGCAAGACGAACCGCAAGCGGCGCGAACGCCACCAAGCCAAACGACGACGCCTCACGCCCGCACCCGATCAACGACGCGTCGCGCCGTCGGTCATCGAGCGGCCGCGAAACGACGCCCTCCATGCGATCGCAACGCCCGGTAAGGCACCCATCTGGCTGCCGACCGTCCGCGCGGACCGCTTGCACAACGGCAACCCGCCGTCATCACCAGCAATGCAAGGCGGCGACCCAGCCGAGTCGTCATGGCTTTCAAAAGAAGAAGCGGCACGCTCGACGTTCTGCCCACTCCGGAGAGTTCCTACTCAGGCGGACTATTTCGCCAGGTCGCAGGGCGCGTGTGCGTGGGCGAAGGCGACGGCTCCGTGTTCGCTTCGCGGGAAGCCGCGTAGTTGTACGTCACCAGTCCGACGGCGCAGCACACCGTCTCCACTCGGGAGAGCACATTCATGGAGCTCGACGAGCAATTCGTGATCGACGAAATCGACGAGTAGAAAACAGGGCGAGTCAGCACGCGTGCAGGATCGGCGAGCGCAACTCATACGGAAACGACCCGTACCCGCCAAAGGGATAACAGTGCAAGACCGCTTCCCACCAAACCCCGTCGCCCAGCGATGCAATGTTTTGGCTAATCGCAGGTTGGGCAGATCAAGCAGCACAACATAGGAAGCCACTGCGGCCCGATGATGCTTTCGACACGAACAGACACCGGGTTCACTTCCGCTCTGCACCACCCCCTGAAGTGCTCACACTCATCCTTGAGCGCGTCACAACATCGGCTCCCCTGCTGCCCGTAGCCCGGAGCCGATGTTGTTTAACGACGCTCAGGCGCAAAGACCATCGAGTCCGACTAGGTCGGCACGAACCACTCCTCATCTTCGGGGTCGTAGTCGACCTGGCCATGAACCTTCGCGAGATCAAGCCCGCGGTCCAGCTGTACGTCGCCCTCGTTCCCGAGGCAGTGCAGGCAGACGAGCTCAACATCGTCGTGGAGCTCCTCGTCGGTTCCCATCGGCAACCGGCCCAATCGCTGATGCGCCAGACAGCAGAACCTCTGGTTCACGACCCGCGGCGAAAACGAAGTCCCGCAGTACGCGCAAGAGCGCACCTCGCCGGGAACCGCCGCGTACCGAACATACGGCTTCGACTCAGGCCGAGACGGGCAAGTCAGCGAGCAATACCGCTGCTTCCCGGACTTCGGGCTGTACTCACGCCGGCAACCCTCGCAAACCCTCACGACCGTTGCCAATCTTGCAAATAAAACGTTTTTGGTTCGGGGAGGGATCCGGCTAGTGCGGACTGAGCGAAGGCGGATGCTGTGGCTGTGCTCGACCCCACCCCCCGACGTAAGCGGATTGGTTCTCGTCTTCTTGCAGTCGAAAACCACCCTGTGCCGGCGCTTGCTGGTGGGCGGGCGCCTGGCCCAGGGTGGTGATGGTGGGTGGACAGGTATTGATCGGTTTTGTTGATCAGTTGGAGGTGTCGCTGGCGGGTGATGCGGCCTGAGGGGCAGCAGCGGTGTTGGCGCAGGTTTCGGTGCCGCCGTAGTCCCCGCAGTCGTTCGGGTCGACGTACGCGTTGGGTGCTACGGCCGGACTGATGACGATCCTCTTGCCGCCCGGTTTGTTCTCCACGATCTTGTGGCGCTGCGTCTTGCCGCTGGTGACCATGTGGCCGTTCTCCGACACGAGGTTCGTGTTGGCGACAGCGTGGCTGCCGTGCTCGGACGTGAAGTACGTGAAGTACATGTCGCCGCTCTGGCTGACAATGGCCCGTGCATTTGCCGCTGCCGGTGCGACGAGCGCGAGTGTGGCGCCGACCGCGATGAGTGAAGTCCGAAGGTTCATCTGATGGCTCCCCTTGTCCCTTGTCGACCGCGTTGTTGCGATCGCATACCGGGTAAGAGACCGCCGAGCAGTAAGAAATACGTCTGCGGGCGCGAACGGCTCGACAAGTGCCGTCAAGGGCACCTCCGTCAGTCATCGTCGTGACCTCTTAACGGTGAGCGAGGGACGGCCGCTCATCACCCGATCTCACCGTCAGCGGGCCGCCATTCGTCTCCGCCCATCAGGAACGCGGCGCGTAGTTCGAGCAGTTGAAGCCGATCGGCTGACAGTTCGCCTGCCAGGGCGAGTAGTGCGCGGGCGTCGGCTTTCTCGTCGGCGGGCGCGGTGGCGACGAGAGCTTTCAGCTCGTCGCGGTCGACGTCGGGGTCGATCATCGTTCCGATACGCCCGGCTCGACCCGGCGACAACTGGACGGTGGACCGCGTTCTATGGCGTTTGCCCGAGCGCCAGAGCCTCACAGGTTCAAGCCGCCCCAGGTCTTAGCGCATCGCTTGGTGTGGTTCTCGACCTGAACCGAAACGAAGTTCGCACGCTCGTAATCCGTGTTGTCGTCGCCGCGAGAGAGCACACAGGTGAGCATCGGATCCGTCCAACCGTAGGCCCCGTTTTGCCCCGGATGAATGATGCAGCCCAAAAACGGCCGCTCGCTGAAACTCGCCCGCTGCATGCTGTTCCAATGCCGCATGTCCGGTGGCGACGGTAGAGCGTGTCCCGACTTGTCGACGCTCGGGTGGCTATGCCAGGTTCCGACCAGCGACCAGCCGAAAACGCGCATCGCCTCACGCGACTCCAGCCAGTCGAGGTGGTCGAGATCGATCTGGGCTTGCGACCGTCCATTCGGCTGTGCAGCACCTCCGGACGCGACGCGGCCGGTTACTTCGATAACCACGATGTCGCCTGCCTGCCAATAACCGAAGAGCCCGCCGGCGAGCTCTGGTGCATTGCCTTGGCCGACGCAGTCCATCGAGTTAACCGTCATGCGGCCATAGAAATAGTCCGTCGCCTGTGGCTCGAAGGACCCGTCCCAAGCCTCCGCTACGACGAACACCTTCGGCTGCTTCACGGGCGCGAAAATCACCTCATCGCGCTTGCGAATCTCCGCCGCGGCCGCTGTCAAACGAGTCCGCTCCACCGCGGGCGTTGCGGCGACCCGATGAAACACCTCGTCGGCGCACCATTCCATGACGCTCGAAGAACCCGGCTTCCAGCGTTCCCAACCGTGGCCGCTTCGCGTCCAGCCTCGAGGTGGATAGTTGGTGAGTGTGCTCATGGTCGTGGTCCTTTCAGGATCTGGGCAAGAAGAAAAGAGGGAAGGGCCGCCGCGCTCGTGCAGCCCGAGGCGTGAGCACCGCCGGGGTTGTTGGAGCAAGGCCGGGGTAGTGAGCCTCGAGCCCGCCCTGCAACGAGCGCGACGCAGAAGTGGTGGCCACGGGTGGCTCCGGGCTCAACGGTCCGAACGGGTGCTCGGCCGCTCGCCACCGAGCAAGAGAAGGGTGAGAAGAAGTCCCTCTCGCGATGCTCAGGCGCGCAGCGCTGGCCGACGAACCGCCCCTGCCTCCTGCCGGTCGGTCGACTATGCGCCCGGCAGGCTTGAGAGATGTTCACGTCTCACGCCTAGACGAGTCGGATTCCTCGTCCTCAGCCTCTAGGTGGCTACGCATCGCCTGGCGAAGCTCGGCGCTCAGGGTGCGGTCGCGGGTCCGGGCTGGATGCTCGAACCTTGCGACGAGGTCGCGCTCAATGCGAGCACTCACGAAGCGGTCGAACCTGCGGTGTGTGACTCATTCACACAGGGTCGCTTCGTTCGCCGTTCGCGCGTGTCACTCTTCGCGCTGCATTTCTCGGGGGCACCGGCGTGTGCACGGGACCGCCGATTGCCACATCCCTTGCACAAAAAGCCCCTGTAGTAGAGCCATTGTCCGCTCTACCACAGAGGTCTTTATGGGCCCGCTTGGATTCGAACCAAGGACCAAGGGATTATGAGTCCCCTGCTCTAACCAGCTGAGCTACGGGCCCGTAGCGGGACCGTACCGCACCGGCAGTAGGATGGCCTCTCGATGGATCGGGCCGACAAGGACCTGAACCGGGCCTTCTACGACACCGAGCGGGAGGATGACCGTGAGCGGTTTCA
The DNA here is from genome assembly GCA_963762215.1 of uncultured Actinomycetota bacterium. Lineage (GTDB taxonomy): Bacteria > Actinomycetota > Thermoleophilia > Gaiellales > Gaiellaceae > PALSA-600. The sequence continues at coordinate 461,267 of CAVXKB010000007.1, forward strand.
CAAGCATCCGTCGAAGGTGTTCCTGACGGAGACGCTCGTGCCGTGGGTGACCTCGCTGGTCGAGCCGGGCGCGCGGATCGTCGACATCGGGGGCGGCAGCGGCGCCTATGCCTCACGGATCGTCAGGGCGGCGCCGGTCACGGTGATCGGGCTCGACATCAGCGAGTCGATGGTGCAGCAGCGGGCCGAGGATCCGTTGCTCCCCGAGAACGTGGTCGGCGACATGGAGGCGCTGCCGTTCGCGGACGGGGAGTTCGACGCAGCGCTCTTCGTCGGGTGCCTTCACCACGTCCCCGATCCACTGCCGGCGCTCCGTGAAGCGCACCGCGTCGTGCGCTCCGGAGGGGTGCTCTTTGCCGCAGAGCCATGCTCGATGCGCGTCGGATCGGCCGGGATCGCGCCCGTTTCCGGGCATCCGCACGAGTTCCGGTTCTCGATGAGCTATCTCACGGGACGTATCCGCGATGCCGGCTTCGAGCTCGACCGCGTGCAGGGGAAGCGGCTGACGCTCCGGTTCGCGCAGCCCGTCCTGCGCTCACCGGGCATCTCTGCGTTCCGGACGGCGGATCGCATCGACCGCGCACTCAATTTCATCCCCGGGCTCGCCAGGCTCGGTGAGCTCGCGCTCGTTCAAGCCCACCGTGTCTAGCTCCCCTCGCTAAACTCGCGGCCGTGAAGGTCTTCCAGAGCGAGCGGCACTTCAGGACCCGCGGGGGCCTTCACGTCACGGACATCACCGACGAGGTACGTGGGATCGTCGCGGAATCCGGGGTCACCGACGGGATCTGCTGCGTGTACTCGCCACACACGACCTGCTGTGTCCGGGTGAACGAGTTCGAGAGCGGCATGTTCGAGGACTTCGCCGTACTCCTGCGCCGCCTGGTCCCGCACGACACCTACTACGCGCACGACGACTGGGATCGCCGGACCGAGAACATCTGCGAGGAGGACATGGAGGTCGGAAACGGCCACGCCCACTGCATGTCGATGATCCTCGGATCGGCAAGCGAGTCCGTTCCCGTCGCCGACGGCGAGCTCTGCCTCGGCCAGTGGCAGCGGGTGCTCTTCATCGAGCTCGACCGCGAGCGCGACCGCCGCTGGCTCGTCAAAGTCGTCGGCTCCTAGCGCTCTTCCGAACGATCTCATCGGTACGATCGAGAGCGTGCATCTCTTCATCCTGATCCCGCTGATCCTGATCGCAGCGATCCTGCTGCTGTTCGGGATCATTGTCTTCCTGGGGCGGTTCAAGAACGGCAAGTACCTCCGGCCGATCGTCACTCTGCTCGCGAAGGTGCCGTGGCTGCGCAAGCAACTGCTGAAGATGAACCAGGCAGTGATCGAGCGGCAGAACCCCGAGCTCGCGAGCGCGATGCGGAAGATCCAGCGCGTCGGGCCCACGGCCGACCCGAAGAAGCTCCAGCAGGCCTACCATTCGCTCTCACCCGAGGAGCGACGGGCCTACCAGGAGGTCGTCGACCAGCAAGGCGGGGCTCCGGAGCCTGCGAACCGGCAGATGCGCCGCGCACAGCAGCGGATGGCCCAGACGAACCGCGGGTCGTCACGCCCGAGCGGCGGCAACAGCAAGAACACCGGCTCGAGCAGCAAGCGCGGCAAGAAGCGCTAGACCGCTAGCCGCTGACGGTCTCGAAGCCCTCGGGCGGCGGCGGCTGCTCGTACTCGATCCGCCAGGTCCGCTCGAGCAACGGCACGAGCGACTCGACGATCTCGTCGATCGCCTGCCTCGAGCGGTCGACGATCCCTGCCATGCGCAGGAAGCCGTGAATCATCCCGTCGTAGCAGTAGCCCTCTGTCTCGCATCCGGCGAGGAAGAGCCGCTGCGCGTAGCCCTCGGCCTCGTCCCGCAGCACGTCCGCCTCGGCCGTCACGACGATCGCGCGGGGCAGGCGCCGTAGATCCTGCAGCGCCGAAGGCGAGATGTCGATCTCCGCCGAGCCGTCCGAGTCGCCGATGTACTGCTTCCAGTACCAGTGCATCGCGTCGCGCGTGAGGCCGTAGCCGCTCTGGTAGAGCGAGAACGACTGGGTGTCCATGCGCGTGCTGATCGCCGGGTAGATCAGGAGCTGCGCCGCGAACGGGGTGCCCGCGTCGCGTCCCTTCCGCGCCACGATCGCCGCGAGGGTCCCGCCCACGCTGTCACCGCCGACGCCGACCTTGTCGACGTCTATGCCGAGCTCGGCAGCGTTCGCCAGAACCCACTTCGCCGCAGCCCAGCAGTCGTCGAGCGCCGCCGGATAGGGGTGCTCGGGCGCGAGCCGGTAGTCGACCGAGATGACGATGCATTCGCCGCGCTTCGCGAAGGCCCGCGTCAGCCCGTCGTGGGTGTCCACGCTTCCGATCACGTAGCCGCCGCCGTGGAAGTAGACGAGCGCTCGGGTCGGCTCGCTCGTCTCCACTCCGCGGTAGATCCGGACGGGAACGCCGTCGGCATCGCGATCCTCGACCGAGAACACGTCGTCGACCGGACCGAACTGCTCCTTCGCCGTCACGACGTAGTTCGCACGCAGCTGCTCGGGCGTCTGCTCTTCGACCGCGGGCGCACCTGCGGCCTCGGCCTTCCGCAGCACCTCGATGATCTGGGGATCCAGGTCCGGGACGCTCATCCAGCCCTATCCTACGCAGCCGGCGGATGAAGCCGGAACGGGGCGTTGAACGGCCCGTACACATGCCGCATGAAGTGCGCGACCGCGGTCATGCCGAGCCGCAGCGTGCGGCCGTTCTGCTTGTCGATCTTCGCGTCGAACCAGGCAGGCGTGAGGGGATCGAAGAACGTGATCTCCCAGACCGGCCGTCCCCCCACCACCCCGGAGCCGATCACGCGGGCATCGGACACTCCGGCCCAGAACGGGACGGGCTGGTGCACCGGCGGGTTCTGGATGGAGCGTGTCCACTTCGCAGTCGGAGTCGGCTGGTCCCAGCGCCGGAGACCGATGATGATCGCCGACGACCGGTTCGAGATCGTGTAGGCGAGCTGGTCGGGGGCAACCGCCTTGTAGACGGTGTTCAGCGCTTCGGTGGGGCTCGCAGCGAGCCGCTCGTGCCAGACGAGGGTCTTCAAGCCCCGCCAGACGACGCCTGCGCGCGCGACGGTCGCCGTGCCGTCGGGCAGGCGGAGCGGCGCAGGAAGCGCAAAGCCGTACCTGGAGGCGCCGAGCGACACCGTGACCCGGCCGGCGAGCGTCGATGTCGCGACCTCGGCCTGGTAGCACCCCGCCGCGCACGCGGGCAGCTTGGTCGTGCTCTCGCCGGCAGTCAGGGCGACGTCGAGGCCGCTGGCGGGAGAGCCGTCGCCGCCGAGCACGGAGACGCGCACGAGCGACTGCGCGGCGCCGGGAACGATCGCGAGCCCGAGGGCGCTCGTCCCGGCCTCCCTTGCCAGCACGAGCGCGCCGGGCGGCGGCGAAGGGAATCCCGGTGAGGTCGGGGTCGGAATCCGGCCGCCCGCGATCTCGGGCTGAGTTGTCGGAACGCTCGCCACCGTCGTGCCCTGGCTCCCGACCGACAGGGCCGGGCTCCGAGCGCAGCAGCTCGATCGCGATCGCGATCGCGCCCACGCCCGCGACGACGGCGAGGATCGCCGCGCCGAGCTTCAGCAACACGGCGTTCCGGGTCAGCGAATGCCCGCAGCGGTCAACGCGAACCCGGCCATCGCGCGAGGGAGCTTGGTCGCCTTGCCGATCGACGCATCGAGCGACTCTGCGAAGTACGTCACGTCCTCATCGGACACGACAAGCGGCGGGATCCCCTTGATCACCGGGATCCCGTGCCCGGCGACCTGGATCAGCACGCGATGGTCGCGGAAGAGCGGGGCAACGACGAGCTGGGCGAAGAGGCCGTTCTGGAGCCGCTCGACGAGTCGGTAGGAGCGCGAGAGCGTCTCCGGCTCGACGAACTCGATCGCCCACATCAGGCCGAGCCCGCGCACCTCCCGCACGACCTCGTGCTTCTCGACGAGCGGGCGGGTCAGCTCGAGCAGCCGCTCGCCGAGCGTGGCCGCGCGCTCGACCAGTCCCTGGTCGTCGATCTCTGCGAGCGTCGCCAGACCGGCCGCCATCGCGAGCTCGTTCGGGGCGAACGTCGATCCGTGACTGAATGCGTTCTCCATCGAGTCGAACACGCGGCCGTGAACCTCCGCCGACATCAGCAGCGCACCCACCGGCACGTACCCGCCCGAGAGGGACTTGGCGACCGGCACGAGGTCCGGCTCGAGGCCCCAGTGCTCGAAGGCGAACAGCTTCCCCGTCCGCCCGAAGCCGGTCTGCACCTCATCGACGCAGAACAGCGTCCCGTAACGGCGACACAGCTCCTGCGCCGCCTCGAGGTAGCCGTCAGGCGGCAGGTGGACGCCCTTCCCCTGGATCGGCTCGACGAGGAACACCGCGACGTCCTCGCCGCGGAGCTCGACCTCGAGCGCCTCGAGGTCGCCGAGCCGCACGTGCGCGAATCCGGGCAGCAGCGGCCCGAACCGGCTCGTGAACTCCGGGTTCCCGTTCGCCGAGAGCGACCCGAGCGTCAGCCCGTGGAAGCCGTGGTCGAGCGAGACGACCCGGTCGCGACCGGTCGCGGCGCGGCCGAGCTTCACAGCGGCCTCGACGGCCTCGGTGCCGGTGCTCGTGAAGAGCACGCGGGCGAGCCGGTCGGGCGTGCGGGCAAGGAGCGCCTCGGCGAGCAGCGGCGGCAGCGGCGAGGCGCCGAGCTGCACCGAGCCCGGGAAGATCGAGCTCGAGAGTCTCCGTCGAGCGCCGCGCGGACCCGCGGGTTCGAGCGCCCGACGTTGAACATCCCGAAGCCGCCGAGCATGTCGAGGTAGCGGTTGCCCTTGTCGTCCCAGAGATAGGCGCCCTCGCCGCGCGCCCAGGTGCGATCGAAGCCGATCGTCTTCAGCACGCGCGTGAACTGCGGGTTGATCGTCTTGCCCCACAGCTCGAGGCTCTCGCCCCCGCGCGCCGCGACGAGCTCGCGAACGCTCAGACCGACCTTTTTGTCACTGCCGGGCATAACTTGACTGTAACCACCTCGAGGCCTTTCGGAGCTTGGCCGACCCACCCCGATAGGCCATGATGGCGCTGACCGCTCGAACCAACCTTCGCCCCCAATCGGCGGATCACAAGGAGGAGCAACAGTGGCAATCGTCATGACAATGGAGGCGCCCGGCGCGACGCCCGACCAGTACGACGCGCTCAACGAGGCGCTCGGAGTCGTGGACGACGACGACCGCCCCGGACGGCCTGATCATGCACATGGCCGGAATCAGCGAGGACGGCATGGTCATCGTCGACGTCTGGGAGTCCCAGGAGAAGCTCGACGCGTTCTTCACCACGGGCGGGCTCGGCCAGGCGCTCGAGGAGTCGGACATGCAGGTCGGCCAGCCCTCGATTCACAAGCTGCACGACATGATCCCGCAGGGCAGCGGCTCGGGCGACAACGTGCTCGTCATGATCGAGACCGAGATGACCACCGACGACTACGACGAGGTTGCCGGAGCCCTCCCGGCGCATGCCGAGCGACGGCGGCGGACATCCGGCCGTTGCGCACATCGCGGCCGTGACCGACGACGGGAAGCTCTACGTGTTCGACCTCTGGGAGTCGGCCGAGGCCTTCGGCGCGTTCGCCGACAGCCAGCTCGCACCGCACGCGGAGAAGATGGGCGAGGTCACGCCGAAGTTCGTGCCGGTGCACAACGTGATCCGCGGCAGCGCCAGGTCGCGTAGGGAGCGCTCAGATCGCGGCCGGTGCCTCGACCCGGGGCACCGGCGACCCCGACGGCGTGCGAACCTCGAGCCCGAGCCGGTCGCGCATCACCTCCACCGCCTCCGGGTTCGAGTCGCAGAGCACGCAGCGGCGGCCGAGCTCGAGCGCGGCTGCGCCGAGCGTGCCGCTGCCGGCGAAGAAGTCGAGGCACCAGTCGCCTTCCCGCGACGAGGCCTGAACGATCCGCCGCAGCACGCCGAGCGGCTTCTGGGTCGGGTAGCCGGTCTTCTCGCGGCCCGTCGGAGAGACGATCGTGTGCCACCAGACATCGGTCGGCAGCTTCCCCCGTGCGGCCCGTTCGGCGGTCTGAAGGCCCGGCGCCATGTACGGCTCGCGGTCGACGGCCTCGGAGTCGAAGAAGTACGCCTCCGGATCGCTTGACGTAGACGAGGATCGTGTCGTGCTTGGCCGGCCACCGGCGCTTGGTGCGCGCGCCGTAGTCGTAGGCCCACACGATCTCGTTCAGGAAGCACTCCCGGCCGAAGATCTCGTCGAGGAGCACCTTCACGTAGTGGGATTCGCGCGGGTCGACGTGGACGTACAGCGTCCCATCCTTCGCGAGCACCCGCCGCGCCTCGCGGAGCCGCGGCTCGAGAAAACCGAGGTAGTCGTCGAAGCTGTCGGCGTAGGCGCCGCCGCTCGTCGCCCGGCTCCGGTACCGCCGCCCGCCGAACCCGGTGCGGTCACCGTCGGGATCGGCCTCGACCGCGAGCGTGAGCCGGCGCTGCTCCTTCCCGGTGTTGAACGGCGGATCGACGTAGATCAGCGTGAACGCGCCGTCCGGCAGCCGTGGAAGCAGATCGAGGTTGTCGCCGAGGTAGATCCCTTGCTCGAGCACACAGGCGAGGCTAGAAGCCGACCCGGATGTTCGTGAAGTACCAGAGGCTCGAGGTGCTCCAGAGCAGCACGAGAACCGTGAAGAGCGTGCTGCCGGCGACCGGAAGCGCCCAGCCCGGAAGGCCATGGTCGCGGACGACCAGCACCTTCACGGCGAACACGCCGTAGAAGAACGTGCCGAGGATCGAGTGGACGAGAACACGCGTGTCGTAGCTCTGGAAGCCGAGGATGAAGATGCAGTGGAACGCGACCGGAAGCGTGCAGAGGAACGCGATCCGTCCCGACCAGCGGTGGATCGTGGCGACTGGACGCCGACGACCGTCTGCGGCAGGAAGCTGAGCTTCCCGAAGATCCGGGCGGCGGTGACGATCTGGATCAGGGCGAAGAAGATCGCGGCCGTCGCGAACCACACCTTGCCGGCGATGGCGGAGCTGAACACCGAGGTGACGAGGTCGGTGTACGTCGAGTTGACGCTCGCGAGCATTGTCCCGCGGCAAGGTTCTCACTACGATCGCCTCATGTCCACAGCGGCTTCGGCCGGGAGACGGCATCTGGCACCGCTCGTGATCGCGTTCGTCGTCGTTTCGGGCCTGGTCTTCGTGCTCGCGAAGGCGCATCTGGCCCGACCGGGCCTACCGAAGGCCGTGCCCGGTCAGAAGATCCAGCTCGGGGACTTCTACAACGGGCAGACGATCTTCTCCCAGAAATGCGCGGCCTGCCACGGCACCGACGGCAAGGGCGGCCCGGTCGGCCCGAAACTCGACGGGCCTTGCGATCAGCCTCGCCGTCGCGAAAGCTCAGATCGACAACGGCGGCGCGACGATGCCGCCGACGCTCGTGGCCGGAAAGCAGGAGGCGGATGTGCTCGCCTTCCTGGCCACGATCCTCAAGACGTCCTGATCAGCTCGATCTCCGGGCCGGTCCGCCCGTCCAGCAGGCCCAGGGCGGCCGCGGGATCCCACGCCGCGCAGTCGCGTTCGACCTCGGCAAGGTAGGCACGGCGACCGTTCGCGTCGGGCCCCCAGTCGTCGCGGGCCGCGAGCTCGGCGAGCGTCGCGGCGACGACATCAGGCGGTGTCTGCTCGGGCGCGACGAGCGCAGCACACTCTTCGCATTCCCGCACCTCGGCCAGGTCGCGCGGGCTGAGCGTGCGCGCGGCGTACGCGGCGGACGCCGCATTGGCCTCGACCTCGCTCGGAAGCGTCGCGTAGACGTGACCACCGGTGCCGCGCACGGCGGCACGAAGGATGTCGTCGGCCTCGAAGAAGCGTGTGCCCGATCGCTCCCAGCGCCGGGCATGCTCGAGCTCATGACGCAGCATCGGCCCGAGCGCGCAGTCCGGAATGCCCGGAAGCTCGCCCCAGATGGCGAGCCGATGGGCCGCGTACTGATGCCGGGCGACGCGATCGCCGCCGACCGCACGAAAGACGGCCACCGTCTCGGGCCAGACGATGCCTGCCGGATGAAGGTAGGCAAGGGGCGTCGTGCCCGCGGGACGCTGCGCCGCGACGACGTAGGCGACGATCGAGGCCGGCGCGATTCCGGCATCGGCGCAGGCGACGGTCAGCTCTTGGCGGAGGTGTTCGGGATCGAGCAAGGCGCAAGTCTTGCCTAACGCGGCTACTCGACCGAGGCGGATATTCTCGAGGCGTGAGGACCTTCAGCCGGATCGGGCTCCTCGTGGCTCTCGCGACCGCCGCATTTGCGCTGTTCGCGCCGCTTTCGAGCGCGCGGCCGCAGACGACGAGCCTCTGCACCGGAGGCGATGCTCACCGGGACGTTCAAGGTGATCCCGGATAGCCCCGGAGCGGGAAACATCGTCTACCGGCTGCGCGTCAAGAACAGCTCGAAGGCCCCGTGCGGCGTCACCGGCCTCCCCGCTCTGACCTTGCTCGATGCCGCCGGCAGGAAGCTTCCGACGCATGCGCGGTTCAGCGGGATGCCCGGAACGCTCAGCGCGGTCCTCGTCACGCTGAAGCCCGGGGCAACGGCGACCCTGACGGCGCGCTTCTCACCCGACGTCCCCGGGCCCGGCGAGCCGGTGTCCGGGCGAGCGTGCGAGCGCACCGCATACAAGCTTCGCGTCGCTCCCTCGGGCGGCGGCAGCGTCGTCGTCCCGATCAGCCCGGCGACACCGGTCTGCGAGCACGGCGGGTTGCAGATCACGCGTGTTCACCCGAGGCTGAGGTGCAGATCTACGTAGCAGGCCCTCTCTTCTCGGAGGCCGAGCGAGACTGGCTCGACAAGCTCGCCGCGAGGCTGCGCGCCGAGGGATTCGACTGCTTCGTGCCTCACGAGCATTTCGACGCGATCAGCGAGCTGACGCCCGACGAGATCTACCGCGTCGACGGTGAGGGCCTCCGCTCCTCGAACGTGCTGCTCGCCTGGCTCGACGGGCCGGTGATCGACGACGGCACGGCGGCGGAGATCGGGGCGTTCGCCGAGCTCGTCCGCAGCGGGGACGGCCACCACCGCGGCATCGTCGGGCTCGTCACCGACCTGCGGCTCCAGCGGCGCCGCGGAAACGCCCCCGGGGATGGGATGAACCTGTTCGTGATCGGCGCAATACGCTCGGCCGGGCCGGTTTGCTGGTCGATCGACGAGGCAATCAGCGCATTGCGCGCTCTCGAAAGCCCCTGAACCTTTCCCGTTTCTTAGCTTTCTATTTACGACGTGTGGATACTCCTACGACAGCGATGACGACGGTGGGCCACATCGCACGGAAGAGCGTCGCAGCCGCCGGAGCGGCCACGGCGGCTCTGATCCTGTGCGCGATTGCAGCGGCGGCTGCACCGACGGCGATCACGGGCCCCGTGACCGCCACCGCCGCAACGACGGCGACGCTCAGCGGCACGGTCAACCCGAACGGAACCGCCACGAGCTGGCACTTCGAGTACGGGAAGACGACGACCTACGGCACGAGCACCTCGTCGACGAGCGCGGGAAGCGGAACCGCGAACACCGGCGTCTCGGAGAACCTGACCGGGCTCACGCCCGGCACGACCTACCACTACCGGCTCGTCGCGACCTCGACCGGCGGCACGACGAACGGCTCCGACGGCATCTTCAACACCGCCTCGGCCGCGCCGCCGACCGTGACCACCAACGCCGCGACCGGCGTGGGAAGCGGCGCTGCGACCCTCAACGGCTCGATCAATGCGAACGGCCAGGCGACCACCTACTACTTCGAGTACGGCAAGACCACGTCGTACGGGACGAAGACCGGCGTCCAGAACGGCGGCAGTGACACGAACCCGGTGAACGTGTCAGCAGCCATCTCGGGCTTGCAGAGTGGCCAGACCTACCACGCCCGCCTCGTCGCGTCCTCGACCGGCGGGACGACCAACGGCAACGATGTGAGCTTCACGGCCAGCAGCGGCCCAAGCGCGACCACCAAGGCCGCCAGCTCGATCACCTCGTCGAGCGCGAAGCTGAACGGCTCGGTGATCCCGAACGGCCTCGCGACGAGTTGCTTCTTCGATTACGGGACCTCGACGAGCTACGGGTCGAAGTCAGCCACCGTGAGCGCCGGCTCGGGCACGAAGTCGGTCAACGTGTCGACCACGGTCACGGGCCTCGGCGCCGGGATCTACCACTTCCGCGTCTCCTGCTCGAGCACGGCGGGCACCTCGACAGGCGGTGACCTGACCTTCGGCAGCGTCGGCCCGCCTGTCGTGCAGACCGGCTCGGCCCAGGGCGCCTCGACGAACGGCGCGACCCTCACCGGCTCCGTGAATCCGCAAGGCAGCTCGACGAGCTGGTACTTCCAGTACGGCCCGAGCGCCTCGTACGGCTCGAAGACCTCGTCGAAGAGCGCGGGATCCGGCACCGCGGCAACAGGCGTCTCGTCCGCGATCACGAGCCTGAAGGCCGGCACCACCTACCACTATCGACTCGTCGGCACGAGCAACGCCGGCACGACGTACGGCAGCGATGTCACGTTCACGACGGTCGCCGCCGTGACGATCGCCTCCTCGACCGTCCAGCTCGTCTACGGCCACTCCGCCACGCTGTCGGGCGCCGTCTCGAGCAGGCAGTCGGGTGTGACCGTGACGATCCTCGCAGAGGCGTTCGGCACGACCTCCTTCAAGACGGTGGGCACGGCGCTCACCGGCGCCGGTGGGTCGTGGACGTACCAGGCGAAACCGACGATTCAGACCGCCTACGAGGCGAATACGCCTGACGGCACGAGCTCCCCGGTGACGATCGGCGTGCGGCCTGCGATGTCTCTCCGCGTGATCACCCAGCGCCGCCTGACGACCAGGGTCGTCGCGGGCTCCTCGTTCCGCGGCAGGCAGGTTCAGCTCCAGGTGCTGCTCTCGGGAGATCGCTGGAAGACGGTCGCCAAGGCCCGGCTGAACAGCAAGTCGTCGGCGACCTTCGCCTCGTCCAAGCTCCCGCACGGCTCCTCGACCGTTCGCGTCGCGATGAGCGTGAACCAGGCCGGACGCGGCTACCTCGGCGCGTTCAGCCGCACGATCAGCTACCGCCGTCCGTAGCGCAGCGGTCTAGCCCTGCGCTGCGAGAGCGGTGTTGAGCGCAGCGGCTGTCTGGGTGCCGACGATGCCGTCGACGGTCAATCCGTTGGCCTGCTGGAACGCGGTCACCGCCTGCTGCGTCAGCGGGCCGTAGATCCCGTCGGCCTTGAGCTGAGCGGTGCCGAGCTGGTTCAGGGCCTCCTGCAGGGTCTTGACCTCAGGGCTCGTGTCGCCCGGCTTCATCTTTCCGGCGGCCGGCAGGGTCACGGTGCTCGTGCTGCCCGTCACCGGAGTCGTGGCGGTCGTGGTCGTCGCCGGCGTGGTGGTCGTTGTCGTCGCGGGTGTCGTCGACTCGGCCGGGGTCGTGTTGGCCGGTGTAGTCACCGGCGTCGTCGGTGCCGGCGTATTGCTGCCACCCGCGTCGATGACGAACAGCCAGATCAGCACCACGGCGACGATGACGGCGAGGCCCGCCACGAGGGCGATCGCCCGCCGCCGGCGGATCACGTCGTCGACCGGGGGCGGCCCTTCGTGGGAGGGCACCGCTGCAGCCGTACCGGCCTGAACGGCGGGTCGGGGCCGGGGTGCGCCACCGGGCTCGTCGAACCAGTCGAGGTCGGAGGCGTCGGAGAGCCAGTCGTCGGCAGGATCTGCTGCGACCTCGGCACGGGTGCCGGTCTGGGAGCTGATCACCGTGGGGGCGTCCTCCTCGGGCATCGACGAGAGTTTGCCTCTTCGCGCGGATACTGTGCGTGCCTCTTCAGCAAACACCGGAAAAGCTGTGAGGCCTGTGCGAGAGATGACGCGCTAGACGGAGGCGTCGAGCGCCGGCTCCGAAAGCTCGCCGTGAGCCATCGCAGGCATCGCGAGGCCGGCCAGGAAGAAGAGCATCCCGATGGCGAGCGGCCGGCGCATCCCGAACCGGCTCGCGTCGTGAGGACCGGACGCTATTGTCCGGCAGTGGCCTACCAGCCGCCCCCGGAGATCGTCGATCGGTACGCCGATGTCCTCGTCAACTTCGCACTCAACGAAGGGCACGGGATCTCTCCCGGAGATGTCGTGATGATCTCGTCGGGCGATATCGCAAAGCCGTTGTACGTCGCTCTCCGGGACACGGTGCTGAGATCGGGAGGGACGACGCTCGGCGACTACTCACCGAGCGGAAGCTCACGCTCGGCGCTCGAGATCGCCTCGATCGAGCAGCTCTCGAGCTTCCCGCGTGCGTACTACCGCGGGCTCGCCGCAACGATCGACCATCGCATCGCCGTGATCGCCACCGAGGACCCCCATCAACTCGAGGGCGTCGACCCCGAGAAGCTCCTGGTCGGCCGGCGCTCGATCCGCCCTTATCGCGAGTGGATCGCGAAGAAGGAGGCGGAGGGCCGTTACTCGTGGACACTCGGCCTCTACGGGACTCCGGCGATGGCGAAGGAGGCGCGGCTCTCGCACGAGAAGTACTGGGGCCAGATCATCGAGGCGTGCTTCCTCGACGACCCCAACCCGATCAAGCGCTGGCGCGAGGTGTTCAAGGAGATCAGCCGCATCAAGCAGCGGCTGAACAAGCTCCAGATCGAGCGCCTGCACATCGAGGGCGACGGGATCGACCTCCAGTTCACGGTCGGGCCGACGCGACAGTGGCTGGGTGGAACAGGCCACAACATCCCGAGCTTCGAGATCTTCACCACACCCGACTGGCGCGGCACCGAAGGCACCGTCGCCTTCACCGAGCCGCTGCACCGCTACGGAAGCATGATCGACGGGGTGAAGCTGCGGTTCGAGCGCGGCGTCATCGTCGAAGCCTCGGCGACCCGAAGCGAGCATCTGCTGCACGCGATGATCGCGAGCGACGAGGGCTCGAAGCGCGTCGGCGAGATCTCGCTCACCGACGGCCGACTCAGCAGGATCACGCGCTTCATGGCCGAGACGCTCTACGACGAGAACCGCGGCGGACCACAGGGGAACTTCCATCTCGCGATCGGCAGCAGCTACCGGCAGGCGTTCACGGGCGATATCGCGGCGCAGAGGAAAAGCGACTGGAAGCGGCTCGGGTTCAACGAGTCCTCTGTGCATACCGACATCGTCTCGACTGCGCGCCGCGAGGTGACGGCCACGCTCCCGAGCGGACGAACGAAGACGATCTACCGCGACGGCCAGTTCACGGTCTAGTCGCAACCAAGAGCGCGAAGCCAACAACCGATTCCGCATTCGCGGCGAAGACTGTTCGACCACCTCGCAAAAAGGCATAGGAGGAACAGTGAAGAAGCTCGTCGCATTCATCAGCACCGGGGCCGTGTGCGCCCTCGCGCTTGCTGCGCTCTCGGGTGCGGCACCGCGCGCTGCAGCCGTCCACTGGGGAGCCACGCTTTCGGCCGCCAAGGAGGTCCCGGCCCAGGTCGTGAAGGACACGAAGGCCAAGGGCAACTTCAGCGCCACGCTCAAGGGCAACAAGCTCAAGTGGACGCTGACGTTCTCGAAGCTGACCGGGCCCGCGACCGCGGCTCACATCCACAGCGGCGCGACCGGTGTGGCAGGCGGCGTCGTGGTCCCGCTCTGCAGCCCCTGCAAGAACGGGCAGACCGGCACAGCGACCCTGACCTCGTCCGTTGCCGCCATGGCTTCGAAGAACGGGCTGTACGTCAACGTGCACACCACGAAGAACCCGAACGGTGAGATTCGAGGTCAGATCTCCAGCATGTAAGCGGGCGAGCGGGTGGCGTGGCCGGACGGCTGCGCCACCCCGGCCTCTTGCGAGTCGGTCGCTCCTCAGTCGAGCAACGTGGCGACAGCCGCCGCGACGAGCACGACCGCGAGCACGATGTTCACGATCCGCGCCCGGCGTGGGTCTCGAAGGACGGACGTAAGCGAGGCTCCCGCGAGTAGCCAGGCGGTGTTGATGAGAATGATCATCGCTGTGAGCACGGCGACCTTCGCCCCCGCATCCAGGGCTGCGCGAGAGGCGAGATGCGCGCTTGCGAATACCGCCGCGATCGCCACCCAGGCCTTCGGGTTCGCAACTCCGAGCAGCGTGCCTCCCCTCAGGCCAGGCGCGGGCCCGCCGTCGTCTCGCGCGGCCGCGACGGGTGCTGTCGCGATGTGGAAGGCGAGCCAGAGGATGTAGGCGATCGACGCGGCGATCAGCACCGACCCGACTGCCGGCACGGCGAGCAGCACGGCCGTGACGCCGCTGGCCACCGCGAGCAGGACGATCGTCGTACCGAGAACGATCCCGGCGAGGTAGCCGAGCGAGCGGCGGACGCCGTGCACGGAGCCGGCCGCGGTGAGGCTGATCGTGGCCGGGCCCGGGCTCCCCATGATCGCGAGCGAGCTCAGCAGCAGCGCGAGAAGCGGACCGCTCATTCAGCTACCGCGATACGGTTTGCCCATGCAGGAGACGCTACGAGGCGCGGTCGGCAGCGGTCTTGAACGATCGTGCGACTGGATCCGGGCCGGCGCCGGTGCGCCCGGGCTCGAACGGGCCGAGGCCTACTTCTCCGAGCAGGCGTTCGAGCTGCATCGGCACGACACCTACGCCGTCGGGATCACGTGCAGCGGCGTCCAGGCCTTCCGCTACCGGGGCGCCCGGCGAATTGCGCTTCCCGGCCAGGTTCATGTCCTCCACCCCGACGAGCTCCACGACGGCGGTCCCGACACGGCTGAGGGCTTCCGGTACCGGATCGTCTACGTGGAGCCCGAGCTGATCCGCCGCGCGCTCGACGGCGCCCCGCTGCCCTTCGTCGCCGATCCGGTTCGCGATCCCGCGCCCGCGACGGCCGAGATCGCGCGCCTGCTCGCCGACATCGACGAGCCGATCAGCGAGCTCGCCTCGGCGGAGGTCGCTGCGTCGATTGCCGACACGCTGCAGGGACTGGCGGGGCCGCCCGGGAAGTCGGAGCCGATCGCGTTGCGCGCTGTCGAGCTCGTGCGGGAGCACCTGGCTGCTCACGCGAACGAGCAGACCCCGGCTGCCGAGCTCGAGCGGCTCGCCGGCCTCGACCGCTTTTCGATCGCCCGCCATTTCCGCCGGGCCTTCGGGACGAGCCCGGACCGCTACCGCACGATGCGACGGCTCGATCTCGCACGTGCGGCGATCGCACGAGGCGTTCCGCTCGTGCGCGCAGCCGCGGAGGCTGGTTTCTCCGACCAGAGCCATTTGACCCGTCAGTTCAAGCAGGCCTTCGGAATCACCCCCGGCGTGTGGGCGGAGACCGTCGCCAACGGAAGGAGCACGAGTTGAGCGAGGTTGTCGCCCCCGGCAAGCCCGTCCTGTCACGCGAGGAGCGCGTCGCGCTCGGCAAGGAGGCGCGCACTCGAGCGCCGCGCTCCAGCCACGG
Source organism: uncultured Actinomycetota bacterium (assembly GCA_963762215.1). Taxonomy (GTDB): domain Bacteria; phylum Actinomycetota; class Thermoleophilia; order Gaiellales; family Gaiellaceae; genus PALSA-600. Next base: position 476,682 of record CAVXKB010000007.1, read on the forward strand.
CGCGTGGGCACCCGCCACGGACCGGCGCGATCCGGTTGCGGTGTTCGAGAAGGAGGCCGCCGACCGCGTTCCCGGCCTCGTCCCGATCCGGTACGGCCGGATGCTCACCTCCCCGCTCTCGTTCTTCCGCGGCTCCGCATCGCTGATGGCCGGTGACCTCGCCGGGTCGCCCAACTCCGGGATCCAGGCGCAGCTGTGCGGCGATGCGCACCTTTCGAACTTCGGGCTCTTCGGGTCTCCCGAGCGGCAGCTGATGTTCGACGTCAACGACTTCGACGAGACACTTCCGGGCCCGTGGGAATGGGACGTGAAGCGGCTCGCAGCCAGCTTCGAGATCCTCGGCCGGGAGCTCGGTTTCAGCAAGTCGGAGCGCCGCTGCGTGGTGCTCGGCTCCGTCCGCCAGTACCGCCGCCGGATGCTGCGGTCGGCGCGGATGAGCACTCTCGAGGCCTGGTACGCACATCTCGAGGTCGACCGGCTCCTCGCCGGCGTTCACGATGCCGCAGCGTCCGGGGAGCTGACGAAGCGGGAGGCGAAGGCCGCGGAACGCCGGGTCGAGCAGGCATTCGCGCGCGATCACGTTCGCGTCCTCGCCAAGCGGACGGACACCGTCGACGGCGAGCTGCGCATCGTGGCCGACCCGCCGCTGATCGTTCCCGTCGAGGAGTTCGTCCAGCCCGACTCCGAGTGGGCGCAGACGAACGAGGTGATCACGCGGCTGCTTCGCTCCTACCGGAAGACGCTGATGCACGACCATCACCATCCGATCGAGGAGTTCCGGGTCGTCCATGCCGCCCGGAAGGTCGTCGGCGTCGGCAGCGTCGGCACACGCTGCTTCATCCTGCTGCTGCTCGGTAGCGACGAGAGCGATCCACTCTTCCTGCAGGTGAAGGAGGCCGAGCCGTCGGTGCTCGAGCGCTACGTGGGCAAGAGCGTCTATCACCATCACGGCGAGCGGATCGTCGTGGGTCAGCGCCTGATGCAGGCGGCGAGCGACATCTTCCTCGGCTGGCAGACCGTGACGGGCCTGGACGGGGTCGCGCGCGACTACTACGTGCGCCAGCTCCACGACTGGAAGGGCGGCGTCGAGATCGAGAACTTCCGCCCCGGCGGCGCCGAGCTGTACGCGCGCCTCTGCGGCGCGACGCTCGCGCGCGCCCACGCCCGCTCGGGCGACCGGATCGCGATCGCGGCCTACCTCGGCCGCGGCGACGCCTTCGACCGCGCGGTCGCCGACTTCGCCGTCGCGTACGCCGACCAGAACGAGCGCGACTTCGAGACGTTCGCCTACGCGGTGCGCACCGGGCGTCTCCCGGTGCTGACCGGCATCTGACCTGCCGGTGGCGGCGCGCTACTCCGGCTGGAACAGCGCCAGCGTGTTCCCGTCCGGATCCTTGAACCACGCCGACTTACCGATGCCGGCCGTCGTCGCAACATGGTCGACCGTCTTCAGCGCCGGGAAGTCGTAGTCCTCGAAGACCACGCCACGCGCCACGAGCGCGGCGACGTCGGCCTCCACATCGTTCGACCAGAAGCGAACCTGGGTGTGATCGCCCTTGTTCTCGGAGGGACGGCCGTAGACGAGCAGCGAGCTGCCGTTGCCGCCGTCGAAGAGCAGATGGTTCGGGATCGTCTCGGGCGAGAGCGTCAGGCCGACCTTCTGCTCGTAGAACTCCCGGCTCCGCTCGAGATCGGTCGAGCAGAGCACGGCTGAGATTCTTCCGGTTCCGATCACAACGTCCTCCTTCGTCTAGACGGGTTAGGAGCGCGTACTTGCCTTGAGGTGCTGGTGGACGAAGGCGATCGCCATGCTGCCCTCCCCCACCGCGGCCGCGACGCGTTTCACCGGGCTCGAGCGCACGTCGCCGCACGCGAAGATGCCGGGGACGCTCGATTCGAGCAGGTACGGGTCGCGATCGTCGCCCGTCCATGGCGCCGGCAGCCCGGACATCCGGGCCGGTGAGCACGTAGCCGTGCGTGTCGAGAGCGATCTCGGGCGGCATCCACCCGGTCTCGGCGTCGGCGCCGATGAAGATGAAGAGCCCGCCGGACTCGAGAGTGGTCGTCTCTCCGGTCTGCGAGCTCGAGACGTCGATCTCCTCGAGGGCTTCGGCGCCGTGAGCGGCGACAACCTCGCTGTGGAACAGGGTACGGATCGTCGGGCGCGTGGCGATCTGATCGATCAGGTACTTCGACATGCTCTTTTCGAGCCGATCACCGCGACAGATGATCGTGACACTGCGTGCGTAGCTCGAAAAGTGCATCGCTGCCTGGCCGGCGGAGTTTCCGGCGCCGACGATGTGGACATCGATGCCGTGCGTGTTCGAGGTCTCGGTGGAGGAGGCGCCGTAGTAGACGCCCTTCCCGCCGAGCCGCTCGAAGCCGCCGATGCCGAGCCTGCGCCACGAGACACCGGTTGCGAGGATGATCGAGCCTCCGTGGACGACGCCTCCGCCGTCGAGGTGAACGTTGCGGTTCGCCGCGTCGATCCGCTCGATCGACCGCGTTACGAGGATCTCAGCGCCGAGCCTCCGCGCCTGCTGGAGAGCCCGGCTCGCGAGCTCGTCGCCGGAGACACCGGAAGGGAAGCCGAGGTAGTTCTCGATGCGGGACGACGTCCCGGCCTGGCCGCCGGGCGCCTCGCGCTCGACGACGAGCGTGCGGAGCCCCTCCGAGGCGCCGTACACGGCGGCAGCAAGCCCTGCCGGTCCCGCACCGACGATCACGGTGTCGTATTCGGCCTCGGCCGGCTCGGTGGTGAGCCCGAGCAGGTCGGCGACGTGCCGAAGCTCGGGCCGAACTACCGTCGTGCCGGCCACGCACTGGATCGCCGGCCAATCCTGCTCCGGGGGAAATGGGCCGTCCCAGTAGGCCACGAGCTCGGGCTCGTCGGGCGTGATCCACTTGAACGAGATCTGATTGCGATCGAGGAAGTGCCGGAGCTCGGCGCACGCCGAATCCCAGCGCTGCCCGACCACCACCGCGCGAGGCGGCGGCGGTGCGGCGGCGAGCCCGGACAGGCCTCCGGGCCCTCCGATCCGGTTTCCGGCAAGCTTGCCAACCTCGATCGCCACGCCCGGAGCGGCGGCGGCGACGGTGTAGTAGTCGTGGGGCGAGAGCCGCATCACGCGCGACGCCTCGGCAGCACGAAACCCGACGGGAAAGACGGTTCCCAGCGTTATCGGCACCTCGCCGAATACGTCGCCCGGTTGCCGGACCCCGACCACGGTCTCGATCCCGTCCGTGGTCTTGACCGCCTCGATTCGTCCTTCGAGCAGCCCGAACAGGGCGCGCTCGCCGCCTTCGTGCGCCGCGTACTCGCCCGCAACCAGGACGATGTCGGCAACGGAGCGCGCGAGCCGCTCGCGCTCCGCTTCACTGAGCTGCGCGAAGATCGCGATCCGAGCGATCTCTTCCGGAGTGACCACGGCCGCAAACCTACCGTCGGCCTCGATGCGCTGTCCTGCCGGACGGGAAGGCGCTAACCGGTGACGTTCAGCGTCGCGACCATCCCGAGGCCGCGGTGGCCCGGGAGCGAGCAGAAGAGCGTGTACTTGCCCGGTGTCAGCGTGATCGTCTTCGTCGCGTGGGCCTCGGGAGCCAGGACGGCGAACTTCCACGTCTTCCCGGCCTTGCTCTGGACGACCAGGTCGTGATTGTCCATCCCGAAGTTGACGACCTGCAGGATCAGCTTCCCGCTCCGGACGTGCAGCCGTGAGAGCGTCAGGAAGTACTCCTTCTCGACGACCTGAAGGCGCGCGGGTGCGGCCTGTGCCGGCACGGCGCCGAGCGTCGAAGCGGCAGCGATCGCGGTGAGGAGAAGAGCGGCGCGCCGCATCAGACGAGGTTGAACCGCGGCATCTTCTTTGCGTCCGGAAGCACCCGCTCCGCGTCGACGTGGAACCACTGCTCTGCGAGCGACGAGTAGACGGCGCGGAAGTCGACGGTCTCCTTCAGGTTCCCGTTCCGGTCGAGCCCGCCACGACCGAGCCCGGGGAACTCGCCGATCATCTTGTGCGGCAGGTTCTCGCCCATCATGAACGCGACACCAGCTGCACCGTGGTCGGTGCCGTTGGAGTCGTTCTGCTCGGCCCGGCGGCCGAACTCGCTCCAGAGCAGCGTCCGCACGCGCGAGCCGAGGTGGCGCTGCTCGAGATCGGCCTGGAAGGCGGCGAGCGCCTGCGCCGTCTGCTGAAGCCCGTCGGCGAGCGGCCCGCCCTCGTCCGAGTGCGTGTCGAACTCGCCCGGCGCCTGCAGTGCGACCGCGCGAATCGGGAAACCGGCATGCAGCAGCGCGGCGAGCCCGGCCAGGCGGTGCGCGAAATCGCCGTCCGGGTACTTGACCTTCGTGTTGTAGTGGGCCTGACCGTCCTTGCCGATGAAGCGGCCGAGTTGGCGGCGAAGTTGGTTCGCGTCGTGCGCGGTCTTGCTCGCCGCCGTGAGGAACGGGTCGGTCCCGTCGGTGAGGCCGCCGAGCGCACCCATCGCATCGGGCAGGAGCGCACCGGGAACATCCCAGACGTTCTGCGAGTCGAACCCGTAATCCGTCGGGTCGGTGAGCGTGGCCACCGGCACGTGGGCGGTTGCGAGCGAGGGCAGCAGCGACTCGTCGAGCGACAGCCCCTGCATCGCGTTCTCCTCGTCCCCGATCACGTCGAGGATACGGCCGAGCCACCCCGCTCCCTGCTGCGGATCGAGCGCCCCGACCTCCCAGTAGTGGCGCGACGTGAAGTGCGACTGGTCGGGATGCGAGTAGCCGATCGCCGGGAAGACAGTGATCTTCCCGTGGTCGTGCATCTTCGCGAACGGCTCGAGCGACGGATGCCAGTGCAGGCGCGAGTCGGTCTTGAACACCGGCCCGTCGCCGGGCTTCAGCGCGATCTCGGGCCGAAGCCTGCGGTAATGCGGGTCGCCATTCGGGTAGAGGACGGACAGCGAGTCCCAGCCGCCCGGCGCAAACACCGAGACGAGCACGCGATCCGAGTTGCCGGCCGCCGAGGCACGCGCGATCGCGGCGTCGAACGCCTTCGGGCCGAGCGCGGAGGCCCCGTAGACGGTCAGCGCGGCGCCGAGGGTGCGCGAGAGGAACGTCCGCCGGTCGAGCCCCGTGCCGGCGGGCACCGGCATGCCCGTCTCGATCGACGGCAGCCCCCGCCCCGCCTCCGCGATCCCCTGACGGAGGAGCGATGAGCGCGAGAACTCCTTGCAGTGGTGAGTCATGCGGTCTGCATCTCCGGCGACACCGCGGCGAGATGGCGGAGCGCGTTGTAGGTCATGATCGGGAAGCTCTTCTGGCGATCTTCGTCGGCGATCGTGGCGGCCATCGTCTTCGTGGCGTAGTCGAGGAGTGCGGCGCGCGTGTGCGGCGACACGCTCAGCGAGTTCCACCAGCCGAGCGCCTTGTTGACGAGCACCACCGGATCCGCAGGCGGCCGCTCACCCGCCGTGGCGTGGTCGGGGCTGAAGGAGTGCTTCTGGAGGGCGCGGCGCGCGATCAGCCAGCGGGCCCGGAAGGTCGAGGTGTCGAGCCAGCGCGTGTCGTCCCAGCCGCTCACGTTCGGCGGGTAGAAGAGCTGCTGCCCGGCCATCGCGTCGAGCCAGATCCAGTCCTCGGTCTCGATCCGGTCACCGCGCATCCGTAGGAGCCCGGCGGTGTAGACCACCGGCGACTTGACCATCCGCGGCCCCTCGTAGAGCAGCGGGTGCCGCAGGATCGCGGTCACGACGGGCCGAACCTGATGGCCGGAATGGACGTAGAGAGCCTCGAGCAGCGACGCCGTCTTCGGATCGGGCGGAACAGGGACGAAGTAGCTCCAGAGCCGGTTCACGAAATAGCCGGCGTGCGCTGGGTGCTCGATGCAGAGCCGCACCGCGTTCTTCCAGTTGAACGGCCCGACCTTGTGGAAGATCACCTTCATGTCGGCGTCGTGGTTCTCCGCCTTGAAGCGGAAATCGACGTAACCGGCGCCGTTCTTCCAGTTCGCGGTCCAGCCCGTCAGTGCGCGGGCCTGCTCGCGGACGTCCGTCTCGGTGTAGCCGCTCCCGTGGCCGAGGGTGAAGAGCTCCATCATCTCGCGCCCGTAGTTCTCGTTCGGCGAGCCCTTGATCGAGTTCAGCCCGTTCAGGTACAGCAGCATTGCGGGGTTGATCGTGACCCGCATCGCGAGCCCCTCGAAGGAGCCGAGCCCGATGTGGCGGAAGAGATCGTTCTGCTGCAACATCAGCTTCTGGCTTCCGACGGTCACATTCGACGTCGCGAACCAGTCGTGCCAGATCAGCGTCATCCGCTCGACGAGCGGGCGCGAGGTGCGCACCATCTTGTCGAGCCACCAGAGATGGTCGTGACCGAAGGCGTCCTTCGGCGCGATCGGCGCTCCGTCGACGACCGGCGGCCTGCCTACGAGTTTGTCGGTCGCAGGCGGATGCACGAGCGAGTCGACCGCGCCTTGCAGGCCTTTCGCAGCTAGATGCTCGGCCTCGCCGCTCCGCGGCCCGAATCCCGCGCGCCAGAGAAGGCGCTCTGCCTGCTCAGGCCCGAACGGCCCGGTGTAGACGGGGAGGGCAGACGCCACGCCCTCTCATCGGCGGAACGCGAGACGCCCTCATACCTCGATCGAGGGATCCGCGGGGTTGCCGCGGGCAGTGCTCAGGAGGCGACGACGAGGAAGTAGGTCTTCTGCCCGATGAACGACGGGTAGAAGAACCACTGTCCCTTGCCGAGGTCGAGCGTCTTCGACTTCTTGCCGGTGAACGGCGCGGTGCTGACCGACGTCGCGGCCTTGTCGCTCTCCTGGATGACAAAACCGCTCCTCTTGCTCGCATCGGTGACCGAAACGGTGTAGAGACCGGCCTTGAGCGAGCTCACCACGCGTCCCTGGTAGGTCAGCGTGACCTTGCCGGACGAACTGACCTTTCCGACGAGGGTGCCACGTTTCACGGCCGGCGTCGAGGTCTTCTGCGTCGCAGAGCCGACCGGCGTGCCGTTCGCGCTGTTATCCACTGCGCCCGTCTTGCCCGAGCTCGTGGGGCCGTTCACGAGCCCCGCGGTTCCCGTCGAGGCAGTCGAGAACGTGATCTTCGAGAGCACCGGCTGGCTCCGGTCGAACGCCACGTAGGTCGACCCGGGCTGGAAGGTGACGGTGGCTTCCGCCGCCGCGCCGGTGCCGGCGTCGATCGGCGTCTCGACCGACACGCCCGGCCCTGTGAGCACGAAGTCAGGTAGCCCGACGCACGAGACGAAGTCATCCTGCGAGAACCAAACCTGGTACGTCCCGGGGGTGATCGTCCCGACGCTCGCGCCGCCGTCTCCGGTGAGCGTGAAGGTGCAGTTGGTGCCGACGTAGTCCACGTAGAGCGACGGCAGGACACCCGCCGACGTCGCGGCGCCGACCAGCACCAGGCTCGCCGCGCCGAGGAGCGCCGCGAAGGCTGCGACGAGTGACCCCCGATGAACGTGCATCCGCAGGTACTTGGTACCACACGAGACCGCCGATCGCTCGACGCGGGAGGCCGCTCAACCGCCGGGGGGCGGGAAGCGGACGTGCATGTGGTTGTCGTGGTTCGGGTACGGGATCACGACCCCGGACGGGCCGTGGAGACCGGTCGAGAAGCCGACGAAGATCATCTGCGCCCCGGCCGCGACGAAGCGGTCGACCAGGTCCTGCGAGAGAGCTTGGTCGATCTGGTCGGGCGAGGTCGGCGCCTGGAGCGTTCCGTCGGTTCGCGGGTAGTAGATGTCGACGTCGAGCCCGTTCTGGTGGGAGACATGCTCGTCGGTCATCGGGCCGCCACCCTTCAGGCTGATGTCGCCCACGACGACGCGCGGAGCGTCGGGATGAGCCACGCGGTAGGCGTCGAGCACCGAGATGATCGCCCGGATCGTGTGCTCGTTTCCGTAGAGCCGGTGCGGCTCGTTCGGGACGCTGTCGGTGACCGGGTCCCAGGTGACCCAGCTCTGACCGTCGATCGGGAGCTGGGTTCCGTCGATCAGGTGGCCGTCGTACGGGAGCCCCACCGAGGTCGAGTGGTGCCATTCGACCTGCGGGAACACGCCGGTGGCGGCCATCCGCCGGTGCGCGCTCTTCGCTTTCGGGCCGCGATCGTCCGCGCGGGCGCTGTCGCCAAGGCCCGGGCGGTCGCCGGACTCGAGAAGCCGCGGGTCGAGCCGGAAGGTCAGGCTCGGCGGATCCTCGATCAGGACCTTCGCTCCGTGGTTGCCGCCGTAGCGGTGTGCCGCGAGCGGAAGGATCACCGCGGGCGAGAGAACGAGCGCGGTCGCCCGTACTCTGCGCATGTTCCGGCGCCGGTAACGCGCGGCCCGGCGCTGCCGGGAAGCGACGAGCCCGGGCGGCGGTCCGAAGGACGGCAGAGGGCCCATCCCCGAGAAGGACGGCACGAGGGCGCGCTCACGAAACCAGAGGACTTCCGTGTCGAGCCAAAGCTCACCGCGATGCCAGCTCATCGCGAGCTTCCTTCGCGCACGAGCTGCCGTGTCCTTCGGCGGATGCTCTGCGGCGTCAGCACGGACCTCGAGGCTGCTCGAGCGGTAGATCGCACCATCCTGGCGGCGATTGGTTTAGCCTCTCGCCTCATTCGCGAGGGAGGTCATTCGTGACAGCTGCACCGATTCCAGTCGAGCAGGCGACTCAGCTGGCCGTCGATCAGAAGGTCAAGCTGAAGAAGTCCCTACGGCGGTTCGACATGGTCTTCTTCACGCTCTGCGCGCTCGTCGGGCTCGACACGCTCGGAGTGGTGGCGTCTTACGGTCCGCAGGGCATTTTCTGGCTGGTCCTGCTCGCCGCGGTGTTCATCGCTCCGTACATGCTGCTGATGTCCGAGGTCGGGAGCACCTTCACCGAGGAGGGCGGCCCCTATGAGTGGGTCAAGCTCGCGTTCGGACGCGCTCACGCCGGAATCGCAGCTGTCGTCTACTGGGCCTCCAACCCGTTCTGGGTCGGGGGATCACTGGCGTTCATCGCCAGTGAGGCCTGGGAGCGGACGAACCTGCCCGCGCTGGGAGTGAACGACCTCGGCTCGGCCGGCGACTACATCTTCAAGCTCCTGTTCATCTGGTTCTCGATCACGGTCGCGATCGTCTCGATCCAGAAGGGCAAGTGGATCCCGAACGCAGGCGCGATCGCGCGGATCCTCGTGCTCGGCTTCTTCACCGTGACGCTGCTCATCTACGCCGGCAAGCACGGCCTTCACAGCTTCGCCTTCGGCAAGCTCTCGCCGTCGCTCGCGGTGCTGTTCGCCCTAGCGCCGGCGATCCTGTTCAACTACGTCGGCTTCGAGTTGCAGAACGGCGCCGCGGAGGAGATGGTCAACCCCCAGAAGGACGTCCCGGTCTCGGTTCTCCGGTCCGGGATCCTCGGGATCATCCTCTACTGCGTGCCGATCATCGGAATCGTGGTCGTGCTCCCGGCATCGGCGATCACGGGGCTCGGCGGCTTCATGGACTCGGTCAAGGAGACCTTCACGGTCTACGGCAGCGCGTCGAACACCCTGTTCGACCTGACTGCTCTCGGTTTCATCTTCACGCTCATGACGTCGGGCGCCGTCTGGATGATCGGCGCCGACCGCGTTCTCGCCGTCTCGGCGGCCGACGGCTCCTTCTTCCCGCAGTTCGGGGTGTTCAACAAGAGCCTCGGCACGCCCGTTCGCGTCAACCTGCTCTCGGGTGTGGCGTCGTCGATCTTCATGGTCGCGGCCGTGCTCCTGCTCCAGAGCGGCAGTGCCGCCGACGCGTTCACCGTCGTGCTTGCGATGGCGACCTCGACGACCCTCCTTGCGTACCTGTGGATCTTCCCGGCCAGCCTGAAGCTCCGGTACGCCTTTCCCGACATCCATCGCCCCTACCGCGTGCCGGGCGGGAGCATCGGGATCTGGATCGCCGCCGTAACGGTGACCTTCTGGGCCCTGCTCGGCTCCTGGGTCGCGGTGTTCCCGGGGACGCTCGAGCCTCTGTTCGGCCTCTCGTACGACTTCAAGGGCACCTGGGGCGTCTCCCGGGCGACGTTCGAGGGATTGACGCTCGGCACTCTCGGCGTGCTGCTCCTCGTCGCGGTGGTCGGCTACATGACGGGAAGCCGTGTCCGCGCGCACCAGGTCAGCATCCCGATCGAGGAGATCGCGGAGCCCGCGTACTGAAAACAACGATCTACGCCGGAACCAGCACGGCCGTTCGCGCAGCCGTTTCGATCGGGTTCACGACTTCCGCCGGATGGACGCGATGCGAATCGCTACCAGCTCGAAACCGGATCGCCATGCGCGAGCGGGCGGCCCGCATCGAGTCGCTACTTGCTCGTGACGAGCCGCAAAACCGCGAGCACCGAGGCGTCCGACAGCTTTGTCGAGTAGTTCATGCTCACCTGAACGTCACCCTGCGGATACTCGACGAAGAGGTCTTTCGCATACCGGCCGGTAAGCGCGTGCGAATGGGTATCGATGACCGCCTTCGAAGCGCCGGCCACCCGGACGGCCGTCACGACCTCGCTCCCGTGCTTCCCGGGCGGCAGCACCATCATGTCCACATAGCCCGTGGGATGCGAATCGACGAGCACGACATAGTTTCCGTCGGCGCTCGACCAGGTACAGGTCTTGCCGTCGAACTTGGCCCTGGCGTACGGCTTCCCGGCTGCCTTGGTCATCGCCGCGACAGACGCCAGCTTGCACTTGTTGTAGCCGCTCGCGAAGATCGCACTCGGTCCGGAGGCCGAGGCGGGCATGGGAACGATGAAAATGGCTGCGACGAACAGGAACGTGAGGAATACGGGCGCAAGCCTCATGGAGGACTCCTTCGTCGGTGGAGCGCCGAACGTCCTGACGCCGCTGGCGCCGGACACCCTACAGCCGGGGCAGGCTCGCGGCGATGCGGCCCGATAGCGTGCGGCCGTCCAGCCCACGACCTGGAGGATCGATGACCCAGCACCGGCTCTCGCGCGATCAGGTGATCTGGTCGTTCGGCCCCGATCTGTTCCCAGTTCTGGAGATCGAGCCCGGCGACGTCGTCACGTTCGAGACGAACGACTGCTTCACGGGTCAGATCCGCAGCGAGGACGATCTCGTGACCGGGATCGACTTCAGCAGGATCAACAGCGCAACCGGCCCTGTGGCGGTCAGAGGCGCGGAGCCGGGCGACTCCCTCGTGGCAGAGATCATCGACGTCCGGCCGATCGAGTGGGGCGTCGCGACGCTGATCCCCGGCTTCGGGCAGCTCGACCACCTGGTCGAGGCCCCGCTGACCCGCCGGTTCGAGGTGCGCGACGGGATCGTCAAGATGAACGACCGCATCTCCTTCCCTGCACGGCCCATGGTGGGCGTGGTCGGTGTCGCGACCGCGAACGAGACGATCTCGAACGGCCAGGCGGGCCGGCATGGCGGGAATCTCGACGATCACCTCCACGGCAAGGGCGCCCGGATCTATTTCCCGGTTCGTCAGCCGGGCGGCATGTTCGGGGTCGGGGACATGCACGCATCGATGGGCGACGGCGAGATCTGCTTCACGGGCGTCGAGATCGCAGGCGAGGTCGACATCCGGTTCGCCCTGCTGAAGGGCAAACAGGCGACGTGGCCGGTGACCGAGCTCCACGACCGCTGGGTGCCGCACGCAACGGCGCCCGACTACGCCGAGGCCCTGCAGCTGGTCTCCGAAGAGGCCGCGAAGCTGCTCGTCGACGAGCACGGCTTCTCGATCGGAGACGCGTTCATCTTCCTGTCGGTCGCGTGCGACGCCGGCGTCGCCCAGGCCTGCAAGCCGGCCGAGGGCTTCGGGACGATCGGGCGCTTCTCGATCCCCAAGATCGATGCCTGCCCGGGGCCGTTCCGGCCTTAGAGTCCGTGGGGATGCAGCACCTCGACGTGACTCTTCTTGGCGGGTTCGAGGTGCGCGTGGACGGCGATCCCGTGCCCGCGTCCGCATGGACGCACGGGCGAGCCAGGGATCTCGTGAAGCTGCTTGCGCTCGCGCGCGGACACCGCCTACCGCGAGACCGGGTTCTGGACGACTTGTGGCCGCAGCTCGGCGTCGATCCGGCGATGGCGAACCTCCACAAGGCTGCACATCACGCCCGCCGGGCTCTTGGTGACTCAAACGGGCTCGTTCTCCGCGGCGGGCTGGTGATGCTGGCGCCCGAAGCCCGCGTCGAGACCGACGTCGAGCGGTTCGAGGCGTCGGCCGACCCGACGCTCTACCGCGGCGAGCTGCTTCCCGATGACGCCTATGCCTCCTGGGCCGAGGAACCGAGACGGAGGCTCCGCGCGCGTTACCTCGACGTCGCTCCGAGCAGCCGCCCGCTGGGAAGAGGTGGCAGCGGCGGACCCGACGGACGAAACGGCTCAGCTCGCCGTGATGCGCGCTCGGTTCGCGGCCGGCGACCGGCCCGGCGCTCTGCGCGCCTTCGGCGAGCTGGAAGCCGCGCTTGCGGCGGTAGGTCTTCGCCCCGGTGTCGAGACCCTCGCGCTCAACGCCCGCATCGCGGGCGGCGCCGCGTTCGAGAAGGCGCTCGCGGCCGTTGAGCTGGAGCTCAGCGAGGCCCCGGTTGCCGAGCGCGCCGACCTGCTCGCGACCCGCGCCGACCTGCTGATGGCGACCGGAGACCGAGGTGCGTCCGCGGCATACGCCGAGGCTGCAGCGGCTGCCGGGCCGGAAGGCATGGCGCTTCGCATTCGGCAGGCCTGGGCGCAGCTTGCCGGCGGGGACCCGAACTCGGCGAGGGCCACGCTCGCCCCGCTCGCTCCGGTATCCGACCGCGAGCGCGTCGCACATCTGCTGGCGCAGGCAGCGTCGGCCTGGTTCGGCGGCGACGCCGCCGAGGCGGGACGGATCGCAGCCGAGGCCGAGGCGCTGTCGGTGGCGAACGATCTCGGACGCGAGCTGCGAATGTCTCTGCAGATCCAGGCGATGGTCGCTCACAGCACGGGTGAGTGGTCGAGCGCGGTCCAGAGCGGCCTCGACAACTCCTTGCTCGCGCCGGACCTGGCCGACACCCTCTTCGACGGCCATCTGTGCGTCGGCGAGTTCGCTCTGACGAGCGGCGACCCGCTCGACGAGATTCGCGCCGTCGCGGAGCAGCTCCACGGGAACGCGACGCGGTCAGGGGCACGTCGCGCGCAGGTCTTCGCCGCGACGCAGCTCGGGGAGATTGCCCTCATCACCGGAGCGATCGAGGAGGCCGAGCTACGGCTTCGCGAGGCGATTCGGATCAGCCGTGACATCGGCGCTGTGTCGGCCGAGGCACTTGCGGGAGTCCGTCTCGGTGAAGCTGCCCGCGCTCGCGGCGAGCAAGCCGAGGGAGACCGGCTTCTCGCCGACGCGCTCGTGATCTCACGCTGGTCGCCGCTGAGCGGTCACCTGCTGCCCCTTGGCTATGCCGCTCTTCTCCGCGGAAGCGACGACCCTGCGGTCGGCGGGCAGCGCCTCGAGGATGCAGGGGCCTTTCTACGAGAGCAGCCGCTCGTCTGCGCCTATTGCGGGATGGCATTCCGCGTGGCCGCTGCGATCACGGCCGCGCGCGCCGAGCAGCTCGAGGTCGCGGCAACATTCCTGATGCAGGCCGAGATGACGTCGGGCCTGTGGCGCGGCGGCCCCTGGCCGGCGGCGATCGACGAGGCGCGCGGCGAGCTGTCATGGGCCTCAGGTGATCCCGCGGAAGCACAGGAACGGCTTCGCACGGCACATGAGGCGTTCGCGCAGCAAGGACGCCGGCTGGACGCGGATCGGGTCGCAGCGCGCCTGGCTGAGCTTCCCTGACCGCCGGGAAGGTCTCGGGAAGGTCTCGGGCCTACTGTCCGCAAGACCACACCCAAGGAGGCTTCGCACCATGAACACGTACGCAATCCTTCGCCGCAACGGCTGGCAGACGCCCGAGGATCTCGAGGCAGCAGCGCTGCGCTCCAAGCAGGTCGGCGACGAGCAGATGCCCGACGAGGTCAGCTGGATCCGCAGCTACGTGCTCGTCGAGGAGGACGGCACGCTCGGAACCGTCTGCATCTATCAGGCCACCGGTCCCGCGGCTGTCCTCCGCCACGCCGAGTGCGCCGATCTGCCGGTCGACGAGATCCTTCCCGTCGCCGACACGGTGATCGTCCGCCCGGATCCCCAGCTCGCAGCGGTCTGAGAGGCAGCCATGTCGACGACCGATCAGCAGTCCCCGGCAAACAACCCGAACAAGGCGCTGTGGGAAAAGGGCGACTTCACCCGCATCGCGCAGAGCATGCGGGAGAGCGGCGAGGCGCTCGTAGCGTCGCTGGAGATCACGAAAGGACTCGATGTCCTGGATCTCGGCTCCGGCGACGGAACGACCGCCCTCCCGGCGGCCCGGCTCGGGGCCGACGTCCTCGGTGTCGACATCGCGGCGAACCTCGTCGCGGCGGGCAACGCGCGAGCTCAGAGCCTCGGCCTCGCCAACTGCCGGTTCGAGGAAGGGGACGCCTCGAATCTGAGCGGGCTCGACGACGACAGCTTCGACCTCGTCGTCTCGATCTTCGGCGCGATGTTCGCCCCGCGGCCGTTCGACGTCGCGAAGGAGATCGTCCGCGTGACCCGCCCCGGCGGCCGCATCGTCATGGGCAACTGGATCCCGAACGACCCGACGCTCGTCGCCCAGATCCTGAGGATCAGCTCCTCGTACTCGCCGCCGCCCCCGGAGGGGTTCGTCAGCCCGATGACCTGGGGCGTCGAGGAGAACGTGATCGAGCGGTTCGCAGGCGCGGGAGTCCCGGAGGAGAGGATCACGTTCGAACGGGACACCTACACGTTCAACTTCCCGAGCCCACCGTCCAAGCTTCTCGACGAGTTCAGGCAGTACTACGGCCCGACGATGAACGCGTTCGAGGCAGCCGCTACAAACGACCGTGAGGCCGACCTGGCGGCAGAGCTGAACGCTCTCTTCAACGCGCAGAACGTCAGCGCCGATCCTGACTTCACTTCGATTCCTGCGACCTTCCTGCGAGTTACGGTCACCGCCTAGAGCGAGACGTCAGCGGGTGTGTCAGGCCTCACGCCGAGGTCTGACACACCTGAGGCGACCTAAGCCGCAGGCTCGGTCGCGGCTGCCGCGGCCGGGCGAGGCTCGCGCAGCAGCGTGTAGCCGCAGACGGCACCGACCGCGAGCACGATCGCGCCGATCAGGAGCAGGTCGCCGAGGCCGCCGACGAACGCTCCTGTGGCCGCATGCGCGAGGGCGGGCCGGCTCAGGAACGGACGGGCGCCCGACGCGCTGACCGCGTTCGCGAGGCCATGCCCCGAGCTTCCGAGGGTCGCGGAGAGCGAGGCCGCGATCCGGTTCTCGAGGAGAGCGCCGAGCGCCGCGATGCCGAGGGCGACGCCGCCGATCCGGAAGGTGTTGCTGATCCCCGACGCCATCCCCGTTCGAGCCGGGTCGACGACCCGGAGCGCCGCGGCTGCGAGTGCCGGGTTGGCGATCCCGATCCCGATCCCGCCGATGATGAGGCCGGGAAGAAGCGCCGTCCAGGGCGAGGTCGGCGAGAGCAGAGCCCCACATCAGCGCGAGCCCGACCGCGACGAGAGCGAGACCGGCGCCGATCAGCGTCCGCATGGGCACGCGGGCCGCGAAGCGGCGAACGATGAGCGGCACGAAGAAGACGAAAGCGGTCATCGGCAGGAACCGGAGGCCCGCACCGAGCGGCGAGTAGCCGAGGATGTCCTGGAAGTAGATCGAGAGGTACGGGAAGAGCGCGAACATTCCCGCCGCGATGCAGAACGTCGCGATCGACACGCCCGCGAACGCCGGCTGCCCGAACAACGTGATGTCGAGCATCGGGCGCTCCTGCCGGCGCTCGATCACGACGAACGCCACGAGCAGCAGCGCGCCCCCGATCAACGCACCGAGGATGAGCCCGCTCGTCCAGCCGTGCGCGTTGCCGCGGAGGATCCCGAAGACGATCAGGAACAACGCCGCCGAGAAGCTGACGAGACCCGCAACGTCGGTACGGCGGGCGTCGACGTCGCGCGATTCCGACATCCTCGTGAGAGCCAGGAACAGCGCGAAGATCCCGATCGGCACGTTTACGTAGAACACCCAGCGCCAGCCGGCGGTATCGGTGAGGATGCCGCCGATCAGCGGCCCCGACGCGACCGCCGCACCGACCGTCGCGCCCCAGATCGCAAGCGCCCCGAAGCGCTCGACGCCGCGGTACTCATGGCCGATCAGGGCGAGTGCGGTCGCGAAGAGGGCTGCGCCCCCCACTCCCTGCAAGCGCGCGGGCGAGATCGAGCACCGTGATGCTCCAGGCCGCACCGCACAGAGCGGATGCCGAGGTGAACACGACGACGCCGATCAGGAAGACCAGGCGGCGCCCGTAGCGGTCGGCGAGCGCGCCACAGGTGAGGATCAGCACCGCAAGCGTGAGCGCGTAGGCATCGAGCGTCCACTGCAGGCCGCTCAGGCCGGCGCCGAACCGGCGCTGGATGCTCGGCAGCGCGACGACCACGATCGAGATGTCGAGCAGCAACATGAACGTCGTCGCGCACACCGCGACGAGCGTCCACTTCCGCCTCCGGTCGTCCCCTACGGGCGCGCCGGGCCCCCCTCCAGCATCTCCGGACAAGTCAGCGATTCTACGGACGCGTCCCCGTGTGGCGTCGGCGGCGGGCGGAGCCGGGCGCTTTACAAGCCCTACTGAGGCGCGCCGGAGTCCATCAGCTCGAGCAGACTCGCCTCGAGCTCGGCTTCGAGCGCGAGCAGCACGTTGGCTGCGCGGTCCCACCGTTCGATCGGCGGCCAGCCCTCGACTGAGGGCGTCTTCGGCTCGCTGAGGCCCGTCGCGAGCCCGGCATCGATCGAGAAGACGAAGAGCGAGATCTCCTCGACGTGCTGCGTGTGTGTTTTCGGGCGGGACAGCCGGCGCCGCTCCTTGGCGCAGTACTGGAGCGGCGGCGCCGAGACCACCGATCCACTTCTCAGCTGGTACCCGTCGACCCATTCGATTCGGGAGGTCGAGCCCCTGAGCGAGACCGGCTGGTGCCTCCGCGGCTGGACTCCGAGCTCTCCCGCTCTGACGACGAATTCCTCCAGCAGCTCCCAGTAGCGCGCGCAGGACTCGGCGAGCCCGCGGACCTCGTCGGCTTCCCGCTGGCGGCGGCGCGCAATCTCGGCGTGCTCCGCCGCTTTCCGCTGGAGAAGGTCGTCCTGACTCGAGAGCGGGCTCATCGGCCAAGAATCGGCACGAAAGGCGCTCGACTTGACTCGCGAGACCGTCGACTCGACCGGTCGAGTGCGAGTCAGTCCGCGGTCAGCGCAAGCGGCCTGGCCGGCTCGGGAGCGCGTGTAGCCGACCGGGCGGGTGCAGGGAGCTGGAGGCAGACGAGCACGCCGAGCGCAGGGGCGATGACACTGACTGTGAGCGCCAATCGAAGGTCGACGGCGTCGGCGACCGCCCCGAGGATGACGGCGGCGATCCCGCCGATTCCCATCGCGAGCCCGATCGAGAGACCGGAGGCCATTCCCACGTGTCGGGGCAGGTAGAGCTGGCTGAGCACCATCGTCACGCCAAAGGTGCCGACGACACACACTCCGACCAGCATCAGCGAGATCACGCCGACGACCCCGCCGATATAGACGAAGGCGAGGATCAGCGGCGCAATGGCGGCCTGAGTCACGACGAGCGTCCGGCGCAGGCCGACGCGGTCCGCCACCGGCCCGAGCACGAGTGTCCCGATCGCGCCCGCGAGAAGCATCAGGAACAAGAGCCGGTTTCCATCCGACTTCGAATGCCCGTGGGCGACGACCCAGAGGGGGACGAACGCAAGGAGCGCGAACCAGGGGACGCTCCGCAACGCGATCACCGCGCCCAGCAATGCCATCGCGCGGCGACGGTCGACGCCACGATCGAGCGCGCCCGAGCCACGCGTCGGGGTCAGTCTCGACAGGCGTGGCAACTCCCGCGCGATGACCAGGGATGCGACGAGCACTGGCACCATCGCCACCAACCCACCGACGAGACCCAGCCAGACGACCAGCTCTCCTGTCGCAAACGCCCCCACGGCATAGCCGGCGTTGCCCCCGACGTTGAAGTACGACATCCCACTCGCACGCTTGGGCCCGCTCGCGTATGCCGCGAACTTCGCACCCTCGGGATGAAATGCGGCCACTCCGAGGCCGCCGGCGAAGACGAGCACGACGACGACCGGATACAAGGGCGAGATCGCCGCTCCGCCCACGCCAACGGCGGCGAGCACGATCCCGCCGGGGATCAGCCACAGGACTCCGCGCCGGTCCGACCACAGCCCGAACAACGGCTGCACGAGGGACGACGAGACCGTGGCCGCGAGCAGCAGAACGGCCGCGAGCGCGTAGCTGAGATCGAAGCGGGCGGTGAGGAACGGGATCATCGCCGGCACGCTTCCCGACGCGAAGTCGACCGCGAAATGGCCACCCGACAGCGACAGCATCGAACGTCTCTCGATTCCCCCTCGCGTCGGCCCGGCCATCGAACGATGGTACTGGCCAGGGTCGCCCCGCCCCGGCAGTGACGAACGGCGCGGCCTGTGCGAGACTAACGATCGTGCGTCGCTCCTTCGTCGCGGCCGCGCTGGCGGTCTCGGCCACATCGGCCGCAACTCTCACTCCGGGCTCCGGCGGAGCGGCAGCGCCGTCCGGCTGGTCGGGCTCTGCCTCGTGCACGATCGTCGTGTCGGGCCCCGGCTACCAGCATTCGGAGACGCAGAGGTGGAAGGTCAGCGGCGCCACGAAAGTCCAGGGGAGCTTCCAGCTCGTCCCTTCGAGCTGGACGGACACGGGCAGCGGCTCCTCGCATGTGACTCAGGGTGATCAGTCGAGGGACATCACCTGGACGGTGAAGGCCGCCGCACCCGGGCAGTTCCGGTTCTTCGTCAGGGCTTCGGATGGCAAGCTCCTGATCGGCCAGGCGAACGCGCAGCTCCGCGTCCAGAACGGCATCACGGGGACCCAGCGGGTCACGATCGGCGGCGTTGACCAGACACCCGGCCCGGTGGGGCTGGAGGCGTTCGAGACACAGCTGCCTCCGATGGTGACCGGCGGCACCAGCACGAGGGTCTCCGGCTCGATGCCGACGACGACGGTGAAGGGGTCCTTCGGGCCGTTCCAGCCGGGCGCCGCAACGGCGACGAAGCGCTGCTCGTGGCGGTTCGCCAAGTAGATCCTGGATCAGGCGCCGTGCTCGCCTAGGGCCGCTCTGACAGCCTCCTCGAATGTCGTGCGGCGCGCGTGTACGAGCTCCCAGATGCCGTCGTCGTGCGCCACGGTCGGGATGCGGAGCCCTTCCACGAGTGGGCGCGCAACCGAGACGCTCGCGGGCGTGACCAGATAGAGCCACAACGAGGAGAGCCTCGGCGTGAGCAACGGAACCTCGATCATGACGGGGTGCTTGTCGAGCAGAGCGGCGACACGCTCCATCATGCTCCGATAGGTCATCACCTCCAGGCCGCCGAGATCGAAGGTCTCGCCGAACGTGACGCTGTTGCCGCAGACGCCGAGGAGGGCGGTCAGGACATCGTCGAGCGCAACCGGCTGTGTCTCCACGGAGACCCAGCGAGGGCACACCATCACCGGAAGTCGCTCGACGAGCGCGACGATCGTCTCGAACGCGGCGCTGCCCGGCCCGATGATCATCGCTGCGCGCAGCGTCGTCAGCGGGACCAGCCCACCGCCCAGGATCGCCGCCGTCTCGGCCCGGCTTCGAAGGTGCGGCGAGAGGTCGGAGCTCGTCTCGCCGAGCCCGCCCAGGTAGACGATCTGCGACGCGCCGGCGTCGGCCGCTCCGTTGGCGATCGCCGATGCCGCCGCGCGATCTCGCTCCTCGAAGTCGCCGCTTCCGAGCGAGTGCACGAGGTGGTAGACGACGTCGATCCCGTCGAGCGCTCCGCGGATCGCGGGCGCGTCGGTCGCATCGGCAGCTATCCAGCGGACCTTGTCGTCGGACGGAGGCGGCCGCCTCGCGACGCCGACCACGTCGTACTCGCGCGATAACGCCTCGACGAGTGGGCGGCCGATCGTGCCGGTGGCACCGATGACCGCGACCCGCATTTCAGCTCGTCTCGACGGCCACGCGGGCGAGAAACCGGCGGCCGACCAGGTCGTGGAACCATTGCTCGACGCGCCAGAAGGGCCCGCGGAGCAGCGGTGCGAATCCTTCGATCGCCACCGATGTCTCCCCGTTCTCCGATTTCCAGCCGATCGTCCCGCCCGCCCTGCGCGCGAAGATGCCGCCCGCGATCGTGCGCCGCCCGTCGACGAGCGGCCCGAACCGGAGCAGCGCCGGCCCGTAACCCCCGACCCGGATCGCCTCCCGCGAGAACGTCGCCGCGCCGTGGGTCACGCGGCGTATCTCGTCCCAGTAGAGGCGCTCGAGCTGCGTAGCATCGAGCTCACCCCCGACACCGGCACTCTGATGCCAGTCGATCGTCCCGTCATCGCGCTTGACGCTGACGCTCTCCATCCGTGCGGCGACGATACCCGCCGCGTGCGAGCCGACTCGGCCGGGCGCGCTCAGGTCAGGTCGTCGTGGTCGCCCCGTACCCAGGCCGCGTGACGCTCGGCAGACCGGTGCACGACCGCACGCCCATCGGCGCGGATTGCGTTCGCGAAGTTCCCGTAGAGCCGGTCGTACTCGAACGCGTCGAGCGCGGCGACGAGTCGTGCGACAACGGTCGGCGACAACGGGATGTGATTCGGAAAGCTGCGCATGAACGAGACAGAGGCGCGGTCCGGGTTCACGTAAACCGTGTCGCTGGAGAGAAGCACGCCCTTGCCGTCGGGTGCGGTGAAATGGACGAGGGCGCTCCCAGGGAAGTGGCCGCCGACCTGCGCGAGCGTCACGCCGCGGAGCGGCTCGATGCGCCCCGACCACGAGCGGATCGCCGCGTGCGGGCGGCCGACAAATGCCACGTTGGCGTCGTTGACGTACACGGGCGCCCCGCCGAGCCGTCGACTCCACTCGACCGAGACTCCGAACATGTGCGGGTGACTCGCGGCAATCGCCTTGACGGGCCCGAGATCGAGGATTCTCTCGACTGCGGAGTCGTCGAGGTAGCCGATGGGATCCCAGAGCAGGCTTCCTGCGGCCGTGACGAGGAGCTTCGACTGCTGCCCGATCCCCACTCCCGGCGCGGCGCTGACCCCGTGGAGCCCTGGCTCCAGCTCGACGATCTCGATCGTCGTTCCAGCGACCCGGAGCTCCTCGAGGGTCGTCCAGGCCTGTCCGGCCGCCGGCACCCACTGCCGCTCGTCGGCGCAGATGGCGCAGACGCCGACGGGAGTGGCGTGCTCCACGGCGCACGTTCTGCAGATCGCGAGCTCCACGGCTGCAGATTACGGCTCAACGAGAGCCAAACGAGCGTTTTGTGTTCGGCGGTCGGAACGGCGATGTCGGGCGCGCTGACGGGCTCCTCAGGAGGTCTTGTGCGCACTCCAGTTGCCGCCGCCCGCCGGGGTCGTGTAATGACCCGACATCGAGGTGCCCGATACCGAGCCCGTGTAGGTGATCACGCCGGCTGGGCCGACGGCCCCAAACGAGATCGAGCCGCCTCGGCCTACTTTTCCCGTGACGCCGGTCTTCTTGCTTTGCCCCTTGTATGTGATCGTTATCGTGCCCGCGAGCTTCGACGCCACCTGCGTCCAGTGCAGGCTGAACGTCCCAGAGAAGGTACCGCCGTACGTGCCGGACCAGGAGCCCGTGAGACCCGATGACGGGGCTCTCGCGGCCTCGGTCGCGCCGGTGCCGAGGGAGGCGGCGAGCGCCGCGGCGAGACACGTAATGGTCACGAATTGAAATGCTTTTCGACGGAGTGATGTGAAGTCCATGCCCGGCTCCTTCCTTGATGACGATCGAGAGTTGAAGAGCGAATCTGATGTGACTACTTCTTGGCAAACGTCGGCATCACGACCCAGAACAAGGTGGCGTCGCCGATCTTCCTCTGACTCGACGCGACGCACATGAAACCCACCCCGTACTCACGGCCTCATCCGTTCGGGCGCCAAACGGCACCGCTGCCACCCGACGCAGCGACGAGAGCCACAACGACAAAAACGGACTTACGAAACATCACCGTTCCGCCTTCCCTGTCGACATCGGACGACCCTTCCGAGACCTACGCCGCAGGAACATTCGCAGTATCCGACATTCCGAACTCCGACGCAAGCTCCCCAGCTCCTGTACGGACGCACTGTCCACCGCTCGGTGGCCAATGGAGGCCGCGGGAATCGAACGCGCCGAAGATTCCTCCGGCTTGCCTCCTAGATCGGAGCGCTCTCGAGCGCCTCGGGCGGCAGCAGGCGTCGCGTCTCCCAGCGGCGCGCCATGAAGGCCGTACCCGAGATCAGAACCGCCAGCCCGAAGACGATCAGGTCACCTCCCGGCATCCGCGTGACGAGCTCCATGCCGGCGCCCACGAGACCGGCCATCGGGATCGTGAAGATCCAGGCCACGACGATGTTCCCGGCCACTCCCCAGCGCACGGCGTGCAGGCCGCGCGTCGCGCCTGCGCCCATCACCGACCCTGAAATCACCTGAGTGGTCGATACGGGATATCCGAAGTGCGCCGTCACCCACAGGATCGCGGCACATGACGTCTGCGCCGCGAAGCCTTGCGGAGGGTCTATCTTCGCGATTCGAGTCCCCAGAGTCCGGATGATCCGCCATCCGCCGGCGTACGTCCCTGCGGACATCGAGAGCGCCGCGCACACGATCACCCAGGTGGGCGGCCGCGTGAAGTCGGCGTTGAGGTGCCCCGAGGAAACGAGCGCCAGGGCGATGATGCCCATCGTCTTTTGCGCGTCGTTCGTTCCGTGCGTGAGCGCGACGAAGGCCCCCGAGACGAGCTGGCCACGCCGGAACACACGGTTGACCTTCGCGGGTGACCTTCGCTTGATCACCCACACGATCGCCGTCATGAGAACGAAGGCGAACGCGAGACCGGCGAAGGGCGAGATGAACGAGGGTTTCAGCACCTTCTGCCAGAGGCCCGACCACTGCACGACAGACCAGCCGTCCGCCATGATCGCCGACCCCATGATGCCGCCGATCAGCGCGTGGCTCGAGCTCGACGGCAACCCGAGGTACCACGTCACGAGGTTCCAGGTGATGGCGCCTACAAGACCGGCAAGGATGACCTTCAAGGTGATCGCGTCAGGGTTGACGATTCCCTTGGCGATGGTCGCCGCCACCTTGAAGGAGATGAACGCTCCGAGGAAGTTGAAGATCGCCGCCATCAAGACCGCGTTTCGCGGCGACATCGCCCGCGTCGAAACACTCGTTGCGATCGAGTTCGCGGTGTCGTGGAAGCCGTTCGTGAAGTCGAAGAACAACGCCACCACGATCACGGTGACGAGAGTCACGGTCATCGGAGACAGCTACGCGTTCTTGACGAGGATGTTCGCGATCACGTTGGCAGCCGTCTCACAGGCATCGAGGGCCCGCTCGAGCGCCTCGTAGATGTCCTTCCAGCGGATCACGATCAGCGGGTCGATGCTGTTGTCGCGGAACAGCGATGCGAGTGCCTCGCGGAGGATGTGGTCACCCTGATCCTCGAGTGATTTCAGCTCGATGAGCGCTTCCTGCACGCCCTTCATCCCCTTCAGGTTCGAGCAGGCGATCGAGAGCTGCTCCACTGCCTTCACGATGATCCCGCATTGCTCGACCGCGCGTCGGGCCGGCATCTCGACGCCGTAGAGGCCGAGCAGGTCGGAAGCCTCCTCCAGGTAGTCGACGACGTCGTCGATCTCGGTGGCGAGGAGGTAGATGTCCTCACGGTCGAACGGCGTCAGATACTGCGTGTTGAGGAGCACGATCAGGTCGCGCGTGATCAGGTCTCCGGCGGTCTCTCCCGCTTTCACCTCCTCCTGCGTGACCTGGGAGTTCGGATGGTCGCGGAACCGGCGTTCGACGAGCCGCGCAACGTCGAGCGCATTTTCGCCGTCCTTCGCGAACAGCACAAAGAACTCCGTAGTCCGGGGGGTGAGCGAGATCTTCATCGATGGCAAGGTAACCGAACGGCGATGCGTGGTGAATCGAGGTGCGGGATCGCACCCGCACGCTGCTCACCATGACCGGAATGGAGGCGGGGGAATCGAACCCGCGAAAGATCCCGCTAACTCAGTGCGCCCGCCGTGATCGAAAAGAAAATCACTACTCGATCGGAACTGCTGTGGACGCTGCCGTCGTCGCGAAGCCGCCGCGCATTCGTGCAGGTCACCCACCACCGGAACGGTCATACTCGCAGCGTGGATGAAGCCCCACTGGTGCTGGTCACGGGCGCGACCGGCAAGGTCGGCCAGGCGTTCATACGCAGGGTGCTCGCCTCCCCCGACGAGCGGCTAGCCGGGATCACGATCAGAGCGCTGTGCCACCACCGGCTACTGCAACCTGAAGCGCGCCTCGAGGTTTCAGCGGGCTCGATCGAGGACCGCGACGTCGTCGTTGCCGCCACCGAGGGCGCCACCCAGGTGATTCACCTGGCGACGACCAAGGAGACGCCCGAAACGATCTTCGACGTCACGGTCAAGGGGCTCTTCTGGCTGCTCGAAGCCTGCCGCGCCAGCCCCACCTTCCGGCGGCTCGTCCTGATCGGCGGAGACGCCGCGGTCGGACACTTCTTCTATCCGCATCCCCTCCCGGTCACTGAGACGCAGCCGCACACGACCTACCCCGGCTGCTACGCGCTGTCGAAGGTGCTCGAGGAAGTGATGCTCGAGCAGTACGGCCTGCAGTACGACTTCGACTACTGCTGTCTGCGTGCGCCGTGGATCATGGAGAAGGACGACTTCCGGTACCAGCTCTCGTTCGGGGAGGATGTGTTCGGTGGGCCGCGCTGGCGCAACCTCGTCGGCGCCGAACAGGCGGATGCCTACGTCGAACGGGAAGCGGTGCCGGTGATGCTCGACGAGGACGGGCGGCCGGTGAAGCGGAACTTCGTTCACGTCGAGGATCTGGTGGACGCGATCCTCGCCGCTCTCGACCAGCCGGCCGCACGGCGTCAGACGTTCAACATCTGCATGGACGAGCCGGTCGACTACGGAGAGCTCGGCGCCTACCTCGCCGAGTCCCGCGGGTTCCCCACGGTCGAGATCCGCACGCCGTACCACTCGACCTGGCTCGACAACGCGAAGGCGAAGTTCCTGCTCGCCTGGCGTCCACACTACGATCTCGAGCGGCTGGTGGAAGAAGCATGGAGTTACGAGCGCGACCCCGACGACCCGCGCGTCGTCTGGTATCCGGGATAGCTCCGGCGGTCGACGCTCACGCAGCTTCTAGCATCGAGGAACGCCTTCCCGACGAGCGAGTGCCCCTTCGGGTCTTGAATCGTTCTCGGCGCTTACTTCCTTAGATCACTCTAGGTTGCGTTGTCAGTCTTAGCGCTGTCGGCAAGGGTCGTCGCTTCGGTGGTCGCGTCGTCGCCCATCTCCGCCGCTCTCTCGGCAGTCTTACCGGCCTTTTGAGCAGCTTGTGACGCACTTCCTCTGACCTCATCGGCAAGGTCGGACACTGCGGTCGTGGCATGGTCCGCCGAGGCGATCACCTTGTCGGCAGCCTTGCCGGACCCATCGGCGGCCGTCTCACCCAATGAGGAACTCAAGTCTTTGCCCGAGCTCCACATCGAGCCCCACGACCCTTCGCTCTTCCGCCAGAAGAAGAGAACGACAGCGAGGGCGCCCGCCAGAACTACCGCGATCAGCTTCGACATGCCTCTCCTCTCGTCGCTCGGATGCTACAGGGTTCCGACGGCTGGGTCTCTCACCCTGACCAACGCGATCGAGGCCGCCCTCGGCTGCTAACCGACCGCGGCGACGAGAGAACAGAATGGGGGAGCCGCCACGGCCGGGCCCCCAATTCTTCGAGCAGGTATATGGAGGCGGCGGGAATCGAACCCGCGTCCGCGGACGCACCGACCGAGCGTCTACAAGCTTAGGCTGCGATTGAAGTTTCGCCCGGACGGCTGGTTCGCAACCAACCTACCGGCGGGCTAGCCATCCTAGAGTCTCGCGCCGCCGGCGATTGGCTTTCCATTGGCGCCAGCCCGTTCGTTGATGCCGGATCCTGAGCTACGGGCCCTGCTCAGGGCGACACGCTGCGCTAGGTGTTTAGGCTAGGCAGCGAGTGCGAGGTGATTTTCCGCACTTGCGTTGTTTTCCGGTTGTTTCACGAGGCCTACCGGAAACCTCGGCTTGCAGCTCTGCCGGAGAACCGACCACGTCGAAACCATGGCGCCCCCGTATGTGTGTTGAAGCACATGCTAGCGGCCGTTCCGTAATCGCCCGCACCGCCGTGAGCGGATTCGCCGATGCCGACGGCGCCCGGTAGGGCGAGTATTGGGGCAGATAAACGGAACGAAAGGGGCGATCATGGCATTGATCGAGAAGGAAACCACTGTGACCGAGCCGGTGACCGGAACGATGAAGGCAGCTGTCGTGCACGGCTTCGACGCGCCACTGACGATCGACGAGAAGCCGATCCCGATCCCAGGGCCCGGCGAGATCGTGGTCAAGATCGAGGCATCCGGGCTCTGCCATACAGACATTCACGCCGCCCACGGCGACTGGCCGGTCAAGCCGTCGCCGCCGTTCACGCCCGGACACGAAGGGGTCGGCATCGTGATCCTGCTCGGGCCCCGCGTCAGCGAGGTGGAAGTCGGCGATCGAGTCGCCCTCCCGTGGCTCGGCTACGCATGCGGGACGTGCGAGTACTGCGTGACCGGCTGGGAGACGCTCTGCCTCGAGCAGAAGAACATGGGCTACTCGATGGACGGCGGCTTCGCCGAGTACGCGAAGGCCTACGCCCGCTACGTCGTCAAGGTGCCGGAAGGGATCGACCCGTTCGAGGCCGCACCCCTCACCTGCGCCGGCGTCACGACTTACAAGGCCGTGAAGGTCGCCGGAACGCGGCCGAGCGACCTCGTCGCCGTCTTCGGCGTCGGCGGCCTCGGGCACATGGCGATCCAGTACGCCGCCATCGCCGGCGCCCGCGTCATCGCCGTAGACGTGCTCGACGAGAAGCTCGAGCTCGCGAGGTCCCTCGGAGCCGAGTTCACCGTGAACGCGGCGAAGGAGGACCCGATCGAGGCGATCCAGAGGCTCGGCGGCGCCGACCAGGCAATCGCGCTGGCGGTCTCTCCGAAGTCATTCGAGCAGGCCTTCGGCTCGCTCAAGCGCGGCGGCACACTCGTCTTCGTCGCTCTCCCGGCGGAGAACGAGATGAAGCTGCCGATCTTCCAGACGGTGCTGAACGGGATCACGGTGGTCGGATCGATCGTCGGGACCCGCGTCGACCTGAAGGAAGTGTTCGAACTGCACGCCGCAGGTCGCACCCACGTCACCTACGAGGAGCGGCCACTCGTCGAGGTGAACGAGGCGATCGACGACGTGCTCGCCGGCAACGTCCCGGCCCGAGTCGTCTTCAGGCCGTAACAGCCGGTATCACGGGTGGCGAACGCGGTCACGGAGCATCGTGGCCGCCTTCGCCACCCGCGCCTGCCGCGTGTCCGCGCGCTTCGCCTCCTCGATCCAGCGCGCGTATTCCTTCCGGTGGGTGTACGAGAGCGAGTCGAAGAAGGCCCGTGCGTCCGAATCGAGTGCCGCCGCGAGATCCTCGGGCACCTCGACCGTCCGTTCCTCGTCGTCGAGAACGAGCTCGACCGCCACCCAGTCCCCCGGCGCGACGCCGGCGCCCGCCCGAACCTGCTTGTTCAGGCCGATCAGGTACCGCCCGGACATGGCCCCGACCGTCGTCTGGAACTCGTAGCCGTTGATCGTGACCCGCACCGGCGCCCGAACCTTGCCGAACGCCTCCTTCGGATCGAAAGGGAGGTCGAACGCAAGCGCCCGCCCCATGTCCACGATCTCCACCTCGAACTTCATGCCGGCTCGGCCGCCTAACGGCGGGCCTTCATCGCCCGTTCCATCTGCCGCTTGGCGTCCCTGTCGGCGAGGGTCCGGCGCTTGTCGATCGTGTTCTTGCCGCGGGCGAGTGCGATCTCGATCTTCACGCGGCCATCCTTGAAGTAGAGCCGCGTCGGGACGAGTGTCAGCCCCTTCTCGCGCACCTCCGCGTAGAGCCGCTCGATCTCGCGCCGGTGCAGGAGCAGCTTGCGAGTCCGGGTCGGATCGTGGTTCGCGCGGTTTCCCTGGTCGTAGATCGAGATCTCGGCGCCGTGCAGCCACGCCTCGCCGTCCCGAATGTCGGCGTAGGCCTGGCCGAGCGTCGCCCTCCCGTCGCGGAGGGACTTCACCTCGGTGCCGGTCAGCACCAGCCCTGCCTCGAACCGCTCGAGCAGCTGGTAGTCGTGGCGGGCTTTTCGGTTGTCGACGATCAGCTTCTCGGACATCGAGAAGAGTCTAGGGACGGCCGGCGGCGCGCCGGAACTACGCCTGGCGGGCGCGCCAGAGCCGCTCTGCCACGACGGGGAGCATCGCGAGCGCGATCCGGGGCTCGTCGTCGAGCAGCTGCATGAAGTCGCCGGCGCCGATTGCGAGGCAGCGGACATCGGTGACGGCGCGAACCCGCGCCGACCTGACCGAGTCCGGGACGAGCAGCGCGAGCTCACCGACGAACTCGCCGGGCCCGAGCTCGATCTCGACGTGGCCGCGCCCCTCGACGATGACGGATCCCTCTTCGATCACGAACATCCCGGAGGCTGCGTCACCGGCCTGGACGAAGGTCTGGCCGGCGGGAACGTCGATCTCGGCCACGAGGCCGTGGATGCGGCGCAGGGTGTCGTCATCCAGCCCCGCGAAGAGCGGCAGAACCCGGAGGCGCGCGAGATCGTCGGTGTCCGACACGGCCATGTTCATATCACGCCAGGGCGAGCTCGACCTTTCCTTCACCCTTCGCGATCTGCTCGACGCGCACCGCGATCCTGTCACCGAGCCGATAGCGACGGCCGCTTCGGCGTCCGACCAGCGCGGTCCCGGTCGGGTTCAGCTCGTAGAACTCGCCGTGGAGCCGCCTCGCGGGGAGCATCCCCTCAAAAACGTCGCCGAAGCGGATGAACAGCCCCGAGCCGATCACGCCGGTGATCTCGCCTTCCCAGCGTGCGTCCCAGCCGCGCTCGTGCAGCTCGTCCTCGAGGAGCCAGGCGAGGCAGATGTCGTCGGCGAGGTACTCGATCTGCCCTGCGGCCCGCTCCTTGGTCGAGGTGTGCTCCGCGAGCCAGCCGAGATCGTCGGGCGCCGGGTCCTCGCTGACGCCGAGCTCGTGGAGAAGCGCCCGATGGACGATCAGGTCGGGGTAGCGGCGGATCGGCGAGGTGAAGTGGCAGTAAGCAGGGCTCGCGAGACCCGAGTGGCCCAGGTTCTCGGGGTCGTACCGCGCCTGCTTGAGCGCGCGAAGGACGAGCATCGGAAAGGCCTCCCTCCCACGCCCGGACTGCTCGACGTACTCCGTGATCCGGCGGGAGATCGCGCCGGCCAGCACTGCGGCCTCCTGCGGCGAGATGCGCTCCGGCACCGGCGGCGTCGGCACCTCCAGGTCGGCAAGCTGGGAGAGCAGCCGGGACACCGACTGCGGCTCGGGCCGTTCGTGCACGCGGTAGAGCGCCTGCCGCCGCCGGCTCGAGAGGAATTCGGCAACGTGCTCGTTGGCCCGGATCATCAGCTCCTCGACGAGCATGTGCGCGTGAGGCTCGCCCTGGCGCCAGGCCCGTTCGACGCGCCCGTCGGCGAAAGCGAACTCGATCTCTGTCGAGCTCACCTCGAGCGCGCCGCGCGCGAAGCGCGCCGCACGCAGCGCGGTCGCGACCTCGGTTGCAAGGTCGAGCTGCTCGAGAACCTCCGGGTCCGCATCGCGCCGCTGCGCCTCGCCGTAGGTCAGCCGCGCGCGCGACCGGATCACCGAGCGGTAGAAGAGCGGCTCGCCGCTCGGCGGCATCTCCACCGTCACGGTGAGCCGGTCTTGACGCGGGCGAAGCGAGCAGGCTTCGTCCGCGAGAGCCGGCGGCAGCATCGGCGCGACGTGGCCCGGCACGTACGTCGAAAACGCACGCTCGGCGGCGCCCCGGTCGAGCGGCGTTCCGGCGCGAACGAACCAGGAGACGTCGGCGATGTGCACCCACGCGCGGATCCCGTCGGGCTCGCGGCGGAACGAGAGCGCGTCGTCGAAGTCCTTCGCGCCGTCGGGATCGATCGTCATCGTCGGCAGGTCACGTAGGTCGACTCGCCCATCGAGCGTCTCCCGGGCATGTCGTACGGCTCGAACGGGACGCGGGCGCCCTGCTCGACGAGCAGCGCCTCGAGCACGTTCTCGATCTGCATCGAGCTTCCGATCCGCTGCTCGACGCGGGCTCTCCCCCGGCCCGGCCGGACGACCGCAAGATCGCCGCGCTCGAGCCCGCCGAACCCCTTGGCGTCGAGAACGATCGGTGTCCCCGCCGTGAAGTACGGCTCACCGGAGATCAGCTTGCCGCGGCGGGAGATCTCGACGACGAGGCGCTTTCTGTCGTCGACGCCGGCCATCCCGCGAGGCTACGGGTTCGCTACCGCATGGCGGCGGGCTTCGGCAGCGCGCTCGCCAAGAACACCGCTCCAGCCGGAAGAAACGCCCACCCCCCGAACCGAATGAGCGGCGCTAGACTCGCAAGAATCGCCTGAGCGTGACCCCGGAGCCAAGGGCACCGAGGCCGAGGCCGATCCCGAGCAGGATCAGGGCTGTCAGCGGGAAGGCGAGAGCGTGCACGTCGGATGCAGTCGAGAGCGCGTTGTGAAGGATCGCGGGCAACGCGACCTCCTTGCCGATGATCAGCAGTAACACGGCTCCGAGGGCGCCGGCGAAGCCGGTGAGGAGACCTTCGATCATGAACGGGCCGCGAACGAACCAGTTGGTGGCGCCGACGAGCTTCATCACCTCGATCTCACGCCGACGCGAGAAGATCGAGAGCCGGATCGTGTTCGCGATCAGGAGCGCGGCCGAGGTGAGCAGGATCGCCACTGCGATCGCGAAGATCGCCTCGACCCAGTGAGCGAAATGGAGGATGCGGTTCGAGTCCCGGGTGTCGTGGATCACCTCTTTCACGCCCGGCGCGACCGGATGCAGGCTCTTGTAGAGCGCATTCAGGTCCTCCGCCTTCTTCGGCGTGACGATGAACGTGTCCGGGAACGGGTTGAACGGGAGCGTCTTCAGGAGAGCGCCCTCGGTCTTCAGCATCTGCTTGTAGGCCTGCGCCTTCGGGATGAACTTGAACGAGCCGACGAGCGGGTTGCTCTGGAGCGCCCGCGCGACGTTGTTCTCCTGCGCGTGGGTCGCCTCGCCACCCTTGTCGGAGTTCGTGTTCATGTCGATCTTCACGACGAGCTCGTGCTTGACGTGGTTCGACCAGGAGACGGTCCAGGTTCCGAGCGCGATCAGGAGACCGAGCAGGAACATGCCGATCAGCACGGTCATCACCGCTGCGAAGGTCGTCGAGACGTTGGCGCCGAGGCTGCGCCAGGCCTCGGAGAAGAGAAGCCGCAGCCTCATTCGCCCGTGTAGCCCCCGCGGCGCTCGTCGCGGGCGAGGCGCCCGTCTTCGAGCTGGATCACGCGCTTGCGCATCTTGTCGACCATCTCGCGGTCGTGCGTGACCATCAGGATGGTCGTGCCCGACATGTTGATCCGGTAGAGGAGCTGCATGATCCCGACGGAGGTGTCCGGGTCGAGGTTGCCGGTCGGCTCGTCGCAAACCAGCAGAGGGGGATGGTTGACGAACGCCCTGGCGATCGACACGCGCTGCTGCTCGCCGCCCGAGAGCTCGCTCGGGGTCGAGTTCATCCGGTGCGAGAGGCCCACCATCGCGAGCACCTCGGGCACCTTCTTGCGGATCGCGCTTCTGCCCTCGCCCTGAACCTTGAGCGCGTAGGCGACGTTCTCGGCCGCCGTGCGGGTGGGCAGCAGCTTGAAGTCCTGGAATACGCAGCCTATGTTGCGCCGGAGCATCGGCACCTTGCTGCGCTTGAGCCTCGTCAGGTCGCGGCCGCCGACGACGATCTTGCCGCTCGTCGCCTCGAGCTCCTTCAGGAGCAGGCGCACGAGCGTCGACTTGCCCGAGCCCGACGCGCCGACGACGAACACGAACTCGCCCTTGTCGATGTGGAACGTGACGTCGTTGAGAGCGACGACATCAGGCTCGTAAACCTTCGTGACGCTCTCGAAGACGATCATCGAGCTGCCGCTGCCGGGCCCGCGCGACGTGTCCTGCGGGGGCTCCGCTACAGCAGTTGAGGTCTCGCTGGGTATGAGGTCTCGATCGTCCAATTCGATACGAGTTGGCGCCTCACTCACCGCGGCGCCCGCTTCTGGAGTCTCGCAAGGGGGCGCCTATAAGCATAACGGACGGAGCTACCCGAGCTGATTTGCTGCCTTCGCGAGAAGGTAGGAATGGATGAAGGGATCGAGGTTTCCATCGAGCACACCTTGGGCATTTCCTGTCTCGTAGCCGGTTCTCGCGTCTTTGACCTGCTGGTAGGGATGGAGGACATAGCTGCGAATCCACTCGCCGCCGAAGCCTGTGTCGGCAGCTCCGCCCCGTTCCTTCGCCATCTTCGCCTCGCGCTCCTCCTCGAGCTTCTCGACGAGTCGCGCCTTTAGGACGCGCATCGCGGTCTGTTTGTTGGCCGACTGCGAGCGCTCGTTCTGGCACTGGACGACGATTCCGCTCGGCAGATGCGTTATCCGGACGGCGCTGTCGGTCTTGTTCACGTGCTGGCCGCCGGCGCCCTGGGCACGGTAGGTGTCGATCTTCAGGTCGCCTTCGTCGATCTCGACCTCGGCGTCGTCGGGCAGGAGCGGCGCGACGATCACGGTCGCGAACGAGGTCTGCCGGCGGTGGGCGGAGTCGAACGGCGAGAGGCGCACGAGCCGGTGCTTGCCGCGCTCGGCCTTGAGCACCCCGTAGGCGTTCTCGCCCTCGATCGTGAAGGTGGAGCTCTTGAGGCCTGCCTCCTCCCCCGGGCTTGCCTCGAGCAGGTCGATCTTGAAGCCGCGCTCGCTGCCCCAGCGCTCGTACATCCGCAGCATCATCTCCGTCCAGTCCTGCGCGTCGGTGCCGCCGGTGCCCGACTGGAGCGTCACGACGGCGTCTCCGGTGTCGTAGTCGCCGTTGAAGAGGGCTGCCTCCTCGAGCCGCTCGAGCTCGCGATGGAGCGGCCGGATCGCAGCCTCGATCTCGCCGGACATCGACGGATCCATCTCGAAGAGATCACGTGCGTCCTCGTACTCGCGCACGAGCTTGTCGTAGGTCTCGATGCGCTTTCGCGACGCGCGCGTGCTCGGTGCTGGTCTTCTGGGCCCGGGCCTGGTCGTCCCAGAACCCGGGCGTGTTCATCTCGGCTTCGAGCGCGGCGCGGCGCTCAGTCAGGCGAGCCGGGTCAAAGGTAATCACGGACCCAGTCGAGCTGGGCCCTGATCCCTTCGAGTTGCTCCGAGAGCGGTGTCTCCTGGTCAGCCATGGCCGGACGATGGTACCCGGCGCACCATGCCAGGCCGAAACAGCGTGTACCTGGCACCTAGGAAACCGCCCGTGAGCAGGGGAAACGCGTCGGACGTCACAGTTTCGTTTCGATAACCTGGCACCGGACACGCCCCGGCACGGCAAGGGCTGCTCGGGACATGGCGGCGAGGGTCAGGCGCCGTGGCAGCGCTTGTACTTCTTGCCCGAGCCGCACCAGCAGGGGTCGTTGCGGCCGATGCTCTCGTTCTCGGACTTGACAACCGGGACGGGAGTAGCGACGCCGCCGCCGTTCGTCGGGATCGCGTCGCCGTTCGGGGCCGGCAGGCCGTAGGCGCCGCCGGCGTTCGGGTCGAACTGCTCGTAGGTGCGGTTCCCGTTCGTCTCCTGCTGCTGCGGGAGCTGACCGTTCGCGTCCCCAGGGGTGATCTGCGCGTGGAAGAGCAGCGCTACGACCTCCTCGCGGATCGCCCGGTTCAGCTCGAGGAACATCACGTGCCCCTCGTTGCGGTACTCGACGAGCGGATCCTTCTGGGCCATGCCGCGGAGGTGGATGCCCTCGCGCATGTAGTCCATGTTCTCGAGGTGCTCGCGCCAGCGGATGTCGACGACCTGGAGCACGATGAAGCGCTCGAGGTCGCGCATCAGCCCTTCCTGCATCCCCTCGATCTCCTTCTCGCGCTCGACGTAGGCCTCCGAGGCGTCGTCGAGGAACTCGGTGATGATCGACTCGCGATCGAGCCCGACCAGCTCCTCGGCGGTCACGCCGGTGCCGTAGAGCGCCTCCATCGCGTTCACGAGCTCTCCGAGATCCCAGTCGGCCTCGACCTCGCTCTCGGTGTAGGCCCCGACGACGCCGGCGATCACCTCGGGCAGCCAGATCTCCTTGATCTCCTCCGAGAGGTCCTGTCCCTCGAGGACTGCGCGGCGCTGCTCGTAGATCACCATGCGCTGGACGTTCATCACGTCGTCGTACTTGAGGACGTTCTTGCGCTGGACGAAGTTCTGCTCCTCGACCTTCTTCTGCGCGTTCTCGATCTGGTTCGTCAGGATCTTCTGATCCATGGGCTGGTCGTCGGGGAGCTTGAACTTCTCCATGATGTTGAAGAGCCGATCGCCTGCGAACAGGCGCACCAGGTCGTCCTGGCCCGAGAGATAGAACCGGGTCTCGCCCGGGTCGCCCTGGCGGCCCGAGCGCCCGCGGAGCTGGTTGTCGATCCGGCGCGCCTCGTGGCGCTCTGTGCCGAGGACGTAGAGCCCTCCGAGCCCACGCACCTCGTCGTCGATCTTGATGTCGACGCCGCGGCCGGCCATGTTCGTCGCGATCGTGACGGCGCCCTTGCGGCCTGCGTCGACGATGATCTCGGCCTCGCGCGCGTGCTCCTTCGCGTTCAGCACCTCGTGCTTGATGCCCTGGCGCTTGAGCAGCTCGGAGAGGAGCTCGGAGGTCTCGACGGCGATCGTGCCGACGAGTACCGGCTGCCCCTTCTCGTTCCGCTCCTTGATGTCGGCGATCACGGCGTTGAACTTGGCCTCGATCGTCTTGAAGATCAGGTCGTTCTTGTCCATGCGCGCGACGTCGACGTTCGTCGGGATCGGGACGACGTCGAGGCCGTAGATCTCGACGAACTCCTTCTCCTCGGTCTTCGCGGTGCCGGTCATGCCGCCGAGCTTGTCGTAGAGCCGGAAGTAGTTCTGCAGCGTGATCGTGGCGAGCGTCTGGTGCTCCTCCTGGATCGGGACGTTCTCCTTGGCCTCGACGGCCTGGTGGAGCCCTTCCGACCAGCGGCGCCCTTCCATGATCCGCCCGGTGAACTCGTCGACGATCTTCACCTCTCCGTCCTGGACGACGTAGTCGACGTCGCGCTTGAAGAGCGCCTCCGCCTTGAGAGCCTGGTGGACGTGGTTGACGAGCTGGACGTTGTCGGGTGAGTAGAGGTTCTCGATCTTGAGGGCGCGCTCGACCTTCTCGATCCCCGACTCGGTCGGCGAGACGTTCTTGTGCTTCTCGTCGAAGAGGTAGTCGTACTGCTGCGAGAGCTCGGCGTCCTCGACCTTCGAGCCCTTCGACTGGACTCCGCTCATCGTGCGCGCGACTCGAGCCATGTCGTAGAAGGCCTTGGCCGCTGTGGTCGGCTCGCCGGAGATGATCAGCGGTGTCCGCGCCTCGTCGATCAGGATCGAGTCGACCTCGTCGACGATCGCGTAGCGGTGCCCGCGCTGGACGGTGCCCTCGAGCGAGACCGCCATGTTGTCGCGCAGGTAGTCGAACCCGAACTCGGAGTTCGTGCCGTAGGTGATGTCGGCCTCGTAGGCGAGCCGATGGGCCTCGGGATCCATCATCGACTCGATGTGCGCGACGGTCATTCCGAGCCGCTCGTAGACGCCGCGGTTCCATTCGGCGTCGCGGCGGGCGAGGTAGTCGTTGACGGTGACGAGGTGGACGCCCTGGCCGAGGGTGCGGCCATCGTGGGTCTCGACCGTCGGCAACGCGTTCAGGTACAGCGCGAGGCTCGCGACGAACGTCTTGCCCTCACCGGTCTTCATCTCGGCGACGTCGCCCTCGTGGAGGACGATCCCGCCCATCAGCTGGACGTCGAACATCCGCTGGTCGGACTCGCGGAGGCGCGCCTCGCGCACCGCTGCGAAGGCCTCGAAGAGCAGGTTGTCCAGCTCCTCCCCGTTCGTGAGCCGCTCGCGGAACTCGGCGGTCTTGGCGCGAAGCTCGTCGTCGGAGAGCTCACGGAACTGCGGTTCGAGCGACGTGATGAATGCCGCCTGCTGCGCAAGCCGCTTGATCCGCCGCCCTTCGCCGCCGAAACGGAGGAACTTGTCGAAACCGTCAGTGCCGGACATCAATCACAGGGTATCCACTGGCCCGGGCCTCACCACCGGGGCGCGACGCTCAGAGTGGGTGAACCTCGACCTCCCAGACGTCGTCGACGATCCGCCGGGCCCGGACGACGTGCTCGGGACGCTCGAGCGCAGGGATCGAGCCGAAGACGTGCTCGCCGTCGACGACGAGCGTCCGCTCGCCCTCGTGGCTCGAGAGCTCGATCTCCTCGCCCACGGTGCCTGGAAGCGTCACGGTCTCGATCTTCCAGCCGCCGATCGCCCAGAGCGTGCCCTTGCGCCGCACGGCCTCGGCCCGATAAGGGGCCGGAAGCTCGCGGTCGATCGCGACGGCGAGCGGCTCGACGTCGGTGTCACCGTCGAGCAGCACGCGGCGGCCGCCCGCCAGCGAGACGAACATCGCCCGGTCGCCGCCGAGCTCCGGCGCGTCGACGGTCGTCACGGCGTCCCAGCCGCGTGCGCGATGGTTTCCGTGGATGCCCGCTGCGTCCCAAGGAGGCGGAGGCGTGCTGTCAGCGTCGCCGACGACGTCGAGGCCGCCCTCGCGCGCGAGCTGGACGTGCAGCGGCTCGCTTCGCCGAAACAGGCTCAAACGCCGTGGTGCTCTGTCCGCCGGCGTCGTTCGAGGCGACGCTTCTCGCGGTAGGTGACGACCTGGCGCTCGAGGTCGGCGACCACCTTGTCGATCGAGGCGCGCATGTCCGATGTGGACTCGGTCGCGCGCAGCGTCGAGCCCTTGGCGAATACCGTTGCCGCGACGGTGTGCTGTGCGTGCTTCGTCTCCTCGGCGAGCTCGACCTCGACGGTGGTTCCCTCGGCGAGCTGCTTCGAGAGCCGCGACAGCTTCGCCTCCGCATAGTCGCGAATCTCCGGGCTGAGATCGAAATTCCGTGCCTTCATCTGCACACGCACGATCCACCTCCTCGTTCGCAAGAACGGTCTATTCAAACCGTAATTCGAGGTTAGCGCACGGCACGGGCCAGGGAGAGCACCTCGATCCTGGCGGCTCCGGCCCGCCTGAGCGCCGTGGCGGCAGCCCCGGCGGTGGCGCCGGTCGTGTAGACGTCGTCGACGAGCACGACCGTCCCGCGAACCGGCCGCGTGGCCGCGAAGGCACCCCTCACGTTTCGGCGTCGCTCGACGAGCGGCAGCCCGGTCTGGCGCGAGACTCGTCGCGTCCGCGTGAGGAGAGGAGCGACCTCGATCTCCCACCGCCGCCCGAGCGCGCGGGCCAGCCCCTCTGCCGGATGGTGGCCGCGCCGCAGGCTCCGGTCGCCGTCGGGCGGGATATACGTGATGACGTCAGCTGTCGGCCGAGGCACGCGTGCGGCGACGAGCTCGGCAGCGAGGGGCGCGAGCGGGCGGAGACCGCCCTCTTTCCACCGCCGCAGAAACGGCCGCGCCGGGCCCGCATAGGCGTACGCCGCGCGAGCTGAGGCGAATGCGATCCGCCTCCCGGCGCACTCGCGGCAACGTTGGACGGGCCACTCCGTCGGCGCGCCGCAGCGCGCGCAAAGAGGAGCAGGGATCGGCCGGAGCAGGCTCCGGCAGGTGTCGCAGAAGAGCGGGCCCGGCTCGCCACAGGAGACGCAGCGCGAGGGAAAGAGGAGATCGAGGGGCCACCCGACCTACGGTAGGCCGGAATGTGTCACGTGTCTGTGCCGGCTTTGTGCCGGTTCTTCCACAGGCGCAACCGAATCAGTCGGGCGAGTACTCCTTGCGGGCAGGCAGCCCGGCTGCTGCGCGGTAGAGGTTGTCCGCGTCGAGCAGCTGGGCCGGATCGCCTATGTCGAGCCAGGCCTCGCTGAAGCGATAACCGAAGACAGGATTGCGCTCGGCGAGCCAGGTCACGAACCGCCCGGGCGGGTCGGGCGGGTTGCCCTCGTCGAAATAGCGGTCGAACAGGCCCAGATGCTCTTCCGAGAAGAGGTAGGTAGCCGTCGAGACGAGGTCGCTGCGCGGATGGTCCGGCTTCTCCTCCATCCCGGCGATCCGGTCGTCCGCGTCGAGCTCGACGACGCCGTAGAGCGAAGCCAGGCTCGGATCGGCGAGCTTGTGCACCGCAATCGCGCTGCCGCCCTTCGCACGCCAGAACGCGATGTAGTCGGCCAGCGGGAACTCGAAGAGGTTGTCGGCCGCGATCACGAGCAAACCGTCTTCGCCGAGGCCGCCCTCGCGCATCGCGAACCGGATGTCGCCAAGCGCGCCGAGGCGGTCGTCGTTGGTGCTCGTACCGTCGTCGTGGACTCGAACGCCGTGCTCGGCGCCCCACCGTGCGAACCCTGCGGCGTAGGCCGAGTTCGTGACGACGTGCACCTCCTCCACCGCACCGGACGCACGGACGCTGTCGAGGATCCAGTCGATCATCGGGCGCCCGCCCACCGGCAGGAGCGGCTTCGCGATCTCGTCGGTCAGCGGGCGCAGGCGAGTCGCGTAGCCGGCGGCCAGCAACAGCGCCTTCACGCCGCGACCACCGCGTTCGCGAGAGATTCGAGGTAGGGCGCCCGGTGAGCTCCGTGCTCCGTGACGATCGCGGTGATGAGCGAC
This sequence comes from uncultured Actinomycetota bacterium, assembly GCA_963762215.1. Classification (GTDB taxonomy): domain Bacteria; phylum Actinomycetota; class Thermoleophilia; order Gaiellales; family Gaiellaceae; genus PALSA-600. The sequence continues at coordinate 515,490 of CAVXKB010000007.1, forward strand.
GACGGTGTGACGTCGAACGCGGGGTTGCGTGCGGGGAAACGCGCGGTCACCTCGGCCGGGTCGCGCTCCTCGATCGGGATCGCGTCTCCGTCGAGCGCCGAATGGTCGACGGTCGAGCTCGGCGCGACGATGTAGAACGGGATCTCGTGGTGGGCGGCGAGCACCGCAAGACCGTACGTGCCGATCTTGTTCGCCGTGTCGCCGTTTGCCGCGATCCGATCGGCCCCCGTGAAGATCACGTCGACCTCGCCTGCTGCCATGAGCGAGGCCGATGCAGAATCCGCGATCACTGCATGTGGGATACCCGCTGTCTCGAGCTCCCAAGCCGTGAGACGCGCTCCCTGAAGCAACGGTCGCGTCTCGTCGACCCAGACGTGGACGAGCAGGTCGCGCTCCCAGGCCGCAAGCAGAGCGCCGACAGCGCTTCCATAGCCGCCGGTTGCGAGGCCGCCGGCGTTGCAGTGCGTCAGAGCCCGGGTGCCCGGCTCCAGGAGACCGGCGGAATGCGCTGCCATCGCCCGGCAGCGAGCCACCTCGTCGCGGTGAATCGTACGAGCGTGCTCCGGGCTCGGGTCGGCGCGCATCTCATCGAGCGCCCAGGCGAGGTTGACGGCGGTCGGCCGGGACTCGCGCAGGACGGCATCGGCTGCCTCGAGATCCTCGCCGCGTGCGGCGGCAAGCGCCATCCCATAGGCCGCTGCGATGCCGATCGCAGGTGCGCCGCGCACGACCATCGTCCGGATCGCATCAGCGACCTCGGCCGAGGAGCGACACTCGAAGTCGACCTCCTCGAGGGGCAGCTTCCGCTGATCGAGGAAGACCACGCGATCGTCCTCCAGGCGGAGAATCCGCTCCGGCTCAAGCAAAGTCGACCACGGCCCGTGTCGGTAGCGGCGCGACGAGCGCCGAGCGCGGGACGGCCAGGAACCGGTAGGTGGGAAAGAGCGCCTGGCACGTCACGGTTCCCGCGGCGGGTGGTCTCGGGACAAGCCTGACGGTCAGCGTCGCGCCGTGCCTCGTCACCGCCGTCGTGACGACGTTCGCGTCGTTGCAGCCGTACTCGCCGAAGACCGCGACGAGCAGGTTGTGGGCGAAGTCGACCTTGGCGAGGCTCGCACGCGCCGGGGCGGTCAGACGGCTCCCGAACGCGGCGAGCGCCGCCGACCGGCTCGCCGCGACGTAACCGACCGCCGTGTTGACGGTCGGGCCGGCGGCCGCCCCATCGCCGACAGTACGCCAGCTGAGGGTCGCGGCCGCCGTCGACACAACTACAACCGCCGTCACGAGGACGGCGGCCCCGATCACGTGCCTTCGTCCCACGAAGCCAGGTACTTCGCCTGCTCCTCGGTGAGCTGATCGATCTCGACGCCCATCGTGCCGAGCTTCAGCCGGGCGATCTCCTCGTCGATCTCCCGCGGCACGGGATAGACGCGGCGCTCGAGCGTCGCGGCGTGCTGCACCGCGTACTCGGTCGAGAGGGCCTGGTTCGCGAACGACATGTCCATGACGATCGCCGGGTGGCCCTCGGCCGCCGAGATGTTGACGAGACGGCCTTCGGCGAGCAGGTAGAGGCGGCGCCCATCCTCGAGCGTGAACTCCTCGACGAACTGGCGTGCCTCGCGCGTCTCGACGGCGAGTGAGCGCAGGGCCGGGAGATCGATCTCGACGTTGAAGTGGCCCGTGTTGCAGATGATCGTGCCGTCCTTCATCGCGCGCATGTGCTCTTCCGCGATCACGTGCTTGTCGCCGGTCGCGGTGCAGAAGATGTCGCCGATCGCGGCGGCCTCCTCCATCGGCATCACCTCGTAGCCGTCCATCAGCGCCTCGAGCGCGCGCATCGGGTCGACCTCGGTGACGATCACGTGCGAGCCGAGTCCCTTGGCGCGCATCGCGACGCCGCGTCCGACCCAGCCGTAGCCGGCTACGACGAAGCGCTTTCCGGCGAGCAGGACGTTGGTCGCGCGGATGATCCCGTCGATCGTCGACTGGCCCGTGCCGTACCGGTTGTCGAAGAAATGCTTCGTGCGCGCATCGTTCACCGCGATCACCGGGAACGCGAGGGCACCGTCGGCCTCCATCGCCTTCAGCCGGATCACGCCCGTGGTCGTCTCCTCCATCCCGGCGATGATGTCGCCGAGCTGCTCGCGGCGGGCTGTGTGGAGCACGCTGATCACGTCTGCGCCGTCGTCCATCGTCAGCTGCGGCTTGTGGTCGACCGCGGCCTCGATGTGCTGGTAGTAGGTGTCGTTGTCCTCGCCCTTGATCGCGAACACCGAGATGTCGAACTCCTTCACGAGCGCGGCAGCGGCATCGTCCTGGGTCGAGAGCGGGTTCGACGCGCACAGCACGACGTCGGCTCCGCCGGCCTTGAGGGTGCGCATCAGGTTCGCGGTCTCCGTGGTCACGTGCAGGCACGCGGAGACGCGGTAGCCGGCGAGCGGCTGCTCGGCCTCGAAGCGCTCGCGGATCGCGGTCAGCACCGGCATCTGCCGGTCTGCCCACATGATGCGCCGCAGCCCCTCGGGTGCGAGCGAGAGATCCTTTACGTCGTAGCGTTGCGTCGTCGCCATTCGGTTCCTCCTTGGTGGGCCAGTCTAGATGGGGTCATTCATGCGGCAAGGAGCCGCTCGTGCTTGCGCTGCTCCCAGTCGATCCAGGAACCGCTGTCGTCGCCGGCCGCAAGCCAGCCGTCGACCGCCTTGCGCAGTTCGGGCTCGTGCGCCAGGCGCGCGGCGAACGCGAGCTCGTCGAGACCGACTCCGTGGACATCTCGAAGCTCTCGAAGGCTACGGAGCCGGTTGAGCTCCGCGAGACCGTAGACCCGATACCCCGCAGCAGTCCGCCCGGGGACGACGAGCCCGTCCTGTTCCAGATACCGGAGCATCCGCGGCGACCAGCCGCTCCGCTTCGCGGCCTCTCCAACGGTCAGTGCCTCCATGGGGCGAACCTTACCACAAGCATGTCAAGGTCGCTCGCCACGAAAAAGGGTCGGTCCGCGCCGGATTCACGCCCCACGAGCGCACCCCCGGCACGGGGGAGCAAGCGCCCTTCTGAAACGGTACCGGGGAAGGTGTGACGTGTCTGTGCCGGTTTCAGGCCCTCACGGCACCTGGAGGTCTCTCCGGGTCACGAGGAACGCGCCGGCACCGAGCACGACAACGGAGGCAGCGCCTACGACAAGGGCGCCCCAGCCGTCGATGCCGTTCTCGAGCGGTGAGGCTCCGAGCCACCAGAAGGCCGACAGGAACCTGAACGGGTCGAGCCAGTCGGCGAGGGTGTGGAGGCCCGAGACGAGGTAACCGGCGACGGCAAAGCCGGCGGCGGCACCGAGAGCCACGGCGCGATTACCGGTCGCCGCACCCACGGCGAGCGCCAGCCAGCCGTAGAAGAGGCCGATCAGCGCGAGCTCGACGATGGCGCCCACGAGGTGGCGGAAGGAGAGATCGAGCCCGAAGATCGGATCGACGACGGCGATTGCGATGCCGGCGGCGACGGCGAGTGCGACAACCTCCAGGGCGACAGCCCCTCCCTTCGCCAGGACGGCAGCGGCGCGGCTGACCGGGTAGGAGAGGATCAGCTCGAGGCGGCCGGCATCCTCCTCGCCGGCAAACAGGCCGGCCCCGCCCGCGACTGCCATGACGATGATGAGGATCGGGAGCATCAGGCCGAACAGCTCGGCGTCGAGGAACCCGGCGCCTGAGCTGAGCGAGCCGCTGCCCGAGATGCCGAGCAGCTGCTTGAGCGCGTCGGGGTAGTCCTTGAGCAGCTTGTCGAGATCGGCGGAGCCCTTTAGCGACGGGAAGATCGCGGAGACGAGCACGATGTAGCCGGCCACGCCGGCACACCAGAAGGCAAGCGAGCGAAGGCGGTCGACGACGCCACGCCGGAGCAGCTCAACCGCCATCGTCGGCTCCACGGTAGGCCTCGAGAAAGATCTCCTCGAGATCGGCGGGCGCGGAGACCAGGTCGACGACCTGCAGCGCGGCAGCGGCCTTGACGACGGCATCCATGGCGCTCTCCGGAGCGGTCAGCGCGATCCGCCCGGCGGCCTGCTCCTGAACACGAACTCCCACGATCGACGCGAAGGCCGTGCCGCTGCCGGGGCCCGAGAAGAGGATCGTGACATGCCGGAGCGCCCGCTCGCGCAGCTCGGCGACCCGATCGACGCCGATCAGCTCTCCGGCGCGGATGATCCCGACGCGGTCGGCCGAGTGCTGCACCTCGTCGAGCGAGTGGGAGGAGAGGAAGACCGTTCTGCCCTCGGCCGCCGTCTGGCGCACGAGACCCCGAAACTCCTCCTGAAGCAGCGGGTCGAGCCCGCTGGTCGGCTCGTCGAGGATCAGCAGCGGCGGCCTGTGCATGAATGCCTGGACGAGCCCGAGCTTCTGGCGGTTGCCCTTCGAGAGCTCACGAATCGGGCGGTCGAGCACCGCGCCGAACCGCTCGCAGAGCTCGTCGCGGAGCGGCGCCTCGCCGCCGCGCAAGCGCACGAGCGAGTCGAGCTGTGCGCGGCCGGTGAGACGATCGAGAAGCCTGAGGTCTCCGGGCAGATACCCGACCTGCGCGCGGGCCTCGACCGGGCTGCGCTGCGCGTCGAGCCCGAGCAGCGCTGCGCTTCCCGAGGTCGGCCGGATCAGGTCGAGCAGGAGGCGGATCGTGGTGCTCTTGCCCGCGCCGTTCGGGCCGAGAAAACCGAAGACCTCTCCGCGCTCGACGCGGAGATCGAGCCCGAAGAGTGCACGAACCGAGTTGCCGTAGGTCTTGGAGAGCCCAGACGTCTCGATCGCGGGCGTCTCGGCCATCCTCTACGGAGCGGAGGTTCCTTCGCGCCCGTAGTCGTCCTGAAGGCGGACGACGTCGTCGAGATGCGGGGTCGAGACCTCGAGGATCGTCGTGTCCTCGACCGCGGTGATCCGGTGCACGGTTCCCGGGCGGTAACGGAACGCCGCGCCCGGGCCGACCGTCTCCTCGACCATCGGCTCGCCGACCGCGCCGAGCTCGATCCTCGCGAGGCCGGACTGGATCAGCCACGACTCGTCCTTCTGCTCGTGGTACTGCAGCGAGAGAGAGTGGCCGGCCGTCACGAACAGCACCTTCCCGCAGTACACGTCGCTCAACGCCCAGATCAGCTCGTGGCCCCACGGCTTGTCGACCCGGCGGACGTCGAAGCCCCAGGGGCCGAGCGCGCCGAGGTCGACGGTCACGTCAGCCACTCCGGATGCGCGGCGACGTGGTCGCCTGCGGTGCGGAGCTCCTTCGGGGTGTTCACGGTCAGCCAGAGCCCATCGTGGCGGTAGGCAAAGAGCCGGCGCTCGGAGACGAGCTCCGGAAACGTCGTCGACTCGTGGTCGCCCTGCTCGGGAAAGCGGTCGAGCGCCTCCTCGGACAGGACGTAGATGCCGCAGCTGACCCAGTAGGGGATCGCGCCGCCCTCGCTGAAACCCTCGACCACGTCTCCGTCTCCGAGATCCACCACGCCGAACGGGGACTTCGGGCGGGCTACCGCCACCGTCGCGGCCCCTCCCGCCTCGCCGTGACGGGCGAGCAGCGCCTCGAAATCGACCGCGACGAGCTCGTCGCCGTTCAACGCGAACACATCGCCGGTCTCCTTCCGCAGCTTCGAGGCGAACTTGATCCCGCCGCCGCGCCCGAGCCGCTCCGGCTCCTCGGCAGCGACGATCTCCGGGCCGAGGCCCGCGAGCTCGCCTTCGAACGCCTCGCCCTGCCCGGCGGCGCAGGAGATGATCACGCGATCGACGCCCGCCTTCGCGAGCCGCCCGACCTGGTAGGCAGCGAGCGGCTTGCCGGCGACATCCACGAGCGACTTCGGCCGCCCACCGGCCGCGTCGCCGAGGCGCTCGGCCTTGCCGCCGCAAAGGATGATCGCCTCCATGGCTCAGCCGCTCCCGTTTGGGGCGCTGGCGCGCCCGATTCCCTCGTACGTGAACCCGGCCTCGCGCACCGTCTTCGGATCGAGGAGGTTCCGACCGTCGACGATCAACGGGTTCGCCATCGCCGCGTGCGTCTCCGCGCTCGCGAGACCCTTCAGCTCCTTCCACTCCGTCACGATCACCGCCGCGTCGGCGCCGCGCACCGCGTCCGCGACCGTCGGGACGATCTCGACGCCTCGCGGCAGAGCCGCCCCGTCGGCAACCGGATCCCACGCGCGTACCTCCGCGCCCTCGGCGATCAGCCGGCCCGCGAGCACGATCGACGGCGCCTCGCGCATGTCGTCGGTGTCCGGCTTGAACGCGAGGCCGAGGAGAGCGACCTTCTTCCCGCGCAGCGGGCCGAGATGCGCCTCGAGCTTGCCGATCACCCGGCGCTTCTGGAGGTCGTTGACCTCGATCACCGCTGCGAGTAGCTGGAAGTGGTACCCGGAATTCGACGCGAGCTGCTTCAACGCCAGTGAGTCTTTGGGGAAACAACTGCCGCCGTAGCCAATTCCGGCGCGCAGGAAGTGCGGCCCGAGCCGCTTGTCGTAGCCGATCCCCTCGGCCACCTCGACGACGTCCGCCCCGGTCTTCTCGCAGACGTTCGCGATCTCGTTGATGAACGAGATCCGCGTCATCAGCGCGGCGTTCGACGCGAGCTTGATCATCTCGGCCGAGTTAACCCCGTAGCGCAGGATCGGGCCCTCGACCTTGGCATAGAGCTCGGCGACGGCATCGCCGTCGGCCGGCTCGAACGCCCCGATCGCGATCCGGTCCGGATGCATGAAATCGCGCACCGCGGTGCCCTCCGCCAGGAACTCGGGGTTCGACACGTAGCCGATGTCGTGGAGGCCGCGCTCGTCGAGGCCGTGGCGGATCTTCTCGCCGGTCCCGACCGGAACGGTCGACTTCATGACGAGGATCGCGCGTCCGGACAGCTCGGGCAGCTGATCGACGACGCTCCAGACGCGCGAGAGGTCGGCGTCGCCCGACTTGGTCGGGGGCGTGTCGACGCAGACGAACAGGAACCGGCAGTCGGCGAGATCGGCCGAGTCGAGCGTAAACCTCAGGCGCTCCCGGTTCCCAGCGAGCAGCTCCGGGATGTCCACCTCGTGGAAGGGCACCTCGCCGAGCTGGAGCGCCTCGATCTTCTCCGGAACGACGTCGCGGACGACAACCTCGTGGCCGAGCTCGGCGAAGCACGCCCCGGTGACGAGACCGACCCAGCCGGCGCCGAAGATGCCTACCCTGGCCATTGCGCGGCGGACTCTACTTGCCCGCAGGCAGCGGTTTGAGGCCCTTCGCGATCGCGAGCATCGTCTCGTTCGAGAGCGAGTCGAGGAGCGTGTTCACAACCCAGTAGCTCTTGTCGTGAACCCGAAGCACGACCATCTGCAACTTCGAGCCGCTGTAGTAGAGCTGAAACTCGCGGCCCTTGATCGCGCGCTGGAAGCTCTTGTCGGCGAGCACGGGCGGGTTCGGCATGTTCGTCTCCTCGATCCCCCAGTACTCGCCGGCGCCGGTCTTGAAGACGAGCCGGACGGCCTTCTGGTGGTGCTTCTTGTCGATCCAGTAGAGGCGCCGCGGGTTGTCGCCGTACTGGTCGTCGGGGTACGAGCCCGCCTCGAGCACCGTCGGGTTCTCGAGCGTGAACGGCACCTGGTGCGCGATCGGCTTCAGCAGGCCGAGCCCCACCGACGGATCGTTGCGAACGCTCGGTGCCTCGTGCGTCAGGACCGGCGGCGGCGGCGGCTGAGTCACGAGCTGGTCGTGGAAGGTCTCCCCCACGACGACCATGACCATCACGCCCGGGTCTAGCTGACGCAGCTTCGGATCCTTGGGCAGCGGGTGGACGTCCGAGGGAACGAACAGCTTGGCAACCGAGTTCGCCGCGTCCTCCGACCCCTTCTGGCGTTTGTCGTAGTAGATCTGGGTGTGGAAGTACCCCTGCGTCGGGGCGTTCGGCGAAAGGTTCCCGGACGGAAGGACGGTGAGGTAGCCGCGCTGCCCGAGCTGGCTCGAGGCGCTTGCCGCCGATCCCGCGACACCGTTGCCGTTCAGCACGAGCACCGTCGTCTTCGACGCCGGAGGGGCGCTCGTCTTCTTCTTCTTGACCTTCAGGTTGAGCGCGGCGGCGTTCGCCGCCTTCGAGACCGCGACGTCCGGATGCGTGAACGAGTTGAACGCCTGCTGGAGATTCGCCGTCGAGGTGCTCGTCTGGCTGTCGCCGGTCACACCCTCGATCTTGTCCTGGAAGAAGTGGCCGCCCGGCAAGCCGACCGCGAATACGAGCCAGTTCAGCACGGCCTGGTCGCTGATCTTCCCGCCGACCTCGACGTTCTTGGTCAGGATCGGCACGGACGACAGGAGCTGGCCGAAGCTCATGTTGCGGGCGAACTGCTGCTTGAGGGCGCGGACGAACTCCTGCTGGCGCGCGATCCGGTGGTAGTCGTCGTCGGTGTGGCGGTAGCGGACGAAGCTGAGCGCCTGCGCGCCGTTCAGGAGCTGGTATCCGGGCTGCAGGTTGATGTTCGAGTAGTTCTCGGCGGCGGTGCCGTTGTTGACGTGGAAGTAGCGCCGGTCGACGTCGAGCCAGATCCCGCCGATCTTGTCGACGATCTCCTGGAAGCCGTGGAAGTTGACGGTGATCAGGTAGTTGATCGGGAGCCCGGACAGGTGCCTCACCGTGTCGACGGTCCCAGGCGCCTCGCAGTCGGCGTAGGCCTGGTTGATCTTCTGCACGCCGAGCGAGACGTTGCCGTTCTTCGGGCAGTAGATCGGGACGCCGAGGTCACGCGGGATCGAGAGGAGCGAGATCGTGTTCGTCACCGGGTCGGCCCGGATCAGCATCACCGTGTCCGACCGCGAGACGTCGGAGAACTCCTTGCCCTTCCGCACGTCGTAGCCGATCACGAGCGCGATCGCCGCGTGCCCCGGCCTGCTCACGTGGAGCTGGTGGGAGGCGATGATCACGTCCTGCGAGTGCGCGCGCAGCCCGGAGACCGTCTCGTGGTACCAGAGCATCGCCGCGCCCGAGACCGCCAGGCCGACGGCGAGGACGATGAGCAGCACGCCGAGCACGATCCGCGAGAAGAGGCCGAGCCCGGTCCGCTTGTGCTCGGGCTGGCGGTAACGGCTGACGGAACTGACCGACGCGGGCGGAAAGACCGCGTGCCCGTTCGTGCCGTTGTTGAGGTCGGCACCACGGCCGACACCTCTCTTGAGCGTGGTCCTCATCTCAGGAAACCGGCGCCCGTAGGCGCCAGCAACTCAAGGGTACCCGACCTACCGGCCGCGAGCAGCGAGGGTCTTCGCGATGTGGCTCTCGAGATTCGTCAGCGCGGAGCCGAGATTCGACGGCGAGATCAGGTTGACGAAGAACTGGGTCCGGTCCTTCGTCACGAAGATGTAGTCGGCGTCGACGGCGACCTTCTGGCCACCGGACTTGACCATGACGGGAATCCGGATGATCGTCACGTTGTCTCCCACCTTCGGCGCGGGCAACTGCTGGAGCTTGCCGATCGTGTAGCTCGTGCCCAGGACTCCCGACTTCTGCAGGTCGTAGACGAGGCACTGTCCGAGCGTCGGCTTCAACATCCGCCCAAGCAGCTTCTTGGCCTGGGCGGCGCTCTTGAGGACGAGCACGTCCGAGTCGACCTGAAGGCCCTGGCTGTCGAGCGCGAGCAGCGACTCGGCGTGACCGGTGATGACGAGGTCCGAGTTGTTCGGCTGGTTGGCCGGGCAGACCGGGATCTTCAGGTTCTGCGGCTTCGTCGGCCCCCCACTCCATGCCGCTCCGAGATCGGAGAACCGCAGCACCGAGGCGGCTGCCGCCTTCTGGTCGGCCGCAGAGATCTCCACCTTCGGGTCGGTCGAGTCGGCGGCAACTGCGGCGCTAGCGACGACAAGGGCTGCAAGGAAAGCCACGGCGAAAGCCCACCGCCCTGGCGAGCCTATGCTCATGCCGTCCCCGCCGGTGCGCGGCGGAGCAGGATCTGCGCCAGCTGGAGCTCGAACCGCGACAGCTGGTCGCGCGCTCCCGGCGGAGCGATCACCGTGAACTCGTACTCCGTGCGGCCGTCGCCGAAGAAGACATAGTCGCTCACCAACGTACCGCGCTTGCTCCCGCTCCGCACGTTGATCATGGCGCGGTAGACGGCGGTCACCGAGCCGATCGGTGGGAACGGCACCCGCAGCACGTGCGCCGAGGTCACGTTCGGCAGCTTCTCGAGCTGAAGCTCGAGACAGCCTGCGAGCTTCGGCGAGATCGAGCGCTTGAAATCCTCGATCACCGACGCGGCGCTGTCCATCACCATCACGTCCTGGTCGAGCTCGACGCCGGCCATCTGGGAGACGTACCGCGCGTCGGCGTGGCCGCTGACGACGAAGTCGGACTCCTTCGGGTCGAAGCCCGGGCAATTCGGAGGCGCGATCGGGGTCGTCTTCACGGGCCCACCAGTCCAGCCGGCGCCGAAGTCCGTCCGGTGCAGCAGCGCAGCAACCGCCTTCGCCTGGTCCGCGCTCGTGATCTTGACGGCAGGTGCGTCAGCGAGGGCAGAAGCGGTGAAGGTGAGACCGATCAGCGCGGCTGCTACGAGAGATTTTGCAGCAACCACTTCTCCACTTGTACCACGGACAACCCCTTACGAGCCGCGTAATCCTGCAGCTGATCGGGGCCGATCCGGCCGACCGCGAAGTACCTGGACTTCGGATGCGCGAGGTAGATGCCGCTGACTGCGGCACCCGGCACCATCGCGTAGCTCTCCGTCAGCTCGATCCCGGTCTCCGCTGCTCCGAGCAGCTCGAAGAGCTTGCCTTTCTCGCTGTGATCCGGGCAGGCCGGGTAACCGAAGGCGGGCCTGATGCCCCGGAACTTCTCGGCAAGCCGCTCTTCCTCCGAGAGCTCCTCGTCGGGTGCGTACCACTCGTGCCGGGCCTGCTCGTGCAGCCATTCGGCGAAGGCCTCGGCCAGCCGGTCGGCGAGCGCCTTGACGATGATCGACTTGTAGTCGTCGTGCTCGGCCTCGAAGCCCGCGGAGAGCTCGTCGGCTCCGTGGATCGCCACCGCGAAGGCGCCGGCCGAGTCGTCGGCGCTCGCCACGTAGTCGGCGAGGCAGTGGTTCGGCCGTCCGTCGAAGACTCCTTGCTGGCGCAGGAAGCTGAAGCGGGTCCCGCCGATGACGACGTCGTCGCCCTCGGAGTGCGCGGGCCAGAGCCCATAGACGCCGCGCGCCTGCAACGAGCCGTCGCGAACGATCTCCCCGAGCAGTGCGAGCGCATCGTCGTAGAGCTCGCGCGCCTCGGGACGCTCGAGGATCGCCGGGAACTTCCCCTTCAGCTCCCAGGCGTAGAAGAAGAACTGCCAGTCGATGTACGGAACGAGCAGGGCGAGCTCGGGCTCGACGATCCGGCGGCCGGTGAAGGGCAGCGCGGGCAGGTCGTCGTAGTCGAGCTGCGGACGGTTGGCCCGTGCCTGGGAGAGCGGCCGCAGAGGCCGGCGAAGCTTGTCGGCATGCTGCTCGCGCAGCCGCTCCTGGAGGTCGCGGTTCTCCACGTCGACGGCGCCGCGGCGCTTCGGGTCGAGGAGGCCCGAGACGACATCCACCACCCGGCTCGCGTCGAGCACGTGCACCGTCTCGTGCGAGTACGCGGGCGCGATCCTGACGGCCGTGTGCTGGCGCGACGTGGTCGCGCCGCCGATCAGGAGCGGCGTCGAGGTTCCGCGACGCTCCATCTCGGCCGCCACCTCGACCATCTGGTCGAGCGACGGCGTGATCAGGCCCGAGAGCCCGATGATGTCGGCACCCTCCTCCTCGGCGGTGTCGAGGATCCGATCGGCCGGCACCATCACGCCGAGATCGACGATCTCGTAGTTGTTGCAGCCGAGAACGACCCCGACGATGTTCTTGCCGATGTCGTGGACGTCGCCCTTGACCGTCGCAAGCAGCACCTTGCCCTGGCTCGACCCGCCGGCCTTCTCCTCCTCCATGTACGGCTCGAGATAGGCCACGGCGCGCTTCATCGCGCGCGCCGACTTGACGACCTGCGGCAGGAACATCCGGCCCGACCCGAAGAGGTCGCCGACGATCCGCATCCCGTCCATCAGCGGGCCCTCGATCACGTCGAGCGGCCGCTCCCGCGCCTGGCGCGCCTCCTCGGTGTCCACCTCGATGAAGTCGACGATCCCGTGAACGAGCGCGTGCGAGAGCCGCTCCTCGACCGGCGCCTCGCGCCAGGCCAGGTCGCGCTCGCGCTTGACCCCGTCGCCCTTGACCCGTTCCGCGATCTCGACGAGGCGATCCGTCGCATCGGGTCGGCGGGCGAAGATCACGTCCTCGATCCGCTCGAGCAGCTCGGGCTCCACGTCCTCGTAGACCGCGAGCTGGCCCGCGTTGACGATCCCCATGTCGAGGCCTGAGCGGATCGCGTGGAAGAGGAAGACGGCGTGCATCGCCTCGCGCAGGGCGTCGTTGCCGCGGAAGGAGAAGCTCAGGTTCGAGATGCCGCCGCTCGTCCGCGAGCCGGGGCAGCGCTCCTTGATCCGCGGCAACGCCTCGAGGAAGTCGCGCGCGTAGGTGTCGTGCTCCTCGATCCCGGTCGCCACCGCCAGCACGTTCGGGTCGAAGATCAGGTCCTCGGGCGGGAAGCCCTCGGCCGTCAGGAGGTCGTACGCGCGACCGCAGATCTCGACGCGCCGGGCAACGTCGGTCGCCTGGCCCTCCTCGTCGAACGCCATCACGACGACGCTCGCGCCGTAGTCGCGAATCCGCCGCGCCTGCTCGAGGAACGGCTCCTCGCCTTCCTTCAGGCTGATCGAGTTGACGATCCCCTTGCCCTGGATCGATTGCAGCCCGGCCTCGATCACGCTCCAGCGGGAGCTGTCGACCATCACCGGGATCCGCGCGACCTCCGGCTCGGTTGCGATCACGTCGAGGAACGTGCGCATCGCCTCGACACTTTCGAGCAGGTCGGCGTCCATGTTCACGTCGAGGGCGTTCGCGCCGCCGCGCACCTGCTCGAGCGCGACCTCCACCGCGCCGACCCAGTCACCCGACTCGACGAGCGCCCGGAAGCGCGACGAGCCCGTCACGTTCGTCCGCTCGCCGATCAGGACGAAGCCCGTGTCCGGACCGATCTCGAACGTCTCGAGGCCGCTCCAGTGCGTCACGTGCCGCACCGGCGGAACCGGACGCGGCGCGAGGCTCCTCACCGCGCCCGCGATCGCCGCGGTGTGATCGGGGCCGGAGCCGCAGCAGCTGCCGGCAACGTTCAGGAACCCGGCCTCGGCGAACTCGCGCAGAAGGCTGCTCGTGATCTCGGGCGTCTCGTCGTAACCGCCGAATGCGTTCGGGAGTCCCGCGTTCGGGTGCACGCTGAGGAGGCACGGCGCGACGTGCGCGAGCTCCGCGACGTACGGCCTCATCTCGTGCGCACCCAGGCTGCAGTTGATCCCGACGATCAGCGGCTCGGCATGCTCGATCGAGGACCAGAACGCCTCGATCGTCTGGCCGGAGAGCATCCGGCCCGAGCGGTCGACGATCGTCGCCGAGATCCAGAGAGGCAGGTCGGGCACGCTCTCGCGCGCCGCGACGATCGCAGCCTTGGCGTTCAGCGTGTCGAAGACCGTCTCGAGCATCAGCAGATCCACGCCTCCCTCGGCGAGCGCCAGCATCTGCTCTGCGTAGGCCTCCTTGATCTGGTCGAACGTGTGCGTGCGGTAGCCCGGGTCGTCGACCCGCGGGCTGAGCGACAACGTCACGTTGAGCGGCCCGACCGAGCCGGCGACGAACCTGTCGCCGGCGACCTCGCGCGCGATCCGCGCGCCGGCGACGTTCATCTCGTAGACGAACGGCTCGAGCGCGTAGTCGGCCTGGCCGATCGAGGTCGCGGTGAACGTGTTCGTGGTCGCGATGTCGGCACCGGCCGCGAAGTACTTCGCGTGGACGTCCGCGACGAAATCCGGTCGGGTCAGATTGAGTATGTCGGGGTCGCGCGTGACGTCGACCGGGTGATCGGCGAAGCGCGCGCCACGGTAGTCCGCCGGGCCGAGATCGGCCCCGTGGATCAGCGTGCCCCAGGCACCGTCGAGCACGAGGATCCGCTCCTTCGCGATCGCTCTGATCTCCGCTGCAACGTCTCGCTTCGCCAAAACGCACCTTTCGTGCCTAAAGAGGACGGCGAGCTGTGTCGAGCGAGATCAGCGCGCGCGGCTCTTTAGGCGATTGTTGTTGACCCGGTTCGCCAAGCTGCCGTTCAAATCTCCCGGGTAGACCAGAACCAATCTACCGGCTCAGGTTATCGGCGCGTAAAGGATGCCCTGTAGACGCGTGCCGATCGAGAGCGAGGGGAATGACGTCATGGAATCCACGACGAAATGGAGATGCCATGACGAGCATGAAGGCAAGACGGCGCCGGCTCGGCCGCCTGAGAGCAGGCTTCCTGCTCTGGTCCGCGCTGATCGGCGCCACCATCGCCGCGACAGCGGCACAGGCGACAATTGCCGCCGCGCCGCAGTCGAACGCCCCGCCGACGATCGCAGGGCAGACGCGCGAGGGCAGGACGCTGACCGCCCTGAACGGGAACTGGGGCAACACGCCCACGAGCTTCTCGTACCAGTGGCAGCAGTGCGACGCCTCCGGCGCGAACTGCAACTCGATCGTCGGGGCGACCTCGAAGACCTACACGGTCGTCGCAGGCGACGTCGATCACCAGCTCCGCGTCGCGGTCACCGCCACGAACGCGGATGGATCGGCATCGGCAACCTCGCAGCCGTCGGGCGTCATCTCGTCGCGCTCAGGCCCGACCAACACCGCCGCACCGACGATCTCCGGCACGGCGAAGGTCGGCGAGGAGCTGCAGGCGCAGAACGGCACCTGGACCGGCGGAGTCAAGAGCTACGACTACCAGTGGCAGCGCTGCGACCGCAACGGCGCATCCTGTCAGAGCGTCGACGGGGCCACCGGCCGCGTCTACGGCGTCAGGTCGATCGACGCCGGCAACACGCTGCGCGTCGTCGTCACCGCGACCAACCTGTCGGGCTCCACGAACGCGACCTCGGCCCCGACCGGCCTCGTCGCGAGCGATTCGACGCCGCCGATCGTCAAGCACAACCATGCCCCGACGATCAAGTTCGTCGGCCTGCGGCGGCTCGGCGGGCGCATCTACGCCCGGTTCTCGCTCTGCGACGACTCCGCGAAGGCCGTCACCGTGATCGAGCGCGATTCGATGCCGGGCAGGCTCGCCTACGTCCGGCGCTTCTCGGTCGCGCCTGTCCCGTGCGGCACGCATGCGCGCAACTGGAAGCTGATCCCGCGGTTCCACCATCAGGGCCGCTTCACGGCCACGCTTCGCGCGGTCGACAAGTCCGGCGCTTCGAGCCGGACCGTCGGACGCTCGCTCTTCTTCACGAGTGGCCTGTAGCTCTGAGCCCGATCTCCGCTCCCGCCCGGCGGCTACGAGCCGCCGGGCGAGCTCGGGCGAAGGCGCATCACGCGGCGTAGCGTGCGAGCCGCTTCTCGAGCAACCGTGACAGGCGGGACTCGAGCGGCGACGACGGCGGCATCGAGGATCCCGAAGTACGCCGTCTCGACCACTCCCCGGCTCTCCTGCTGCAGGACAAGGTCGACGAAGATGGGCTCGGTCGCGCCCGCCACCGTCAGCTTCCCGCTGAGACGTATGGCGACCGAGCCCGGTGAGCCGGTCACGACGTGGCGCCGGACGAGCGAGGTGAGCTCGATCTTCGCGGCAGTCCCGAAGCCCTTTTTGCAGCTCGCTGGAGAAGCAAGGCAGGAAGCCGCGGACAGCCGAGCCATCCGGCATCTGCATCCGGGCGATCGTCGAGGTCTTGAACATCATCACGACCGAGGCGATCGTGCGGCCCGTGCCGCCGAGGGCCGATTCCGATGCTCCGGTGACCTCGAGATCGACGGCCGCCTTGGTCGCGGGGACGGGACCCGAGCACTCCACGGTCAAGGCCGAGCTCGCGACCGTGCCCAGATCGATCGCGAACGGGCTCCGCTTTGCCGAAGCATCGCCCCATCCCGCGCCGGCGTCCTTTGCGCTCAGCCCGATCTGGACGGCCCGATGGGTGTCCGCGACCCTCCAGGCAGGCTGTGCGCCGAGCGCGGAGCCCACGCCGAGCCCGGCTGCCGCCAGGACCAGCACGAGCGCCCCCGCTCTCACGCCGGTCTTACCGGCCGGCGACCGCGAGCTGGTTCTCTGCGTGCTTGATCCGCTGCTCGACCTGCCAGCGGTCCGCCGTCGACTCGCCGCTGTCGATCGCCTGGAGCTCCGCCTGAGCGGCCTCGAGCTGAGCGCGGGCCCGGTCGTCGTCGACGTGAGCGGCATCGACAGCGTCGTCCACGAGCCCGATCGCACGGTCCTCGAACATCTGGAAGAACCCTGGCCCGGTCGCGAACTCGATCACGTCGGCGCCGCCACCGGGATGGATCCGGGTCGATCCAGCCCTGAGCGTCGCGATCAGCGGCGCGTGGCGGGCGAGCACGCCGATGTCCCCGATCTGGCCGGGGACGATGATCATCTCGACCTTGCCCTCGTACGCCGCGCCGTCGGGCGTGACGAGCGAGAGGTCGAACTGCTTTCCGCTGCCGGGCACGCTGAGTGACCTAGGCGGCTGCGAGCGCCTTGCCCCGCTCGACGGCGCCCTCGATCGTCCCGACCATGTAGAAGGCCTGCTCGGGCAGGTCGTCGTGCTTGCCCTGGATGATCTCCTGGAAGCCCCGCACCGTGTCCTCGAGCTTGACGTACTCGCCCGGCGTGCCGGTGAAGACCTCGGCGACGTGGAACGGCTGCGAGAGGAACCGCTGCACCTTGCGGGCGCGGGCCACCGTGAGACGGTCCTCGTCCGAGAGCTCCTCGATGCCGAGGATCGCGATGATGTCCTGGAGGTCCTTGTAGCGCTGGAGGATCTCCTGCACCTGAGTCGCGGTGTCGTAGTGCTCGTCCGAGACGATCCCGCGGCCGAGGGCGCGCGAGGTGGAGTCGAGCGGGTCGACGGCTGGGTAGATGCCCTGCTCGACCAGGGCCCGCGAGAGCACGGTCGTCGAGTCGAGGTGGGCGAACGTGTTGGCCGGAGCCGGGTCGGTCAGGTCGTCGGCGGGTACGTAGATCGCCTGCACCGAGGTGACGGAGCCCTTGTTCGTCGAGGTGATGCGCTCCTGGAGCTGGCCCATCTCGGTGGCGAGCGTCGGCTGGTAGCCGACGGCGCTCGGCATGCGGCCGAGAAGCGCCGAGACCTCGGAGCCGGCCTGGACGAAGCGGAAGATGTTGTCGATGAAGAGCAGCACGTCCTGGCCCTGGTCGCGGAAGTACTCCGCCATCGTCAGGCCGGACAGGCCGACGCGCAGGCGCGCACCTGGCGGCTCGTTCATCTGGCCGTAGCAGAGCGCGACCTTCGGGAGAACCCCCGACTCCTCCATCTCCTGGAGGAGGTCGTTGCCTTCGCGCGTGCGCTCGCCGACGCCCGAGAACACCGAGACGCCGCCGTGCTCGCGGGCCAGGTTCGCGATCAGCTCCTGAATGAGGACGGTCTTGCCGACTCCGGCCCCACCGAAGAGGCCGATCTTGCCGCCGCGCACGTACGGCGCGATCAGGTCGACGACCTTGATCCCGGTCTCGAAGACCTCGATCTTCGACGTCAGCTCGTCGAACGCGGGCGGGTCGCGATGGATCGGCCAGCGCTCGGCCCCGGCAGGGAGAGCTTCCTTGCCGTCGATCGCTTCGCCAAGAACGTTCCAGACCCGTCCCAGCGTCACCTCGCCGACCGGAACCGAGATCGGCGCTTCGGTATCGACCACGGCGGTGCCGCGAGCGATGCCGTCGGTCGAGTCCATTGCGACGGCGCGGACGCGATCGTCACCGAGGTGCTGCTGCACCTCTGCGATCAGGTCGCCGCCTTCCGGGCGCGTGATGCGGAGCGCCGAGTAGATCGAGGGAAGCCGGTTGGGGAACACGGCGTCGACCACGACGCCTTTGATCTCGATCAGGCTGCCGACGTTCTCGCCGCCGCCGTTCTCTGGGCTGCCGTTCTTGGCCAATCTAGTCTCTCCTGGTATCGAGGCTTGACGGCGGCGGCAAAAGTGTTGCTGGGTAAGGCTGGAACGCTGTAAAGCCGCCTGCCAGAAGGAGAGTCTATAGAAGCGCGCGCCCGGCGAACGGGGGAGCCGACACCTGCGGGGCCGCGTCGTAGAAGGTCGGCTCGATCCGCAGATGCTCCCTCACGTACGCCCGCTGCTGCTGGCGGTTCCCGAAGCTCAGGGAGCTCGGGGGATGCCCGCCCGAGCGGGGAACGGCGCTGAACGCGCCGAATACCGCCACGGCAGCGACAAGAGCGATCGCCATCCCGCGGAGCGTCGTTCCGCGGGCCGATCTCGCCGGCGACGGGATCTCAACCGGTCGAGCGGACTCCACCGGCGAGGCAGCGCGCATCAGCCCGGTGAACCCGTGGAACTCCGCACTCACGGCGCGACATCGGTCGCACCGCCCGAGATGGCGTGCAAGCGCGGCCTGCTCGAGCCGGCCGAGTTCGCCGTCGAGTTCGAGGGAAATCCACTGTGAGGCCCGCTCGCAGGCCGTTGTTCGCCGCCAGCGTGTCATTTATCCCTTCAGACGAGTATACGGCGTCGGTAGTTAGGCGCCGATCTACCGGAATAGGGAAATTCCTATTTCGGCGTCGAGCCGGCGAATGGATGCGCGAGCTCCTCTGCGGTCAGCGGCCAGCGCTCGACCGGGAAGTGGCACGCCGCCTCGTGATGCGGCTCGAACGTCCGTAGCTCGGGCAGGTCGACGTTGCACTTGCCGTCCTGGAACCGCGGGCAGCGCGGATGGAACACACACGCCTCGGGCGGGTTGACCGGCGACGGGACGTCGCCCGTCAGCACGACCCGGTTCTTGGCAGAGTTTCCGTCGACCGTCGGGCGCGGCACCGCCGAAAGCAGCGCGGCGGTGTAGGGATGCCTCGGATGGTCGTAGAGCAGCTCCGAGTCGGAGAGCTCGACGACGCGGCCGAGATACATGACGGCGACCCGGTCCGAGACCTGCCGGATGACCGAGAGGTCGTGCGAGATGAAGACGTAGGTGAGATCGAAGTCACGCTGGAGATCCTTGAGCAGGTTGAGGATCTGCGCCTGCACCGAGACGTCGAGCGCAGAGACCGGCTCGTCGCAGACGATCAGCTTCGGCTGAAGCGCGATCGCGCGCGCGACGCCGATCCGCTGACGCTGGCCGCCGGAGAACTCGTGCGGGTAGCGGTTGTAGTGCTCCGGGCTCAGCCCGACGCGCGCGAGCAGCTCCTGGACGCGCGTTCGCGCGTCCTTCTCCGTCTTGTGGATCATGAACGGCTCCCCGACGATCTGGCCGACGCTCTTGCGCGGATTGAGCGACGAGTAGGGATCCTGGAAGATCATCTGCATCTGCCGCCGCAGGGGCCGCATCTGGCGCATCGAGTAGTTCGTGATGTCCTCGCCGTCGAACTTGACCGTCCCGGAGGTCGCTTCGAGCAGCTTGACCATCAGGCGCGCAGTCGTCGACTTGCCGCACCCGGACTCACCGACGATGCCGAGCGTCTCTCCCCGGTTCACGGTCAGCGACACGTCCTCGACCGCGTGGACGACGCCCTTGACGCTCGCGAAGACGCTCTGCTTGACGGCAAACCACTTGGTCAGGTTCGTGATCTCGACGAGCGGGCCGTCGCCGGACCGGGTCTCGGGCGATGCGCCAGAGGTCATACGCGCTCCTCGACCTCGCCGGCGATCCGGGTCTTCCAGATCTCGTTCTTGCGCTCCGGCGAGAGCAGGCAGGCATCGAGATGGCCGCCGGGAAGCTGGACGAGCGGCGGCTTCTTCGAGTCGCAGGGCTCGAACTTGTACCTGCACCGGGGGTTGAAGGGGCAGCCGGGCGGCGGGTTGAGCATCGACGGAGGCGAGCCCTCGATCGGGAGCAGCGTGTCGAGGCGCTTCTCGATCGACGGCATCGACTCGAGCAGCCCCCACGTGTACGGGTGCTGCGACATCGTGAAGATCTCCCCGGCGGTGCCGTACTCCATGACGCGGCCGGCGTACATCACCATCACGTGCGACGCGGTCTCGGCGACGACGCCGAGGTCGTGGGTGATCAGGATCACGCCGACGTCGAACTCGCGCTTCACACGATCGATCAGCTCGATGATCTGCGCCTGGACGGTCACGTCGAGGGCAGTCGTCGGCTCGTCGGCGATCAGCACGTCCGGGTTGTGGACGAGCGCCATCGCGATCATCGCGCGCTGGCGCATGCCGCCCGAGAACTGATGCGGGAAGTCCTTCGCTCGGATCGCGGCGTTCGGGATCCCGACCGCGCCGAGCAGCTCGACGGAGCGGTTCCAGGCCTGCTTCTTCCCCACCTTCTCGTGGGCAAGGACGGCCTCGGCGATCTGGTCGCCGACGCGGTACATCGGATGGAGACAGGCGAAGGGATCCTGGAAGATCATCGACACGTCGCGGCCGCGGATATGGCGCAGCTCGTTGGGCTTCAGCTTCAGGAGGTCGCGGCCCTCGAAGAGGATCTCGCCCGTGATCACGGCGGTCGCGGGGTTGAGAAGACCCATGATCGCGAGGCTCGTGACGCTCTTCCCCGACCCGGACTCGCCGACGACGCCGAGCGTCTCGCCGCGCCGGACAGTGAACGAGAGGTTCGAGACCGCCTGAACGACCCCATCTCGCGTGTTGAACCTGACCGACAGATCGCGAACGTCGAGCAGCACATCGCTCGACGAAGTGGCCGCCACTACGTGTACCTCACCCGTGGGTCGAGGAACGCATAGATGATGTCGACGAAGAGGTTCATGAATGCGACCGCGGCTGCGGTGACGACGACGACCCCGAGCACGGTCGGCAGGTCCTGGGTCGTCGCGCTCGTGATCGCGAGCCACCCGAGCCCCTGGATATTGAACACGCTCTCGGTGATGATCGCGCCGCCGACCAGCAGGGCGATGTCGAGACCGAAGATCGTGACGATCGGCGTCAGGCTCGCGCGCAGCCCGTGCTTGAGGATCACCTTGCGCTCGGTGAGCCCCTTGGCGCGCGCCGTTCGGATGTAGTCCTCGCCGAGCGTCTCGAGCAGGTTGTTACGCGTGAGCCGGGCGTAGATCGCCATGTAGAGCAGGGCGAGGACGGTCCACGGCAGGATCATGTGGCCGAGCCACTGCCCCACGCCCTGGTCGATCGGCGTGTAGCCGGTACCGCCCGTCAGTCGCGGGAGCCCGGGTATGAACAGGTGCTCCTTCCAGACGACGTAGAGCGCCATCAGCCCGAGCCAGAAGACCGGCGCCGAGATCCCGAACAGGGCGAAGCCCATGGCCGCACGGTCGGTCTTGGTTCTCCTTCGGACCGCGGAGAGGACGCCGATCGTCACCCCGAAGGTGAGCCAGATGACCGCGGCCCCGAAAACGAGTAGAAGCGTCCGTGGCGCGCGCGTCATGATCTCGCTGCGCACCGAGACGTAGTTGCTGAAGGAGTAGCCGAGGCCCGGCCAGCCGTTCGAGTCGCCCTTCGCGAAGTCGCCGATGAAGTAGCCGAACTGGACGTACCAGGCCCGGTCGAGATGAAGCCTGTGCCTGACCTGCTCGATCGAGTCGGGCGTCGGCGTCTTGCCTGCGAATCTGAGCGCCGGGTCGCCGTTCGGGAGCAGATAGAAGACGGCGAACGTGATCGCGAGGACGACCGTGATCACCACGAGTGTCCAGATGAGGCGCCTGATTATGTAGAGGATCATTCGTTCGGTGCGGCTTGGGGAGAGTTCCCGGGGCGCCCTCTCGGACGCCCCGGGTTCTCGATTTACCTTGGTACTACGAGCTGAGCGAGATGTTCTCGTACGCGGGGGCGTTCGGGTTCTGGTCGAACTCCCAATGCGTGACCCGCGAGCTCGTGATGTGCACGGAGTTGCCCTGGAGCCACGGGATCCACGGAACGACCTGCGTGGTCAGCTTCTTGTCCAGGTTCTCGTAGCACGTGATGCGGGGCTGGCCCGCAAGCGTCGAGCAATGATCGAGATCAGAGTTGACGTTCGGCACGTTGTTGCAGTTGCCCGTGATCTTCAGCGTCTTGCACTGCGACGGCGTGATGCCGACGAGCGAGTAGTTGACGTTGCCCTGCGGGATGATCGTGCGACCATCGAACAGCGGCGTGAAGAACGTCAGGGCGTCCGCGTAGTCCTTGCCCCAACCCGGCCGCTCGCCCATCGGGACGTTCTTGGACGGGGTCTGGATGGTCGGATACGCAGCGCTCGTCGAGCGAACGGTGAACGTGATGCCGATCTTCGCAGCGTCCTGCTGGATCACGGCGACCATCTTCGGGTCGACCCCGCGGACGTCGGCGACCAGCAGCACGTTCTTGCAGGCAGAGGCGGTGCACATGCCGCTCTTGTCTGCGTACTTCGAGCCCTTCATCGCCGCCAGCGCCTTCGAGGCGCTGCCGTGGTCACCAGGGGTGCCGTACGGCTTGTAGTCGGCGAGCTGGTTCGTGAACACGGCATCCGGGATGTCGTGGTTCGCGATCGGGCCGAGGTAGGCACCGCCCCACGCCTGCTGCAGCGCAGCCTTGTCCATGACCCAGTTCATCGCCTTGCGGACGTGAACGTCGTCGAACGGAGGCTGCGTCAGGTTCATCGTCAGGTACCAGATGCGGTCGCCTGCGTTGATGTGGAGGTACTTCTTCAGGTTCGGGTCGGTGTTGTAGCGCGCGCCGACCTGCGACGGGATGCTCGAGATCGCGGTGTCCAGCGAGCCTGCCTGGATCTTGTTGTAGATGTCGGTCGAGTTCGCGTCGGTGAGGAACCTGACCTCATCGGCGTAGTTGTGGCGGTACGAGTCCGGAGCTGCGTTCGGGTTGCGAACGAGATCCATCTGCGACAGGCCGTCGAAGCCGCTAGCGGGCTTGATCGAGGCACAGGTCGAGATGTTGACCTGATCCTCGCCCTTGAACATGTAACCGGCGGTCGAGACGATGTCGCGGCCGTAGGCACCGGGCTTGCCCTCGAAGCACTTCATCACCTCGGCCGGCATCGGCGAAGCGGCCGGCATCGCGAGCCGGAGCAGGAAGTCGCCGGCAGGCTGGGTGAGGTTGAAGATGATCGTGCTCTTGTTCGGGGTCGAGATGCCCGAGATGTGGCTCGCCTTGCCGGCGGCGTACTGGCTCCAGCCCTTGATCACCTGGAAGTAGAACGCGTACTCGCCGCCGTCCTTCGGGTTCGCCAGCCGATTGAGAGCGGTGACGAAGTCAGCCGAGGTGACCGCGCGATTCACAGGCGGGCTGAACTTGATGTTCGGCTTGAGGTGGAAGGTGTAGGTCTTGCCGCCGTTCGTCGCCTTCGGCACCGACGTCGCGATGTCCGGGACGACGACGTTGCCGCTCAGCACCGGCGACATGCTTGTAGCTGACGAGGTTGCGGACCATGAGGCCGCTCAGGATGCCCCAGGCATCGCCGAGGTACTCACCGGTCGGGTCGAAGCTGTCCGACATGTCGGCGAAGTTGTTCTCCCACCCGACGTTCAGGGTGCCGCCAGCCTTGATCGTATGGCTGTTCGCGGGATGAGCCGACGCTCCGACGGTCACCACGACGGTTGCTACCGCCACGATGCCGACGACGAGTGCCAGCTTCCTCAGATGGTTCTTCACGATTTTTGTCTCCCTCCTTCCCCCGCGGCCGGATGCCGCGAGGATTTTTCAGTGACTGCTCGTTTGACGAGAACGACTGTCACCCGGTTAGTAGTTTTTCCCTCACCGATCGGCCCTCACGTCGAGCGCGTCGCGCAGGCCGTCGCCCAGCAGGTTGAACCCGAGCGTGGTCAGCACCAGAGCGAGGCCCGGGAACAGGATCAGCCACCAGGCCACGTCGTAGTAGAGGCTGGCCTGGTTGAGGAGCGTCCCCCACGAAGCCGTGCTGGGAGGCACTCCGAGCCCGAGGTACGAGAGCGCGGCCTCGAACAGGATGCTCTGTGGGATCAGGAGTGTCGTGTAGACGATCATCGGGCCGGCCAGGTTCGGCAGGAACTCGCGGGTGATGATCCGGAAGTTCCCGGCGCCGAGCGATTTGCTCGCTTCGACGAACTCCTTTTCTCGGATCGAGATCGTGTAGCTGCGCACAAGTCGCGCGATGTACGGCCACGAGAAGAGCACGATGATCGCGATCACCAACGTCATGCCCGGCTGGATGATCCCGTCCAGGCAGCCGCTCTTCGTGCTGGTGCAGGCGGCAACGATGCCGATCGAGATCAGGAGCTGAGGCAGAGCGAGCATGATGTCGCCGGAACGGGAGAACACCGTGTCCGTCCAGCCGCGGAAGTAACCGGCGGTCATGCCGACGATCAGGCCGATCGTGACCGCGATGAGCGAAGCGACCACGCCGACCAGCAGAGAGGTCCGCGCGCCGTAGAGCGTGCGGACGAAGAGGTCCTGCCCGGTCCCGTCGGCCCCGAACCAGAACTGCGCGTTCGGGCCCTTCGGCAGGCCGTAGGAGTTCTCCATGATGCCTTCGTATGCGGCGCCGTTCGGATGTCCGGTGAGCCAGGCGGCGAGTGGAGCACCGATCGTCGCCGCGAGGATCAGGCCGATGATCACAAGGCCACCCACCAGGGCTGCCTTGTCCTCACGGAACCGCTCCCAGAAGAGCCTCGACGGACTCTTGACGTAGAGCTTGCCACTGCTCGGCGCCGCCGTCCCGGCGGGTGCCGTTACCAGTTCTTCGCTCGTGACCGTCATCGATTGATCGTCCGCAACTGGGGCTCTCCTGGGGCAGAGAGTTCGCAGTATAAGACGTTGATTCGCCTGCGAAAGTCAGCGACCGTTGCAGCAGTTACTGCGTGAGGGCGTCGGCGCCTGCGACAACCTCGAGAATCTCCTGCGTGATCTCGGCCTGACGGGCCCGGTTCATGGCCAGCGTGAGGGTGTCGATCAGCTCGCCGGCGGCCTTCGAGGCGTTCCGCATCGCCGTCATCTGAGCGCCGAAGAACGACGCCGCCGACTCGAGCAGAGCCCGGTAGAGCTGGGTCTCGACGTACACCGGCAGCAGCCGCTCGAGGATGTTCCGAGGCTCGGGCTCGAAGAAGAAGTCGGGCGGATGTGCATCGACCTCGGGCACCGTCTCCTCGCCTTCGCCGAGCGCGTCGAGCGGGATCGGCAGAAGATCGGTGACGGAGACGCGCTGGACGAGCGCCGAGACGTATTCGTTGTAGACGAGGACGACGCGGTCGACCTCCTCGCCGACGTAGGCGTCGGCGATCCGGTGGGCGATCGACTGGGCGGCGCTGTAGTCCGGCTTGTCGCTGAACCCCGTCCACGCCTCGGCGAGCGGGAGCCCGCGGAAGCGGATCGTGGACTGCGCCTTCTTGCCGACGGTGAAGAACTTGACCTCCTGGCCTTCCGCCTGCGCCTCGCGCATCAGCGCGAGCGACCGTCGAAGCACCTGCGCGTTGAACGCGCCCGCGAGGCCGCGGTCGCCCGCGACGATCACGATCCCGAGGGCGCGCACGTTGTCGCGCCGCTCGAGCAGCGGCTGGCGGGACGCGCCGGCCGCCTTGGCGGTCCCGGCCATCAGCTCCTGCATCCGCTCGGCGTACGGCCGCATCGCCTCGATCCGCGTCGCCGCGCGACGCAGCCGCGCCGAGGCGACGAGCTCCATCGCCTTGGTCAGCTTGCGGGTGTTCGAGATCGAGCGGACGCGCCGCTTGAGATCCTGAGTCGACGCCAAGGGGCCTTACGCAGCCTGCTCGACGTTGAACATGGTCTTGAACTTCTCGATCGCCGTGTTCAGCTTCGCGGTCGTGTCGTCGTCGAGATCCTTCGACTCGCGGATCGTCTTCAGGATGTCGCCGTCGGTGCGGAGCTGCTGGCGCAGCTCCTCCTGGAAGCGCGGCACCTGCTCGGTCGGGATGTCGTCGAGGTAGCCGTTGACGCCTGCGTAGAGCGCGACGACCTGCTCCTCCATCGGCCACGGCGCGTACTGCGGCTGGTTGAGCGTCGCGACCATCTTCTCGCCGCGGTTCAAGCGCCGACTGCGTGGCCTGGTCGAGCTCGGAGCCGAACTGGGCGAACGCCTCGAGCTCGCGGTACTGGGCGAGGTCGAGGCGCAGGCGGCCGGCGACCTTCTTCATCGCCTTGGTCTGAGCGGAGCTGCCGACGCGTGAGACCGAGATGCCGACGTTGACGGCCGGGCGGACGCCCGAGAAGAACAGGTCGGACTGCAGGAAGATCTGCCCGTCGGTGATCGAGATCACGTTCGTCGGGATGTAGGCGGAGACGTCGCCGGCCTGCGTCTCGATGATCGGCAGGGCGGTGAGCGACCCGGCGCCCAGCTCGTCGTTCAGCTTGCACGCGCGCTCGAGCAGCCGCGAGTGCAGGTAGAAGACGTCGCCCGGGAACGCCTCGCGGCCCGGCGGGCGGCGAAGCAGCAGCGAGAGCTGCCGGTAGGCGTCGGCCTGCTTGGTCAGGTCGTCGTAGATGACGAGCGCGTGCTGGCCGTTGTAGAGGAAGTACTCGCCCATGGCGGCACCGGCGAACGGGGCCATCCACTTGATCGGCGCAGCCTCGTGTGCGGGCGCGGTCACGATCGTCGTGTACTCCATCGCGCCGGCCTCGCGGAGGCGCTCGTACACCTGGGCGACCGTCGAGGCCTTCTGGCCGACGGCGACGTAGATGCACTTCACGTCCTGGTCGTGCTGGTTCAGGATCGTGTCGACGGCGATCGCCGTCTTGCCCGTCGAGCGGTCGCCGATGATCAGCTCGCGCTGGCCGCGGCCGACGTTCGTCATCGAGTCGATCGCCTTGATCCCGGTCTGGAGCGGCTCCTTCACCGGCTGGCGCTCGATCACGCCGGGGGCCTTCCACTCGAGCGGGCGGGTCTCCTTGGCATTGATCGCGCCCTGTCCGTCGAGCGGGTTGCCGAGCGGGTCGACGACGCGGCCGAGCAGCTCCGGGCCGACCGGCACCGACGCGACCTTGCCGGTGCGGCGGACGGGATCGCCTTCCTTGATCTTGTCCCACTCGCCGAACAGCGCGACGCCGACGTTGTCCTCCTCGAGGTTGAAGGCGAGGCCGACGACGCCGTGGTCGAGCTCGAGCATCTCGAGCGCAACGCAGTTCTCGAGCCCGTGGACGCGGGCGATGCCGTCGCCGAGCTGGAGGACCGCTCCGACCTCGGCGAGGTTCGTGTCGACGTCGAACTCCTCGATGCGCGCACGGAGGATCGACGTGATCTCTTCGGGACGAAGCTTCACTGGCTGGCTCCTTCTGGCTTGGAAGTCAAGTGTTTACGAGCTCCTGGCGTAGCCGGTCGAGGCGGCCGCGCACGCTCGCGTCGAGGCGCATCGAGCCGGCCTGGAGAACGATCCCGCCGATCAGGTCCGGGTCGACGCTGCGGGTCGCCTGGACCTTTCGGCCCGACTTCTGCTCGATGTCGGCGACGATGCGCTTGAAGTCGGCGTCGGACAGCTCCGCGGCGGTGGTCAGCTCGACGTCGAGCACGTGGGCCTCGACACCGACGAGCGCCTCGAACTCCTCGGCGATCTCTGCGATCTCGGCGGCGCGGCCCTTCTCGACCACGAGCATCGTGAAGTTGCGCACGAGCTCGTCGGCGCCGTCGAGCATCTGCCCGAGCACCTCGGCCTTCACGTCCCCCTCGATCTCGGGGTCGGAGAGCACGGCCTTGAGCTCGGGCACGGTCGCGATCGCGTTCGCGAGCTCGCCGAGCTGCTCCCGGACGACCGGGAGCCTGCCCTTGTCCTGCGCGGCGTCGAAGAGCGCGCGGGCGTAGATGCGGTGTGCCGAGGCTATGAGCGGGTCGCCTCCAACTGGCTGAAGTCGATCTCGGCGAGCGCCTCGTCGATCAGCTTCTTCTGGTCCTTGTCGGCGAGCGCGCCGCGGGTGATCTTCTCCGCCGCGAGCAAGACCTGGTCGGCGACCTCGGACCGGATCTCGACCAGCGCCTGCTGTGTCGCCTGCTTGATCTGACGGTCGGTCTCCTCGAGGCGGCGCTTGCGGTCCTCCTCGGTCTCCTCGCGCATCCGCTGCTGCTGGGCGTCGGCGATCCGGCGTGCCTCGGCGAGGATCCCCTCGGCGTCGCTGCGGGCCTTGCCGAGCAGCGCCTTGTGCTCCTCGAGCAGGCCGCGCGCCTCGTCGCGGGCACGGTCGGCCTCCTCGACCGATTCGCGGATCCGCTCGCGGCGGTCGTCGATCAGCTTCTGGATCGGGCCGAACGCATAGCGCTTCAGCACGAAGAAGGTGATCGCGAACGAGATCAGGGTCCAGATCATCAGACCCGGAATGACCTTGATCAGCGGATTCGATGCCGCGACTATCGAGACGGGCGTAAGCATCTGCCTAGACGAGCACGTAGCCGAGCAGGCCGCCGAGGAAGCCGTAGAAGACGACGGCCTCGGTGAGGGCGAAGCCGAGCCACATCAGGCCCTGCAGCTCGCCGCGCAGCTCGGGCTGGCGGGCGACCGACTGGATCATCGAGCCGAAGATCTGGCCGATGCCGGCTCCGGCGCCCGCAGCACCGAGGCCGATACCGAGGGCGAGCGCGATCGCCTTGCCGGCACTGATGACCGGCGCCTCGTTGGATGCTGCGACGATAAGACTGAGCATTCGTGGTTCTCCTTGTCTGAATTGGGCAGTAGTGAAAGGGGCTGCTGCTAGTGCTCCGGCTCGATGGCCGTGCCGATGTAGATGGCCGAGAGAGCGGCGAAGATGAAGGCCTGGATCGTGACCACGATCACGACCTCGAACACGTAGAAGATGAACGCGGCCGGCAGCCCGAAGAAGCGCCACGGCGGTGTGTGGATGATGAAGACCAGGCCGATCATCGTCAGGATCAGGATGTGGCCCGCCAGCATGTTGGCGTAGAGACGGACTGACAGGCTGATCAGCCGCATGAACTGCGAGAGGATCTCGATCGGGACGATGAGGATCAGCAGGCCCTTCGGCACGTCGGGGATCCACGAGCGGAAGTACTTGACGAAGCCGTTGTAACGGATGCCCTCGACGTGCTGGAACACCCAGGTCATCGCTGCCAGTGCGAGCGTGACCGAGATCGTCGAGGTGGCGGCGTAGATCCCCCAGACCGGGAACCCGTGGTAGGTCTGACCGGTGATCGGCAATGGGATGAAGCCGAGCAGGTTGACGACGAAGATGAAGAGCATGATCGTCGCGACGTAGGGGAACCAGCGGCTCATCGCCTTCGTCGGTAGCCCCGTCTCGGCGACCTGGGTCTGGGCGATGTCGTAGATCACCTCGCCGAAGGCCTGGCGCGTTCCCGGGACCGCCTTCAGCTTCCAGCGCATCAGGCCGAGCCCGAGCAGGATCGTCAGCAGCGCGCCCAGCCAGAGGTAGACGACCGCCCGGCTGATCGACATGTCGATCGGGCCCAGGTGGATCGGCACCCAGTCCTTGAGGATGAACTCGTCGGACGGGTTGAACTTCTTCTCGGGAGCGGCGGACGCGACGGCAGGCAGAGCCAGCGCAAGCGCGACGAGCGCAGTGGCGAGCCGTCCGACCCTCATGATCCTGCCTCCCCTCCCTCTCCGTAGTACGCGAACAGCGATGTCCCGAACTCCGCCGAAAACGCGGCGGCGTATACAGCGGCGGCGGGGACACCCAGGCTCTGATTCGTGGTCGTGACGACAAGTAGAACCACCATCGCCAGCATCGACCGGAACAGCCTGCCCATGGCCACCGCGCCTGAGCCCGCGAGATTACCCATCCCGATCGGGGTTCGCAGGAGAACCAGCGCGATCCCCTGCGAGACCGCCCAGAGCACCGCGGCGATGACCCAGCCCTTGACCGGCCAGCCGGCGACGTAGAACAGCGGGAGCGCTCCGACGACGACGATCGTGCCGACCGCAGCTGGGCGATAGGTGCGGGGAACGGGGTGAGTGGCGAGGACGGGCATCAGGCGAAGTGCTCGTGGTAGCGGAGGTACACGCTTCCGACTCCGGCGGGTAGCCCGACGACGGCACCGACGACGAGGCCGACCTTGAGCGATCCGGCCACCCAGCCGAGCAGCGCGCCGATCGCGACACAGAAGAGGGTCACGCCCGCGAGCACGGCGCCCGCCTCGATCGGGGGGAACGGGCGGGACTCGCGCGGCTCCATCGGGCAGGAGCATAGCGGAGGACTGCCGGAAGGGGCGTCAGTTCGTGACACCGCAAGCTGCGGTGGTTAGCGGAAACACGCCGACTTTGTTTCAGTTCGTACTAGGCGGTCTTTCGGGCCGCCTCTTCGCGCTCTGCCTCTGCGCGGCGGCGGATGAACGGGTTCGCGAGCTTCACGATCTCGAGCAGGTAGACGACGTAGATCGAGGCGCCGATCGCCAGCAATCCGATTCCGACGTCGATCCCGACCCCGACCGGATCCCAGTCGCCCTTGGGGTGGGGATGGACGAAGCGCGTCGCGATCGCCGCGAGCGCGAGGGTCACGCACCAGGCGTAGAGGTAGACGACCGACCTGCGCTGGGAGAAGCCGATGTTCTCGAAGCGGTGGTGCAGGTGGGTGCGGTCGGCGAGGTAGACGGGCTTGCCGTGCTTGATCCGCTTTGCGACCACGAAGGACGTGTCGATCAGCGGGATGGCGAGCACGAGCAGCGGCAGGACGAGGGCGGCCAAGGCGGCGGTCTTCGACAGGCCCTGGACCGAGACCGCGGCGAGCGTGAAGCCGAGCAGGAGCGCCCCCGAGTCGCCCATGAAGATGCGGGCGGGATAGAAGTTGTGGCGCAGGAAGCCGATGCACGCGCCGAAGACGGCGCCGGTGAGGATCGCCGCGTTGAGGTCGCCGCGCGACAGGTTGATCACGCAGAAGGAGAAGGCCGAGATCGCGCAGACGCCGGCGGCGAGGCCG
Organism: uncultured Actinomycetota bacterium; assembly: GCA_963762215.1. Lineage (GTDB taxonomy): Bacteria > Actinomycetota > Thermoleophilia > Gaiellales > Gaiellaceae > PALSA-600. The sequence continues at coordinate 546,301 of CAVXKB010000007.1, forward strand.
TCGAGCCCGTCGAGGAAGTTGACCATGTTCATCACGGCGACGATCCCGACGATCGTCAGCGCGACGCCGACCGGCTTCGGCAGCACCTGGACGCCGACGAAGGGGAACGTGAAGCTGTGGATCCACACCCCGCCCCACACGACCATCGCGGCCGCGATCACCTGACCGGTGAGCTTCTCCCACCAGCGTAGGCCGCGGAAGTCGTCGACGGCGCCGACGGTCGTCGCGACGGCCGCGCCGAGGAGGATCCCGCGCATCTGGCTGTCGATGTCGAGGAACGCGAGCGACGGGATGAAGATCCCGAAGAAGAGGGCGAGGCCGCCGAGCCTCGGAACCCCGCCGCGCACGTGGCGGCGGCCCTCCTCCTGGCGGTCGACGACGCCGAGCATTCGCGCCATGCCGCCGACCGCGGGCGTGAGCAGGACGACGATGCCGAGGGCGATCAGGGCGCCCCAGAGGACCTGGAGGTTCGAGGTGAGCTCGTTCCAGACCATGCTCGCCGCTCTACTTCGTGCCGTAGAGGCGATCTCCCGCGTCGCCGAGGCCGGGGACGATGTAGCCCTTCTCGTTCAGGTGGGAGTCGATCGACGCGACGACGATGTCGACGTCGGGGTGCGCGTCCTGGATCCGCGCGACGCCCTCGGGGGCGGCGATCAGCGACACGAGCGAGATGCGGGTCGCGCCGGCGCGCTTGAGCACGTCGATCGCGTGGGCGGTTGAGTTTCCGGTTGCGAGCATCGGGTCGAGGAGTAGGACGTCGCGCTCGGCGATATCGGCAGGGAGCTTCACGTAGTACTCGACCGGCTCGAGTGTCTCCTCGTTGCGGTAGAGGCCGATGAAGCCGACGCGCGCGACGGGGATCAGGGAGAGCACGCCGTCCAGCATGCCCATCCCGGCGCGGAGGATCGGGCAGACGGCGACCTTCTTGCCGGGGATCCGATGTGCGGTCATCCGCTCGAGCGGCGTCTCGACCTCGACGTCCTCGAGCCCCATGTCCTTCGTCGCCTCGTAGGTCAGGAGCAGCGTCAGCTCGTTGACGAGCCGGCGGAACATCTCGGTGTCCGTGTTGACGTCGCGCAGCAGCCCGAGCTTGTGCCGCACGAGCGGATGCCTGACCTCGGTTACCGCCATGTCACCACGGGACGTGTCCGGGGACAGTCCCCGTAACGGGAGCGTGACGACTCATCCACAGGCCATGTCCGGAATGGTCATGTCGCGTACGTCGTGTAGCCGCGGAAGCCCGGGTAAAGCGGGCGGCGGTCGCAGAGCGCGACGGAGCGGGCGGCGAGCGCATCGGTGTCTGCGTCGTCGGACAGGGCGTCGACGATGATCGAGGCGACCTCGGCGAAGTCCTCCTCGTCGAAGCCGCGCATCGTCGCCGCCGGGGTGCCGATCCGGACGCCGGAGGCGACCATCGGCGGGCGCTCGTCGAACGGGACCGTGTTCCTGTTCACGGTCAGCTTGACGTCGTGCAGGCGATCCTGGGCAGCGAGGCCCGTCCAGTCGGTCGCGCGCAGGTCGAGCTGGACGAGATGCGTGTCCGTGCCGCCCGTGAGCACCTCGAAGCCGCCGTCGATGAGGCCGGAGGCAAGCGTGTCGGCGTTGATCGCGAACCTGGCCCTGGTACTCGCGGAAGGCGTCGGTGGCGGCGACGCGGAAGCACACCGCCTTCGCGGCGATCGTGTGCATCAGCGGCCCGCCCTGCATGCCCGGGAAGAGCGCGCGGTCGACCGCCTGCGCGTGCTCCTCGGTGCAGAGCACGAACCCGGCGCGCGGGCCGGCGAGCGTCTTGTGCGTCGTCGAGGTGACGAAGTGCGAGTGCGGCACCGGGCTCGGATGCAGCCCCGCCGCGACCAGGCCCGCGAAATGGGCCATATCGGTCATCAGCATCGCCCCCACCTCGTCGGCGATCTCGCGGAACCGGTCGGCCTCGACCGTCCGCGGGTAGGCCGAGCCGCCGCAGACGATCAGCTTCGGCCGAACCTCCTTGGCCTTCGCGAGCACCTCGTCGTAGTCGACCATCATCGTCTCGCGCGAGACGCCGTAGTGATGGAACTCGTAGAGCTTCCCGGAGAAATTCACTTTCAGTCCATGTGTCAAATGACCGCCGTGATCCAGCGAGAGCCCGAGCACCCGGTCGCCCGGCTGAAGCACGGCGAAGTACACCGCCATGTTCGCCTGAGCTCCCGCGTGCGGCTGGACGTTCGCGTGCTCGGCCCCGAACAGCGACTTGGCGCGGTCGCGGGCCAGCTCCTCCATCTCGTCGACGACCTCGCAGCCGCCGTAGTAGCGCTTCCCCGGGTAACCCTCGGCGTACTTGTTCGTCGGTGTCGAGCCGATCGCCTCGAGCACCGACGGCCACGTGAAGTTCTCCGACGCGATCAGCTCGATCTGACCGCGCTGCCGTTCGAGCTCCCGGCCGAGGGTGTCGGCGATCTCGGGGTCGACGTCGGCGAGACCCGCCGTCCGTAGGTGTTCGAACGTCTCCTGCGCGATCGCCATTGTCGTCAGCTCCTTGCTCGAGGCCGGGCCTCCATCGTAGTTCGTCGTCAGGCGATGGGCAGCGAGAGCGCCTCGGCGGCGAGAGCGACTGCCTCCTCGGGATCGCCCGCGCCGACGCGAATCACCTCCGGGAACGGGCCGGTGAAGTCGAGCACGGTCGAGGCGAGCCCGGAGAGCGGGCCGGCGTCGATCTCGGCCTTGCAGCCCTCCCGGATCCTCGCCGGCACCGCGTCGAGAGTCGCCGGCGAAGGGTCGCCCGGATCGTTCGCGCTCGTCGCTGCAACCGCACCGACCGCGTCGAGCACGTACTGCGACTCGGTGGGCAGGTCGGCGACTCGGACGCCGATCGTGTCCGGGCGCTCGCCCGTCAGCCAGCCGTACCTGCGCGCCGGGTTCGGCAGCACCAGGGTGAAAGGCCCCGGAAGGAGTGCGCGAATGATCACCTCGGAACGTCCACGCAGCTCGGGGACGCACTCGATCAACATCGTGACGCTCGCGGCGATCATCGCCGACGGCTGCCCGGCATCGCGGCCCTTCACCTCGTAAAGACGGCGTACCGGCGCCTCGCGGTAGGCGGACGCGCAAAGGCCGTACACGCCGTCAGCGGGCAGAAGCACCGCCTCGCCGGCACGAATCGCCTCGATCGCGTTGGCTACGTCTCCGGTCGCCATCGTGCCTCGACCACCCTCTCCCTTCCACCGAGGTCCTTCCAGATCGTAGCCTCGCGAAAACCCAGGTCGCCGAGCGCTTCCGCGATCGCGCCCGCGTGGTGCTCGTGGGTCTCGAGAGCGATCGCGCCACCGGGCCGGATCACCTTGCGAGCCGCATCCGCGAGCTCGACCGTACGGTCGCCGACGAGCGCGACCCGCGGCTCCCAATCGCGAACCTCGGGCTCGAGACCCTCGATCTCGGCCTCCGTGACGTACGGCGGATTCGAGACGACGAGGTCGAACGGGCCGGTGAGCCCGGCGATGAGGTCGGTCTCGACGAACGCGACCGCGAGACCGAGCCGTTCCGCGTTCTCCCCGGCGAGCGCGAGCGCGTCCCGCGAGATGTCGGTGGCGGTGATGACCGCACCGGGATGCTCATCGGCGATCGCGAGGGCGATCGCACCCGTTCCCGTGCCGACGTCGACCACCGCCGGAGCGTCGAGCTCCCGCGATCGCGGCCAGCGCGCGCTCGACGAGCGTCTCGGTCTCCGGCCGAGGCACGAGCGCGCGAGCGTCGGTCCGGAGCACGAGGCGCCTGAAGCCCCACTCGCCCAGGATGTAGGCGAGCGGCTCGCGGCGGCCGCGCCGCTCGACGAGCGTTCGCGCCGCTGCTCGCTCGGACTCGTTCAGAGGCTTGTCGAAGCTCGTGTAGAGCTCGAGGCGGGTCAGGCCGAACGCGTGGGCAAGGATCAGCTCGGCGTCGAGCCTCGGAGTGCCGACTCCCTTTCGCGCGAGGTACTCGGTCGTCGCCGCGAGCACCTCGCCGAGGGTCACTTCTCTCCGCCCTCGAGCGCGCGCCGCTGCGCGTCTGCCGCGAGCGCCTCGGTGAAGACGAAGAGGTCGCCGGTGAGCACGTCCTGCAGGCGGCCGTTCACGCCGACGCGGTGATCGGTGACGCGGTCCTGCGGATAGTTGTACGTGCGGATCTTCTCGGCACGCTCGCCCGTCCCGACCTGGGCCTTGCGCACGGCGGCCTGCTCTGCCGCCTGCCGCGAGCGCTCGGCCTCGTAGATGCGGGCCCGCAGCACGCGCATCGCCTTCAGCCGGTTCTGCTGCTGCGAGCGCTCGTCCTGCATCGCAACGACAACGCCCGTCGGGAGATGCGTGATCCGCACGGCCGAGTCCGTCGTGTTCACCGACTGGCCGCCCGGCCCGGAGGAGCGGTAGACGTCGATCTGGAGGTCCTTCTCGTCGATCTCGACGTCGACGTCCTCGGCCTCGGGCATCACGGCGATCGTCCCGGTCGAGGTGTGGATGCGGCCCTGCGACTCGGTCTCGGGCACTCGCTGGACGCGGTGCGTGCCGCCCTCCCACTTGTAGACCGAGTAGGCGCCGTCGCCCTTGATCGCGTAGACGCCCTCCTTGATGCCGCCGCCCTCGCTCGGGCTGACCTCGATCTCCTCCCAGCGGAAGCCGCGGCGCTCGGCGTAGCGCTCGAGCATGCGGGCGAGATCGAGCGCCCAGAGCGCTGCCTCGTCGCCGCCGACGCCCTGGCGGACCTCGACGATCACGTCCTTCTCGTCGGCCGGGTCGGTCTCCACGAGCGACAGCTCGAGCTCGACCTCGAGCCGCTTCACATCGGCCTCGTACTCCGGCGCCATCTCGGCGAGCTCGGGGTCGTTCTGCGCCGCCTCCAGGTCGGCGACGGCCTGGCGCCATTCCTGCGAGAGCTTGTAGGGGCCCTCGAGCTTCTTCAGGCGGCGGCCGACCTCCTCGGCCTCGCGGCGGTCGTTGTACACCGCAGGGTCGGACATCCGCTCCTGCGCCTCTTTGAAGGAGCGCTCGAGCTCCTCGACGAGTTTGGTGAGGTCAGGCATGGCCGCGGCTCAGGTTAGCCAGCCTGGCCGGTCGCCCTAATCGTCGGCGGCGGCGGGAACCTCGGTCTCGGCGACCTCTTCTTCGTCCTCGTCGTCGTCGAGCATCAGGTCGGGCATCTCGAGCGTGATGTCGATGCCGGCGAGCGCGCGGGAGATCGGGCACATGATCTTCGCGCGCTGGGCGATCTCGTAGATCTGCTCGTCGGTGAGCCCGTCGACCGTGACGGTCGCGGTCAGCTTGGACTCGGTGATCCCGACCCCGATCTCGAACGTCACCTCGCAGGCGACGGTCATCTCCTCGGGATCCCAGCCGGAGCCGGCGAGGCCCGACGTGAACTGCATGGCGAAGCACGATGCGTGAGCTGCCGCCAGGAGCTCTTCCGGGCTCGTCAGCGACTGGTCCTCGTCGACCCGGGACTGCCAGGTGACCTCGAGCTCGGGGAGCGCTCCCGTCGTCGTCGAGACGATCTTTCCCTCGCCGTCGATGAAGCCTCCGACCCACTCGACCTCGGCTCTGCGTACGGTCGGCATTACGCCATCACCTCCACTCGTCGATCTGCCGGCGTCAGCCGGCCCTCGTAGTCCAACACCTCTTTGAGCGCCTTGATCGACACCTCGAGCTGGTCGAGGGTCGGCTCGCGCGTGGTCAGCCGCTGCAGCCACAGTCCGGGCGCGAGCAGCGTCATCAGGAGCTTCGAGTCGGCGTGCTTCCCGGCGAACCGGATCAGCTCGTAGGCGACGCCGGCGATGAACGGCAGGAAGGCGATCCGCGTCAGGATGATGTACTGGATCGGCAGCTTTCCGAAGGGCGCGTAGACGAAGGCGCTGATCACGACGACCCAGAACAGGAACGACGTGCCGCAGCGCGGGTGGATCAGCGAGTAGCGCTGCGCCGTCTCCGGGGTGAGCTCCTCGCCCGCCTCGTAGGCGTTGATCGCCTTGTGCTCGGCGGCGTGGTACTCGAACGTGCGCTTGAGCGGCGGGAGCAGGCTCAGCAGTGCCAGGTAGCCGACGAACAGGCTGATCCTGATCACGGCCTCGACGAGCACGAACAGCGCGCCGTCGTTGATCGGCAGCGAGTCGGTGATCAGCCCGGGGCCGACCTTGAAGACGATGAGCACGAAGCCGATCGCGACCAGGAACGAGAAGACGATCGTCCAGCGGCCGATCTCGACCTCCTCGGCGTCCTCCCCTCCGTCGTCGGTCTGCGTCGCGTAGTTCATCGAGACCGAGAGAGCGCGGAAGCCGATCGCCAGCGACTCGCCGAGCGCGACGACGCCGCGGACGATCGGGAGGCGGAGCGCCCAGTGGCGCGCCATCGGAGAGCTGATCGGGCATCCGACCTGCGCGATCTGGCCGTCCGGCTTGCGGACGGCGACAGCCCAATTGCGTGGGCCGCGCATCATGACGCCCTCGAGGACGGCCTGGCCGCCGATCGCGCCCGCCATAGCTAGGAGGAGCTGCTCGGTGCTGAGCGGCCGGCCTTTTCGAGGCGCTTCTGGAAGCGCTCGACGCGGCCGCCGGTGTCCACCAGCTTCTGCTTACCCGTGTAGAACGGGTGGCATTGCGAGCAGATTTCGACGTTCAGCTCGGGAGAAGTCGATCGGGTCACGAACGAGTTGCCGCACGAGCAATGAACGGTCGCAAATACGTACTCGGGATGGATCTCAGCCTTCATCGGAAACCCAGGATACCAGAGGCGGTATGGGCGGCTACGTTGCCACCGGTGACAATGGCCACCGGACGCTCGGCGTCGACCTTCCCGGCGAGGATCGCGGCGGTCGCGACGGCGCCGCTCGGCTCGCATGCGAGCTTCGCCCGCTCGTAGAGGAAGCGGAACGCGTGCTCGATCTCCTCCTCGGTGACGAGGACGGTTTCGAGGTCGCGGCAGTCCTCGAGCGCGGGTCGGCCGATCACCGGCACGTTGAGCCCGTCGGCGATCGAGGTCGGCTCGACGCGAACCGGCTCGCCCGCGGCGATCGCCGCGTGGAGCGTAGGGCTCGTGACCGGCTCGACTGGGATCACGCGGATCGGGCCGTTCTTGCCGAGCGCGGCGACGACGCCCGCGATCAGGCCACCGCCGCCGACCGGGACGATCACTGCGTCCGCGTCGGGTGCGTCCTCCTCGATCTCGAGCGCGAGCGTCCCGGCGCCGGCGAGGACGAATGGGTCCTCGTGCGGGTGGATGAACGCGCGGCCGGTCTGCTCGGTCAGCTCGTGGACGCGGTTGAACGCCTCGCCCGGCGAGGTCGCCTCGAGGTCGATCGTCGCGCCGTAGGCCCTCGTCGCCTCGATCTTCTGCTCGGAGACGCCGTTCCACATCACGATCAGCGCGTCGACGCCGTACTCGGCGGCGGCGAACGCGACCGCCTGGGCGTGATTGCCGGCCGAGATGCTGATCACTCCGCGGGCGCGCTCGTCGTCGGTCAGCGATGCGAGCTTGACGATCGCGCCGCGCGACTTGAAGGAGCCTGTGCGCTGGAAGAGCTCGCACTTGAGGCGGGCTCCGAGTGTGCGCGAGGAGAGCATCGGCGTACGGGCGAGATGCTTCTCGACGATCGGGCGCGCCCGAATGACGTCGTCGCGGCTAACCACGCTGCCGTACCGCCTCGAAGAGAAGGACGGCCGCGGCGGTCGCGGCGTTGAGGCTGTCGACCCCGCGGCCGGAGACGGGGATCGACACGTGCACGTCGGCCGCCCCGAGCCAGCGAGCCCCGAGGCCGCGGTCCTCGGCGCCGACGACGATCGCCACGGGCCCGCTGAGGTCGGCGTCGATGTACCGGGTCTTCGCGTCGACGGCGGCCGCGACGATGGTGACGCCGAGGCCGGCGATCTCGCTCAGCGACGCCTCGACCACGGGCAGCGTGAAGACGGCTCCGGTGGAGGCCCGGATCGCATTCGGGTTCCAGACGTCGGCCTTCGCCTCCGCAATGACGAGCGCGTCGGCTCCGGCGACCTCGGCCGACCGCGCCATCGCCCCGAGGTTTCCGGGCTTCTCGACCCCGACCGCGACGAGATACAGGGCGCCGTTCTGCGGAAGCTTCCGCGTCGGCGCCTCAACGACTGCGAGCACGCCCTCGGGCTCCTCGCGATACGCCATCTTCGCGAGCACGCGGTCGCTGACCGTCTCCCCCTCGCCCCAATCGATGATCGCCGGCGAGTAATACGTCTGCACGATCCGTAGCCCCGCCGCGCGCGCACGCTCCACCTCGCGGGGCCCCTCGGCGACAAACAACCCGCTGCGCTTCCGTTCGCGGCTCTTTCGCAGGCGCAGAACGTCCTTCACGCGCTGGTTCTCCACCGACGTGATCACTAGGCGAGCCTAGCCGTGGCACTAACGGCCATGCCGCCCCGCGCCATGTCTGGGGACAGTCCCCGTGACGAGGGAATCCTCACGTGAGCGTGTACTCGGGCCCCGAGCCGCCCTCGGGCGGGGTCAGGCGGCCACCCTTGGCGGTGATCGCGCCGCACTGGACGCAGTTCGACGGGGTCACCGCGACCTCGACCAGGCCGTCCTCTCCGGCCGGTCCGGCCTCGTAGACCTGCGCGGGGCACATGTTCGCCCAAAGCTCCCCGAGCTCGGTCGGCACACGGGGTGCGACACGGATGTGGCTCGGCTGGTCGTCCCGGGTGCGGTTGCCGGACAGGAAGACCGACGACAGCTTGTCGAATGTGAGCGAGCCGTCCGGGGCCGGGTACGCGGAGGCGCCGTCGCCGGAGAAGATCTCGTGCGACGCGTCGGACTCGGTGGGATTGTTGCCCGACGGGAAGCGGCCGCCCGTCACCGTCGCGAGGCCCGCGACCGCCGAGCCGCGCCAGAAACCGGCCCCGAATGCCTGGCGCATGTTCCGCACGGCGCGGAGATCGCGCCAGACGAACGACGAGCGCAGCGCCGTGTCGTACGAGCCGAGATCAGCGCCGGTGAGCGACCTCCACGCAGCCTCCGCTGCGAGTCGGCCCGACTCGACCGCGTAATGGATCCCCTTGAGCGCGGGGACGTTCACGAGCCCTGCCGAATCCCCGACCACGAGCAGGCCCGGCGCGTGCAGCTGCCGCGGCAGCGCGACGAACCCGCCTTCCGGGATCGTCTTCGCACCCCACGCGATCCGCTCACCGCCCTGGAGGATCGGCCTGATTCTCGGGTGGGTCTTCAGCTGCTGGAGCAGATCGTGGATCGAGACCGACGCATCGCGGTAGTCGAGGCCGACCACCATGCCGATCGTGACCAGGTCGTCGCCCATCGGGTAGACGAACGACCCTCCGAACTCCCGGTAGCGCGCGGCGGGACGAAGCGGCCAGCCCATCGTGTGGATCACCTCGCGCAGCGGCCGGGGAACCCTCCAGACCTCCTTCACCCCGAGCGCCCACGTCTGCGGGCTCGACCCGGCAAGCCCGAAGCGGTCGAACGCAGCGAGCGACAGGTGCCCCTGCGTCCCCTCCGCAAGGATCGTCACCTTCGCGCGGAGGTCGGAACCCGCCTCGAACCGAGGGAGCTCCTCACCCTCGCGGCCGCGCCCTTTGTCACCGGTCCGAACGCCGACGACCGCGTCGTCAGCCACGAGCAGCGACTGGCCGACCGTCTCCGGCAGGATCACGGCGCCACCCTCCTCAGCCACCTCGGCGAGGAACCGCCCGAGCTGCGAGACGGATACGACGACGTTGCCGTGGTTGCGCATCGTCGGTGGAACCGGAAGCCGGACCGCGCGGTCGCTCGTCAGCAGCAGCACCTGCTCCCCGGGCACCTGCCCGTAGGTCGGCAGGTCTCCCGGCGCCCGAACGCCTTCGAGCAGCCGCCACAGCGGATCGGGATCGACGACGGCGCCCGAGAGCAGATGCGATCCCGGCGCCTTGCCCTTCTCGAGCACTGCGACCGGCACATCGCCGAGCGCCGCTGCCGTCTCGGGATCGGAGGCGATCAGCTGCCCGAGCCGGATCGCCGCCGCGAGCCCGGCCGGACCGCCACCGACTACGAGCACGCCGACCTCGATCGGCTCGGCGTCTCCGGGCGCAATCACCGCTTCGGCGTCAGTCCACGGCGGCGGGTAGTCGGACGGCCTCACGCGTCGCGTCGTTGCCTGACGAGTTCGGCGAGCCGGGGCACGATCTCGTTCAGGTCGCCGACGACGCCGAGATCGGCGTAGTCGAAGATCGGTGCGTTCGGATCCTTGTTGATCGCGACGATCGTGCCCGAGCTCTGCATCCCCACCTTGTGTTGGATCGCGCCCGAGATCCCGACGGCGACGTACAGCTTCGGAGAGACCGTCTTCCCGGTCTGGCCGACCTGGGCCGAGTACGGGTACCAGCCCGCGTCGACGACCGCGCGGGTCGCGGCGACGGCGCCGCCGAGCGCCTCGGCGAGGCCCTCGACGAGCGCGAATCCTTCAGGCCCGCCCAGCCCGCGCCCGCCGGCGACGACGACATCAGCCTCCTCGATCGACGGCCCGGCCTGCTCGTCCACGGTTGCCGGTTCGATGAGCTCGGCGAGCAGCGAGTGCGGCTCGAGCGTCACCGTCACCTCGCGAACCTCGGCCGATCCCCCGGTCTCGGCCGGGTCGAAGCTGCCGGTTCGGAACAGCCCGAGACGCGGAGTCGCCGTCCACCCCACGTCGACCCGGACCGAGTCGGCGAGCGCCGGGCGCTTGCCGATCAGCGTCTCGCCGTCCTCCTCGATCTCCGCCAGGTCCCAGTTGAGCCCGGCCCCGAGCCGGAGTGCAAGGCCGGCCGCGATGTCCGAGGCGAGGACCGACTGGGCGAACAACACCGTGTCGAAGCCTTCGTCCCGAACGAGACCGGCGAGCACATCGACTCGCGGTTGCGGGAGCGGCGCGGCGAGGCGCTCGTCGTCTGCGGCGAAGATCACGGAGCCGCCGAAGCCGCCCGCGGACGCGGCCGCCTCCTTCACACCCGAGCCGGCAATGACCCCGCAGGTCTCGCCCCCGAGCCGAGCGGCGCGCGAGAGCAGCGCGAGCGAGGGCTTCGTGACGGCGCCGTCGTGGTGCTCGAGGAAGACGAGCGTCTTCAAAGGAGCCGCCTCTCGACGAGGAACTCGACGATTCCCTCGGGAGCCGAAGCGCCCTCCTCGAGGCGACGCCGGTCGCCGCGCTCCGGCGGCGCGGACAGCGCGATCACCGTGGTCTGCGCCGGCTGAACGCCTCCGACATCCACCGAGCCGAGCGTCTCCTGCGGCTTCGACTTCGCGCCCATGATCCCCTTGAGCGACGGGTAGCGCGGCTCGTTGATCGCGTCGGAGACGGCCACAACAGCCGGCAGCGGCGCACGGATGCGCTCGTACCCGTACTCGGTCTGGCGACGCCCCGTCACGGTTCCCGCGTCGACCGACAGCTCGGCCACCTGGGAGATGGCCGGCCGCTGGAGCACCTCCGCGACGGCCGCCCAGAGACAGGCTCCATCGCCGTCGGCGGACTGCTGGCCGAAGAGAACCAGATCGGCCTCCTCGCGCCCGAGCGCACCGGCGAGAGCGTGCGCAGTTGTCACGAGATCGGCCCCCGCAAACGCGTCGTCGCTGACGAGCACCGAGCGGTCGGCGCCCATCGCGAGCGTCTTCCGGATCGCATCGGCGGCTCCCGCAGGCCCGAGCGAGAGCACGACCACCTCGCCCGCCCCCGCCGCATCGCGGAGGCGGAGCGCCTCCTCGACGGGGTGCAGGTCGAAGTCCGAGACGGCAAGGTCGCCGGCGCGGTCGAGCCGGCCCGAGGCGGGATCGATACGCCTGCCCGTCGCTGAGTCGGGCACGGCCTTGACGCAGACGGCGATCTTCATCGGACGCGCACTCTACGCAGCAACGTGCGCGCGCAGAAAGTCGACGATCTCCGAGGTCGAGGCACCCGGCGTGAAGACGGCCGCGACCCCGCCGGCCCGAAGCTCGGCGACATCGTCGGAAGGGATCGTGCCTCCCACCAGCACGAGCACCTCGCCTGCGCCGCGCTCGCGAAGCAGGTCGACGATGCGGGGCACGAGCGTCATATGCGCCCCGGAAAGTATCGAGATCCCGATGGCGTCTGCGTCCTCCTGGATCGCCGTCTCGACGATCTCCTCCGGCAACTGGTGGAGCCCGGTGTAGATCACCTCCATGCCGGCATCGCGAAGTGCCCGCGCGATCACCTTGGCGCCGCGGTCGTGGCCGTCGAGGCCGACCTTGGCGATCACGACGCGGATGCTTCCGGCCATCTGGGCGCAGTCTAGGTCGTCAGCGGTCGCCGCCGGGAAGCCAGAGCGGCTCCTCGCCGCCGGCGTTCGCCGCACGCGCGAGCACGAAGAGCAGGTCTGACAGGCGGTTGAGGTAGACGGCCGCTAGCGGGTTCAGGGCCCGTTCGACGCCGACGGCGAGCACCTCGCGCTCGGACCGCCTGCACACGGCGCGCGCCACATGGAGCCGCGCGGCCGTCTCGCTCCCGCCCGGGAGGACGAAGCTCCGCAGCTCAGAGAGCGGCGCGTTCGCCTCGTCGCAGTCGGCCTCGAGCCGGTCGATCGCCGACTGCTCGATCCGCAGCTTCCCGTCGCCCTCGGCCCACGGCACCGAGAGATCGGCGCCGAGGTCGAACAGCTCGTTCTGGATCCGCGTCAACCTGGGGTCGGCCGCAACGACCTGCGCCCAGCCGAGCAGCGAGTTCAGTTCGTCGACCTCGCCATAGGCGTGCACGAGCGGATCGAGCTTCGAGACACGCGATCCATCACCGAGGGACGTATCGCCCCCGTCGCCGCCCCTCGTGTAGATCCGCGTCAGCCGCACAGGCTCGTGCCTACTCCTCGGGCTCATAACCCGACTATAGGCGCGCCTAGCTGGCGACGGGCTCGAGCTTGGCTACGGGCTCGAGCTTGTAGCCGACCCCGAAGCGAGTGTGGATGAAGGTGTGCGTCGGCGCGATCCGATCGACCTTCTGCCGCAGCCGGCGGACGAAAACGTCGACCGTGCGGTCGCGGTGTGTCTCGCGACGGCCCCACACCTTCTGCAGCAGCTCGTCGCGGGTGACGACGCGACCGCGCTCGAGCGCGAGCGTGTAGAGGAGCTTGAACTCGGTCGGCGTCAGGCCTGCGCTCTTGCCGTCGACGAACGCCTGAACCTCGCGCGGGTCGATCTTCAGCTCCTCGATCTCGATCGCCTCGCCGCGCCTGTCCTCGGCGGGCCGCACACCGCGGCGCGCGGCTGCGACGACGCGGGCGACGAGCTCGCGCATCGAGAACGGCTTGACCAGGTAATCGTCGGCGCCGATCTCGAGCGCGTGGACGCGATCGTGCTCGGTGCCCCGGGCGGAGACGACGACGATCGGCGTTCCGATCCCCTCCGACCGCGCGGTCTCGATCAGCTTCCAGCCGTCGAGCTCGGGCAGCATCAGGTCGAGCACGCAGACGTCCGGATTCTCGAACCGGAGGCGCGCCAGCCCGAGCTCCCCGCGGCCGACGACGATCGGGTCGAGACCGGCTGCAGTCAGGTGACGCGCCATCCCATCCGCGATCACATTGTCGTCCTCGACGATCAGGATCTTCCCCACGCACCTACCATAGTGCCGTGCCCGGTCCCGAGCAGGTATCGAAGTGGTGACGATCTGGTGAAGGCCCCGTTCCGGAGAAAGGACGGTCCGGTTGAGGTCGAACGGAGCGATGAAATGCCCGTGACCATGACGGTGCCGGAGCCGGCCCCCGAAGACGTCTCCTTCGACGAGCTTCGGGCGGGCTTCACGGCTTCGGTCTCGCACGAGCTACGCACGCCTCTGGCCCGGATCCTGGTGCTGCTCGACTCGGCCGATCTGCCGGGCGCCGATGTCGATGCGCTTCTCGAGCAGGCGCGCGCCGAGGTGCACAACGCGAGCACCCTGATCGACGAGATCCTCTTCCTCTCGGAGCTCGAGAGCGGCACCGAGGTCGTCTCGCTCGGTCGCACGAACGCCCTGCCGGTGCTCGAGCAGGTGATCGAGAAGCTCGAGGCGCGCGCTGCACGCGCGGGCATCGAGCTGATCGCGACCGGCGACCCCAGCGTCGATTTGCCGCTGAGGCCGAGCATGCTGCGGATCGTCGCCGAGAACCTGTCCGAGAACTCGATCCGCTACGCAGGCCACGGCGCCACGTTCACGCTGTCGGTGACGCGCGAGCCCGGGGCGAGCGTCCTGAACGCCGCGGACGACGGGATCGGCGTCGGTGAGGGAGACATCGCGCGGTTGTTCGAACGCTTCTGGCGAGCCGATGCCGCGCGGGCGACCCGCGGCACGGGTCTCGGCCTCGCGATCGTCAAACACGTCGTCGTGGCCGCCGGCGGCACGGTCGAGGCGACCGGCTCGCGCGGCCACGGCCTGCAGATCCGCTGCCGCTTCCCCGATTCATAGGCCGTCAGCCGAGAACGCGCGGGGCGTGCGAGGACGAGTAGACGTCCTTGCGCGCGATCTTCCCGTCGCGGATCGGGAAGACGTCGACGCCGTCCCACTCGATCTCGGTGCCGTCGTCGCGCGTTGCGGTCGCAGTCCACTCGCTCACGGCGAAGTCGTCTGCCGCGTAGAAGCGCCGGCCGCGGAAGCGAAGCGACGGCCAGCGCTCGAAGATCCCGCCGATGTGGGCGCGAACGGCATCGGCTCCCTCGACGACCTCGCCGGCCGTGTGGTTCGCGAAGACCACGTCCTCGGCGTGGAACGCGCAGAGAGCGTCGAGGTCCTGCCGGTTCCAGGCCTCGTCGTAGGCGCCGATCAGATCACGTACCTCGTTGCTCATCAGCGGCATTAAACGCGAAAGGGCGCCCGTCGGCGCCCTCCCGCTCTGTCACCCCCGGACGGGGAGTTCTCAGCTCGTCAAGTCCCGGGCTGTACCTGCTTCAGCGTCTTCTCAGACGCGACGAGCACGACCTTCGGGATCGGCGCGAACCAGAGCCTCGCGGTGTACTTCGCCGACTGTCCCTGAGTCAGCGCCCAGAACACCATCTTCCGAAGCGCACTGGCATTCGCCGTCTTGGTCGGAAGGATGATGTACGTATACGTGGCGATTGGATACGCCGTCGGCAGCGACTTCGGCGGGTTCACGATGTGCAGTTCGTTGTTTGCCGGAACCGAAGTTACGGCGCTGCCGGCAGCTGCGACGTTCCGGATGCTCGGGTTGATGAACTTCCCGGCCTTGTTTTGAATCGATGCGAAGCGCAGATGGTTCGCGATCGCGAATGCCGTATCGGTGTATCCGACAGCTCCCGGCGAGTTCGAGACCGTGCCCGCGACGCCTGCATTCCCGTTTGCGCCGGTGCCGCTCGGCCAGTTCACGGACTGACCGGTGCCCAACTGCGCCTTCCACGGAGCGCTAACCGACGACAGGTAGTCGGTGAAGTTGTACGTGGTGCCGGAGTTCCCGACCCGGTAGACCGGCGTGATCGAGAGGCTCGGAATCGTCGCCTTCGGATTCAGCGCCTTGATCGCGGGATCGTTCCAGTTCGTGATTTGGCCCATGTAGATCTTCGCGATCACGTCGCCCGTGAGCAACAGATTCGTGTTCTTGGGCACTGTGAGACCGGGAATGTTGTAGTCGATCGCGGTACCTGCGAGCGCCCAAGGAATCTGAACGCATCCTCCGCACGCGGTGAACTGATCGGGGGTCAGAGGTGCGTCTGAGGCCCCGAAGTCAACCGAGCGATTCGAGATCGCCTGAATGCCGCCTCCAGAGCCTACGGCGGCGTACTGGATCGTGTAATCAAATGCGGATCCCAGTGCCGGCGTCCAGACTGACACGAGCGGCGAGACGAATGTGCTTCCCGCGCCCGTCAATGTCGTCGACGATTGCTTCGCGCCAGCAGCTGTCACCGCCAGCAGTGCGGCCGCAGCCGCGCAAAGAAGGGCTAGACCCTTCGTTTTCATGAACGCTCTCCTTGTGTCCGTGGGCGATTGCGTAGCTTCCATTCCCAATCTGCCCTTGCGAGCCCACGAGACGTGCTGAAAGTGGGTAACGGAGAGGTAACAGAGTTGTGAACCCTGAGCCTCGACGGCGCTACTACTGCACTTGTCCGAGCTTGCGTCGCGACCGGTCGAGAATCATGCGCGACACGACTGTCATCACGAGCACGAAGGTGATCAGCACGAACGCCGCCGCCCACGCTTGCGCATTCAGGTTCTTGTCCGGCGCCTCGGAATACTCGAAGATGATCACCGGGATCGAGGCGACCGGGAGTGAGGGGTTGGTGCTCACGACCTGTCCGAAGATCGAACAGGTGAAAAGCAAGGGCGCTGTCTCGCCGGCCGCGCGCGCGATGGCCAGCGTTGTTCCCGTCACGATTCCTCCGAACGACGCCGGAATGACGATGCTGACGACGGTTCGCCATTTCGACACGCCGAGCGCGTAGCTCGCTTCGCGGAGGTGATTCGGAACGAGAGCGAGCACCTCCATCGTGGTTCGGGCAATCAGCGGCACCATGATGATAGAGAGCGCGAAACCGCCTGCCCACGCACTCTGGTGGTGACCGATCCCGAGCAGTGGCAGCGCGGCGGCGACGACCAACTCGAAGACGAAGATGCCGATCACGATCGATGGGAAGCCGTTCAGTACATCCAGCCAGAGCTTCATCTGCTCGCCGACCCGAGCGGGAGCAAACTCGCTGACGAAGATCGCGACGAGCACCCCGATTGGGATCGCTATTGCTGACGCGATCAGCACGAGCATGATTGTTCCGATGATTGCGGGCGCGATACCGCCGCCGGTCTCTCCAAAGACGGCCTGGCCTTTGATGAAGAAGTCGACGTTGAGCGCCGGGAGCCCTCGAACAAGCACCGAGCCGACGAGGACAACGAGCATCCCGACTGCCAAAAGCGCCGATGCGACCGCTGCGCCCATCGCGACGTAGTTGACGATCAACCGCCGGCGGCTGCGACCGGTCGCTCGAAGGGATGGGGGCTGCGTTTGCAAGGTGGGGACTGCGCTCATCTTGCGCCCGATCTTTGGGCGTCGAAGCGATGCACGATGCGCTGCGCGACGAGGTTCGTGGTGAACGTGATCACGAGCAGGATCAGCCCGAGATAGACAAGCGACGAAAGCTCGATGTTCGTGGGTGCGCTTTGATAGCTGCTCGCGAGCTGGCTTGCGAGCGTGTTCCCTTGCCCGAAGATTGTGGTCGGGAAGGGCCGGAGGCTATTCCCGATTACCTGCGTGACTGCGATCGCCTCGCCGAGTGCCCGGCCGAGGCCGAGCGTCACGGCCGCAACGATGCCCGCCCGCACGTACGGGATCACCACGCCCCTGACCATCTCCCACCTCGTTGCGCCGAGTCCGATCGATGCCTCCTTGACGTCGTGGGGAACGGTCACGAAAAGCTCGCGGCAGATGGATGAGGTGATCGGGATCATCATGATCGTCAGAACGACGATGGCCTGCAAGACCCCCGCCTGCTCGGCCGGGCCAGAGAAGATTGGAAGCCAGCCGAGCGTGTGCCCGAGAAACGGCTCGATGTGCACTCGCATGAACGGTCCGAGGACGAAGATGCCCCATAGCCCGATCACGACGCTCGGGACGGCCGCCAGCATTTGGATCAGAGAGCCGATCACGCCGCGAACAGACGGCGGAGCGAGCTCGCTGAGAAAAAGGCCGATCGCGATCGAGAGCGGCGCCGCGAACAGGAGGGCCCCAAACGACGTCACAAGCGTGCCGATGATGAACTCGCGTGCGCCGAACACCTCCGTCACGGGGTTCCAGGTGCTGTTCCACACGAACGAGATTCCGAACGTGCTGATCGCGAGCCGCGCGCCATCAATGACTTTCCAGATGATCCCCGCGATGATCACCAGCACGCCGAGTGCTGCCAGACCGGTCACGACGCGAAGCGCTCCGTCCCCGAAACGGTCCAGGACACGTCGTGTCCGGCGGATGCCGACGATGGGCGTCGGCGCTTCAGCGGAAGCTTCCATGACCAACACCAAATCAACAGGTCGGGAGCGACGCGAGGGTCCGTCACCGATCTGACACATCATGTTCACATAATGTGCACTCGGTGCGATCGGCTACGGGCGAAACTCGCTGAATGAGTGTCGTTGAGCCCCCACATTCGGATGCACCCGCGCCCGTGAGCTCGGAGAAAAAAGCGGGTCTGCCGTCGCTGGAGGTCGCGGCGCAGGCCTCGAGCACCTCGTTCTCGAAGGAGACGGTGTTCGACATCAAGGATCTTTCGGTCTCTTACGGCAAGGCGCTCGCTGTCGAAGGCGTCTCACTCGAGATCTATCGGAATGCGATCACCGCGTTGATTGGCCCGTCGGGTTGCGGCAAATCGACCTTCCTGCGCTGCATGAACCGGATGAACGACCTGGTTGCAAGCGCGAAGGTCGAGGGGAGCCTGATCTACAACGGCACCGATATCTACGGCGCCGATGTCGATCCGATCGAGGTTCGTAGGAGAATCGGGATGGTGTTCCAGCGCCCGAACCCGTTCCCGAAGTCGATCTACGACAACATCGCCTACGGCCTGCGAATCCTCGGTATGAAAGACAACCTCGACGACCGCGTCGAGCATGCCCTCAAGCGCGCCGCGATCTGGGACGAGGTGAAGAACCGGCTCAAGAAGTCGGCTCTGGGCCTGTCCGGAGGACAGCAGCAGAGACTGTGCATCGCAAGGGCGATCGCCGTCGAGCCCGACGTAGTGCTTCTCGACGAGCCGGCCTCGGCGCTCGACCCGATCTCTACGCAGGCGATCGAGGATCTGATGCACGAGCTGAAGAAGGACTACACGCTCGTGATCGTCACGCACAACATGCAGCAGGCAGCGCGCGTGGCCGAGATGACTGCGTTCTTCAGCCTCCAGGTGGAGGAGGAGGGCAGGCACGGGGTGCTCGTCGAGTACGACTCGACCGAGAAGATCTTCACCTCGCCGGCTGACGAGCGGACAGAGGGGTACGTCACCGGCCGGTTCGGATGAGAGCGCCGTTCCACGAGGAGCTCGAGCAGCTCGAGGCGGCGATCCAGGAGGAGGGCGACCTCGTCCTGCGGGCGCTCCGCTCGGCGCTGAACGCCCTCGCGCGTGGCGACTCCGACCTGGCCGAGGAGGTGATCGGCTTCGACGATGAGATCGACCGCCGCTACCTCGCGATCGAGACCGGCGTGCAGTCGCTGCTCGCGCGCCAGACACCGGTCGCCACCGACCTTCGCCTCGTGCTCGCGATCCTGCGGGTGAATCTCCACCTCGAGCGGATGGCCGACTACTGCGTCACCGTCGCGAAGCTGACGAAGCTGATGGGCAACCTGGACGTCAGCGACGACGGGATCCTCGACTCGCTCGAGGACATGGGCCGCCGCGCCGAGCAGATGATCCGGGTCGCGCTCGACGCGTTCGCCGACCGGGATGTCGAGAAGGCGACCTCGCTGAACGAGCTCGACGACCTGATCGACCGTGCGAACCGTCAGGCCGTCGACGACGTGCTCTCGCTGGGCGACTCGCCCGAGGAGCGCGAGTACGGCCTGCGGATGCTCGTCATCTCGCGTTGCGTCGAGCGGATCGGCGATCACGCCGTCGACATCGGCGAGCAGATCACCTTCGTGGTCACCGGCGAGCTCCGTGAGCTCACCGACGCTTCGCACTAAGCTCCGCTCACCTTGAGCGCCACCGAGACGCAGGATGCGGCGCGGCGTACGCGCCTCGCGAACGAGCGCACCTACCTCGCCTGGCTTCGCACCGGACTGGCTGCCTTTGCGGTCTGCATCGCGCTCGGCCGGATCGTCCCCGGGGTCGCGAACGTCACTGCGTGGCCGTACCAGGTCGTCGGCGCGCTTTACGGGGTGCTCGGGCTCGGCTGCCTCGTCTTCGCGCATATTCGCGTGAAGGCTGTCGAGCGTGCGGTCGACCGCGGGGAGTTCGCCCGCCTCGACGGTCGGGTCGCACTCGCGCTCCTCTTGTTCGGGATCGGGCTCGGGCTCGCCACGATCGCGCTCGTGATCTTCGGCTGAACGTCCTAGGAGAGCGCGAAGCCGATCGAGACGAGCACGCCGAGCACGAGGCAGTACACCGCGAACGGGATCAGCGTCTTCGTCTCGAAGTACTTCATCAGGAACCTGATGCTGAAGTAGGCGCTGACCGCGGCGGCGAGCGCACCCGCAAGAGCCGGGCCCCGGACGCCGTTCCCGTCTGGGCCTGCGAGCTCCGGCAGCTTCAGCAGCGCGGCCGCGCCGATGATCGGCGTCGCGAGCAGGAAGGCGAAGCGGGCCGAGTCCTCGTTCGAGAGCCCGGCAAGTAGGCCGCCGGCCATGGAGGCGCCGGAGCGGGAGAAACCGGGGATCAGCGCGAGTGCCTGCGCGGCGCCGATGCCGACGCCCTTCGTCCAGGTGAGCTGACGCGCGATCCGCGTGTCGTCGTCCTTGGCGGTCTGCGGCGCGCGGCGGCGCAGTCGCTCGGCGCCGAAGAGCAGCAGGCCGTTCAGGGCGATGAACAACGCGGCCGAGTTCGACGAGGCGAACACGCTCCGAAGCTTGTCCTGGAGCAGCAGCCCGAGGATCCCGGCCGGGATCGTCCCGACGACGAGGAGCCAGCCGAGCTTCGCATCGGTGTCGTCGGGGGCGATCCCCCGGTCACGCAGCGAGCGTCCGAGGCCCTTCACGATCCGCACCCAGTCGTGCCAGAAGAACCCGAGCAGGACGAGCGCGGTCGCGAGGTGCGTGGCGACGAGGAACGTGAGGAAGTACTTGTCGTTCTGGTGGATGTCCCAGCCGAGCAGACGCGGCAGGATCACCGCATGGCCGAGGCTCGAGATCGGGAAGAGCTCGGTCACACCCTGGATCAACCCGAGGATGATCGCCCGCGGGTAGGTGATCAGCGAGAAGAGGATCACGCAGCGGTGGCTGGCTTCTTGGGCGCCGAGCGGAACCAGGCGAAGACGAGGCAAGCAGCGCCGAGCAGGACGGCGGCGATCCCGTGCTTCACGTGGTGATGGTCGGAGCCGGCCTGGTGGCCCGGGAAGAAGCTCGGCAGCGAGTCGGCGGGCTCGACGAAGTAGACGATCCCGATCGCGATCAGGGCAATGCCTGCGATCACGGCGATGACGACGAGCAGCCGGTCGTTCCGCATCGGGGGAAGCATAGTGACACTATGGGTCGGAGCGACACACCTACCATGTTGAATCTCGCAACGTGGGTCGGCGACCACTAGAATTGACGGAATAGACACACCACATTCCCCGCTCTTCGGGGATGATGGGACTCCTTGGCAACAACGCCCCGCCCGATCACCGAGATACCCAACCAGACCCTCCTGAACCGGGAGCTGTCGTGGCTGGACCTGAACAAGCGCGTCCTCGACCTTGCCGCCGACCCCGGCGAGCCGCTGCTCGAGCGCGTCAAGTTCTGCGCGATCTTCTCGTCGAACCTCGACGAGTTCTTCATGGTTCGCGTGGCCGGCCTGCTCGACCAGGTGATCGCGCGCGTCAACGTCCGCTCACCGGACGGGCGCACGCCGGGGCAGGCGCTCGCCGAGGTGCGCGAGCGCGTGCTCGAGCTCACGAGCGCGCAGTCGAAGCTCTGGCGCGACGAGCTCGTGCCGGCTCTTGCCGCCGAGGGGATCGTCATGGGGACCGTCGAGGACCTGAACGAGAGCGAGCACGGGGCGCTCGAGGCGCACTTCGTGCGGCAGATCTACCCCGTCCTCACGCCGCTCGCTGTCGGGCCCGGCCAGCCGTTTCCCTACATCTCGGGGCTCTCGCTCTCCCTCGGCGTCACCGTGCGCGACCCGGATTCCGGCGAGGAGCGCTTTGCCCGTGTGAAGGTGCCGGAGACGCTGCCTCGTTTCGTCGCGATCGGCGACCGCGGGCTGATGATCCCGCTCGAGGGCGTGATCTCGCATCACCTCAGCTCGGTCTTCCCGGGCATGGAGCTGACCGAGCGCGCCGCGTTCCGCGTCACGCGCGACGGCGACACCGAGATCTCCGACGACGCGGACGACCTGCTCGAGGCAGTCGAGAGCGAGCTGCGCAAGCGCCGCTTCGGCGCCGTCGTGCGGCTCGAGGTGTCGAGCTCGATCTCCCGCGCGATGGTCGCGCGGCTCACCGAGCGCCTGGCCGTCCGGTCCGACGCGGTCTACCCCGTGCACGGCCTGCTCGACCTGCGCGAGGTGATGCAGCTCACCGACCTCGACCGGCCCGACCTCAAGTACGAGCCGTGGGTGCCCCAGACCCAGCGCCGCCTGGCCAAGCCCAAGGACGGCGACATCTTCGCCGAGATCGCCTCGTCGGACATCGTCGTGCAGCACCCCTACGACTCGTTCGGGACGAGCGTCGAGGGCTTCGTCCGCGCGGCCGCCAAGGATCCCGCGGTCGCGACCCTGAAGACGACCGTGTACCGCACGAGCCACGACTCGGCGCTCGCGCCGGCGCTGATCGAGGCGGCCGAGAACGGCAAGCAGAGCGTCTGCATCGTCGAGCTGAAGGCGCGCTTCGACGAGCGCCGGAACATCGAGTGGGCTCGCTCGCTCGAGCAGGCGGGCGTCCACGTGGTCTACGGCTTCCCGGATCTGAAGATCCACGCGAAGACGACGCTCGTCATCCGGCGCGAGGGCGACTCGCTCCAACGCTACGTCCACATCGGCACCGGCAACTACCACGCCACCACGGCGCGGATCTACGAGGACGTCGGGCTGTTCACCGCCGACCCGGAGATCGCCGCCGACATCGCCGACCTCTTCAACTTCGTCACCGGCTTCGGTCGGCCGAGCTCGTTCCGCAAGATCCTCGTCGCGCCCTTCAACCTGCGCCGCGAGCTGGTCGAGCGGATCCGCGCCGTCGGCGCTGCAGCCGCGGCCGGTGAGCACGCCCGGATCCGGATCAAGGTCAACAACCTCGCCGACCCGCAGATCACCGAGGAGCTCTACAAGGCGTCACAGGCAGGCGCCGAGATCGACCTGATCATCCGCGCGGTCTGCGTCTTGCGGCCCGGCGTCGAGGGGCTGTCGGAGCGGATCCGCGTCCGCTCGATCCTCGGCCGGTTCCTCGAGCACAGCCGCCTCTACTGCTTCGAGGCAGGCGACTCGAAGACGTATCTGCTCGGCAGCGCCGATCTGATGCCGCGCAACCTCGACCACCGGATCGAGATGATCGTCCCGGTCGAGGCTCCGCACGTCCGCGCCGAGATCGAGACGATCTTCCGGCGGCTCCTGAACGACAACTCCCAAGCCTGGACGCTGGCCCCCAACGGCTCCTGGACCCGAGTGCAGCCCGATCCCGGCGAACGGCGGCGAGCATCCCAGCTCGTCGCAATGCGCGGGCGGGTTCGGGCGAAGCGCCGCGCGTCACCCGGGGTCTGACGTTTGCCGCCCGAGTGGCGCGGTCATCACGGAGCCATGCCCGTCGGAGTGATCGACGTCGGCTCGAACACGGTCCGGCTCCATGTCTCGAAGAACGGCTCAGAGGTGCACCGGGAGAAAGCGCTCCTGCGCCTCGGAGACCCGATCGAACGGACGGGCTCGATTCCCGCCGACAAGCTCGCCGAGACTGCGGCGTGCGTGGAGGAGTTCGTCGCGATCGCGCGCAAGCACGGCGCCGAGAGCGTTGAGGTCCTGGTCGCGAGCCCGGGCCGGCAGGCCGCGAACGGCCCCGACCTGATCGCCCAGCTGGAGGCCGCATCCGGCGTCCCGGTGCGACTGCTCTCGCCGCAGGAAGAGGGCCGCCTCGCGTTCGTCGGGGCGCTCGCCGTATCGCGGCGCGGGAGGACCGGGCTGATCGCCGTGTGCGACGTCGGCGGCGGGTCGTCGCAGGTCACGGTCGGCACTCGCCGGGACGGCGTCGCCTGGGTGCGGTCGGTCGACATCGGGTCGATGCGTCTCGCAAGCAGGCTCTTTCCCGACGATCCGCCCGGAGACTCGGCGGTGGAGAGGGCTCGCGTCGAAGTCGACCGGATCCTCGACGGCTTCCTTCCCCCGCTCCCCGAGGTCGCGCTCGCCGTCGGCGGCAGCGCCCGGGCCATCCGCTCGATCGTCGGGGCCACGCTCGGCGCCGACGAGCTCGACGAGGTGGCCGGCATCCTCGCGCGCACTCCGGCGAAGGAGATCTCCCAGCTCTACGACGTCCACCTCGAGCGCGTGCGAACACTTGCGGCCGGTGCGGTGATCCTCGAGGCGCTGCAGGCGCGCCTCCACGTCCCGCTCCGTGTCGTTCGCGGTGGCGGTGTGCGCGAGGGTGCGGCGATCGAGCTCGCCGCCAACGTCAAGGCGGCCTAGAACGCGGTCTCGGCGGCGCGCTCGACACGCCTCCAGGCCAACGGCAGGTCGTCGCGGGCCTGGCGCTTCCGGCTGCGCTCCTGCTCGATGATCCGCCCCGCGGCGATACGCGAGGAATCGGTCGCGAGCTCGCGGACGCGCTCCTCCGCGACGACGGCGTCCTGGTGCGCGCCGATCAGATCCTGAATCGACCGCAGCGAATGCGCGAGGCCCGTCAGCTCCTCTCCGTGCCCCAGCGCCGCGAGCTCGGCTGCGTAGCGGGCATGCTTGGCCTTGATCCGAACGGCGTGAAGCTCGTCGTCGCTCGGGTGCGATCCGAGATCGTCGTATCCCGCCTGGAGCCGCTCGTACTCGCGTTGCGCGATCGCGACGAGGGAGACCCCGGCGTCCGTCACCCGCAAGGTCGGCAGAGCCTCGTCGAAACGATCGAGCAGCAGCCTGAAACGGTCGGTGTCGAGCGACTCGACGAGAATCGCCCGCTGCGCCGCGCGTTCCTTCTCGAGCTCGGCGATGATCGACTCGGCGCCCGCCCGGTCCTCCCCGAGCTCGTCGAGCATGCCGCCGAGATGGTCGACCAGGACGTCGAGGTCGCGAACGGGGCCGGAGACCCCTCCGAGCCAGCGCAACTCGCGGTCGAGAGTTGCGAGCTGGTCGCGAACGAGCGGCCTGGAAGCCCGGATCAGCGCCCGCGAGCGCCGCGTGGCGACGCGGAAGCGATGCAGGCTTTCGGGATCGGTGCCGTCTCGAACCCCCGGCTCCGAGCTCTCGATTGCCCGGCGCTGATGGTCGAGCAGGTCCCGGAGGTCGTCGATTGCAGGCATTTCTCTCCCACGGATCCTAAAACAGTCTCGGGCCGGTATGTGAGAGGCTCGGAGAGACGATCGCTCAGTCGATCGTGGCGATCAGGTCGCGATCGCGGTCGTAGCTCAGAAGCGCGCGGGCCTCGGGGAGCGGAACCCAGCGCACCTCGTCGACCTCGTTCTGCGCGGAGGGCTCGCCGTCGGACTCCATCCGGTAGTACCGGACCTCCTTCTCGCGACCCTGACCGTCCCGGTAGAACGTGCGGCCGAGCTCCTCGCCGAGCTCGCAGGTCAGGCCGGTCTCCTCCTCGACCTCGCGGAGGGCCGCCTCCTCCCAGGACTCTCCGGGGTCGAGCTTGCCTTTCGGGAGCGTCCAGTCGCCGTAGTGCGGCCGGTGGACGAGCAACAGCGCCCCGTCGCGAACCACGATGCCGCCTGCGGCGCAAACCTCGATCGCTGCCTCGCGCGAGTCTACGCTCATGCCTCGATCAGCAACGCGTCGCCCCCGCCGCCTCCGGAGCAGATGGCAGCCACACCGAGGCCGCCTCCCTGCCGCCTCAGCTCGTAGATGAGCGTGGTCAGGATCCTTCCGCCCGACGCGCCGACCGGGTGCCCGAGCGCGACGGCCCCGCCGTTCACGTTGACGATCTCCTCGTCGGCGCCGAGCAGCCGGGCCGAATGCGCGGCGACCGAGGCGAAGGCCTCGTTGATCTCGACGCGGCGGACGTCGGAGATCGTCTTGCCGGCCTTGGCAAGCGCGACTCCGGCCGCCTTCGCCGGCGTGCGCGCGAGGTAGGCGAACTCATCGGCGACATACCCCTGCGAGACGATCGTCGCGAGCGGCTCGATGCCGCGGCGCGCGGCCCATTCCTCGCTGGCGACGAGGACGCACGAGGCACCGTCGTTGACGCCGGGGGCATTGCCCGCAGTGGTCGTCCCTTCCGGGTCGAATACCGGCTTGAGCGAGGCGAGCTTCTCGAGCGACGTGTCGCGGCGCGGGCTCTCGTCGGTGTCGAGATCCCCGACCGCGACGATCTCGTCGGCGAAGCGGCCGGCGTCGATCGCTGCCACCGCGCGCTGATGCGAGCGGAACGCCCAGGCGTCCTGGACGTCTCGGGAGATGCCGAGATCGCGCGAGACGAACGACGCCTGCTCGACCATGTGCTTGCCGTCGAACGTCGAGACGAGCGCGTCGTGGAGCATCAGGTCGATCAGGCTCCCGTCGCCGAGGCGGTAGCCGAAGCGCGCCTGTGAAAGCGCGTACGGGGTGTTCGACATCGACTCCATCCCGCCGGTCACGACGAGCTCGGCGTCTCCGGCCCGGATCATCGAATCGGCGATCTCGACCGCACGGATCGAGGAGGCGCACACCTTGTTGATCGTGTCGCACGGCGTCTCGATCGGGATCCCGGCAGCGATCGCCGCCTGCCGCGCCGGCGCCTGCCCGGCACCGGCCTGAAGCACCTGGCCCATCATCACGTACTGCGGCTCACCCGGCTCGATCCCGGCGCGCTCGAGCGCAGCTCGGATCGCGATCGCGCCTAGCTCTGCGGCCGGCCGCGACGCGAGACCGCCGCCCAGCTTTCCGAACGGCGTCCGCACCGCGCCGACAATGACGCTGCGGGCCATCCTCCGAGCCTAACGGAGGAACGACGTCTGGGGCGTGAGGCGACGGGCGAATGCGACGACGAGGGCGATGACGGCCTCGAGGTCGTCGAGCGAGGCGATCTCCCCCGGGCTGTGCATGTAGCGCACCGGAATCGAGACGATCCCCGTCGGGACGCCGCCGCGCGACTTGTGCACGTCGTCGGCGTCGGTTCCGGTGCGGCGCGTGAAGACCTCGACCGCGTGGGGGATCTGCTCCTCCTCGGCAGCCAGGAGGAGCAACTCGAAGACGTGGCGGTTGATGATCGTGCCGCGGGTGATCGTGGCCCCGGCGCCGAGCTCGATCTTGCCGTAGCGCGCCGGGTCTCCACCGGGAACGTCGGACGCATACGTGACGTCGATTGCCAGGGCGACGTCGGGCTCGAGTGCGTAGACCGCGGCCATCGCGCCGTCGTGCTGCTGCTCCTCCTGAACCGACGCGACCGCGACGACGTCCACCGTCGCGTCCCCGGCCTCGGCGATCCGGCGGGCCGCCTCGAGGGCGACGTAGGCGCCGAGCCGGTTGTCGAGAGCGCGCGAGGCTATGCGCCCGTTGCCGAGCTCGACGGGCTCGCCCCGCCAGACGCCGGCATCGCCGATCGCGACCCGGGCAGCAGCATCCTCGAGGCCGACCGCGCCGATATCGATGTGCAGCTTCTCGCCACCGGCGACGACGCCTTCCACCGGCCCCTGGCGACCGGCGATCACGACGCGCTGGCCGTTCAGGATCTCCTTGTCGTACGTGCCGATCTGGGTGAAGGCAAGCAGGCCGTCGGCGTCGATGTGCGTCACTGCGACCCCGATCTCGTCGATGTGCCCGAAGATCGCGAGCGTCGCGGCTCCGCCGGCCGTCACCCGCGCGAAGGAGTTGCCGAGAGTGTCGCCGTCCACGTCGGCGAACTTCGCGGCGGCCTCCCGCCAGACGGCGGCTGCCGGCTCCTCGTGGCCGGACGGGCCGGCCGCGGTGAGGAGGTCGTGAAGGAGCTCGGGGATCGGCACGGCTTGCGGATTGAACCAGGCGCGCCTATCCTGGGTGGCGATGACTCCTTCCCCGCATGGTTCGTGGTGGCTGTGGCGCGCGAGCGGGGCGGGAGCCTGCGTCTGACCTGAGGCCAGTCGCAAGGACATCCCGAACCCGCTCTCTAGGACCCGCGAGGGTCTTTTTTCATGCCTGAAACGACCGCGAACACACTCCTCGACACCGATCTCCTCACCCCGCTCGGGGCGTATCTCCGCCTGCGCGCGTCCGGCGGCGCGAGCTTCCTGCTCGAGTCGGTCGACCAGGGACGGCTCGGGCGCTACTCGCTCGTCGGCTGCGGGACGCGCGTCGTCGACGTGCACGAGGCCGAGCTACTGGACGAGCCGGTCGTGGGACACGTCGGCTACGACTGGATCGCCGAGCTCGAGCCGACGGTGCCTCTCCCCGCTGCCGGGCCGGGTCTTCCCGTCAGCCGGTTCGTGGTGGCCGAGACGCTGCTGCGGTTCGACCACGTCGGGGGGGTTTCCGAGGTGCTGCGCGGCGATCCCGAGGCGATCCGCGCGCTGCTCGAGGCACCGGCCGACGTGCCCCCCGCCTCGACCGGGGCGGTCGCCGGCCCGCTCGTTCGCTTTCCCGACCAGGCGACGCACGAGCAGCGCGTTCTCCGCTGCAAGGAGCACATCCGCGCCGGGGACGCCTTCCAGATCGTGCTCTCGCAGCGGGCGGAGCGGCCGACGTCCGCTTCGGCGCTCGCGATCTACCGCTCGCTGCGCCGGATCAACCCTTCCCCGTACATGTTCCTGCTCGAGCTCGGCGACTACGCGGTGGTCGGATCGTCGCCGGAGACGCACGTGAAGCTCGAGGGCACGCGCGCGAGCCTGAACCCGATCGCCGGGACGACCGGGGTCGGCGACGGGGACGCCGAGCGGCTGCTCGCCTCGGAGAAGGACCGCGCCGAGCACGTGATGCTCGTCGACCTCGGCCGCAACGACCTCTCACGTGTCTGCAAGCCGGGCACGGTGCACGTCGAGCGCTTTCTCCAGGTCGAGCGGTTCTCGCACGTCACGCACCTGGTCTCCGAAGTTGCAGGCGAGATCGCCGACGGCGTCGGCCCCTGGGACCTGCTGAAGGCGACGTTCCCGGCCGGGACGGTGTCGGGCGCGCCCAAGGTGCGGGCGATGCAGATCATCTCCGAGCTCGAGGGCTACCGGCGCGGCTTCTACGCCGGCGTGGTCGGGTACCACATCCCCGGCGTCGGGCTCGATACCTGCATCGCGCTGCGGACGATGCTCCTGCGCGACGGGATCGCCTACCTGCAGGCGGGCGGCGGGCTCGTCGCCGACTCCGATCCGGCGGCCGAGCACCAGGAATGCCTCAACAAGCTCGCGGCGGTCGAGCGGGCGATCGACGCTGCGGAGATTTCGGCGATGAGGCGGCGACGCTCTGATGCTGCTTCTGATCGACAACTACGACTCGTTCACGTACAACCTGGCGCACCTGTTCGGCGTGCTCGGTGTGGAGGTGGTGGTGCGGCGCAACGACGAGATCACGGTGGAGGAGATCGAGCGGCTCGCGCCCTCGCAGCTCGTGATCTCGCCCGGGCCCGGCCGTCCCGAGGACGCCGGCGTGTCGGAAGCGGCGGTGCAGGCGCTCGCGGGCCGCGTGCCGGTGCTCGGCGTCTGCCTCGGGCACCAGGCGATCGTGCGCGTGTTCGGCGGGACCGTCGGGCAGGCGCGCGAGCTCGTGCACGGGAAGGCGACGAATGTGTCCCATGACGGCCGCGGGATCTTCGCCGGTGTCGAGGAAGGCTTCGCGGCGGGCCGGTACCACTCCCTCGCGGCGACGACGGTGCCGGACGTGCTCGAGGTCTCGGCGACCGCCGCAGACGGAGAGGTGATGGCCGTGCGCCACCGTGAGCTGGCCGTCGACGGCGTGCAGTTCCACCCCGAGTCGGTGCTGACCCCTGCGGGGCCGGAGCTGGCGAAGAACTTCCTGGAGCGGTCGTGATCCAGGAGGCCCTGGCGCGGCTGCTCGACGGCCACGACCTCTCGCAGGAGCGAGGCGCGCGGCGTGATGAACACGATCATGGCCGGCGAGGCGACGCCGGCCCAGATCGGAGGGTTCCTGGTCGCGCTCCGGCTGAAGGGCGAGACTGCGGACGAGATCGCGGGCTGTGCCGAGGCGATGCGCGCCCACGTGCTCCGGGTTCACCCGAAGCGCGACGACCTGGTCGACACGGCCGGCACGGGCGGCGACGGCGCGAACACGTGGAACATCTCGACAGCGGCGGGCCTCGTGGCCGCCGCTGCAGGCGCCGGCGTGGCGAAGCACGGCAACCGCGCCGCCTCTTCGGCGACCGGCGCTGCCGACGTGCTCGAGGCACTCGGCTTCGAGCTCGAGCAGCCGCCCGAGCGGCTCGAGGAGTCGATCGACAAGCTCGGCTTCGCCTTCCTGTTCGCGCAGGCGCACCATCCGGCGATGAGGTACGCCGGGCCGGTGCGCAAGGAGCTCGCGGCCCGCACCGTGTTCAACGTCCTCGGGCCGCTGACGAACCCTGCTGGAGCTCGCGCCCAGGTCGTCGGCGTCTATGCACCCGAGATCGCCTTCACGATCGCCGAGGCGCTCGTGCGCCTCGACGCGCGCCGCGCGTTCGTCGTGCACGGAGCGGGCGGCATCGACGAGCTCTCCCCCGCCGGCCCGAACCTCGTCTGCGAGGTCGAGGGGGGCCGGGTTCGCTCCTACCAGCTCGACCCCTCGGATCTCGGCATCTCCGAGTGCGACCCGCGCGGCCTGCGCGGCGCCGACCCGGAGACGAACGCACGCGAGCTGCGCAACGTGCTCGAGGGCGAGGTCTCCGAAGGCGCCCATCGCGACGCGGTTCTCCTGAATGCCGCCGGCGCGATCGCCGCCTCCGGCCACGCCGCCGATCTCCGCGAGGGCCTTGGGCTCGCCCGCGTCGCGATCGACTCGGGCGCCGCCGGAACCCGTCTCGACGACCTGATCGCCTTCTCCCGAGAGGCCGTGTCCCAATGACCCATGTCGTGCCGGGCCATGTCCGGGGACAGTCGCCGTCACGAGAGTGTCACAGGATGGCTCGAAACCCCTTTGTCCAGCGGCGGTTGCGCCGCACCGAACCGGGGACGGTCACCGTGTCTCGGAGGCCTCGGTGAGGTTCCGGGACGCGCTCGGAGCGCCCGGGTTCGGAGCGATCGCCGAGTTCAAGCGGCGGTCGCCGTCGGCCGGGGACATCCGGCCGGACGGGGACGTCGTGGCGATCGCGCAGAGCTACGAGCGAGGCGGCGCACGGGCGATGTCTGTCCTCGTCGACGAGCGCTTCGCGGGAACGTGGGACGATCTCCGCGCCGCACGGGCCGCGACGACGCTGCCGCTGCTCGCGAAAGGGTTCTTCTCGACCGCCGACGATCTCCGCACCGCCAAGCAGGCCGGCGCGGACGCAGCGCTGCTGCTGCTTCGCGACCTCAACGACGGACAGTGCGAGGCCCTCATGCGCGTGGCTCTCGAGCTCGGGCTCGACACGCTCGTCGAGGCCCACGATGCCGGCGAGCTCCAGCGCGCGCGGATGCTCGGAGCGCCGGTGATCGGCGTGAACGCCCGCGATCTCTCGACCTTCGAGCTCGATCGCGATGCGCAGCTGCGACTGCTCGCAAGCGCGCCACGCGACCGGATCCTGATCGCCGAGTCTGCGATCGCCACGCGCGCCCAGGGCGCCGCGGCCGAGCTGACCGGGGCGAACGCGATGCTCGTCGGGTCGACACTGATGCGCGCGCCCGATCCCGGGGCGAAGCTCGAAGAGCTGCTGCACCGGCCGCTCGTCAAGGTCTGCGGGCTCACGCGCCAGGAGGACGTCGACGCGGCCGTCGAGGCGGGCGCCGACCTCGTCGGGTTCATCCTCGCGAAGGAGAGCCCGCGGCGCACCGACGAGCTGCTCGACGCGCCGGAGACGGTGCTCCGGGTCGCCGTGTTCGTCGGCGACGAGCACGAGACCGGCGCCGATGTCGTCCAGTTCTACGACCTCGAGGACGGGCACCGGGCACGGGACGGCGTGTTGCGGCGGAACGGCCGGCAGGTCGGCGAGGTCGTCGACCTGCCGTGGGAGGCCGACGACCCGACGCACATCGACCGAGCCCGCGCCCGCGAGGGCCGCGTGATGCTCGCCGGCGGCCTCGGCCCCGAGAACGTCGCTGCAGCGATCGAGGCGGTGCAGCCGTGGGCCGTCGACTCTGCGAGATCGACCGAGAGCGAGCCCGGCATCAAAGACCATGACCTGATTCGAGCCTGGGTGGAGGCAGCCAGATGACACAGACGTTCGGCATATACGGCGGGCGGTATGTGCCCGAGACACTGATCCCGGCCCTCGACGAGCTCACGGCGGGCTGGGCGGCCGCGAGCGCCGACGACAGCTACTGGCAGGAGCTCCACGACTTGCGCACCAACTATGCGGGCCGCCCCACGCCGCTCACCCGGGCCGCGCGGTTCGACCCGGACCGTCGCGTCTACCTCAAGCGCGAGGACCTGCTCCACACCGGCGCCCACAAGCTGAACAACGCGCTCGGCCAGGCCGTGCTCGCGACGCGGCTCGGGAAGAAGCGGATCGTCGCCGAGACCGGCGCCGGTCAGCACGGCGTCGCGACGGCCACGGTCTGCGCGAGGTTCGGGCTCGACTGCGTCGTCTACATGGGCGCCGAGGACATGCGCCGCCAGGCCCCGAACGTCGAGCGGATGCACCTGCTCGGCGCCGAGGTCCGCGCCGTCGAGTTCGGCACGAAGACATTGAAGGAGGCGACGAGCGAGGCGATCCGCGACTGGATCACGAACGTCGAGACGACGCACTACATGATCGGCTCCTGCGTCGGCCCGGCGCCGTACCCCGAGCTCGTGCGCGATCT
The DNA here is from genome assembly GCA_963762215.1 of uncultured Actinomycetota bacterium. Classification (GTDB taxonomy): domain Bacteria; phylum Actinomycetota; class Thermoleophilia; order Gaiellales; family Gaiellaceae; genus PALSA-600. Next base: position 578,816 of record CAVXKB010000007.1, read on the forward strand.
TCAGCGCGTGATCGGCGACGAGGCGCGCGAGCAGATCCTCGCGCAGGAAGGCCGGCTTCCCGAAGCGGTGATCGCCTGCGTCGGCGGCGGCTCGAACGCGATCGGCGCGTTCTACGGCTTCATCGAGGACGAGGACGTCCGCCTGATCGGCGTCGAGGCGGCCGGCGCCGCGAGCCTCGGCTCGGGACGCACTGCCGTGCTCCACGGCGCGCGTTCCTCCGTTCTCGCCGACGACGACGGCCAGATCGCCGACGCCCACTCGATCTCGGCCGGCCTCGACTACCCGGGCGTCGGCCCCGAGCACGCGGCGCTACGCGATTCCGGCCGTGCCGTGTACCTGCCCTGCACCGACGAGGAGGCGCTCGCGGCGCTCCATCGCCTCGCCGAGACCGAGGGGATCATCCCGGCGCTCGAGAGCTCACACGCGCTCGCGCGCACGCTCGACCTCGACGCCGAGCTCGTCGTTGTCTGCCTCTCCGGGCGCGGCGACAAGGATCTCGCCGAGGTGATCGCCCACTCACGATGACCAAGCTCGTGATCTATCTCGTCTGCGAGCCGGAGACCCCCGAGCTCGCCGATGCCGCCGTCGAGGGCGGCGCCGACATCGTCGAGCTCGGCATCCCGTTCTCGGATCCGCTCGCCGAGGGCCCGACGATCCAGCGGGCCTCGGAACGCGCCCTGTCGCGGGGCATGCGCACAGCCGAGTGTCTCGAGTGCATCGCTGCGACTCGGGCCCTCGTCGACGTCCCGCTCGTCCCGATGACCTACGCCGCGATCCTCGAGGCCTACGGCTACCAGCGCTTCGTCACCGACTCACGCGAGGCCGGCGCAACGAGCGCGATCATCGTCGACCTCCCGGTCGAGGAGCACCACGACGTACCGCGCGTCCAGCTCGTCGCGCCCACCTCGACCGACGAGCGGATCGGGCTCTGTGCCGCGAACACGGACGGCTGGATGTACCTCGTCTCGCTGACCGGGACGACCGGCGCCCGCACCGAGGTCTCCCCCGCGCTCGCCGGGCTCGTCGAGCGCACCCGTGCCCTCACGGATGTCCCGCTCTATGCCGGCTTCGGCATCTCCACCCCCGCCCATGCAGCCGCCGTGGCTGCGCTCGCTGACGGCGTCGTCGTCGGCTCTCGCGCCGTCCAGGTCGCAGAGGAAGGGCCCGGCGCGCTGCGCGACTATGTCCGAACGCTGCGCGAGGCGATCGACGCGGTCACGCCGACACGGTCACTCTGAGCGACAAGCGCTAGGCTCGCTCCGTGGACGCTCCTGTGAAGGTCGCCTGCATCCAGGCCGAGCCGGTGATCCTCGACCGTGAGGCGACGATCGACAAGCTCGCCGCGCTCGCCGCCGAGGCGGCCGGGAACGGCGCGCAGCTGCTCGTCTTCCCCGAGGCATTCGTCCCTGCCTACCCGTCCTCGGTCTGGGCGAAGGCGCTCGCGGGCTGGTCCGAGCCCGGCGCGACCGAGGCGTTCGCGCTGCTCGCCCGCGAGTCCGTCGCCGTGCCCGGCGAGGCCGAGGCGAGGATCGGCGAGGCCGCCCGCGCGAACGGCGTCTGGATCGTCACCGGCGTCACCGAGATCGACCCCGCGCGCCCCTCGACGCTCTACAACACGCTGCTCTACCACGCCCCCGACGGGACGCTCGCGCTGAAGCACCGCAAGCTCGTGCCGACGAACCACGAGCGCCTCATCTGGGGACAGGGCGACGGCGAGGGCCTGCGCGCGATCCCGACGCCACTCGGCCGGATCGGCGGGCTGATCTGCTGGGAGAACTACATGCCGCTCGCGCGCTTCGCGCTCTACGAGTCCGGCGTCGAGATCTACATCGCCTCGACCGCGGACGACGGCGACTCGTGGCAGCCGACGCTCGTCCACATCGCTCGCGAATCGCGGTCCTTCGTCATCTCCCCCTCCCACTTCCAGCGCTCCACCTCCTACCCGGACGACTTCCCGCTCAGGCGTCTGATCGAAGGCACCGGGACCATCGGCCGCGGCGGCTCCGCGATCCTCGCGCCGGGAGGCTCGTATCTCGCAGGGCCGCTCTACGACGAGGAGGGCATCCTCTACGCGGAGCTCGACCCGGCCGTCCTCTGGGCCGAGCGGCAGCGGTTCGACGCGGCGGGCCACTACCACCGCCCCGACGTGCTCGGCCTCCGGCTGACTCCTCTCGAGAAATGACCAGCGCGGCAGTCGTCGGCGCGGGCGTCTTCGGCGCCTCGATCGCACGCGAGCTCGACCGCCGTGGCTGGGACGTGACCCTTCACGAGCAGTACTCACCCGGCAACACACGCTCGGGCTCCGGCGGTGACACGCGCCTCCTGCGCTTCTCGCACGGCGATCAGGAGTGGTACACGCTGAGCGCGCAGCGGTCGCTCGATCGCTGGCTCGAGCTCGAGGCCGCCTCGGGGCTGACGCTCTTCGAGCCGGTCGGCATCGCCTGGTTCGACACCGGCGCGAGCGACTTTGCCGACCAGAGCGAGCGGACGCTCGGGCGCCTCGGCATTGCCTGTGAGCGCTTCGACCCGCAGGAGGCGAAGCGCCTGTACCCGTCGCTCGGCGGAGACGATCTCCGCTCGGTGCTCTTCGAGCCGGGTGCCGGCATCCTCAACGCCCGCATCGCCACCCGAGCGATCGCCGCCGGCCTAAGGCTCGAGGGCGGCAGGCCGACACCCGCCCAACCGCCGCGCGCGGACGTCGTCGTCTGGGCGTGCGGAGCGTGGATGCCGAAGCTCTTCCCGGGCCTCGTCGAACAGCGGATCTCCCGCCGCGACGTCTTCTTCTTCGGCGTCGACTCGACCTGGAACGGGGCACCGGGGTTCTGCGAGTACGACGGGCCGTATTACGGCCACGGCGACCTCAACGGGATGGGCATGAAGATCTCACCCGACGGCCGCGGGGCAGACATCGATCCCGACGAGCTCGAGCGCACGCCGGACCCCGAGATGGAGGCCCGCGCCCGCGCCTATGCGGCGCGCCGCTTCCCGGCGCTGGCCGACGCCCCGATCGTCGGCACGCGCGTCTGTCAGTACGACCTCACCGAGGACACGCACTTCCTCGTCGACCGCCACCCGGAGCACGGCAACTGGTGGCTCGTCGGCGGCGGCTCCGGTCACGGCTTCAAGCACGGGCCGACGATGGGCGAGTACGTCTCGGACTGCATCGAGGGCAGCCGTGAGCCCGAGTCGTTCCACGCGCTCGGCTCGCGCTCCGGCCACGCCGGCCTGCGCACGGCCGACATCGAGGCGTAGAGCATCTAGCCGAGCGTCACGATCAGCGTGTGCTTCCCGGGGCCGACCTTCACGGCGGTGACGCCCCGTTGCGAGTGGATTTGCCTGCCGTCAAGGGTCGACGGCCCGGCGCCCGGAAGGACGAGCGTGCCGCCTACCGGCGCGACCACCGTTGCAGTGATCTCGTGCTTCGTCGCCGCCCAGCGAAACTCGATTGCTCCGTGCGGCGTCGGCACCGTGCCCTGTGCCCACCTCAGGTTGGCGGGATGCGGTCGTGCGACGTACGAGCCGAACCCGGGCGAGGCTGGCTGCACCCCAAGCGCGTAGCTCGTCAGCGCCGGTGCGGCGCCGCTCGACCAGCCGTGGTCGTACGACGGCGTCACATCGACCGGCGGCCCTCCGAAGGCGCCGATCGTCTCCCACATCGTCGTCCCCGGCCCGTGCGTGAGCATCCAGCCCCACTCACGACGGATCAGCGCGAGGGCCGAGGGGTCGAGCCCCGCCTGGTAACGGGCGACGACCTCGAAGTAGGAGATGAACGGGTACACCCGTTTGTCGGCGTAGTCGCCCCACGGGTAGCCGTCCCAGACCGTGTTGTCGGCAAGTGCGGAGCCGTACGGCTGCCACAAGTGACTGCCGAGGTAGTCGAGCGCGGCCCGGGCCTGCGCGGGTGAGGCGAGCCCGGCGAGGACGGCGAACGCGTTGCCGTCCTCGGGGTGGACGACCGGGCCGTCCGTGGCGTCGCGGAACGCGCCGACCGAGCCATCCCAGAACGCCGGCCCGAACGCCGCGGCGATGGGTGCGATCCTGGCGCTCCACGCCGCTCCCTCGACCGGGCTCGCCGATCCATCCGGCGATCCGGGCGGCCAGGCGAAGAGCCCGCACGTAGCCAGCGTTGTAGTAGGCGACGGTCGCTCCCGTGCGCGGAATATAGGCGTAGTCCTCCGCACCGAGCTTGTTTGCGAGCAAACCGTCCGAGCCCAGCTGCGCCGGATACCAGGTGTCCATCAGCTCAACGAGATTCGGCCACACCTGCCGAGCCAGGGCCAGGTCGCCGGTGTAGAGGACGTAGTCGTAAACGTCCTCGACCCAGAAGGCGTTGTAGTCGAAGAAGGTGACGCTGCCGCCCTCAGACGGGCTCGCCGGGATCGAGCCGTCGTCGTGCTGCGCCGCCGCGTACCAGAGGATCATGTCCTTCAGAACGGGAGCGTCCGACGGCGTCGAGACGAGCAGCGTCAACCCGCTCACCGCCTGGTCGCCGACGTACGGGCAGCGGTCCCGGACCAGGCCGTCGAGCAGCACCTCGGGAAGCGAGATCGCGCACGGCCGCCCCTCGGCGTCGGTCGTCAGCGGCCCCGGCGCGACCATGTCGGCGGCGGTCTTCACCGATGCGGCCCAGATGCGCCCGAGCAGCGGGTCGCTGGAGGAGAACGTCCCGGTGGTTCCGGTCGCAGGTGCAGCGGGCGACGGCGCTAGCACGGCCAGGCCCGCCAGCACTGCGAGGATGCTCTTCAGCGCGTTACTCGGGCCAGAAGTCCGGCGTGTAGTCGGTCTCGCTCTGCGGATCGTCGACCCGCTTGGAGACGATCACCAGCTCGGCGTCCTCGGGCTCGTCGTTCCAGACCGACCGCACCACCTCCGGCGCGACGCGGATCGCGGTGCCCCGGCCGCACTCGACGACATCGTCTCCGAGCTTGAACTGGAGCTTCCCGGCGACGACGAGGTAGAGCTCCTCCTGAGTCGTGTGGCTGTGGCCGTACGAGCCCTTGCCGCCCGTGTGCTGCGGCATCCGCCGGTAGGTGAGAGCGACCTGCTCGGCGCCGAGGCCGGTCGTCAGCATTCGCATCTCGCCGGGATAGTCGCCGAGCACGTCCGGCACGTCGTCGAGGGTCTTGATCGTGTAGCCGGGCATTCCCTCCTCCTTGTCGGCGTTCGAGCAGTGCGATGGCGGAAACTAGTATCGACCATCTGAGCGAAGGGATGCGCAAGCGCCTGACGCTCGTCGGCTGCATCCTGGGGTCGGCGATCGTTTTCGTCGACGGGTCGGTCGTCAACGTCGCGCTGCCCGCGATCCAGGACGACCTTGGCGGCGGTCTCGCGCTCCAGCAGTGGGTCGTCGACGCCTATCTCCTGACGCTCGGCTCGCTGATCCTGGTCGGCGGCTCGCTGGGCGACATCTTCGGCGGCAAGAGGATCTTCCTGATCGGCCTCGGCACGTTCGGGTTGACCTCGGCGCTGTGCGCGCTCGCGTGGAGCGCCGACGCGCTGATCTTCGCCCGCGCGCTGCAGGGCGTCGCCGGGGCGCTGCTGACGCCCGCGGCGCTCGCGACGATCACGGTCGTCTTCAGCGGCGAGGAACGAGGCGCCGCGATCGGTACCTGGACGGCCTGGACCGGGATCGCGTTCGTCGTCGGGCCCGTCGCAGGCGGCTGGCTCGTCACCGCGGTCTCCTGGCGGGCGATCTTCCTGATCAACCTGCCGCTCGTTGCGGTCGCGGCCGCACTGATCATGGTGGCGCTTCGGGGAGCCGTGCGCACCGGCAAGCAGTCGCGCATCGACACGGTGGGCGCGATCCTCTGCGTCTTCGGCCTGGCCGGGCCCGTGTTCGCGCTGATCGAGGGGCCGACGCGCGGCTACAGCGACCCGCTGATCGTCGTCTCGTTCGTCGGCGGGCTCGTCGTGTTCGGCCTCTTCATCCTGTGGGAGCTCCACACCAGGACGCCGATGCTTCCGCTGAGCCTCTTCCGTCTTCGGAACTTCACGTTCGCGAACCTCGAGACGCTCTCGGTCTACGCAGGGCTCTCGACGCTCACGTTCTTCCTGGTGCTCTTCCTGCAGCAGGTCGCCGGCTACTCGCCACTCCGGAGCGGATTGGCGACACTCCCGATCACCGTGGTGATGTTCTTTCTGTCAGGCCGCTTCGGGCGGCTCTCGATGCGGCTCGGCCCGCGCTGGTTCATGGGCATCGGGCCGCTGATCTGCGCCGCCGCCTGCCTCTGGATGCGCGAGCTCTCTCCCGGGTTCGACTACTGGACGGAGCTCCTGCCGCCGATCCTCGTGTTTGCGTTCGGGCTGTCGATGATCGTCGCCCCGCTCACCTCGACGGTGCTCGCCGATGCCGGGCCGAGTGACGCGGGCATCGCCTCCGGTGTGAACAACGCGATCGCCCGCATCGCCGGCCTGCTCGGGATCGCGGTCGTCGGAGCGGCGGTTGCGAGCAACGGCACGAACCTCGACGAGGCGGGCTTCCAGACCGCGATGGTGCTCACGGCGGCGCTGGTCGCCGTCGGTGGCGTCACCGGGCTTGTGGGAATCACGAATCGGGGAGCACACGAGAAATGAGCTCAGCTGCCGAGATCGTCTTCGACGGAGTCACCAAGCGCTACGCGGGGCGCGACGGTGCGGCGATCGACGACCTCTCGCTCACGATCCCCGCCGGCACCTTCTGCGTACTCGTCGGCCCTTCGGGCGGCGGGAAGACGACGGCGCTCAAGCTGGTCAACAAGCTGATCCCGTTCGACGAGGGCGACATCAGAATCGACGGTCGCAGCATCAAGGAGCTTCCGGCGGTCGAGCTCCGCCGCGGCATCGGCTACGTGATCCAGCAGGCCGGCCTCTTCCCGCACATGACGATCGGCGAGAACATCGCCACGGTGCCCCGGCTGCTCGGCTGGTCGAAGCAACGCATCGGCGAGCGCACAGCGGAGCTACTCGACCTCGTCGGACTCGAGCAGAGCGACGCGAAGCGTTATCCGGCACAGCTCTCGGGCGGGCAGCGCCAGCGCGTCGGGCTCGCCCGTGCGCTCGCCGCGGACCCGCCCATCCTGCTGATGGACGAGCCGTTCGGGGCTCTCGACCCGATCACCCGCGCGCGGCTCCAGGAGGAGGTGCGGCGGCTCCAGCGGGAGGTTGTGAAGACGGTGATCTTCGTCACGCACGACATCGACGAGGCGATCACGATGGGCGACCGGATCGCGATCCTCCGCGAGGGCGGCGTGCTCGCCCAGTACGACACTCCGGACGCGATCCTCGCGCATCCCGCCGACGAGTTCGTCGCGCAGTTCATCGGTGAGGACCGCGCGCTGCGCAGGCTGGCTCTCCGGAGGCTCAAGGACCTCGAGCTCGACCCGGTCCCGGCCGAGCGGCCAACCGTCGAGGCTGCGGGCTCGACCACCGTCCGGAACGCCGTCTCGCTGCTGATCGAGAGTGGCGCCGACCGGCTCGTCGTCGTCGGGGACAAGGGAATCGACCTGGGCGTTCTCACCCTCGCCCACGCCGCCGGCCTGCTCCGATGATCGCCGCCGGCCCCGTCATCCCCAACTTCGGGCAGGGCAGCTCCTGCGTCACCGGCGACAACCTCTTCTGCTGGGACTGGGTGAAGCAGCACTGGAGCGACACGTTGCAGCCCGCGCTCGTCGAGCACATCGAGCTGACGGCAATCGCGGTCGTGATCGGCTCCACGCTCGCATTCGGGCTCGCGCTCCTCGCGCACCGGCGCCGGCGGACCGAGCAGCCGATCTCGATCGTCGCAGCGCTCGTCTACACGATCCCGAGCATCGCGCTCTTCCAGATCCTCGTGCCGATCACCGGCTACTCGAACGTGACCCTCGAGATCCCCCTCGTCGCCTACACACTCGTGATCCTGTTCCCGAACTTCGTCGCCGGGCTCAACGCGGCACCACCCGAGGTGCTCGAGGCTGCGCGTGGCATGGGGTTGACGAGGAACCAGACCTTCACCCGCGTCGAGCTGCCGCTGGCGCTCCCGGCGATGATCGGCGGCCTTCGGATCGCGGTCGTATCGACGATCGCGATCGCCACCATCGCCGCAACGATCTCGGAGAAAGGGCTCGGATACCCGATCTTCTATGCGATCGGTCTACCCACGCCGTTCAAGACCGAGATCTACTCCGCCGGCGCGCTCGCCGTGGGGCTCGCCCTCCTCTGCGACGGGGCGCTTGTCGCGGCCCGCCGGTTCGTGACACCCTGGTCGAGGGCGGGAGCTCGGTGATCGGCGACACCGCCAATGCGCACACGTTCGTCGAGGCGCTGCGCTTTATCGTCGACAATCCGCAGCTCCTCTTCACCAAGGCCGTCGAGCAGCTCGAGCTCTCGGGCGCCGCGCTCGGCATCGCGCTGCTGATCGCGCTGCCGGTCGGGATCGTGCTCGGCCATCTCCACCGCGGCTCCGGGTTCGCGATCGGCACGTCGATCTTCGTCCGTGCGCTGCCGAGCATCTTCCTGATCGCGGTCTTCCTGACCGTGCTCGGGCTCGGCTTCACCAACAACATGGTCGCCCTCGCCGTGCTCGCGATCGGCCCGATCCTGACGAACACCTATCTGGGAGTCGAAGGGGTCGATCGCGACGCCGTCGAGGCCGCGCGCGGCATGGGCTTATCCGCTCGCGGCATCCTGACGAGGATCGAGCTTCCGCTGGCGCTGCCGCTCCTCTACATCGGGCTTCGGGTCGCCGCGGTCACCGTCGTTGCGACCGCGACGATCGCCGCGTACGCCGGCGGAGGCGGGCTCGGCGACATCATCGCGAACCAGGCGACCTACCGGCTTTCCGGCGTCGTCGGGGCCTCGCTCTGCGTCATGGCCTTATCCGCGGGAGTATGGGTAGTCCTTATTGCGTTAGAGAGAACTGTTACCCCACGCGGCATCAGGGCGGTTAGGGTCCAGGCTGCGCTGGGAACCCAAAACGAGGAGGGGATGTGATCAGGAAACACAGAAGGCGCGCTGCCCGGGCGGCGTTCACGATCTCGTTGGGAATCGCGATCGTCTTGGGTGGATTGCTCGCGGGGACAGCCCGCTCGGCAACCCACGCAGCGCCGACGATCGTGATCGGTACGAAGAACTTCCCCGAGGAGTACATCCTCGGTGAGCTCTACAAGCAGGCGTTGGAGGCGAAGGGCTTCAACGTCTCCTACAAGGAGAACATCGGCTCGACCGAGATCGTCCAGTCCGCGCTCACGAGCGGGAAGATCAACTTCTACCCCGAGTACATGGGCGTGATCGTCCAGGACGTCTTCCACAAGACCAACTCACCGAAGACGGCGGCAGCGACCTACAAGCTCGCCAAGTCGCTCGAAGCCGGGAAGGGCTACACGGTCCTGTCCCCGACACCCTTCTACGACACAGACGTGCTCGCCGTGACCAACGCGACCGCGAAGAAGTACGGGCTGAAGACGATCTCCGACCTCTCAAAGGTCGGCCCGTTCAAGCTCGGCGGCTTCCCGGAATGCCAGACGCGTAACACCTGCTTCGTCGGCTACACCAAGCAGTACGGGCTCAAGAACGCCTCCTTCGCCTCAGTCGGAAGCGTCTCACCCTACGCGGCCCTCGACTCGGGATCGGTGCTCGCCGCCGACGTCTTCTCGACCGACCCGCCACTCGCAGCACCCTCGAAATACACCGTCCTGACCGACCCGAAGCACATCACCGGCTTCCAGAACGTCGCCCCGATCGTCACCGCCTCAGTCGCCAAGGCAGCAGGAGCCAACTTCACCAGCACCGTCAACGCCGTCTCGGCGAAGCTCACCCTGCCCGCGATCCTCGCCATGAACAAAGCAGTCGAGGTCGACAAGCAGTCGGCCGCGGCCGTGGCGAAGTCGTTCCTGAAGGCCAACGGGCTCCTCTAGCTCGTTGCGTGTCGTCGTTCTCGGTGGAGGGTCGTCCGGCGAGCATTTCGTCGGAGCCCTCCGCCGGCTCGACTCTGCGGCCGAGCTGACGCTCGTCGAGCGCCGGCTCGTCGGCGGCGAGTGCTCCTACTGGGCCTGCATGCCGACCAAGACGATGCTGCGGGCGCCCGAGCTCGTCGCGGAGGCGCGGCGGGCGCCGGGGCTCGAGCCAGGGACGCTCGACCCGGCAGGCGTGTTCGCGTGGCGCGATCTCGTCGCCGAGCGGGATGACTCCTCGCAGGTCGAATGGCTCGCCGGGCAGCGCTGCGAGCTCGTGCGTGGCGACGCGGTGGTCACGCGGACCGGCGTCGTGTCGGTGGGCGACCGGGAGCTCGAGTACGACCGGCTGGTGATCGCGACCGGCTCCGAGCCGGCGATTCCGCCCATCCCAGGGCTCGACGAGTACTGGACGAACGTCGAAGCGACCGAGACGCAAGAGGTACCCGAGGCGCTGACCGTGCTCGGCGGCGGGCCGGTCGGGTGCGAGCTGGCGCAGTTCTTCGCGCGAGTGGGCTCGAAGGTCACGCTCGTCCAGGCGGACGACCGGCTGCTTACGCGCATCGACGCAGAGGCCGCGGAGCTCGTCGCAGACGGCCTCCGCGAGGACGGTGTCGACATACGGCTCGGTGCGAAGGTGACCTCGATCGACGTGGACGTCGTCGTGCTCGGCGACGGCGCCCGGATCCCGTTCACCCGCGTGCTCGTCGCCACCGGGCGCCGTCCCAATCTCGATGGGCTCGATTCGCTCGGCCTCACGACCAACCACGGCGGCATCGTCGTCGACGAGCGGATGCGGGCCGCCGAGAACGTCTGGGCGATCGGCGACGTCACGGGCATCGCGCTGTTCACACACGTCGGTAAGTACCACGCCCGGATCGCGGCCTACGACATCGACGGACGCGAGACACGAGCGGATCACCGTGCCATCCCGGGGACGATCTTCACCGATCCGCAGGTCGCAACGGTCGGCAGCATGGAGGGCGGGAAGACTTCGACCTGGCAGCTCACCTCCACCCCACGCCTGTCGACCTATGAACGGCCGAAGCGCACGGGTTTCGTCAAGATCGCCGCGGACCCCGAGCGGCGCGTCGTCACCGGCGCCGTCGCTGTCGGCCCCGAGGCCGGCGAATGGCTTCAGCAGCTGACGCTCGCAATTCGCGCCGAGACGCCGATAGAGGTTCTGCTCGACGTGATCCAGCCGTACCCGACGTTCAGCGAGGCGGTCTTCCTCGCGCTGCGCGGCCTCGATCTCGACCTCTGAGATCCGCCGGCCGGGCAGGGCCGCACGGGACGCCTCTCAAGTCTCCAGCTTTTCTGCCGATAACGAGTGGCTGAAGCTACGACCAGAGGGGGAAAGACATGGTTCGGAAGCATCAGGTACTCGTTGTCGATGACGACGAGTCTGTCTGCGACCTCGTTCGGGCTGCGCTCGAGCTCGAAGGGATCGAGGTGAGAGAGGCCCATCACGTCATCGAGGCCGAGCGTGAGATCGCGGGGCACATGCCCGACGCGATCGTGCTCGACATCGGCCTGCCCGGAATCGACGGGCTGTTCTACTGCGAGCGTCTCCGCGAGAACCCGGTTACGCGCTCGCTGCCGGTCATCGTGATCAGCGGCTCTGCCGAGGCAAGCGCACGCGCGAAGACGGCCGGGGCGACGGCGTATCTGCGCAAGCCGCTCGACCCGTTCGAGCTGCTCTCGCTTCTTCAGGCGATCGCTCGGGATCGAGCCGGCGACTCCGGCGGGCGACACCGCCGGCGCCCAGGGAATCGAGCTCGAAAGACTGTTTCAGATCGGGCAGAGGCAGCACGAGCAGCTCGACCAGGCCCACCGGCGGACGCTCGTGGCGCTCAGCGCCGCGATCGACTCACGCGATCTCGGGTCGGCCGGCCACTCCGACCGCGTCAACGCGTACGGCGTGCGGCTCGCACTCGAGGTCGAGCCCGCGCTGATCGACGATCCGAGCCTCGAGTGGGGCTTCCAGCTCCACGACGTCGGAATGATCGGCGTCCCTGACCGGATCATGCACAAGCCGACGAAGCTCGACGACGCCGAGCGGGCAGTGCTGCAGAACCACCCGGTGATCGGTGAGCAGCTCCTCGCCGGAGTGCCGCTGCTCGAGGGCGAGGGGCTGAAGGTCGTCCGTTCGCATCACGAGCGCTGGGATGGCACGGGATATCCCGACCGGCTCGCCGGGCTCGACATCCCTGCCGGGGCACGGATCTTCGCGGTCGTGGACGCACTCGACGCGATGACCGACGGCCGGCCCTACCGGAAGGCGATCTCCTGGGAGAACGCGCTGGCCGAGCTCGAGCTGGGCTCCGGCACCCAGTTCGACCCGGATGTGATCCACGGCCTCGTGGCGTGCGAGCCCGACCTCCGCGCGATCTACGAAGCACGGCTGCGGATCCTGGAGAAGGCGGCCCGGTGAACCTGCGTGCGGCGGCAAGGGTTGCATTGCCCATGGCCGCCGCCGCGGTGTTCCTGACGATCGCGGCGAGCGCAGTCGGCTCGGTCGCGCTCGACCAGCCGGGAGCGATCCGGATCACGGACCGGCTGGTGAAGCACACCCATGTCGACGGTGGCCGCCACGGGCCGGGAGCAGGCGACTTCGACTTCTACCGGCAGTTGCTCTTCAACAAGGGGATCACCGCAAGTTCGATCGGGCACTCCGACCTGACCTGCATCAACACCGGCACGGGCTCCGAGAACTGCAGCGGCACCTACTTCCTGCCGACGGGGAAGATCATGGTCGCCGGCGTGATCGCCTCGCGGCTGTTCTACGAGCTCGCCGTGATCGGCGGCACGGGCAACTACGACAACGTGCGTGGCAGCCTGACCGTGACGTTCCTCGGCGGGTCGCCGGCCCACGAGTTCCTGATCTTCCGGCTCGGCGTCTGAGGATGGCAGGCCGCCCGACGATCCTCATCTGCGACGACGAGCCCAACCTCCGCGAGCTGATGCGCATGTCGCTCGAGCCCAGCTACGAATTCGCGGAGGCGGCAGACGGCGCGGAGGCGATCGACCTGGCCGAGCGTGTCCGGCCCGATCTCGTGCTGCTCGACGTGATGATGCCGGGCACGAGCGGGCTCGCAGTGATCGAGCATCTGCGCAGCCGGCCGGACCTTGCCGCCACACCAATTGTCGTCGTCTCGGCCTTCGCAGCGGCGAGTGACCGGCGCGCCGCCTACGCCGCCGGCGCGACCGAGTTCCTGAAGAAGCCGTTCGAGCCCGAGGCCTTGTCCACTCTCGTCGAGAGCCTTCTTGCCGCCAATGCCTGACATCTCGCGCCTCAAGCACTGGCTGGTCTCCCGGTCGCTGCTTTCCCGCGCTGTTGCGGGAAGCCTGCTACTCGCGTTGCTCGTCGCCGGAGCGTTCGCCCTCATGCTCGTCGCCGTGTCCAACCTCCGGAGCTCGACCAACATGCAGGCGCGCTCGCGAGACGTGACGAGCTCGACGCTCCGGCTCGAGCAGGTCGTCAACCAGCTCGAGGCCAGCCTGCGCGGCTTCGTCATCAGCGGCGACGAGCGTTTCCTCGGCTCGTGGCGCTCGGCGAAAGGGCGTGTGCCCGATACGACGCGACAGGTCACGGAGGGCCTTGCGGGCCAGGGGGAGCAGGAGCATCTGGCGCTGGAGCTCGCGACGCTCGTGCGCGCCTACGTCAACGAGTACGGGATCCCGCTGATCAAGATCTTCCGTTTCGACCCGAGCGCGGCACGGGCACCGGTCGCGACCCGTGAGGGCCTATATGAGGTGACGACGATTCGCACTCAGCTCGAGCAGCTGCTCTCGGGCGAGGCGGCGCTCGCCTCGACCGACGCCGCCTCCGCGAAGAGCCGCTCCACCCAGGCGGTCGAGATCGGGATCGCCGCCCTCTGCGGCACCGCCTGCCTGCTCATCCTGTTCGGGCTATTCGTCGTGCGGGGAATCGCCACCCCGGTCCGGTCGGTCGCGATCGGCGCCAGTCACGTTGCGGCCGGCGACCTCTCGACCCGAATGCCGGAGGGCGGCGCGGCCGAGATCCGAGCGCTGACAGGCGCCTTCAACGACATGGCGCGCTCGCTCGAGCAGGGGAAACGCGTGCTCGAGGTCCAGAACGAGGAGCTGAGACAGAGCGAGCGGATGAAGTCCCAGCTCGTCAGCATCGTCTCCCACGAGCTCCGAAACCCGCTCACGAGCATCCTCGGCTACACGAGCCTGCTCCTCAACCGCGAGGTCGACCCTGCACGGGCCCGGCACTACCTCGAGATCATCCAGCAGCAGGGAAACCGGCTCACCTCGCTGATCGACCACTTCCTCGACAGCGAGAATGTCGATAAGGGGCAGGTCGAGATCGATCTGCAGCCGCTCGACCTCAAGCCCTTGCTGGTCGCCGAGGTGAATCTCGTCCGGGACAAGTCGCAGAAGCACGTCATCGACGTCGCTGTCGCGCCGCGCGCGCTGCCCGTCAAGGGCGACCCCGAGCGGCTCGCCCAGGTGATCGCGAACCTGCTCGGAAATGCCGTCAAGTACTCGCCGGGAGGCGGCCTCGTCTCGGTCGAGGGCGAGATCGCCGACGGGATGGCCCGGGTCCATGTCCGCGACGGCGGGATCGGCGTCCCCGACGAGCATCAGTCGAGGATCTTCACCAAGTTCTTCCGCGGCAGCGCCCGCGAGAGCGGCATCGCCGGCACCGGCCTCGGCCTGGCGGTGTCACGCGAGATCATCGAGGCCCACGGCGGCAGGATCAGCTTCACGAGCGAGGCCGGCTCGGGCTCGCACTTCTGGTTCGACCTGCCTCTCGATACCACGGCACTTACGACGGCGGACTCACAGCCAGCTGCGACGTCTGGAGTGCGCCAGGAGAATCACGGCCACGACCACCTCGGTGGCGGCCCAGAGCACGACAAACGCCGCCAACCCCGCGATGCCCCGCAGCCGGTTCGAAACGGTTGAGAGTGGCCTACGCGACGCAGCTCTCGCGCTAGCCTGATCGCATGAGCCAGCCGGTCGAGTGCCCCATCCGGGCTCGGCTCCGAGCGAAGCTCGGGCCCGCTGGGCGCGCGTTCCTCGTTGTCGCGCTCACAGCCGGGCTCGCATCCGGCTCGGCCGGAGCTCAGGCCGCCAAGCCGGACCCGCAGGCTTCGCTCTTCTTCGGCATCTCACGGATCCAGGCCGTCGCGCTCCCGGGACGCGCCGCCACCAGCTACAGCGTCGCGGTGACAAACGCCCCGGTCGGCAACACACCGTATGCACGCTGGTACCTCGACCTGAAGCCATCGACCACCGGCCGCATCGACTGCACGAATGAGCTCCTTCCCGGCGGAACACGCATCGGCTCGAGCCGCTACGGCTGGAGGAACCAGGGAACGACCTTCGTCTGGTTCCACGGCGCGCAGAGCAGCTATCCGGCCGACCGCGGCTACGGTTGCGACCAGGCCTCCCTGGGGCGGAACGGCTATCCCGGATCGGTCAGGGTCGTGTTCGAGAACGACTCGCAGCACTGCACAGCGACGTTCAGGGGAATTGTCCTCGGCTCAGAGCCCGTGTACGGCCCGAATCCCGTCTGCGCTCTCGGCGGCTACCTACCGCTGCCCGTCCCGCGGAGGTTGCTGCAGACGTATGCGAAGGTCGATCGGGAGCTGGCGGCGCTGAGCCAGGAAGTGCGGCTGGGGCAGCTCTCCGGAGGAACTGGGACGCTCGCACAGACAATCGATGCGATCCTGAAGCCCCAGGCGGAGGCGTTCGCGCGACTCTTCCCGCCGGTGTGGGGCTGCGATTTCGACAGCGTGTTCAACCCGCTGCTCCAGGTCAAGAGCCTCCTCTCGAGCCAGATCCCGATCGCCGCGGCAGGCAAGCAGGTCTCAGGCTCGTCGCTGACCGACGACATCGCCTCGATGCGTGCGGCGGCGAGCTCGGTTCGGGCCTGTGAGCCCTCGGCCAACCGGCCGCTCGGCGCGCCACCCGCCGTCGTAAGTGCTCTCCATCGGCTGGCCGCGGAGACTGCGTCGCTGCCCGCCGGCGCTTCGTCATCTTCCTCGCTCGCGACGAAGCTCCGGTCGATCGAAGCCGCCCTGGACGCGGTCGTGCAGCGCAGGTTCCCGACCGTGTTCGGCATGCCCTACATCGGCCTGCTCGACAGGGTGCTGGTGGAGAACGGGGCCATCCTGGCGGCCCAGCGCGCAGCCGGTACCCGCGATACCGACACGGTTGCCTCCGCGCTTGCACTTGCAGCGAATCACGAGGGAACGATCGCCCAGGCGTTGCGCAAACAGGCCAGGCGCGCGGCGACGGCCGAGAAAGCGGCCTGAGCTCAGAGCCCGACGACGCCGCCTGCGGTCACGGCGAGGAGCGCGAGCGACAGCGCCGAGGTGACGACAACGGTCGCGGCCGCAAGCGCCCCGAAGATCCGCCCATTCGCGTAGGGCCCCATGAGCTCGCGGTTGGACGCAAGCCGCCAGACGAACGTGAGAGTCACCGGGAGGAGAACCCCGTTCACGGCCTGCACTACGACGAGCAGCGCAATCACCGGCACGCCCGGGATCAGCGCCACCAGCGTGCCCACCGCGATCAGGACCGTGACGACGCCGACGAACACGGGGGCCTCGCGTGGGCGGCGGCTGATCCCCTTCTCGAATCCGAAGGTCTCGGCGACAACGTAGGCGGCGGTAACCGGCAGGATCGCTGCGGCTAGCAGGCTTGCGCCGAGCAGCCCGATCGCGAACAGCACCTCCGCGTAGCGGCCGGCGAACGGCGCAAGCGCCCGAGCGGCGTCTGCGGCGCTGGAGACGGTGTGGTGGCCGTGCACATAGAGCGTCGCGCCGGTCGCGATGATGATGAAGATCGCGACCAGGTTCGCGAACACCGAGCCGACAACGACCTCGGCCCGCTCCTGCGGCAGCTCGTCGGGCCCGATTCCACGCTCCACGACTGCCGACTGCAGGTAGAGCTGCATGAACGGCGTGATCGTCGTTCCCGCTGTCGCGACGAACAGGAACAGATACGCGGACGTGAGGTGGATGTGAGGCGCGACCGTCGCGCGGCCCACCGTGAGCCAGTGGGGATGAGCGAGGAGTGCCGCAGCCGGATAGGCGAAGAACGGCAGCGCCATCAGAACGAAGATCTTCTCGGCGACCCGGTAGGAGCCGCGCACCACGAGCAGCCAGACGACCACCGCAGCGATCGGGATCGACACGTACTTCGAGACGTGCGCGAGAGAGAGGGCGGCACCGACACCGACGAACTCGCTGATGCAGATTCCGAGGTTCGCCACCAGCACCGAGACCGTCGAAAACGTCGACCACCGGACCCCGTACTGCTCGCGAATCAGCTCGGCGGTAGTCGGTCATCAGGCGGGCCACCTCCTCGAGATCGGCATCCGGACGCACACGTTGCGGCAACTCCGCGAGCTCGCCGACGAGAGCAGAGGGGTCGGCCCTGACGAGGTCCGCGAGCGCGATGGCGCCGGTCAGCCGTTTGCGGGTGTTCATCGCGAACACCCAGGCGAGCGAGTCGGAGGAGATCGGCGCCCGCCGCACCCGGTCGAGGGCTTCTTCGACGCTGGCCTGCTCGTAGACACAGGCGAAGTCCGGGCTCATCAGGCCGCCCGCCGTCGCCGGGTCGTATCCGAGGAGCGCCCGCACCCGCCGACCCTGCACGGGCGTCAGGCCTTCCAGCACCGGCTCACGCCGCTCCTCAGGGAGCGCGCCGACGAGGTCGGCCGCGTCGTCGGCCTCCATCCGCGAGATCAGCTCGGCCACCTCCGTGTCGGATCGGTCTTCGAGAAACTCGACCTGGTGGAACGACTCGAGCTCCTCGAAGACGTCGGCCTCGAGCTCGGGATTGTCTCCGCCCTCGGCTCGCGATACCCGGATCGAAGACGATCCTTCCATCGCCTCGCGCCGCGCGGCCGCTCGGCCGAGCGCGCTGCGCAGGTCGTCGACGCGTCCGATCCGACCTCCGTCTTGCGCCCACAGCTCACCTCCCGCCACGAGTGACAGATGCAGGAGCGACGGTGGCCTCACGGCTACGGGATCCGGCTCTCGAGCAACAGGCTTGCGCCCACGGCAGCGGCGAGGAACGCTGCCGCGATCGCCGGCGAACCAGGCGGCGACATCAACGCGCTTGTGGGTCCGTCCGATGCTCGATCCCAGCGTCTTGTAAATCTGGACGACGCTCGAGGAGGTCTGCGCGGTGTAGGCCTTGCCGCCGGTGACGGCAGCGATCTGGCCCATCGTGACCGGGTCAGGTGGAACCGGGACCGAGTTCGTGAAGGCGCCGAATCCGAAGGTGACCTTACCGTTCGGCGTCCCGAGCGAGACCGGATAGATGCGGATTCCGGCGTTCTTCGCCATCTTCGCGGCCTGGAGCGGCTGCAGGAGCCCTCGGTTCTGGGCGCCGTCGGAGAGCAAGACGATCGCGCCCGGAGCCGCCTGGCCGGGCTTGTGAACGTAACCGGCCTGCCGTAGCGACGACGTGACCATCTTCAACGCGACCGCGACCCCATCTCCCACAGCGGTGCCGGCCTCTGGCTCGAGCAGCGAGATCGCCTCCCTGTACCCCGTCCCGATTGGAGGTCGGGGTGATCAGGGGCTCCGGCTCGGAGCTGAAGGCCACGAGACCGACCTTGAACTGCTTCGGCAGCCGGTCGAGGAACGTCCTCATCGCGTTGATCGCTGCGTCCAGGCGGGTCGGCTCGACGTCGTTGGCGCGCATCGAGCCCGAGACGTCGACGAGCAGCACGATCGTCGCGTTCTGATCGGGTTTCGTGAGCCGGATCGTCGGATGGGCAAGCGCACCCGCGGCGAACGCGAGCGCGAGCGCCAGCAGAAGCGGCGCGACGAGGCGCTTCCAGGCGCGACGGCGAGCCGGGACGATCTCGGCCAGGACGCCCAGGTTCGTGAACGTGACCGGGTAGCGCGCATTTCGGCGAGTGACGAAGTACGCAAGCAGAAGCACCGCAAAGACCACGAGCAAGGCGAACAGGAAGAACGGCGATTGAAACGTCATGAGGCAACCTTCGGTCGCCTCATGACACTGAGTTGCTGCTCCGGCGCCGGCAAAGCCGGCACCTCCGCCTTGAGCTCCGTCAAGCCTACGCTCACAGTTTGCTGCTCCGGCGCCGGCAAAGCCGGCACCTCCGCCTTGAGCTCCGTCAAGCCTACGCTCATGCGCTGGCGCACCTGACGCCGACCTGCACCTGTGCGCGCAGCCCGGAGGGCAGCGCCTCACTCGCGGTCACGAAGAGCTGCGCGCGCCTGCCGACGATGCGCGTCTTGACCGAGACCGCCGAGGCGAGACCGGCCGGCGGCGGCCTGGGGGTGTCGAACGCGGTTGAGGTCCAGCTGTCGACGAGCGACTCACCGGCCGGGCACGACAGCACGATCGTCCGCTGGAAGCCGGGGTTCACGTTCACGCTCCGCGCCACGTAGTCGAGCGGCGGCCCGATCGGCGAGACCTCGGTCGAGATCGTGTTCGCGACCGACGAGGGCGCCGGGATGCAGCCGATGAACGGCTTGAAGTAACCGGGACGATGGTGCGCGGAGACCGCGCGGAAGAGCGCCTGGTTGTGGGTCGTCCGCCCGAACGCGACCGGGCTCCCGAGAATCCCGTCGAAATAGCCGCGGACGTCGAGCGTGCTCCCGAGGCCGTCCGTGCCGGCCACCACTCCCCCACCCGGGCAGCTGAGCGAGAACAGCGCCTCGCCGTGAGCCGGTACCGCTACCCATGGGCCTGCGATCGGGATGCAGCGCGGAATGCCGTTGCACTCGTTCGCCGCCGGCGCCGCGACCGAGTTGCCGGGCACCGCGGCGAGGGCGAGACCCGCAACGAGCGCGACCAGCGTTCCCCGGCGCAGTGTCATACGAGCCTCCGGAACCAGTACGCGGAAAGGGCCACTCCGACGAGCAGCACGACGAGCGCCGCGATCGTGACGCCGACCGTTACCTCGCGGTACTGCTGGGTGTAGACGAGCCGATTCTTCAACGCCTTGTAGACCTGATCGAGCTGGCTCGCCGAGTGCGCTGCGTAGAACTTCCCTCCGCCGGCAGTGGCGACCGCGCGCAGCGTCGTCGAGTCGACCGGGACTTGCTGGACGAGTGGGAACGTCTGCCCGCTCGTGCCGATCGGTACCGTCTGATG
The DNA here is from genome assembly GCA_963762215.1 of uncultured Actinomycetota bacterium. GTDB lineage: Bacteria > Actinomycetota > Thermoleophilia > Gaiellales > Gaiellaceae > PALSA-600. The sequence continues at coordinate 598,844 of CAVXKB010000007.1, forward strand.
GACGACGCCGCCGGCCGTGCCGAGCGAGACCGTCGAGACCGGGATCGCGGCTTTCAGCGCCTGCTTCGCAGCGGCGACCGGCGTGATCCGGCCGCTGTTCTGAGCACCGTCCGAGACGAGCAGGATCGTCGCAGGCGGATGCGGCTGCCCCGGCTTGCTCGGTCCAACCGCCTTCTTCGCCACGACGACCGCCTCGGCAAGCGCGTCGCCGAGCGCCGTCCCCTCGAGCTCGGGCTTCTTCGGCAGGCCCTTGAGCAGTTGGGTGTGGTCGTAGGTCGGCGGCACCCGCACCGCGATGTGGTTCGAGAAGGTGATCAGCGCGACGCGGTACTTCGACGGGAGCTTGTCGACGAACTTCGTCACCGCCGCGTCCGCCGCCAGCAGCCGCGTCGGCTTGACGTCGTTCGCGCCCATCGACCCTGAGACGTCGATCATCAGCACGACAGTCGCCCCGTCCTTGGCGCTCCTGAACTTCGCCTGGGGGCGTGCGAAGCCGACGAGCAGCAGGATCAGCGCGACTCCGAAGAGGATCGCGGGGATATACCGCCGGAACCCGGGAGCGCCGACGACCATGTTCGGCAGGAGCTGAGGCGAAGCCCACTTCGCAGCCCGGCGCTCCCGGCTCGAGTCGATCCAGAGATAGAGCCCGATCGCAACGGGCACGAGCAGGAGGAAGAAGAGCAGTACCGGCGACTTGAAGCTGAAGGCGAACGCGATCACCGTGCGTTGCTCTTCTTCAGGAAGGCGGCCAACTCGCGGAGCCAGTCGCCCTCGGTCGAGAGTGCGACATGACGGACGCCGGCGGAGGAGAGCATGCGCACGAGGCCGGTGCGCTCCTCGGCGGCAGCCTCCGCAAAGCGCTGGCGCAGCTTGCGGTCGCTCGTGTCGACGCGCAGGTGGCGGCCCGTCTCGGGATCGATCAGCCGCAGCTCGCCGACATCTGCGAGCTCCTGCTCGCGCGGGTCGCGGATCTCGACCGCGAGCGTCGGATGCCGGCCGGCGATCCGCAGGAGCCCCTGGCGCCAGTCGATCGGCCCACGGAAGTCCGAGACGATGACGACCAGCGAGCGCTGCACCGCAATGCCGTCAAGCAGCGCGAGCGCATCGGCCAGACCGCCGTTCCCGGCCGGCTCGTCTCGGAGCGCGGCGAGCGTCAGCAGGAGGCCGCGGCGACCCTGGCGCGGACGGCGCCAGCGAGGATCGTCGGCTCCGAAGGCGACGAGCCCGAGCCGGTTCCCGCGGCGCGTTGCGGTGTGGCCGATCGCAAGCGCGACCCCTTCGGCGACATCGGCCTTGCGCCGCTCGGACGTGCCGAACGCCATCGATGCCGACGCGTCGAAGACGAGCCACGTGACGAGAACGCGCTCGGCAAGCTCGACGCGGACATGCGTCTGGCCGGTGCGGGCGGTGACGTTCCAGTCGATCCGGCGGACATCGTCCCCGGCCTCGTATGGGCGTACCTGATGCAGCTCCGTCCCGACGCCGGCGAAGGCCGAGCGGTAGTCGCCGGCCAGGAGGCCGTCGACGCGCCGGCCGATCGCGAGCTCGAGTGCCTCGAGGCTCTGCGCGGTGATCGCCCCGGGGCCGGGCCGAGCGGGTGTCCGCTCCGTCCCTGCTGCGGCTATGAGGCCTTTCACGCCACCGCGGTGGCGGGGCGGCCGAGGTCGATCTGGGGCGGTGCGAAGGCGGCGAGCACCTGGTCGAGCACCTGATCCGCGGAGACCTCTTCCGCGAGCGCCTGATAGGAGAGGACGAGCCGGTGGCGGAACGCGTCGCGCACGACCGCCTCGACGTCGCTCGGCAGCACGTAGTCGCGCTGGCGAAGCACCGCGAGCGCCCGGGCCGCCGCGATGACGCTGATCGGACCGCGGGGGCTGGCGCCGTAGGAGATGTAGGGAGCAATCGTCTCGAGCCCGTGGTCGGCCGGCTTGCGAGTCGCCGTCGCGAGATCGACGACCCAGCTGACGAGCGCGGGATCGACGAAGACCTTGGCGACCATCCCCTGGAGCGCCTTCAGCTGTTCGATCGAGAGAACCGTGGACAGCTCGACCGCCGGCTCGAGCGACCGCGCAACGACCGTGAGCTCCTCGTCGTGCGAGGGATAGTCGACGAGCACCTTGAGCATGAACCGGTCGACCTGCGCCTCGGGCAGCGGATAGGTGCCCTCGGACTCGATCGGGTTCTGGGTCGCGAGCACGAGGAACGGGTCCGGGACGCGATGCGACGTGTGCCCGATCGTCACCTGCTTCTCCTGCATCACCTCGAGCAGCGCCGACTGCACCTTGGCCGGAGCGCGGTTGATCTCGTCGGCGAGCAGGAAGTTGCAGAAGACAGGGCCGAGCTCGGTGTCGAAGTCGTGCTTGTCCGGGCGGAAGACCCTCGTCCCTACGAGATCGCTCGGCACCAGGTCGGGCGTGAACTGGATCCGCGCGAACGAGCCGCCGAGCACCGACGCGGTCGACTTGATCGCGAGCGTCTTCGCAAGGCCTGGAACGCCTTCGATCAACAGGTGCCCGCCTGCGAGCAGGCAGAGCAGCAGCCGTTCGAGCATCTCCTCCTGGCCCGCGATGACGCGCCGGATCTCGAACAGCGCCTCCTCGAGCTTCGTCAGATGCTCCTTGTCCTCTGCTGTGAGACGGGTTCTCGCATCAGCCATATCGTCAGCCTCCCACTGCTCGCGTCACCTGGATCTCACAACACAAAAGCACCGGATCCTGTGAAAGGGATGAATTTCCGGGCATGCCCCCGGTGTCACCTGGAAAGGTAGCTGGCGAAACGCTTCGCTGGCCTGTCGTTTACGGGTGTGGAACGGCCTTCGACGTCCCGCCGTTGCCGCCGGCGGCGGCAGGGTCCGGGCGCAGGATCAGCGTCTCGCTCGGAGCGTTGGTGAGCATCCAGGTGAGGTCCTTCGGCGTGAAGCCGCGCCTCCGGCCGGCCGGCGCCGGGACGACGATCCGGTCGAAGTGCTCGGCCTCCCAGAGGCGCTTGAGGGCATGGACGGGCGTGCGCCCGCTCTCGATCCTTGCATCGACGGGCACTCCCGCCCTGAGCGCGGCATGCTCCACCGCCTCGAGCAGGGGCATCGCGGTCGTGACCTGCTGCTGCATCGGAGCATCCTCCGGCTGCTCGAGCGGGACCACGATCAGGTACGCCGGGACGAGCGTCGCGTCCTCGGCGCGCGCGATCCTGATTCCGGCCGCTAGCACAGTCGGGTCGAGAGCTCCGCCCGTGAACGGCACGAGGATCCGTCCAACCGTGTGCCGTGCGGCTACCCGTCGACGACGCCATGCAGAGCAGCGCCAGCGCCGCAAGAACCGCGATGACCACAAGCAGCGCGAGGACGACCCAAATCATCGCTCATGCTCCTCGCGAAGCGCGCGATCCGAGACGACCCGGATGTCGACTCCAGGGAGGTCGCGCACCAGCTTCGAGACGAGCGAGCCGCGCAGGATCTCCGTCCGCCGGGACTCATCGGGCGTGCCGAGGAAAACGTAGGTCGAGCCCCGCTCCGCCACGAACTGTTTCACGGCGTCCGGCAGGCTGGCCCCCTCCAGCTCCATGAAGTGAGCACCGAGAATGCTGGCCAGGCGCCGTAGCGCAGCAAGCGACACCTCTTCGGCCGGGGTGAGCTGCTCACCGGGACGCCGCACCCACACGGCATCGATCTCCGAGCCGAGTCGCTGCCCGGAACGAAAGGCTCGGCGTAGGATGCGCTGAGACCGCGGCTCCGGCGTGACGAGCACCAGGATCCGCTCAGCCACAGCCTGGTGGCTCAGCGGATCGAGCACCGCGGTCGTCCGCCGCGCCTCGACGTCTTCGGCCAGCTCACGCAGAACGAGCTCACGGAGGGCGGCCAGCTTCTCGAGTCGGAAGAAGTTCTCGAGCGCGGTGTCAACCCGTGCCTGCGGGTAGACCTTGCCGTTGCGCAGCCGCTCCTGGAGCGCTTCGGGCGCGAGATCGACCAGCAGGACCTCGTCGGCCTCGTCGAGGATCCGGTCGGGGAAAGTCTCCCGCACACGCACTCCGGTCACGTCGAAGACCTCGTCGTTGAGGCTCTCGAGGTGCTGGATGTTGACCGTCGACGTGACTGCGATCCCCGCCGCGAGGATCTCGTCGATGTCCTCGTACCGCTTGCGGTTGCGCGCCTCGGGAAGGTTCGTATGGGCAAGCTCGTCGATGAGCGCGAGCTCGGGCCGCCGGTCGATCACGGCCTCGAGATCCATTTCGGCCAGCTCGACGCCCCCGACGGCGCTGTGAAGATGCGGGATCGGCTCGAGGCCCTCGGCGAGCGCAGCTGTCTCGGGCCGGTCGTGAGGCTCGAGGTAGCCGAGGACTACGTCGACCCCCTCGAGCTGCGCCTGGCGTCCCTCCTGGAGCATCCGATAGGTCTTCCCGACTCCGGCCGCCATTCCGACCAAGATCCTGTGACGTCCTCTCACACGCTCGGGTCACGCCCCGAAGACGTTGTGGACGAGGAGGTCGATCAGCTTGATCCCGATGAACGGGAGAATCATCCCGCCGAGGCCGTAGATCAGGAGGTTGCGCCTGAGCAGCGCCGTGGCGCCGATCGCGCGGTAGCGGACTCCGCGGAGCGCCAGCGGGATCAGAGCCGGGATGATCAACGCGTTGAAGATGATGGCGGAGATGATCGCGCTCTCGGGCGAGCCGAGGTGCATCACGTTGAGCGCCTCGAGGGGCCCGGTGTGGCCCGGCTTCGTGGCGTATGTGTAGGCGAAGATCGCGGGCAGGATCGCGAAGTACTTGGCGACGTCGTTGGCGATCGAGAACGTGGTCAGCGCGCCGCGGGTGATCAGCAGCTGCTTGCCGACTTCGCAGATCTCGATCAGCTTGGTCGGGTTCGAGTCGAGGTCGACCATGTTCCCGGCCTCCTTGGCGGCCGACGTGCCGGTATTCATCGCCACGCCGACGTCGGCCTGTGCGAGCGCCGGCGCATCGTTCGTCCCGTCTCCCGTCATGGCGACCATGCGACCCTTGGACTGCTCGTCCTTGATCAGCGCGAGCTTCGCCTCGGGAGTCGCTTCGGCGAGGAAGTCGTCCACACCGGCCTCCTCGGCGATCACGGCGGCGGTTACGCGATTGTCGCCCGTGATCATGACCGTGCGGATGCCCATCCGGCGCAGCTCGTCGAACCGCTCGCGCATCCCGCCCTTGACGACGTCCTTGAGGTGGATCACGCCGAGCACGAAGTTGTCCTGGGCGACGACGAGCGGCGTGCCGCCGGCGCGGGCGATCTTGTCGACCTCCTCGTCGAGGCGGGCGGGAACCTTTCCGCCCTGCTCCTCGACCCAGCGCTTGACGGCGTCGGCAGCGCCCTTGCGGTACTGCTTGCCGTCGAAGTCGACGCCGCTCATCCGCGTGGTCGCCGAGAACGGAATGAAGGTCGCCTCGAGCTCGGAGAGCTCCCGGCCGCGTAGGCCGTACTGCTCCTTGGCGAGGACGACGATCGACCGGCCTTCGGGCGTCTCGTCCGCGAGGGACGAGAGCTGTGCGACCTCGGCGAGCTCCTCGACCGGGACGCCGTCGACCGGGACGAACTCGGACGCCTGCCGGTTGCCGAGCGTGATCGTGCCGGTCTTGTCGAGCAACAGCACATCGACGTCTCCGGAGGCCTCCACGGCGCGGCCTGACATCGCGAGAACGTTCCGCTGGACGAGCCGGTCCATCCCGGCGATGCCGATCGCGGACAGGAGAGCGCCGATCGTGGTCGGGATCAGCGCGATGAGGAGCGCGATCAGGACGGTCTCCGAGAGCGGCGTGCCGGCGTACGCGGCGTACGGCTTCAGCGTCACGACCGCGCCGAGGAACGTGATCGTGAGCCCGGCGAGCAGGATGTTCAGGGCGATCTCGTTCGGCGTCTTGCGGCGCTCTGCACCTTCGACCAGCGCGATCATCCGATCGAGGAACGAGCGTCCCGGCTCCTGCGTGACCTGAATCACCAGGTGGTCTGAGAGGAGCTTCGTGCCGCCGGTGACGGCAGAGCGGTCGCCGCCGGCCTCGCGGATCACCGGGGCCGACTCGCCCGTGATCGCGGACTCGTCGACCGAGCCGACGCCCTCGATGATCTCGCCGTCGGCCGGGATGACCCCGCCGGCCGCCACGACGACGATGTCGCCGCGCTGAAGGTCGGCGGCGGGCACGTCCTCGAGCGTCCCGTTGTCGAGCCGGCGCTGCGCGGTCGTAGTCGTGCGCGTCGCGCGGAGTGCGTTCGCCTGCGCCTTGCCGCGACCCTCGGCCACCGCTTCGGCGAAGTTCGCGAACAGCACGGTGAGCCAGAGCCAGAACGAGATCACGCCGACGAACCAGAGGGAGCCAGTCTCCCCGCGCACGAGCTCGAGCACGAAGATCCCGGTCGTGATCACGCTTCCGATCTCGACGATGAACATCACCGGGTTCTTGAACTGCAGGCGGGGATCGAGCTTCGGGAACGAGCCCACGACCGCCCCGCGCACGATCTCCGGTGCGAAGATGCTGCTGTCCTTGCGCGCCATCTAGGCCGTGCTCCCGTCCAGCGCCAGGTTCAGCTCGAGGACGTTGACGCCGGGCTCGCCGAAGAACCCCCACGAGCGGCCGATCGTGTGCTTCGAGATCAGCTGCTTCACGGTTGCCAGGGGCAAATGCGCGGACGGCGGCGATGCGCGGCGCCTGGAGATCGGCGTAGGCGATCGAGATCTCCGGGTCGATCCCCGAGCCCGAGGTCGTGACGGCGTCGACCGGGATGTCGTGGATGCTCAGCCCCGGGTTGTAGGGGCCTTCGAGCTTCAGGATTGCCTCGGCAGCCGAGTGGACGTTCTGTGCGAGCGTCTGATTCGTCGGGCCGAGGTTGGCGAACGTCGTCGCGCCCGCGTTGTAGGCGGGTGAGGTTGCCGACGGCCGTTCGTGGAAGTACTTCGTGCCCGTGAACCCCTGGGCGGCGAGCTTCGAGCCGACGACCTTGCCGCCGACCGAGATCAGGCTGCCGTTCGCCTGGCTCTTGAACGCCACCTGGGCGATGCCGGTCATCACGAGCGGGTAGCCGAAGCCGAACACGGCGGTGATCACGACGATCGCGATCGCCGAGCTGAGGACGCTGCGCATCAGTTCATCAGCCCTTCGACGATCGGGCCGAGCGTCAGCGCCGGGAAGATCATCAGCCCGGCGGTCAGACGATCACGCCGACGAGCAGGACGACGAATGTCGGGCCGTCGGTGCGGAACGTCCCCGCCGAGGCCGGAACGATCTTCTTCTTCGCGAGCGCGCCGCCCAGGGCGAGTGCTGCGAACATCGGCACGAACCGGCCGCAGAGCATCGCGATCGTCCCGAGGTCGGCGCTGAAGTTCGTCAGGCCGAAGCCGGCGAACGCGCTGCCGTTGTTGTTCCCCTGCGAGTCGTACGCGTAGAGCGTCTCGCTGAAGCCGTGCGCTCCGGGGTTGAAGATCGACGCGAGCCCGGACTTGGTCGCGATCGAGATCGCGGCGAGGATGAGGACCATCGTCGGGACAGAACAGGGCGCCGACCGCCGCGTACTTGATCTCGCGCGCCTCGATCTTCTTGCCCAGCCACTCCGGGGTGCGGCCGACCATCAGCCCGGCCACGAAGACCGCGAGGACGATGTAGAAGAACATGCCGTAGAGGCCCGAGCCGACCCCGCCGAAGATCACCTCGCCGAGGAAGAGGTTGACCATGGGCACAGCTCCGCCTGCGGGCGTCATCGCGTCGAATCCGCCGTTGACCGAGCCGTTCGAGGCGTCGCTCGTCGCGACCGTCCAGTTGGCGGTTGCAGCCTGCCCGAAGCGGATCTCCTTGTCGGCCATGTTCCCGCCGCTCTGCGAGCTGCTCATCGCGAGGTTGACGCCCGAGTGGCGCAGCACCGCCGAGCCGTGCTGCTCGGCCGGCAGGTTCACGGCGATCCCGATCGCGAAGACGGCGAACATCGCGGCGAAGACCGCCCACGCGTGTCGTCGCGCGAACACCATCCGGCCGAACATGAACACCTCGGCCGCCGGGATCAGCAGGATCGCGAGCATCTCGAGGAAGTTCGAGAGCCCGGTCGGGTTCTCGAACGGGACGGCCGAGTTCGAGTTGTAGAAGCCGCCGCCGTTCGTCCCGAGCTGCTTGATCGCGATCTGCGAGGCGACGGGGCCGCGCGCGATCGTCTGCTGCGCGCCCTGGAGCGTCGTCGCGGTCGCGTGGCCGTGGAACGTCTGCGGCACGCCCTGCCAGACGAGGAAGACCGCGACCACGACCGCCAGCGGCAGGAGCAGGTAGACGAGCGTGCGGTAGAGGTCGACCCAGAAGTTGCCGATCGTGGCCGACGAGCGGCGCGCGAGCCCGCGGACGACGGCCGAGAGCACGGCGATCCCGACCGCGGCCGAGACGAAGTTCTGCACGGCCAGCCCGGCCATCTGGGTCAGGTACGACATCGTGTACTCGCCGCCGTAGAACTGCCAGTTCGTGTTGGTGATGAAGCTGGCGGCCGTGTTCAGCGAGAGGTGCGACGGCACGTCCTGCATGTGGTCCGGGTTCAGGAAGAGATGCCCCTGAGCTCGCTGGATCGCATAGAGGACGATCCAGAAGAGGATGCTGAAGACGAGGACGGTGAGCCCGTAGCCCTTCCAGTCCTGCTCGCGGTCGGGGTCGACGCGGACGACCTTGCAGAACCCGCGCTCGAGCGAGGCGAAGAAGCGGCCGGCGACGCGCGGAGCCGTGTAGATCCGCGCCATCCAGATCCCGAGCGGGTAGGCGAGCGCGACGAGAACGATCGAGTAGACGACGATCTGGGAGATGCCCTGGCCGCTCAGAACCGCTCACCCCGGAACAGCGCGTACACGAGGTAGGCGAAGACGAGGAGCGCGACGACCAGTCCGAAGACGTCGGCCGCGGTCATCAGACGCGGTCCAGCACCCAGAGAACGAGATAGGCGAAGGCGAAGCACGCCGCCGCGATCGCGATTGCGGCCAAGTCGTACATCTGGCTTCAACGGTAGGAAGCCGACGCTGAAGGCCGTCTGAAGATCTCGGCTTGCGGCCTGAAGAAAGCCTGAAGATCTAGCTCGGCGGATTCACGAGCCGGTAGCCCGGCGCCGGGCTCGGTCAGCAGGTAGCGCGGATTCGCCCGGTCGCGCTCGAGCTTGCGCCGCAGCTGCGAGACGTTCACGTGCAGGAGGTTCGCCTCGGTGCCGTATCCAGGGCCCCAGACCTCGCGCAGCAGCGCGCGCTGGGTCATCAGCTTGCCCTCGTTCGCGGCGAGCACGCGGAGCAGCTCGAACTGGTGCGGCGTCAGATGAACCGGCTCGCCGGCCATCGAGACCGAGTGGCGGTCGATGTCGATCGTGAGCTCGCCGACCTCGATCACGGGGTCGCCGGACGGCGCAGCCCGGCGCAGGACGGCCCGCAGGCGCGCGAGCAGCTCGTCGATGCCGACGGGCTTCGTCACGTAGTCGTCGGCGCCGGCGTCGAGCGCTGCGATCTTCTCGCGCTCCTCCCCGACTGCGGAGAGCAGGATCACCGGCGCCGAGCTCCACTTGCGGAGCTCGCGACAGACGTCGATTCCGGAGCCGTCCGGAAGGACCAGGTCGAGGATGAACGCATCCGGCGGCCTCATCGCCGCCGTCGCGAGCGCCGTCTCGGCCGTCTCGGCGGTCTCCACCTCGTACCCGGCTCCGCGCAGGCTGGTTCGCAGCGCCCGGAGGATCTGCGGCTCGTCGTCGACGACGAGCACGCGGGCGGACCCGTTCATCCGACTGTTCCGACAGGCGTCGTCCGGGGATCTCGGGCGAACGAGAGGACGAAGGCCGCGCCCTGCCCGAGCCGCGACTCGACCGTGAGCCGGCCCCCGTTCGCCTCGGCGAACCCGCGCGCGATCGCGAGCCCGAGCCCGGCTCCCGGGGACTCGCCGGAGCGGTCGCCGCGCTGGAACGGCTCGAAGATACGGTCGTACTCCCCGGGCGGGACCCCGGGCCCGTGGTCGATCACCCGGATGAGCGCCTCCGATCCGGTCGCCGCGACCTGGATGCGGATGTGCTCCCCGGCCGGCGAGTACTTGAGGGCGTTCTCGATCAGGTTCACGAGGGCGCGCTGGATCTGGTGGGCGTCGACCGAGACCGCGGGCGGATCGTCCGGAATAGACACGTCGATCCGCCCGGCCTCCGCCCCGAGCTCGTCGAGCGCACCCACCACGATCTCGTCGAGCTCGACGAGCGCCTGCTGCGGCTCGGCCGCACCGGCCTGCAGCCGGCTCAGGTCGAGGAGGTTGCCGACCAGGTGATCGAGCCGGTCCGAAGCGGAGAGGATCGTCGCGAGCAGCTCGTCCCGGTCCGCCTCGTCGATCGCGAGCTCGGGGCTGGCAAGCGCGCCCGCCGACGTCGAGATCGCCATCAGCGGCGTCCGCAGATCGTGGCTCACAGAGCGGAGTAGCGCCGTCTTGATCGCGTCGGCACGGCGCAGAGCCTCGGCCTCGTATGCCTCACGGGAAAGCCGTTCGCGGTCGATCGCGACGCCGAGCAACGAGGCCAGAGCCGGCAGAAGGCGCCGGCGCGTGCTCGCATCGGCCGAGCTGCCCCCCTCGAGCCGGATCGTCCCCACGCGCCGCCCGCCGGCTGTGAGCGCGTAGCCGTCTCGCGGCTCGTCGCCGAGCGTGATCTCCGCCCGGGCCGCGTGCAGCACCCGCGCCGCATCCGCGGAGATCTGCTCGAGCTCCGCCTCGACCGTGCCGTGCTCGAGGAGCGCGGTTGCGACCTCGGCGAGCAGCGAGGCCTCGCGCGCCCGCCGGCGCGACCGTGCCGCGAGCTCCGAGACGACGATCGAGGTGACGACGAACACGACGAGCGCAAACCAGTTGCGCGAGTCGGCCAGCGTGAGCGTGTGCACCGGCTCGAGGAAGAAGAAGTTGAACGCGAGCATGCTCGCGACCGACACGACGACCGCATACGCAAGCCCCCACACCGCCGCAACCGGGAGCACGGCGAAGATGTAGAGGATCCCGAGGCTGAGCACCGGGATCCAGCGCTGGAGCAGCCAGATCACCGCCGTGACGGCGGCGACCGCGACGACACTCGCCAAGGCGCCGGCGGCGGGGCTCCTGCGACTCGTCACGCCTACATCATGGCCCTAGTAGCAGGGGGCTCAGCCGATCGCGACCATGCGGTCGATCGCGCCCCGGGCGCGCGCCGCGAGCTCTGGCTCGACGGTCACCTCGTACTTCATGTCGCGGAGCGCGTCGCGGGCCTTCTCGAGCGTGATCATCTTCATGAACTTGCACACGGCGGCCTCGCGGGCGGCCAGGAACTCCTTCTCCGGCACCTCCTTGCTCAGCCGGTGGATGATCCCGGTCTCGGTCGCGACGACGAACTTCTTCTTCGGCGAGCGGCGGGCGAAGTCGACCATGCCCTCGGTCGAGAGGATGTGCGTGCGGTCGTTCGCGAACGCCATCGCCTGGCTCGCACAGCCGCACTCGGGATGGACGAGCAGCTCGGCGTCGGGCGCGTCGGCCTGCCAGCGCTCGATGTCGGCGGGCCGGATGCCGGCGTGGACGTGGCACTCGCCGAGCCAGATCTTCAGCTTGCGGCCGGTGACGCGCTCGAGCCAGAGACCGAGGAACATGTCCGGCAGGAAGAGGATCTCGCGGTCCTCCGGGATCGCCTCGATCACGGCGCGCGCGTTCCCCGACGTGCAGCAGTAGTCGCTCTCGGCCTTCACCTCGGCGGTCGTGTTCACGTATGAGACGACCACGCCCCCCGGGTGCTCTGCCTTCCAGGCGCGCAGCTGCGCCCCGTCGATCGACGCCGCCAGCGAGCAGCCGGCCTTGAGATCGGGGATCAGCACCGTCTTCTCGGGGCTCAGGATCACCGCGGTCTCGGCCATGAAGTGGACGCCGCAGAAGAGGATCGTCGAGGCCTCCGCCGCGGCCGCCTGACGCGACAGGCCCAGCGAGTCGCCCACGTAGTCGGCGACGTCCTGCACCTCGGGAAGCTGGTAGTTGTGCGCCAGGATGACCGCGTCGCGCTCGCGGGCGAGCTCACGCACCTCCTCGGCGAGGGCTCCGTACTCGACAGCTGTCACTGAATCTCCAAGATCACGGTGTCTCCACGTCCAGCGAGACAGCGAGCGAGCGCGCCGAGTGCGTCAACGCGCCGACCGAGACGAAGTCGACGCCCGTCTCGGCGTAGGCGCGAACCGTTGCGAGGTTCACCCCGCCGGAGGCCTCGAGCGGCACCCGGCCGCCGACGACCTCCACCGCCCGGGCGACCTCGGCCGGGCTCATGTTGTCGAGCAGGATCCTGTCGGCGCCCGCGTCGATCGCCTCGGCGACCTCCTCGAGTGTCTCGGCCTCGACCTCGACGGGCGTTCCGTTCCGGTCGCCGAGCGCGCCGATCGCGGCGGTGATCCCGCCGGCGATTCGCAGGTGGTTCTCCTTGAGCAGGATCGCGTCGTAGAGCCCGGAGCGGTGATTCGTGCCGCCGCCGCAGCGGACGGCGTACTTCTCGAGCGAGCGCAGGCCCGGCGTCGTCTTGCGCGTGTCGAGGATCGTCGCGCCGGTGCCGGCGACCGCGTCGACGTACCGCGCGGTCTGGGTCGCGACCCCGCACAGCCGGCCGAGCAGGTTCAGCGCCGTGCGCTCACCTGTGAGGATCGCGCGCGCCGGGCCCTCGAGCCGGGCGAGCGTTGTCGGGCCCTCCACCCGGGTGCCGTCCCCGGCGAGGATCTCGGCCTCCACGGCCGGGTCGAGCGCCTGGAACACGCGTACCGCGGCCTGGACGCCGCAGACGACGCCCGCCTCCTCGAGCACGAGCTCGGCGCGGCAACGGATAGCCGCGGGAACGACTCCCTCGGTGGTCAGGTCGCCGTCGCCGACATCCTCCGCGAGGGCGGAGGCGACGACGAGGTCGATGTCCTCGGCGGTCAGCTCCACGGCTCGAGCACCGGCTCGTGCCCGCGCCGGAGCACCACATGGCGGCGGAAGGCGTCGTCCTCGGTCGGGAAGTCGGAGCGGAAGTGCGCACCGCGGCTCTCCTCCCGCGTGAGCGCGCTCTCGGCGATCAGGCGCGGAAGCACCCCGGGAGCCTTGCGAAGCCGCTCGAGCCCCTCGGCGTTGCGGATCACGCCTGCGTCCTCCCAGAGCTCTCGCTTGAGCTCGGGGCTCGCAGGAGGCTCCGGCAGCGCGACGGGGGGCGGCCCGGAGACCGCCACGGGCTCGGCGCCGAGCGCCGCGAGCGCGGCCCGGCGACCGAAGACGAGGCATTCGAGCAGCGAGTTCGACGCAAGTCGATTCGCGCCGTGGACGCCGGTCGCTGCGCACTCGCCGGCCGCATAGAGGCCGGGAACGCCGGTCGCCCCGTCGAGATCGGTGACGATCCCGCCGACGGTGTAGTGCGCGGCCGGCGAGACCGGGATGGGCTCGACCGCCGGGTCGTACCCGGCCCGAGCGAGCGTCGCCATGAGCCCCGGGAACCTTCCGCGCTCGATCGCGCGCAGGTCGAGGCCGGCGTGGCCCCGCTCGGCGATCGCGCGGGCAACGACGTCGCGCGGCGCGAGCTCGTCGGTGAAGCGGTCCCCGTGGCCGTCGACGAGCACGGCGCCCTCGCCGCGCAGCGCCTCCGACAGCAGGAAGCCGTCGTCGAGCAACGCGGTCGGGTGGAACTGGACGAACTCGAGGTCGGCGAGCGCGGCCCCGGCGTCGTAGGCGAGCACGAGCCCCTCGCCGAGCGCCCCCTTCGGGTTCGTGGTCCGGGACCAGAGCGCCGCGTAGCCTCCGGTCGACAGGAGAGTCGCGGGCGCGGTGAACGTGCCATGGTCGGTCACGATGCCGACGCAGCGCCCGTTCTCCACCCAGAGCGACAGGACCTTCACCTCGTCGGCGACGTCGATCCGCGGGTGGTTCCAGACGTGGTCGGCGAGCACCTCGGAGATCGCCTTCCCGGTCTCGGCGCCGCCGGCGTGGACGATGCGGCGCATCGAGTGGCCGCCTTCACGGCCGAGGTCGTCGTCGAACTCGACGCCGCGCGCGACGAGCTCCGCGATGCGTGCGGGCGCCTCCTCGGTGAGCACGGTGACCGCGCTCTCGCGGCAGAGCCCGCGCCCCGCGCGGAACGTGTCGGCGGCGTGCAGCGCCGGGGTATCGCCCTCGCCGATCGCGGCGGCCACCCCACCCTGCGCGTTCCAGCTGTTCGAGGCGGCGACCGGCGCCTTCGCGAGCAGCAGCACGTCCGTCTCGGCGGCGGCTTCGAGCGCGGCGGTCAATCCGGCGACGCCCCCGCCGACCACGATCAGGCCGTACGGTCTACGCTCGCCCATGTGGCGCGCATCTGCAGGTTTTATCCTCACAGTCGATAACCTGGTGCAGAGTCTAGCATGGTTTCCGATCCCTGGGCGAAAACAATGAGTCCCGCACAGACCGTCGTCGCAGTCGTCCTGCAGGTACGCGAGGGGCGCCTGCAGGTGCTCCTGTGGGAGCGCGCCCTCGAGCCGTACTCGGGCGCGTGGTCCCTCCCGGGCGGCGAGCTCGCGAGCGGCGAGACGCTCGAGCAGTCGATCCGCCGCCACCTCGCGGCCAAGGTCGATGTTCGCGAGCTGGCCCACCTCGAGCAGCTGGAGACGGTGAGCGACCCCGACCGCAATCCCCTGCGCTGGGAGCTCGCGACCGCCTACCTCGGGCTCGTCCCGAGCGACGTCGACCCGGCGCTGCCCGACGACACCCGCTGGCATCCGGTCGACAGCCTCCCCACGCTCGCGTTCGACCACGAGCGGATCGTGTTCGCCGGCCGCGACCGTCTCCGGGCGAAGCTCTCGTACACGAACATCGGCTTCGCGCTCGCGCCGGCGAGCTTCACCATCTCCGAGCTGCGCAACATCTACCGCGCGGCGCTCGCCCACGACGTCTCGGCGACGAACCTCCAGCGCGTGCTCGTGCGCCGCCACCTGCTCGTCGGCACGGGCACCCGCCGCGAGCCCGGCCCCGCGGGCGGCCGGCCCGCCGAGCTCTACGGCTTCCGCACGCGGGTGCTCGAGATCACCGACCAGTTCGCGGTGCTGCGGCCGCCTAGCGTCTTAGAACGGAGCCGGCGCACGAGGCTCCACGCGCCCGGGCAAGCGCCGCGGCGGCGAGGTACAGCTTCACGAGGTCGCCCGGGATGAACGGGTAGACGCCGTCGACGAAGGTCGTGTTCCAGTTGACGTGCAGGTAGTGGTGCAGCCAGATCGAGCCGCAGAGCGTAGATGATCGACGCTCCCGGTCAGCATCGCCGCGATCGACGACGAGAACCTCTTGTCCCAGCCGCGCTCCGCAAGAGCCAGCCGGTCACCGCGGCCGCGACGACGAAGCCGACGATGTAGCCGCCGTTCGAGCCGCTGAAGACGTCCCAGCCGTGCTGTCTGGTCGGCGTACCACGGTACGCCGATCGACTCCCGAGCACGAGGTAGGCGAACATGCTGGCCGCACCGAGCAGTGGAGCCGTACGCCGCGCCGACGAGCAGGACGGCGAACGTCTGCCCGGTGATCGGGACGGGCGTGAAGCCGAGCCGGTACGGAGATCTGCGCCATCAGGCCGACGAAGCCGGCGCCTCCGAGGACGAGCAGCGCGTCGGTGAGCAGCCCCGAGCGGGGGAACACGGCGAGCCTGAGCGTCATGGTCTGGTCGGGCATCGAGGCATTAGACCAGCGGTGACGAAATTCGGTTGCAACCAATCCGTTTGAGGCAGCTACGACCGAACTCCGGAGGTACGCGGGAGGACGGGACCATAGGGAGAGAGCGCTATTCTCTTGTTGCAGCAATAAAGAACATTTCCGATGCGGGACATCATCGAGATCCTGGAACGCTGGACGGGCGAAGGCGCCTCCGTTGCGCTTGGCTCCGTCGTGGAGCGGATCGGCTCGGCCCCGCGCGATCCAGGAGCGGCTCTGGCCGTCTCGTCGAAGCGCGAGATCGCGGGCGGCGTCACCGGCGGCTGTGTCGAGCCGGCCGTCATCCGCGAGGCCAACGAGGTGCTGAACGGCTCGCGCGGCAAGCTCGTCCACTACGGCCTCGACGACGAGGACGGGTTCGATGTCGGCCTCACGTGCGGCGGCAAGATCGCCGTCGCCGTCTACGCGCTCGACCCCGAGCTCGTGCCGCCGATCGCCGACGCGGTCCGCAGCGACCGCCCGATCGCCGTGACGCTGAGCCTCGGCGAGGAGCGCTTCGGCGAGCAGGCGATCTTCGCTCCGGAGAGCTCGAACGGCGATGCTCTCTCGGCGTCCGCCCGCTCGCTGCTCGAGATCGGCGAGAGCGCGATCGTCGAGGGCGCCGACGGCGAGATGATCTTCGTCGAGTCGTACGCACCCCGGCCGAACCTCTATCTCTTCGGCGCGAGCGACCACGTCTCCGCACTCGTCCCGCTCGGCAAGCAGCTCGGCTACCGCGTCACGGTCTGCGATCCGCGGAAGGTCTTCCTCACGCGCGAGCGCTTCCCCGACGCCGACGAGCTGTCCGACGACTGGCCCGACGAGTTCCTGGCGCGCGCGCCGATCGATCCGCGCACGGCGATCTGCCTGATGACGCACGACCTCAAGTTCGACGTGCCCGCGCTCCAGCTCGCTCTGAACTCGAACGCGGGCTTCATCGGCGCGATCGGCAGCGAGAAGACGCGCGCCGACCGGACGGCGCGGCTCCGCGAGGCAGGCGTCGAGGATGCGGCGCTCGCCCGGCTTCACGCACCGATCGGCCTTCAGATCGGGGCCCGCACGCCCGAGGAGGTCGCGGTGACGATCGCGGCCCAGCTGATCGAGGCGAAGGTCGCAGCCCGCGGCGCACGCATCGAGACGATCTCGCGCGGCAGCGTTCTCGCCTGACGCCCCCGGCGCAGGCTCGAACCGAAATGAGCGCCACTTCCGGGGTCTCGGAGCGAGCGGGTGGGCCGGCCGGCTCGCAGGCCAGGCCGCAGCCTGTCCGAGAGACGGCCGGCCCGCGAGCCACCCGCCAGGGCGGCGCGCGGTCAAGGACTCGTGGCACGGACGCAACGCGGCCGGGCCAGAGACCGTAGGTGATCCGAGGCCGCCGGGGACGGCGGTCATGGTTCGAGCTCAGCGTCGAGCTCGATGACGTCGCCCACCGAGATCGTCCCGGAGCTCAGGACGTCGGCGTTCAGACCGCCGCGGTGGAGCAGGTCGTCGATGATCCCGGGCCGGGTCAGCGACTGCAGGTGCAGGCAGGGCTCGCAGATCTCGACGCCGCGGCACTCGACCTCGCCGACCTTGAACGTCTGCCCGATCAGCTCGTTCAGCTGCACGCCGCGCACGACTACCTGGCGCCGCGACTCGGGGCCGGTCAGCCCGACCTCCTCCAGCACCTCGGCCTCGACCAGGGTGATCGCGCCGCCCGGCCGCTGGCCGTTGGCCCGGTAGTGCCGGTCGCCCTCGAGGCCGTTCCCCGCGACTGCGGTCACGGACGTGACCGAGCGGAGGGCATCGGACTCCCCGATCGTGATCAGCTCGACTTTCACGGGTGAAGATTAACGGTCGATGCCGTCAGCTCGGCGATGCTTCCGAGCACGAGATCCGCCTCGGCCACGGCGTCACCCGGCGGAAAGAGCTCGTTCGGGATGGCGATGCACCCCATGCCGGCGGCCTTGGCCGAGCGGATGCCGTTGTGGGAGTCCTCGATCGCGACGCAGACGGTGGGATCGACGCCGAGACGGCGGGCGGCCTCGAGATAGACGTCGGGAGCGGGCTTCCCTCGTGCGACCTCCTCCGAGGACACCGTGGCCGCGAAGAGGCTCGTGATGCCACCGGCCGCGAGCACGACGTCGATCAGCTCGCGGTTCGACGACGACGCAAGCCCGAGCGGATGGCTTTCCGCGATGCGCCGCACCGCGTCGAGGGCACCGGGAATCCAGGGCGGCCCTGCCGCGTAGCGTTCGAGCATCCGCTCGACCACGATCCGGTTGATCTCCTCCGGCGACTCGGCGAGCCCGATCCGATCGTGCATGTAGCGCGACCATTCCGGAGAGCTCATGCCCATCATGTCCCGCTGGGCGCCGTCATGCCAGCCGCCGCCACGTTCGTCGGCGAGCTCCTCGCGCACGCCGTCCCAGACCTGCTCGGAGTCGACGAGAACGCCGTCCATGTCGAACACGACCGCGTCGGTCACAGGGCCACGTACCGGCGGTCGACGTAGATGAGGCCACCCTGGCCGGGGCCGGGCTCGAGCAGCTCGACGGCGGCGACGTAGATCACGTGGTCACCGGCGGGATGCCGATCGAGCGTTCGCGCGCGGATCCAGCCCACCGCGCCCTCGAGCAGCCGGGGCTCGTCGGCCCGGACGGCGATCCCGTCCCACTGCACGATCGGCGGCACGCTGCGCGCGAAGTGCTGCGCGAGCCCCTCCTGATCACGGCCGAGGATCGACACGCACCAGTCGTCCGCGGCATCCAGCACCTCGAAAAGCGACGCCGTCCGGCCGAGCGAGATCGAGACGAGCGGCGGCGTCAGCGAGACCGAGACGAGCGACGAGACCGTGAGCCCGGCCTTCCGCCCACCCGACTCCGCGACGACGACCGAGACCCCGGCCGGCCACCGCCGGAAGAGCGCACGCTGAGCATCCCCGTCCCCGATCACGGCCGAACCCTAGCCCGGCGACTCGTCACAGAGCCCGCAGTCCGAACCACCGACCGTCTCTAGCTTCACGGGGGAACCTCCCGGTCCCCGAACCCCCTCCACGGTCCGCTGCGCGGACGGAGCTTCGCGGGCTACGCCCGCTCAGTTCGGCTTACAGAGCGTGTCGTGCAGGCCCGAGATCGCGATGTTCCGCTGGGCGTCGGTCGACTTGTCGTAGGCGCCGGGCGCCTGACCCGTCCACATCACGTCGGGGGTGACTCCGGGGCCCATGATCGTCGCGCGGTACTCGGTGCCCGTGCCGGCAGGGTGGCCGGGATGCGGGTTCACGCTGTAACAGAAGACACCGTCGCCCTTGTGGGTCAGGAAGCTGTTCTCGCGCTTCCAGCCGGTGCCGTAGGCCGAGTCGTACGTGTCCAGGTACAGGTTGCGGCCGAAGCTGTCGAGCGGCTGACCGGTCGTCGTCGAGGCGAGGCCGAATACCGGGGCGCCGTCGTAGGTGAACGTGCCGTAGAGGTGGTTCCACTGGTGCCATGACCAGTCGGTGTTCACCGTCAGCACCGGGAGGGCTCCCGACCAGTGCGAGAGGTGAACCTCGAGGGCGTCGTCGAGGCCCGAGCCCTGGACGCCGTAGTCGGGAAGCTTGCGCTGCCACTCCTGGACGGCCCAGTAGGTGCCGTCCGGAGCCTTGCAGGCGACGACGCCCCACGCGAGCTTCGGCCCGTCGTACTTGCCGCAGCCGCCGTGGAACGCAGTCTTCCAGTAGTTGTCGGCGGTGAGCTGCACCGCGCGAAGCTTCTTGATCACGGGATTGGTCAGATAGCCGGGCGTGCCCTTGATCGTGTGGTACTGCTTGACGAGAGCCTGGGCAGTCGGGTTCCCCTGGAAGTACTTCTGGTATCCGCCCGAGTAGTCGAGCTTGAAGGCGACCTGCGCCGTCCCGGGCTTCGTCGGGCTCGCGTTGATCGCGCCCCAGGCGAGCACATGGACGCGCTTGCCGCCGGTGTTGTAGGTGAGGAGCGCCTCGCCCTTCGAGTTGAGCTGGAGCGAGAGCCCGGTGACCGTGCTCGTCGAGATGACCTGGGAGGCTCCCGCGGCGGAGACGAACACGGCGCAGGCAGCGAAAACGGCGAGGGAAAGGACGACGCGCTTCATGTCACGCAACATCGACGCGCGATTTTGGGTCCTCAAGCCGAATCACTCGACTGGTGTCACCCTTCGGGGGCAGGCTCCCCGAGCTCTTCGGCGAGCAGACCGAGCGCGAAGAGCCGCCAGGCCAGATCGACGTCCTTCACGAGGTACAGCACGGCCTCGCGCGCGCGGTCGAGGTCGCGCGCAATAACGGCGAGCTCGTCGAGCCCCGCCGCGAGCTGCGCCTGCCGCTCCTCGGTGTGCAGGTCGGCGGCGAGCGCCTTGACGGCCCGGTCGTCGACGCCCAGCTCCCGGTGCGGATCGCCGCCCGCCGCGACCAGGAGCATCGAGCGGCGCCGCCCCTGATTCAGCTCGCTTTCCGGCAGCTCGACCCGCTGCCCTGCGAGGTAGGAGACGACAGCGAGGGGCTCGCCGAGCTCGCCGCGGTCGACGGCTGTGAGCACGGCGAGCTCAGCGCTCAACGCGCGCCTCGGTCCTGAGGAGCGACAGCATCACCACGAGCAGGATGCAACCGACGAGCGCTCCGCCGACGACATCCATGACCGTGTGCGCCGACTGGAGCACGAGTGCGGGCCCCACGAGAACGGCCCAGAGCGCCGCCCACTTCCACGAGCGCGTGAACATGAGGCCGATCGCGAATGCGACGATCACGCCGCGCATCATGTGCCCGCTCGGGAACGAGTCGTCGAAGGCGTCGATGTGCACCGGGATCCCCCCGGCCTCCCGGTACAGCGGCGGCCGGGTGATCGTTCCCTTCCCGATCACCTCGATGCCGTTGCCGATCACCCAGGCCACGGCGGGGGCGAGAGCGACGACGGGCCCATATCGCTTCCAGAGGACGACCGCCGCCCAGATGACCACCAGGCTCGAGATCAGGATGGAGCACGGGTAGGTCCAGAGGTCGAAGAGCTTCGACCAGGTCGACGAATGCAGCGTGAACGGGCGGTAGAAGCCCGCCCAGCTGCCGTGCCCCTGGGACAAGGGCCTCAGCCAGGGCATGAGGTGGTCGACGGAGAACTGGTCGATCCGGGTCAGCGATCCTGCGGCGACGAGCACGGTGAGCACCACCAGGGCGAGCAGAAGCCCGGCGAGCACGAGCACGGTGCTGCGGGAGGGCGCAGCCGCAACAACTCGTTCGCGAAGCGCCACCGCCGGACCCTAGCGGCGGCGATGCCGGCGACCGCTCGTAACCGAACCGCAACGCTTTGGCTCCGCACCCGGCCGCCGAGGCGCCTAGAGTTTCAGCCGCGTGCATTCCCTGCACCACCTTCACCACCTGAGGCAAGCGCTGCACGACCCGGTCGAGATCCACCGGTACGGGCTCGCGGGTCGCGAGGCACTGCTGCTGATGCTCGGTGCATCGCTGCTGACGTTCGCCCTGGTTCGGCTGTACACGCGGCTCGCTCGCCGACACCGCTGGCCTAGCGGCCGGATCGGCGACGTCCACCTCCACCACATGGTTGTCGGCGTCGTGATCGTCCTCGCCACCGGGATGTTCGACATCGCCTTCGACCCCGGCGACAACATGACGCGGAAGGCGCTCGCGGTCTCGTTCGGGGTCGGCGGGGCGTTCATCCTCGACGAGTTCGCCCTCACCTTCCACCTGCGAGACGTCTACTGGACGCCCGAGGGGAGACGCTCGATCGACGCCTGCATCATGTGGCTCCTGCTCGGTGCGCTGCTGCTGGTCGGAATCTCGCCGTTCGGCGTCCACGACAAGACCGAGCTGCCGCGCGCGATCGGTTTCGGGGTGATCGCAGTCAGCATCGTGCTCTCGCTCGTCACCTGTCTCAAGGGCAAGCTGACGCTCGGCCTCGTGAGCATCTTCGTGCCGCCGATCGGGCTCGTCACGGCCTTCAGGCTCGCCCGGCCCGGATCGATCTGGGCGCAGCTCTTCTACACGCATGACCAGAAGCAAGATCGGGCCGAGGCGCGCTTCGATCCCGACGGGTCGCAGCTCGAACGGATGCGGATCCGCGTCGTCGACCTGGTCGCCGGGGCGCCGGACCGCTAGCGTCAGCGCGCCTTGGCCGAGAAGCCACAGAGCGCGATCGAGACGATGCTGCTCGAGGAGCGGCGGTATCCACCGTCGCCCGAGTTCGCCGCGGCCGCGAACGCGCAGCCCGACATCTACGACCGTGAGCCGCTCGAGTTCTGGGCCGAGGAGGCTCGCAAGCGCGTGACGTGGTTCGAGCCGTTCGAGACCGTCTGCGAATGGGAGCTGCCGTACGCGAAGTGGTTCGTCGGCGGCAAGCTCAACGTCACCTACAACTGCGTCGACCGCCACGTCGAGGCGGGAAACGGCGACCGGGTCGCCTACTACTGGGAGGGCGAGCCGGTCGACGACCGCGCGCGAGCTCACGTTCGCAGACCTCCAGCGCGAGACGACGAAGCTCGCGAACGCGCTCAAGGCGCTCGGCGTGAAGAAGGGCACCCCGGTCGGGATCTACATGGGGATGGTCCCCGAGACGGCCGTCGCGATGCTCGCCTGTGCGCGCATCGGGGCCCCCCACACCGTCGTCTTCGGCGGCTTCTCGGCCGACTCGCTCGGCGGGCGACTCGAGGACATGGGCTGCGAGGTGCTGATCACGCAGGACGAGGCCTGGCGCCGCGGCTCGACGGTGCCGCTCAAGACGACCGCCGACGACGCGATGGCCGCTGCGCCGGGCGTCAAGAGCTGCATCGTCCTGCGCCGGACGGGCGGCGACGTCCCGATGACCGAGGGCCGCGACCACTGGTGGCACGAGCTCGCCGTCGACGAGACGGCTTGCCCCTGCGAGCCGATGGACGCAGAGGATCTCCTCTACCTCCTCTACACCTCCGGCACGACCGCCAAGCCGAAGGGGATCGCTCACACGACCGGCGGCTACCTGGTCGGCGCCGCGACGACGCACTACTACGTCTTCGACGTCAAGCCCGACTCGGTCTACTGGTGCGCGGCCGACGTCGGCTGGGTGACCGGGCACAGCTACATCGTCTACGGGCCCCTCTGCAACGGGACGACGGGCGTCATGTACGAGGGGACACCCGACTTCCCGAGCCGCGACCGCTGGTGGGAGATCGTCGAGCGCTACAGGGCCGACATCCTCTACACCGCCCCGACCGCGATCCGCACCCACATGAAGTGGGGCCCCGAGCACGCGCAGGCACACGATCTGTCGAGCCTGCGGCTGCTCGGATCCGTCGGCGAGCCGATCAACCCGGAGGCCTGGGTCTGGTACCACGAGCACATCGGCGGCGGCCGCTGCCCGATCGTCGACACCTGGTGGCAGACCGAGACCGGGATGATCCTGATCACGCCGCTCCCGGGGATCACGACGACCAAGCCCGGCTCCGCGTCCCGGCCGTTCCCGGGCATCGAGGCCGCGATCTACAACGAGGCCGGCGAGGAGGTCGGGCCCGGCGGCGGCGGGTACCTCGTGCTCAAGCAGCCGTGGCCGGCGATGCTGCGCGGCCTCTACGGCGAGGACGCACGCTACCGCGAGACGTACTGGTCGAAGTACGGCGACGTCTACTTCGCGGGCGACGGCGCCCGGATCGACTCCGACGGCGACTTCTGGCTGCTCGGGCGCGTCGACGACGTGATGAACGTCTCCGGGCACCGGATCTCGACGATCGAGGTCGAGTCGGCGCTCGTCGACCACCAGGAGGTCGCCGAGGCGGCTGTCGCGGCACGCAACGACGCGATGACGGGCCAGGCAATCGTCGCCTTCGTGACGCTGAAGGGCGGCGCCGGCGGGTCGGTCGAGAAGCTCGAGGAGCTCCGCAACCACGTCGCCGAGAAGATCGGGCCGATCGCGAAGCCGGCCAACATCGTCTTCACTCCCGAGCTGCCGAAGACCCGCAGCGGCAAGATCATGCGCCGCCTCCTGCGCGACGTGGCCGAGAACCGCCCGCTCGGCGACACGACCACACTCGCCGACCCGGCGGTAGTCGCCGAGCTCCAGACCCGCGCTGTCGAGGAGAGCTCGGACGACAGTTAGGCTCGCCCGATGGCGGGGCCGCTGACACTCGAGGATCCAGCCCCGATCGCAGAGTTGCGCGAGGTGCTCGTCGCCGCCGGGTTCGAAGGGAAGGCGGTTCGCAAGGCATTCGGGGTCGAAGGTCCGATCCTGGCACGACCCGGCGAGATCCCGCTGCTGAAACGGCGGCTCGCGGAGCTCGACACGTTCGGAACGCTGACTGCGCTCTTCGTGCTCGGCGTGCCGGTGCCGGAGGCCGACGCGCGGCGGGCACTCGCGCCGCTCACGATCGAACAGGCGCAGGCACTCGGGCTCCTCGACTGGGTGGCGGCGGGGTCTGGGCCTGCGCCCAGATCGTCCCGCACGGCGACGTCCTCGTCACCTCCGACCTGACCGGGGTGCGCGAGGCCAACCGGCCCGACCACGTCGCGGGTGTCCACAACCCGTCGGTCACGATCTCGCATCTGACCGTCCGGCAGCCGGTCGACAAGGCGCTCGACATCGGCACCGGCGCCGGGATCCAGGCGATCCTCGCCTCGCGCCATTCCGGGCACGTCATCGCGACGGACATCACCGAGCGCGCCCTCAACTTCACCGCGTTCAACCTCCTCCTGAACGCGGCCGAGAACGTCGAGCTGAGGCAGGGGAGCTACTTCGAGCCTGTCGCCGGCGAGCGGGCGGGCCTCGTCGTCTGCAACCCGCCGTACGTGATCTCGCCGGAGTCGGCGTACCTGTTCCGCGACAGCGGGCTCCAGGGAGATGCCGTCTCGCGCGACATCGTCACCGCGACGCCCACACACCTCGACGAAGGTGGATACGCCAGCGTGCTCGTCTCGTGGGTGCACCGGCCGGGCGAGGCTCGCGCGGCCCGCCTCGAGGAGTGGCTCGAGGGCAGCGGCTGCGACGCGCTCCTCCTCCACTACGGCACGCAGGATCCGCTGACGCACATCGGCAACTGGACGGCCGACCCGAACGCCGACCCGACGGAGATGGAGGAGACGATCGACCGCTGGCTCGCCTACCTCGAACGGCTCGGGATCGAGTCGATCGGCTACGGCGCGGTCATCCTGCGGCGCCGTGATGCGGCGTCGAACTGGGCCCGGTCACACGAGCTGCCGTCGTCGGGCCTGCGCCCGGCGAGCGAGCATCTCGTCCGGCTCTTCGAGGCGCAGGACTATGTGAGCGGGCTCGGCAGCGACGCCGAGCTCCTCGGCGACCGCTTCGAGTTGGCCCCTCGCGTCAGCGTCGAGCAGCGCGTCCACCTCGCCTCGGGGGAGTGGACGATCGACCGGATCGAGATGAAGCTCGACGACGGGCTCGGCTTCACGGCCGGCATCGACCCGCTGATCGCGCATCTGGTCGCCGGATTCGACGGCAAGCAGACGCTGGCCGAGCTCGCGACCGAGCTCGCCGACCGGGAGGGCGCCGACCGCACCACGTTCGCCGCAAAGGCGGTCCCCATCGTGCGGCAGATGTTCGAGCACGGGTTCCTGATCAGGTGACGATTCGCCTGGCGCGCGCCGGGGAGCTGTTCACCCGGCTGATGAGCTCGTAGGTGATCGTCCCGGCGACCGCAGCCTGCTCCTCGGCGAGCAGCCCGTCGCCGATCAACGTGACCGGCGCACCGCGATCGACGGCGTCAGCCAGCGCGACCGCGAAGGAGTCCATCGAGACCGTTCCGACGACCGGCCTGCGGGCCCCGTCGACGAGAACTTCGGCACCGGTCAGGTTGCGGCGCCACCCGTCCGCGTAGCCGACCGGGACGATCCCGATCCACGTCGGCTCCGTGGCGACGAATCGACGGCCGTAACCGGTGCTCGCGCCGGGCTCGAGCTGCTTGACCTGCGCGATGCGGCTGCGCCAGGAGAGAACGGGCCGTAAGCCGTCGTCTGCGGGATCGGCGCCGAAGGGTGAGAGCCCGTACAGCGCAAGTCCTGCACGCGCCGCATCGAAGCGCGCGGCGGGATACCTCAGGATCCCGGCGCTGTTCGCGAGATGGCTCGTCAGGCGGGGATGCCGCGCCGCGATCTCTCCGAAACGGGCGATCTGCTCCGCGGTGAACTCGGGGTCGACGTCCGCCGAGGCGAAGTGGCTGAGCAGCCCGACGACGTCCGGGCTCGCATCGACCAGGTCGGAGATCCCCCATCGGCCCATGCCGGTGTCCACCTTGACATGGAGCGGAATGCCTTCCGGCCAGGGCGGATCGACGACGACGAGCTCCAGGCCGCCGGCGCGGGCCGCCCGGTGCTCGCTGACGTGCGCAGGGCTGAGCACGATGATCCGCGCGGCCGGGAACAGCTCGCGCAGCTCGAGCCCCTCCCCCACCGTCGCGACGCAAAGCGCCTTCGCGCCCTCGTCGAGCGCCGTCTCGGACACCGTCGCGGCGCCGTGCCCGTACGCATCGGCCTTCACCACCGCCCAGAGCTCGGCGCCGCCGAGCGCCGCCGTCAGCCGTCGCAGGTTGGCACGCAGGGCATCGCGGTCGATCGTGATCTCGGAGCGCACCTCCTAGCCGGTCCGCGGCATCGTGACCGCGGCTGACGCCGCGCCGATCAGCAGCGGAACCGCAGGCTCACGCACCGGGGGAGCGTACCCGGAGTACCCTGGACGGATGCACCGGCGCTCGAAGCAGGCGGTGGTTGCCGTGGCGGCGGCGGCCGTCGTGGCCGCAGCGGCGTTCGCGGCGAGCGGGCTCGCGGACGGGTCTTCGATCTCGACGTTCAAGGGTGTCCAGTCGGGCCTCTGCCGGTTCCCGGTCGCGGTGACCGTGACGACCGCCAGCCAGAGCGACCAGCCCACCACGACCGTCATGCAGTACGACTTCAGCGGCCCGAGCACGATCAAGCTGCGCAACACGCAGACCGGGCGCTCGGTGACGCTCCACAGCACGGGCTCCTACACGGCCGACACGCGCACCGGCAGCGTCGCGTTCCACGGGCACCAGGTGTGGCTCTGGTGGACGGGGAGCCACGTCCCGTTCATGTCGACCGACGGCACCGGGGCGCTCGTCGCGCCGAAGTTCCGGCTCGCTCCGGGCCGGTCGACCGCAACGGTGATCGACCCGTGCGCGCTCCTGTCCGGCTCGAAGCCCGCGACGAAGCCCCGCACGAGCCGCGCGCCCTGGGGGCTGCCGGCCTACGCGCTCAGCCAGATCGCGTACGCGGGCCTGACCCCCGTGATCGGGAACCTCGTGCGCCACGACCACGTGCATCTCGACGTGATCGTCAACGGCAAGCACGTGACGGTCCCGGCCGGTGTCGGGCAGGCCGCGCCGCGTGACCATGGGCCGTGCCCGCCCGCGACGATCCAGGTTGGCGACTGCACCCCGGGCCACGTCTACGCCGCAGACGTCGCCAACTCGCCGATCCATACGCACTCGACGAGCGGGATCATCCACGTCGAGCCCGACCGGGCCGGCACCTACACCCTCGGCTCCTTCTTCGACGAGTGGGGCGTCCGCTTCACATCCGGCTGCGTCGGGGGCTACTGCACCGGGCACGGCAAGCAGCTGCGCGTCTACGTGAACGGCAAGCGCGTCACCGGCAACCCGCGGCAGATCGCGCTCGGGAACCGCCAGGAGATCGCAGTGATGTACGGCGGGCCGGGAAGCTTCCGCTCGGTGCCTGCGCGCTACCGCGGCGGCTGGCCGGGCCTCGGCTGCGGCGGCCCGGGCGAGATCTCCTGCTGAGCTAGGAGGTGGCGCCCTTCACCGTGACGGTGAAGGCAGGCTTGCCCGCAAGCGGCAGGAAGCTCCACTTGCCGGCGGTCAGGACGACCCATTTCGTGCGCTTGCCGACGAACTTGATGCCGCTGACGGGGGTCGGCGTGTGCGAGCCCTTCTGCACCAGGAAGCCGGTGTTCGAGCTCTTGTCGCTGATCACGAACTTGTACTTGCCCGACTGCAGGCTCCCGACGCTCTTCCCCTTGAACGCGAAGCTGAGCTTCCCGGCTGCGCTGACCGCTCCCGTGAGGGTGCCGCGGATCGTCGCCCGCGCGGAGCCGAGCAGATCGGTGGTCGTCGCGGTGCCGTGCTTGCCCGAATCGGGAGCAGTCGGGCGCCGTTCCGAGCACCTGGCCGTTGGTCACGAACGTGAAGACCTGGCCCGGGTTCTGCGCGTTCCACCAGGTGTAGGTGGAGTTCGGCAGGAAGTTGGCGTTGACGTTCTTGTTCGCCTCTTCGCCCTGATCCATGCTGTCGATGATGTTGTTCCCCGGGCCCTTGAGGTTGAAGTAGGGCAGGTTGGTACAGCCGCCGGGGCCTGTCATCTGAACGGTGTAGAAGCCCGCCGGGATGACCGTCGGAGAGCCGCTCGTGACGCCGACCGGCGTCCCGTCAGGCAGCGTCACCGCGATGTCGCCGTTGGCGAAGAAGTTGACGTACAGGAAGAGCGCCGTCGAGCTCTGACTCTGCGCCGCGGGAGCGGCAAACAGGAGCCCCGCGAGGAGCGCGCACGCGAAGAACAGGCGCATCACACCTCGGGTCCTACCCGCGACGCGAGCGCCGGAAACGATGTTGGCATCCCCCGAGTCCATTGGGACAGGGTAGCGCGGAGGGTCGCAACTGCCTAGAGCGGCGCTTCTTACGAGCCGCTTAAATCGCGCCGATCCCGAGCTCGTGGATATCGTCCACGAGCTCTACAACGACACAACTCGCAACGTCATGCAGCGTTCACCATCCTGGAACCGCGGGCGCGATGGCCGACGGCAAGAGGGACGCCGAGACGCACGGCGAAGGCTTCGGTCGTGCTCCGGTCGGTCATCAACCATGTGCCGGTCAGCGTGCTCGTGTTGGGGACGATCGTCCTCACGGTCTGCCTCGTCTTGCTCGGCGTCTGGCTGATCCGGCGCCTCGTGCCCGTGACGCGAGAGGGGTTCGACGCCGAGGTCTCGTCTCAGATGCTCGGTGTGGTCGCATCGCTTTTCGGCCTGCTGCTGGCGTTCGTGATCGTGATCGAGTACCAGAACTTCGGTAGCGCCCAGGACAACGTCGGCCAGGAGGCCGACTCGCTCGCGGCGATCACGCGCGACACCGATGCGCTCGCGCCGGCCCAGGCGGCGCTCGTGCATGCCGCGATCGGGACCTACGTTCGCGCGATCGTCACCGACGAGTGGCCGAGACTCCGCGAAGGCCACGACAGCCCGCAGGCCTCAGACGACGTGAGCCACATCTACGCCGCACTCGAGGCAGCCAAACCGACCTCGCCGCAAGCAACTGCCTTCTACAACGACTCGGTGAAGCAGCTCAACGAGGCACTGATCGCGCGCCGTGAGCGGCTCAGCACCGCCTCCGGCGGGATCCCGTCACTCGTTCTCTCGCTCATCCTGGTGGGCGCATTCGTGATTCTCGGCTACGTGATGCTGGTCGGGTCGCGCAGCTTCTGGTTCCACCTGATCGGCGCCTGCTCGATCGCCCTTGTCGTCGCGCTGTCGCTCGTCGTCCTCGTCGATCTCAGCTACCCGTTCTCGGGCAGCCTTGTGGTCAGCTCGGATCCGTTCCGGACGGGAGTGCTGGCCCAGTTCTTCCACAAGTAGGCTCGCGGCATGAGGTCAACGTGAGCGAGACCGCGCCGAAGCCGAGACTGACGGGGATCCCATTGCTCATCGCGGCGCTCTCCGTCGTGCTGGTCGTCCAGGCCGCCTTCGTGCTCTCGTACGTCGGCGCGTTGCACGAGCCGAAGCCCCACGACGTCTCGATCGGCGTCGTGGGTGCATCGCCGCTCCCGATCGCGGTCGGGAAGCAGTTCTCGCTCCGGATCACGCGCTACTCGAGCGAGGCCGCCGCGAGCACCGCGATCGACGAGCGGAAGATCGACGGCGCTTTCGTCCCCGGCCCGGCTGGTGCGAAGCTGATCGTCGCCCCGGCGGCGAGCCCGGCGCTGGCCTCAGCTCTGGGCGGCGCCTTCGCGGCGGCCGGAGCCGCTTTCGGCCAGAAGATCACGATCGTTCAGGTGCACACGCTGCCGGCCGGGGACGCGGGCGGCAGCGTCTCGTTCCTGGTCGTCATGGCTCTCATCGTCGGCGGCTACCTCGCCGCCACGATCGGGATGGCCTTCGGGGGACGGGCGAAGCGGCCACGACGACTGATCTCGCTCGCGATCGCAGCGGTTGTCGGCGCGCTCCTCACCGACACGATCGCCGGCCCGGTGCTCGGAGCCGTCCCGACGTCGAAGTTCCTGGCGCTCTGGGGCATCTTCACCCTGATCATGATGGCCGTCGCGTACGCAGCCGCTGCGCTGCAAGCAGCGCTCGGTGCGGCAGGCACGCTGGTCGTGGTCGTCCTCTTCGTCATCTTCGGGGCGCCGGCCTCGGGCGGCACCGTGCCGACGGCGTTCCTGCCGTGGTTCTGGCGAACGTTCGGCCCATATCTGCCGGCCGGAGCAGGCACGACGGTGGTGCGGAACACGATCTACTTCAGCGCCAACGACATCACGAGATCGCTTTTGATCCTCGCCGCGTACCTCGTCGTCGGAGCACTCGCCGTGATCGCCATCCGGAACCACAAGTCCGAGAGCACCGGCGTAGCCGAGGCCGAGGCGTCGGCGTCGGCGGGGGCTGCCGGCGCGATCGTGTAGCCGCCTCGGTTACCGCGCAGTCCAGCCGAGATCGAGCACTGTCGGAGCGCCGCTGAACGCTCTTCCGGTCGGGCCGAGCAGGAAAGCCGCCACATCGGCGACCTCGTCGGGCTCGAGCATCCGCTTCACCGCCTGAGGCGCGAGCATGACCTCCTCGAGCACCTGCTCCTCGGTAACGCCGTAGACGCGGGCCTGGTCGGCGACCTGCGCCTCGACGAGCGGAGTGCGGACATAGCCGGGGCAAATCGCCGTGGCTGTGATCCCGACCGAGGCACCCTCGAGCGCAATTGTCTTGACGAGGCCGAGCACACCGTGCTTGGCAGAGACGTATCCCGCCTTGAACGGCGATGCGACGAGACCATGGACGGAGGAGACCGCGCAAAAGCGGCCGTCGCCCGACGCAGCCAGCGCATCCCAGGCGTACTTCGCGAGCAGGAACGGGCTCGTCAGCAGCAACGCAATCAGCGCGTCCCATTGCTCTTCCGGGAAGTCCCTGATCGACTCCACGTGCTGGAACCCGGCATTCGCGACCACGGCGTCGAGCTGCCCAAAGCGCTCGAGCGCGGCCTCGACGACGGCGCGGTTGCCCGCCGCGGTCGTCAGATCGGCGTCCGCGATGTCGACGCCGTGCACCGACCAGCCGTCCTCGGCCAGACGCGCCACGATCGCCGCTCCGATCCCGCCGGCGGCCCCTGTGACGAGCGCGACGCGCATCAGCTCACGAAGCGGAACACCTGCTCCGCCACGCACACGGGCTTCTCGCCGCCCTCGCGCTCGAACGTCACGGTCATCGTCACCTGCACACCACCCTGGATCGGCTCGACGCTGTCGACGTGGATCCTCGCACGCACCCGGGAGCCCGCGGGAACGGGCGCCGGGAAGCGCACCCGGTTCAGTCCGTAGTTGATCGCAACCGCGCCTTGCACCGGCAGGATCTCGTACGCGGCGGCGGGAATCAGCGAGAGGGTCAGGAACCCGTGGGCGACGGTCACCCCGAACGGGCCCGCGGCCGCGAGCTCGTCGTCGATGTGAATCGACTGCCTGTCCCCGGTCGCCTCCGCGAACGTGTCGATCCGCGACTGCGGGATCTCGAACCACGACGAAGGCCCGGCCTCGAGGCCGGCGTGCAGCTCCTCGATCGTCACCGAACAACCCCCCACCGGACGACCGATGCCGCCCACGTGTAACCCGTGCCCGCCGAGATCAGGAGCACGAGATCGCCGTCGGAGAGCCGCCCTTCGCGCGCGGCGCGATCGAGACCGAAGAGAGAGTCGACACCGCTCATGTGCCCGGTGTCGTCGAGGTACTCGGCCTGGTCGGGGCCGAGCCCGAGCCGCTCGAGAAGCATCACGTACATCGAGCGCTTCATATGCAGCGGGCAGACGAAGCGCACCTCGCCGAGCGTCGCTCCCGACCGCTCGAGCGCTCCCCGCGCGACCGCGACGAAGTTCGGGAGCGATACCTCGTCGAGCCTGGCCTTCATCCTCTCGGGGTTCGCGACGTCGAGGAACGCGTACCCGCCCGGATCGACGGACCCGCCGCGGGCCAACTTCACGTCGAGCGAGAGCGAGCCGTCGGTGATCGCATGCGCCCCGAGCACCTCGTTCCGCTCCGGCTCACCGACGACGAGCGCCGCGACCGCGCCGTCGCCGAAGTTGAACATGAACCGCGACCGCGGGTTGCCGTAGTCGAGCAGGTACGACTCCCGGCAGGCGGCAACCATCAACACGCGCTGGAGCTCGGGCTCTGCCCGCAGCACGTCGCGCACGATGCGGAGCGCGATCGGGCTTCCGTGCGAGACGTTGTCGTACTCGATCGCGAAGGCGCGCTCGCAGCCGAGCCGGTGCGCGATCCAGGGCGCGGCCTGCCAGACCCCCCAGTCCTTCCACATCGACCCGAAGTAGACGACCGCATCGATCGAGCCCGGGTCGACGCCGGTCTCCGCGAACAGGCGCTCCGCGGCCTGCACCGCGAGGTCGCTGACATGCTCGTCCTCGGCCGCGACGTGCTTTCCGCGTAGGCCGAACTTGTCGATGAGTACCGCCTCGGGAATCCCCGACCGTTCGGCGATCTCGGCAGCGGTGAGCCACCGCTCCGGAAGGTACGAAGCGGTCGCGTGGAGTCCGACGCGCCTCACTCCTTCGGCCCGAGAATCGAGGCGATGATGCGGCCGAGCTCGTCGAAGACCTCGTCCGGCACCTCGGTCCCGCCGTTCCAGAGGATCCATCGCAGCCCGATCAGCTCGCCGAGGCCCATCAGCGCCCATGCCGTGACCTCCGGATCGAGCGCGCCGATCTCTCCGGCAGCGACGGCCGCCTTGAGCGCGTCGATGTAGCCCTGGCTGAGACGCTCGTAGTGGTACTGGAGCATCTCGGGCGAGACGAACTCGGCCTGCCGGATGATCCGGTAGAGCGCCGGGTGCTCCGCGGTGAAGCGGAAGAACTCCTTGAAGCCGAGCAGCTCCTGCTCGACGCGGGTGCCTCCCTGCGAGGAGCCTTCCTTCATCGCGTGGCGCACCCGGCTGTTGAGGTCGCGCACGAGCTCGTCGAAGATCGTCTTCTTCGAGTCGAAGTAGAGGTAGAAGGTGCCCTGGGCGACACCTGCGGTCTCGGTGAGCTTGACGATCGAGGCGTCGTGGTACCCGTACTCGCTGAATACCTGCTCGGCCGCGTCCAGCAGCCGCCGCCGCGTATCGAGCCCGCGCTGCGAGAGCGGCCTGCCGGCTGCGCTGGTGACGACCTCGGTCACGCGCTCACCGCCGTCCGGGCAAGCTCGTCTTTGACGACCTTGCCGACCGCATTGCGCGGAAGCTCGTCGACGAGGCGAAACGACTTCGGCACCTTGAAGCTCGCAAGCCGGGCGCGGCAGAACCGGCGCAGCTCGTCGTCGGCGACAGGCGCGCGGCAGACGACGAACGCCGCGCAGACCTCGCCCCAACGCTCGTCCGGGATGCCGACGACCGCCGCCTCGACGACGGCCTCGTGCTGCTGCAGGACCGCCTCGATCTCGGCCGGGTAGACGTTCTCACCGCCGGAGACAACCATTTCCTTGAGACGGCCGCGAATCCAGTAGTCGCCCTCGTCGTCGCACTCGGCGACGTCTCCGGTCAGCAGCCAGCCGTCGCGGAAGGCCGCGGCGGTCGCGTCCGGGTTGCGCCAGTAACCGGGGAAGACGTTCGGCCCGCGAACGAGCAGCTCGCCCTCGGCCGAGAGACGGCAATCGACGTACGGATACGGCCGCCCGGCCGACCCGGCCTTGCGGCGGGCGTCCTCGGATTGCAGGCAGAGCACGTTCGGCGCCGCCTCGGTGAGGCCGTAGCCCTGGACGATCTCCACCCCGCGCTCGGCCCAGACGTCGAGCAGCGCCACCGGCATCGGCGCGCCGCCAACGACGGCCAGCCGCAGCGACGAGAGGTCGGCGTGCGGGAATCGCGGCTCCTCGGACATGAAGAGGTAGTTCGCCGGGACGCCCATCATCGTCGTGATTCGCTCGCGCTCGATCAGCTCGAGCGCCCGGCCGGCGTCGAAGCCGCGCTCGAGGACGACGCGGGCGCCCTTCCACCAGGCGAGGAGCGACTGGACGTTCCAACCGCCGACGTGGAACTGCGGCAGCACCTGGAGCACCACGTCCTTCGGGCCCAGCCCCGTCGCCAGGTCGAACGAGAGGTTCGTCCAGAAGCAGTTGGCATGGGTGAGCAGGGCGCCTTTTGGCTTGCCAGTCGTGCCGCTCGTGTAGATCAGGAGGAGACCGTCGTCCGCTTCCGGCGGGCGCGCGGAGCCCGCGGAGCCGGACGGCTCGAAGGCAGGCCGGACGTGCGCAAGCACCAGTGCCGCCTCGGCCAGAGGGCGCAGCTCGTCCTCCACGAGCAGCACGGCGGGCTCCGCGTCGTCGAGCTGGAAGGCGATCTCGGCCGGCGCGAGCCGCCAGGAGATCGGGTGGAGGATCGCGCCCGCCTTGGCACACGCGAAGAACACCGCCACGTGCTCGGCCGTGTTGCCGGTCAGCGTCGAGACGCGGCTCCCCGGCTCGAAGCCGGCTGCGAGCTCGTCCGAGCGGTGTTCGAGCTCGGCGTACGTCCAGGCACGGCCGGCCGCGTCGATCGCGACGCGCCCCGGTGTCGCACGGGCACGGTCGCGGAGGATCCGGTCGATCGTCACGGGGGTCATCCGAGGAACCTTTCGACGATCCCGGCGAACTCCTCGGTCCGCTCCCAGAAGAGCATGTGTCCTGCGCCTTCGATCCGCTCGAGCCGAGCGCCCGCGATCCGCTCGGCGAGAAGATCCGAGTTCCGTGGGTCGACGACCGTGTCGCCCGTGCCGGTCACGACGAGCGTCGGCGCCTCGATCCTCGCCAGGCGGTCACCTGCATCCCACGCCGCCCCTGCACCGGCCTGCGCCGCCCAACCGCCCGGGTCGGGCGGGTGCTTCTGCCGGTAGGCGTAGATCTCGTCGATCAGCTCGGGCTTCGCCCCGGCCGCGACAGCGTTCTCGACGAAGCGGCGAAGCGCGACCTCCGGCGCGAGCGACGGCGCCTCGGCCATCAACCGGAGAGTCTGCTCGGGCAGAGGGTACGAGCCCGGGCCGCCGGGCGAGGTACAGGCCAGCACGAGCCGCTCGACCCGGTCAGCGTGCTCCGCCGCGACCGCCTGGGCGACGAAGCCCCCGAGGCTTGCTCCCAGAACGTGCGCTCTGTCGACCTCGGCCTCGTCGAGCACCTGCATGGCGTCCCCGGCGAGCTGCTCGACGGTGTAGGGACCCGGCGGGATGTCGCTCTCGCCGATCCCTCGGTTGTCGAACGAGATCACCCGATACCGGCGCGCGAGCCGCTCGCGCAGAGGGCCCCAGCCCTGGCGGGTGTAGCCGAGCCCGTGGATGAGCAGCACGGGAGCTCCGTCGCCGTCCGAGTCCCACGCGAGCCTCAAAGCGCCTCCTCGAGTGCCACCGGCCGGCGACGGATCCGCCCGAGCCGCGCGAGTCCGCCGGGGGCGAAGTAGACGGTGAGGATGAAGAGGAGGCCGAGGATGAACGTCGGCTCGCGCAGCGGTACGCGCAACACCGACGGAAGGCTGGAGACGGCGCTCGAGCCGGCGAGATCCGCGAGACGGTGGTCGAGATAGGTGTAGACGACACCGCCGATCAGGGCGCCCCAGCGCGAGCCGGTGCCGCCGATCACGACCATGATCAGTAACGCAAGCGTGAACGGGGGCGTCGTGACGTCCGGGCTCGCTCCGCTGATCAGCATCAGGTAGACGATCCCGCCCAGCGTCGCGAGGAACGAGGCCAGCACGCAGGACATCAGCTTGTAGTCGAACGGCCGCATCCCGAGCACCTCGACCCGCAGCTCGTTCTCGCGGATCGCCTGCCAGACCTTCCCCGGAGAAGAGTTGATCGCCCAGCGCCCGACGATGAACACGACAGCCGCGTAGACGAGCGCGAGCCAGTAGAGGTTCTTCGTATTGAAGATGCCGACCAGGGCCGAAGGCAGCTTCGTGTAGTCGACGCCGAAGCCGTCCTCGCCGCCCGTCAAGCCGCCGGGATTCTTGAACGCAAGCACGCTGCCCGCCTGCGCGAAGGCAAGGGTCACCATCGCGAAGGCGATCCCGGTGACGCGCAGGCTGATCGTGGCGAGCACGACCGGCAGCAGCAGCCCGACCGCGCAGGTGAAGAGGATCGAGGGCCAGAAGCCCCAGTGCCACTTCGTCATCGCCACCGCGGCCACGTAGACACCGACAGCGAAGTACAGGGCGTGGCCGAACGACATCAGCCCTGTGAAGCCGAACAGGAGGTCGTAGGTGAGCGCGAGCCCGGCGAAGGTCAGCATCAGCGCAAGCAGCTGGAGCGTTCCCGGGCTGTCGAGGCTGCCCGGGAAGAGCACCGGGATGTCGACGCCGAGCTTCGGCACGATCGCAAGCAGCCCGAAGACCACCACAGGGACGACGACTGCGCGCACCTGTCCGCGCGTCATGCCGGCGCCGCCGCGGTCAGCCCGCCGGGTCGGGCGAGCAGGACGATCGCGAGCAGCAGGACGACCGAGAGGTCGCCCATCCCCGCCGAGGCGTAGTAGTTCGCGAACTGCTGGACGAGCGCGACCAGCACGGCCGCGGCGGCGGTGCCGCCGATCGACCCAAGGCCGCCGATGACGACGACGATGAACGCGAAGATCAGGAGGCTCGTGCCGCGCTCGGGGTCGACAGTGCCGAAGTAGAGCGCCGAGAGGACCCCGGCGAGGGCGGCGGCGACCCCGCCGATCGCGAAGACGAGGGTGAAGGCGCGACGGACGTCGATCCCGAGCGCGGTCACCATCGCGCGGTTCTCGACGCCGGCGCGGACGATCAGCCCGTAGCGGGTGCGGCGAAGGAACAGGTTGAGCCCCAGGAGCACGAGGGCGGCAGTGATGATCTCGATCCAGCGGTCGTTCGGGATCGAGGCGCCGAGAACGCTCGTCGTCTCGCGCGTCCACGGCGGGAGCGCGACGAACTTGGGGTCGGGCCCCCAGATCGAGCGGATCAACGCGGTGATGCAGAGACCGAGCCCGACGGTGACGAGTACCTGCTCGATATGCCGTCCGTAGAGCGGCCGGATCAGGAAGAGCTCGACCAGCGCGGCGACGATCGTCCCGACTACGAGGCCGACCAGGGCAGCGAGAATGAAGCGCGGCACGACCGGGACGGCGTCGAGCTTCGTCTCCGAGTACCACATGGCGTACGCGCCGACTGTCAGAAAGGCGCCGTGCGCGAAGTTCAGGACGCCCATCAGCCCGTAGATCAGCGACAGGCCGGAGGCGATCAGGAAGTACATCGCGCCGAGCCCAAGGCCCGTGATCGCCAGGAGAACGATGGTGCTCATGCCACACCAAGGAGGGCGTGGACACGCTCGCGGTCGTCGAGCAGCTCGCGGGCAAGGCCGGTGTAGACGACGCGCCCGGTGTCGAGCACGACGACGTGCTCGGCGAGACGGCGGACGACGGCCAGGTTCTGCTCCACCAGGAGGACGGTGCTCTCCTGGCAGGCCTGCTCGAGCGCGGCCGCGACCTCGTTCACCACCATCGGGGCGAGGCCCTTGGTCGGCTCGTCGACGAGCAGGATGCGGTTCTCGTTCAGCAGCGCCCGGGCGATTGCGACCATCTGCTGCTGGCCGCCCGAGAGCGTGCCGGCCCGCTGCTCGGCGCGCGATTGCAGCTCGGGGAAGAGGTCGTAGACGAGCCCGAATCGGCTCGATCCGTTACGGACAGCCAGCTCGAGGTTCTCGGTCACGGTCAGAGCCGCGAAGACGTCGCGGTCCTCGGGCACGTAGCCGACGCCCCTGCGGACGATCTTGTGGGTCTGTTCCTGGGTGATGTCCGCGCCGCCGAGAGCGACGTGTCCCTCGCGGGGCACGAGACCGAGCAGCGCCCGCAGTGTGGTCGTCTTGCCGACGCCGTTCCGGCCGAGCAGCGCGGTCACGGTTCCGTCGGGAACGTCGAAGCTGACGCCCTGGAGGATGTGCGAGCCTGCGAGGCGGACGTGCAGGTCGCGAACCTCGAGCAGCGCGCTCACAGGAGCTCCCCCACGTACGCCTCCTGCACCTCTGCGTTCCGCATGATCGCCTCGGGCGTGTCGCAGGCGAGCAGGCGGCCGTGGTGCATGACGGCGATCCGGTCGGCGAGACCGGTGACGACCTCGATGTGGTGCTCGACCATCAGCACGGTCTTCTTCTCCTCGACGTGAACCGTGCGGATCAGCTCGACGAGCTCGTGGACGTTCTCGACCGAGACGCCGGCCATCGGCTCGTCGAGCAGGATCACGCGGGGCTCGCCCGCGAGCACCATCGCGAGCTCGAGGCGCCGCTTGTCACCGTGCGAGAGGGATCCCGCAGCCGACGCAGCCCGCGCTCCGAGCCCGACCCGCTCGAGCGCCCAGTCGGCCTTCTCGACCGCCTCCTTGACCGAGTTCGCCCGTCGCCAGAGCCGCAGCGTCCCGCCGAGGCGGGCCTGAGCGGCGAGCCGGACGTTCTCCCGTACCGGCAGGAGCGGGAAGACGTTCGAGACCTGGAAGGTGCGGCCGAGGCCGAGCCGGGTTCGCGCATAGGGAGGGCGAGCCGTGATGTCCTCTCCGTCGAGCCGGACCCGCCCCGAGCTCGCCCGGCGGAGACCCGAGAGCAGGTTGAAGAGGGAGGTCTTGCCGGCGCCGTTCGGGCCTATGACGCCGACGAACTCGCCCTGCGCGATCTCGAGCGAGACATCGGCGACGATGACTGCGCCGCCGATGTCAAGCCCGAGCTCCTCCGTACCGAGGATCGGAGTGGTGCCCACGATCCACTAACTATCGCGCCCGCGGATCCCTTAGCCCTGGAGGACGGTCGTGATCGGCGGGGCGGTTTGATACGCGTTGGCCGTCCCGAGCACCTTCGCCGTCCAGACCTTCCCAACCTGGCTCAGCGAGACGCGGAACATCGGCTGCAGCATCGCGTGATCCTGCGGCCGGATCGCCTGCCAGCCCTTCGGGGCGAGGAACTTCCAGCCCTCGAGCGCCGGGATCATCTTGTCGACGTTCCCGTCACCCACCTGGAGCGCGTGGACGATCATCTGTCCGGCCACGAAGCCGTCCGGGGTGAACAGGTCGGGGAACTGGCTCTTCTTGCGCATCTGCGTGACGAGCCAGGTGTTGACCTTGTTCGACGGGGCCTGGTAGAGGTAGTGCGAGATGAACTGGATCTTCCCGACGGCCGGGCCGTAGCTCGGGTAGGTCGCCCGCTCGGCGAGGCCGGTGACGATCGACTGAACGCTCGAGAAGACGCCCTGCTGGTCGAGAGCCGACCACATGGCCGGGGCGGTCGAGCCGGCCCACGCCACGTAGAGCAGATCCGGCTTCGCCTGCTTCACCTGCTGGGCGAACGGCGTCATGTCGGTCGCCGAGAGCGGCACGTAGATCGGAGTGACCGTGTGGCCCTTGGAGCCGATGATCGCCTTCACCGCGGCGTAGTTGCCCTGGCCGAAGGCCGAGTCCTGCGTGAAGACGACGACGTTCTTGCCGCTGCCGCTGAGGTAGGTCGACGCGTCTGCGACGTCCTGGTAGGTCTGGCGGCCGGAGCGGAACGTGTACTTGTTGAGTCCCGTGATCGCATCCGAGGCCGCGGGGCCCGAGATGAAGAGCACGTGGTTCTGGGCGGCGATCGGCGCCTCCTGCAGCGCGACGCCCGACGAGGTCGCGCCGGCGATGATCGTGTCGCCCTGGCCGATCAGGGTCTTCATCTGCGAGACGCCCGTGGCGGGATCGGTCGCATCGTCGGCGAAGGTGAGGTTGATCTTCTTGCCGTTCACCATGCCGGTTCCCTTGGTGGCGTACTGGATTCCGTACTTGAGACCCTCGACGTACTCGGCGCCGTACGCCGACAGGAGCCCGGTGCGCGAGTAGACGATGCCGACGTTGTAACCCGATGACGCAGTTGCCGCAGACTTCGAGGCCTGGTGCGTGGTCGCAGCAGCCACGGTTGCCGCGCCGACGACGAGGGTTACCGCCCCCACGGCGACGAGTGCTTTCAAAAGGCGATGACGCATGTGTTCAGTCCTTCCGTTCGTGCAACGGTGGGCACCTCTGGCATCGTGCGAACATGAGAGGTGATTCAGGTGTCGTGTTTATGCCCGAGAGTTGACCGTTTGTCAAGCGCGGCACCCTCGAGTCGGACGTAGAGACGTCGCGCCGAGCGGAAAGTTCGCGCCCGAGCTTCCCCATCGCGCGATCGGGCTGAACCGCACAGGACCGGTTCGAATGACGCTCGGTGAGGGGCGCGTAGCGGTGGGCCTGGAACGCGAGATGTCACAAGAATCCCGCACCTAGCGAACTGTTTGGTCGGCTACCGGTTGCTTTTTCGGCCGGGGTAGTTAACTTGTTCGGCCGGGGTAGTTAGGCTCGCGCTCGTCCTGGCCGAAGCGTTGCTTTTGGTCGATGAGCGTTGGGGAAGCTGAACATCGTAGTGCGGCATGGCGTGCGGAGGTACCGAGCTTGCGAGGCATTCGCCGGTCCGGTAAGTCCGAGCGACGTTCAACCACATGAGCTCAGCAGCCACAGATCATCAGTCACTCTCGACCGAGCCACTCTGGTTCGAGTCACCCGGCCGCAGCGACGAGCCAATCCGGATCGGAGATTTCCGGATCACGGTCGAGTCGCGAGCAATGCCGGGAGTCGGCCGGATCGCCGTGGCCTCGCCTGTGGTCCTGGCGGCAGCGACGCTCTCGAGCGGCGCCCTCGCAATGGGCTGGCTCGGCGGGCACTCTGGTCCGATATCTGCGACAGAGCGCCTTCCAGTGCACTCCGGGCTCGCTGCCGAGCCCCGGTTTGCCGGGCTGCAAGCCGCGCTCGCGGTGGAGACGGAGATGGCTGCTCGTAGCAACGTCCGAACGGCAGCCCGAGTGACGGCGCTGACGGCCGTAGCCGCGAAGACCTCGACCAATCGCGCCGACAGCGCCAGGAGAGCCGGACCGGACGCGACGCCACACCCAGCGGGAGCACCGCGCAACCGCGCACCCAGCGTGAAGACGGCAGGACGGTCATGGCACTGGGATCGCTCAACGCACTTCCACCACAACCGCCCAACACCGACGACGCCCGTCGCACCGGTGGATCCCGCCGGCCCGAAGGCAACGAACGATCCGAGCACCACCGACCCGGGCACGGCGAGTCAGGGAACCACCGATCCAACCACCACCAACCCCGACACCGCGAATCAGGGAACCACCGATCCAACCACCACCAACCCCGACACCGCGAATCAGGGAACCACCGATCCAACCACCACCAACCCCGACACCGCGAATCAGGGAACCACCGATCCAACCACCACCAACCCCGACACCGCGAATCAAGGAACCACCGATCCAACCACCACCAACCCCGACACCGCGAATCAGGGAACCACCGATCCAAGCACCACCGACGGCGGCGGCGACTCATCGTTCCTGCCCTCGACCGACTACGTCGGTGTGACGGGGCTCACCGGCTCGGCGGCCACCGATTCGGGGCCGGTGCCGGTGCCGGACGGGAATGGCATCTCGGGGAGTCGGGTCGGCAATGTCTTCGTTGCGCCCAATGGTTCTGATACCGGTGCGGGTTGTGTGCGTAGCTCCTCGGCGGGTGGGTTCCCGACAAATCCGGCTGCGGTCTGTGGGTCGTTCATGAAGGCGTATTCGCTCGCGCAGCCGGGCGACACGATTCTGGTCGGCCCGGGGACGTATCCGGCGACGTCGATCCAGCAGTCGGTCAACGGTGCGGTCGAGTTTCAGTGCTCGAGCGCGTCTGCCGGTGCCTGCACGGTCAACGGGGGGCTCGATCTCGGCGCAAGCAACGGGTCGGCTTCAGGGAACGCCCCGTCGAACCTGACGCTCGACGGGATCAACATCACGAACGGCACCCTGGACAGCTTCTACAACGCCGGCGATGCCCCGACAAACCTGACGTTCGAG
Organism: uncultured Actinomycetota bacterium; assembly: GCA_963762215.1. Taxonomy (GTDB): domain Bacteria; phylum Actinomycetota; class Thermoleophilia; order Gaiellales; family Gaiellaceae; genus PALSA-600. The sequence continues at coordinate 640,548 of CAVXKB010000007.1, forward strand.
AACGCCAGGATCAGCGACACCCAAGATGCTGGCGGCTCTGGGATCCGGTTGAACAGCTTCCAGGGCGCGTTGATCCAGAACGTCGAGGTCGGCCCGATCTGCTGCGACGCCGACGGGATCGACGTGACCATTCCGCGTGAGGGCGCGCCTAGCCCGAGCGGGATCACGCTTGACTCGGTCGACGTGCACGACGTCTACGACTCCTGCACGCTGCTCACCGCGCGGCTCCCGGGCACGGCGTGCTCCGGACTCGGGTATGAGGATCCGGGCTGTACGGATTGCTCGCACGTCGACGGGTCGCAATGGTTCGGCGGCCTGAACTCGACGATCAAGAACAGCACGTTCACCGCGATCAATCCCGGCGGCACCGTAGGCCAGGGCATCTTCTTCCAGTCCGCCAACGGCGGCCTGTTCTCGAACCTCACGATCACCGGGAACACGCTCGGGGAGACCCCGAACAACGACTTCTCGATCAGCGGCCCGGGAACGAGCGTCGTCAGTGGCAACGTAACTCTTACCGGCAACCACGTCGCCGGGAAAATGCTCCTCTACAACAGCGTATTCGCCCCCGGCACCACCATCAGCGTGACCGGCAACGTCGCCACCACCTTCGCCACCACCCCAAGCAACGGCTGCTCCCTCCAACTCGGCGACGGCTCCGGATATACCCCGATCTACTCGAGCAACAGCTTCGGGAACAATCAATGCCAGGGATAGCCGGAACGCGAAGACGATCGCCTCGCATCCCCGAATCAGCCACAGCTCAGAGCCGCAACGGCTCCGGTGCGGAGAGGTTCGCTGACCTCCGCCCAGGGACTGCGTCCGCATCTTCTGGAAGCCCGAGACCGCCGACTGCCACATCCCGGAAGGAGCCTAACTCCGCGTAACATGAGGGGAAGACGCGGTTGGGGGTGAGTCGGAATCAGCGAGCAGGACATCAATGTGGATCTGCCGCGTGCGTTGGTTGGCGGTATCAAGCGAGACGCGGTCGAGGATCTGCTCCGCCAGATCGCTCGCGATTACAGGCGCCTCGAGGCGGAAAACGCCAGGCTCTGGCAGACGCTGGAAGGGCTTGAACACCGACCGAAGGAGCCTCGGCAAGGCGAGCAGTCTGAGGACATGTCTGCGATTGTGCTTTCGCTTGCACAGCGGGCAGCCCGAGAGCTTCGCGAATCGACACGCGAGGAATGCGAGCTCATGTTGAAGAAGGCTCGGGTGCAGGCCGACCGGATCGAACGCGAGCTGGACACATCCGTTGCCGAGCTGGAGGAGATCCACGCTCTCCGATCCGAGCTGTGTGACCAGCTGCGCTCATCGCTTCACTCGCTCCTCCGGACATTCGTCGCCGAGACTGACGGCGATCTGTCAGCGTTCGCCACTGTTTAGAGGCTGGGCCGCGGCGAGAGGTGAGATTTCGGCCGGCGTTTCATACCGGTCTGGACGGCCGGGCCGTGATCTCCTCGATGTGGGCGCGTGTTCGCGCGACGAGAGCCACATAGATCTCGTTGATGGTCTGAATTTCCGGACGGGGATCTGATCGCCATTTCTCCGGGAGCGCCTTGCGGGCGTCCTCGTGGCGTCGGCAGCTGGCTGCGAAGCGCGGAAGAAGGCGGTAGTCGACGGTCACTAGGTTTAGTCATCGACCGGTCGATGAAGGCATTAACTCGGCTCGCAAAAAGAGCCTCTGCCGTCTGATGCGATGCAGGGGGGCGAGGAGGCCCGGGCAGAACACTCCCACGAAAGGCTTCGGGGCCGCGTCCCTAGGGTTGGGGCCTCCCCGCCGGCCGACTATCTCGCGTCCGGGGTAGTGCACGCAATCGCACAAAGCGGTTGGGGTGCCGAGTGCTCTCCAACGCACGGCCACGACCATCAAAGCGGCGGGGCTGGGATTTGAACCCAGGGGACGCTTTCACGCCCAGCGGTTTTCAAGACCGCCCCGTTCGACCGCTCCGGCACCCCGCCGCGGGCTTCTATGTAACAGAAATGCGGGCTACGGCTGCCAGACAGGGCCGCCGTTCTTGCCCTGGCCGGAGGTGAGGAGCTTCTCGCCGGTGCCGTCGGCCTTCACGACGGCGATGTCGGCCTTCGCGCCGTGTAGGCGCTCGAAGGCGATCTCGCTCCCGTCGGGCGACCAGACCGGGCCCGTGCTGTTGCCGGGGCCGTGCGTGAGCTGGGTGCGCTGGAGGCCCTCGGCGCTCTCGACGTAGAGGTCGGCGCGCGCCTTGGGCCCGGGGCCGATAGCGGTGAGGACGATCTCCTTGCTGTTCGGCGACCACTCGGGATCGTCGATGCGACCGGGCGGAGCCGGAATGCTCCGGGCGACCGAGCCGTCGTTGTGCATCTCCCACAGCGTCCAGTTGTTCTTCGGGGAGGCTCCGCGGCTGATGTAGGCGATCGTCGAGCCGTCGGGCGAGAACGCGGGCTCGCCCACCCCTCCCGGAGCTGACGTGAGGACCCCCTCGCCTGCACCGTCCGTGTGTACCGAGTAGATCGCGTACTGCCCCGCAGTAGAGGGCCTCGCGCTGACGTAGAGGATCGTCGAGCTATCCGGAGCCCAGACCGGATAGAGGTTGTCGAACTCGCCGGTCGTGAGCGTCTTCGGATCGCTCCCGTCGGGGTTGCCGATGCAGATCTGCGTCACCGGCTTCGCGTCGGTGCACATGAAGGCGAGCAGCTTCCCGTTCGGCGACCAGACGGGCGCCGTCTCGTTGATCAGCTTCGTGGACGTCACCCGCTTCTGCCCGCTGCCGTCGGCGGACATCACATAGATCTCGCCGTTCAGGTCGCGCGTGCTCGTGAAGGCGATCGACTTGCCGTCCGGCGACCAGGACGGCTGACCGTCATTCGCGAGATTCGACGAGAGGTTCTCGAGACCCGAGCCGTCGGGATGGACGGCGTAGACCTCCGCGTTCCCGTCTCGGGTGCTCGTGAAGGCCAGCAGGCCCGAGCCGGTCCCTCCCCCACCTCCACGGACAAGCAGCACCGCCGCGAGCGCGACCCCGGCGGCACACGCCGCGACCACAACCCACTTCAAGCTCTAAGGACCGCCGGACTCCATGTGTGCCTCGGCATTCTCGAACACGCCGGCGCAGTCCTGCCGCCCCTTCCATACGATCCGCCGCTCGATCGCCTTCATCATCGCGAGCGCCGTGACGTTGCGACCGCCAAGCTCGGACGCCATCTCGGAGAGCGAGATCACCTGCGTGGGCAGATCGTCGATGCTGATCAGGCACGACGAGAAGATGTGCTGGAACGCGTTGGAGTACGGCAGCACCTCCGTGTCGTTCGCGGGCACCTTGCCCATGTGGTCGAAGCCGTAGAGCGACCCGAGCTGGTGGCGGTTCACGATTAGTCTCGACGCGGCCCTCGCGGCGAGCTTCGTCTCGACCTTGTTGAACATGTCCCAGCAGTCCTTGGGGGTCTTCCAGGTGATCGTGTGGCTGATCGCAGTGATCATCGCGAGGCTCGTCACCGGGGAGGCCCCGGGCTGCTTCGAGGCGTGGCCGGCCATGTAGAGCGTCGCGTTCGCGAGGTCGGAGGAGTTGATCGTGCACGACGAGAGAACCCTCTGGAACTGCGCCGAGTAGGGCGCGAGGTCGGAGTCGGCCTTGGGCCGCGTGCCGTGATGATCGGCCGCGTAGAGCGCGCTCAGCTGCTCGCGGTGCGGCATCGAGGCGGCGAGGGCCGACGCGACGAGGACTGCCGCCCCGAGGGACAGGAATATTCCGACAACCACCGCCCTGCTGCCGTTCACGCAGTCAGGCTAGCCGCTCTCCGAGCTGGTTGGTGTGCGGCTTCTTACTAGTTCTCGACGCGAGCTGGCGCACCGAGCGCCTGCAGCACGTCGGGCACGTCGCCGCCGAAGTTCTCGAGCACCGCGAGCAGCCAGCGGTCGGTCACGGCCGTTCCGTTCAGCGTGTGCGGCGTCTCGAGGCGCTTCTCGCCGGTGCGATACCGGATCTTCAGGCGCCGGGCCTGAAAGTCAGTCGTGTTCGAGGTAGAGGTGATCTCGCGGTAGCGCTGCTGGTGCGGGAACCACGCTTCGATGTCGTACTTCTTGGCGGCCGGGTCGCCGAGATCGCCCGCGGCGACGTTGACGACGCGGTAGGGCAGCCCGAGCGACTGCACGAGCTCTTCCTCGATCGCGAGCAGGCGGTCGTGCTCCTCGCCCGACCGCTCGGGCTCGCAGTAGACGAACAGCTCGACCTTGTTGAACTGGTGGACGCGGAACATCCCGCGCGTGTCCTTGCCAGCCGCGCCGGACTCCCGGCGAAAGCAGGTCGAGAACGCGCTGTAGCGCAGAGGCAGCTCCTCGACGATCTCGTCCATGTGGAAGCCCGCAAGCGCGACCTCCGAGGTGCCGGTGAGGTAGAGATCGTCGGCCTCGAGCGAGTAGATGTTCGAGCGCTCGGTCGGGAAGAAGCCCGTGCCGTACATCGCCTGCTCCCGCACGAGCACAGGCGGGATCAGCGGCGTGTGGCCGTGCGCCGCGGCCCGCTCGATCGCGAGCCGGTAGAGCGCCATGGCGACGAGCGCCGAGTCGCCCGTGATGTAGCCGAAGCGCGCGCCCGAGAGCCGCGCGGCGCGCTCCATCTCGAAGCGGCCGATCTCTGTGTGCTCCGGGCCGGGCGGGCCCTGCTCGCCGACCCGGCGGATCTCCTCGGCGTCCTCGTCCGTATCACCGTCGGGCGCTGTCGGATCGGGCGGGTTCGGAACCTGGTCGAGGAGCGCGTCGCGCTCGGCCTCGACGGCGGCGAGCTCCCCCTCGGCGGTCTTGAGCTGCTCCTTCACCTGGTTCAGCTCGGCGAGCTGCTCCGGGCGTCGGCTTGCCCTTGAGCTTCAGCTTCGTGCGGAGCTCCTCGACCTGCGGCAGCACCTCTCGCCAACGACGGTCGGCGTCGAGCAGCGCGTCGAAGCGCTCGGCCGCGCCCTTGCGCGCGAGCGCCGCGCGGAAGCGGTCGGGATCCTCTCGCGCTGCGCGGAGGTCGATCATGCCCTTGAGTCTAGAACCGCTTCGATCACCTGAGCGACACCCTCTTCCGCCGCCGGCGGGCAGACCCAGTCGGCAATCGCCTTCACTCCGGAAACCGCGTTCTCGACCGCGACACCGAACCCGCCCCATTCGATCAGGTCGAGGTCGTTCTCACCGTCGCCGAAGGCGACCGTCCGCTCCCGCGAGAAACCGAGCCGCTCGGCGAGGAATCCCATCCCCGTGGCCTTCGAAACGCCCTCGTCGGCGAACTCGAGGAAGAACGGCAGCGACTTCGTCACCCAGAGGCGGCCGTCGAACTGCTTCCGCATCCGGACGCCCAGCTCGTCGAGCGCGTCGGGGTCGCCGATCACGACGAGCTTCGTGGGCGGCCGGTCGAGCCAGTCCAGGATCGAGCCGACCGTGTGGAGCTCGATCTGCTGGAAGGTCGCGTAGCGCTCGGCCTCAGGTGTCACCTCCGAGACGTAGAGCTCGTCGTCGACGTAGATGTTGAGCCCGTACCCCTCGGCCTGCACGGCCTCGATCGCCTCCCGCGCGAGCAGCAGCGGGATCGGCTCGTGCAGGAGCCACGTGCCGTCGGCCGAGATCACCGCTGCACCCTGGTAGCAGACCAGCGGGTCGGTCGAGCCGGCGGGCTCGAGCACGCGGCGGGCCGACTGCACCATCCGGCCGGTCGCGACGATCACGTGCAGTCCCTCAGCTCGTGCACGCGCAAGCGCCGCAAGCGTCCGGGGCCGGAGCTCGTAGTCGTCCCAGATCAGCGTCCGGTCGAGATCGGTCGCGATGACCTCGACGTCGCTGGGGAACCCTGGCGGGAGCGCGAGGCTCAGGGGGTCTTGACCAGGAAGGCGACAAGGTCTGCGAGCTGCTTCGGCGTCAGGGTCGTGCCGTAGTTGCCGGGCATGATGTTCGCCTTGTAGCCGGGCGCGATGTAGGCGTTCGGGTCGACGATCGACGACTTCGTGAACTCGATCAAACCTTGGTTCGCGGCCTTCGCATACGTCGCGAGATTGTCGAGGTTCGGCCCGACCTTCCCGGTTGTCCCGGCGGGCGTGAACATGTGGCAGGCGCCGCACCCGGCGTCGACGAAGACCTTCTTGCCGGCCGCGGGGACTCCGACGATCGTGGTCGGCCGCGGCGGCTTCCCGATGATGGTCTCGGGCGTCGGGGTGGTCGTATGCCCCCTCCCGGGGACCCCCGTGCCACAGCCGGCGAGCGTCAATGCGAGCAGGGCAAAAGGAGCGAAGCGGCGCACGGCCAGCGAGTTTATCGGCACCCGGCGCACACCCTGACGGTTGCCGCGAGCCGAAACTTAGAGCAGCCTTAACGCGCCTCTGGCAGCCGAGATACCCGCTGTACGATGAGATCCATGAAACGTCGCTCGTACGGCCGGGACGCGGGGCTCACGCTCAGGATGTTCACCACCACAGCGCTGCTGGGGCTCCTGTACGTCATCTTCGCCGTCGTTCTCTTCAGTCTCTTCAACGTCGGGCTCGTTCCGATGATCCTGATCATCGGAGTGCTCGCGTTCGTTCAGTACTTCACGTCCGACAAGCTCGCGCTTGCCGCCGCGGGCGCGAAGGTCGTCACCCGCGACGAGGCGCCCGAGTTGCACGACATCGTCGAGCGCCTGTGCGCGATGGCCGACCTGCCGAAGCCGAAGATCGCCGTGATGGACACTCCCGTCCCGAACGCGTTCGCAACCGGCCGCTCGCCCAAGCACGCGGCCGTCTGCGTCACGACCGGCCTCTGGCAGCGGCTCGACCAGAAGGAGCTCGAAGGCGTGATCGCCCACGAGCTGTCGCACATCGCGAACCGCGACGTGCTGACGATGACGATCGCCAGCTTCTTCGCGATGCTCGCCGCGCTGCTGATGCGCATCGGGATGTACTCCGGCATGTTCGGCGGCTTCGGGAACAACCGCGACAACCAGGGCGGGCTGCCGATCTGGATGATCGTCCTGTTCGTCTCGATGGCCGTCTACGCGATCAGCTTCGTCCTGATCCGGACGCTTTCGCGCTACCGCGAGTACGCCGCCGACCGCGGCTCCGCGATGATCACCGGTGCGCCCGAGTACCTGATGAGCGCGCTCCAGAAGATCTCCTCGCAGATGACCTTGATCCCGCAGCAGGACCTGCGCGCGGTCGAGGGCATGAACGCGTTCTTCATCATCCCGGCCCGCGCCAAGGGGATGATGGCCGAGATGTTCATGGATCACCCGCCGATCGAGAAGCGCCTCGCAGCGCTCGCCGAGATCGCGCGGGAGATGGGCCGCCCGGTCGCCTGAGCTTGGGCCTGCGCGACGTCCTCTTCGGGCGCAAGCAGCTCAAGGGTCCGCGCGACGACCGGCTGTTCGCGCTCGCGACCGCCGCGGTGACGCTCGAGTCGGAGCTCGGGCTGACGACGGACGGCGTCGGCGCCGTGACGTTCAAGCCTCTCTCCTCGGGTGACTTCACCCGCGTCGACAACGACATCGAGGCGCTGATCAAGGAAGCCGGCCGCTCGGCCGGCGGCGAGGTGGAGCGGAAGACCGACACGTACGGCTTCGACTGGATGATCATCCACGACCCCGATCTCGAGGATCAGATCACCTCCGTGCATGCGGTGGCTCAGGAGATGACCGACCAGGGATTCGGCGACCGGTTGCTCGCTGCGCCGTTCCGGTTCAAGGGCGGCGAGCATCCCGTGTACTGGATCTACGGGTTCAAGACCGGCACGTTCTGGCCGTTCGTCCCGACCGGTAACGCGCAGGAGCGCGACAACGCGACCGAGCTCGAGCTGAAGGCGAAGCTCGAGCCGGAGCTTCCGGTCGAGCCGGATCTGACGCGCTGGCTCGCGCTGTTCGACGCGCCGATCTAGAGCGCTACGTCGTCTTCCTCGGTGCGCGCTTGCGCGGCGCGGGCTTGGGTGCCGCGTCGTCCGCTGCAGCGGGCTCCTCGGCAGGATCGAGAGCCGCCGCGGGCTCCGCGGCGTCGACCGCCGCCGGCTCTGCGGGCGCCCCGATCTCGGCCTTGAGCTTCGCCAGCTCGTCGTCGACCTGGCCGCTCTTCTGGATCTCCTTGAGCTGGCGGTCGATGTCGTCGCCGGGTGCGGTGAAGTCCTCGAGCGCGCCGGCCGCCGTGAGCTCGCCGATCGCGTCGGCGCGGGCCTGCATCGACTCGGTCTTGTCCTTCGCGCGCTGAACCGCGAGCCCGACATCGGACATCTCGGACGAGATCCCGGTTGCGGCCTCGCCGATCCGCACCTGCGCCTCGGCGGCCGAGTACTGCGCCTTGATCACTTCCTTCTGCGTGCGGAACTGCTCGATCTTCGCGGCGAGCGCCTTCTCGCTCTCGACGAGCTTCTGCTGCTGCGCCTCGAGCTGCTGGCCGGACTGCATGATCCCCTGGAGCTGGTCCTGCACCGCCGCCTTGCGGGTGAGCGCCTCACGGGCGAGGTCCTCGCGGTTCGCCTGGAGCGCTGCCTTGGCCTGGCCGTCGAGCTTCTCGGCCTGCTGCTCCATCGTGTTGTACTGCATCTCGAGCCGCTTCTTGGCGGTCGCGACGTCGGCGATCCCGCGCTTGACGTTCTGAAGCTGCTGCAGCTGCTGCTCGTAGGAGTAGTCGAGCACCTCGTTCGGGTTCTCGTTCTTGTCGAGCAGCTTCGAGTACTTCGCCTTGATGATCGTCATCGTGCGCGCGATCAGGCCTGGCATGTGTCCTCCCGGGGCGTTGGTGAGGGTTCAAGCCTAGCTCGCGGCAGGGTCATCGGGAAACTTCCGTCGGGACTGTCCCCGGACATGGCCGCGTCGATCAGCTTCCCGGCTCTCCACTCGGGACTGTCCCCGGACATGGCAGCCGGGACGAGGCCTTTCGGGTCGGTAGGGTGCAGACGTGCTCGTCGCCAGAAGCCTCGACAACCAGTACCTCTCGAATGCCTACGTCGTCGGCGACACCGAGGGCGGAACCGCCGTCTTCGTCGACTCGGGCGCGCCGATGGAGCCGCTGCACGCGTTCGTCAGCGAGCACGGGCTGACACCGACGCACGTCCTGCGCACGCACTCGCATCTCGATCACGTGGTGCACGAGGCCGAGCTCGGCCTCCCGGTCGTCACCGGCCCGCTCGAGACGGGCGGCCTGACGATCGAGGCGATCCCGACGCCCGGCCATTCCGACGACATGGTCTGCTTCGTGATCTCGGACGGCTCGGGCGAGGAGCTCGTGTTCTCGGGCGACACGCTCTTCAAGGATGCGGTCGGCGGCGGCGACTTCTCGCTGATCAAGAGCGCCGTCATGGACACCTACATGGCGATGCCGCACGAGCGGAGGCTCATGCCCGGCCACACGGACGAGACCACGATCGGCCGCGAGTGGGACGAGAACCCGTTCGTCGTCGTGTGGCGCGGCGTCGAGCCCGAGGGCACCGAGCGCGTCACCGTGCGCGGGACGCCGGCCACACTGATCGTGTGGAGCCCGGACTACGACGGCAAGGGCAAGGCGTGGGTTCGCTACGACGACGGCACGGACGCGATCGTCGGCGGCTCCGCCGTCTCACGCTGACGCGACGCTGACCTCGACCGAGGTGTGCATCGCCGAGGTGTAGTTCCGGCGGAAGTCCGAGTTGAACACGTGTTGCCAGGCCCACGTCTTGTCGTATCGCTGCATGGCGCCGCCTGAGGCGAGGCTCACGAGCGCGGTCCGCGGCCCGAGCGGGCTCCAGCTCGGGGGCTCGCTGTACATGTCGATCTCAGGGCCCCCGCCGCACATCGGGTTCTTGGTGCTCGAGTACTTGCCGAACCGTGTGGTCGGCGCCTCGAGGCCGCCGATCTTGATCTTCCCGGAGTCGGCGTAGTACCTCGCGTTGAAGTCGGGGAAATCGCCCATCTGCGGAACGATCCGCAGCGTGCACTTGAGGTCGGGCCCGGTCGGGCTCGCGCGCCAGAGCGCGTGCAGGGTGCCGGTGATCGTCGACTTCGCGAAGCTCGTCTGGTTCGAGATCGAGCCGCTCGAGAACAGCTCCCCCCACGTCCCCGACCACGAGAAGGTCCATTCGACGTGGTAGGTGTAGGTGTGCTGTGTGGCCTGCGGGACGATCGTGTTGGTGAGGTCGAATGTGCCGTGGTAGGCGACCGTGACCGGAGTCGAGTCGGTCGGGATCACGTCGCGGGCAGACTGCGCAGGCGCGGCGAGGAGCGCTGCCATGGCCAGGACGAATAGTCCGGTTCGGGTGCCGACCGCCTGCATGTCCGAACGGGACAGTACCGTGCCCGCGTGCGCCTGATCGTCGCCCGCTGCGAGGTCACCTACACCGGCAGGCTGTATGCCTTCCTGCCCGAGTCGACGAGGCTCTTGATGATCAAGGCCGACGGCTCCGTTCTCGTCCATGCCGACGCCGGTGGCTTCAAGCCGTTGAACTGGATGACACCGCCTGTGGTGCTCGAGGAGGACGGCGAGCTGATCGTCGTCCGCAAGCGCGCCGGCCGCAGCGAGGACCGGCTCGAGATCAAGCTGCTCGAGGTGCTCTCCGATGTCGAGCACGAGATGGGCGAGGCCGCCGGCCTCGAGAAGGACGGCGTCGAGCGCGACCTGCAGCTCGCGTTGGCCGCCTCCCCGGAGGCGGTCGCTGAGGGCCTACGCCTCGTCCGCCGCGAGTGGCCGACGGACATCGGCCCCGTCGATCTCATGTGCCGCGACGAGGAGGACGGCTGGGTCGCAGTCGAGATCAAGCGGGTCGGCACGATCGACGCCGTCGAGCAGCTCGCCCGCTACCTCGAGCGGATCCGCCTGGATCCCGCGAAGGCCGACTGCGCCGGGATCCTCGCCGCGCAGCAGTTCAAGCCCCAGGCTGTCACACTGGCCGAGTCTCGTGGGATCCGCTGCGTGGAGGTCGACCTGGCCGTCCTCCGCGGCGAGCGCGAGCCCGAGCTCACCCTCTTCACGGCCTGACCCTCGCTACACTTTGGTCTCCGCGGGGCTATAGCTCAGCTGGGAGAGCGCCTGGATCGCACCCAGGAGGTCGGCGGTTCGAGCCCGCCTAGCTCCATCGCATAGCAGAGCCGTTCGCACCAATCGGCCTCGGCATAAGAGGCCGATTGGTGTGTAAATCGGTGTGCGGAAGGTGGGGGGCGACGGTCCGAGTCCGTCAGGGGCTCTTGAGAAGCCCGCGGTGGAAACGACGGGCCCTTTGTGGCCGGCAAGGGTTTGCGAGCGCGTGCGCCCGTCGACTGCCCCCCTAGCGTCAATCGAGAAGCGGGAGCACCCGGTCGCAGATCAACTCGACGCCGCTGCCCGTCGTGAGCCCCTGGGGCGTGCCGAGCTCGACCCGCCCGGCGCCCGCGTCGACGAGCTCGAGCACGTGGGCGGCCACCTCCTCGGGCGTGCCCGCAATCGTAAACCGCTCGAGCGGCGGCTCCTCTCCCTCGGAGAGCTGGAGGGTCGGGTCGAGGCGGGCGACGACGGGCAAGTAGAGCTGAACCTCCTCGCGCGCGCGAGCCCTGGCCCTCGCGCCGTCCTCGTCGACCACCGTAACTGCGCCGACGACGATTCGCACGTCGTCGTTCCCGATCCACGCACGAGCCTGGCGGATCATCTCCGAGCTCGCCGTGCCGCCGAGCTTCACCTCGCGCGCAACCGTGCCCGCCCACGCGAGCGTGCGCGGCCCCCAACCGCCAATGAGCAAAGGGATCTCCGGGCGGAGCGGCTCGTAGTTGAGGCCGGCTCGTGGCGCGAGGGAGAAGTGCTTACCCGAGAAGCCGCTGCGGTCTCCGGCGAGCAGCCGGCGGACGATCTCCGCCGCCTCTCGGAGTGCGCCCAGGCTCTGGCGCCCGTCGAGGCCGAGCTGGTCGAGCCAGGCGCCCTGCACGAGCCCGAGGTAGGCGCGGCCGCCGGAGGCGAGGTCGAGCGCCGCGGCCTGGCCGGCGAGCTCGACCGGGTGGAGCGTGTAGGGGTTGAGCGCCGAGGGCCCAAGCCGGATCCGTTCGGTGACCCGCGCCATCAGGAGCAGTGGCGCGATCGCGGGCTGGAAGAGGAGGTCGTGGTAGACCGTGACCACATCGACCCCGGCGGCCTCGGCGCGGCGAGCGATCGCCTCGTATTCGGCGGGCTGCTTGTCAGACTGCAGGCCAAGGCCGAGCTCGAAGCTCCGGCTCACGTCAGGTCTTCAGAGCGCATCACGCGCTCGCCGATCCGTTCGATGCGCATGATCAGACGCTCGTCGGGATCGGGGCAGCAAACGAGGCTGTCCTGCTCGAGCCAGTCCCCTTCGGGCAGGGCCCGCTGCTTCGCCGGAAGCAAGGGAAGGACCGCCTGCAGCGCGTACACGCAGAAGTGGCGGCCCTCGGGGATCCTCAGCTTGCTCGACTCGACGAGCTCGAAGTAGTCGCCCGGCTTCATGCCGCAGACGGAGCGGCCCTCGATCCGCTCGACCGTCACCCTCAAATCGTAGAGCCGCATCTCTGCCACGCCGATGCGCAATAGTTGCAAAATCGTGGTCGACGCGTCCGCCGAGGTGCTCGTGGTCGGTGCCGGGATCATCGGGCTCGCGATCGCACGCGAGCTCGGGCAGGCTGGGGTGGCGGCCGCGGTCCTCGAGCGGCAGGGGATCGGCGCCGGCGCGTCGGGGGTTCAGCCCGGAGGCGTTCGGCGGCAATGGGGCACGGCGGTCAACTGCCGGCTGGCGAGCGAGTCGTTTGCCTTCTGGCAGGGGTCCGAGGAGCGGCTCGGCGCACGCGTCCCGTTCGGCTTCCGCGAGTGTGGCTACCTCTTCACCGCGCACTCGCAGGACGCGCTGGACCGGCTCGCCGCGAGCGTACAGCTCCAGCGGGATGAGGGTGTGCCCTCGCGGATCGTGTCGGCGGCGGAGGCGGCCGAGCTCGTCCCCGGCCTTGATCCTTCGACCCTCGCGGGCGCCGCGTGGTGCGCAACGGACGGCTACTTCGACCGGCCCCAGTCGGTGGTCGAGGCCTTTGCGGAGGGGGTGCGGGTGGACTCTGCCAAGGTGGTACGGCTCGAGGCTGACGGTGCGGGATGGGTTGCTGTCCTCCACGACGGAGAGCGGCGCGGCGGGGACGCGATCGTCGTGGCGGCAGGCGTCGCGACCTCCGGGCTCATCAGGCCGCTTGGGATCGAGCTGCCGATCGAGCCAGAGGAGCGCTTCCTCTTCCTCTCCGCGCCGATCCGGGAGCGGCTGCTCGAGCCGCTCGTGGTCTCGGCGGAGCTCCGCTTCGCCGCGAAGCAGCTCGGCAACGGCCGGGTGCTGACCAGCGACCTCGGCGCGGCGGGGGATCCCGAGACAGGGCTGCCCACGTGGCGGGCGAACGTGCGAGCCGGTATTCGCACCCTCGTGCCGGCGCTCGAGTACGTGGAGCTCGGCATCGTCGTGCCGGGGATCTACGACGCTACGCCCGACCGGCAGGCGATCCTCGGCCCGCTTCCAGGTCTCGACGGGCTCCACGTCGCTGCCGGCTTTAGCGGCCACGGGTTCATGCTGGCGCCGGCGGTTGCGCGCATCGTGGCCGGCGCCGTGCTCGGCGGCGAGGCCGATCCCGCGCTGGGGGTGCTCGACGCGGCCCGGTTCGTGGAGGACCGGCTCGTCCCCGAGCCTGCGATCGTCTGATGTTCCAGCTCCTCGCGAACGGCCTCGTCACCGGCTCCGTGATCGCGATCGCGGCGGTCGGAGTCTCAGTCGTGTACGGCATCCTGCGCATCGTCAACTTCGCGTACGGGGACGTGATGGCGTTTGGCGCCTTCACCGCCTATCTCTGCAACGTCACCTGGCACCTGCCGCTCGTCCTCTCGGTGGTGCTCGCGATGGCTGCGACGGCGTTGCTCAGCGTGCTGATCGAGCTCGTGTTGTGGCGCCCCCTGCGTCGGCGGCAGGCCGGGTTCATGAGCCTTTTCCTGGCCTCGATCGGACTCGCGCTCGTGCTCCGCGAGGGCATCTTCCTGGGCTGGGGGCCTCAGTCGCGCGCGTACCGGATCGACCCCTACAAGGTGTACGTGATCGGATCGGTGCGCCTCTCCGGCGCGCAGGGGGTCTCGATCGTCGTCGCCGCCGGGTCGGTGGTGCTCGTCGCGCTGGTACTCGCACGCACCGACCTTGGTCGCGCGATGCGGGCGATGTCGGACGACCGTACGCTCGCCCAGATCGCGGGCATGGACACGCGGCGGATCATCATGGCGACCTGGATCCTCACCGGCGCCCTCGCTGCGCTGGCCGGGGTGCTGTTCGGGCTCGTCGAGTCGTCGTTCGACCCGAACTTCGGCTTTCAGCAGCTCCTTCCGATCTTCGCCGCGGTCGTCCTCGGCGGAATCGGCAGCGCCTACGGCGCGCTCGTCGGCGGCCTCGCGCTCGGGCTCGCGATGGAGCTCTCCACCTGGAGCGGCTTTGCCGGCGGCGTCAACCCGGTCTACAAGCCGGTTGTCGCCTTCGTGCTCCTCATCGTCGCTCTCCTCCTGCGACCGCAGGGTCTCTTCGGAAGGGCTCGGACCGCGTGAGCACGATTATCAGCGTCGACTTCTGGGCCTTCGTCGGCGTCGTTGCGGGCATCTACACGCTCTTCGCCCTCGGCCTCCAGATCCAGTTCGGCTTCACCGGCCTACTCAACTTCGGGCAGGTCGGATTCATGGCGATCGGCGCGTACACGATGGCGATCCTCACCGTGAAGGAGGGGATGTCGATGTGGCTCGCCGGCCTCCTCGGCGTCCTCGCGGCGGCGCTCGCCGGGATCCTCGTCGGGCTGCCGACGCTCCGCCTGCGAGCCGACTACTTCGCGATCGTCACGATCGCCTTCGGCGAGATCGTCCGCTACGTCGCCACCAACCAGGACGGGCTGACGGGCGGCTCGCAGGGCACGATCGCGCTCGCCGGAATCGACCAGGCCGCCGAGTACGACGGCCAATGGATGCGCTTCTCCGCCTGGCTTGGCGGCCGCCTCGGAGTCGCGAACAAGGACGTCGTGATGCTGCTCGTCGTCTGGGCGATCACACTCGCCCTCCTCGCGCTGGTCGAGCTCGCCGTGCGGTCACCGTGGGGCCGCCTGCTCAAGTCGATTCGCGACGACGAGGACGCAGCTGCCTCGCTCGGCAAGAACCCATTCGCGGTCAAGCTCCAGAGCCTCGCGCTCGGCGCCGCCCTCGCCGGCCTCGCGGGGTGCTTCTACGCGTGGCAGTTCTCCTTCTTCAGCCCCGACGACTTCCAGCCGCTGATCACGTTCTTCGCCTGGATGATCGTGATTCTCGGCGGCACCGGCCGCGTCTGGGCCGTTCCCGTCGGCTCGCTGATCTTCGGGATCCTCTTCGCCGGCACGCGCTTCTTCGGCTTCCCGCCGTTCTCGTGGCTCTCCTCCGACGATCGCGCCTACGTGCGGCTGCTGCTGATCGGGCTCGTGCTGATCGGACTGATGCTGTTCCGGCCCCAGGGGATCCTCGGCCGGAGGGACGAGATGGTGCTCGAGTGAGCCGTCCAACCGGAGCTCGGCCATGAGCCGACCGAGCATCCTCGAGGTGCGGGAGCTGAGCCATTCCTTCGGCGGCGTCCGCGCGGTCGACGGGGCCAGCTTCGCGGTCGAGCGCGGCTCGATCACCTCGCTGATCGGCCCGAACGGCGCCGGCAAGTCGACGGTCTTCAACATCGTCGCCGGCTACCTGCGCGGCGACTCGGGCTCCGTGCTCCTCGACGGGCGGCGGATCGACCGGCTGCCGCCGTACCGCATCGCGAGGCTCGGGCTCGCGCGCACCTTCCAGACCGCCCGGGCGCTCGGCCGGATGAGCGTGCTGGAGAACGTCGTCCTCGCCGCCCCCGGCCACCCGGGCGAGCGACTCGGGGGCGCCGCGCTGCACCGCCGCGCGAGCCGCGAGTTCGAACAGCGCGCGCGCGGGCGAGCGCTCGAGCTGCTCAGGCTGGTCCGGCTCGACGGACTTGCCGGCGATTACGCCGGCACGCTCTCGGGCGGGCAACGCAAGCTGCTCGACTTCGCGCGCGTCCTGATGACCGGCCCCGAGCTCCTGCTCCTCGACGAGCCGATGGCCGGCGTGACGCCCGTGCTGCGCGAGCAGCTCCTCGAGCACATCCTCGACCTGCGCCGCGAGACCGGAGTCACCTTCCTCCTCGTCGAGCACGACATGGACGTGGTGATGCGCGCGAGCGACCAGGTGATCGTTCTCGCAAACGGGCGCGTGATCTGCGAGGGCACGCCCGACGAGGTGCGTCGCGACCCGCGCGTCATCGACGCCTACCTCGGCGCGCACCCCGAGGCCGTCGGATGAACGAGACGCTCCTCGAGGCCGACGGCATCGAAGCTGGCTACGGGGCCGCACTCGTCCTCCATGGCGTGCACGTCCGGGCGGCGCCCGGCGAGATCGTCTCGATCATCGGGCCGAACGGCGCCGGGAAGTCGACGCTTCTCAAGGCGCTCTATGGCCTCGTCAGGGTCCGCGCCGGCCGCGTCTCCCTCCGCGGCGCCGAGGTAACGCACCTGCGGCCCGATCTCCGCACGCGGCGCGGCCTCAACTTCGTTCCACAGCTCGCAAACGTCTTCCCCTCCCTCACGATCGCCGAGAACCTGAAGGTGAGCGTGCTCTGCCTCCCTCGCGCGGAACGCCGCGCCGCGATCGCGCGGACCTTCGAGCTTTTCCCGCTCCTCGCCGAGCGGCCCCGCCAGCATGCGGGCACGCTCTCGGGCGGGCAGCGCAAGCTCGTCGCGCTCGCCCGGGCGCTCGCGACAAGCCCCGAGCTGCTCCTCCTCGACGAGCCCTCGGCCGGTCTCTCGCCGACCGCGATGGACACCGTCTTCGAGCAACTGCTCGAGATCAACCGGCTCGGGATCGCAATCCTGATGGTCGAGCAGAACGCCCGCCGCGCGCTCGCGATCTCGCACCGCGCGCACGTGCTCGACATGGGCCGCAACGCCCACGAGGGGCTTGGCTCCGAGCTGCTGCACGACCCGAAAGTGGTCGAGCTCTATCTGGGCGGGATCTCATCGACGAGCGCCTCGAGCTCGACCTCGACGAGCGCCCCCGGCGGGATCAGCCCACCGCAGAAGTAGGTCGTGTTCGCCGGGTTCACCCCGGCGAAGACCTCGCGGTGCGCGTCGGCGGCGCCACGCCAGTCGGCCCCCGGCACGAGGATGATCCGGGTTCGTACTACGTCGGGGAGGAATGCGCCGAGCTCCCCGGCCGCCGCGACCGCGCGTCGCAGCGCAACGAGCGTCTGGGCGCGGCAGTCGCCCGGGTGGAGCGCCGTGCCGTCCGGGCCGAGCGCCGCCGTCCCGCTCACGACGACCCACGGGCCGGCGCGCACGGCCCGGGAGTAGGCGGCGGCCTCCTGGAAGCCGCCGCCCTCCCTCACCTGCCCTCGGATCAACCGCGGAACGTGACCGTACTCAGGGTCGAGATCTTCCCGTTGCCGTCGTTCTGCCAGATCTCGTAGACGGCCGAGCCGATGTCGCCGTTCTTGTCGAAGTCGACCGGGCTGAACGCGCCCTCATAGTCGATGTCCTTGCCCGCGAGGAGCGCCTTGACGCCCGTCGTGAGATTCCGGAACGTGACCTTGATCCCGGGCGGACCCGAGATCGGGATCAGGTTCGCCTTCAGTTTCGCATCGGAGGCCGAGCAGCCCTTGACCGCGGCGAGGAACGCCACCATCGACGCGTCGAACGCGGTCCCCTCGAAGCCGGTGTAGGGCTTCGCGCCGTGCACCTGCGCCTTCCAGAGTGCGGCGAATGCCTTCCCCGCAGGGCCGCCGGCCGAGCTCGCTGCGGTGCCGCGCAGCCCGTCCACCGGGCTCCCGATCGCCTTGAGCACATCGCCGTTCCTCAGCGCCTCGGTCATGAACGTCTTCTTGGGGTCCCACTTGCCCGTCCTCACGAGCGACGGGGCGAACTTCTGGAAGGTGTCCGGGAAGTCGATGATCACCCAGCCCGCCGGGTTCCCCGAGACGAGCTGCCCGGCCTCGGTGTCGAAGTTAGCCTGGTTCGGGTTCCAGAGCACCGTCTTCCCAACCTTGCCGCCAAGCGCGACGTACTGCTTCTTCACGAGCGCCGCGAGTGCAGTGCCGAAGGCGTCGTTGCGAGCGCCGATGTTGAGCGTGCCCTTCTTGAACGCTGACGCGGCCGCCTGCGCGAGCACCTTGCCCTGGAGCGAGTCGGACGGGTACAGCCGCCAGAGCAGGTTGTGGTCCTTGATGGCCGAGATCTGCGGCGCGCTCGCCGTAGGCGAGAGCGTCACGATCCCGTCGGGGATCGTCACCGATTGGGCCATCGGGATTGTCGCGCCCGAGGCCATCTCACCGATGATGACGTTCGCGCCCTGCGTCTTGATCAGCTTCGTCGCGGCCTCGACCGAAGCACTGGCCTGCGTCTGCCCGTCCTCAGATCCGACGAGCTCGACCTTCGCGCCCGTCATCCCCGCCGCGGCGAGCGACTTGTTCTCGAGGTCGATCGCGAGCTTGACGGCGCGATCCATGTTCCCGCCGTACGCGGCGAGGTCGCCCGTGAAGGGCAGGACGTCGCCGATCTTGAGGTCGAATGCGCACGACGCCGGGCTCACGCCGGCGCGTGTCGCGCCCGCGTTCGCGGTCAGGGACGCGACGCCGAGCGCGCCGACCCCGACGAGCGCGGCGGCGATCGAAATCCACCTGCGTCTCATTTCGGTCCACCTCCGATCGATGCTGCTTGGACGGAACGGCGTAACAGTGAACGATTCCCCATCGCGATGCAACCACCCTCCGCGCGTCGCTGCTCCTCAGCCACGCGCTTCCTAGGAAAACGTCTCCTGCGGGTTGCTGGGACTGAGCGCTCGAGCGCGCCGACGGCAGTGCCGGTCGTGAACCAGCGCCAAGCACGCACACCTCCATTGGTGAGTCTTGGTGAGTAGCGCTGGGAAAAGCCGGGGAATCACAGCAATCCCCACGCACTGAAGACGGCGCACCTATTCCCTCCTCTTCCCTCCGTTCCACAGTCGCACACCTATCGCACCCAGGAGGTCGGCGGTTCGAGCCCGCCTAGCTCCACTCACAAAAGACCTGCAAACAAGGGCCTTTTGCCTTTTGTTGTCTGCTTCGGGAGTGTTGTTTCTGGTTCCCGTGTCGATCTCGTGTGCACGTACCAACCCGCGCCTCTTGAAGTCGGTTGCAAGAGTTAGAGACGCACGCTGGTCAAGATGCGACTGACGCGCTGCTTGCTATCGATATCTCGTCTCTCCTGTATTCCAGGATGTCCCCCGGCTGGCAGTCCAATGCTTTACAGATTGCCTCTAGGGTTGAGAATCGGATCGCTCTGGCTTTTCCGTTTTTCAGGATCGAGAGGTTTGCGATCGTGATGCCAACGCTGTCTGCGAGTTCGGTGACGCTCATTTTTCGCTTCGCGAGCATGACGTCGATGTTGACGATGATCATCGTCATGAATGGAGCCTCATACCGTGAGGTCGTGCTCTGACTTGATGTCCACAGCGCTTTGGAGGGTTCGTTCGAAAACAGTCGCCGCCGTCACGACCACCGTCGAGACGAAGGCGATGAGGACGCCTATGAAGAATCCGCCTTGAGGGTCATCGGCGTTCTGCAAGACGATGAAGAGTTCTGCCCCTACGACGAAGCCGATGATGATCATCGCGCAATATTTGATCGCTCGCAGCCGTCTCACCGCGTCTGGGGTGAGCATTTTGTCCTGTCCGACGTACCCCAGCACTATGAATGCCTGGTAGAGCGCTGCGAACAGCGCAACGGAGGCGACGTATACGTATGCCAGGAAGGGGTCTTTGAAGTAGATCGCGTAGGTCGTAGCGTGTGCGTTTCTGCCTTCAGTCTGAGGTTCCAGAAGCAAGAGGGTCAGGGCGCCGACGGCGATGAGGACAAGGACTGCCCTTAGAAACAGGATCGAGCCTCGTTTCATGAACCACCTCTCGTCTGGCAGTCGGACGAGATTCACAGTACCGCCTCATTTATCGCTAGTCAATAAGTATTTATCGTTCTCCGAGACTGAGAACCTAGGCCGTGCCACTCGACCTCTCGCAGAATACGGTGCCCGACACAAACTTCCAGCAGACAGTTGACTCAATCCTGAGTCGAGGCGCATCTCGATGAGAGCTGTGAGCCGCGGAGGCGGCCTGCCGTCGCCGACAAGCCGCCTCACAGCGTCAGTTCTCGTCTAGATGCCGGCGCACTGTCCGGTCTCGCGGCCCGTCACCTTGTTCGGGCTGCCTTCCGAATCGCCCTGCTGCGGCGCCGGAGAGTTGCCCGAGCAGTTGAGGCCGCCGTGGATCGTGTTCGTCTGGATCTCGTTCCCGTCGGGATCGACGAGGATGTTGCCGTCGTAGTTCACGCCACCGTTGACGGTGTTCCGGAAGAATCCCTGCCAGAACCCGTTGTAGCCCGAGACCGTGGCGCCTCCGTTGATCGTGTTGTCCTCGATCGTGCTGAAGTTCAGCGTGTCGCCGGTGAATGGCCCGACGCCGCCCTCGAGGTCGATCCCGCCGTTGATCGAGGCGAAGTGGATCTGCACCCCGGCCGCGTTCGTCGCACGGACCCCACCCGAGATCGTGAAGTTCTGAGTACCAAGGCCCTCGTTCCCCAGAACGAACGTCGCACCAGCATCGACCTCGACCCCGCCGCGGATCGACACCGGGCCACTCTCGGTGTCACAGGTCGCACCGGCCGGGACGACAACCTTCCCGTAGCTTCCAGGAGCGAGCGTGCTCGTGCAGGTCGTCGTATTGCCGCCCGGCGCAGCGAACGCCGTTGCCCCAGTGATCGCAAGCGCAACAGCAATTCCGATTCCGGCGAATACTTGTAGCCGCATCATCTCAACCTCCCCGTTCCGTTGTTCGTGTCGATCCTTCCCACTCGTCTATCAGAGGAGAGATTGGCATCCGGGTCTCTGTATGCGGTTGATCCCGCCTTCCTCGTGCGACAGATCCGGCGCCACCCCACCTCCTCATCCGGACGCATACCGCAGATCGACCACCCGCCAAACGCGATAGCGGTCGTCCGCCAAACACGGCCGTGCAACCAGCGATGGGAGAGTCAGCAGCCTCTCACCTCAACTTCGCACGACCGTGGTCAAACTTTGGCCAGATTCGTACGACAAACAACGGCGACAAACGACGAAAACGGAACCCCCGAGCTGCACGGCGAAGCCGCTCGTGAAGCCAAACCACGACTAGCGGCCAAGCTCGTCGCGGCAATCGCACCCAGGAGGTCGGCGGTTCGAGCCCGCCTAGCTCCACCTTACGGAGGCCCTGCCAACGCGGGGCTTCGTCGGATCGGGGCGCCGCAGTTGGGCGCCCCAGCGAGGAGCTTCGCCCGGGCCTCCCGCACAAGCTCGCACCTTGTTCTCCACGCGCATTCGTTATAGGGTCGTGCAAGTAGTCAGGGAGGGGGCTTGGAGAACGCGCTGCGAAAGCAAGACGTTCGGGCTCGGCTGTCGTCCACGCCAGCCCTGTTGGCGACTCTTGCCCTGTCGTCGATGCTCCTGCTCCTGTCGAGCGCGCCCGCGTCCGCATCGATCAAGATCGCAGGGGACGCACGCGACCCGGTCCTTCGAGTGGACGCGGCAGGCGATGCCGAGGTGAGCTGGACGACTCCTTCCGGAGGTCACGAATCGCTCCTGATCTCGAAGGATGGGTCGCTTCGCTACGGCGGGACGCTCCCGAGCGCCGACGTGTCCCGTCCGACCGGTTCGGTGACGCTCCCGTGGCAGGTGGCCGTCCGCCAGACACCTGACGGCAGCTTCTACGCCCTCCAGTCCTGGCGACGACTCGCGACGGGTCCGATGGAGCTTCGTTTCTCCCGCTGGAAGGGCGCCCCCACGACGCTGACGCTGCGCACCGTCTGCTGCAAATGGGGGCACGAGAACGTGGAGGGCGCTGCGACCTTCCACGGCAAGGGAATCTTCGGTTTCCACTCCACCTCCGCGGGCAACCCTCTCGATCCCTATGGACGGAACGTCTACCTCGACAGTTTCCACGCCGGGCGCTGGAATCGGATGATGGGCATCCTCACGCACGCACCGGTGGGCTCGTTCTCCCTCTGGATCCGTCCGGAGTGGCTCGGCACCCAGTACAGAGGAACGATCGACGGCCCGAACTGGGGCTGGACGCTCGGCCCCGACGCCGAGGCGACGGCGGCGTCGTCACAGAGCTGACGACGTGCGCCACGGACGACTTCGTCTTCACCACCCGTGCTCGTGCCGAAGATGAGCGTCGTCGGCAGCCATGGCACGAAAGTCGCGAGCAGTTGACGTCGCGAAGGATGGAAGCGATGATCTGTCGTTAAACGGGTGGGCAGAAGGGGAGTCCTCGTGTTTTCGAGGGTTCGTGATACCGGCAGCGTCCAACTCCCGAAGAGGAAGCAGGTCGACCTGAGCCGACCAGCAACTGGCGATCCGAAGCGTCTGCCGAAGATCGCGCTGTCCCGGCTCGGCGCCGTCTGTAGCGGCCGCGTCGTCTACGAGCTGAACGGGGTGCTCAACTACCTACACGTCGGCTGGTGGCTGCCAGCGCACGGCTTCTCATCGGCTACTCGGACTCAGTCACGAAGTGAGTTGTTCGAGCTCATCGCCTCGGAGATCAGCGAGCGCGAGGTGCTCTACCTCGAGTTCGGCGTGCACGAGGGCAACTCGATGCGCCTTTGGGCAGAGCTACTCGAGAACCCGCGAAGTCATCTACACGGGTTCGACAGCTTCCTTGGGCTCCCTCACGACTGGAGTCTCGAGGGTCACGAACGCGGCTATTTCTCCACCGAGGGCGTTGTGCCGAGAATCGACGACCCGCGCGTCCGGTTCTATCCAGGTTGGTTCGAGGACACGCTGCCGGGTTACGAGTGGCCCGAGCACGAGGTGCTCGTCGTGATGCTGGACGCCGATCTCTACAGCTCGACCACCACTGTCCTCGATTTCGTGGCCGACAGACTCGTGCCCGGCTCGTACCTCTACTTCGACCAGTTTCATCACCGAGCCGACGAGCTTCGTGCCTTCGCCGAGTTCTACGACGAGCACGATATGAGCTTTCGTCTGCTCGGCACTACCCGCGATTGCAGCAGCGTCCTCTTTCAGCGGACGGAATGACCTCGTCTGGAAGCCGCGGCTGGGGTCACGCGCCAGTTGCGGCCACGCTGTCCTCCGCAGTACGGTGTTGACGTGGGTCGGCTCGCTGTCACGCCCGGAAGCGGATTGAGTGTTGCGCGAAAGGCGCGAAGAATCTCTAGCCGGTGAGAGTCCTCGACAGAGCAACCAGCCGTCTTCCACGCCCCTGGAGAACGGCAGCCGACTGGCTGATCACCCTGGTTGTCGCGATCGGAGTCGTGCTGATCTTCGAGGCCGAGGTCGCCAAGCCCTACCGCATCCCGACGTCCTCGATGGAGCCGACCCTGCACTGCGCGCGCCCCACGGACGGCTGCGAGGCCCGCTTCTCCGACCGCGTGATCGCATGCGAGGTCTGTTACCGATTCTCCTCCCCACGGCGCGGCCAGATTGTCGTCTTCCATGCGCCCCAAGCCGCGCGCGACTGCGGAGGGGCTCCCGGCGTATTCGTCAAACGCCTGATCGGGCTCCCGGGCGACACGATCCACGAGGACGCCGAGGCCGGGATCTGGATCAACGGGAGTCGACTTTCGGAGCCCTACGTCACCCCGGGAAGCCTCATCTCCGACGATCATCGCAGCCAAACCTGGCATGTGCCCGCAGGCTCCTACTTCCTGATGGGCGACAACCGAGGCGGCTCCTGCGACTCCCGCATGTGGGGCCCAGTTCCACGATCGAATCTCATCGGGCCGGTCGTGCTCACTTACTGGCCGCCGACGCGGCTCACCGTCGACGGGTAGGCCGAAAAGATCCAGCGGTCAGAAGCTGCCGGCGTACCCGTTCAATGCCGGCTGACCGCCGAGATGCGCGTACAGAACGCGCGAGCCGGGCTCGATGCGACCGTCCTGCACCAGGTCGATGAGTGCCGCCATCGACTTTCCTTCGTAGACCGGGTCCGTCAGCATCCCCTCGAGCCGGGCGCAGAGGCGAATTGCCCCGATCGTCTTCGCGTCGGGGACGCCGTAGATGCCGGCGTGCCATTCGTCGAGGAGCACGATCTCGTCGTCGGCCAGGTCGCGGCCGAGACCGATCGCCTCGGCCGTCCGGCGCGCGATGCGGGCGATCTGCGCCCACGTCTGCTCGACCGTCGCCGATCCGTCGATGCCAAGCACGCGACGCGGCCTGTCCTGCGCTGCGAAACCGGCGATCATCCCGGCCTGCGTCGAGCCCGTCACCGAGCAGACGACGATCGTGTCGAAGAAGACCTCGAGCTCCTGCTCCTGCCTTGCAACCTCGTCGGCCCACCGGGCGAAGCCCAGGCCACCGAGAGGATGGTCGGACGCGCCGGCCGGGATCGCGTACGGCTTCCCGCCACGAGCCTCGACATCCGCGAGAGCCTGCTCCCAGCTCGGGCGGAAGCCGATGTCGAACCCAGCCGGGCTGAGCCTCACATCGGCGCCCATGATTCGTGAGAGCAGGATGTTGCCGACCTTGTCGTAGACGCTGTCCGGCCAGTCGACCCAATGCTCCTGCACGAGGACGCACTCGAGCCCGAGAAACGCAGCGACCGCCGCGACCTGCCGCGTGTGGTTCGACTGCACGCCCCCGATCGAGACGAGCGTGTCGCAGCCCGTGGCGAGCGCGTCGGCCGCCAGGAACTCGAGCTTGCGCGTCTTGTTGCCGCCGTAGGCCAGCCCCGAGTTGCAGTCGTCCCGCTTCGCCCAGATCTCGACCGCACCGCCGAGGTGCTCGCTCAGCCGACGCAGCGGATGCACCGGTGAGTCGCCGAACAGCAATTCCACGCGGTCGAACTCGATGCTCATCCGCGGCGAGTTGTACCAAGGCGGATCGCCGAGCAGGGAGCCCCGAGACGTCCGGGAGCTCCCTGCTCGAACGGAGTGTCTAGGCGAAGCACTCGCCGGCGAACGCTGCCGCCTGCGGCTTTCCCTTGTGACCGGCCTTCTGGATGATCGGCGGGACCGCGGGATCCGAGACGAAGCTCTGCCAGCCGTCCGCGTCCCAGTCGAACATGACCCAGACACGATCGGCCTCGTCCGGGTCGCGGAAGACGAGCGCTCCCTTGGAGCCGTGCTCCTGGCGCTTCTCGGCGCCCTCGGTGGTGAAGATCTCCATGAACCGGTCGAAGTCCTCGATCTGCGTGGTTGCGAGTAGCACTTGTGCTCCCTTCGTCGTGTGTGAGTGATCGGTCGCCGTCGCCTGGTCAGCCCACGAGGGCCGGCAGCTCGACGAGACGCTCTTGCGGATCGATTGCGCCGAGGGTCTCGACGATCTCGAACCGGCCGTTCCGGGCGCGCGCGATGTACATCTGGAGTCGCGCGTGATGCTCGCCGGGCACCATCGCCGCCGGCCCGCCCGGGCCCTCTGCGATCTCGGCGTGGTCGAGGGCCGCGATGACCCGCGGCTGCTCGAGCGTGCCGGCCTCGGCGACCGCGGCTGCCCAGAACCGCATCCCGCGGTAGAGGCCCGAGCAGCCGCTGCCGCCGGTGAACTTGGCGTCGCCGGGATACAGCGCGTCGTACTGCGCGAGCAGCTCCCGGCTGAACGGGTCGTCGACGGCCTGGTAGTAGTCGAGGCAGCTGTAGAGCCCCTCGACCTGGGCCGCGGGAACCATGTTCAAGAAGTTCTCGTCGAAGTAGGTGCAGACGAGATGCCCGCCCCGGCTCGAGAAGCCGGAGCCATGAAGGAGCTCGAGGAACGGGGCGACCCCCGGCGGGACGATCGTGTTGAACACGACATCGGCTCCGCTCTCGGCGATCCGCTCGACGGTCGCGCGATAGTCCATGTGGTCGAGCGGGTGGTACTCCTCGCCGACGATCGTGCCGCCGTTTGCAGTCACGGCCTCGCGGACACGCTCGTTCAGGATGTGCGGCCAGATGTAGTCGGAACCGGGAAGGTAGAACGTCTTCGCGCCGGTCTCGTGCATCAGCCACGGGATGAACGGATCGACCTGCTGCGCCGGCACCGGGCCGGTGCAGAAGATCAGAGGGTCGGACTCCTGACCCTCGTACTGCTCGGGGTAGATGTAGAGGGTCTTGCCTTCGACGACCGCCGGGCCCTTGATCGCCTGGCGCGTCGAGCTGTAGATGCCGCCGAAGATGACATCGACTCTGTCTTCCTCGACCAGCTTCCTCGCCGCTGCCGCGGCCAGCTCGTCGTCCGTCCCGCCGTCCTCGACGATCAGCTCGACGTGCCGGCCGAGCAGCCCGCCCTTGGCGTTGATGTCGCCGACGACCATGCGGGCGACGTTGGTGTTCGCGGCTCCGACGAACGAGAGGGGGCCGGTCTGGTCCGCGATGACTCCGACCTTGATGGGGTCACCGACGGCGTTTGCTGCCGTCATGCTTGCCTCCTTAGAGAATGAGTGCGGCGCCTTCTGTTTCGATCTGCGGCAACGCCCTAACTGAGGCAGAGCGTAGAGTGGCCGCTCCGCGAAAACATCGGGAGGACTCCCCATTTCTCAGACGTCGCTTCGCCTGAGCGAATTCGTCGCAACGCTTGCGCTGGCGCAGGACAACGCCTTCGGCCAGCCGCTCGAGTCCCAGTTGCGCTCATGCCTTCTCGCCTCCTGGATGTGCGAGACGGCGGGGTTCGACCGGGAGGTGCGCGAGAACGCGTACTGGGTCGCGCTGCTGCGGTACGTCGGCTGCACCGGGCACGCCCACGAGGTCGCGACGCTGTTCGGCGACGAGATCGGGATCCGCGCGCAGACGCTCGTGCACGACGGCGGCGACCCCGCCGAGGTGATGCGCGACGTGTTCGCGTACGCCACTGCCGGACGCTCCGACGAGGAGCGCGACGAGATCGTGCGGATGCTGCAGGAGACGGCGCACGAGTGGGCCGTCCACAACTTCACGTCCGGGTGCGAGGTGGCGGACATGCTCGTCGCGCGGCTCGACTTCGGACCGGGCGTCCGCGAGTCGCTCGCCTTCACGTTCGAGCGCTGGAACGGAAAGGGCTTCCCCAAGCATGTCGGGGGCGAGACGATCCCTCTGCCGATGCGTGTCGTGCACCTCACGCACGACATGGAGGCGATCGGCCGGATCTTCTCACCGGAGCGCGCCGTCGCCGCCGCTCAGGATCGACGCGACCGCACCTACGACCCCGCGCTCGCGGATCTGTTCGTCGAGCACGGGCTCGAATGGTTCGAGCAGCTTCGCACGACCGAGCCCTGGGATGCCGTCCTGGTCCTCGAGCCGGAACCGCGCCGCCTGCTCGAAGGAGACGCGATCGACGACGCGCTCGCGCTCGCCGCAGACTTCATCGACCTCAAGTCGCCGTACATGATCGGGCACAGCCGACGCTGCGCTGCCCTCGCGACCGACTCCGCACGGGTACTCGGACTCGAGGACGAGGAGGTCACCCGGCTCGGGCGGGCCGCGCTAGTGCACGACTTCGGTACGACGGCCGTGTCGAACTCGATCTGGGACAAGCCGGGAGCGCTCACGCGGACGGAGTTCGACCGCGTCGAGCTCCACCCCATGCTGACCGAGCAGATGCTGCGACGCTCGCCGGCTCTCGCCGAGCTCAACCCGGTCGCGTGCACGCACCATGAGCGGTGCGACGGCTCCGGGTACCACAAGCGCATGCGCGCGGACACCGGCAACCTCGGGGCCTGCGTGCTGGCTGCGACCGAGGTCTACGTCGGGATGACCACCGAGCGTGCCGACCGTCTCGCCCACTCGCCCGAGGAGGCAGCCGCCGAGCTCCGTCGGCTCGAGTTGGAGGGGTCGATCGAGTCCCGGGCAAGCCGTGCGGTGCTCGTCGCCGCCGGGCACGGCGCGCCGCACTCGAACGCCGGCAAGCGCCAGCAGAACCCCGGTGGGCTCTCGCGGCGCGAGGTCGAAGTGCTGCGCCTCGCAGCCCTCGGGCTGACAACACGGCAGATCGCAGAGCGGCTCTTCATCTCGGCGAAGACCGCCGACCACCACATCCAGCACATCTACACGAAGATCGGCGTGTCGACCCGGGCCGCCGCAGCGCTCTGGGCCACGCAGCACGCAGTCGTCAGCTGAATCCAGTCATGCTTCCGGGCGCGCGGTTTCGGCCAGTCGCTGCTCGATGAACCGCCGCTCGGCGTCCGAGTGGACGAGCCCGAGCGCCTTCAGATACGACTCGCGAGCCTCGTCCCGCCGGTCGAGCCGGCGGAGAAAGTCGGCCCGCGTCGTGTGGAAATAGAGGTAGCCGTCGAGCTGCAGCCCTTCGATCGCGGCCAGCCCAGCCGCGGGCCCCTCGGCCTCGCCGATCGCGACGGCCCTGTTCAGCTCGACGACGGGCGAGCCCGTCACGCGGAGGAGCTCTCCGTACATCGAGGCGATCTGACGCCAGTCGGTCTCGCCGGCTGCGTGCAGGGATGCGATCTCGGCCTGAAGAACGTACGCCCCGCGGCCAGTCAGGGCCCGGGCCTTGGCGAGAGCCGAGAGGCCGGCTTCGATCCGGGTCCGGTCCCAGAGCGAGCGGTCCTGGTCGGCCAGCAGCACGATCTCACCGTCGCGCCGGCGGGCGTCGCGACGCGAGTCGTTGAGCAGCATGAGGGCGAGCAAGCCGTGAACCTCGGGCTCATCGGGCATGAGCTCCGTCAACGCGAGCCCGAGCCTGATCGCCTCCCCGGCCAGGTCGGCGCGACCGTCGTAGCCCTCGTTGAAGATCAGGTAGACGACGGCAAGGACGCTCGCCAGCCTGTCCGGCAGCAGATGGTCGGGCGGCGACACGGAACGGAATCCCCGCCTCCTTGATCTTCCGCTTCGCCCGAACGAGCCGCTGGGCCATTGTTGTCTCCGAGACGAGGAAGGCCCGCGCGATCTCGTCGGTGCGAAGTCCGCTGAGCGCCCAGAGCGTGAGCGCAACCTGCGCGTCGAGGTTCAGCGCCGGGTGGGCGCACGTGAAGATCAGCTCGAGTCGCTCGTCGGGGAAGCTCGTCTCGGGGATCTCGTCCTCCATCGTCTCGGCCACTTCCAGGAGCTTGGTTCGAGCTGCCACCGTTCGCTCGCGGCGGAGCCGGTCGATCGCCCGGTTTCGGGCGGTCACGACGAGCCAGCCCGCCGGATTGTCCGGCATGCCGTCCCGCGGCCAGCGCTCCACGGCGATCGCAAACGCCTCCTGGACGGCTTCCTCGGCGCGATCGAAGTCGCCGAGGAAGCCGACCACTGCGGCGAGGACCCGCCCCCACTCCCGGCGGAAGACGTCCTCGATCAGCTCTCCACCAGCGGCCGAATCTCGACCGCGCCTCCGTAACGCGCCGCAGGCACACGGGCCGCGAGCTCGAGGGCTTCATCGAGGTTGTCGGTCTCGAAGAAGAAGTAGCCGCCAAGCGCTTCCTTCGTCTCTGCGAACGGACCATCGGTCACGAGCGAGCGACCGTCCTCGACGCGCACCGTCGTGGCGGTGTCGGGAAGCCCCATCCGCTCCCCCGAGGTCACGCCCGGGGTCTGGTTGATGGCCATGTAGTCGGCCCAGACCTGCTGCTGGTCCTCGCTGGAAAGAGCGGCCTGGGTCTCGAGAGCGTCGCCCTGGTAGATCTGCATCAGGTACCTCATCATCTCCTCCTTCAAGTAGGTGTTCATCCCAAGGACGAACGGCGCGGCGCGAATTCGACACCTACCCCGAAATGGCTCAGGCCCACGACCTCAGGGTCGACGATCTGCCCAAAGCCGCAGGAGGGCGCTCTGGCTTCCGAACGCCATCTCGTCGGGCAGCTCCTCCGGCGCGAACCACGCGAGCTCCTCGATGTCGTCGGCCGCGGACGGCCGGCCCTCGCCGCTGACGATCCAGGTGAGGCTGAGAACGAAAGAGGGCCCGTACGGATCGATCGAGGCGCCGAGCCACTCGACGGGCTCTACCGCGATGCCGGTCTCCTCCATGAACTCGCGGCGCAATCCGTCCAGGGGCAGCTCGGCCTCCTCGAGGAAGCCTCCCGGAAGGTCCCAGTGGCCTTTGCGCGGCTCGATGCGGCGGCGGCCGATCAACACCCGGCCGTCTTGAACGAGCAGCCCCTGAACCGCCGGCTTCGAGTTCGCCCAGTAGCTTGATCCGCAGCCGGCGCAGTGGAGATGGGCGCCGTGGAGCGGTTCCAGCTCATTCCCGCAGCGCGGGCAAAGCTTCCAGCCCTCGAGATCGGTCACCCCGCGAGCCTATCCCGACCCCCTGCGCTCGATAGCATCGAGCCGTGCAACCGGCGCTGGACCTGCCGTCGAGCTTCCGGCTGGATGGGCGGGTCGCAGTGGTGATCGGCGGCACCGGCGTGCTCTGCGGCCGGATGGCCGGGGCGCTCAGCGACGCCGGCGCACGGACGGTGATCGTGGGGCGCGACCGGGCGAAAGCCGATGCGGTACTCGCGGGTCGGGACGGGCCGGGCGACGGCGAGATGACGTTCGAGCCGTGCGACGTCGCGAGCCGCGAGGGGCTTCGCGACCTCGTTGGGCGCGTACTCACCTCGCACGGCCGGATCGACGTGCTGGTCAACGGCGCCGGCGTGAACTCGGCGACACCGTTCCTCGAGATCACCGACGAGGAGATCGAGCACGTGATCGCGGTCGACCAGCTCGCCGTCATGCGCGCCTGCCAGGAGTTCGGCCGGTACTTCGTCGAACGCGCCGGCTCGTCGGGCGAGGGAGCCAGCATCATCAACATCGGCAGCGCCTCCGGGCTGACCCCGCTCTCGCGCGTCTTCACCTACTCGATGGCGAAGGCGGCCGTCCACAACCTGACGAAGAACCTGGCCCGCGAATGGGGCCCGCTGGGCATCCGCTGCAATGTGCTCGTCCCCGGGTTCTTCCCCGCAGAACAGAACCGGGCGGTTCTGACTCCCGAGCGGGTCGAGAAGATCCTCGGCCATACGCCGCTCGGTCGGTTCGGCGACATCGACGAGCTCGCGGGAGCGACGCTCCTCCTCGCCGGCGACGCAGGGCGGTTCATCACAGGCTCCGAGATCGTCGTCGACGGCGGCTTCAGCGCGATGACGATCTGAACGCAGCGGGATGGACGCTGGATTCCTGACGGACGACTTCCTGCTCTCGAGCGAGACCGCATGCACCCTGTTCCACGAGGTCGCCGAGCACGCTCCGATCGTCGATCTTCATAACCACCTCTCCCCCGCCGACATCGCCGACGACCGTGTCTACGAGACGCTGTCGGATCTCTGGCTCGGCGACGACCACTACAAGTGGAGGGCGATGCGCCTCGCCGGATTCGAGGAGCGTCTCATCACGGGGGACGCGGATCCGTGGGAAAGGTTCTCCGCCTGGGCGGCCACTGTCCCCCGCCTGATCCGCAACCCGCTCTATGTCTGGTCGCACCTCGAGCTCCGCCGGGTGTTCGGGATCGATCTCGAGCTGAGCCCCTCGACCGCGCGCGAGATCTGGGAGGAGGCGAACCGTCAGCTGCCGGATTGGACGATCGGGAAGCTCCTCTCGCGCTTCGACGTCAGGGTGGTCGCCACCACCGACGATCCGGGCGACGACCTCGCGGCGCACCGGGGCCACATCGGGAAGCCCGTGACGATGCTCCCGACGTTCCGCCCCGACGGGGCACACCGGCTGCTCGGCGATCCACCGGCCTGGAACGCCTGGATCAACCGCCTGGAGGCGGCAACGGGAACGACGATCGACGACCTGGCCTCAATGCTCGCCGCGCTCGCCCATGCATCTGCGCGCTTTGCGGAGCTTGGTGGACGTGCGAGCGACCACGGCCTCGAGTCCCTACCGGACTTTCCCCCTGACCCGTCCCTCGCGGACGCAGTGATCCGCCGCGCGCGGGCCGGCGAAGCTGCCTCCCCACTCGAGCGCGCCATCGTCATGCTCGAGGTCGTCGGGCTCGCCGCCCGGCTCGCATTCGCCGACGAGTCCGTGTTGCAGCTGCACCTCGGGCCGCTGCGCGACGTGTCGCCGCGGCTGTTGGCCCAGGTCGGTCGAGACGCTGGAGCCGACGTGATCGGCGACGAACGCCAGGCACCCGGGCTCGCCCGGTTCCTCGGCGGGCTCGAGCGCAACGCCACTCTTCCGCGCACGATCCTCTACAACGTCAACCCGGCCGACAACGCTGTGTTCGCCGCGATGGCCGGCGCCTATTCGAGGCCGGGAGTCCCCTCGCTCGTGCAGTGGGGGCCGCCGTGGTGGTTCAACGACCACGAGCACGGGCTGCGCCGCCACCTCGACGATCTCTCCCAGATCGGTCAGCTCGCCGGCTTCGTCGGCATGCACACCGACTCGCGCTCGATCCTCTCGATGACGCGTCACGAGCTCTTCCGACGAGTGCTGTGCGATGCGATCGGACGCGACATCGACGAGGGCCGGATCGCGGCCGACGTCGAGTGGTGCTCGACCGTCGTCCGCGACCTGTGTGTCGACAACGCCGTGCGCTACTTCTCTCTCCCGTCCGCCGCCCTCGGATGAGGACGCTCGGCCGGATCGTCGTCATGGGCGTCGCGGGCTCGGGAAAGTCGACCATCGCCGCCGCGCTTGCCGCCCATTGGGACATCCCGTACATCGAGGCCGACTCGCTCCACAGCGAGGCTAATGTCGCCAAGATGGCAGCGGGCATCCCGCTCACCGACGCCGATCGCTGGCCGTGGCTCGCGGCGGTCCGCCAGGCGATGCGTGCCGAGCCCGACGCAGTGATCGCCTGCTCAGCGCTCAAGCGCAGCTATCGCGATTCGCTGCGCCCCGCGGGGAACGTGCGCTTCCTCGACCTCGTCGTGGATCGAGACGAGGTCGTCCGGCGGGTCGGGGAGCGGCCGGCCCACTTCATGCACGCTGCGATGATCGACAGCCAGTTCGAGGCCCTGGAGTCTCCGGGGGCCGAGGAGATCGATGTCGCGCAGGTCGATGCGAGCGGTGAGAGCGCCTCGGTCGTCGATCGCGCCGAAGCGGCACTCGCCGCCCTTCGCGCGGGTACGGCCACCCAGCCGCTGCGCAGCATCGGTGGCCCCGAGCAGGCGATCTCGGGCGGCGAGCTGCGAGAGATCGTCGAGGAGCTCGCGACCGCCGAGCTGCTCGCCGCGAGGCGGGTGTTGCTCGTTCCGCCCGACCTGACCCGGCTGCACTCGCGGGCCGGCGAGATCACCGGCCTGCTGTTCGAACGGTTGTCGGCCGCCGGTTGCGAGGTTGCGGTGCTGCCCGCTCTGGGCACGCACGCTGCGATGACGCCCCGCGAAGCGAACATGCTCTTCGGAGATCGCGTTCCCTTCGACCGGATCCTGGAGCACCGCTGGCGGGAAGGGTTGGTGCGGGTCGGCGAGATCGGGGGCGACGAGATCGCGGCCCTCTCGGCGGGACTGATGGCGGAGCCGATTCCGGTCGAGGTGGACGAGCTGCTGCTGGACGGCTGGGATCTCGTGGTGTCGATCGGCCAGGTCGTGCCCCATGAGGTGATCGGGATGGCGAACTTCACCAAGAACCTCGTGATCGGCCTCGGCGGCGGTCTCACGATCCACCGCAGCCACTTTCTCGGCGCGATCTGCGACATGGAGACGATCATGGGCTGCGCGCACGGCCCGGTGCGGGACGTGGTCGACGCGGCGTTCGACCGGTTCCTTGCGCCCAGGATCCCGGTGCTCTGGGTGCTGACGGTGACCGAGGACACGCCCGACGGCGTCGTCCACCGCGGGGTCTTCATCGGGCGAGGAGGCTCCGGTGAGTCGGGCGGAGCCGCATACGATGCGGCGGCCGAGCTCTCGGCCCGCTGCAACATCGAGGTCGTCGCAGAGCCTTTCGCCCGGGTGACGTGTTGGCTCGATCCGGACGAGTTCAGGACGACGTGGGTCGCGAACAAGGCGATCTACCGAACCAGGATGGCCCTCGCCGACGGCGGAGAGCTCGTCGTACTCGCGCCCGCAGTCTCCCGATTCGGAGAGGACCCCGCGATCGATGCCCTGATCCGCCGTCACGGCTACCGCGGGACTCCGGCGGCTCTCGACGCCATGCGGCACGACCCCGAGCTTGCCGCGAATCTCGGCGCGGTCGCGCACCTCATCCACGGCAGCAGCGAAGGGCGCTTCCGCATCGTCTACTGCACCGACCCGACGGCCGGCGGCCTCACCCGTGAGGAGATCGAAGGCGTCGGATACGGGTGGCGCCCGCTGCTCGAGGAGCTCGACCGCCTCGGCGTCACAAGCAGCACGCCGACCGGCGAACGAACCGGTCGCGACGGCGTCCCGTTTACTCACATCGCGAACGCCGCGCTCGGTCTCTGGACGGCGCGCTCTCGCTAGAAGCCGTCCACGATCAAA
This sequence comes from uncultured Actinomycetota bacterium, assembly GCA_963762215.1. GTDB lineage: Bacteria > Actinomycetota > Thermoleophilia > Gaiellales > Gaiellaceae > PALSA-600. The sequence continues at coordinate 674,769 of CAVXKB010000007.1, forward strand.
TGAGCCGCCGAGATCGGGTCGTCCTGCTCGACGTACCGATCCTCGCTCGGCATCCACCGGGTCTCCCAGACCTCACGCGCCTCTTCGCCGTCCCGCGCGATCCCGCGCGCGAGACGTAGCTCGCGTGGAGCCTCCACCCAGATTCGCAGGTCGTAGGCCTCGCGAAACATCGCGTGGAGCGCACACACGCCTTCGATCACGATGACGCCCACTGGCAGCACGACCCTGGCGGCATCGAATGGCCGCTGCAGCTCCCAGGAATATGCGTGGAACTCGGCCGGCACGGCGCGCAGGATCGGGTCGACGACCTCGGCTCGCAGCCGGGAGAGCTCGAAGCCCTCTCCATCCCAGAACTCGTCGGTGCTCACGATCTGCGCGCCGGGAACCGAGCGAGCGAGCGTGGTCTTTCCCGAGCCTCCCCGGCCGCCGATCCCGACGAGCAGGAACCCACGCCCGTCCGAAGCGGCCGGCGCGAGCGCGGCGACCCGGTCGAGTACCGGTTCCACATCCATCTCGCGGCACCGTAGCCACCAAACGCACGTGCGGCCTCGGCCGGGCCGATCGCGCGATCCTCATGGCTTCTTGAGGCGAGCCGCGGCCCTCGGGAACCGCAGCTACTGTCGGTCCGAGCGCAGACCTGGCGCGGGCGAAGGGAAGGCCCACACGTTTTCCTTCACCCTTACGGGCCTTCGTGAACGCCGGGAGGCGACCCCCGGGCCGACCAGATCGCCTACTTCGACGGGGTTTCGTGGCACGCGCTCGACTCGAGCGGCGGCAACGGGCCGTTCATCGGCAACGGGCTGGCGCTCGCAACCTCCAATCAGAAGCTGTACCTGGGAGGCAACTTCACGAGCGCCGGCGGTGACACTCAGGCTCGCGGCATCGCTTCCACATCACTTGCCACGCACGCTCCCGTGAAGTGGTGCCGTTGCGGCTCCCACGATCAGCGGTCGAACGAAGGCCGGAGCCTTGGCGAGCGTAGTACGCTCGAGCTGCGAGACCTCGAAGCCGGCTGCCTGGATCGAGTCGAGCGTGGTGCGGTTGCAGTCGCAACCGACGAGGAAGTGGTTGAGGCCGTTCATCCGATCCTGCTTCCGGGCGAGACCGGGCTCGTCCGAGCGCACGTGCTCGATGAACAACAGCTTCCCGCCCGGCCGCAGCACCCGGCGCAGCTCACCCAGCGCGCGCGGCTGGTCGCTCACTCCGCAGAGGACCAGGGTCGAGACTGCGGTATCGAAGCTGCCGTCCTCGAAAGGCAGATCCTCGGCCGGGGCACGCAGCACGGTCGTTTTCGGGGCTTGCTCCTGCACCCGGCGCTGCAACCGCTTCAACATCGGTGACTCGGGCTCGGTGACCGTGAGCGCCTCGACCTCCGAGCCGTAGAGGCCGAGGTTCGCGCCGGTGCCGGCGCCGATCTCGAGCACCCGCCCGCTCGCTCCGGCGAGCAGCGCCTCCCGCTGGGCATGCAGTCCTGCTCGTTCCATCTTGGCGCTCATGCGGTCGTAGGTCAGCGCGAAGAACCGGCCTTGCAGACTCATGACTCCCTCGTTTCGTCGCCGTCTCGGTCCTGCCAATCTACGGAGGCCAGGGCGAAGCCGCATGAGGCGATCGCCTCATGTTTCACGGAACGGGAACGGCGGGCCGGCTTCCGCTCAGGTGACCTTGCACCCATAAGCTCCGGCCGATGAAGCCGACGATCCGCCACGTTTGAGAGCGCTGATCTTCGACTGCGACGGCGTGATCGCAGACACCGAGCGCGACCTGCACCTCCCCGCGTTCAACCAGGCGTTCGCCGAGGCGGGGCTCGGATTGCACTGGTCGGACGACGAGTACGCGGAGCTCCTTCGGGTCGCCGGCGGCAAGGAGCGGATGGCGGCCGCGCTACCCGAGAGCGATCGCGACCTGGTCGAGGCCCTGCACGGACGGAAGGCCGAGATCCTCGAACAGAACCTGACCGAGCACGGGATCCGGCCGCGCCCTGGTGTCGTTCGGCTGATCGGCGAGGCCGACGCCGCAGGCTGGCGGCTGGCGGTCGCCTCGACCTCATCCGAGCGGTCGGTTCGCGCCGTGCTGGCCCACGCGATCGGGCCTGAGCTTGCAAGGAAGCTCCTGATCCTGGCCGGCGACATCGTCGCTGCGAAGAAACCGGACCCGGCGATCTACGAGCTGGCGGTCGAGCGGCTCGGAGTACGAAAGAGCGAGGTCGTCGTGTTCGAGGACTCTCGCAACGGTCTCCTTGCCGCCGTCGGCGCCGGGTTACTCACGGTGATCACCGTGAGTAACTACACCTCGGGCGAGGACTTCTCGCGGGCCGCGCTCGTCCTCTCCGATCTTGGTGACCCGGGAGCGCCGATGACAGTGATCGCCAACCGGACGGCGGTCATCCCGACCGACCATCTGGCGCTGAGCGATCTCGAGAGCCTCGGGCGCCCCTAGCCCCTCGGACCGAGCACGCCCACCAGCGCGCCGATGTCGACATCCCGCTGGAGCGGAAGGCCGAGCGGAAGGTCGGTCCGCACCGTGTAGACGTTGCGGCGTCCTTCGCGCTGCCGATCGATGTAACCGGCTCTCGCGAGGTCGGCGACGATGCGCTGCGTCGCGCGCTCCGTGACGTTGAGGAGACCCGCGATGTCTCGCATGCGGATCCGTGGATCGTCCGCGATCAGGAGCAGCGTCTTGCCGTGACTCGTCAAGAATCCGAACTCCGGCGCCGTGCGCGGAGCGTCTGCCGGTGGCGATTTAATAGACGACATCAGATTTCGCGACACAAGATAACACGAATCTGTGTTTCGTATGTTATGGTGGGCTTATCGATAACCGGAGCGTGGGTCAATCTGATCCCCGGATGGTCTCGACCTGACAGAGGAGACGAAGGAATGAGCTACTTCACGAGACTGACCGGATGGCTCGGCTTCAACCCGAAGGAAGCGGCCAAGTCGGCCGACGTGCCCGCACCGACCCCGTCCTCGGAGCCGGTTCAAGAGCCCGCCAGGCCCCTGGTCTCGGTAGTCGCACCGAGGACCGCGACGATCGCAGGGGACTAGAACGCCACCATCGGCGAGGCCGCGGTGACAACGACCGATTCCAGCCATCGCCGTAGAGCAGGCCTTCAACGGCTCGGCTGGTGGTGGACATTCGCCGCAGCGCTCGTGGTCGGCGCCGCCGTCATCGTCGCGATCGCCCAGAACAGCCACACGGTCCGCGTCCACTACATCGTCTGGCAGTCGAGCGTCTCGCTGATCGTCGTCGTCCTCACGACCGCGCTCGCCGCGATCCTGCTCGACGAAATCGGCGGGCTGATCTGGCGCCGCCGGCGGCGAGCGCGGCTGGCGCGCCGACACGAGCTCGCCGAGCTCCGAGCGCAGGGCGCAACGGCGCCCCTGCCTCTCGCCGCGGCTGCCGCACCACCGGCGCCCGCCTCCGACTCCTACGTCTGAGGCGCACCCGGCTCGCGCGTCGAGCCACCCCACGATTTCCTCGAGGCCCAGCACCGGGTCGCGAGGCATGCAACCCACGAACGTTTCGCATTCCACACAGAGAGGCACTCGATGAAACGCATTCCGCTTCTGCTGGTCGTACTGATCAGCTCCCTCACGGTCGTGTCCGGATCGGCGCTCGCGTCGGCCCGCCACGCAGCCACGAGCCCGACCAACACCTCGGGCCCGATGATCACCGGCACCGCCGCCACCGGCGCAACGCTCAGCGCGACGAGCGGCACCTGGAACGGCACCACCCCGATCAGCTACGCCTACCAGTGGCAGCGCTGTAACTCCTCGGGGAGCAGTTGCGGCTCGATCTCGGGCGCGACGAACCAGAACTATGTCGTCTCGAACGGCGATGCCGGAAGGACGATCCGGGTGCAGGTCACGGCAACCAACGCCGATGGCTCGAACCAGGCGCTCTCGGGTGCAACCGGCACGATCGTCAACCCCGGCGCGATTCCGGCCAACACGAAGCAGCCTGACCCGTCGGGCAAGGCGGAGGACGGCCAGAAGGTCACCGTCGACACGGGCAACTGGTCGGGCCAGAAGCCGATCGCGTTCAGCTACCAATGGCAGGCCTGCAACGCCGCCGTCGTCTGCACCGACATCGCCGGTGCAACGGGCCAAAGCTTCATCGTCACCTCGAGCCAGGTCGGCTCGAAGCTCCGCGCGATGGTCACCGCCACCAACTCGACCGGTAAGTCCACCGCCTCGTCGAACCTGACGGCCGCGGTCGTCGCCAAGACCTCAGGCTCGCCCGTCAACACGACGCTGCCTCTGATCTCCGGCTCGGCGCTCGTCGGACACACGGTGCAGTCCTCGACCGGCGTCTGGACGGGCGTCACGACGACGTTCGGCTACCAGTGGAGCCGCTGCAATACGAACGGGACGAGCTGCGCCAACATCTTCGGCGCGACCGGCCAGAGCTACGGGATCGGCACGGTCGACGCAGGCAACGCGCTCCGCGTCAGCGTCACCGCGACGAACTCGACCGGATCGGGCAGCGCGACCTCGGCCGCGTCCACCATCACGGCCACCTTCGTCCTGAAGGCCAGCTTCTCCGCGACGCTTCGCACCGGCCAGGAAGTCCCCCGCCCGCACGGCACCCGGGTCGGCGCTGCAGGCCACTTCACCGCGAAGCTGACCGGCAGCACGCTCCGCTGGACGCTCACGTTCACGCACCTCACCGGCAGGCCGACGGTCGCCGGGCTGAACAAGGGCGTGCGCGGCATGAACGGCGTTGCGTTCAAGACGCTCTGCCGCAACTGCTACTCACCCTCGCACGGCACGCTGACGCTGACTGCCTCACAGCGCGATGCGCTCGTGCGCGGACGGACGTACGTGAACATCCACACGATGAAGAACCGCCTCGGAGAGATCCGCGGCCAGATCAACCGCGTCGCGTAACGCGCGCAACCCGAACCTCATGCCCGTGCGACGCCTCGCGTCGCACGGGCAGGTCGGGCGCTACGAGCTCGGCTCTTCGCCGGCCGGCTCGGGTACTCCGCGCCACGGTCTCGCCGTGGATGGGGCCCGGTCGCTTCCCGTGACCGTGAGGTAACCGACGAGCGCCGCGATCAGCAGGCCCAGCACGAGCGCCACCGGGCCGTCGCCGACACCGAGACCGCCGGCGTGCCGCGACTTGCCCATCCAGTCGGCGAACGACGCCCCGAGCGGACGGGTCATCACATAGGCGAACCAGAACGCGACAATCGCGTTGAGGTTGAAGAAGCGGTAGCCGATGCCCGGGAGGGCGAACACGACCGCGAACATCACCCCGGCGGAAAGGAAGCCCATCCGCGCCGTATAGGCGGCGAGATCGCCGGCGGCCGTGCCCATCGCGAATGTCGCCAGCACTGCGGCCCAGTAGAAGAGCTCGCGGCGGCGGGTGTCGATGCTGTGGATCGAGAGCGTCCCTTCGCTCCGGTACCAGGCGGCGAACACGATCGTGAGCGCAAGCGCGAAGAAGAGCGTCGAGACGATGTAGGGCACGTGGAACTCGACGTGGAGGACATCTGCCGCCATCGTCCCGAACACGGCGACCATCAGCACTGCGAGCCAGTAGGCCCACGGCACGTACTGCGGCATCCGGAGCTGGATCGCCATCGCAATCACGAAAGCCACGAACCCGCCGGTCACGGCGAGGTACGGGTTGTAGCCGTGCACGAGGTAGTCGGACGTGGCCTCGCCCATGGCCGTCGTGAGGATCTTGATGATCCAGAAGAGCGCCGCGACCTCGGGCACCTTGACGACGAGCGAGCGAGCAGGCGCAGGCATGAGTTCCCCCGTAGAAAGCCGACCGGACGGCCCAAGGATGGCGAACGCCGGATGAGACGAGGGTGAAGGGCGCGTTAAGAGCTTCGTGCCGCGCGCAGGACGGACTCGGCCAATAGCGCGATCACCGCGAGCGGGAGCAGCCACCACGCCGAGATCGACAGGCTGACCAGGATCGCCGTCAGGCCGAGAGCCGCGACGAGGCCGACCGCGATCCGCCAGTCGTCACCGACGACGAAGTCGTACCAGAACAACCCGAATGCCTTGAGCCGCCTCATGAATCGACGCCGATGGCACGGAGCGGCCCGCGCTCGTGGCGGAGGATGCGCACGAGGGCGAAGGACGAGAGCGACACGAACGCGAGAATGCCGAGCAGCGCCAGATCGTCTCCGGGCCAGTCGACGCCGATCCCCTCACCGGCCCAGAAGATCCCGAAGCTCGTGAGCAGCACCCCGACAACGAACTTGATCGTGTTCTCGGGCACACGGCTCAGCGGCGCGCGAACGAGGACACCGACCGTCGCGACGATCACGAACGCCGCACCCGCTGCGGCGGCCGCAAGCGGCACATTCCCCTGACTACTCCCGAACGTGACCACGATGAACGCAACCTCGAGCCCCTCAAGCAAGACGCCCTTGAACGCCACGGTGAATGCGTACCAGTCGAGCCCTGCGCGTGTCTCCCCCGCAGCCGCGCGCGCCTCGTCGCTCTCGCGCTCGAAGATCGCCGCCTCGTCGTGCATCGCCTTGTAGCCCCCCGAGCGGAGAATCGCCTTGCGCAGCCACTGTAGGCCGAAGACGAGCAGGAGCGCGCCAACGATCAGTCGGAGCGTCTGGATCGGGACCAGGGTGAGCGCCGGTCCGAGAAGCGCAACTACCGCTGCGAGGACGAGAGCTGCGACGCCGACACCGATGAGGGTGGAGCGCCAGTCGCGCGTCACGCCCACCGCGAGCACGATCGTCAGCGCCTCGACCATCTCCACAGCGCAAGCCAGGAAGGCGGCCGCGAAGAGAAGGACGTCGCCCATCGGTCTGCCAATCCTGCCAGCCGCGGTCGCCGAGGTCGTGGCTCGACCATCTCCTCGTCCTCTCATCTCCGGGTCATACCGTCGGGTGCCACTCACAAAAGGGGAACATTCGTGATCGAGGCGAAGGGCCTTACGAAGGACTACGGGGAGAAACGGGCCGTCGACGGACTCACGTTCACGGTCCAGCCCGGCATCGTGACCGGGTTCCTGGGGCCGAACGGCTCCGGGAAGTCGACGACGATGCGACTGATCCTCGGCCTCGACCGGCCTAGCGGCGGCTCCGTGACCGTCAACGGACGCGACTACCGCGACTATCCGGCTCCGCTACACGAGGTCGGCGCCCTGCTCGAGGCTCGCGCTGTCCACACGGGCCGCTCGGGCTACAACCACCTGCTCGCGCTCGCACAGACCCACGGAGTGCCGACAAGCCGCGTAGACGAGCTGATCGACCGCGTGGGCCTGCACTCGGTCGCCAAGAAGCGCGTCGGCAAATTCTCGCTCGGGATGGGCCAGCGCCTCGGGATCGCGGCAGCCCTGCTTGCGGATCCCCAAACGATCATCCTCGACGAGCCGGCAAACGGCCTCGATCCAGAGGGGATCCATTGGATCCGCAACATGCTGAAGGAGCTCGCAGCCGAGGGCCGCACAGTCTTCGTCTCGTCGCACGTAATGAGCGAGATGGCGCTCACCGCGGAGCACCTGATCGTCGTCGGACGCGGCCGCATGATCGCCGACCTCTCGGTCGACGAGTTCATCCGTGGCGCAGCCAAGAACGCCGTTCGTGTGCGCTCGCCGCAGGCCACGGAGCTACGCGAGGCGATCATGGGCCCCCACGTCGCGATCGAGCTCGCCGACGACGGAGCACTCGAGGTGAGCGGGGTGACGGCAGAGGAGATCGGCTCGACCGCTGCCGCCCACGGCTACGTTCTCTACGAGCTTGCACCCATGCACGCCTCGCTCGAGGAAGCCTTCATGGACGTGACGCGCGACGCTGTCGAGTTCCACGGCCACACGAACGAAGCCCACGAGGCCGACGGAGTCGCGGCATGACTGTCGTCGCGCCGTCTCCCGAGTGGACGAGCCGTCTGCGGGTCACGCAGCCCAGGGTGATCCTCTCGGAGTGGACGAAGCTGCGCTCGCTGCGCTCGACACGATGGTCGATGCTCGTCGCGATCCTGCTCGCGATTGCACTTCCATTGCTCGGCGCGACCATCACGGGCGCGCACTGGTCGCACATGTCCGCTTCCGACCGAGCGGGGCGTCACCCCCTCGACATCGCGCTCTTCGGAGCGAGAGTGGCCCAGCTCGCAATCGGCGTGCTCGGCGTGCTCGTGTTCTCGGGTGAGTACTCGACCGGGATGATCCGGGCGACGCTCAGCGCCGTTCCCAAGCGGCTGCCGGTGCTATGGGCGAAGGTGATCGTCTTCGCCACCGTCTCGTTCCTGCTCATGCTCCCATGTGTCCTGGCCGCCTTCTTCGGAAGCCAGGTGATCCTCGAGCAGCACCACATCCTTCAGATCTCGTTCTCCCATCCTGGAGTGGCGCGAACGGTGGTCGGTGGCGCCGTCTACCTGACCGTAGTGGGGATCTTCGCGCTCGCCATGGGCGCCATCACCCGCAACACGGCCGGCGGCATAGCCGTTTTTGCCGGAATCTTCTTCGTGATCCCCCCACTGATGAACGTCCTGCCGACGAGCTGGAACGACTCGATCTCCAAGTACCTCCCGAGCAACGCAGGCGCCGACCTGATCTCGCTCACCCACGGGACGCACGACCTCGGGCCGGGCGCCGGAATCGCGCTCTTCTGTGCCTACACCGCGCTCGCCATTGCCATCGCCGCGGTGCTCCTCGTCCGACGCGACGCCTGAGCGCTCACCGTGCTCTCAACCCGGTGGCCACGAGACGCCGTCCGTCCTTCTCGTAGATCACGTCGACGCTGTCGTGCTTGTTGTAGTTGCCGATCCCGACCGTCACGAGTGCCCATTGCACGCGGGTCATCTTCACCTCGGGAACGAGCTCCCGCGGGAATACGAGCGCTCGCTCGACAATCTGAAAGTCGACTCCAGGTTGCTGGACGATGCCGTTCACATAAACCTCGAGGGGCCTCTCGATGTGGGCCGGCAGGTCGATCCACGACTCCGTCGGCCGCTCCGGCGCAATCGCCTCGTCGTCGGCAGCCAAGGCTCCAAGCTAGCGAAGAAAAACCAAAGGCGAGACGCGCGTCGGCCTCCTGATCGCTCGCCCAGGCTTACTGATCTGCCGGCAACTCCGCGACCCCCTAGCCTGAACCGTCCCATGCGCTAGCGTCCCGGCGTGGATTGCCGCGTCGTATGCGTGTCGGGGCCGGACGGAGCGCAAATGCGCGAGGTGGCCCGCGGCGTCGCCGACGGGCTCGGGTTCAAACTGGTCGACGAGGAGATCATCCTTCGCGCTGCCGCAGGCGCAGGCGTCGAGCCGGGCGTCATCTCCGACGCCGAGCGCCGCCGCTCGTTCATGTCCAGAATGCTCGACGGCCTCGCCTCGGGCGACACCAGCATGTTCGGCGTCCCGGGCGGGACGGACGTCACCCCCGCGCATCTGAGCGCCGAGCTCCGGGAGCTGATCCGCAGCGCGATCGAGGAGACCGCCGAGTCCGGCGAGGTCGTGATCGTCGCGCACGCCGCCTCGCACGCACTTGCCGCCCGGCCTGATGTGCTGCGCGTCCTCGTCAGCGCTTCGCTGGAGACGCGCCGCTCACGCGTTGCCGACCACGAGCAGCTGAACGAGAAGGACGCTGCTCGCGCCGTCGATTCCTCCGACTCGGCGCGGGCCGACTACCTCAAGCGCTTCTACGGCACGAAGAGCGAGTCGCCGACCCAGTACGACCTTGTCTTGAACACCGACCGGCTCACGCCGGACGAGGCCGTCGCGACAGTGAGGCGAGCCGCCGGGCGCTGAGCGTGGGCTCGTCCGACCATCACAGCGAGTACCTCTCTCGCGCCGTCGCGGCGCTGACGCCAGAAGGCAACGCACGGGTCGACGCGATCCTCGCGCAGCTCGCGCAGTCCGCCGGGCACGACGAGTGGCTCGTCAAGTTCGCCATGGCCCGCGAGGCCGAGGCCGACGCTCACGCTCTCGCGCCGCTCGAGGTCGAGCCCGGGCAGATGCTGACCGAGCCCGAGATCGATGCGCTGACCGCCGGGTTCATGACGATCCGCGACACCGAGCATCTGGATGACGTCGCGGACTGGGCGAACGCGGTGCTCGCCCTCCTCCAGGACGAGCGCCAGCACCACGGCTTCGGTTGACCGACCCGCCGGAGCGTGAGCCCGGTGCGGCATCACGCGCGTCGCTCGCCGTGCGCCGAGAGCGAGTCGCATGAGTTGTTTCAATCCGGTGCGAAGCAAGGCAACGCCTACGCGTGTCTGATAGACCAGGGGCTTCTGGGTAAGGAGCGCGTTGCTGCTGCTCGAAAGAGCGTGCGACGGCCGCGCCCATCAACGAGGAACAAGGAGTCAGCGATGCCGAAGGCCTTCCAGGGAACGATCAACGTCGACATTCGCGACTCGGTGCCCGACTGGGCCCCATTCGAGCCGCCACGCGCGCCGGACGGCGCGCCGAACGTCCTCTACATCGTCCTGGACGACGTCGGCTTCTCCGCGATGAGCCCCTACGGCGGCCCGATCCCGACGCCGAACATCGAGCGCATCGTCGAGAAGGGCATCCGTTACACGCAGTTCCATACGACGGCTCTCTGCTCTCCCACCCGCTCCTGCCTCCTCACCGGGCGCAACCACACCCGCAACAGCATGGCCTGCATCACCGAGGCTGCGATCGGCTTCCCGAACGCGAGCGGCACGATCCCGCCTGAGAACGGGATGCTCTCGGAGATCCTCGGCGATCTCGGCTGGAACACCTACATGGTCGGCAAGTGGCATCTCTGCCCGACCGACGAGATGAACCTCGCCTCGACGCGGCGCAACTGGCCGTCCGGCCGCGGATTCGAGCGCTGGTACGGCTTCCTCGGCGCCGAGACGAACCAGTGGTATCCCGACCTCGTCTACGACAACCACCCGGTCGACCAGCCGAAGGCGCCGGCTGAGGGCTACCACCTGACCGAGGACATCACCGACAAGGCGCTCGAGTTCATCCGCGACGCCAAGGCCGTCACACCGGACAAGCCGTTCTTCCTCTACTACGCCCCGGGTGCCTGCCACGCGCCGCACCACGCGCCACGGGAATGGATCGACAAGTTCAAGGGGCAGTTCGACATGGGCTACGAGGCGATCCGCGAGACGACGCTCGCGAACCAGATCAAGCTCGGCATCGTCCCGGCCGGCACGGAGCTGCCGCCGGTCAACCCGATCGGGACGCAGGAGCGCACGGGCCCGGACGGCAAGCCGTTCCCGATGCTCGACGTCACGCGCCCCTGGGACTCGCTCGACGACGACGAGAAGCGCCTGTTCTCGCGCATGGCCGAGGTCTACGCCGGCTTCCTCGCGCACGCCGACTTCCATATCGGCCGCCTGCTCGACTACCTCGAAGAGTGGGACATGCTCGACAACACGATGATCGTCCTCGTGTCCGACAACGGCGCGAGCGGCGAAGGCGGTCCCGACGGGTCGGTCAACGAGATGAAGTTCGCCAACGGAGTCCCCGACGACCTGGCGCAGAACCTCGCCCAGATCGACGATCTCGGCGGCACGAGGACCTACAACCACTACCCGAACGGCTGGGCGATGGCGTTCAACACGCCGTTCAAGATGTGGAAGCGCTACGAGTTCAACGGCGGCACCGCCGACCCGTGCATCATCTCGTGGCCTGCCGGAACCAAGGCTCGCGGCGAGGTTCGGGACCAGTACGCGCATGCGATCGACCTCGTCCCGACGATCCTCGACGTGCTCGGGGTCGAGCCACCCGAGACACTCAAGGGGCACACCCAGAGCCCGATCGACGGCGTCACGATGCGCCCGAGCTTCGACGACGGCTCCGCGGCCTCGGGCCGGTCGACGCAGTTCTACGCGATGCTCGGCTCGCGCTCGATCTGGCACGAGGGCTGGAAGGCCGTGACCACGCACCCGACGATCGCCGGCTGGGGCAACTTCAACGACGACGAATGGCAGCTCTACCACACCGATGTCGACCGCTCCGAGCTGCACGATCTCGCCGCTGAGCAGCCCGACAAGGTGCGCGAGATGGTCAACGTCTGGTTCTCCGAGGCCGGCAAGTACGGCGCCTTCCCGATCGACGACCGCACCGCCGTCGAGATCCTCACCACCCCTCGGCCCCAACTCACCGCGCCGCGGAACCGTTACACCTACTTCCCCGGCACGGCGCCCGTGAGCGAGTGGCAGGCGGTCAACACGCGCAACCGCTCGTTCGTGATCGGCGCATTGGTCGACATTCCCGCCCCGGGGGCCCAGGGGGTTCTCTTCGCGATCGGGGCTCGCTTCGGCGGCCACGCGCTCTACGTGAAGGACAACCGCCTCCACTACGTCAACAGCTTCGTCGGAGCGGAGGAGCAGCTGATCGTGGGTACCGAGGACATCCCGACCGGCGACAACCTGATCCTGTCGGCCTCCTTCGAGAAGGAAGGGATGGAGCCCACCCACGCCTTCGGAACGCTTTCCCTCTTCCACGGGGACACCAAGGTCGGCGAGGGCAAGATCAAGACCCAGCTCGGCGCATACGCAATCGCGGGATCGGGGCTCTACGTCGGCCGCCACGCCGGCGAGCCCGTCACTGACGACTACCCGGGCGAGGCTCCCTACACCTTCACGGGCGGGAGGATCGACCGGGTCGCCGTAGACGTCAGCGGCGAGCCGTACGTCGACCTCGAGCGTGAAGCCGAGATGTTGATCAAGTCACAGTAGTGGGCGAGCATCTGACCAGCTGGAACGACACCGCCTCTCGCAAGGCGATCGTCGACTTCGTCGAGCGCGTCACGGCCGACGGCGGGCCGGACTACGTCCCGCCCGCCGAGCGGATCGCGGTCTTCGACAACGACGGGACGCTCTGGACCGAGAAGCCGATGCCGATCGAGCTCGGCTTCGTCCTGTTGCGGCTCGCCGAGATGGCCGAAGCCGACGAGTCCCTTCGCGACCGCCAGCCGTGGAAGACGGCTCGCGAGAAGGACTACGCCTGGCTCGGCAACGCCGTCACCAAGCACTACCACGGGGACGACACCGACGCGCAAACGCTCTTGGGTGGGATGGTTCAGTCCCTCGCCGGCCAGACGGTCGACGAGTACTCCGCAGCGGCGCACGACTTCCTGCACCACGGGAAGCACCCCACACTCGGACTGCCGTTCCACGAATGCGGCTACGTGCCGATGATCGAGCTGCTCCGCTATCTCGGGGCCAACGGCTTCACGAACTACATCGCCTCGGGCGGTGACCGCGACTTCATGCGTCCGGTCACGGAGCTGATGTACAGCATCCCGGCCGAGCGCGTGATCGGCACCTCGAATGCGCTCGAATACACCGACGACGAGCACGGCGGAAACGTCTCCTACCAGGCGGCGATGGAGATCTTCGACGACGGGCCGGTCAAGCCGGTTCGGATCTGGAGCCGGATCGGGCAGCGCCCGATCATCGCGGGAGGCAACTCGAACGGGGACATCCCGATGCTCCGGTACGCCGGCGGCAAGGACCGCCCCGCTCTCCGGCTGCTCGTGAACCACGATGACGCCGAGCGCGAGTTCGCCTACACCGGCGGTGCTGAGAAGTCGCTCGAGTACGCCGCCGAGCACGGCTGGACGGTCGTCAGCATGAAGGGCGACTGGACGACCGTGTTCGCCGGCCAGTAGTCCAGACCCGGGCCGACGAAGCCGTCCACGCCCTCGGCTGACCGTCCGGGGGGCAACCTAGGCTCGGCTGATGCCGCCTCGCGTACCGACCGCCGTGAACCCGATCGAGCGGCGGATGTCGAAGTTCATGAGCAAGCCCCCCTCGGTTCGCGTGGCGGCGAGCGTGATCGTGACCGCCACGGCGACCGTCGTGGTCGCGAGCGGCATCCTGATGCGCCTGATCGATCACACGGAGTACTCGAGCATCTGGGTCGGGATGTGGTGGGCGCTGCAGACCGTGACGACGGTCGGCTACGGCGACGTGACCCCGGTCAAGCCGAGCGGACGTTTCGTAGCCTCGGTCGTCATGCTCGAGGGAATTGCGTTCCTGGCAATCACGACCGCGGTGATCACGTCGGCCTTCGTCGCGCGCGCCGAGTCCGAGCGTGCGGCCAAGGCGGCCGAGGACGACCCGCTCGACGAGGACCGGCTCGAGAAGCTCGAGGCCCAGTTGAACCGGATCGAGGCAATGCTGAGCAACGGGAACGCGAGCTAAAGGCGGCGCCCGCCGCCTAGACTCGCGCGATGCAGCTCGACCTCCTTCTGCTGGCCGTACTCTCGGCGTTCTGGCCGACACTCGTCCTCGTCGATGTGATCGCATTCCAGACGAGCAAGCCCGAGCGGATCCTGCTCGGCTTCCTCGCCGGCGGGCTCATCGCCACCGTGACGATCGGCTCGCTGGTCGTGTTCTCGCTCGACGACACATCGATCGGATCGAGCTCGACCGGATCGTCGACCTCCGCCGTCATCGACTTCGTGATCGCCGGCTTCGCCTTCGTCTGCGCCTGGATCCTCGCGCACCGGCCCGAGAAGCCGAAGAAGCCGCCGAGCGCGAAGAAGCAGCGCCGCGCCGAGAGGACGAAGGCCGCGATCGAGCGCGGTGCGCCGCTCGCATTCGTCGCCGGGATCCTGCTCAACATCGTCCCCGGCCTCTTCCCGATCATCGCGCTCAAGGACGTCGCCTCGTCCGGATACACCCACGCCGAGGTGGTCGCGACGCTGTTCGTGTTCTACGTGATCATGTTCAGCCTGATCGAGCTGCCGATCGTCGGCTACGTGTTCGCGGGCGACTGGACGAGCACGCAGGTCGGGCGGTTCAACACCTGGCTGACGAAGAACCGCACCAGGGTCGCCGTCTGGATCCTGATCGGCGGCGGCTGCTACCTCGCCGGCCGCGGGGTCTACGCCGTCGTCACGTAAGGTCGAGCGTCTCGCCCGGGGCGAGGATGCGCACCTCGACCTCCGGCGCGAGCTTCGCGGCCCGGTCGCGGAACTCCGTCTCCGGATGCCCCGGATCGCCGCGCTCGGAAACCGGCCGGAAGGTGCCCCAGTGGATCGGCACGGCCATCCGCGGCTTCAGCAGGCTCGCCGCCGTGGCTGCCCGCGCCGCGTCGAGGTGACCCGGGCCGAGCTTCTTGCCCCACCCGGCAACCGGGAGCAGCGCGAGGTCGAGCGATCCGCCGATCGCCTCCATATCGGTGAAAAGGTCGGTGTCGCCCGCGAAATAGACGCGCTTCGAGCCCGTGACGACGAACCCGAGGGCGGGCGCGCTCACACCGAGAGGACCGCGGCGGCCGTCATGCTCGGCGGGAGTGGCGGTCACCTCGACGGCGCCGATCGTGAGCTTCTCCCCCACGTCGACCTCGCTGATCTCGGCGAACCGGAGCTTCCGTAGCAGCGCGCCCAGGCCGCGCGGTGCGACGACCCGCACCGACCGGTCGAACGTGCGGAGCGACGGCAGATCGAGGTGATCCCAGTGGGCGTGCGAGAGCAGGATTGCGTCGATCTGCCCGAGCGAGCCCGCCGAGACGGGCGGGGCGATCCGTCGCAGATGAACGACGCGAGCGCGTAGCACCGGGTCGGTGAGGAGCCGGACGCCGTCGAGGTCGATCAGGATCGTCGCGTGGCCGACATAGGTGACGCGGCATTCGCTCATTCAGGCCGATAGGCCTCCTGACCGAGGTCGGCCAGCCAGCTGCGCAGCTGCTGGTGCATCGCCCCAGGGCCGACGATCGGCTCCTTCGGAAGCTGAAGGTCAGTGGGAACGAGTGCGAACGGGTAGGCCTGCTCGCCGCCCATCCCGCCGTGCGAGCCGACGAGCTCCTCGAACGCCGCCACCTCGTCCGTCTCGGCCCAGTACGTCGAGTTGATCATCAGGTCGCCACAGTGCGGGAACCCGTCCGAGCGCTTGACGTGCTTCGCCGCGTTCGGGCCGAACGGCGCGAGCGGGTCTTCGCCCTCGACGCGGCCCTGATCGAGGAAATTCGTCCCGGCGGCGCCGAGCGCGATCGCACCGTCGGCCTCGGAGCGAACGAGCACGAAGCCGATCCCCGGGTGGTTCTGCAACGCCGGGATCAGGTTCGGGTAGTTCGCGTCGATCCACTCGCGGGTGACACGGCCGGGCTCGTGCGGAAAGAAGACGAGGCCGAGGCAGCCCGAGGCCATCACGACGACCTCGGGCGGTCCCACGTCCTTGCCCGCCTTTCCTGCATCCTTCCGTGCCGCCTTGCCGTCGGGGCCGACGAGCACAGCCCCGTCCACGGTCTGGCCCTTGGTCATCGTCCGCATCGACGTGCCCAGGACTCCCGTGCCGCCGGATGCCTCGGTCAGCGACGCGCCGAGGAACATCAGGCCTTCGTCGCCCTGGCTCGAGTTCTGCACGCTGGCCGAGGTCGCCTCGGTGACCAGGTCGGGGAGCGAGATGCCGTAGCGGTCGCGGAAGGTCGTTCCCTGCGTCTGGCCGTGGTCCGAGAGCACCGCAAAGCGCACGGGCCTGGGCGCACCAGCCGCGGCGCGCTCGAGCCGCGCGAACTGCCGGTCGAGCTTGCGGAGGATCTTCAGCGTCTCCGGGCGCTCGATCCCCGAGTGATGGGCGACCTCGTCGTAACCGGTGAACGTCGTGTAGAGGACGGGGCGTCCGGCGAAGATGTCCCCGACGACGGACGCGACCTGCAGATCGCGCTGGACCACGGTCGTCCATGCGCGCACGAACGAGTACTTGAGGCCGCGGTGCACGCGGGGCCGGATGTCGAGCCGCTTCTGCTGCGCCGCCTGCCACAGCTCGCTCGAGATGTCGGCGATCACGAGAGCGATCGTGCGCGTGAGGTTGTACGGGTTCGCGAAGTACGCGAAGTAGTCGCTGCCGATGCGGCCCGGGCGGTCGCGCCGGAGCACGGTGCTCATCGTCAGCAGGCTGTAGGGCGCGTCGCCCGAGTACATGTTCGCGCGGCTCGCGCCGTCCGCATAGAGCAGCCCCTTGCCGTTCGAGATCCGCTCCTCGATCGCAGCGACATCCCGCGGGCGCGACGACGAGACCTCGCGGCCGGCCTCCTTGTCCCACCAGCGAAACGCCGGGATGTCCTCGTTCGTGCCATGCAGGATCCCGGTTTGCGCGGCTCCGGTCTGCGACGACCAGTCGCACTCCCAGCGGATCAGGTGATGGCTGCCGTCGTTGATCCACCGTGCCATGGTGGGCGCGTTTCCGTCCCGGATCGCCCGCATCAGAACGGCATGGGCGAGACCGTCGATCTCGAGCAGGTACAGGGCCGGGACATCGGTCTCGACCGCGCCGTGCTTCCGCGCCTGGCGGCGGATCACGTTGCGGTCGTAGAAATTGTCGTCGTCGATCGCGAGGAGTGATGTCCCGAGCGTGCCGACGACCGTGAGGCCGATCGCGACGACGATCCCCGTCCAGACGTTGTCGATCGTGACGCCGGCGGCCACCTCGGCGACCAGCCAGACGACAAGGCCGTTCAGGACCAGCACGCCGAGGCCGAGCGTCAGCACGGTGAACGGCAAGGCCACGCCGATCAGCGTCGGCCAGACGAGCGCGTTCACGAGACCGATCAGCGCTGCGGCGCCGAGCGCCGACCAGAACGAATCGACGTGGAATCCGCCGAGCAGCCAACTCATCAGCAGCAGAGCCGCAGCGCTCGTCACCCAGACGACGAGCAGGCGCAGGACGATCGTGCGAATCTTTGGCCTGGGCATTGCGCACTTCCTACCAGCAGAGCGACCTACTAGGCTCTGCCGAGTGAGCGCAGCCCCCGCAGTCCACCCCGCCGCACCGAGCTCTCGCCGCCACCGGTTCATGAAGATCGGCGCCTGGGTTCTCGGGATCGCGATCTTCCTTTTGATCTGCCAGCTGCTCGGCTTCGACATCAAGGGCTGGATCGAGAGCCTCTGGGATCAGATGTCTGCGATCCCGCCGGGCTACCTGATCGCCGCGCTCGTCTTCCAGTCGGCCCAGACCGTCTTCGCAGGCGTCTCGTACTACGGGATCCTCGGCGCCGCCTACCCCGGAGAGGTGTCCATCCGGCCGATCGTCACCGCGTACGCCGTCGGTGTCGCCGGAAACAGCTTCCTGCCGGCCAACCTCGGGACGCTCGTGACGCTCCTGATGTTCGTCGCGATCATCCCGTCCTGCACGCTTCAGCGGATCGGTCGCTGCGTACCTCGTCCAGAAGATCTTCTACACGATCATCGGGACCGCGGTCTACCTGTACCTCTTCCTCTCCGTCCCGGGCGAGTTCGACATCAGCTTCGGCAAGGAGCACACGCACCCCGCGTTCTTCTTCGGGATCGTCGCCGGCGGAGTCTTCCTGATCGTGGTCGTCGTCCGCATCTTCTGGCGACAGGTGAAGAAGCTCTGGGCGCAGGCCAAGAAGGGCGGCGCGATCCTCGCGCAGCCGAAGAGCTACTTCAAGCGGGTCGTCTGGCCGGAGGCGCTCAGCTACGGCGCCAAGATGGCCGTGATCGCGATCTTCCTGGCGGCGTTCGCGATCCCGGTCACGTTCAACTCGATCATGTGGGTGATCGGCTCGGGATCGCTCGCGAACGTCGCATCGTTCACCCCGGGCGCGATCGGCGTCACACAGGCAACGAACGCCCTCGCGCTCAAGACGTGCTGCCAGGTCCCCAACAGCACGGCGGTCGCGTACTCGACCGCGCAGCAGCTCGTCACGTCGGCCTGGAACGTCGCGTTCGCGTTGATCCTGGTCGTGTGGGTCTTCGGCTGGACGGGCGGCAAGCAGCTCGTCGGCGGCGCGTACGCCGACGCGAAGGCGAAGGCAGCCGAGATGAAGGAAGACCGGAAGCGCAAGCACGACGAGAAGCACGCGCAGAAGGCAGCCGGTGAGGAAGCGCATTCCCCCGAGGCCGGCGAGTAGTCCGCGCGCATGACGCAGGCCGAAGACCCGCCACGCAGTAGGCGGATCCTCCGTCTGATCGCGGCCGAGCGCGCGATCCGCGGCGCTGCTCCTGATCGCCGCGTCGATCTACCTCTTCAACCACCTGCACAGCGACTTCGGCCGGATCTCCGACCACATCATGCGGGCGATCGAGCTCGACCCCAGGCGCCCGTTCCTGCACCGGATCGTCGTCTACTTCCACGATCTCGGCGCGAGCGAGATCCGCGTCGCGGCCTTCGCCGCGCTCGGCTACGGGATCCTCGAGCTGGTCGAGGGCACCGGCCTCTGGCTCGATCAGCTCTGGGCGGAGTACCTGACGGTCATCTCGACGTCGCTGCTCCTGCCGTACGAGATCTACGAGCTCGCCCGCAAGCCGACGCTGCTCAAGGCCGGCGGGATCGCAGTCAACATCGCGATCGTCGTCTACCTCGCCGTGATGCTCCGGCGTCGCCTGAGACGAGAGCGAGCGGCCAGGGCGGCGGAGGCTCAGCCGGCTTGATCAAGCGGTTCCTGCGCGTCGTCGCGGGCGCGCTCCAGCAGTTCTTCGCCGACCGGTGCTCTCAACAGGCGGCGGGAATCGCCTACCGGCTGCTGTTCTCGATTGCGCCACTCGCGATCGTTCTCGTCTCGATCTTCGGGCTGATCCTGCAAGACGACTCGGTACGCGCCAGTGTCGTCAGCCAGATCGTCGATGCACTCCCGATCTCGGCGGGCGGCACGAAGGACGTCGAGGACGCGATCACGACGATCGCGACTCCGGTGAGCGCGGCCGGGCTCATCAGCTTGCTCGTCTTCGCCTGGGCCGCAACCGGCGTGATGTCGTCGATCCGGCAGGGGCTCGAGCGCGCAATGGGAGTCACCGAGGGCCGGCCCGCAGCGCGCGGCAAGTTGGTCGATCTCGCCCTCGTGATCGGCACGGCGGTCCTCGTCCTCGTGACCGCCGGGCTGACGGTGCTCGACAGCCTGGTCGAGCAGGCGGCCGGGCGCGTCGCCGACGTGCTCGGCCTCCCGACGACCGCACTCGCCGAGACGATCCTGCATCTGTCGTTCTTCGCGCTCTCGGTCATCGTCGTGCTGCTGCTCTACCGCTTCGTGCCGGCCCGCGGTATCAGCCTCCGCGACGGGATCGTCGGTGCGATCGTGACCGCGATCCTGCTCCAGGCGATCTCGCTCGCCTCGAGCCTGATCCTCGACAAGACGAACCAGCTGAGCGTGATCTACGGGACGCTGACCGCGGCGCTCGTCTTCGTCTACTCGATGTACCTGTACTCGTCGGCGCTCTTGCTCGGCGCCGAGGTGGCCCGCGCCTGGACGAAGCCAGAGGGCCCGCCTGGCGAGCCGCTCGGGACGCAGGTGAAGCGAGCGATCTTCGGCCTCTTCGTCAGGCAGGATCCGCCGCCGCCGCAGCCTCCGGACGCCGAACAGCGTCCGTGAGGCCGCGACCGGCGGCGAGGCCTAGGCCAGTTCCGCCTCTGGCTCCCAGCGCACGAACAGCGCGTAGAGAACCATTGCCTGCAGGAACAGGATCGTCAGCGCCCAGAGCGTGTACTGCGAGCCCCCGGCGAAGCCGAGCTGGGCCAGGAAGTTCAGGCTGACGACGACGATCGTGAACCACCGCGCCCATCCGGCGCCGGCGAAGAGCGAGATCCCGGCGAGGATCAGCACGATGCCCCACAACATCATGATCCAGCCCCACGTCCTCATGTCGAAGACGACGATCTGGGTCGGCGTGAAAACGTAATAGGTCTTGCGGATCACCGCGATCAGCCCTTCGAAGAAATCGAGTGCGCCGATCACGAGCAGCATCCAGCCTGCAAAGGCCACCCATCCGCTCATTCTGCCGTTCTTTGCCATGACATCTCCCTCTGGAGCAGTCGATTTCGGCCGTATTCTCGGCTGGGCCGCAAGTCCCTTCGCCTCGCCGTAGACTGCCGCCGTGCTGCAGACGCCTACTCCGGTGACGACACCTGACGGGCGGACGATCACGGTGCGCGAAGGCGGCGATCCTGCGGGCGTGCCGGTGCTCATCCATGCGGGTACGCCCGAATCGAGCCTGCTCTACGAGCCGCACCTCGAGGACGCGGCGAAACGCGGGATCCGGCTGTTCTCATACGACCGGCCCGGGCTACGGCGCGTCGACACGGCTGCCGGGACGTCGTGCCGCCGACTGCGCCGCGGATGTGGCTGCGGTCTGCGACGCCCTCGGGGTCGAGCGCCTGTGCGTATGGGGGGTCTCGGGCGGTGGCCCGCACGCACTCGCGACGGCGGCATTGCTGCCGAATCGGGTCGCGGCTGTGGCCTCGATCGCCTCGATCGCACCGCTCGACGCGGAAGGGCTGGACTTCACGGCCGGGATGGGCGAGTTGAACGCACACGGGTTCGAGATGATCCAGCGGGGCGAGGAGTCGCACCGCGCCCAGCACGAACTCGAGGTTGCGAGCCTCCGCGACGCGACGCCCGACGGCCTGATCGAGGCGTGGCGGACGATCCTCGGCCCGGCCGACCTCGAGATTCTCTCCACCGATCTCGCCGAGTTCGGGATCGAGCAGCTGAGGTCAGGGCTGCTACCGAGCTCGGACGGCTGGTTCGACGACGATCTCGTGTTCGTGACCCCGTGGGGGTTCGATCTCGCGTCGATCGCCGTCCCGGCACTCGTCGTCCACGGCGAGCAGGACAGGTTCGTGCCGTTCGCGCACGGCGTCTGGCTCGCCGAGCACGTTCCGGGCGCCGAGGCCTGGCTTACCGCGGACGACGGCCACCTGACGGTTGCGTTCACCGCGATCGGCGCCGTCCACGAATGGCTGCTCGCGCGTTTCGAGGCGGGCGAGACGCTGTAGGCGTCCCGCCCGCCCTTGGCTCAGACGTTGATCATGTAGAACCCGGTCACCGGGTGACCGACGGGGAAGGCGAGGTCGCCCTCCTCGACGTGCGGATGCGCCTTGAGCGCCTCCTCGTCAGCTGCATGGGCGACGACCTTGCCGTTGCGCATCGCGACCCAGCGGCCGTCGTACGGATCGAGATCCTCGGCGAGATGGGTTTCGTTCGGAATGCTCACACCAGGCTCCCTCCGGTCTTGTGGTATTTCAGGATTCCCTCGGCCGCCCGGTAGGCGAGCGCGCCGACGGTTCCGGTCGGGTTGAAGCCCGCGTTCTGCGGGAAGTTGCAGGCCCCGACGACGAATACGTTGCTCGCGTCCCACATCTGCAGGTAGTTGTTGACGACGGACGTCCCGGGGTCGGCACCCATGATCGCGCCGCCCGTGTTGTGCGTCGACTGGTACGCGACCGTGTCGTAATGCGCCGGCAGCGACCCCGGGCCGCCCGAGACGAGCGGGTTCTCCGGCGTGATCGGGCCGGTGGAGGTCGAGTTGGGCGCCATCTGCTGGATGATCTGGAGTGTCTTCTGACCGGCGTACGCGATCATCGCCCGCTCGTTCGGCTCCCAGTCGAAGGTGATCCGGATCAGCGGCTGGCCGAACTTGTCCCGGTAGCTCGGGTCGAGGTCGAGGAAGTGGTACTGGTAGGCAGGCGACTCGCCCTGGAAGCCGACGCTGACGACGCGCTTGTAGTTCTGGCGAATCGCCACCTTCCAGTCCCGCCCGAACGACGGCGTCCCCGGCGGGGCCGACAGGCTCTGGATCGGGCGCGCCCCACTCTGACCGGCCGAGATCGACCCTCCGCCGATGAAGCCGAGCCCGGTGTGGTCGAAGTTGTCGGCGTTGAAGTCGTCGATCGCAACCGACAGGGCACCGGCGCCCATGTAGCGCTCGAACTCGCGGTCGGCAAACCACGCGCTCGCCCCGCCGCCGCCCGTCTGGTAGGCGTAGTTCTTACCGACGACGCCGCTGTTCGAGACGGGGTCATACGGCTTGCCGAGCTTCGAGACGAGCAGCAGGCGCACGTTGTTGAACACGTACGCCCCGAGCACGATGATGTCGGCCGGCTGCTCCTGCACCCGCCCCATCGCGTCGTAGTAGAGGATGCTCTGCGCCGACTTGCCGTCGTTCTTGAGGGCGAACGCCGAGGCGTAGTTGATGATCTTGAACTTGCCGGTCTTCATCGCGACCGGAAGCACGGTCACGGTCGGGTCGGCCTTCGCTCCGACCTCGCAGCCGAAGCGCTCGCAGAACCCGCAATAGGTGCAGGACCCTCGCTCCACGCCGTCCGGGTTCTTGTAGGCGGTCGGCAGGTTGGCGGTCGGGCCCGTGAACGGGTGGTACCCGAGCTGAGTCGTCGCGTTTCGGAAGAGCGCACCGATCTCGGTGTCCGGCGGCGGCTTCACGGGGAAGTCACGGGAGCGCGGCCCCTCGAAGACGTTCCCGCCGACGATCTGCTGGCCCTTGAGGTTTCCGGCTTTGCCGGCAATCCCGGCCATGTACTCGAACTTGTCGTAGTACGGCTCGAGCTGGTCGTAGGTGATGCCCCAGTCCTGGATCGTCATCCCGGGCGGGATCGCGCTCGCTCCGTAACGGTCGGCGGTGCTCGTGCGGATCGTGAAGTCGCGCGGGTGAAAGCGCCAGGTCTGGCCGTTCCAGTGCACGCCGGCACCGCCGATTCCCGTGCCGGGCAGGAACGAGCCCAGCTGGCGCATCGGCAGCGCGTTCTCCTGCATGTTGTGGCGAAGCGTCCACGTCTCGTTCGCGGCGTTCTGGAAGAGCTCGTAGCGGATCGCGTATCTGAGCTCGTCATGGTCGTCGGCGAAGTCGGAGACGCTGCGATCGTGCCCGCGCTCGAGGCCGACGACCTCGAGCCCGGCCTTCGTCAACTCTGCGGCGAGGATCCCGCCGACCCACCCTACGCCGACGATCGCGACATCGGCCTTCTTGTTGGCCATCTCAGCTTCCCCCCATCTTCATGTCCATCGTCGTGCCGGTGGTCGTGGCGTCAGCGGGCGGCTTGCCGTTGGCGGCGGCGCCGTTCATCGTTCCTGCGGCTGCTGCTTTCGGCATCAGCGGCAGGGGCTTCGCCGCGTACGGGTACGGCTTCTTGGTGAAGATGTACTGCTCGTAGGGATCTCCTCGGCGCATCGGGTCACCGGGGAACCCGACCCACTTCCAGCCGACCATGTCCTTGTTCCCACCGTACGCCGGGTCGGCCAGCATGCCCTCGAGGACGTTTTGCCGGAACATCGAGTAGAAGTCGGTGACCCCGAACGCGGTCGAGCCTCCGATCTGGATGCTCGCCTTGCCCGTCTGCAGGTCGGTGAGCGCCTGGGTCTGAGCAGCAGCCGGAAGCGCGGTGTACGGGTTACCGTAGGTCGTCTTGCAGTAGACGTCGAATCCCGGCAGGAATGCCCGGTAGACGTCGGCCGGGGTCATCGGCACCTGCCAGCCGTGCCCGGTTGTCTGCGGCTGGAAGAACGGGCCGCTCAGGTAGAAGCGGTGGCCCTGGCCCCAGCTCCCCGCAAGCTGCCCGTCGATGTAGTTGGCGACGCCTGCCACCTTCGCGCCCGGCCCGAGGTCGTCGGTAGGCCAGATCGTCTCCGCCATCGCCGTGAGATAGTCGAACTCCCACCCGTTCAGGAACTTCAGCGCCTTCTCGCTTGCCTCGGCAGCGGGCGCAGCGTCGGCCTCGGTCGTGAGTAGCGTGCCCGCTGTCGCGCCTGCAATTCCGGCGATCGCACCGCGACGCAGCAACGTGCGTCTCGACATCCTGGGCCCCCAGTCCTCCCGGCGCCCCTCGTCGGGTTCGTCTTTCATCTCCGAACCTCCAATCGCGCGTGAGACGAGGGGGAACACGCGCAGCTCTGCTTTTGATACGTCGAGATCCCTTCTCACCGCAACGGTCGAATCGGAAACCTCCGGCGTGTTAAGGACTGAGGGCCGCTTGCGCGGCCCTCAGTCCTTGCACGGATCGAGCGGGTCTCGGCCAGCCGTGGCGGCTTCGAACCGCAAACGAGGTTGGCCGTGGCTCACGCGGCGTCCGGGCGGTTGGGCTGTGAGGAGGGCCGCAGGCGTTCGCGGCGTGCCTCTTCACGGGCCCGAAGCGCGATCACCTTCGCGGAGCGCTTGGCTTCCGCGGGAGGCGACGGCTTGACCGGCCGGACCAGGTGAATGCGATACATCCTGGTCTCCTTTCGCTCAGATTGGGGCGCCTCGCGGCGCGCCCTGCTCAGAGCGCGACGCGGGGGAAGTCCGAGATCAGCTGCGGCGTCGCCGTCTCGACGAGGTGGGCATCGACACCCGAGGCGCGCCGGTAGTCCCGGAGCGCCTGGGCCGGGTGAACATCACCCGCGACCGTCTCGCCGTCGGTCGACTGCGGCGCGCGTCCCGTGCTCTGACGCTGCAGATAGGTCATCTTGTCGCACCTCCTTTCGGGAGTCGTTGTAGACGCTGTCATGAAGTCGGTCTTGGGATCGCGCCACACTCGCTTGTCACTTGAGCAAGGCCCGAGGCGAGAAGTCGGAAATCAGGTGCCGCCTGCGGTCCCGAGGAACCAGGCGATCGATGGCGCGACGAGCTCGCGCAGCGCGTAGGCGAGCGCTTGCCCTGCAAACCCGTTGCCCGCGGCGTCCTCGGCCGCGCGGTCGAGGCCCGCCTTGAGGGCGGCGTCGATCGTCGCCTGATCCCAGTGGATCCGCTCGGTGCCTGCATTGGGAACGAAGGAAAGGACGAGCTCCTCACGGGTCGTGTGGAGCTGGCAGGCCGCACCGGCGAGCGTCTCGAGCGCGAACCGCTGCGTGGCGCCGTCAAGGCCGCCGCCCGAGAACGCGGGCTTCGAGGTGCACGGATCGGCGAGGTGAGGCTGGCCGAACGAAAGCGCACCGAGCGCGAGCTCGAGCACGATCAACGCGGCAGCGGCCGTACCCAGCACCGATAGCGCGAGCGTTCCTCTGCGAGTCGTCACTCGGCCGCCCTCCTGCGAACGGTCAGGATCGGCACGAGTGCGAGCACCGCGAGCAGTGCCGAAAGCGCGAACGACGAGCGGAAGCTTCGGGTCAGCGCGTCCTGAAGCGCTCCGATCAGCTCGTCTCGCACCTGGCGTAGGTTGGGGTCGGTCGCGGCGCCGCGCTTGTCGAACGGCGCGGCCAGGTCGGGTACCTTGCCTTTCGGCGTCTTCGCGAGCGCGTTTCTCAGGTCGAGCGCGATTGGAACCTTCTGACGGATCGGCGCATTGCCGTCGAGCGCAACGCGCGTGGCCCCCAGCAGCGCATCTCGAGCACCGTTCTGGAGGCTGTGCGACAGCAACGGTGCGACTAGCGCGAGAGCGACAACGAGGCCGGCGTGACGGGCACCGATCGTGATCGTCCCGTCGTGAACGAGCCCGTCGTCGGGCTGGACGGCACGACGAGTGAGCGACGGCACGGCGAGGCCGAGGCCGACTCCGCAGAGCGCGAGCGAGCAGGCGGCGAACGCCGTGCTCGTCGAAGGAAGCAGCGCGAGGCCGAGCAGCCCGCCGGCCAGCAGGAGCGCTCCCCCTGCACCTGCTCGGCGAGGTGACAGCTCCCCCGTCAGCGGCCGGGCGCCGAGCGCCGCGAGCGGCAGCGCGCTCACGACGAGCGCGCCCTCGATCGGCGTCAGCCCCCACACCGTGATCACGAGCAGCACCGCCAGGAAGAGCGCGCCGACGAGCGCGCCGAAGACCAGCGCGAGCCCGAGGTTCGCGGCGAAGCGCCTGCTCTTGCCACGACCCACGCTCGGGTGCTCGTGGGACTCGAATGCCGCCACCAGCGCGAGTAGCGCGATCGGCGCCTGGAAGACGAAGATCGCCCGCCAGTCGAAGAGCTGCGTGAGGATCCCGCCCAGCGCCGGTCCGAGCGCTGCCCCGAACGTCCCGGCCGCCGTCCAGACAGCCAGGCCACGTGCTCGCGAGCCGCCGAGCGCCGAGAGGAGCGCGAGCGATCCCGCGAGCAGCATGGCCGCCCCCGCACCCTGCAGGCAGCGGAAGACGATCAGCGCCGGCAGCGACCACGACGCTGCGCAGCCGACCGACGAGACGCAGAAGAGGAGAAGCCCTCCTCTGGTGATCCACGCGACGTTCATCCGCTTCACGAGCGGCACAAGCGCGAACGCGCACACGACAACCACCAGGTTGTACGAGGTGATCACCCACGACACGCCCACGAGAGAGGTGTTGAACGCGCCGTAGAGCTCAGGCAACGCGAGCACGACGATCGACGAGTCGGCGAACGCGACCGCAACTCCGACCGCAACGAGGATCGTGAGCAAGCGACGGTGTGGAAGTGACTTCATCAGCACAGATCATGGAGAAGGAGGGAGTCGAACCCGCGTCGGCCGCTTGCAAGGCGGCGGCTTCACAGCCGCGGAGGTCACCAGTGCTCAGCGTCCGCACGTACGAGTGAGACCTGGACCGCTCACAGCTCTCTCATCGCGGCCCTTCAACCTCTCGTCATGTCGAACGCTTGTCCCGGTAAGCAACGAAAGGTTGGAATCGAGATGCGAATGCTCATGTCTGTCGGCGCCACAGCGGCGCTGCTGTCCGCCTTCGCGGTCGCCACTGCGGTGGCAGGAGCACCGAGCCCGGGCGGGATGGTGAAGCTCTCCGTCGCCCAGGGGGCCCACACCTATGGTCAGAAGACCGTGTCGGCGAAGCCCGGGTTGATCGAGATCTTCTTCACGAACAACTCGACGGCACCCCACAACGTCAGCCTCGAGCACAACGGCGAGTACGAGTTCGGGTCGACGCTGACCATCCGCAAAGGCAGCACGGTGAGCTTCCTGACGCTCGCGAAGGGCACGTATCACGTGTACTCGTCCGTCGGGAAGGACGAGGACAAGGGCATGGCGGCGACCCTGGTCGTCAAGTAAAGCTCGAGGAGCGCAGCGCGCAGCGCTCAGAGCAGGGCGTCCGACCGGATTCGAACCGGCATTGCGAGGCTCACGACCTCGGATACTGCCGTTACATCACGGCCACCACGAACGGGATGCTGCTGTCGATTTAAGCCATGGCCGCTCCAGCCGGTACGGTCTCCGGAGCGATGCCTCTGCGGCCGCTGCTCCTCGTTGCTCTGTGCGCCTGCGCGTGGGCGCTCCCCGCGTCGGGGACCGCTCCGTCGACCGGTTGGACGACCGGCCGCATTGATCACGTCGCCGACGGCGACACCGTCGACCTGACCAACGGCAAGAAGATCCGGCTCGTGCAGATCGACACTCCCGAGGTGTACTTCACCCCGGAGTGCTACGGAGAGCAGGCGTCCGCAATCACAAAGCGCCTCCTGCCTCCCGGGACCCTCGTGAGGCTCTATCGCGAGCCGGCAACTGACTCGATCGACCAGTACGGGAGGCTCCTGCGCTACGTCGTCCGCGTCCGGGATGGGCTGAACGTGAACGTGCAGCTCGTTCGTATCGGCGCCGCTGCGCCGTACTTCTACGACTCCCGAAGGGGCCGGTTCGCCGGCCTGCTCGAGCGGCTCGCATTGCACGCGAGGAGCGCGCGACTCGGGCTGTGGGGCCTCTGCCGCGGAACCCCGTACGACCCGGAACGCGGCGTCGCCTCGGGGGTCGTCTCGAGCGGCTGAAGCGGGTACGACCCGACTCGAACCGGCACCGTTTCGTTGACAGGCGAGCGCTCTGCCCCTGAGCTACCCCCCGAAACCAAGGAGCTCCGTAATGGCGCGGGTGGGATTCGAACCCACGATCTCGAGCTCATGAGGCTCACGGGGACAGCCGCTCCCCTACCGCGCTCCGAACCGCAGACGGTCCCCGAGCAAGACGCCACGGCGCTGTCTACGCCACCTCGTGTTGCTCTGTCACGCCCGCATCTCGCGAACGATGTTGTTCATGCCACTCGCCTGCTCTTCGACCCTGGACCGGCGGCCGCAGCTTGCGCAACTGCGGGTTGACCGTCCTACGTGGAGGAGCTTTGGAGCCCGGCGCTCGTGTTACGAATGAAAAATTGCAGGCTAAAGCTGGTCGTGTTTTACGATCGCTTAACCGTGCGCGTCGCACAGAGGACCTTTCTCTCTCAGGCGGGGCCTCGAGCCCTTCTCTGTTTTCTCAAGCTGAGCATCACCTCTCTGAAATCGTGGGGGGAATCTGGTCCCGAAACGAAGAAGGCGACCCGGTGGGTCGCCCTCGAAGAAGTCGCACTATGGCTCACTTACTAAGCCTGCGCGCCCCCGGCGAGGGCCGGCATCCGACCGACCCGACGATCGTTCGTGACTTCCGCGCTCCTGCCCGGCTGCACGATGGCTGCCAACGCGAGGCGCTCGGTTCGGTACGTCGTGTGGAAGGTTTCTCTGGACATGGGTGAACGCGGTTGTCGCCCGCAGGATAGACAAAGAGCCGGCAGGGGTCAATATTCTCAATGAATCTATTCGCACATCCGGGCGGGATGGATGAAATCTGTCCGAGAAACAAAGGGGCCCGGTTTCCCGGGCCCCTGAGGTCTACCGCTGGCGAGGGCTAAATGACGCCCGCTGCCTTCAGCGTCGCCCGCACGCGTCCCGGCGTCATGGGCGCTTCGTGCAGGCGCACGCCCGTGGCGTCGAAGAACGCGTTCGCGATAGCGCCCGTGAGCGGGCACGTGACCGGCTCACCGGAGCCGAGCGACGGCTGATCGGTCCGCTGGACAAGAACGTTCGTCACGTTCGGATGGTCCTTGAAGCGGAGGATCGGGTAGCTCACCCAGTCGATCGAGGTGACGTTGTTCTTGTTGAACGTGACCTCCTCCCAGAGTGCACGGCTCGTGCCTTGAATCACGTTGCCGATCATCTGGTTGTAGATCAGGCTCGGGTTCACAGCGAAGCCGGAGTCCTGCGCCGCATAGATATGCGTGACGAGGATCTTGCCCGACTTCTTGTTCACCTGGATATCGACCACGCAGGCCGCGTACGCCCCGCCGTGATGGCTGTTGGCGATACCACGCCCCGTGACGACGTTCTCCTTGCTCAGGTTCGAGCCGGAGACCCACGGCTTCCAACCGGCCGCTGTCGCCGCTGCCTGGAGCACCGCCGCCCATCGCTGGTTCGTGGGGTCGGTCTGCATGTTCTGCAGTCGGAACGCAAGCGAGTCCTTGCCTGCGGCGACTGCGAGCATGTCGATCGTCTGCGCATCGGCAAACGTCATCTGCTGGGCCCCCGGAGCACGCAGCGGGCCGCTGTGGAAGATGCCCATCGTCGAATCGATCGGCTTGCTGATCAGCTTGTAGTTCGTCTGTGACACCTTCATCCAGGGCGAGCTGTTTTCCGTGTTGGCTCCCCCGCCGTTGACCTTGGTCGGGATGGCGTTGGACGTCGGGGTCGGAGCGCCGACCGGGCCCGCGAGCTCGCGGCCGGTGTAGATCGACGTTCCGCCCTGACCGAACCCGGTCGCCTCGTACGCCGTGATGTTCCCGTTGGCATCGACACCAGCACGCATGTCATAGAGGTTCGCCGGCCCGTAATGCGTCCAGCCATGCTCGTCCCAGCGCATCATCTGCAGACGCACCGGCTTGCCGAGCGCCTTCGACATGATCGCCGCCGACTCGGCCGTGTCGAACGCGACACAACCGTTGCCGAACGACCCCGAGCCCTCATAGAAGATAACCCGGATCTGATTACCCGACAGCGGAGACAACACGTTCGCGAGATCCGAGTTGAGGCTGTACACGTTCTGCGTGTTGCTCCAGATCGTCGCACCCGTCGCAGTGACATCGGCGATCGCACAGCTCGGGCCGATCGGCATATGACCCTGGTAATGGTGAGCAAAGCTCCCCGAGACCGTGTGGGCCGACGCGGCGAAGGCAACGTCGACGTTGCCCTTCAGCGTGCTCCCGACTGTTGCAGGGATCTTCCCCTGCGCGTCCATGTCGCGGTAGTGCTTCCACAGGTTGCCCGTCCCGGGAAGGATCGGGTTCGTGTTCCACACGACCTTGAGCTGAGCAGCCGCCTGGATCGCGTCATACTCCTTCGGCGCAACAACACTGACGAAGTTGTTCACATGCACGACCTGAGCGCCCGGAATATGGGAGATCGACGATGCATCGATGCTCACGGGGACGTTCGAGTTGTACGGATACGCACCCTGACCACGCGGGCGAACCATGCGGCCGTGGAGCATCCCCGGAACCCGGGACCTGCTGCACATACGTGTACTTTCCCGACACCTTGTCCGGAATGTCGATCCGGGTGACCGGGTTCGGATCCTTCAGCACCGTCTTGTAGGCGCTGAACGGCTTCGCCGGCGCGACACCCGGCTGCAAGGCGGTGTTCGCACCCTTGACGTTCAGCAGCTTGCCGCCGACCAACTGGCCGAACGACACGCTCTTTCCACCGCCGGAAATGACGCCCTTGTCGATCGTGAGGTTCGCCGCGGGGACGCCGAGGCTCGTCGAAGCCAGGCCGAGCAGCGCCCGACGCGCAAGCGCCCCGACGTTGCGGACCTTCGGCCCAGTGCCCGACATCGCGTTCGAGCCACCCTCGCCGCCCGTCGAGCCGGCGACCCAGGTGTCGACAACCGTATGGCTCGCCTGATTGAACATGCCGTACCGCATCTGCGACATATCCGCGTCGAGCTCCTCGGCAAGAACCTGCAGGAAACCCGTCGTGATCCCGTTGCCGACCTCGATCTGGCTCGTCTTCAACACCACGGTCTCATCCGCGTTGATCGTGATCCACGAATCGACCTGATTCAGATCGGGATTGAAGCCCGCCGGGGTGGGCGAAGTGGCTGGAAATTGGCCGACGCCTTCCCCGCAAAGGTTGCCCCAGCAACCGAGAACCCGATAATCAGGGCGCCGCCCGCCTTCACGAAGCTCTTGCGTGAGAACTCCTTCTCATGCATCAGACCCGTCATCACGCACCTGCCTTTGCCATCACGGCCGCGGCCTTCTGGATCGCGGTCAGGATCCTCGGATACGTCCCGCAGCGACACAAATGCCCGTTCATCGCCGTGCGGATCTGATCCTCGGACGGATTCTTCGTCGTCGCGAGCAGATCGGCAGCCTGGATCATCATCCCGTTCTGGCAGTAGCCGCAATGCGGCACCTGAACGTCGATCCACGCCTGCTGCAACGGATGCAAAGCCGGAGCAGCAGCCGAGGTACCCCGCTGCGCCGCCCACAAAGCCGGCAGCCCTTCCAAGGTAGTGATGTTCTTCCCGCTAACCGCCGCGACCGGGGTCACGCACGAGCGGATCTCCTTCCCGTCCAGCAACACCGAGCATGCGCCACACTGCGCCAGACCGCAACCAAACCGCGGGCCATGCAGATGGAGCTCGTTGTGCAGCACGTACAACAGCGGAGTATCAAGGCTCGCACTCACGCCATGCGTGAGCCCATTCACCTTGATCTTGAGACTATTCGCCATTGATCCTCCCTCTGTCACATATCGGGATCTGAAAGGCCGCAAGGCAAACTCGGCTCGCCAGGCCAACTGCGGCACGAAACCACGATATGACTCTCCGAAAAATGCTGCCGCAAGATTCGTTGAGCAAACGGCTCAAGAAAACTTCAGGATCGAGACAGAGCTTCGAAAAAGAGCGCGGACAACCCCTTAACAAGAACGGAGTGGCCCGAAGTGTCTCGGACCACTCCGTTCTTCCTAGGAGAACGGCTGGCGAGTGCCGTTCACGAGGCGTGGAGCGTCACCTCCACGCCACATCTGTCGCGGGACTGGGGCGGCCCTACACGACTCCTGCCGCCTTGAGCGTCCCGCGGACCGTCGCAGGCCTGAGCGGCGCCTGGCGAATGCGAGCACCTGTCGCGTCGAAGAACGCGTTGGCGACCGCCGATCCGATCGCGGCAGTCGGCGGTTCTCCGGAGCCCGTCAGAATCCAGCCTTCGTTGAACGCCGCAGTGTTTCCCGCGGCGACGCTCGTCTCGAGGCCGCCCGAACTGAGGTCCGGATTGACGGTGACGTATTGCCCGGGGTGAACGTTGACGAGGGTCACCTTCGGGGTGTCGGCAAACCGAAGGATCGGGTAGGAGACCCAGTCGAGGCTCGTGACCCGCTCGTTGCTCCACGTCGGCTGCTCCCACATCACCCGCGAAAGACCCTGAATCGCCGCGCCGCTCATCTGGTTCGCGACCAACTGGGGTCCCGCCGTGATCCCGTTGTTCTGGGCGATGTACAGGTGCTTGACGAGGATCTTGCCCGACTTCATGTTCACCTCGACGTCCGCGACGATGCCCACCTGGCTCGAGGCAAACTGCCCGAAGCCGAACCCGCGGCCCTTGCGGATGTTGGCTGTCTGCGCGACCGAATTGGCCACCTTCGGCTTCCAGCCCGCTGCGATCGTAGAGCCGTCGAGAACGGCGAGCCACCGGGCGCCGGCGAGGGTCGTCGCGTCGATGTTCTGCCGGCGGAACGCGATTGGATCCATGTTCGACGCGTGCGCTAGCTCGTCGACGATCTGCTCGCTGGCGAAGTACTGCTGCGGCGCGCTCGGTGCTCTCAGGTAGTTGCACTTCAGCGCTCCGCCGTAGAGCGGCTGGGTCTTCGCGAGCACCCGCCGGTTCTTCATCGCGAGGCTCGTGTTGTAGACCGCCGAATCGGACGGCGCGATTCCGCCCATTCCCGGAGTCGCGGGCCAGGTGGCTGTCCCGAGGAGGCGCTTCATCTCGTCGATGTTGCTCTGCGCCTGCCCGTACGTCGTCCAGTCGGCCGCGACGATGTTGCCCTTCGCGTCCGCACCCATGGTGACGTCCCAGAGGTTCGCCATGCCGTAGTGGTCCCAGCCGTGCTGATCCCAGCGCATCCACTGCACGCGCACCGGCTTCCCGAGCTTTGCCGACAGCGCGACGGCCTCTTCGTTCACCTCACCGGTCTGGCCTCCTCCGAACGAGCTCGCGCCCTCGTACCAGACGACCCGAACGTTCTCCGCGGGAGGCGTCTTGCCGGTGACCGTGCCGATGATGCCGGCGAGGTTGCCCGGCAGCGCCTGTAGGGCCTGCGCCTGGACGTAGACGGTTCCGCCGTTCGCACTGACGTCCGCGACCGCGGCGTGCGGGCCGATCGGCATGAAGCTGTTGTAGTGATACTTGTACGTGGCGCTGACCTGCTTCGCCGCTCCCGCAAGCGCCGTCGTCGGGTTGCCGACGTTCGTCGTGTACCTGGCGGGGCTCTGGGCGTCGGCGTCGCCGACCTGGCGGAGCCACGACCAGAAGTTGCCGGATCCCTGCGGGAACCCCTTCGATGTGAGCCACGTCACTCTCAGCTGCGCCGCGGCCTGAATGGCGTCGTACTCCTTCGGTGCGACGACGCCGATGAAGTTGTTGATCCTCACGACCTGGGCGCCCGGGATGTGGCTGATCGAGCTCTCGTCGATGTTCAGCGGCGTGTCGTTCTCCACCGTGGTGGCGCCTGCCCGCGCGGCCGGACGACGCCGCCCGTGCAGCATGCCCGGGATGTGGACGTTCTGGATGTAGGTGTAGGTGCCGTTGAC
This sequence comes from uncultured Actinomycetota bacterium, assembly GCA_963762215.1. Lineage (GTDB taxonomy): Bacteria > Actinomycetota > Thermoleophilia > Gaiellales > Gaiellaceae > PALSA-600. Next base: position 708,889 of record CAVXKB010000007.1, read on the forward strand.
CTTCGCCGGGATGTCGATCCGCGGGAACGATTTCCCGATCACCGTGTACTGGCTCACCGGCTTCGCGACGCCTTCACCGGGAATCGCGGTGGTCTGCTTCGTCGACCCCATGTTGAAGTTGAAGAGCTTGCCGCCGAGCAGGTCGCCGTACTTGACGCTCTTCCTCCACCGCTGACGACGCCGGCGGAGACCGTCAGGTTCGCGACAGGCACGCCGAGGTTGGCCGAGGCGAGGCCGAGCAGCACCTGCTTCGCATAGGCGGATGCGGCACGGATCTGGGTGGACCGCTTCGCGATACCGCCCGAGCCGCTGCCGCCGCCCGTGGCGTTCAGCCACGTCTCCGGGTGCGCGAAGATCATCTGGTCCATGCTCAGGTTCATCTCTTCGGCGACAACCATCAGGACGCCGGTCGGGGTACCGTGGCCGAGCTCCGTCTCGCCGTGCGTGACGATCACCGTGTTGTCCGACTTCACTGTGATCCACGAGTCGATCTGGTTCAGGTCGGGCAGGAAGTCACTTGGCCCGCGCTGACCGAATGGGGTCAGGCCGTTGGCTGCGGATGCCTTGCGGGCGCCGAGTACGCCGAACGCGCTGAAGCCGACGACAAGAGCGCCGCCGCCCTTCAGAAACGACTTGCGTGAGAACTCCTTCTCATGCATCAGACCCGTCATCACGCACCTGCCTTTGCCATCACGGCCGCGGCCTTCTGGATCGCGGTCAGGATTCTCGGATACGTCCCACAACGGCAGAGATGCCCGTTCATCGCCGTGCGGATCTGATCCTCGGACGGATTCTTCGTCGTCGCGAGCAGATCGGCAGCCTGGATCATCATCCCGTTCTGGCAGTAGCCGCAATGCGGCACCTGAACGTCGATCCACGCCTGCTGCAACGGATGCAAAGCCGGAGCAGCAGCCGAGGTACCGCGCTGCGCCGCCCACAAAGCCGGCAGCCCTTCCAAGGTCGTGATGTTCTTCCCGCTAACCGCGGCGACCGGGGTCACGCACGAGCGGATCTCCTTCCCGTCCAGCAACACCGAGCATGCGCCACACTGCGCCAGACCGCAACCAAACCGCGGGCCATGCAGATGGAGCTCGTTGTGCAGCACGTACAACAGCGGAGTATCAAGGCTCGCACTCACACCATGCGTGAGCCCATTCACCTTGATCTTGAGACTATTCGCCATAGATCCATCCTCCCTCTGTCAAGACAGAGATCACTTCGACAACGGAAGCACGCTGTGGAATTGATCCGACCCGGATCGGCTTCGACAAACCAACAGCACCACACCACGATAGGACGTACGCGAAACACCAACCGCAAGATCCGCTGAGAATCCACCTCAAGAAATCTTCAAGGTGCATGAAAAACTGCGGGGGCCTTTTCGGCCCCCGCAGTTGATCGTGACAACAGTCGGATTTACTTGACGCCTGCCGCTTCGAGTGCGCCCTTGACGACGGGAGGCCTCATCGGTGCTTGGCGGATGCGGGCACCCGTGGCGTCGAAGAAGGCGTTCGCGACTGCTGAGCCGACTGCCGTCGACGGCGGCTCACCCGAGCCGGTCAGCAGCTGGCCGTTGTTGAACGCGTTGGTGTTGCCCTTGCTGACGTCCGGGGTCATGTCTCCCGGGGTGACTGTGACGTACTCGCTCGGGTGCGCGTTGACCAGCGTCACCTTCGGGCTTTCGACGAAGCGCAGGATCGGGTAGGAGACCCAGTCGAGGCTCGTGACGCGGTCCTTGTTCCAGGTCGGCATCTCCCACATCGCCCGTGAGAGGCCCTGGATCGCGGCGCCGCTCATCTGGTTGGTGACGAGCGACGGGCTGATCGTGATCCCGTTGTTCTGGGAGATGTAGAGGTGCTTGACGAGGATCTTGCCGGTGCTCTTGGTCACCTGGATGTCGGCGACGACGACCGACTGGCTGGACGCGAACGTCCCCATGCCGACGCCGCGGCCGGTGACGACGTTGCCGCTCTGCAGGTTGGACGCAGCCACCTTCGGCTTCCAGCCGGCAGCGATCGTTGCGGCGTCCAGCGCCTGGAGCCAACGGGTTCCGAGCAGGCTCGTCCCGTCGATGTTCAGCTTGCGGAACGCGACCGGGTCCATCCCCGCGGCGTGTGCGAGCTCGTCCACGATCTGCTCGCTGGCGAAGTAGGACTGCGGAGCGTTCGGAGCACGCAGAGCGCTGATCTTCAGCGAGCCGCCGTACAGCGGCTGCGTCTTGGCCAGGACCCTGCGCTGGAAGATGTACGACGAGCCGTAGCCGGTCGCACCGTAGATACCGGTATCCGACGGCGTCGGGCCGCCCGAGGCCGGTGCTGCGGGCCAAACAGCGGTACCAAGAAGCTCCTTGGTGGTGTCGATCGTGGAGCCGGCCTGGCCGTAAGCGGTCCAGTCGGCGACCGTGATCTTGCCGTTCGCATCGCAGCCCATCGTGACGTCGTACTGGTGGGAGGGGCCGTAGCTGTCCCAGCCGTGCTGATCCCAGCGCATCCACTGGAGGCGCACCGGCTTACCGATCGACTGCGAGATGATCGCAGCCTGCTCGCCGGCCTCACCCTGCTGGCCGCCGCCGAAGGAGCTCGCACCCTCGTACCAGATCACGCGCACCGAGCCCGGCGTGAACTGCGAGCCGAGCATGGTGGCGAAGTTCGGCGGGAGACCCTGCAGAGACTGACCCTGCACGTAGACAATTCCACTATTCGACTTGATGTCCGCGACCGCCGCGTGCGGGCCGATCGGGACGAAGTTGTTGTAGTGGTAGCGGTAGGTCGCCGTCACCTTGTGCGCCGCCGAGGCCAGCGCGGCGGGGACGCCGCCCGTATCCGCGGTGTAGCGGGCCGGGTTGACGGTGTTCGTGTCGCCGGCCTGACGCATCCACGACCAGTAGTTCCCCGACGGCGTGAACTTCGGATCGTTCTTCCACACAACCTTCAGCTGCGCAGCAGCCTGGATCGCGTCGTACTCACGCGGAGCAACGACAGCGAGGAAGTTGGCGATCTGAACGATCTGAGCGCCCGGGATATGCGCGATCGAGGACGCATCGACGCTCTGCGGCTGATGATTCACCGAGGTATTCGCACCCGCCCCACGCGGCCGCACCGAACGAGCATGCAGCATGTTCGGAATCCGGACGTTATGGATGTAGGTGTAGGTGCCGTTCACCTTCGCCGGGATATCGATCCGCTGAACCGACTTGCCCACGAGGCTGTACTGGCTGACCGGCTTCGTGATCCCTTCACCCGGGATCGCCGAGCTGGTCGCGGTCGACATCGTGTAGTTGAACAGCTTCCCGCCGAGCAGGTCGCCGTACTTCACGCTTCCCGATCCGCCGGTGACGACACCGCCCGAGACCGAGAGATTCGCCACGGGGACGCCGAGCTTCGTCGACGCGAGGCCGAGCAGAACCTGCTTCGCGTACGCAGCCGCCGCACGGGTCTGAGTCGAGCCGCTTCGAGATGCCGCCTGAGCCGCCGCCGCCGCCGGTCGCGTTCAGCCACGTCTCCGGGTGCGCATAGATCATCTGATCCATGTTCGTGTTCATCTCTTCGGCGACGAGCATCAGGATGCCGGTCGGGGTGCCGTGACCGAGCTCCGTCTCGCCGTGAGTGACGATGATCGAGTTGTCCGCCCGCACCGCGATCCACGAGTCGACCGCCTGCAGGTCGGGCAGGAAATCACCGGGCCCGCGCAGCGCGAACGGCGTGTTACCGGTCGCGCCCTCAGCCCTACCGGCTCCGAGAGCGCCAAGAGCGCTGAAGCCGACGATGAGAGCGCCGCCGCCCTTCACGAAGCTCTTGCGTGAGAACTCCTTCTCATGCATCAGACCCGTCATCACGCACCTGCCTTTGCCATCACGGCCGCGGCCTTCTGGATCGCGGTCACGGCCTCTCGGATACGTCCCACAACGGCAGAGATGTCCGTTCATCGCCGTGCGGATCTGATCCTCGGACGGATTCTTCGTCGTCGCGAGCAGATCGGCAGCCTGGATCATCATCCCGTTCTGGCAGTAGCCGCAATGCGGCACCTGAACGTCGATCCACGCCTGCTGCAACGGATGCAAAGCCGGAGCAGCAGCCGAGGTGCCCCGCTGCGCCGCCCACAAAGCCGGCAGCCCTTCCAAGGTCGTGATGTTCTTCCCGCTGACCGCCGCGACCGGGGTCACGCACGAGCGGATCTCCTTCCCGTCCAGCAACACCGAGCATGCGCCACACTGCGCCAGACCACAACCAAACCGCGGGCCATGCAGATGGAGCTCGTTGTGCAGCACGTACAACAGCGGAGTATCAAGGCTCGCACTCACACCATGCGTGAGCCCGTTCACCTTGATCTTGAGACTATTCGCCATACCATCCTCCATTGATGATCAACGAATGCTTACGGCGCGGCGGGCGCGTATGAGCACTATCGATTACCCGTCGTCGGCCGCCAACGAGCATAATTGTTTGGAGTAAATAAGGGGAACTACGCTAGAAATCTTGAGCTTGCTATCTCAGCTCGCCAAACGGAAGCAGAGAGCCTGGAGCGACATCACCGCTCCAGGCTCTCTCTGGGTAGAGGTTGGCTCGATCTATGTCGGATCGAGCCGGGCGACAATGGCCTTCCGTCGAGACTCCACACGAGAATCCAGAGCGAACTGCGCTGGGGTCATGAGATCGAACCGACTCCCTTTCCACTGCCGCTGACTGCACTTCTGCACAAGTAGCAACCAATGATTACTGGCATCGCATGGTCGATGCACTGTGAACCTAGTCCATTGATGAGCGTGCAACCGCAAGAGTTCTTGAGATCGTTCGACTTCTGAGGAGATCTTGAGATTCGCGCCCGAGCGCAAGAAATCTTGAGCATGCACTTTTGCCGGTCGAGGTCACGATTTCAGCGAAACTTGAGGGATGCGCATGCGGCCCGGCTTCATAGGTATGCGATGGTGGCTCGGACTCGCCTTCGCCGGGGTCGCTGCATTGACCGCCGTCGCGGTCGTGGCGCTGCTGAGCGCGCATTCCGAGCAAGCGTTCCGGCGGTATGGAAAGGAGTTCGCCCTCGGGAACAGCGTTGCGGCAGCCGAGTCCCTCAAGGCGAACAAGACCCCGGAGGGCGTCGCGCGCCACGCGATGAGAATTGCCGAGGCGCAGCACTTGGCAATTTTCGTGTTCGACAGCAAGGGCCGGCAGATCTCCGGACCCCGCTCGTTTGGGCTTCAATGGGATGAGGTCACAGGCGGACACGACGCACTGAGGACCGCGCTCTCGGGCTACCGCTACATCCACGGTCGCCGCGACGGTTCCAGCTACACGATCGGGCTACCGATCCATCGAGGCGCCGGCGCAGCCCTCGTCGCGTACTCGCTGCGGCCAGAGCTTCGTCAACAGCTCGGGATCGTGCGAACCGAATACCTCCAGTCCGCCTTGATCGCATTCGGCGTCGGTGCCGCCCTCGGTCTACTCATCGCCGGCTTCACCGCTCGGCGCCTGGCCAGAATCGCCCGTGCGGCCAGCGACATCGGCGCTGGAAACTTCGGTGTCGAGGTGACCTCGAACTTCCCCGACGAGGTCGGAAGCCTCGCGCTCTCGATCGAGCAGATGCAAACGCAGCTCAAGGATCTGTTCCGGGCATTGGAGGGCGACCGCGATCGTCTCGAGCGCCTGCTCGACCGGCTGAACGAAGGCGTATTGCTCGTCGACCGGGAGCTGAAGATCGAGTTCGCCAACGATCGCGCCCACGAGCTGCTCGGAGTCGGCGACTCCCTCGAGGCACTCGGGACCTCCACTCGCCGACAACTGCCGCTATCCGAAGCATCGCCGTCGATCTCTTCTCGATCGGGATCCCAGGTCATCTCCGCGTCGTGACGGATGACAAGACTTTCCTCATTTCCGGGATTCCGCCGAGCGAGGGAAGCGACAGCGCGATCGTAGTCGTCCTCGACGAGACGGAGCGCGAACACAACGAGCGCGTCCAGCGAGAGTTCGCCACGAACGCCGCCCACGAGCTCCGGACGCCCCTCGCATCGATCGTGACCGCCGTCGAGATGCTCCGGACCGGGGCAAAGGACGATCGTTCGGCTCGCGATGCCTTCCTCGATGTGATCGCGCGCGAGGCCGATCGGTTGACCCGGCTGACGCGCGCCCTTCTCGTCCTCGCGCGAGCCGAGTTGCGCGACGAGCCGCCCCGGCTTGCGCAGGTCGAGCTCCGCCCGCTCCTCGAGCAGATCGCCGCGTCGCTTCAGGCCCGTGATGGAGTCGGGATCTCCGTCGACTGCCAGCCGGCTCTTGCGTTTGCAACCGACACCGACCTCCTCGAGCAGGCCCTGTCGAGCGTTGCAACGAACGCGGTCCAGAACACCGACCACGGCGGTGTCAGCCTACGTGGCGCGCGACAGAACGGCTCGGTCGTGATCGAGATCGCGGACACGGGGCACGGCATACCGGCGGACAAGCAGGATCGGATCTTCGAGCGCTTCTATCGCGCCGAGAGACAGCCCGGGCGGCTTCGGGCTCGGGCTATCCATCGCCCACGAATCCGTCGCAGCGTTGGGCGGGGAGATCAGCCTCGCGTCACAGCCTTCGAGCGGCACCACCGTCCGGATCGTCCTGCCGGCAGGCGAGGCCCAGTGAGCCCCCGTATCCTGATCGTCGACGACGAGCCCTCGCTCGTTCAGGGCCTCAGCTATGCGCTCACCCGCGAGGGGTACGAGGTTGTCGTCGAGTCCGACGGCGAGTCGGCGGTCGACACCGCTCTTTCCAGCGAATTGGATCTGATCATCCTCGACCTCATGCTTCCCGAGCTCTCTGGCGTCGAGGCGTGCCGCCGGATCCGCGCGGCAAGCGCCGTGCCGATCATCATGCTCACTGCTCGCGACTCCGAGCTCGACCTCGTCAACGGGCTGGAGGTCGGCGCCGACGACTACGTCACCAAGCCCTTCTCCGCCGCGGAACTGATGAGCCGAATTGCGGCCCTGCTACGCCGTCGCGATCTCGACCGCGACGCGAACGAGCGCACGACGCTGACCGTGGGTGGGCTCGTGATCGATCTTGTCTCCGACAAAGTGACGGTGGAGGGGAAAACCGCTCTCCTGACCCCGTCCGAGTTCAAGATCGTCTGCCTGCTCGCCGCCGCGCCGGGCAAGACCTTCTCGCGCCGGGAGATCATGGCGCATCTCTGGGGCAGCTCGCATGTCGGCGACGAGCACACCTGCGAGGTGCACGTCTCCGCGCTCCGGCGGAAGATCGAGGCGGACCCCGGCGAGCCGAGACGACTGCTCACGGTGCGCGGCGAGGGGTACGTCCTCGTTCCGGAATAGAAGACGCCGCACAGCGTTTTAACTTGCGCAAGCAACAAAGGAGCCTGAAGATGAGAACGGGAATTCATCCCGAGACGGTGCTGGGCACGGCTTCCTGCTCGACGTGCGGCACGACGTTCGTGCTGCGCTCGACGGCCGGCGACCTGACGGTCGACACGTGCTCGCAGTGCCATCCCGCCTACACGGGCCGCGCCGCCAAGGTGACGGGCGGAAGCCGCGTCGAGCGGTTCGAGCGCCGGCTCGAGCTCGCCCGCTAGCGCTTAGCCCGGGAATAGAGCCGTAGCTTCAATAGTTGAAGCTACTATATGAGACGTAGCTTTCAACGGAAGCTTTCAACTGGAAAGTTGGTGATCGCGTGAGCTCGCTGCTGCTCGTACCGCTGGACGACCTCGTCGTCTTCCCGAACATGAACGTCACGATCTCCGTCGACGTCGGCGATGACGAGGAGCGCGTGCTGCTCGTGCCGCGCCACGAAGGCGAGTACGCGAAGGTCGGCACGGTCGCCGAGGTCGGCGAGCGCGTGCGCCTGCCCGGCGGCGGCCGCGCCGTGAGCCTGAACGGCCTGCATCGCGCCGAGCTCGGCGCCGCCCACACCGATCCGCAGGGCCACCTCCGGGTCGAGGTCGTGGAGCGGCCCGACGAGGAGCCGCCGGGCGTCCAGACCCGCGAGCTCGAGACGCGAGTACCGCGCGACCGTCGAGGAGATCCTCGAGCTGCGCGGCGACGACGGCCGCATCTCGGCGTTCGTCCGCGCGATCCGCGAGACCGGCACGCTCGCCGACACGGTCGCCTACGCGCCGGATGTCGACTTCGACCAGAAGATCGAGCTGCTCGAGGCGGTCGACGTCGTCGAGCGGCTGAAGCTGGCGCTGCGGCTGCAGCGCGAGCGGCTCGCCGAGCTGCAGGTTCGCCGGCGCATCCGCGACGACGTCGAGGAAGGCGCCGCGAAGCAGCAGCGCGAGTACGTGCTGCGCAAGCAGATGGAGTCGATCCGCAAGGAGCTCGGCGAGGACGACGCGTCCGTCGCCGAGGACTACCGCACGAAGATCGCCGAGGCCGGCATGCCCGACGCCGTCCGCGAGCAGGCCGAGCGCGAGGCCGCCCGGCTCGAGCGGATGGGCGACCAGTCCGAGGAGTCGTCGATGATCCGCACCTACCTCGACTGGCTGCTCGCCGTGCCGTGGGGAAAGCGCTCCGAGGAGCGGCTCGACCCGGTCTACGCACGCGAGGTGCTCGACGCCGACCACGCCGGGCTCGAGGACGTCAAGGACCGCATCGTCGAGTACCTGGCCGTCCGCAAGCTCCGCCAGGAGCGCGGCATCGCCGAGGACAAGCGCTCGGGCGCGATCCTGACCCTGATCGGCCCTCCCGGCACCGGCAAGACGTCGGTCGGCGAGTCGATCGCCCGCGCGCTGAATCGCGAGTTCGTCCGGATGTCGCTCGGCGGCGTCCGCGACGAGGCCGAGATCCGCGGCCACCGCCGCACCTACATCGGCGCGCTGCCGGGACGGCTCGTGCGCGCTCTGCGCGACGCGAAGACGATGAACCCGGTGATCCTGCTCGACGAGGTCGACAAGGTCGGCGCCGACTGGCGCGGCGACCCCTCGGACGCACTGCTCGAGGTGCTCGACCCAGCGCAGAACCACTCGTTCCGCGACCACTACCTCGACGTCGAGCTCGACCTGTCCGAGGTCGTCTTCATCGCGACCGCGAACGTGGCCGACACGATCCCGGGCCCGCTGCTCGACCGGATGGAAGTGATCCGCTTCGACGGCTACACGGTCGACGAGAAGGTCTCGATCGCCCGCGGCTACCTCTGGCCGCGCCAGCGCGACCGCGCAGGCCTGCTCGAGAACGAGGTCGAGATCGGCGACAAGACCCTCGAGCTCGTCGTCTCCCAGTACACGCGCGAGGCGGGCGTCCGCCAGCTCGAGCGCGAGCTCGGCAAGGTGCTGCGGAAGACCGCGACGAAGCTCACGACCGGCGACGTCACGCTGCCGATCGAGATCGACGAGCCCGCGCTCCGCGACGCGCTCGGCAAGCAGCGCTTCTACCAGGAGGCGGCCGAGCGCACCGCCGTCGCGGGCGTCGCGACCGGCCTCGCCGTGACCGGCACCGGCGGCGACGTTCTCTTCGTCGAGGCGACGTCCATGCCGGGCAGCGAAGGCCTCGTGCTGACGGGCCAGCTCGGCGACGTGATGAAGGAGTCGGCGCGGATCGCGCTCTCGTACATCCACTCGCACGCCGACGAGCTCGGCCTCGAGGAGGATGCGTTCGAGGGCTCGAGCTTCCACGTCCACGTCCCTGCCGGGGCGATCCCGAAGGACGGCCCGAGCGCCGGGATCACGATGTCGACCGCGCTCGCGTCGCTCCTGACCGGCCGACCGGTGAAGCACACGGTCGGGATGACCGGTGAGGTCACCCTCCAGGGCCGGGTGCTGCCGATCGGCGGGCTCAAGCAGAAGGCGATCGCCGCCCACGCCGCCGGCCTGACCGACGTGATCATCCCGGAGCGCAACCGCGCCGACCTCGACGACATCCCCGAGGACGTCCGCAACGAGCTCACGTTCCACCCGGTCATGACTCTCGGCGAGGTGCTCGAGCTCGCGCTCGAGCCCGCCCGCGCCCAGGCCGGCATCCATGCGGTGTCGTAGCTGCTCGCCGCTGCCCGAGGAGGTCCGCCAGGCGGCGGGCCTCCTCGAGCGCCGCTGGACGGTCTCGATCCTCGTCGCCTCACACGAGGGCGCGGTTCGCTTCAACGAGTTCCTGCAGATGCTCGGCTCGGTCCCGCCTGCGACGCTCGCGAGCCGGCTGCTCGAGCTCGAGGGCGCCGACGTGCTCGAGCGGGTCATCGTCGACGCGCGCCCGCCGCGCGTCGAGTACCGGCTGACCGCGCGCGGGCAGCGGCTCGGCACGGTCGTCGTGGCGCTCCAGCACTACGCACTGGCGGAGTAAGCCTGCGAGGACGCTCCCGGAGCTCGCCGGGGATCAGACCCGCGCGAGCCCGACGTAGTTCTCGGCCAGCGTCGTCGCGGCGGCCGTCGACGTCGTGACGTAGCGAAGCTGCGAGAGCTGGAGCTGCGCTCGAAGTCGCCGGCCTCGTCGTCGCGGTGGAGCATCGAGGTCATCCAGTACGAGAAGTGCTCGGCGCGCCAGACCCGGCGCAGGCACGCCTCGGAGTAGCCGTCGAGCCCGCTCCGGTCGCCGCTCTCGAACCAGCGCGACGAGCGCCTCGGCGAGGAGCGCGACGTCGCCGATCGCGAGGTTGAGCCCCTTCGCGCCGGTCGGGGGAACGATGTGCGCCGCGTCGCCGGCGAGGAAAAGGCGTCCGTGCTGCATCGGCTCGGCGACGAAGCTGCGCATGCCGGTCACGCCCTTCTCGAGCACCGGCCCCTCGGCGAGCGTCCAGCCGTCGATCCCGAGCCGGGTCTGCAGCTCCTCCCAGATGCGGTCGTCGGGCCACTCGGCGATGTCCTCGTCGGGCCGGCACTGGATGTAGAGACGCGAGAGCTCCGGCGAGCGCAGGCTGAGAAGCGCGAAGCCGCGCTCGTGATTCGCGTAGATCAGCTCGTCGTTCGAGGGCGCGACCGCGGCGAGGATGCCGAGCCAGCCGTACGGATAGTCGCGCTCGTAGGTGCGGAGCACGCCCGCGGGAATCGCCGGGCGGCAGACGCCGTGGAACCCGTCGCAGCCGGCGATCACGTCGCACTCCAGCTCCTCGCGGACGCCCGCGCGGGTGAATCGGATGCGCGGCCGCTCGGTGTCGATCGCCTCGACTGCGACATCGTCGACCTCGAAGAGCAGCGGCGCGCCGGTCTCGATCCGGGCGGCGATCAGGTCCTTGACCACCTCGGTCTGGCCGTAGATGACGATCGAGCGACCGCCCGTGAGCTCGCTGAGCGGGATCCGGTGGCGCTCACCGTCGAACTGGAGCTCGATGCCGTGGTGGACGATGCCCTCGCGCTGGAGCCGGTCCCCGACGCCGGCGCCGACGAGCAGGTCGGCCGTGCCCTGCTCGAGCACTCCTGCCCGGATCCGCTGCTCGACGTACTCGCGGCTGCGGTTCTCGATCACGACCGCTTCGATCCCGGCCCGCTCGAGCAGGCGGCCGAGGGTCAGGCCTGCCGGGCCGGCCCCGACGATCCCGACCTGGGTGCGCATCAGCGCCCGGGCCGCTCGAACAGCGCCGCCTGGCCCTGCCCGACACCGACGCACAAGCGTCGCGAGCCCGAAGCGACCGCCTCGGCGCCGGAGCTCGTGTAGCAGCGACACGACGAGCCGGGCGCCGCTCATCCCGAGCGGGTGTCCGAGGGCGATCGCGCCGCCGTTGACATTGACCCGGGCAGGATCGAGCCCCAGCTCGCGAATCACCGCGAGGCTCTGCGACGCGAAGGCCTCGTTCAGCTCGACGAGATCGAGATCCGCGACGTCGATCCCGGCGCGGGCGAGCAGCTTGCGGACAGCCGGCACCGGTCCGATCCCCATGACGCGGGGATCGACGCCGGCGACAGCGCTGCCGGCATAGGCACCGAGCGGCGCGACTCCGAGCGCGAGCGCCCTCTCCTCGGAGGCGATCACGAGCGCGGCGGCGCCGTCGTTGATCCCGCTCGCGTTTCCCGCGGTAACCGTGCCACCTGCCCGGAACACCGGCTCGAGCGACCCGAGCTGCTCGAGATCCGTGCCTGGTCGCGGATGCTCGTCGTGCTCCAGCTCGCCCGCCGGCACGAGCTCGGCTCGCGAATCGGCCTGCGCTCCTGCGCCTCCGCCCAGCGCTGCTGGGACTCGGCGGCGAAGGCGTCCTGATCCTCGCGCGAGACGCCCCAGCGCTCGGCGACGTTCTCGCCCGTCTCACCCATCGATTCGAGCGGGAACATCGCCTCGAGCCGCGGGTTGGGGAACCGCCAGCCGAGCACCGTGTCGTAGAGCGTTCGATCGCCACGCGCAAACGGCTTGTCGGGCTTCGCAGTGACGAGCGGCGCCCGCGACATCGACTCGACGCCGCCGGCGACGAAGAGATCGCCGTCTCCAGCGGCGATCGCGTGACAGGCTCCGACCACCGCAGAGAGCCCCGAGGCGCAGAGCCGATTCACGGTCACACCGGCAACCGATTCCGGCAGACCCGCGAGCAGCACCGCCATCCGAGCCACGTTCCGGTTGTCCTCACCGGCCTGGTTCGCGCAACCGAGCCAGACATCCTCGATCTCGTCGGCCTCCACCCCGGCCCGCTCGACCGCAGCGGCGATCGCGATCGCCGCGAGGTCGTCAGGCCGGATCCCGGACAGGCCACCGCCGTATCGCCCGATCGGCGTCCGCACGGCTGAGATCACGACGGGACGGCTCACTCGGAAGCGACCTCATCAAGCACTCGCTGAGCAATCGCGAAGGCGGAGTTGGCAGCCGGAACGCCGCAATAGATCGCGCTCTGGAGCAGCACCTCCTTGATCTCCTCCTCGGTCAGGCCGTTGCGGAGCGCAGCGCGGAGATGGAGCTCGAGCTCCTCATGGTGACCGCCCGCGACGAGCGCGGTGAGGGTGATCGCGCTGCGCATGCGGCGGTCGAGGCCCGGGCGCGTCCAGATCTCGCCCCAGGCGTAACGGGTGATCAGATCCTGGAAGTCGGCGGTGAACGACGTTGTCCGCGCGACGGCGCGATCGACGTGGTCCGAGCCGAGCACCTCGCGCCGAACCTCCATGCCGCGATCGTGATCGCTCATCCGCCGCACTGAGCGTAGAACGCCAGGGCCTCGTCGACAAACACTCCGGCGGAGCCGAGATAGGTCGCCGGATCGAAGATCTCGTCGAGCTCCTCCGGGGAGAGCACTCCGGCCATCTCTTCGCGGAAGTCGCCTCCGGACGACGATGCTCGCTGTGCGCCGGCGGCGACCGACGCCTTTGCCTCGGCGAGCCCGGTCGTCCGCGCAAGCGCAAATGTGAGGCGCTCGCTCATCGCGCTCGCTTCGAGGTTTGCACGCATCCGCCCCACATCGATCTCGATCCCGTCGAGCGTCCGGCGCGATCGCAGCAGCAGCGCCGCCTGCGTAGGCAAGCGCGTCGGAAAGCGCTCCCCACTCGGCCTGCCAGCCTCCCAGCGCCGCGCTCGTGCTCGGCCACGAGAGCGCCGGTGAGGACCGCCGGATGCCGCCTGAACGCGCCTGTAGCACGCAACCGCAAGAGCCGATCCGACAGGGTTCCGCTTGTGCGGCATCGTCGAGGAGCCGCCCTGACCGGGCCGCTCCACGCACCTCCCCCACCTCGGTCTGCGCGAGCAGAGCGATGTCGTATCCGATCTTCGCGCACGCCCCTGCCTGGAGCGCGAGTGCCGACCCGAGCTCGGCGACGATCGCGCGATCGGCGTGCCACGGAAGCACCGGCTCCGCAAGCTCGAGCTCGACGGCGAAGAAATCCGCCACCTGCGGACCCTCGGCACCCAGCGCCGAGAGAGTCCCTGCTGCGCCGCCCAGCTGGGCCGGAAGCTTCTCGCGCAGCTCCCGCAGCCGGATCAGCGCGCGCGTAACCGTCACCAGCCACCCAGCGGTCTTGAGACCGAACGTCGTGGGCACGGCCTGCTGCAGAAGCGTCCGGGCAGCCATCGGCGTCAGCCGGTGTGTCTCGGCGAGCCCGGCGCACGCCGCAGCAACCCCCTCGAGCTCCTCGCAGATCAGCCCGAGAGCCCGCCGGGAGACGAGCATCGCCGCGCTGTCAACGATGTCCTGGCTCGTCGCACCGTAATGCACGTAGTCCGCCGCCTCGCCGCCGACCACCTCCCGCAGCGCACGCACCAGCGGCTCGGCAGGATTGCCCACGACCGCCGCCCGCTTCAATGATCGCCGCGACGTCGAAGCTTTCGATCCTGCACGCCTCGGCGATCGACCCCGCCAGGTGCGCCGGAACCACCCCGGCTAGCGACTCGGCGTTCGCCAGAGCTCTCTCGACCTCGAGCATCGCCTCGACCCAGGCGCGATCCGACACCGCTGCGCGAATCTCCCCCGGCACGAAGATGGCATCGAAGGTCACAGCGCGAAGAACACGGTCTCGCCGCGCCCCTGGAGATGGACATCGAAACGAAGCGAGCCGTCAGGCTCCGGAACCGCGATGAGCGTCGAGCGGCGTTCCTCCTCGACACCTGAGAGCACCGGATCGGCGGCGTTCGCCTCGACCTCGTCGGGGAAGTACATCCGGGTCACCGCGCGCTTGAGGAGCCCGCGCGCGAACACGCTGACCGCGAGATGCGGAGCCTGATCGTCCCGCGGGCCGGGCTTGACCGCGGCCACCTCGAAGCCGCCGCTCCGGGTGTCACTGCGGCCGAAGTATCCGCTCGGCGCCGAGACTTCGACCAGCGCATCCGGGACGGGCTCTCCGGCGCCGTCGAGCACGCGCCCACGGATCCGCACACCGCCGTCCCGCATCGCGACCGGGCCGAGGGCGATGTGCAGGAACGGCCCGACCGTCTGCGACGGCGTGATCGCGCTCATTCGTCGTGGCCCTCGTCCTCGAACGGCGTCGAGCGCAGAACGATGTCGAAGACGAACCCGAGCGCCTCGTCGGGGATCGTCGTCTCGAGATCGAACCGCGAGATCAACCGCTCGCGCGCTTTCGGGTCGCGGATCGAGCCGAAGATCGGGTCGTAGGGAAACAGTGGATCGTCCGGGAAGTACATCTGCGTCACGAGCCTCTGCGAGAACGCACGACCGAACAATGAGAAGTGGATGTGTGCCGGGCGCCAGGCGTTCGGATGGTTCGGCCATGGATAGCAGCCGGGCTTCACCGTCACGAAGCGGTATCGCCCCTCCGAGTCGGTGAGGCAGCGCCCGGCGCCGTCGAAGTTCGGGTCGAGTGGCGAATCGTGGCGGTCGGAGTCGTGCCGGTAGCGGCCAGACGCGTTCGCCTGCCAGATCTCGATCAGCGAGTCGCGTACGGGCCGTCCGTCATCGTCGGTCACGCGCCCGCTGACGACGATCCGCTGACCCTGCGGCCGGCCGTCGTGGCGGCACGTCAGATCGTGGTCGAACTCGGTCAGGTCGTCGCCGTAGACAGGGGCGCCGAGATCCCCCAGTGCCAGAGGCAGGAGCAGCAGCGGACGAGCAGGCGCGCGAAGCCTCGTGGACACGTACTCCTCGTGGAGATAGGGCGGATCGACGCCGTCCCCGTCCACAACCTCTGCGAGCCGTTCGGCCATCAGACGCCATTCTCCATCGTCCTGAAGCCGCGCAGCGCAGAAAGCTCCCGCTCCGTCGGCGGCGCGCCCTCGAGAAGCGTTTCGGACACCTGGAGCTTCCAGCCCGTCGCGGCGCGCACCGCGTCGGCATCGACGCCTGGGTGCAGGCTCGTCAACACGAGCTCGCAGGTACCCGGGTCGGGCTCGAGCACGCCGAGATCAGTGATCACCGCCGTCACCCCGTCGCCGGAGAACCCGAGCAGCTCGCGACTGCCGATCCCGTCTCCGAATCCGACCGTCGAGCGGAAATCGAGCTGCTCGACGAACGTCCGCCGCGACTGCGTGAGCAGCACGAAGGTCTCGTGGCACGACGCCGCGATCTCGGGTGCCCCACCGCCGCCCGGCAGCCGCACGGCGGGATGCTCGTAGTCGCCGATCACGGTGCTGTTCAGGTTGCCGTAACGGTCGATCTGCGCCGCGCCGAGGAAACCGACGTCGATGCGGCCGCCCTGAAGCCAGTACGCGAAGATCTCCGGCACGGAGACGACCGTGTCCGCGGTCTCCGCGAGCTCGCCGTCGCCGATCGACAGCGGCAGGTGCTGAGGCTTGGCGCCGATCGTGCCGCTCTCGTAGATCAGGACGACGCCGGGCGCATGCGTCCGCCGGGCGAGATTCGCTGCGCGGCTCGGCGCGCCGATCCCGACGAAGCACGTGACACCGTCGCGTAGGCGGCGCGCGGCGGCGACGACCATCATCTCCTCTGCCGTGTACGTGCTCGCCTCGGCCATCGCGGTCATGCGATGTCGGCCGTTTCGTAGACGTGCTCCCGCATCCAGGCGCCGAACCGGTCGCGGTCGCGGCTGATCGAATCCCACTCGACGTAGAAGGCGTTGTCGCGCTCGTAGTAGCCGTGGGCGTACGACGGGTGCGCGCCTCCGGGCGCGAGGGCGACGGCCGTGATCGCCCAGCCCGGCAGCACCACTGCGCCCGGCCGAGCCTCGAGCTCGGGAACGATCTCCTCGACCGTGACGATCGACCGTGCCGAGGCGAGCACGACCTCCTTCTGGACGCCGGTGATCCCCCAGAGCTGGACGTTGCCGCGCTCGTCGGCCTTCTGCGCGTGGACGATCCCGACATCCGGCCGGATCGAGGGCACGGCGGAGAGCCTCTCGCCGGTGAACGGGCAGTCGATCCGGGCGACCCGCGTGCGCGACTCCAGATCGGTGCCGCGGTAGCCCCGCAGCACGGCGAAGGGCAGGTTCGCCGCGCCTGCCGCGTATGCCGCCGCCATCCCCGCATGCGAGTGCTCCTCGAGCTCGATCGGAGCCGGCCAGTCGTGCTCGACTGCGTCGCGGAAGCGATGCAGCGAGCCCACGCCCGGGTTTCCACCCCACGAGAAGATCAACTTCCGCGCACAGCCGGCCCCGATCATCTGGTCGTAGACGATGTCGGGTGTCATCCTCACGAGCGTCAGGTCGCGGCGCCCCTGCCGCACGATCTCGTGACCGGCGGCATTCGGGATCAGGTGCGTGAAGCCCTCGAGCGCGATCGTCTGTCCGTCCTCGACCAACGAGTCAACTGCATCTGCCAGTGTGAGGAGCTCGGCCATCGGCTCAGAACGGGAATGGATGGGTTCCGCTCTGCACCGTGATCCAGCGGAGCTCGGTGAACTCGTCGACGACGGCCTGGCCGCCGAAGCGCCCGAAGCCGGAGTCCTTCACCCCGCCGAACGGCATCTGCGGCTCGTCGCCGACCGGCTGGTCGTTGACATGCACGATCCCGGCCTCGATCTGCTGAGCAAGCGCGAAGCCGCGGTCAGGGTTCGACGTGATGATCCCGGACGAGAGCCCATAGCTCGTCGCATTCGCCCTGGCGACCGCCTCCTCCGGGCTGTCGACGATCTCGATCGCTGCCACCGGGCCAAAGGTCTCGAGGTCGGCGAGCTCCGAGCCGGCGGGGACGTCGCTGACGAGTGTCGCCTGGAAGCACGGGCCGACCGCCTCTCCACCTGCGAGCACCTTTGCTCCACCGGCGACCGCGTCGGTCACCCGTTTCTGCACCGTCGCGAGCGCGCTTTCGGTGATGAGCGGCCCGATGATCGTGTCCATCTCCTTCGGGTCGCCTGCCTTGAGGCCCGCGGTCTTCGCGGCGAGCCGAGCGACGAACTCCTCGGCGATGGGCCGCTCGACGATGATCCGGCGCGCGGACATGCAGATCTGGCCCTGGTGAAGAAACGCGCCGAACGCCGAGGCTGCCACCGCGTACTCGAGGTCGGCGTCGGCCAGGACGATCAGCGGGTTCGATCCTCCCAGCTCGAGCAGCACGCGCTTGAGGTTACGGCCGGCCGCCTCGGCCAGCCGACGCCCGGTCGAAGAGGACCCCGTGAAGTTGATCCGTCGCACGGCCGGGTTCTCGACGAGCTCGTCGCCGATCGGGCCGGCCTCGCCAGGCGCGTGCGTGACGATGTTCAACACGCCCGCGGGAAGGCCCGCCTCGGCGAAGATCTCGCCCCACAGCAGGCCGCCCGAGTACGGCGACCACTCGGACGGCTTCAGGACGACGGTGTTCCCGAGGGCCAGCGGGGCCGCGATCGAGCGCGCAGAGAGGATCAGCGCTGCGTTCCAGGGCGCGATCGCCCCGACGACCCCCACCGGCCTGCGGATGCCCATCGCCACCGTCCCCGGGTGGTCGGACGGGATCACCGTGCCGAGCGGCGCATAGGCAAGCGCCGCGGCCTGGCGGAACAGCCCGGGCACGAACCCCATCTGGAACATGCCGAACCCGAACGTGCAGCCCGTCTCACGCGCAAGCCACGAGACGACATCGTCGCGCCGGCTCTCGAGGATGTCCGCGGCCGCGAGGAAGATCCGCTGGCGCTCCGCCGGCACCGTCTCCGCCCAGCCGGGCGCTGCCGCCACCGCTGCCGCCACCGCCTGGGCTGCCTCCGCGCGCGTTCCGGCCGCTGCGTTCGCGACGGTCTCGCCGGTGAACGGATCTCTGTCCTCGAACGTCCCGCCGGCGCTCACCCATTCCCCGCCGATGTAGTGGGCGAGCTCCCGTACCTCAGTCTCAACGCTGGTCACGTTTGTCTCCTTTCGCGTCGTAGAACGGTCGCGTTCACGAAGTCTCCTCGGCCGGAGCCGGAATCTGGGGGGAGGCAACGCCCGAAAGCTGATGCCCCACCGGAAGCAGCTGGATCTTGAAGCGGTCGCGGACGGTGCCCCACAGCCCGCGCGGGAGCAGCAGCGCAAACAGCATCGAGGCGACGCCGAGCCCGACCAGGTACCAGGCGCCGCCGGAGCTGTAGTGGTTCTGGATCAGGAAGAGGACGATCGCCCCGATGATCGGCCCCTCGAACGTACCGAGGCCGCCGACCAGCACCATGAAGACCATGTAGGCGGTCCAGTTCACGCCGAAGATCGACGTCGGCTCGATGAAGAGCGTGTTCGCCAGGGTCATCGCCCCGGCGCCTCCGCAGCCTGCCGCCGCAAGGACGAACAGGATCCGCTTGCAGGCGACGACACGGACACCGACCGACGCAGCCGCCTCCTCGTTGTCCCGGATCGCCTGGAGCGAGGAGCCGAGCCGGCTGCGCAGGAGGACGAACAGCACTCCAAGGAAGAACACCGCCATCCCGAGCGTGAGCCAGTAGGTGTACTCCTGGCGCGCGCCGGGCGAGTAGTAGTTGAGCTCGATCAGCGAGGTGCCCGTGCCGGCCCCGAGCGACTGGTCGAACGAGACGAGGATCGCGGCCACCTCGGCGAGGACCCACATCCCGATCGCGAACTGCGCGCCGCGGAAGCGAAGGACGAGCAGCGAGACCGGCAGTGAGATCGCGCCGCAGAAGAACGGTCGCCACGATCATCGCCTGGTACGGGTTCATCCCGTGGTTGCAGAGCCAGACCGTGCCGTAGGCGCCGAGGCCGATGAAGCCCTGCTGCCCGATCGAGACCAGACCGCCGTAGCCCGCGAGGCGTTCCACATCGCCGCGAGAAGTACGAGGATCAGCAGCGTCGTCATCTTCGCGGTCGCGTTCTCCGAGAGCAGCACCGGGACGAAGATCAGCGCGACGACGAACGCCGAGAACGATCCGGTGAAACCCGCCGAGAGCTTGCTCCAGCGGCGGACGCGGAGTGTGCTGCTCATGAGGCAATCCGTGCCCGGAAGATGCCGCCCCGCGGGGAGGCCAGGACCGCGAGGAAGACGAGGTCGCCCGCGAGGATCGAGTACTGCGGGTCGATCTGGGCGCCGATCGTCTGCGACACGCCGAGCACGATCCCGCCGACGAGCGTTCCCCACAGCGAGCCGAGGCCGCCGATCACGACAGCCTCGAACGCAAAGATCAGCTGCGTCGATCCCGCATAGGGGTCGAAGGTCGAGCGCATCGCGAGGAACATCCCCGCGAGCGCCGCGGTGCCGACCGCGATCGCGGTCCCCCACGCGTAGACCGAGCGCGAGTCGATCCCGACGAGCTCGGCGGTGTCGGGGTCCTGCGCGGTCGCGCGCATCCGGCGACCCGAGGGCGTTCGTGAGAGGTAGAGCTGTAGCCCCCCGAGCGTCGCGATCGCCACGACGAGCGCGAGCGCTCCGATCGCCGGGATCGAGATCTGATTCGTGATCTGCCAGCTCGCGGTGGTGATCCAGCCCGCGTCGCCACCGAGCGAGCGGACGTCCGGCGAGAACTTCTCGAGCAGCAGGTTCTGGATCACGATTGCGAGCCCGAACGTCGTCAGTAGCGGCACGAGCACGCCGGAGCGGAGGCTCCGCTCGAGGATCACGCGCTGGAGCAGGTAGCCGAGCGCGAGCATGATCGGCAAGACCGCGACAAATCCGATGAACGGCGAGACGCCCCAGTGGTCGAGCACGACGGTGATCAGATAGGCGCCGAGCACGGCGATATCGCCGTGAGCGAGGTTGACGATTCGCATCAGCCCGAACATCAGCGACAGCCCGCACGCCAGCAGGCGTAGAACCCGCCGAGGAAGACCCCCTGGATCACGGCGTTCGTCCAGGTCACGTCGGCGCCTTCCGCAGCCCGAAGTACGCCTCGGTGATCTGCTCGCGTGTCAGCTCGCTGCCGCCCTCGAGAACGAGTCTGCCTTCGAGCATGCAGATGACGCGGCCCGCGACCGACATCGCCCGTTTCAGGTCCTGCTCGACGAGGACGATCGTGGTGCCCCCTTCGATCAGGGTCGTCAGCGAGCGGTAGACGGCCTCGACGGCAATCGGGGCAAGGCCGAGCGAGACCTCGTCGAGCAGAAGCAGACGAGGGTTCGAGATCAACGCCCGTCCGATCGCGGTCGCCTGCTGCTCGCCGCCCGAGAGGGTGGCCGCCCGCCGGCCGCGCAGTGGCTTCAGCAGCGGGAACGCCTCGAGGACCGTGTCGAGCGTCCACTGTCCCTTCCGGTCGGAGCGAGCCGCCACGAGCAGGTTCTCCTCGACGGTCAGGTCGGGGAAGAGCCTGCGTCCCTCGGGCACGAGCGCGATCCCGCGGCGGAGGCGATCGTGGGCGCGGACGCGGGTGACGTCGTCCCCGTCGAACCGAATCTGGCCGGCCGCAGACTTGTGGGCGCCGGCGATCGTGCGCAAGAGCGTCGTCTTGCCGGCGCCGTTCGCACCGACGAGTGCGACCGTTTCGCCGTCCGCAACATCGAACGACACGCCGCGCACCGCCGGGAGCAACCCGTGGCGCGCCTCGAGCTCCCGCACCGAGAGCAACGAGCTCACAGCGCTACGCCTCCGAGGTAAGCGTCGACCACGGCCGCGTCCTGCATCACCGCGTGTGGGTCGCCGTCGGCGATCACCTTGCCGGCGTCGAGACAGACGAGCCGCTCGACAACTTGCACGAGAACGTGGACGATGTGCTCGATCCACACGATGGCGACACCACGGGAGCGGACGTCGCGGATCGTTCCGACGAGCTCGTCCGACTCCGCGTCGGTAAGCCCTGCTCCGATCTCGTCGAGCAGGAGCACGACCGGATCGGTTCCGAGCGCACGCGCGAGTTCGAGCTTCTTGCGGTCGAGGAGGCCGAGCGTGTCGGCCCGACGGTTGGCGGACTCGACCAGGCCGCAAAGCTCGAGCACCTCGATGCAGCGGTCGTAGGCGACCTGGCCGCGAAGTCCGCCGCCGGTCGCAGCGCCGACGAAGACGTTCTCGAACACGGTCAGGTCGCCGAAGGGCTTCGGCACCTGGTGCGCACGGCCGATCCCGAGCCGGCAGCGCTTGCTTACGCCCGCCCTGGTCACGTCGGCGCCGCGGAACGCCACTGAGCCCTCCGATGGGCGAAGCGCGCCCGAGAGGACGTTCAGCAACGTCGTCTTGCCGGCGCCGTTGGGGCCGACGATGCCGATGGCATCGCCGGCCCCGACGCTGAAATCCACTCCGTCCAGGACGACGAGCGCCCCGAACCGTCGGTGGATTCCTGCGGCGGCAAGGATCGGTGTCTCTTCCGACCCCACGATCCCGCGGAGTCTAGGAGTACGGCTGCAACTTGGCCTGAATCGGGACGTTCTTGTCGTCGGAGTGCTCGCAGAACACCCATTCGAACTTGAACGGGCCGCTCTTCGCCTTGATCCACTGACCACCCGGGATCGGAGTCTGGACGACGTTCGGCACCGGGCCCTTGCCCCAGTGGAGATGACCCACCGGAGTGGCGACCGAGAGCGTCTTCATTGCGTTTGCGACCGCGGTCTTGTCTTTCGGGTTCCCGCTTGCCTTCAGCGCGGCCACGCCGACGTCGAACAGTGCGAGGCTCGGCCCCATCTGCTGGTTCCACTGCTTCTTCGTCTTGGTCGTGTATCCCGAGGCGAGGGCCTTGTTGGAGATGCCCGTCAGCGGCGACGAATACGGCCACGTCGGGCCCCAGTAGGCGCCACTTGCGAGGTTGTAGCCGAGCGAGCCGACCGCCTCGACCTGCGACGCGAACAATCCCGTTTTGGCAATCTGGGCGATCTTGATCTGCTTGGTCAGCCCCTGCTGGGCGGCCTGGCGCCAGAAAGTCGCGAAGTCGGGCGGGATCGGGAACGTGTTGAAGATCTGGATCCCCGCTGACTTGAACTTCGCGATCTGGGCCGAGTAGTCGTTCGTCCCGTCCTGATAGGCGCCCGGGTCGACGATCTTGTAGCCGGCCTTCTCGAGCAGCGGCCCGAGATTGGCGCGGATCGCGTTGCCGTCGGCGTCGTTCGGCCACATCACGCCGACGACCTTGTTCGTCTTCACCTGCGGCCAAAGATGCGTGTAGGTGTCGTAGAAGTTCGCGACGCCGAAACAGAAGTGGTAGGTGAAGCGGAACGGCGACGGCTTGCCCGGCTTGGCGCCGCGCCCGAAATACCAGGCCTCCCACGGCACGACGGTCGAGATGCACGGCACCCCGGCGGCCTCGCACGCGTCGGAGACCGGGTTCACGACCTCTGGCGTCGACGTGGTGAGCATCAGATCGACGCCCTCCGAGTGGATCAGATCGCTCGCCACCTGCGCTGCCACGCTGGGCGTCGACTGCGCGTCCTTGTTGACGACCTCGACGGTATACGTCGTCCCGCCGATCGTGAGCCCCTTCGCGAGCGCGGTCTTCGCGAGCCCCAGCACATATGGATCCGGCTCGCCGAAACCCGACGCCGGGCCCGTGAGTGGACTGACGAAGCCGATCTTGATCGTTTGGTCTGCTTCCGAAACGCGCGGCGCCGCCCAGATCTGAGGCGCCACTACGCCCGAAACCGCGAGCCCTCCTGCGCCGACGCCGGCGCGCTTGAGCAGCTCGCGCCTCGAAATACCTCTTCCTTCAGCCATGCACTCCTCCTAGGTGGGCGTTGTGCCGGGGGGCGAGCGGGAACCTACGCCTCTCGTGTCCCACTTGTCAAGACGGTGTTCCGATAGCTAGAACACCGGTGTGAGCGCAGTCACCTCCGCCCGCGAAGCCGCCACCTCGCAGTCCCTCGAACGCGGCCTCGCGATCCTTTCCGCGTTCACCTCGACCCGCCCGCTCCTCGGCGTGAGTGACCTCGCGCGCGAGGTCGGGCTCAGCCGTTCGAGCGCCCACCGCTACATCGCGACGCTTGCGAACCTCGGCTATCTCGAGCAAGACCGGGCGACCCGGCGCTACCGGCTCGGCCTCCGGGTGTTCGATCTCGGGTTCTCCGCGATCAACTCGATGGAGCTCCGCCAGATCGCGGCGCCCGACCTCCAGGATCTCTCGGACACGACCGGCCACACCGTGAACATGGCCGTCCTCGACGGCGCGGACATCCTCTACATCGAGCGCTGTCGCAGCGCGAGCCAGGGGCAGCGCGAGATCGACCTGAACCTCCACGTCGGGTCCCGGCTGCCGGCCTACTGCACCTCGATGGGGAAGGTTCTCCTCGCCGGCCGGCCCCCGGAAGAGCTCGAGGCGCTGGTCGCAAGGGTCGACTTCGCCCAGCGCGGACCGAACACGATCACGGCGCGAACGGCTCTGCTCGACGAGTTGGAGCAGGTTCGCGAGCGCGGCCTGGCGGTCAACAACGAGGAGCTCGCCTACGGGTTGCGCTCGATCGCCGTCCCGGTGCACGGCCAGGACGGCGCGGTCGTCGCAGCGATCAACCTCGCTGTACACCGTTCGCTGGTCTCGGTCGAGGATCTCGTCGTGCGCCTCGCCCCGACCTTGCAGGCGACCGCCCGCGGCATCTCGTCCAAGGCCGGTTTTCGCGCCGACGCGTCGGCCTTTCTCGCAGGTCGTTAGCAGGCGTTATCGTCTCGGGGTGGCCGTAGTGACGGGACACCACGAGAGACTCCTGATCGGCGGGGAATGGGTCGAGGCGACCGATGGCGGCCGCTTCGACGTCACCGACCCGGCGACCGGCGACACGGTCGGCTCGGTTCCCGACGCCGGCCGCGCCGATGTCGAGGCCGCGATCGACGCTGCTTCTGCGGCGTTCGAGCCGTGGAAGTCGCTCGCCGCGATCGAGCGCGCACGCATCCTGCGCCGCTCGGCCGACCTGATGCGCGAGCGCAAGGACGCGATCGCCGCTGTCATGACCGCCGAGCAGGGCAAGCCGCTCGCCGAGGCCGCCGGCGAGGTCGAGTACGCGGCGAGCTTCTTCGAGTGGTTCTCCGGCGAGGCCGAGCGCCTTTACGGCCAGATCGTGCCCGCCCAGAATGCGCGGAACCGCGCGCTCGTGCTGCGCCAGCCGGTCGGCGTGACCGCGGCGATCACGCCGTGGAACTTCCCGGCCGCGATGATGACGCGCAAGCTCGGGCCGGCGATGGCGGCAGGCTGCACGAGCATCGTGAAGCCCGCGAGCGCGACGCCACTCACCGCCGCGCTGATCCTGCGCACGATCGAGGACGCAGGCGCGCCTCCCGGCGTTGTGAACCTGCTTACCTCGCGCTCCTCGGGCATGGTCGCCGAGACGCTGTTCGGCGACCGCCGCGTTCGCAAGGTCTCGTTCACCGGCTCGACCGAGGTCGGCAAGGAGCTGATCCGCCTCTCGGCCGGCCAGGTCAAGCGGCTCTCGCTCGAGCTCGGCGGCCACGCGCCCTACATCATCTTCGACGACGCGCCCGATCGAGGAGGCCGTGGACGGCCTGATCGCCTCGAAGTTCCGCAACGCCGGCCAGACCTGCGTGTGCGCGAACCGCGTCTTCGTCCAGCGCGGGAGTCTACGACGAGGTTCTCTCGCTGCTCACGGAGAAGGTGAGCCGGATGGTCGTCGGCCCCGGAGACCGCCCCGGCGTCACGATCGGGCCGCTGATCGACGACCGCGCCGTCGAGAAGGTCGCGGAGCACGTCGAGGACGCCGTCGGGCACGGCGCTCGGCTGCTGACCGGCGGCACGCGCCTCGACGACGATGAGCTCGCCGACGGCGCGTTCTACGCGCCCACGGTTCTCGCCGACATGACCTCCGAGATGCTGATCTCGCACGAGGAGACCTTCGGCCCGGTCGCCGCGGTCGCGCCGTTCGACACCGAGGAGGAGGCGATCGCGCTCGCGAACGACAGCATCTTCGGGCTGGCCGCCTACTTCCACACGCGCGACTACGCGCGGCTGCTGCGCGTCGCCGAGAAGCTCGAGTACGGGATCGTCGGCGCCAACTCGGGACTCGTGAGCGCTGCGAACGTGCCGTTCGGCGGCTTCAAGGAGTCGGGTTACGGGCGCGAGGGCGGCGACTTCGGGATCGACGAGTACGTGGACGTCAAGTACGTCCTCGTCGCCGGCGTCGACTAGATCCCTAGCCCTGCGGCGACCGGAACTTCAGCAGCAGCGGTAGGTCGTGCGCGTAGTCGGCCGGCTTGAAGCCCTGGGCGTAGACGACGTGCGCGCGCCCATCGGGGCTGTAGGCGAAGAGGAAGCTCGAATGCTCCACCTGGTAGCCGGCGTTCTTCCCGGCGTTCGGGTCCTTGATCGCGGTCGGGATACCGGCCTGATGCTCGACCTCGCCGATCTGGCGCAGAGTGCCGGTCACACCGACGAACGAGGTGCTGTAATGGTCGAGCCACCGCCGCAGCACGGGCCCGGTGTCACGCTTGGGATCGACGGTCACGAACACGACCGCGACCTGGCGCCGGATCGCGGCCGGCTGCTGGTGCAGCGCGTAGGTGAGATAGCTCATCGTCGCCGGGCAGGCGTCCGGGCAATGGGTGTAGCCGAAGAAGAGGTAGGTCAGCTTCCCCTTGGTCGCGGCATCGAGGTTGTAGGGCCGCCCCGCCGTGTTCGTCAGGACGAACGACGGCTTGATCGGGAGCGGCGTCGGGATGAGGCCTCTCAGCCCGTCGGAGGGGGCGCTCGCGGCGGTCGTCTGGGGCGCGGTCGTCGTCGTCTGCGCCTGCTTGCTCGAGCCGCACCCCGCGAGCGCTGCGCAGGCGGCCAGAAGGAGCGCAGCACCGGTTACGGCACGGGCCCGGAATCTCGAGGAGCGGCCGGCGACGGTCATCCACGGACACTATGCCCAATGGAAGCGCGAGCCGGGCGTGTTGGGCGCTAGCGCCGGACGCCGAAATCGGTCGTGACGACGGTGACGTCGCGCCCGCCGTAGGTGCCGGGCGCCGACGGCGAGTTGACGGCCGCGATCCCGATCTGCCGCCAGGCAGGGTTGAGGATGTTCGCTCGGTGCTCGGGGCTCGCCATCCACATCTCCATGCTCTGGCTCGGCGTCGCCTGTCCGGTCGTCCAGAGCATGTTCTCCCCGACCGCCCAGTAACTGAAGTTGCTGTTCGGGTAGTACTGGCCGATCCGCTGCCAGAACGACTGCCCGTTGGCCGAGTTGTGCTCGAAGTAGCCCTTGCTGACCATGTCCTGGGTGTGCACGAGCGCCGCCTGACTGAGCTCCGGGCTCAAACTCAGCGGCCGCAAATGGTGCTCCACCCGAATCTGGTTCAACTGAGCGAATACCCCGCTATCGAGCGCAGCGGTAGCACTCGCTTGATTCGCGTGGTCAGCCCTCGCCCCGAGCGCAGCCGACGGAAGCAAGACGAAACAAGCCCCCAGCGCAGCCAGCAACCCAAGCACAGCTCTCCCACGAACCATCCAAGAGGCATCGACCCCCCAGCCAAACCCGTTGATCGCTCATTCGAGTGACCAAAAACCCAGCCTTCATGCCCTTTGAGGTTCGGGTGCCGGCCCAGCCGGCGCCCGAACTAGAGCAACCAGCGGTCAACCGATCACGAACGTACCACCGCGCCGGCAGCCCACCTGAGGCGCGAGCCGGCGGACGCTGCCAAGCCGCCCACAGCGCGGGCGAAAGATGTCGGAGAGGGGGCCCATGGGGGAGAACCGAAGGTGCTCCCCCATGAATTACGCATCGAGCCGGTGGCGCTTTCGTCCACCGCCTCCACTGACCTTCGGCCTCCGGCCTTGCGGCCTTCCGCGTCTTGCCCTTAGAAGCAGCTTCGACCTACTCGCGCTCCGGCTCGATGCAGGCGGGACAGTAGTCCGAGATCGGACATGTCCGCAAGGGCGGGTGGAGGAGAAATTGTTGCTCCGAGCGAGAAAAAGGCCGGAGGGCCCGCGGCGGGGCGCTATCGGCCGTACCCGTAGCCGCCGTACCCATAGCCGGGGTCGGTCGTGGCGCCGGTTTCGGTGCTCCACTTGACGCTGAAGCTGCGCCGGCTGGGCCGAGGGCACTCGGCGTGGCGAGGTCGGGTGTCACGGGTGTGCGGTACCGGTCGAAGGTAGGCCCGGCGATGTCGCTCTGGAGTGTGAGCGCGGTGGGGCTCCACGCGGGATCGGAGATCGTGCCGGTGTGGCCGTTGCTGTCCGTGAGGCTCGACTGGGAGAAGTGGACGGTGCCGAAGTTGGTGAGCGGCGCCTGGCGGCAGTTGGTGCCCGATGTCGTGCATGCGGACGGGGCCTCGGCGATCCATTCGGCGGAGGTCGAGTCGGGGGCGGCCATGTGCAACACCCGGCTGAAGGTCGTCTTGCGTGTGAGGTTGCGCATGACGACGGTGACCTGGGATCCGGAGACTGTCACCGATGCGTTGATCCGGTCGCCGGGCGTGACGACGAGCTTGATGGGCTTCGAGAGCGCCGGGACGAGCTCGTACCAGGCCAGGTAGCGCGGACGGGCCGCCGCGCTACAGTCGACCTCCGTCCCGATCTGCTCGAGCGCGTTCGAGGTCTCGGAGTTGCCGCCGAGGCCGACCCAGAATGCCGATGCGGTCGGGGTGCCCGCCGACGCCGACGCGCAGTTGGCCGTGGGCTGAACCCACGTGCCGGAGATCGTCGAGAACGTGCCCGATAGCCCCGTGACGGGGTCGACCGGCGGGGTCACGACGTAGCCGCCCCAGTTCGCCGTGACGTCGCTGGCGACGGTCGCGGCGGAGGCCGGCGCGGCCAGCAGGAGCGCGGTGAGAGCTACGACGAGGCGGGCACGCGTCACGCACCGAATCAGATAGGCGCGGCCTTGGAGCAGCCTTGGAGGAGGCTGAGAACTCACTAAGAACGCCTACCCGGCGATGTTGGCGGAGAGCACCGCCAGATCCCGGTCGCGGTCGGTGATGCCGCCGGCGGAGTGCGTGACCCAGCGCAGCGTGACGGTCCGGTAGGCGATCCGGATGTCGGGATGATGGTTCTCGCGCTGGGCGAGCCGGGCGACCGCGTTCACGAACGCGATCGCGATCGGGAAGGTGTCGAACGTGAACTCGCGCTCGAGCGCACCGTCGATCTCGGCCCACCCGTCAGGGACGGTCTCGCTCAACGCTCGCCAACGGAAAGGATTGTCTCGGCCACCTCCGCATCCTGCCAGCACAGGGGCAGCGCGGAGAGGCACAACCCCGTGTTGCGGTTTTTCCACAGATATCCGCCCCACACTCTTACCTTGGTCTAAGCTCGGCGCCGCACACTCGATTGGTTCGAGTTCGCACTAGACGGGTAGGAGGTGACGGAATGCTTCGGATCTGCGACCACCCGGACTGCACGACGTTGACGCTGGGGCCGTTCTGCGTCACACACGATCCGCCGCTCGCCGCCGAGCCGTACCCGCGGGGGCGCCCGTTCCCGCGCTCGAAGCCTCGCACGCTCCAATCGATGTCCGCCCCGGCTCAGCCGGATCCCGCGGAGCCGACCCCGGTGCGGGCCGTATCCTTCGGGGGTGGGAGCTAGAGCGAGAGCGGGGCTTCGTGGTGCCGCGGCTCTCGCCGCGGCCGCGATCCTCGTTGCGCCCGGAACCTCGCAGGGCGCTTCGGCAGCAGGCCCCGTTCCGATGGTCGGGCCGAGCGTCCTCGGTATCGCTGCGGCCGGTAAGCAGCTCACCGGGCTGAGCGGCACGTGGGGCGGCTTCGATGCGATCACCTACCACTTCCAGTGGTTTCGCTGCAATGCGGCGGGCGCCGGCTGCCTCTCCGTGCACGGCGCAACATCCCCCACCTACTCGCTCGGAAACAGAGACATCGGCAAGACGCTCGGCCTGACGGTCTATGCGACCGACTCGACGGGAACCGCGTCTGCCTTCTCGAGCCTGATCGGCCCGATCGCGCCGTCCCGGCCGCTGCTCGAGTCGACCGCCCAGCCGCTCGTCACCGGCCCACCGGCCGTCGGGAAGGTGATCCAGGTGACGACCGGCAACTGGAGCCCAACGCCTCCGACTCTCGCCTACCGCTGGGAGCGCTGCAACGAGAATGCCCGCGCGTGTGCCGCGATAGCAAGCGCCACAACCAGCTCCTACACCGTCGCGAAGGCCGATGCCGGGCATTCGCTGCTCGCGATCGTGCAGGCGACGAACGGCTCGACGATCCAGAACGCGTTCAGCACGGCGACGCCGCCCGTCGTGTTGCACGCAGTCCACGGCCCGCTGCCGACCGCGAGCCCGACCGTCAACGGCGCCGCGATGGTGGGGCAGCAGATCAGCGCGCAGGCCGGGATCTGGCAGGGTGTCGGCTCGATCGCGTTCGCGTTCAGCTGGTACCGCTGCGACCCTGCGGGCGCCAACTGCAAGGCGATTCCCGGCGCCACACAGAACGTCTACACGCTGGGCGCCAGGGACACCGGCAGGACGATCGGCCTCGCGTTGACCGCGGCCGACTCGATCGGCAAGGCAACCGCGTATGCGAGCCTGATCGGCCCCGTGGCGGCCGCCGGCTCGGTCCTGACACCGATCACCCTGCCGACGATCTCCGGCACCGCGCGCGTCGGCGGCGAGCTCGACGTCGATACGGGCCAGTGGTCGTCGAAGCCGCGCAGCTACGCCTATTCGTGGCTGCGCTGCAACACGAACGCCCGTCTCTGCACGGTTATCGCGAGCGCGACCGGGACCTCGTACAGGCCGGTTGCCGCCGACGCGGGACACACGATCGTCGTCGCGGTAACGGCGAACGCGGCTGGAGCGACGACGCAGTCGGTGCTCACTGCCGCGACCGACCCGATCGTCAAGTGACGGCGACGGCGGAGCGGCGGGCGCCGGTTGCAAAGAGCCTCGCGCTCGCGTCCGTCTGCCTCGTCCTCTTCCTCACGTTCCTCGACAACACGATCGTCAGCGTCGCGCTCGCGGACATGCAGACGTCGCTGAAGGCCGGCGTCTCGAGCCTGCAGTGGATCGTCGACGGCTACATGCTCGCTTTCGCCGCCCTGATGCTGACCGGTGGGACGCTCGGTGACATCCTGGGACGGAAGAAGCTCCTGCTCGGCGGGGTTGCGCTCTTCTGCTGCGGGGGCCTCGTCTCGGCGCTCGCCTCGACGAGCACGATCCTGATCGTCGGGCGCGTCATCATGGGCGTCGGGGCTGCGGCGTCCGAGCCCGGCACGCTCTCGATCATCCGGCACCTCTACCCCGACAGCCGCCAGCGCGCCCGCGCCCTGGGGATCTGGACCGCGGTCTCGGGCATCTCGCTCGCCGTCGGTCCCGTGCTCGGCGGCGTTCTCGTCGGTTTCGCGGGCTGGCGCGGGATCTTCTGGTTCAACGTGGGACTAGGCCTGATCGCCCTGGCCGCCTCGGCGTGGACGCTCGAGGAGAGCGCCGACCCGGAAGGCCGGTCGATCGACGTTCCCGGCCTGGTCGCCGGCGCAGTCGCCGTCCTGGCCCTCACGTTCGCCGTGATCGAGGGCGAGAGCGCAGGGTTCACCACCTGGTGGATCCTGCTGCTCTTCGGCGTCGCTGCTGCGTCCCTCGTCGCGTTCGTGGTGGTCGAGCTCCGCAGCCCCGATCCCGTGCTGCGACTCGACTACTTCCGCATCCCGACCTTCAGCGCGGCCAATCTCGTGGCGTTCGCGACCAGCTTCGGCCTCTTTGCCGTCTTCTTCTTCACGGCGCTCTATCTCCAGATCGTCTCGAAGTTCTCGGGGTGGAAGATCGCGCTCCAGTTCTCGGCGATGGCGGTCGCGGTGATCGTGGCGGGCCTGATCGCAGGCCGCTGGACGGCGTCGCGTGGCCCTCGGATGCCGATGATCGTCGGCTGCTTGGCCTCCGGCGGCGGCATCCTGATCGTCGATGCTCTGCTGAAACCGTCGGTGTCGGTCGGGGCGCTCGCGGCCGCGCTCGCGCTCGTCGGCTTCGGCCTAGGCCTCGCGCTCGTCGCGGTGACGAGCGCGGTGCTCTCGATCGTGCCGGCCAGACGCTCCGGAATGGGGGCTTCGACGCTGAATACGAGCCGTCAGCTCGGCGGCGTTCTCGCGGTCGCGATCCTCGGAGCGGTGGTCAACGCGCGGCTCGTGAACGAGCTTGGAGCGAAGCTGACGGCAATCGGCGTTCCCGGCTTCTTCCAGGGCGTGATCATCCACGCCGTCACGGGCGGCGGGCTGCCCGCAAACGCGTCTCAGGCTGCCGCGTCGAGCCCGGTCGCAGCCGCAGCGGCTGCGTCGAACCCGGGCCTCCTGGACAAGGTGCTCGCTGCGGCAACCACGGCGTTCGGCGACGGGCTCCATCGCGCGCTCGTGATCGCGGCCGTCATCCTGCTCGTGGGCGCGGCCGTCTCGCTGGTTGCCGGCCGCGCCGACCAGGCGACCGCCTGAGAGGCTAGGCCGGCTCGACCGCGGCGGCCATCCGGCGAACCGCTTCCTCGAGCAGCGCCGAGGACGTACCGAAGTTCAGGCGCGCGAACCCGTTCCCCTGAGCACCGAACGGCGGCCCTGGGCTGAGCGCGACACGCCCACGCTCGAGGAACAACGCGGCCGGGTCGTCGCCGAGCTCGAGAGAGCGGCAGTCGAGCCAGGCCAGGTAGCCGGCCTCCGGCGGCCTGTAACCGACCTCGGGAAGGTGCTCGGCGAGCAGCCTCGAGATCGCGGCCCGGTTCCGCTCGAGGTGCCGTACGAGCGCGTCGAGCCACTCCCCTCCGTGCTCGTACGCCGCGATGTTCGCGAGCACGCCGAAATGGCCCGCGTGGAAGGCAAGATGGGACGGCAACTCCTTCCGCAGCCGCTCATGCATCGTGTCCGAGGCGGTGACGATCTGCGCGCACTTCAACCCGGCGAGGTTCCAGGCCTTCGAAGCCGAGACGAGCGCCAGCCCGTTCTCCGTGGCCGCATCCCCGATCGAGAGGAAGGGCACGTGCTCCGTCCCAGCCATCGTCATCGGGGCGTGAACCTCGTCGGCGATCACGACCACTCCGTGAGCAGCCGCGAGCTCCGCGACAGCCTCCAGCTGCGCTCGCGGGAATGACGTTCCCGTCGGGTTGTGCGGGTGGCAGAGCAGGTAGGCCTGCGCCCCTGCTGCGAACGCCTGCTCGAGGCCGTCGAGATCGAGCCGCGACCCGTCTCCGGTCTCGAGCAGCGGGACCTCGACGACGGTGCGAC
This sequence comes from uncultured Actinomycetota bacterium, assembly GCA_963762215.1. Taxonomy (GTDB): domain Bacteria; phylum Actinomycetota; class Thermoleophilia; order Gaiellales; family Gaiellaceae; genus PALSA-600. The sequence goes on from CAVXKB010000007.1 coordinate 741,531, forward strand.
CCACCTCGCGCGAGGCCAGGAAGAAGGGCGGGTAGACCGGCGGGTTGACGACGACGCCGTTCCCCGGCTCGACGAGCGTGCGCACCAGCTCTGCGACCGCCGACATGATGTCCGCGACGAGTCGAACCCGCTCGGGATCGACCTGCCAGCCGAAGCGTGTGGCCGCGAAGCCGGCAAACGCCTGCCCCAGCCGACCGAAATCGGCATACCCGGTGTCGTCGCGCGCGACAGCGGTCTGCAGAACCTCGCGAATCGGGAGGGCAAGCGCGAAGTCGAGCTCGGCGACCCACGCCGGTAGAACGTCCGAGTCGTACTTCGTCCATTTCGCGCTGTGCCTCGTACGGAGGAGCTCGAGCGAGACGTCGTCGAACGGGTCGAGCCCGGCCGCCGCGTCAGACACGAGCGGTGATCGTGATGCCGCCTCGCGCCTTCTGCTCGAGCGTGATGCTGACCCGGTCGGCGGGGAGCTCGAGCGCGGCGGCTACGTCGTCGCGGATCCGCACGGCGAGCGCCTCGCAGAACACACCCTCGTTTCGGAAGGAGCTCAGGTAGAGCTTCACCGACTTCGATTCGAGGCAGAGCCCGTCGGGCTCGTAGCCGATCGCGACCGTGTAGAGATCGGGCTGGCCCGTGATCGGGCAGACCGCAGTCAGCTCGTCGCTGACGAGCTCGACATCGGCGACGCCGGGGTTCGCGAACGTCTCGAGCCCGGCGAAATGGTCGTTGCCCGGATGCCCGAGTGCGACGAACTCGTCCGACCGTGACGTCGAGGCCATGGCGGAAGAGTAGTCGCTCGACGACGGGCTACCATGGGACAGCATGAAGCGGCTCGCAGCCATCGCTCTCGTGTTGCTCTGCACCGCGACGGGCGTGGCAACTGCCGCCGGGCCGGCCTCGAAGCACACGCCCTCGGGCACCACCGCCGCACAGGCAAGCCTCCTCACGCTCACCGACCTGGGCAAGGGCTGGACCTCGAAAGCGGGGAAGACGAGCGGGATCCAGGTTCGCTGCGTTGGTTACCAGCCGAGCGGCAAGGGAATCGTCGAGACCGGAGTCGCTTCGACACCGACCTACGCAGCCAGCACCGCCGGGCCGTTCGTCGTACAGGAGACGAGCGAGTACGCGACGGCGGCACAAGCCAGCTCCTACTGGAAGAAGGCCGTGACCGCAGGGCTCGTGACTTGTGCCAAGCAGTCACTCTCGGGGCTCACGGCTCAGGGCATCAAACTGAAGGTGATCTCCGCCGGCCCGCTCGCGATCGCCAAGGTCGAGCCGATGACCGCCGGCTATCGCGTGGTCGCGACGCTAACCTCGGCGACCCAGAAGAACCTCAAGACCTACCTGGACTGGATCTTCGTCGGGCACGGCGCGGGCGTGACCCAGATCGTGGTCAGCAGCTTCCAGCCCCTGCCGGTCAAGTACGAGCACGCGCTCGCCGTGCTCGCCGACCACCACATGTCGCTGCCCACTGCCTGAGCGCGCGTCGCTACTGACAGACGGGGGTGCCCGGCGATGTGATGGCGAAGCCGTAGATCGACTCGCCGGACGTGTAGATCGAGGTGATCGCCTTGCCGGTGCGCATGCTCATCGCGCCGTAGCCGATGCAGACCGACCACTTGAGATTGCTGCCGTAGAGGCGCTGTGCATCGGAGACGCCCTGACCGATGAGGAGGCCCTGGGCCGTGCGCCAGCCGGCGGGGGAGCCGAGCGTGAAGACCGCGTTGACCCGGCCGGCCGGGTTGAACCGGACAGCGGCGCCGAGCGGCTCGCTTCCACCGTAGACGTAGTACCAGACCGTGTCCGTGCCCTTGCACACGTTCTTCGGGCAGATGCGATAGCTGTGCCCCCAGTGCGTCATGACCTGGTCCTTCGTATAGCCGATCTGGAGGCCGCCCAGGCTGACCCCGGGCGAGAGCACCCCTGCCGTCGGGAGCGTTCGTCCCGCCGGCGAAGCCGACGCAGCGGCAACGAAGCCGACGAGCGACAGGCACACAGCGGACACCAGAAGCAACCTGCTCTTCATGCGAAATAGTCTCCCCGGGACAGCGGTCTCCATCAGCTTAGCGTGCGAAGCCGCCGGACGACAAGACCTTCGCGACGTTTTTTGAGCGTCGCACACGGTTCACGGGCAGCCGGTGCTACCGTTGAGGTATGAGCCAATTCGGCAACTATTCGCTTCCTCCGACGGCAATTTGCCCTGGTTGCGGCGCAATGGTCACACTCCCGGCCGAGCCGATCTATCCGGACTCGCCGCCTGCGATCTGCGCTGCCTGCGATACCGAGGTGCCGGACTACCGGCGCGAGGCGTATGACCCTGCCGCAGCCGCCCCGGCACCGTTCGAGCCGGCTCAGCGGCACATCCCGCACGCGGCGCCGGTTCAGCCGGTCGCGTCGGGAAACCCCCTCGAGGGCAAGAAGGTCTCGCGCGCGGGGCTCTTCCGCTCGCTGGGCGGGATCCTCGCCGAGCGTGGCGCCGATGCGGTCGAGAACACCAGGGACCGCATCAGCGACACGATCGAGAAGTCCAGCTCGAAGCCTCAATAGTCGGAGTAGCCTCCGCCGGAGGCGCCGCCCGAGCTCGTGCCTGTCGAGCCCGAGGTGCCGCCCGAAGACGAGCTGCTCGAGCCGGCTCCGGATGAGGAGCCGCCCGCTGCGGGCGCAGTGTTGAGCTTGACGACGGCGCCCGAGGCAGCGAGCGCGTACCAGCTGCTCTCGAGGCCCTGGCCGTTCGCCTGCCCACTCTTCGTGTCGCCGGCGAACCGGTAGAGCGGGAAGCCGTTGTACGTCACCTGAACGGTGCCGTCCGGCCGCGTGATCGTTCCGAGCTTGCCGGCCTTGATCCCGGCCCCCGCGACGGGCTTGGCCGATTTCGCGACCAGCACCGGCGGCCATTGCGTCGCGCAGGCCCCGGTGCAGTCGATCTTCTTGCCGTGATCGTCGAGGTAGTGATAGAGCGTCCGCCCGGTCGAGCCGACGACGATCGTTCCGAGCGCGGCGTTTTTCGCCGTGCTCACGGTCGCCTTGCTCGTCGAGCCGCTTGCGCCGATCACCACCGCCAACGCACATCCTCCGAGCGCCGCGAACGGCGCAAACCGCTTTGCTAGACCCATCTCAGGCTCCCTTCCGAAACGACTAGTTCCCTCAGGGACTACGGCCTGGCGTCCGCGTTCGGATTCCCGCCTCAGCCGAGCAGCACGGCGAGCTGCTCGTGTGTGAGCGGCTCGCCTGCGGAGATCAGGGCGGTCGCGGCGTCGACCTTCCCCCACGTGTCGACCAGAAGGAACCCGCGCGGCCGGCCGCCCTCTCCCAGGTAGCCGACAACGCCTTTTCGCAGCGGAGTCGTCCAATCGGCCAGCGTGTCGCGGCGGGCGTCGACCTCGCCGACAGCCTCGTAGCCGAGCTCGAACAGGTCGGAGTAGAAGAAGGGAAGGTGCGTGTAGGGCTCGTCGGCGCCGGCCATGTTGGCCCCGACGGCACGGCCGTGGCTGTTCGCGTGGTCCTCGTGCTCGACCCGGGTGTCCAGTCCGAGCACCTTTGACGGGAAGCGTGCGACGTCACCGGCGGCGTAGACATCGCCGCTGCTGCCGGCACGGCCGTACTCGTCGACGACGATCCCGTCCGAGACCTCGAGACCGGCCGCCTCGGCGAGCTCGGTCGCGGGCTGGATGCCGAGGCCCGCGACTACCGCGTCCGCGGCGAGCGTCCGCCCGCTCTCGAGGCGCACCGAGTATCCGTCGCTTCCCCGCTCGACACCCGAGACGAGCTCGCCCGGGAGTACCTCGACGCCGTGGCCCCGGTACAGCTCGTTGACCGATTCGGCCAGATCGGCGGGGAAGAGCCTGGCTCCGATCCCGGCTTCGGGCACGACCAGCGTCACCTTGCAGCCCGCCGTGTTGAGCGCCGCCGCGACCTCGGAGCCGATGAAGCCTCCTCCGATCACGACGAACGACGCCCCTTCCCCGGCCAGGGCGCGCAGGCGACGGTAGTCGGGGAGCTTGCGGAAATAGACGATGTCGTCGCCGGTGTCGCCCGGAAGTCGCCTCGGGCGGCCGCCGGTCGCGAGCAGAAGCCGCTCGTATCCGTAGCTCTCGCCCTGGTCGTCGGTCGCCCGGCGAGCAGCCAGGTCGAGCGAGACAACGCGTCGACCGAGGTGGAGATCGACGCCGAACTCCGAGGTTCCGCGCCACACCGAGCTCTCGTCCTTCCCTTGCCAGAGCGCCTTCGAGAGCGGCGGGCGGCTGTACGGCGGGTCCGGCTCCTCTCCGACGAGGCCGATCGACCCGTCGGCGTCACGATCGCGAATACCGCGGCACGCCGCGTCGGCGGTCATGCCGCCACCGACGATCAGATACCGGTAGTCGGGCACGACCCGATGCTAATCGAAGCCACTCGGGTGACCCTTCTACAGCTTTGCTGCTGGGTTGCCGACAACCTGTTCGTGCAGATCTCGATGCGCGAAAAGCTCGGTCCGGTGTTGCTCATCGGGTTCACCGTGGCCTTCCTTCCGGCGGTCGCCGAGCTGGCGTTCGGCCAAACGACGGTCTCAATCCCGGTGGACGTCCATTTCTACGCGGTCGGCATGACCGCTCTCGGCGCAGCAGCCGCCTCGGTGGCGCTGACCGTGATCGGGGCGCGGCTGTCCGACACGCGCACGGTGGTGATCGGGACGGCGTTCGCCGTGATGGCGGCGCTCCTCGCGTTGCACGGGATCTCGACCCCGGGGGTGCTCTTCCCGAGCTCCCAGTACGGCGCGGTGATGCTGACCGGCGGCGCGACGCTCCCGGTGGGGGCCACGATCCTCGCTTTCTCGGTGCTCGAGCTGCCGCGGTTCCTGCGGGGCGTGAAGCCTCTGCTCATCCTGCAGACCGTCCTGTTGACGCTCGTGATCTCGGTCGGCGCCCTCGGCCTCTTCTTTCCGAGCATCCTGCCGGAGGTGCCGAAGGCGAACAGCCCGGCAGCCATGTCTCTCGTCGGGGCGGGCCTCGTGATGTTCGGGGTGCTCGCCCTTCGTGCTCTGCGCACCTTCCAGCTCACGCGCCGCGTCGCCGACCTGCTCGTCATGGTCGGGCTCATCTGGCTCGGCACAGCACTCGTGGCGTCCCTGACCCTCGGCTACTCGGACCTCGGCTGGTGGCTGGGCCACATGTTCGAGCTAGACGGGATCCTGATCGTCGGCATCCCGGTCGCACTCGATCTCGCGCACACGGCCTCCTCGCGCCCGCTCGCCGGTGACCTCCATGCGGCCGATCTCGTCGCTTCCGAGGAGGTCTTCCTCGGCTCGCACGTCCGCGCGATCACGCTCAGGCTCTCCGAGAAGGACGAGTACACCGAGCAGCACACGCGCCGCGTCGCGCTGCGCGCTGTCCAGGTCGGCGAGCAGCTCGGCCTCTCGTCGAGCCGGCTCCGAACACTGGCCACGGGCGCGCTCGTCCATGACATCGGGAAGCTCTCGGTTCCCGACTCGATCCTGAAGAAGCCCGGGCCGCTCGACAGCGACGAGTACGAGCTCGTCAAGCACCATCCCGAATGGGGCGCGAAGCTGATCGAGGAGATCGGCGGTTTCTCGGAATCCGTGCGCCGACTCGTGCGCGACCACCACGAGCGCCTCGACGGAAAGGGGTATCCCTCCGGCCACACTGCCGACGACATCGCCCTCGACACCCGGATCCTGACCGTGTGCGACGTCTACGACGCACTCATCTCCTCAAGGGTCTACCGGCCGGCGTGGACGTCCGAGGAGGCGCTCGCGCTGCTGCACGAGGAGTCCGGCACCGCCTTCGATGCCCGCTGCGTGTCGGCGCTCGAGGAGGTTCTCGCCCTCGAGAGCGCGGCCGCCCAAGAGGCTCTCGAGACGACGCCCGCGCGCACGTCGCCTGCCCCTACCGCCGTTCCCGCGAACGTCTGGAGATGAGCACGAGCCAGGTATCCCACCTCCGCACGGCCCTCGCTCTGTCCGGGGTCGAATCGCTCGCGTCCTCCGACTTTCGCGCCCTCGCCGCGCAGCTACCCGTCGGCATCCTCGTCGCCGATCCGGCGGGCGAGTGCGAGTACGTGAACCAGCGCTGGTGCGAGCTCTCCGGGCTCGACGCCTCGCGCGCGCTGGGCGCCGGCTGGCACCTGGCGCTCCATCCCGACGATCAGGGCCGCACGCTCGAGGTCTGGGCGAAGGCAACGTCCGAGCGGAGAGGACTCGGTTTGCGAGTACCGCTTCAAGCGCCCCGACGGGTCGGTGTCCTGGATCGAGAGCCACGTGACCGCGCTCCGGAGCGATGCGGGAGAGGTGATCGGCTGGCTGGGCACGTGTCTCGACATGACGGCCCGCCGAGAGGCCGAGGAGGCCGGCCTCGCCGCCGGGGAACGGTTTCGAGCCGCGTTCGACAACGCCCCGATCGGGATGGGGCTCGTCACGCCGGCCGGCGAGTGGCTTCAGGTCAACGAAGCCTTCTGCCACCTTCTCGGCTACGACGCGGACGAGCTGCTGACGCTCAACCTCGCCGACCTCACCGTCCCGGGGGACAAGACCGTTCAGGTCGACGAGGCCGAGGAGATGCGGAACGAGACGCGATACCTCCGAGCCGACGGCACGGCGCTGTGGGTTGCCGCCTCGACGACGCTCGTCCGCGGCAACGAGGGCGAGCCGCTCTACTACGTCGTCCAGATCGAGGACATCGGCGACCGCAAGCAGACCGAGCGGGAGCTCCGTAGGCTCGCCGACCACGACTCGCTCACCGGCCTGCTGAACCGCCGCGGATTCATGGATGGCCTGCGCCGCGAGCTCCGCCGGATGGAGCGCAAGGGCGAGTACGGCGCGCTACTCCTCCTCGACCTGGACAACTTCAAGCTCGTGAACGACACGGCCGGCCATCTCGCCGGTGATCAGGTCCTGCGCTCGACCGCAGACGTGCTCCGCCGCCGCCTCCGCGCGAGCGACGTGATCGGGCGACTCGGCGGCGACGAGTTCGCGGCCCTGGTGCTCAACGTGACGCCGCGCCAGGCCAGCGAGATCGCGGCCGAGACGACCGACACGATCCGCTCGATGATCGTCACGGTCGGTGACCAGACGATCGAGGTCGCGGCCTCGATCGGAGTCGTGGCGATCGACGAGATGCGCGACGAGAACGAGGAAGACCTGCTGGCGGCTGCGGACCGGGCGATGTACCGCGTCAAGAGCCTGCGGCGCGAAGTCTGAGGCGGGAGTGGCAACCGCAGCGCAGCTCGAGTCCGCGTGGAGCGTCGAGCCGCTCGTCCTTGCCGGTGTCGCGGTGGCCGCGATCCTGTTCGCACGGGCATTCATCCGGCTGCGGAGGCGCGGCCGCTCGGACCACGCGAGCTGGGGCCGGGCAGCGCTCTTCGGCACCGGTCTCGCGCTCTTGACGCTGGCGCTCGTCTCGCCGCTCGACGCCGCGGGCGACGAGGACCTGCTCTCGGCGCACATGCTCCAGCACATGCTGATCGGCGACGCCGCACCGGCGCTCCTTCTGCTCGCCGTGCGGGGCCCGCTGATCGCGTTCCTGATCCCGGCCGCCGCGATCCGTTTCACCGCTCGCCACTCCACCGTTCATGCGACCGTCGACCGGCTCGGCACGCCCACGGTCGCGGTGGCGATCTGGGCGGCGGCGATGGCGATCTGGCACGTGCCCGCGCTCTACGACGCGGCACTGAGCCGCCCCTGGCTCCACTCGTTCGAGCATGCGAGCTTCGTCTTCGCCGGCTTTCTCGTCTGGGCCCTGCTGATCGATCCGGCCGGGCGAGGGCGGCTCTCGGTGAAGGGTCGCGCCGCGGTCGCGGGCTGCCTCTTCATCTTCGGCCAGGTCATGTGCGACGTGCTGTTCCTCAGCCCCACGCCGCTCTACCCGGCGTACGCCCGCCATGCGCACGGGCTGTTCGGGCTCACGCCGCTCGCGGACCAGCAGTACGCGGGCTTGCTGATGAACTCCGAGCAGCTCGTGACGCTCGGTACCTGCGTCACGCTGCTCGCCTGGTCGCTCCTGCAGCCCGTACGACGGCGGCCTCGGCTCGCGTATTAGCGGCATGTCTATGAGGCAGTCGCGAACGGGAAGCCGGGCGTCGAGAGCGACGTGCCGTCGGCGAGGAGCGAGAGCGCCTCATACGGATGGAGCTGCGCCGTCCACTGCGCTCCCGGCGTGCCCATCGCATAGGCGGCCGTGGCGTACGCATCGGCCGTCGCGAGGTCGTCCCCGGCGATCGTGACCGACAGGAGCCCCGACGGCGCCTCGCCGCTGTGGGGATCGACGATGTGCTCGCCCCGGATGTACGTGCCGGAGGTCGCGAGCGCGAGGTCGTTCGCCTCGACGATCGCCGCGATCCGGTCGAGCTGCTGCGGATGCTGGATACCGGTGCGCCAGGCGGGCTCCGGAAGGGGTGCGCCCCGCATGCGGATGTCACCGCCGGCGTTGATCGAGTAGTTGCGGATGCCTCGCAGCTCGAGCAGCTCGCCGCCCCGGTCGACCGACCAGCCCTTCACGAGCCCCGAGGGGTCGACGGTCGTCAGCGACTCGTAGCGCGCGTCGAAATAACCGCCGGTCTCTTCGCGCAGCTCGTCGCAGCGCGCCAGGACCCAGCGGACATCCGGGTGGCATTCTCGGACGGTGAGCTCGCCCCGGTTGAGGCGGCTGATCTCGCTGTCGTCCTTGTAGGTGCTGAACCGGGCGTCGACCTCGCGGAACCAGTCGAACAGCTCGTCGAGCGTCTCGTCGGAGCATTCGTCGCGGACGTCGACGATGATCGGCATCCCCATGATCTGCTCCACTCGGCGCAGACCGGGAAGCTCGCTCACGAACCTAGGGAGTCTCGGCCTTGGCGAGCGCCGCCTGGAGCGAGGTGCGCCAGGAGACGGTCGTGTGGGTCGCGCCGGAGATGTTCAGGAGCTTCGTGCCGGCGGACGCCTGCAGTGCCATCGTCTCCTGCTGGAGCAGCGGCAGTGCCTGAGCGTTGATGTACTTCGACTTCGGCGTGTGATCCGGGTAGATGGGCCACGAGACGCCGGTGATCTTGATCGTGACGACCGGCTTGCCGCCCGTCGGCGTGACCACGGTCTTCGTCACCTGCAGCTGAACCGTCATGAAGCCCCACTGGTGGCACTTGACGTTCGGGCCCGTGACGGTGATGTTCGAGACGACCTTCTTCTTGATCGCCGTCGGTGACTTCGCCGTCCGGACGAGCGCGAAGGCGTTGCCCGCCAGCGCCAAGAGCACGGCGGAGCAGAACACGGTGGTCAGTGTCTTGCGCAGCACAGCTCCTCCAGCTTACAGGGCGAACCGTTCGACGTGAAGGTGTTGTCGCGAAACATTTGCATTTCGCAGATTCGGGAGGATGAAGTCGATCATCGCGACCGGCCCGCAGATGAAGACGTCTCGCTCGGCGATGTCGGGGACGAGCTCCCGCAGGTGCGCGGGCGAGAGAAGATCGCGGCCTCGCGCGCTCGCGTGGTCGCCGACGATGTAGTTGACCTTCGCGCCCGTCTTCTCCGCGATCCGGTCGAGCTCGTCCGAGAAGACGATGTCCTCATCGGAGACCACCCGGTACAACGCCACGACGTCTCCGTCCATCTCCTCCAGCAGCGCGCGAACCGGTGTTATCCCGATCCCGCCTGCGATCAGGAGCGTCTTGTCGACTGTGCGACTGTCCTCGGTGAACACTCCGAACGGCCCCTCGGCGAACACCCGAGTCCCGATCGGGATCTCGCCGAACTTCGCGCTGTGGTCGCCGAGGTTCTTGACCGTGATCCGAAATGAGTCGTTGTGCGGGGCCTCCGACAGAGAGTACGGGTGCTGCGTGTACCAGAAGCCCTTGCAGAAGAACCGCCAGAAATAGAACTGGCCGGCCTTCGTGTGCAGCTTGTCGAGGTTGCGCCCCGTGATCCGCATCGACACGACGCCCGGGGCCTCGTGGATCACCTCGGCGACGCGCATGCCGAAGCGGAACGTGTGCCAGACCGGCCTGAACAGCCGGTACCAGAGCACCAGTGCGAGTGAGACCACGAAGAACGACTTCCAGACGAACTGTGCTTGCTTGTCGACGATCAGGTCGTTTCCGTCCGGGATCATGTGGAACCAGGCGAGCGCGATCCCGGCATACGCGGTGAAGTGGATCGCGTACCACCACTCGTAGGAGAGCTTGCGGCGCACGATCACGAGGGACGTGACGAGGACGAGCACGAGCAAAGCGGTGCCGATCGTCGCGGTGATGATTCCCGGGTAGGGAGAAGTCGTCGGGTTGCTGTCGATCGAGAGCGACGGCAGGACGGTGCCGCCGCTGGAGGGGATCGAGCTTGCCGCGTGCGGTTGCGGCAGGGTGAGCCATTGCCAGTACTCGCTGAACCAGTTCGTGCCGTCCTGCTTGGCGTAACCCCAGACGGTGAAGACGACGTGCGCCAGTGCGAGATAGATGACGGCGTGGCCGTTCCACCGGTGCCAGATCGTGAGCCGGTCGAAGCCGACGTAGCGCTCGAGGAACGGCAGCCGCGCGAGCAGTAGCACCTCGATCAGCGCGAAGTAGCCGGCGAGGAATGCCGTCAGGCGTCCCGCGCCGAGCAGGAAGTTGTCGAAGCTCGTGAGCCAGTGATAGGCGACACCGTCGCCGTCGCCCTTCCCGAGCAGCCAGAGCAGCCAGACGAGCGCGCCGATCACGACGGCGGCGATCAGCGTGAGCGCGATCATGCGTTTCCGCTCGAAGCGGCGATGTGCCGCAGCGCGGTCAACAGGCGGCCGGACGGCGGCCGGTGGCAGGCTCATGTCGGTCATGTCGGGACGGCGCGCCGCTCGGGCGAGAGCGGTTGCGACGGGGAAAGCATAAAGCGCGGCCCGGAATGACGCTCGGCCGTTCGAGCAGCAGCCCGCAATCGTGGTTCCTGCCCCGGCACGGCACGGTTGTCGCGAAGATGCGCCCATGACGGAATCCGTCCGAGAGGAAGGCCCCTACGGCCCGCTGCGCCGGGACGTGCGGCTGCTCGGATCGCTGCTCGGACGCGTGCTCGTCGAGCAGGAAGGCGAGGGCTTCCTCGCGGCGGAGGAGCAGATCCGCGCGAGCTCTCGCCGCTCGCGCGACATCGGCGACCCGTCCGTCGTTCGCGATGCGGTCAGGCAGCTCTCTCCGCGCGGGCAGGCGCGGATGCTGCGCGCGTTCGCCACGTACTTCCAGCTTGCGAATACCGCGGAGCAGCACCACCGGATCCGGCGGCGGCGCGCCTATGCCGAGGAGGTCGAGACACCACGCGAGTCGCTCGTCGAGGCGTTCGAGCTGCTCGCCGAGGTGCCCGCCGACACCGTCCGGCGGCGTCTCGAGCAGATCTCGATCCAGCTCGTCCTGACGGCGCACCCGACGGAGGCGACCCGGCGGACGATGCTGCGGGCGCACGTGCGGATCGCGGGCTTGCTGACCCGTAACGACGACCCGGACCTGACGGCCGACGAGCGCCAGGAGCTCGAGGACGCCCTCGCCGAGGAGATCACGATCCTCTGGCAGACCGACGAGGTCCGCAGCGAGCGGCCGAGCGTCAACGACGAGATCCGGCACGGGCTCTGGTTCTTCGAGGAGAGCCTGTTCGACGCGGGCGAGCGGCTGCTGCGCGAGTACCGCAAGCTCGCGCCCGGGCTGCCGGTGCCGTTCTCGTTCGGTAGCTGGATCGGCGGCGATCTCGACGGAAACCCCGAGGTCGGCCGCGAGACGATCCTGGCGGCGCTCGAGCGGGCGCGCGAGACCGCGCTCGCTCGGTATCGGTCGGACGTGCTCGCGCTCGGCTACGCGCTCGCCCCCAGCCGCTCGCTCGTCGGCGTCTCACCGGAGCTGAAGGATTCGCTCGCGCGCGACGAACGGGAGCTTCCGGACGCGACCGGGCCGGTGCAGATGACGTCGGGCGAGGCGTACCGCCGGAAGCTGATGTTCATGTGGTGGCGCCTCGGAAACGACGGGTACCAGGGCCCTGAGGACCTGCTCGCCGACCTCGCCGTGATCCGCCGCAGCCTCGAGGCCAACCGCGGCCACCGGATGGCCGGCGGCGCGCTGGCGGCGCTCGAGCGCCGGATCGAGCTGTTCGGCTTCCACCTGGCGAAGCTCGACGTCCGGCTGCACTCGAGCGAGGTGCTGGCTCCCACCGAGCGCACCCGCGAGGTGTTCGCGGCTGTCGCAGCGGCACGTCAACGGCATGGCGCCCAGGCGCTCGACACGGTGATCGTGTCGGCGACTCAGACGACCGAGGATGTGCTGGGGGTGCTCGACCTGACCGACGAGCCGATCGCAGTCGTCCCACTGTTCGAGACGATCGGCGACCTCGAATCGGCGGCGGACACCGTTCGCGCGCTGCTTGCGGATCCGCGCTACGGGGCCCGGGTCGCGGAGCGCGGCAAGCGGCTCGAGGTGATGGTCGGCTACTCCGACTCCGGAAAGGACGGCGGGTACCTGGCGGCCCAATGGGCGACCTACCGAGCGCAGGAGGCCCTGGCCGAGGTCGCGCGCGAGGCCGGGATCGAGCTGACGATCTTCCATGGGCGCGGCGGCAGCGCCGGGCGCGGCGGCGGGCCGACGCACGCAGCGATCCTGGGGCAGGCGCCGGGCCACCCGCCGGGGCGGCTGAAGGTGACCGAGCAGGGCGAGACGATCTCGGTCAAGTACGGCCTGCCGGGGCTCGCGTTCCGGAATCTCGAGGCGGCTCTCGCCGGCACCGTGCTGAGCGCGTTCCCGGAGGTGGTCGGCCGGACGCCCGACGGCTCCGAGCGCGCGATGCTCGAGCGGCTCTCCGGGCTGGCGGAGACCGCATACCGCGCCCTCGTCTGGGAGAGCCCGGGGTTCGTTGATTTCTTCCGCGCGTTCACCCCGGTCGACGAGCTCGGCCTGCTGGCGATCGGCTCGCGTCCCGCGCGCCGGCCCGAAGGGAATGCCGACTATCTCGGGGCGCTGCGTGCGATCCCGTGGGTCTTCGCGTGGACGCAAAACCGGACGCTGCTCCCCGCCTGGTTCGGCTGCGGCACAGCGTTCGCGGCGGCGGATACGGGGGAGCTGCGGCGGCTGTTCGAGGATCTGCCGTTCTTCCGCTCTCTGGTCGGGAACCTCGAGATGACGCTCGCGAAGTCGAGCCTCGAGGTGGCGCGCGAGTACCTCGAGCTCGTCCCGGAAGAGCTCGACCCGGAGCATTTCTTCGGCACGATCGCGGCAGAGCACGAGCGCACGGTCGCTGCGGTGCTCGCGATCGTCGGCGAGGAGCGGCTGCTCGAGCGGAGCCCCGTCGTCCGGCGCTCGATCGGGATTCGCAATCCGTACGTCGATCCGATGAACGCGATCCAGGTCGAGCTCCTGCGCCGCTATCGCGCGGGCGACGAGGAGGCGCGTCTCCCCCTCGGCCGCTCGATTGCCGGGATCGCGGCGGCGTTGCGCAACACGGGCTGAGTGTTGTCTCACGCGGCGCATTCGCCGCACCTCTGCGTAAATCGCGAGAATGCGTTCATGGCCGACGCCGCCGTAGAGCTGCCCGGGTCGCACGAGGTCATCGACCGAGCTTCGGGCGAGAACTTCTCGGTCGCCTCGCTGCTCGTCGGGCGCGAGACTCGCCGCCACCTGATGGCGATCTACGGCTACGCGCGGCTCGTCGACGAGATCGGCGATTCGAGCGGCGGCGACCGGCTCGCGAACCTCGACGCCTTCGAGGCGGATCTCGATCGGGTCTTCGACGGCTCCGAGCCGGTACACCCGATCCTGCGGGAGCTCCAGCCCACGGTCACCGCTCTCGAGCTACCTCGCGGGCCGTTCGATCGGCTGATCGAGGCCAACCGGCGAGACCAGACACAGGCCGCGTACGGGACGTTCGAGGACCTCGTCGGGTACTGCGACCTCTCGGCCAACCCGGTCGGCGAGCTCGTCCTCCACGTCTTCGGAGCCGCCACTCCCGACCGGATCGCGCTCTCCGACCGCGTTTGCACCGCGCTCCAGCTCGCAGAGCACTGGCAGGACGTGGCGGAGGATCACGCCGCCGGGCGCATCTACCTTCCCGCCGAGGACCTCGACCGCTTCGGCGTCGCGCCCGAAGACCTCGGCGGCGAGGCGACCAGCCCACGGCTCCGGGCGTTGATGGAGTTCGAGGTCGACCGCGCCCGCCGCGTGCTCGACGAGGGCGCACCGCTCGTCGGCCGGCTTCGCGGCCGCGCCCGACTCGCCGTCGCGGGCTACGTCGGCGGCGGCCGCGCCGCGCTCGATGCGATCGCAGCGGCAGACTACGACGTGCTGGCCGGCGCGCCGAAGGCCGGACGCGCGCGGCCGCGCCCGTTCGACGTTTGCGACGTACCTCCGGAGGGGATGAGGGTGAGCGGAGTGGAGCTGGCATACGAGCACTGCCGCCGCGTCGCCCGGGACTCCGGTTCGAGCTTCTACGCCGGGATGCGGCTGCTCCCTCCGGATCGGCGCGCCGCGCTGTTCGCGATCTACGCCCTCGCTCGCCAGATCGACGACATCGCGGACGGCTCGCTCCCCACCGGACGAGAAGCTTGCGGAGCTCGCCGCAGCGCGCACACATGCGCTGAGCCCGGCCGAGAGCAACGAGGCCGTGTTCGTCGCCGTCGCGGACGCCGCAGCGCCGCTTCCCGATCCCGCTCGACGCCTTCGGCGACCTCGTCGACGGCGCCGAGGCCGACGTGCGCGGCGACCGGTACGAGACGTTCGACGAGCTCGAGCGCTACTGCCGCTGGGTGGCGGGCTCGATCGGGCGCCTCTCGCTCGGCGTCTTCGACTGCACGGACCGGATCGCCGGCTCCGCCCTCGCGGACGACCTCGGTGTCGGCCTGCAGATCGGGAACATCCTGCGCGACGTCGGCGAGGACGCAGCCGCCGGGCGCCTCTACCTCCCCGCCGAGGATCTCGATCGCTTCGGTGTCGAGGCGAACGGCGCGACCTTCGAAGGGCCGGTCGAGCTGCTGATCGCCTTCGAGGCGGAACGCGGCCTCGGCTGGCTCCACCGCGGGCTCGACCTCGTTCCGCTGCTCGACCGACGCAGCGCCTCCTGCGTGCTCGCGATGGCCGGAAAGTACCGCCGCCTCCTCGAGCGGATCGCCGACGAGCCGACGCTCGTCCTCCGCGGGCGCCTTTCGCTCCGGCCATGGGAGAAAGGCCTCGTCCTCGCCCGCAGCCTCGCGGGGTCGAGAACGTGACTGCGATGCGCATCGCCGTGATCGGCGGCGGGCTCGCCGGGCTCGCGGCGGCGATCGAATGCGCCGACGGGGGCGCCGGCGTGACGCTGTACGAGTCGCGGTCGCGGCTCGGCGGCGCGACCTTCTCCTTCGAGCGCAACGGCCTCGAGCTCGACAACGGCCAGCACGTCGCCCTCCGCTGCTGCACGGCGTACCTCGGCTTCCTGCGCCGGATCGGCGTCGAGAACCTGCTCCCGCTGCAACGCCGCCTGCACGTCCCGATCCTCCGCGAGGGCAAGAGCCCGGCGCTGATCGCGCGCAACGGCCTCCCCACCCCGCTCCATCTGGCGAAGACGATGCTGCTCTACGCGCCGCTGACGATCCGCGAGCGCCTCGCTGCGGCACTCGCCGCAACCCAGATCAAGCGGCTCGATCCCGAGGACCCGCGTCTCGACGAGCAGACGTTCGCGGACTGGCTGCGTGCGCACCACCAGTCCGAGAACGCGATCGCCACGCTCTGGAACCTGATCGCGCTCCCCACTCTCAACCTCCCCGCCGACCAGGCGTCGCTCGCCGCCGCGGTGAAGGTGTTCCGCACGGGGCTGCTCGACAGCGCCGAGGCTTGCGACATCGGCGTTCCCGCTGTCCCGTTCCGCAGGCTCCACGCGGAGCCCGCCGCCGCTGCGCTCGAGCGGGCCGGCGGCCGGATCGTGATGAGCACCCCGATCCATTCGGTCACCGCCGACCGCCGGCTCGTCTTCGACGGCGGGGCAGATCACGCAGACGCCGTCATCCTGGCCGTCCCACACGAGTCCGCACCGGAGCTCGCGCCACCCGGAGCGCTCGACGCCGACGCGCTGGAAGCGCTCGGCACGAGCCCGATCGTCAACCTCCACATCCACTACGACCGCAAGGTTCTGAACGACCCCGTGGCCGCGGCGATCGACTCGCCGGTGCAGTGGATCTTCGACCGCACGAGCGCCTCCGGCGCACGCAGCGGGCAGCTCGTCGCCGTCTCGCTCTCGAACGCGGTCGACGAGATCGGGGTGTCCGTGGCCGACCTGCGGGCCCGTTATCTACCCGCGCTCGAACGCCTCCTCCCCGCCGCCCGCGGCGCGAAGGTGATCGATTTCGCCGTCACGCACGAGCCGCGCGCAACCTTCCGCGCTGCCCCCGGCTCCCGGAAGCTCAGGCCCGGAGCCCATACGGCCGTTCAGGGCGTGTATCTCGCCGGCGCCTGGACGGACACGGGCTGGCCGGCAACGATGGAAGGCGCCGTCCGCAGCGGCCTCGACGCGGCACGCGCGGCCCTCGCAGGGGAGCGCGCATGACGGTTACTGCCGACCGGGCGATCGACGCCTACCAGGGCGCTCTCGGGCGAGCAACGCGCCGCCTGCTCTCGCTCCAGAGCGATCAGGGCTGGTGGAAGGGCGAGCTCGAGACCAACGTCACGATCGACGCTGAGGACATCTTCCTGCGCCACTTCCTCGGCCTGCTCGACCCGACCGCGGTCGCGGCGACTGCGAAGTGGATCCGCGGCCATCAGCGGCCCGACGGCTCGTGGGCGACCTACTTCGGCGGCCCCGGCGATCTCTCCACGTCCGTCGAGGCGTACATCGGGCTCCGGATCGCAGGGGATCCCCCGGACGCCGAGCACATGGCCCGAGCCGCCGCGTTCATCCGTGAGGCCGGCGGCGCCGAGCAGAGCCGTGTCTTCACCCGCATGTGGCTCTCGCTGATCGGCCTCTGGTCGTGGAAGGGGGTGCCGACGCTCCCGCCGGAACAGATCCTGCTCCCGCCCCGCGCGCCGCTCTCGGTCTACTCCTTCGGCTGTTGGGCGCGCCAGACGATCGTCGCGCTGTCGGTGGTCACGGCGCTCGAGCCCTCGCGCCCGGTCGGATTCGGGATCGACGAGGTGCTCTCGGGCGGCCCCTCCCCGTCGGTCGCGTCGGATCTCTGGGGCAAGGTCTTCGTCCTCGTCGACCGTGCGGCCCACGCCTATGCCCGGCGGCCGGTCGGCCTGCTGCGAAGGCAGGCTCTGAAGACAGCTGAGCGCTGGATCGTCGAGCGGCAGGAGCGCGACGGCTCCTGGGGCGGGATCCAGCCGCCGTGGGTCTGGTCGATCGTCGCGCTGCATGCGCTCGGCTACCCCCTCGACCACCCGGTTCTCGCTCGGGCGATCGACGGCCTCGACAACTTCACGATCGAGGACGACGAGGGCCGCCGCCTCGAGGCCTGCCAGTCGCCCGTCTGGGACACGGCGCTGTCGGTACTCGCGCTGCTCGACGCAGGCGTCGACCCGGAGGACCGGGCAATCGTCCGTGCGTGCGAGTGGCTTTCGGCGCAGCAGGTCGGCACGCGCGGCGACTGGGCGGTGCGCCGGCCCGAGCTCCCACCGGGCGGCTTCGCGTTCGAGTTCGCGAACGAGAACTACCCCGACGTCGACGACACGGCAGTGATCGTCCTCGCGCTGCGGCGCGCCGGGCACGACCCGACCGACTCGGCGGGCCGCGGCCTCGAGTGGATGCTCGGGATGCAGAGCAAGTCGGGCGGCTTCGGCGCGTTCGACGTCGACAACGAGAGCCGCCTGGCGGCGAAGCTCGCGTTCTGCGACTTCGGCGCGGTCACCGACCCGCCCAGCTCGGACGTCACCGCTCACGTCCTCGAGACGCTCGCCTACGACGGCCGCGCCGCCGAAGGCCCGGCCACCCGCGCGCTCTCCTGGCTGCTCCGCCAGCAGGAGCGGGACGGCTCCTGGTTCGGCCGCTGGGGCGCGAACTACGTCTACGGCACCGGCGCCGCCCTCCCGGCTCTCGCAGCGTGCGGGCTCGCCGACCACGAGAGCGTCGCCGCCGCGGTCGGCTGGCTCGAGCAGGTTCAGAACCCCGGCGGCGGCTTCGGCGAGGATCTGCGCTCCTATAGAGACCGCTCCTGGAGCGGTCGCGGCGTGTCGACCGCGTCGCAGACGGCCTGGGCGCTGCTCGGGCTTCACGCCGCGGGCGCGGGCGAGAGCCCCTCAGCAGTGAGAGCGGTGGAATGGCTCGTGGAGACGCAGCAGCGCAGCGGAGGCTGGGATGAGCCGCACTTCACGGGCACAGGATTTCCGGGCGACTTCTATCTCCGCTACCACCTCTACCGGGACGTCTTCCCGGTGATGGCCCTCGGACGGATCCTCGGAGCCGCACGGTGAGCGGTCCGCTGCTCCTGCTCGTCCCGCTCCGCATCGAGCAGCTCGCGCTCGGCGAGGGCCCGGGCCTGACGGTCATCCGGACGGGAATGGGCCCGGATCGCGCCCGGATCGCGGCTGCACGGGCCCTCGCCCATAGCGCCGCCGCAGTTGCCGTCGCCGGCCTCTGTGCCGGAATCGATCCCGCGCTCGAGGCCGGCGACGTCGTCTGCCCGACCGAGTTGCTCGGCGACGACGGCACGACCGCCGACGTTGCGGAAAGCGCAGTGCTCCTCGACGCTCTCCGGCGACGTGGCCTCCGCGTTCACGCCGGGACACTCGCATCGACCGACCGGATTCTCGGGCCGGCGGAACGGGGACACCGGTTCGACGGCGCTCTGGCTGTCGACATGGAGTCGGCCTGGCTGGCCGCGGGCGCCGACGGCCGACCGTTCGCCGTCGTGCGCGTTGTCGCAGACAAGGCGGGCCGGCGCCTGGCCGACCCGCGAATGGCGATCGCCGGGCCCCGGGCGCTCCGGAGCCTGCGCCGGGTCGGCGGTGCGCTGGCCGAATGGGCGGAGGCGGTCGCGCCGCGCGATAACCTGGCACAGCCGCTGCCCGGCGAGGCGGTGGCCTGAGAAGATGAGCGTCCCGCTGCGTCAGAGCGTCACGGTCGGCCGGTACCTCGTGCAGCGGCGGCTGAGGCACGAGGACAAGTTCCCGCTGCTCGTCGAGCTCGAGCCGCTCTTCCAGTGCAACCTGGCCTGCTCGTTCTGCGGGAAGATCCAGTACCCCGAGCACATCCTGAAGAAGCGGATGCCGGTCGAGCAGGCGCTCGCCGCGATCGAGGAGAGCGGCGCACCGATGGTCTCGATCGCGGGCGGCGAGCCGCTCGTGCACCCGGAGGTACACGTGATCGCCCGGGAGCTGATCAGGCGCAAGAAGTTCGTCTACCTGTGCACGAACGGGATCCTGATGAAGAAGAAGCTCGACCTGTTCGAGCCGAGCCCCTACTTCGCGTGGGTCGTCCACCTCGACGGGATGCGCGAGCGGCATGACGAGTTCGTCGAGCGCGAAGGCACCTTCGACAAGGCAGTCGACGCGATCCGCGAGGCGCAGCGCCGCGGCTTCCGGGTCAACACGAACACGACCTTCCTCACAACCGACACGCCGAAGACCGTCCGTGACGTCCTCGACTTCCTGAACGACGAGCTGAAGGTCGACCAGATGATGCTCTCGCCCGCGTACGCCTATGAGAAGGCTCCGGACCAGGAGCACTTCCCCGGCGTCGCGCAGGCGCGCAAGCTGTTCAGCGAAGCCTTCGCGGGCGGCCAACGCAAGCGCTGGCGCCTCAACCACACGCCGCTCTTCCTCGACTTCCTCGAGGGGAAGGTCGACTTCCAGTGCACCCCTTGGGGGATCCCGAGCTACTCGCTGTTCGGCTGGCAGCGGCCCTGCTACCTGATGGCCGACGGGTACGCCGTCAGCTACAAAGAGCTGATCGAAACCACGGACTGGTCGAAGTACGGACGCGGCAACGATCCGCGTTGCGACAACTGCATGGCCCACTGCGGGTACGAGCCGACGGCGGTACTCGCAGCGACGAAGTCCGTCCGGCAGGCACTCCGGGCGATCGTCGCTCCCCGCTAGACGAACACGATGAACCGCAAAGCTTCCGGCACTCGCCCTGCTCGCACTGACGATCGCAACGGCCGCCCCGGCCGCGACGACCGCCGGCACGCCGCGCTTCACCGGCGAGGCGCTCCTCGCCGCGAACGTGCCGTGGGCGACGGTTCAGCAGGTCGCCGGCAAGAGCTTCTGGCCCGAGCTCCCCGCCTTCAACACGACGATCGACGAGGAGGAGCCGCAGCCGCTGGCCGCGGTCAGCCAGGTGTTCGACGACATCAAGGGCAAGACGACGATCACCACGCGGCTCTACGCCTACCCGAGCCCGGAGATCAGCCTCGAGTTCCTGCAGTCCGCGGCGATCGTGCCCGGCTCGATCGACCAGGACTCCCCGGCGGTCGGCGACCAGCACTTCTACTACGTCACGTCGCTGACGAGCGGAGTCCATTCGACCCGGCTCTACTTCGTCCACAAGCAGATCGGCGTCGAGATCCAGGTCGACGGGGCGCTCTGGAGTCGCAGCAAGATCGCTGCCCTGGCCAACCCGATCGACCAGAGGCTCGGCCAGCTCCTTGCAGGAACGCTGAAGGCGCCGCCGATCCCGGCCGCGCAGCTGGCCCACCTGCCGACGCGTGGGCTGCCGGGCCCGGTGCTCGGCACGGCGATGGTTCCCGCCGAGGCCTGGGCGAACATGAGCCATAACGGCTCGATGAGCGCGATCCGCAGCAAGCTCGTCTCGACCGGGAACGCGACCTTCCCGTTCCGCCGCTACCTGCGGCAGGGCTCCCGCACCGACGTCGTCGAGGTGGCGCTGCTCACCTTCCCGACTGCAGCGGCCGCGCTGGCCTGGAACCAGCCGTTCTCGGCAGGCGTCAAGGCGCACCCCCAGGACGCGCTCGACACAGGGGCCACAGGCAGCCATTCCGCCTTCCGCTTCGAGCTCGACAACTACGAGCTGCAGTTCGTCTCGGGCCGCTACGTCGCCGACGTGTTCTGTTACGCGCCGTTCGTCGCCGACGCGTCACCGGCCTGCGAAGCTGCGGTGCGGACGCTCGGCTCGGCCTGGTACTCGCAGCTGCGCTAGAGCGAGCCTGGAACGAGCCCAGAACGGCTCAGTGACAGGGCGAGACGGACGGCCGGGTCAGCGCGAAGCCGTAGACAGCCGCGCCCTGCGTGAGGATCGAGGTCACGGAGTCGCCCGATGAGTGCGTCAACTGGGCGCTGTAGCCGGCGCAGGAGAGCCACTTGCTCGTGCTCTTGCCGTCGAACTGGTTGCTGAGGATCTCCCCCACCTTGATGCCCGTCTCGGTGTGCCAGCCGGCGGGGCCGCCGAGCGTGAACACGGCGACCACCTTCCCGTTCTGGAACTCGACGCCGGCCCCCACGGGATCTTGCGGCGGTGGGTAGAAGAAGAACCACATCGCCGGCTTGCAGCTCCCACAGCGGGTGAAGTGACCTCCCCAGAGCGCCTTGACGCTGGCCATCGTGTCGCCGAGCCGAACGCCGGCCAGGCTCGCCCCGCTCACGAGCACTCCCTGCTTCGGGAGCGCCGCGACGTGATGCACGGCTGATCCGCCGCCGCTCGCGAGCGCCGGCCGAGGCTGCTGCGACGAGGGGCTCGTGGCGACCACGAGCAGCGCGGCCGTAGCGGCCGCAGCCCCGGCCAGGAACGCGAGCCCGTCGCCGTAACGCGCACGGACGTCACCGGCGAGCCGGGCCGCCCGGACGCGAGCCGGAGCGGGCCGAGGCGCGAGGAGCTCGGTGACAACGGCGTTGACCGGGCGGAACCTGCCCTCGAGGTCGAACGGATCGACGAAGTGAAAGCGTGGAGGCTCCGGGGCATCGGCGAAGTGGGCGCTGCAGGCGGCACCCCGGTCGCTGTCGAACCAGACCGGCTCGGCGCCGGCCGCGCGCAGCCGGTCGACGTCGTCCAGTTGCTCGACGCCCCCGGCGCGCCAGGTGATGACCACGCCGTGGCCGCCCTCCTGCAGACGAGCGAGCTCGGCCCGCAGCTCCGATCTGCTCAGGTCGAGCAGCGCATCGCGCGTCTCCTCTTTCTCGAAATCGAGGTGCACGAAGCCCCGCTCCTGCGCAAGATATTGGCCGACCGGGCGCTTACCCGTGCCGGGCGTCCCGATCAGGAGCAGCACGTTGCCGGACTTCTTTTGCCCCCCTCTGAAAAGCCCTCGCTGCATGCCCTGGGTCGCCATTTCGAGCCACCGCGGACGGTACCAAGAGAATCGACGGTGTGTCAGAGATTATTTTCTCTATGAATCGTCACGGTAGCGTCAACGTGAAGACGCTCCGCTTGGTCGAGCTCGGGCTGATCGAGATCGTTCCTCTTGCGCCCTTGTAGAGCCCGGTCCCGCCGACGACCGGGATCGTGATCGTCGGCTGTGCGATCGAGATTCGCGAGCCTTTCGCGACCACCGTTCCGCCCGGGAGCGTCGACACGGTGGCGAAATCGGCCGTCGCGGTACAGCTTGGGGTGAATGCGGCGCACTGGTGGCGGATCGTGTAGCTGAACCGCATCGAGCCCGCGACGGCGTGCGGTCCGAGCCCGAGCTGCGGGGTCTTGCGGTTCACGAGCGACAGGCTCGAGTCGAAGGTGTCCCCGACCTCGCCGGAAGGCGCGTGGGCTTCGACCATCGTCGGCCCCTGACGGGTCTTGAACGACAAGGTCAGCGTGCTTCCGGCCTCCGCACCGTAGGCGGGCACGGCCACCAGCAAGACGACGACCCAGGCCGCCCAGACCTTTCGCATCTCTCCATTCTCCACCTCGGGAGCCCCGGCGGGAGCGGGAATGCGAAAGATCTCTCGTCAACTGCCGCTCGAGTTGACACAATCGTTCCCAGTGTCCGACGACTTCCCCGACTCCGGCTGGTTCCCGACAGCGCTCCCGGACCCTCCCAAGCAGATCTCGACCGCAACGATCGTGCTCGGGACGATCGTCCCGATCGCGGTGATCGCGATGCTGGTACTCGCCCTCGTGACGCACAAATCCCATTCGAAGGCCCCGGCGCGCTCGCTCGCAGCGTTCCAATCCTGCCTCGGAGACCAGGGGGTGATGACGTCCTCGGCTGAATCGAATGACGCGCTGCTTCGCCAGGCGGCCATCGCCTGCAGGGCTCACGTTCCGCTGCTCCCGACGGGCGTCGACGAGACGAGGGCCGCTCAACAGCAGCTCCAGGATTGCCAGAACGCTGCGTCGTCGAAGCTACGAAACTCGGCCCAGAGGATCAGCCCGTTTCTCGGGCCTCCCTCCCGCCAGGGCTACGAGAATGCGATCGCAACCTGCCGTGCCGAGTCGATGGTCCTGGGAAGCGACGCCACCCCTGGCGGGGTCAACGGCTCGTCAGGCTCGGTTGCCTGATCTCGCGATGCGCAGGCGGACAGCCCTCTTCTGCGCCGTCGCCGCCCTCGCACTTGGGCTCGTTGCGGCGGC
Source organism: uncultured Actinomycetota bacterium (assembly GCA_963762215.1). GTDB lineage: Bacteria > Actinomycetota > Thermoleophilia > Gaiellales > Gaiellaceae > PALSA-600. Next base: position 764,899 of record CAVXKB010000007.1, read on the forward strand.
AACGGCCGCCGCTCCGGCCAAGCCCGACACACACGACCGGGCGCTCGCCCATCAGTTGAGCGCGAAGGTCGCGGCGTTCCGGCGGATCGTCACCAAGTCCGGCGCCGGGCTGCAGAAGTCGATCGACACCTGCCCGGTCGCAAAGAAGGACCCGTCGCAGGCCTTCGCCCTCGTCATCGCGGCGGTGCCGGCCCTTTTCACCGAGATCGTGACCGACTACAAGCCGCAGATCGTGGCGCTGCGCGACACGGCGGCCGCGATGCATCCCGACGCGCCTGTCTTCACCACCTGGCTCACCGCGCTCGGAAAGAGCTTCGATCTTCTGCTCGAGTTCGACAACCACGGCAAGCACGTCGACATCTGCAAGGCGGCGACCGTGCTGCTCGACAAGCACTCGACGGCCGCGGACGTCCAGCGCGTGCTCGGCATCGACCCGGCGCTGATCGGGCAGCTCTTCACGAACAAGCCGCAGGCGCAACTGACGAAGCTCGAGCCGAAGATGACGGCGTTCTTCGTCGCTTCGGGCCTCTCGAAGAAGAACGCGCAGATCCTCACCTCCTCCTCCTCGTAAGCGCCCGGCTCCGCCGCCGCATCGAACCGATGCTGCCGTCGGGACGAACGAACGGCGTTCGACCGACACGGAGCAACGAGAGGAGTTCCCCCATGACCACGATCAACCGGCTCACGTTCCTGAAGACGGCCGGTGTCGCAGCGGGCACGGCGGCGATCAGCACCTCGCCCGCCCTCGCCGCAGCGATCGAGCCGGGAACCGCCGAGACGGCGGCAAGCGGCCCGATCCCGAACGAGCCGATCATCGCGGTGATCCGCAACGCGGATCGCGGCGAGGTGACCGTGCTCTCCGGCACCACCGAGAAGACCTACACCGACCGCGTGCTCGTCCAGCGCCTGCTCAAGGCGGCCGGGCACAACCACAAGCCCGTCAAGAGGCAGGGGGTGGCATAGATGTCGTCCCATCGCGAAGCACCCGAGATCAGCAAGGACCCGGTCGCCGACAACGCCGACGTCTACGCGTTCGTCAGCCCCGACCGGCCCGGCACGGTCACGATCATCAGCAACTTCGTGCCGCTGCAGGGCCCGGCCGCCGGCCCGAACTTCTACGAGTTCGGGGACGACGTCCTCTACTCGATCTACATCGACAACGACGGCGATGCCCAGCCGGACATCGAGTACCAGTTCCAGTTCAACTCGACCCTGCAGAACCCGAACACGTTCCTCTACAACACGGGCCAGGTCACGTCGCTCAACAGCCCGAGCTGGAACGCCCGGCAGTTCTACTCGGTCACCCGCATCGACTCGGGCAAGGGCCCGAAGCACGGAAACGGGAACGGCAACGCCGACGCCGGACCGGCGTGGGCGAAGGGGAAGCAGTTCTCCACCCTGCTCGGCACGAACCTGCCGTGCCCGCCGTGCAACGTCGGCCCGCGCTCGATGCCCGACTACCCGAGCCTCGCCTCGGCGGCGATCCAGACGCTGCCCTCGGGCGAGAAGGTGTTCTGCGGGCAGCGGAACGACCCGTTCTACGTCGACCTGGGGTCGATCTTCGACCTCGGCGCACTGCGGCCGTTCAACGCCGCCCACCTGATCCCGCTGCCGACCGCGGCCGCGGTCGACGCGACGAAGGCGCTGAACATCCACTCGATCGCGATCCAGGTCCCGTTCTCGATGCTGACCAAGGACGGCTCGACGCCGGGCGCCGGCGACGTGCTGAGCCCGAAATCGGTGCTGGGGATCTGGAGTGCGGCGAGCCGCCGCAAGGCGCGCGTGTTCAACGACAAGAAGATGCAGACCGCGGAGTCCGGCCCCTGGGTGCAGGTCTCGCGGCTCGGCAACCCGCTGTTCAACGAGGTGATCGTGCCGCTCGGCCAGAAGGACGAGTGGAACCACGAGAACCCCGCCGACGACGAGGAGTACCTGCCGAACGTCCAGCATCCCGAGCTGGCCGGGCTCCTGCCCGTCCTCTACCCCGGGGTGTTCCCGAACCTCCCGTCCGCGGGCTCACGTGACGATCTGGTCGCGATCCTGCTGACCGGGATTCCGAACGGCGTCATTCCGGGCGTGCAGTTCTCCAACTACACCGGCCCGACGCACGCCGACATGCTCCGGCTGAACGTCGCGATCCCGGCGACCGCGTCCCCGAACGACCTCGGCATCCTCGGCGGCGACCTCGCCGGCTTCCCGAACGGCCGCCGGGTCAGGGACGACATCGTCGCGATCGAGCTGCGGGCGATCGCCGGCGCGACCTATCCGCTCGTGAACCACTCGTTCACGGCGGACGGAGCGGCCTCGCTGCTCACCCAGGGCATCACGCCCGACCCGGGCCGCTACCTGCCTGCGTTCCCCTACGTGGGAACACCCTACGACGGGTACGACACCCCCGCCGTCTGACGAGCCCACGAAGCGATGCCGGCGGCGGGACGTCCCGCCGCCGGCCGGGAAGGATGACCGATGTCTCACAGCCATGCCCACGACCATCACCACGACCACGTGCACCACCATCACGACGCTGCGGAGGTTCGTGCCCAACCGGTACTGCTCGACCTCGGCGACGGGGTCGGCGCGCTGATCGTGCACACCGATCCGGAGCTGCTCGGCGTCGAGATCGAGATCAGCCCGGCGGGCGACGACGCAGCACGCCAGCACAAGGAGGTGCTGCGGCGCTCGATGGGCGCGGCGGTGGCGACCGTCCTCGTCTACGACAACCTCG
>CAVXKB010000008.1:0-171771 GCA_963762215.1 uncultured Actinomycetota bacterium
CCCGCACGGGGATCCAATTCCGGACGCAAACTTGAAGTGGCCGGAGAACCGAGAGGCCCCTCCGGGCCACCAGTAAACTGCCACCGCCGTGCGCTCCCCGCTCTCATTCCTCTTCCCGCGGTCCTCCAAGGAAGATCTTGTCGCGCAGCACATCGTTCGGGAGCATCACAACGGCCGGTCGCTGGACGACATCCTCAAGGACTCATACGTGACCAACCGCCTGTCGCCGGAGCAGATCGACCGTGTCCTCGAGCGGCCCGAGGTGCTCCACTCCATCGGCGACGACATCGTCGCCGCGCGCCGCACCGGCCAGGCCGGAAGCTAGAGCTCGGTACCCGCGCCGGCTGCGCGCGCAAGCTCGACCACCCGCGCGCCGGCGGCGAGATCCCACGCCGCGATCCCGTTCGACTTGAAGACGACGATGTCGGTCTCGGAGGGACGACCGTTCACCTCTCCGGCGACGACCTCGTGCAGCTCGTGCACCTCGAGCCAGTCGAGGACGCCGCGCTCGACGGGCTCGATCAGGTCGCCGGACTCGAGCTTCGACTGCTCGCGCGAGTCGCAGCACACGAACGCCGCGCGCTCGAGCACCGCGTTGTCGAGCTCGCGCCGCGACGGGTCGTTGGCGCCGACTGCGCAGACAAGGGCCCCTTCGCGCAGCCATTCGCCGCGGAGCACGGGGTCCTTCGACGTCGTCACGGTGACGACGATGTCGGCGTCCGCCGCGTCGCGATGCGACTCGGCCGGCTCGCACCGGTGCTCCCGGCAGAACTCGGCGAGCCGCTCCGCGCTCCGGCAGTAGACCACGACGCGATCGATCGTCGGTACAGCCGCGCGGATCGATGCGATCTGGGAGGCCGCTTGCCAGCCGCAGCCGATCACCCCGAGCGCCGAGGCGCCATCACGGGCGAGGAACCTCGCCGCGACGCCCGATGCCGCGCCGGTGCGGATCTGCCCGAGCGTGTCGGCCTCGATCACCGCCTCGAGCCGCGTCGGAGGGTCGAGCGAGAAGAGCAGGACGACGAACGGCGTCCCGGTTCCCGTCCAGGCATACGACTTCAGGCCCGCGTACCCGAGCTCGCGATCGACGCATGCCATCACCGCGTACTGCCCGCCGTCGAGAGGCAGCCGTGTCCTCGGGCGGTTGTCGACGGCGCCCCGCGCGATCCGGCGGAACGATTCCTCCACCGCCTCGACGGCATCGCCCGCGGACAGGAGCGAAGCTACGTCAGCCTCGCGGAGATAGAGCGTCACTCCGGGATTCTCTCAGTGCCGGGCAGCCGCCCGCCGCGGCCACGGAGCAGTCACGGATACACTGGCCTCCCCGCGCCCGTAGCTCAGGGGATAGAGCGCTGCCCTGCGGAGGCAGAGGCCGCAAGTTCGAATCTTGCCGGGCGCATCAGGAGACCTCGGGGGGCGCGACCCTTGCAGGTCACGCCCCCCGGCGTCATTCCTTCGTCAGGACGACGTGCAGCCAGAGAGCTGGGACTGCGTCGACTTCGCGGCCGTGACGACGCCCTCTGCGGCGGTCTTGACGGATGACACCGCGTCGCTGATCGACGATGCGCTCGGGACGGCGGTGACCGCCGAGACGAGCCCGTTCCATGCGGTGGTCAGATCGCCCGTCGGTGCGTCCGGCACCGCTGCTGCCGAGGTCTGAACCTGGTTCCAGGCATTCTCGACCGACGTGATGTCGGTCTGGATCTCGGTCGACGTGATCGTCGAGGGGTCGATGGTCGCGAGCCCCTTGAGCGTCGAGCTGAGATTCTGAACACTCGTGCAGAGCTGGGTCACAGCCTCGGTCTTCGAGGAGCTGCTGCTGCTCGTGCTCGGCTCGTTTCGCGTTCCCAGCACGCCGACGACGACCGCGAGCGCGATCCCGACGACGACAAGGACGATGATCCAGGTCATCTTGCTCATTGGGTGGCCGCCCTCGGATTCGACGACAGCGCGTAGATGACCAGGATCCCGAGCGTGATCGCGAGAGCCGCGCCCCACGGGACGATCCCGATCACCGTGAACGCCTGGACGATCACGAGCACCGCCCAGATGTAGCCGACCACCCGCCCGAACCCGCCTCCGGAGAGGATCGAGAGCCCGGCGAAGAACGCGGCGGCGGCGATCAAGAGATCCCAGACGCCCCACGCCCACAGGTGGCTCGAGAAGAGCCCGTTCGACAGATCGTTGATCTTGTGGCTGTTCGAGAAGTACCCGATCGCCGTGATGATGCGGAAGAACCCGACCGCGAACATCACAACGGCCGCGAACTCGAGCCAGCCAGCGCCGCGCTGCTCGGACGTATCTGCTGCTGCCATCGCTCCCCTCCCTCTCGTTGGTTAGAGGCCGAACTCGGCCTTGACGCGGCCCGAGTCGACTGCCTGCTTGAGTGCGTCGTAGTCGCGCTCGTTCTGGTCCGCATAGCTCTCCGCGAACGTCGCCATCGCCCGGTCGAAGACATCGCTCGTCCCGAGATAGCTCGCGATCGCGATCGCGTCGCCCGAGCGGGCGTGGCCCTTCGCGAGTGTCTGGCCGCACAGCTGGGCGTAACCGAGCATCGCGTTCGGCTCCATCACGTCGACAAGCGCGGAGCCCTTCGCATCCCAGAGCTGACGGAGGTAGAAGTCGCGCTCCCGTCCGTCGAGGCCGCTCTTGATGTGGATCCAGCCGAGCATGATGTCGCTCGCCGACTGCATCAGGCGCTGCCCCTCGACGACCCGCTGGCCGTGGTTGGCGAACTCGCTCTTGCCGACGAACGGCTCGAGCACGGAGGCCTGCGCCTCCTTCGCCTGCAGGAACAGTGGATCCGCATTGTCGCGGCCGAGCATGAGGATGATCCAGGCTCGCGTTCCGACGCTGCCAACGCCGACGACCTTCCGCGCCGCATCGACGAAGCGGAAGCGCTCGAGCAGCTTGCGACGATCGCCCGAGAGCGTGCGGCGGTACGACCGGATCATCGACTCCAGCGAGTCGTGGATCTGCGACGCCTCGGCGCCGCCGGCAAGCTCGGCCATCGGGACGATCAGCGGCGCATTGCCGACGATTCGCGGCTCGCCGTCGACTGTCTCCGTCAGCTTGTTGAAGGCGGAGAGGCTGTCCTTCGTCCGGGCCTTGGCGACGTTCTTGTCCAGTCGCTTCTTCTGCTCGGCCGTGGCCTGCGCCGTGAACTGCGCGAGGATCTCATCGATGTTGATGCGGTCGTACCAGAGGTCCATGTTCCGCATGCCGGCGTACTGGTGCATCGCCGCGCGGTAGCTGCTTCCGACGGCCTGGTTGATCTTGGCCCGAACCTTGTCGTCGAAGCCCCGGTCGCGGCCCGCCACGGCGAAGCTCGCGACGAGTCGCTTGACGTCCCACTCGAACGGGCCCGGCAGCGTCTCGTCGAAGTCGTTGATGCTGAAGACCATCTGGCGGTCGGGCGCCGCGAAGACGCCAAAATTCGAGAGATGCGCGTCACCACAGAGCTGCGTGTGCAAGCCCGTGCGAGCGCCGCCTGAAAGGTCGGAGGCCATCAGATAGGCGGCGCCTCGATAGAACGTGAACGGAGAGACCAGCATCCGGCCGTACCGGATCGGCACGAGCTCGGGAACCCGTGAGGCGGCCTGCTCCTCGAGCAGCTCGACCGGATCCGGCCTGTGAGCCACAGGCGCCCACTCGCCGTGACTCTTCCGCGTCACCTCGGCGCGGTCGGCCTTTCCTCGGGCCGCACGCTCCTCGACGGTGAAGTGCTCCACCTTCTTCGGCGGCGGCGCCTCGGTCACTGCGGTCGTCGTTTCACTCGTACTCATCCCACACCTCCAAGTCGTTCGGCAGGCACCCCGCCTCCCACGGGCATATCTTCCTCTAATTCCAGAGGTCCAGCAGGCTCGCTTGACAACATGAGCTTGGCATCACCCGAAGAGGGTGATCCCGAGGGAGCGATAATCGAGCGGGGGGCGAGGCGACTGCGCCTACGGGCGCCGATGAGAGGAGAGCGGTGAGCGAGGAGATAAAGCGCGCAGAGGCGGGGGTCCTGGGGTGGATCGACCGGGACATCACCGAGCCGATGGCGAACTTCCAGGATCCGAAGCAGGAATGGCGGCGGCTGTTCTCGGAGCTCTACGGAACGTTCTTCCTCGTGCTCGTCGCGTCGGGCGGCGGGATGATGGGCGAGGCGTTCCCGAACACGATCACCCGCACGGCCGCCGTCGTCGCGCCGGGTCTGATGGTGATGGGGATCATCATGTTCATGGGCAAGGTGTCAGGCGCCCACCTGAACCCGGCGGTCAGCATCGCCTTCTCGCTCCGTGGCGACTTCCCGTGGCGCCGAGTGCCGGGCTACATCGTCGTGCAGCTAATCGGCGCGTCTCTCGCGGCGCTCTTCGTGCACGAGGTCGTCAAGGTCTCAGCGAAGTTCGGATCCAACTACGTCGCGTCGGGCTTCTCGGGCTGGCAGGGATATCTGATGGAGGCAGTCCTGACGCTCGGGCTCGTGAGCGTCATCCTCGGCACTGCCTCGGGCGCGCAGAACATCGGCATCTTCGGAGCGATCGGCGTCGGCGCGTACATCGGGCTAGCCGGGCTCTGGGGCAGCCCGATCTCGGGAGCGTCGATGAACCCGGCCCGCACGTTCGGACCGGATCTCGTGGGCCGCGACTTCACCGACTACTGGGTGTACGTTGCCGGGCCGCTGACCGGGGCCGTGATCGCCGTCGGATTCGCCTACGTGCTCCGCGGCTCAGGCGGAGGCAAGTCCGGCTCCGGGGCGGCGCAGGGCGACATCGATACCGAGGTCGCGAAGCCGGCCAAGGCCTGACGGGAACCGGCTTCGCCGGAACCGACAGGAGTCGAAGCCGTCCTTCGCGCGTTCCCCCCGCCGCGAAGGACGGCTTCGACACTGCTCTCCCTTTTCGCAGATGATGTAAGACCGCCTTGACAACCGCCCCATCACCGCCACCAGCCGCTTCCACGGACCCGCGCGACCTGCTCCGCAGCCGGAGCTATCTGGTGCTACTTGTGTTCGGCGCGATCGTGGGCGTCGTGGTCGCGTTCGTCGCCTACTTCTTCCTCAAGGGCGTCTCCGAGGCCCAGACCTATGTTTTCACCACGTTGCCGAAGGAGTTCGGGTTCGACTCCGAGCCGGTGTGGTGGCCGCTTCCGTGGCCTGCGCTCGCCGGGCTTCTCGTCGCGCTGACGATTCGCTATCTGCCCGGCACGGCGGGCCACAAGCCCGCCGAAGGCTTCAAGACCGGTGGGCCCGTGATGCCGATCGAGCTTCCCGGGATCGTGCTCGCGTCCCTGGCGACCTTGTGCCTCGGTGTCGTCCTCGGGCCCGAGGCGCCGCTGATCGCGATCGGCAGTGGCCTCGGGGTCCTCGCGGTCCGACTCGTCAAGAAGGACGCGCCTGCTCAGGCGCTCGCCGTAATCGGCGCGGCAGGCAGCTTCGCGGCGATCAGCACGTTGCTCGGCTCTCCACTCGTTGGGGCGTTTCTGCTCATGGAGGCGGCCGGGCTCGCCGGCCCGATGCTGGGCGTCGTGCTGGTGCCGGGACTGCTCGCGGCGGGTGTAGGCGCCCTCATCTTCGTCGGGCTGGACTCCTGGACGGGCTACGGGACGTTCTCGCTGGCGGTCCCGGATATCCCGCCCTTCGGCAGCCCCGACGGCGGCGAATTCCTCTGGGCGGTCGCGATCGGGCTCATTGCCGCCGTACTCGGCGCCGGCATACGGCATCTGGGCCTCCTCCTCCAGCCGGTCATCGAGCGGCGCAGCATCGCCCTGACTCCGGTTGTCGGACTGGCCGTGGGCGGCCTCGCCGTCGTGTTCGCCGAGGCAACCGGGAAAAGCTCGTCGGAGGTTCTCTTCTCCGGCCAGGACCAGCTTCCCGGGCTCATACAGTCTGCCGCCGGCTGGTCTACCGGAGCTCTTGTTCTGCTGATCGTGTGCAAGGGTCTTGCCTACGGTTTCTCGCTCAGCAGCTTCCGGGGCGGCCCCGTCTTTCCAGCCCTCTTCATCGGCGCTGCCGTCGGTATCGCGCTCTCGCATGGGCCCGGCCTACCAATGATCGCGGGAGTCGGCATGGGTGTCGGGGCGATGAGTGTCGCCATGCTCAACCTGCCGCTCACGTCCGTCGTTCTCGCAAGCGTCTTCTTGGCATCGGACGCGGTCCGACTCATGCCACTTGTCATCGTCGCGGTCGTCGTTTCCTACGTCGGCTCCGCGTGGCTGCGACCACCGACTGCCACGAGCTCGCGCGCAAACGAGGGGTGACGTGGAGGCTACTCTCGACCTGATGGAAGCCGCGACCTGGCCGCCGCCGGCGTTTCACCTGCTTGCCAAGCCGACCGGCGCGGTCTGCAACCTGGACTGTTCGTATTGCTTCTTCCTTTCGAAGGAGATGCTCTACCCGGGCAGCCGCTTCCGGATGGCCGACGACCTGCTCGAGACCTACCTCCGGCAGCTGATCGAGGCGCACGCGAAGGTGCCCGAGGTGACGATCGCCTGGCAGGGCGGCGAGCCGACACTGATGGGGATCGACTTCTTCCGGCATGCGGTCGAGCTCACGGCGCGCTACCTCGCTCCCGGCCAGCGTGCCGCGCACACGATCCAGACCAACGGCACGCTGATCGACGAGGAGTGGGCGGCGTTCTTCGCCGAGCACGGGTTCCTGGTGGGAATCTCGATCGACGGCCCGCGCGACCTGCACGACGCCTACCGCGTGAACAAGGGCGGCAAGGGCTCGTTCGACCAGGTGATGGCCGGGCTCGACCGCCTGCGCGAGGCGAAGGTCGAGTGGAACGCGCTGACGACGATCCACGCCGCCAACGCGGAGCACGGGCGGGAGGTGTACTGCTTCCTCCGCGACGAGTGCGGGGCCGAGTTCGTTCAGTTCATCCCGATCATCGAGCGGGTCGCGGAGGCGGATGCCGACGGGACCGTGCCGTGGGCCTCGTGGCGCGACCGGCCGCTCTACGTGCAGGAGGGTGAGCGCGTGACCGGCCGCTCCGTGACCGGCGAGCAGTACGGGCGCTTCCTGATCGACGTCTTCGAGGAATGGGTGCGCCACGATGTCGCGGCCGTCTACGTGCAGATGTTCGATGTCGCGCTCGCGAACTGGTTCGGCGAGCCGCCGTCGCTCTGCATCCACTCGGAGACCTGCGGGTCGGCGCTCGCGCTCGAGCACACCGGCGATCTCTACTCCTGTGACCACTTCGTCGAGCCGGCCTACAAGCTGGGGAACATCCGCGAGTCGCACATGATCGAGCTGATCGGCTCGGAGCAGCAGCGGCAGTTCGGGCTCGACAAGCGCGAGACGCTGCCGAAGTTCTGCGTGGAGTGCGAAGTGCGGTTCGCCTGCCACGGGGGCTGCCCGAAGGACCGCTTCATCGAGACACCCGACGGCGAGGCCGGGCTGAACTATCTGTGCGACGGCTACAAGGCGTTCTTCCACCACGTGAGCCGGCCCATGCAGCTGATGTCCGAGCGGCTGCGCCACGGCGGCCCGCCGTCCGACATCATGCGCCTCTACGCGTCGGAGGATGCGCAGCGCGGGCGGAACGACCCTTGTACGTGCGGGTCAGGCCGGAAGTGGAAGCAGTGCCACGGCGGTCAGCGGACGCGCGCCGAGCGCCCCGCGACCTCGACGTCGGCGCCGTCGGGTACCTCGACCCTGACGTAGCCGAGGGCGAGCCCGGGCACCGAGCTCGTGACGCGGCCGACGACACGGTCGCCTTGGCGGATCTCGTCCGCTGGGCGGGCCGGCTCTCCGTCGAGCTCGAGCACGCGCAGGCTGCGGTTGACGTGGCCGCGGTGCTGCAGCCGCGCGAGCGGCTCCTGGCCCGGGTAACAGCCCTTGGTGAAGGAGACCGCGCGGTCCGCGAGGCCCGCCTCGGCGGGCAGGATGCCGTCGTCGATCTCGGTGCCCCAGCGCGGCGTGCGCGCGAGGATGCGCAGGCGCTCGAGCTCCTCGTCGAACGGCTCGGCCGGTGTCACGCCGTCGAGGACCTCGGCCGCAGGGACACCGTAGTCGCCGTTCGGAATGCCGTCGGTGCCGCCGAGCACGATTGCCGAGGTGTGCTCCTCGGGCTCGATCTCGCATTTCGCAGCGATCCTCATCCGCGTCAGGTGCGCGAGGACCGTGGGGCCGAGCTCGGGCTCGGTGAGCAGCAGGAAGTCGTCCTGCGCCGCGGCGCCAGACGAGCAGCGGGGCGATCACGCGGCCCTTCGGGGTCAGGATCAGCGCCTCGCACGAGTCGGCCGCGAGCACGTCGTTCGAGACGATCCGCTGCAGCAGGTCGGCCGCGTCGGGCCCCTTGACGCGGATGTAGGCGCGCGGCCGGATGTACGTCCTGGTGGTGACTTGATCCACCCGGGTTAGTCTAGGCGCATGTTCCGGGGTCGCGAAGAGCGCAAGGTTCAGGAGGCAGGGTTCGATCCGGTGCGCCTGCCCCCCGGTCAGCACATGACCGAGAAGTGGCCCGTGCTGCACGCCGGCGGCGTCCCCTCGGCCGACCTCGCGACCTGGACGTTCCGCGTGTTCGGCGAGGTTGAGCAGGAGGTGTCGCTGACCTGGGACGAGTTCAACGCGCTGCCGCGCTCGGAGAACGTGCAGGACATCCACTGCGTCACCCGCTGGAGCCGCTTCGACACCGGATTCGAAGGAGTCCACTGGCGCGAGCTCGCCGCCCTCGCGCGGCCCCTGCCGACCGCGCGGTTCGCTGTCGCCTGGGCCGAGCACGACTTCACCTCGAACTTCCCGATCGACTCGCTCGAGGACGACCTCGCTCTGCTCGCCACGCACGCCGAGGGCGAGCCGCTCGCCCCTGATCACGGCTACCCGCTCCGCCTCGTGATCCCCCACAAGTACTTCTGGAAGAGCGCCAAGTGGCTCCGCGGCATCGAGCTGCTCCCGACCGACCGGCCCGGATTCTGGGAGCGCTACGGCTACAACAACAACGCCGACCCTTGGAAAGAGGAGCGCTATTCGTTCTAACGGGTCGAGCGAAATATCACTCGTTCGAGGGATCGGCCCTGCGTTCCGAGCGACCGATCCACTCCTCGACGCAACCCAACCCGTCCGTATGAACAGGAGAGCCGGCCACATACCCGCCGGCTCTTCTGCTGTTAACGGACGGAGGCGCGGGTTGCCCCGCGCCTCCGCGTAGAACCAAGTGCGTCGGGCCTACATCATCCCCGACATGTCGGGCATCCCAGCACCGGCGCCAGCGCCGGCCTTTTCCGGGGCGTCAGTGACGATCGCCTCGGTGGTGAGGATGTTCTTGCCGATCGACGCCGCGTTCTGCAGAGCCGAGCGGGTGACCATGGTCGGGTCGATGATGCCGTTCTTGACGAGATCCTCGACCTCGCCCGAGTCGACATTCAGGCCCTGACCCGGCTTCGCCGAGCGGACGGACTGGATGACGACCGAGCCCTCGAGGCCCGCGTTCGTCGCCAGCTGGCGGAGGGGCTCCTCGAGCGCGCGAAGCACGATCTTGGCGCCGGTCTTCTCGTCACCCTCGAGCGAGTCGAGCAGCGAGTCCTTGACCTTGTCGGCCGCGTTCAGCAGTGCGACGCCGCCGCCGGGGACAATGCCCTCCTCGAGCGCCGCACGGGTCGCCTGAAGGGCGTCCTCGACGCGGTGCTTCTTCTCCTTCATCTCGGTCTCGGTCGCAGCGCCGACCTTCACGACCGCGACGCCGCCCGACAGCTTCGCGAGGCGCTCCTGGAGCTTCTCGCGATCGAAGTCGGAGTCGGTGGTCTCGATCTCGCCCTTGATCTGCTTGATCCGGGACTTGATCGCGTCGCCCTCACCGGCACCGTCGATGATCGTGGTCGAGTCCTTGTCGACTACGACCTTGCGGGCACGGCCGAGCTGCGAGAGCTTCGTGTTCTCGAGCTTGAGGCCCATCTCCTCGGTGATCACCTCGCCACCGGTCAGGATCGCGATGTCCTCGAGCATCCGCTTGCGGCGGTCACCGAAGCCGGGCGCCTTGACGGCGACGGCCTGGAACGTGCCGCGGAGCTTGTTGACGACGATCGTCGCGAGCGACTCGCCCTCGACGTCCTCCGCCACGATCAGCAGCGGCTTGCCGGCCTGGATGACCTGCTCGAGCAGCGGCAGGAGATCCTTGATGCCACCGAGCTTCTGGTTGGCGATCAGGATGTACGGGTCGTCGAGAACCGCCTCCATGCGCTCGGCGTCGTTGACCATGTAGGGCGACAGGTAACCCTTGTCGAACTGCATGCCCTCGGTGAACTCGAGGTCGAGGCCGAAGGTCTGGCCCTCCTCGACGTTCACGACGCCGTCCTTGCCGACCTTCTCGATTGCGTCGGCGATCACGTCGCCGATCTCGCGCTCACGCGAGGAGATGGTCGCCACGCGGGCGATGTCTTCCTTGCCGTTGACCTCGGTCGACTGATCGGCGAGGTTCTTGACGATCGCGTCGACGGCCTTCTCGATCCCGCGCTTGAGCGCGATCGGGTTGGCGCCGGCCGAGACGTTCTTCAGACCCTCGCGCACGATCGCCTGGGCGAGCACGGTCGCGGTGGTGGTGCCGTCGCCGGCGACGTCGTTCGTCGCGGTGGCAACCTCGCGCACGAGCTGCGCGCCCTGATTCTCGAACGCGTCCTCGACCTCGATCTCACGGGCGATGGTGACGCCGTCGTTCGTGATCGTGGGAGCGCCGTACTTCTTGTCGAGCACGACATAGCGGCCCTTGGGGCCGAGCGTGACCTTGACGGCGTCGGCCAGGATGTCGACGCCGCGCTGAAGCGAGCGGCGTGCCTCCTCGCCGAACTTGAGTTCCTTATGAGCCATTCTCTTGTTCCTCTCTTCCTACGCCTTGGCCTTGACCTTCGCGGGGGCGCCGACGACCTTCGCGAGGACGTCGCTCTCGCGCAGGATCAGGTAGTCGGTTCCTTCGACCCTGATCTCGGTGCCTCCGTACTTCGAGAACACGACGGTGTCGCCCTCGGCGATGTCCATCGGGATGCGCTCGCCGGTGTCGCTGTTGCGACTCCCGGGCCCGGCCGCGACGACGCTGCCGCGCTGCGGCTTCTCGACCGCGGTATCAGGGAGAACGATCCCGCCGATCGTGGTCTGCTCCTCTTCGAGGGGCTCGACGATCAGGCGATCTCCCAGGGGTGTCAAATTCATTCCTCCGGACCTCCACTGTTCGGATTGCTTGGTAGCACTTGCGTTATTGTCAAACTTGTGACTGCTTTGTGACAGTCGTTGGCACTCTCCACTACCGAGTGCCAGCGGCAGCATATCCGAGGACCTAGGTCCCGCGGAAGCTAGTTTTCAACGGTGCGACGCGAGTTCTCGGCCGGCGGGGTGCTCGTCCGGCGGCTTCGCGGCGAGTGGATGCTGGCCGCGATCCGGCCCGGCGGGAAACCCGAGGGCCTCTGGGTGCTGCCGAAGGGGCAGATCGACGAGGGGGAGTCCGCCGAGGCCGCCGCTGTCCGTGAGGTCGGCGAGGAGACCGGGGTGAACGTGCATCCGATCGTCAAGCTCGGCGACAGCCGCTACTGGTTCAACTGGGAGGGCGAGCGGATCTTCAAGGTCGTCTCGTTCTTCCTGGTGCGCTACGAGAGCGGCCGGCTCGGCGACATCCGTGAGGAGTTTCGCCACGAGGTCGCCGACGTCCAGTGGCTGCCGCTCGCCGAGGCGCCCAGGCTGCTCGCCTATCGCGGGGAGCGCGAGATTGCCGTGCGCGCAATCGCGGTACTAGCGGAGAGGAACGACGTATGATCCGAGCCCGTTGACCGCTTTCGCCCTCAACTTCTACTCGCCCGTAGTCGAGGCCCAGCTTCGCTCGCACAGGAAGACCGCGACGATCAGGCTCGGCGACAAGTCCCGCAAGTACCAGAAGGGGATGATCGTCTCGGTGCTCGTCGGCGCCCGCTTCGGGCCGCGCGCGCACATCTTCGACGCGGTCGTCGACAAGGTCGAGGTGAAGCGGCTCGACGAGCTCTCACCGCGGGAGATCGAGCACGACAACCCCGAGGTTCGGCGGCCCGAGGAGATGGCGCACTTCCTGAGCCAGCTCTACAACCGCGAGGTCACAGGCGCGGACACGGTGACCGTGATCCGCTTCTCGGCGATCAAGCCGGGTCCTTCGTTTTAGGGCTCTTCCGGATCGGCACCCCGAAGAGCTCGGGCTCACGCAGCTGCCCTCCGCACTCCTCGCAATCGACGGCGAAGGTCGATGAGAACGGCGCCGAGCACGATGGGCAGCGGTGAATCATCTCGCCGCCGCAGGCCGGGCACTCGGTCGGGATCTCCGACTCGCTGTCCTCGAACCAGCGCCGCGCACCGCCGCACTTGAGACAGATCGCCGTCCAGTCACCGAGCACCTTGCGGCGCTCCTCGCGAAGCCAGTCGGATGCTTTCCCCACACCGAGATGCTGTCACATGGGAGCCTCTGGTTAGAGTGACGACCGGTATGTCGATCGCGAGAGTGGCCGAGCCGAGCGGCTCGCTTCAGGAAGCGAAGGAGTGGGGCCTCGATCGGGAGGATCTCCTCGGCATCTATCGCAACATGCTGATGACCCGCGGCGTCGAGGAGCGCGGTCACATCCTGTACCGGCAGGGCAAGATTCCCGGCTCGTTCTACACGGGCCGCGGGAACGAGGCTTCCTCGGTCGCGGTTGCAACCGCGATGGCCCGGGACGACGTGGGTTGCCCGCTCCACCGCGACATGGGCGTGCACATCGTGCGCGGCGTCGAGCCGTGGCGGATCCTCGCCAACTACATGGGTCGCGCTGACGGGCCGGCAAAGGGCAGGGACGGGAACGTCCACATGGCCGACCACCACCTCGGGCTCGTCGCGATGGTCTCGCACCTGCCGGCGATGCTCCCTGTCGCGGTCGGGTGCGCGCTCGCGTTCCGGATCCGCGAGGAGAAGCGCGTCGCGGTCGGCTGGTTCGGCGAAGGCTCCGCCGCGCGCGGCGACGCGCACGAGGCGATGAACTTCGCCGGCGTCCGGCAGCTGCCGATGGTGTTCGTCTGCGACAACAACCAGTGGGCCTACTCGACCCCGACGCACCTCGAGTACGCCGTCGAGCACCTCGCCGACCGCGGAGCGGCCTACGGCTTCGAAGGCGTCGTCGTCGACGGCACCGACGCGCTCGCCGTCTACCGCGAGGCCAAGCGCGCGATCGAGAAGGCACGGCAGGGGGGCGGCCCGACGCTGATCGAGTGCATGACGCTCCGCATGGAGGGTCACGCAGTGCACGACGACGCCTCCTACGTCCCGCGAGAGCTGTTCGAGCAGTGGGCCGAGCGCGACCCGCTCGCCCGCTATCGCGCCTGGCTCCTCGAGCACGCGGACATGACCGACGACGAGGAAGGCGAGATCGAGAACCTGGTCAAGAAGCACTTGAACGACGCGCTCGAGCGCGCCGAGGCCTCGCCGACGCCGGACCCGAGCACGCTCCTCGACGGCGTCTATGCCGAGCCCGAGGAGCTCGACAACCCGCACCACATGTAGCCATGGCCGAGATGACCTACCTCCAGGCGATCAGCGACGGCCTTCGGCTGGAGATGCGGCACGACAAGCGCGTCTTCCTGATCGGCGAGGACATCGGCGTCTACGGCGGCGCCTTCAAGGTGACCGCCGGGTTCCAGGAGGAGTTCGGTTCGTGGCGCGTGCTCGACGCACCGCTCTCGGAGACGGCGATCGTCGGCGGCGCCACCGGCGCGGCAATGATGGGCCTGCGCCCGGTGGCCGAGATGCAGTTCGGCGATTTCATCTCCTGCGCGTACGACCACTTGGTCACGATCGCCGCCAAGCAGCACTGGCGCGCCGGGACGGCCGTGCCGATCACGGTGCGGCTGCCTTCGGGCGGCGGCTTCTCCGGCGGGCCGTTCCATTCGCAGAACCCCGAGTCGATCTTCGCCCACATCCCGGGGCTGAAGTGCGTGTGCCCGGCGACCCCGGAGGACGCGAAGGGGCTCATCATCGCGGCGATCCAGGATCCGAATCCGGTGCTCTTCTTCGAGCACAAGCATCTGTACCGGCGGATCAAAGGGGAGGTGCCGGAAGAGCGCTACACGACCCCGATCGGCAAGGCACGGATCCACCAGGCGGGAGATGACATTACGATCGTGACGTGGGGTGCGATGGTCTACACGGCCGAGGAGGCTGCGACGCAGATGGATGACCTCTCGGTCGAGATCGTCGACCTGCGCACGGTGATGCCGTGGGACAAGGCTGCTGTGCTGGCGTCGGTACGGAAGACGTCGAAGGTGATCGTGCTGCACGAGGACACCCACAGCGTCGGCTTCGGCGCCGAGATCGCGGCGACGATCGCCGAGGAGGCATTCGAGGATCTCGATGCGCCGCCGAAGCGGGTCACAGCCCCCGACACGCCCGTGCCGTTCGCACCGGAGCTCGAGGCTGCCTTCCTGCCCCAGGTCGCCGATGTCGTCGCGGCGCTCCGCGAGGTCGCGGAGTACTAGGCCGATGGCGACCGGAACCGTCGTCGATGTCGTGATGCCCCAGATGGGTGTCTCCGTCTCCGAGGGGACAGTCACGCGCTGGCTCAAGAACGTCGGCGACACCGTCCAGGCCGACGAGCCGCTGCTCGAGATCTCGACCGACAAGGTCGACACCGAGGTTCCGAGCCCGGGGACGGGCGTGCTGCAGGAGATTCTCGTTCAGGAAGGCGAAACCGTCGACGTCGGAACGCTCGTCGCGCGCATCGGGCCTGCCGACGGTGGCGCGGCAGCGGCGGCGCCGGCCACACCTGCGCCGCTCCCGGCCTCCGTCGAGCCCGAACCGGTCGAGGTCGAGGCCGAGGCCGAGGTCGAGGCCGTCCCGGAGCCGGTGGCGAGCGAGCCCGAGCCTGCACCGCCAGCGCCGGCGGCTCCGGTAGCACCGGTAGCGCCGGCCCCTTCCGGCAACGGCTCCGCCGGCGAGCGCCACGGCTTTGTCTCTCCGGTCGTCGCGCGGATCGCCTCGGAGCACGGGATCGATCCCGCGGCCGTCACGGGCACGGGCCGTGACGGCCGTGTGACCAAGAAGGACATCCTGGCCTTCGTCGAGTCGGGCGCCCCCGCCGCGGCCGAGCCTGAGGCAACGGTCCCGGCAGCGCCAGCGGTCCCTCCGCCGGCCCCGGCCGCGCCGACTCCCGCGGCAGCTGCACCAGCCCCCACGCCACCTCCCACACCGGCACCAGCCGCTGTGCCCGCACCGCTCGAAGCCGGCGAGACGGTCGAGCCGATGACCGCGATGCGCCGCGGGATCGCAGAGCACATGCGCCGGTCCCTCGACACCGCCGCGCATGTCACGAGCGCCATCGAGGTCGACATGTCCAAGGTAGTCGCGATCCGGCAGCAGCTGAAAGGCGACTACAAGTCGGCGTACGGCGTCAACCTCACGTATCTCGCGTTCGTCTCCCGAGCGACGGTCGAGACGCTTCACGACTACCCGTATGTCAACGCCGAGATCCGCGGCGAGTCGATCGTCTCCCGCGGCTACGTCAACCTCGGCTTCGCGGTCGCTCTCAACGACGGCAAGGGATTGATCGTCCCCGTGCTGAAGCACGCCGAGGGGCTGAACCTCCTCGGCATGGCCCGCGGCGTCGCCGACCTGGCCGACCGCGCCCGAACCAAGAAGCTGCTGCCCGACGACGTCCAGGGCGGAACGTTCACGATCACGAACCCCGGCAGCTACGGCACCTTCATCGGCACCCCGGTGATCAGCCAGCCGCAATCCGGGATCCTCGGCACCTACGCCGTCGTGAAGCGCCCGTGGGTGATCAGCGACGAGGCCGGCAATGACGCAATCTCGATCAGGCCGATGATGAACCTGACGCTGACCTACGACCATCGCCTCATCGACGGCGCCTACGCCGGCCAGTTCCTGCGCGACCTCACCGATCGCCTCCAGACCTGGGGCGAGTCGGACTATTAGTCACCCAGCCGACGCGTTTCTCGAAGGGCTGGCAGAGGACTGTCGGGCGTATAACGCTCGCGCAGGCGACTACCCCGGCGTCAAGTGTTCGCCATGTAGACGCTGGCGCCGCCGTCGACCATGAGCGTTTCGGCGTTGACGTATGAGGCGTCGTCCGATGCGAGAAACACCACAGCTCTTGCGACATCCTCGGGAGTGCACAACCGCGGCATCGGATAGTTCCGGAGCGACAGTTCGATGTACTCGGTGCTCGCATTGCTCACGGCTCCCGGTGTGAGCGTCAGGCCCGGCGCGACGGCGTTGCAACGGATCCCGCGCGTTCCGTACTGGGAGGCGACGGATTTCGTCAACAGCACGACGCCCGCCTTGCACGCCCCGTATGCCGCGCGCACGCCGCGTCCAACGAAGCCGTCAATCGATGCCGTGTTCACAATCGAGCCGCCGCCGCGCTCCAGCATCGCCGGGATCGCGTGCTTGCAGCCGAGGAACTGACCCTTCAGGTTAACGGCAACGAGACGGTCAAAGACCGCCATGTCGAGGGTTGCGATGTCGGTGTCCACGGCGTTGAGAGAGGAGTCGGTGGCGTTGTTGTGCAGAACGTCCAGCCCGCCGAACGACCGAACCGCGGTCTCGATCATCCGTTTGACGTTGCCCTCATCCGAGACGTCCACCTCGATCGGCATCGCGGTATCCAGGTCAGACGCAACACGTTCCGCTTGCTCCCGCTCGATGTCCGCAACAAGAACCATCGCACCCTCGCCCGCCATCAGTCTGGCGGTTGCCTCACCGATACCGCTGCCCGCACCCGTGACGATCGTCACTTTGCCGTCGAGGCGCTTCATACACTAAGTATCTCAGCCTTCGACCGGAGGCCCCTGTTCAGGCGTTATTCCGGAGCACTGGCGCAGCGGATGATCGCTACGCCAGATCGTTAGATCCGTTCCTGGCCGAGCCAGGTCTCAAGGGGTCGACTCCCTGCCGCGACCGTGGAAGCGAACGCGGCCAGGCCCTCCACACCGACGGCCCAGTCGTCGAACCTTCGGTGTGGCTCGGAGCGGAAGTACCACTCGTGTCCTGCCCCCAGTGTCGTAAGCGCCTCCGCCGGGGCGTAACCGAGTGTGCAGCCGACATGCTCGATGTGGCTGTACTCGCCGCCCGCGTCCGCGATGCTGAACTGCCGATCGAAGCTCACGCAGAACCTCTCACCCTCCGTCCGCAGTTCGGTTCCCCAGGCGAACAGAAATCCGTCGTCCGCGGGCTCAACTCCATCAATCACGATCGCGGCAAGTCCCTTGAACGCCTCCCAGAGAAGGCCGCCGTCGGGGTAGGACTCGGACCCGGCCTCTGCGAGCATCGCTTCGAATGTCTCTCCGACCTGCGACGTGCGCACGGAGATATTCTCCCCGTTCGGGCGTCATCGCGGAACTCAATGTCACTCTTGGCGGGTGGCGGCGTCCGATAGCTGTCGCAGACTCGGCCGGCGGCGGCTGACTCATCTTCGCGATGTCGCCGGAAGGTTGACCTGCCAGCGTTGTGTCGCCGCCGCCGACCGAGACCGCCGAGCGTGACCTGATAGGAGCGTGGCTCTTGCCTCGATTGAGGTCTGTCCGCTCGTTGGTCGCCCCCAACGGCATTTGGAGGCGAGACGAATGATCGTGATTGGAGTGGACGTTCACAAGCAGTCGGTGACCGCGGTCGCCGCTGATGAGGTCGGCCGGATGGTCGACGAACGCACCGTCGCAAGCGGGAGCAACGAGCTACTTGAGTGGGCTGCGAGCCTCGGTGGTGAGCGGCTCTGGGCGCTCGAGGACTGCCGACGTTTGACCCGCTGGCTGGAGCGTCAGTTGCTCGCTGCGGGCGAGGAGATGGTCCGGGTACCGCCGAGGCTGATGGCGCCTGAGCGTCGGCACGGCCGGGCCAGAGGCAAGTCGGACCCGATCGACGCGCTCGCGGTCGCGCGGGCAGCGATCCGCGAACCAGCCCTCAGCCGCCCCCGACCTGACGAGGAGCCCTACCGCGAGTTGAAACTGCTCGTCGATCACCGCGACGCGATCGTCGACGAGCGCCGCCGGACGCATCAGCGGCTGCGCTGGCACCTCTACCAGCTCGACCCGACCTATGAGGTGCCGCTGCGGATGCTCGCCCGCTCTCTGCACCTGGAACGGGTTAGGCGCTGGCTCGCCCGCCAAGACCAGGACTTGCAGGTCAGGCTTGCGCGTGAGCTCGTCTCGAGCTGCCGCCGACTCAACCGCGAGATCGCCGAGCTCGACCGGGAGCTCGAGCAACGGACAGCGGCACTTGCGCCCGCGCTACTCGATCTCCCCGGGTGCGGCGCGATCACCGCAGCCAAGCTGCTCGCGGAGATCGGCCCTGTCGGCCGCTTCCGAACAGACGCCCAACTCGCCCGACACAGCGGCGTCGCACCTCTCGAAGCGAGCTCGGGCCGCGTTCAGAGACACCGCCTCGACCGCAGCGGCAACCGCCAACTCAACGCCGCCCTCTACCGAATCGCAATCACCCAGGCACGCGTCCACGCGCCAGCTCGCGCCTACCTCGAACGCAAACGAGCCGAAGGGAAAAGCCGCCGGGAAGCCATCCGCTGCCTCAAACGACTACTCGTCCGCACCGTCTTCCAGACCTTGAAAGCGAGCCCGGCCTTGACATAGGAGCAACACTGGGGCAAGCGAGTTGCCATTCGCCAGGCTTGACCTATTGAACGCTTCCTCAAGCGTTACGCAGACACGGATGGAGAGCGTTCTTCCGGTTGCTTCGGTTGGCCCGTCTGAGGGAGTCCGCCAGCGCAGCCGGGGCAGAGGTGGAGGTCCCCGCCCTTGCACTGCCAACCCTCGGGCGCGCTCCTGGCAACGTCTGTCTCGAGAACCGACTCGCCGCAATGGTTGCAGGTGTGAAGCGCGATGCTGTAAGGCACCCATCCGTACGAGACGCCAAAGCGCACGCTCACAGCACGGCGACTATCCCACCCGCCGCTCGCCGGGTCAAGCTTCAACTGGAGTTGGGAGCTACCGGTTGCGTTTCGCTGAAGGGGCTGCCAGAATCGGGCGGACAGCGTCAGGAGGACGGTTGAGCGGCTTCGAGCGTGAGCGGCAGCGGGAGAAAGACGAGCCTCTGGCCGCCCGTTCGCCTGCGTCGACCCCGGCGCAGCCGCAGGTTGAGCGTCTGCTCGCGCTTCAGACCACTGCGGGGAATAGCGCCATCAGCAGGCTGCTCTCCCGCTCACGGCTGCTCCAGCGTGACGGTGGCGGCACCGCCCCGCCTGCCGCCCCCGCGAACTCGAACGACGCGATGCTTGGGATGACCCGCGTCGCCTGGGAGACAGGGGTGATCCAGCGCGAGAAGGACGCGGCCGCAATCCTCGGTAAGCCCAAGGTCACGAAGGGCGAAATCGCGCAGGCGCAGGGACAGATCAAGGAGGCGAGCACTGCCGCGAAGAGCGTGGCCACGCAGTTCAGCACGCTCGACCCAAACCGGGTAACCAGGATCTTCGTTCATGACAACGCGCTCATCGGCGAGGCAAGAGAGATCAACATGCTGCTCACGAAGACCACGCCGTCCGACCTTGGCGACGAGATCACGAAGCAGATGGTGCCCTCGGCGGAGCATGCGCTCGCTGACATCACTGCGCCCCTCCCGGCGCAGCCCGCCCAAGGCGCAGCTCCAGCCGCCCCGCCCGCCGCTCCAGCCGCACCCGCCCCGGCGGCTCCTGCCTCTGCAACGGCTCCGCCAAGTACCGAAGGCTCGTAGGCCAACGCGGGCCACCTGGCTGCTCGTTCGTACGCCGCCAAGTGGTTGAGCGCTGCCCGGCTCGTGCCTCAGCGGCGCGAGGAAGCCACGAACCCGCTCATCGAGAAGTGGCAGAATCCGACGACGCGAGAATCGCGTTGAGCCGCTCTAGGCTTGCGGTCGGCCACAGTGCTTTCGTGTTGTAGTAGACCTCGAACGCTGGCGTCGCCTCCGGGATGGTGACCCACCCCACCTTCGACTTCGTGAAGATATGAACGTCAGGACTGACGCCTGACGGCCGATCGAGGGTTCCTGCACGGATGTAAAGCAACTCGGGTCGCCCGTACTCGCTGAAGACCGCCACCTGGCAGGTCGGACAGCGGAAGATTCGCTGGGCGCTGCCGTCGTCGCGTGGAACCTCGACTGGCTGCGGAGCCCCAGAGACCATCTTCACCTTGCTTGCCTCGATCATCAGATTGATCACGAAGGCGCTTCCAGTCTGCCGCTGACAGTTCAGGCAATGACAGCAATGGATGATTAGCGGATCAGACTCGAGCCGGTACCGAACCCCGCCGCATGCGCATCCGCCCTCAATAGGCGCTGTCATGGTCTTCTCCTCGAGTACAGCCGTCGACGCCTTCCGCCACGGCTCGAAGATACGCGATTCGTCAGGCGTCGTAGGTGAACGCCGGCATCTTGGTCCCCGACGCTGTGCTTCAGCCGAAAACGGCCGGTCGAGGGCCAGGCCGCCAGTGCGGGTAGCCCACATAAGCCTCCTGCGAGGATGCAGCTCCCTGCTCCGGGTAGTCGAACGTGCGACCGCCGACCCGCGAGCCGACCATCAGCAGAACGCACGGCCCGTCCCCCGCTCCGACGAAGCCGTGATGGGTGCCAGACGCGCAGTGCAGGAAGTCCCACTGCTCCAGCCGCCGCTCCTCAGACTCGATATGAGCCAGACACTCGCCGCGCAACACCAGGAAGTCTTCCTCTGCGGAATCGGCGTGGTAGAGACCGCTTGGCTGACCAGGGTCGAACACCGCCAGCTTTATCCCGAGGTGCCGAAAACGCTGCGGCTCGAGATCCGGTCGCTCCCGCAGTACGGGCACGTCCGCCTCGAACAGACAGCGGGACCCGAACACCTCGTTCCTCACCCAAGCGGCATCTCGAACGTTCACCACGAACCAGCCCGACGACACCGGCGCTAGACCTGAGCCGACATCCACCAGCCTCGCCTGCGGTACCTCGCTCGTCACGCCCTCGGAGTGTATTCCCGGACGCTCGCGCGGTCGGACGTCCTCGGGCAGGATGCGAGCTTGGGTGCCGGTCGCCCGCCCCGCTCGAGCGCCAAGCCCGGTTCAGTCGAGGTCTTCGCGCGCGAGCTCGCGGAAGCCGCCCCAGCGCGAGGCAGCATCGAGCTCGAAGTCGAACTGGTCGAGGATCCGCAGCACGGTCTGGTCGACGATGTCCGAGATCTCGATGGGCTGGTGGTAGAAGGCCGGGACGGGCGGCATGATCGTGGCCCCTGCCTCCGAGAGCGTGAGCATGTTGCGAAGGTGGATCTGCGAGAGCGGCGTTTCCCGCACCGCGAGTACGAGGCGGCGGCGCTCCTTCAGCATCACGTCGGCGGCGCGGCAGACCAGGTTGTGACCGAAGCCGGTCGCGATCGCTGCGAGCGTCTTGGTGCTGCACGGCACGATCGCCATCCCGCGGGTCAGGAACGAGCCGCTCGAGACCGGCGCCGCCTGATCGCCCTCGCCGTAGGTGAAGTCGGCCAGCGATTTGAGGTCGGAGTAGCTGCACTCGGTCTCGTGCTCGAGCGTGACGCGTGCCCAGCGCGTGACGATCAGATGCGACTCGACCTCGAGCTCGCGGAGCCGCTCGAGGAGGCGGACACCGTAAGCGGCGCCGGAGGCTCCAGTCATCGCGACGACGAGGCGTGGATTCTCCACACCCGTAGTCTGCTGCAAGCGCGGGGGTAGGGTGAGCATGATGACGGAGACCCGCGGCGCGTATCTGATGAACCTCGGCCAGGTCGGCTACCACGAGGCCTGGGAGCTTCAGCGCTCGCTCGCCGCAGCGGTCGGGCAAGGCGCGATCCCGGACACGGTCCTCCTGCTCGAGCATCCACCGACGATCACGCTCGGCCGGCGCACCGAGGCGGGCGAGGTGCACATCCCGTCGGGTGTCTCGGTCGAGCTCGCCGAGTCGGATCGCGGCGGGAAGTCGACCTACCACGGCCCGGGACAGCTCGTCTGCTACCCGATCCTCGACCTGAACCGGCACGGGCGCGACGTCAAGCTCTACTGCCGGAACCTCGAGGAGGCGATCATCCGCACGGTCGCGACGTTCGGGCTCGAGGCGACTCGGATCGATGGGCTCACAGGTGTCTGGCTCCACCCCCCGCCGAGGAAGATCGCGTCGATCGGCGTCCACATCTCACGCTGGGTCACGACGCATGGGTACGCGCTCAACGTCGATCTCGATCCTGCGCCGTTCACCGAGTGGATCACCGCCTGCGGGCTCGACGATGCGGCGTTCACGACGCTCGCGCTCGAGATCGGCAAACCCGTCACGGTCGACGACGTCCGGCAACCGGCGGCAGAGGCGCTGGCCGAGGTATTCGGCCTGACGCTCGACGAGCTGCCGGGTCACGAGGCGGGATTGTGGCCGCAGCCGCTCCACGAGCAGCTCTCCACCCGCTGATTCAACGAATACCGGTGTCGATGGCGAAGCCACGGGTGTGGCTGCCTGCCCGGACGGTCACCTGCGCGGGCTGGATCCGCATGCCGGCCGAGGCGCGAACGGCGTAGAGACCTGCGGGGAGGGTGATCGTGTACCGCCCGAGCCCGTCGGTCCTCGCGGTGAAGACGTGCTTCGCGCGCGTGAACTGCAGGGTGACGGCCGCCGCCGGCTTCGTGCACGGGACACCCGCCTGGCAAACGGGCGTCGTCGGGCCGATCGTGACCGTCCCGTGCAGCACCGCCGCAGCGGCGAGCGTCGCCAGCGTCATCCACCCAAGGTACCGAGCGACGGGTCGGCCCACCGGCGATCTCTAGACTCAGGCTGATGGAGAGCTCGCTTCCCGTCGCCGAGCGGCCGCGCCGCCCCGAGTGGATGAAGGTTCGCGCACCGAGCGCGAACACGCGCTACTTCGACGTGAAGAAGCTGATCCACGGCGCGAGCCTGAACACGATCTGCGAGGAGGCGATGTGCCCGAACATCGCCGAGTGCTGGGGGCGCGGCACCGCGACCTTCCAGATCCTCGGCGAGACCTGCACCCGCGCCTGCCGCTATTGCTACGTCAACTCGGGCACGCCGACCGAGCCGGTCGATCCGCTCGAGCCGCTGCGGCTTGCGCAGACGGCGAAGGAGATGGGGCTGAAGCACGTCGTCGTCACCTCGGTCGACCGCGACGACGTACCCGACCGCGGCGCCGGCCACTACGCGGCCGTCATTCGGGCGCTGCATCACAAGGTTCCGGACGCGACGATCGAGGTACTGACACCGGACTTCCTCGGCGTCGAGGAGGAGGCGCTCACAAAGGTGATCGGGGCGCGCCCGGACGTCTTCAACCACAACATCGAGACGGTCCGCCGGCTGCATGCGCGCATGCGCGGCGGCAAGGCGAGCTACGACGGGGCGCTCGCGCTCCTGCGCCGAGCCCGCGAGATCGCCGACTACCCGGTGCTGACGAAGAGCGGGATCATCGTCGGGCTCGGCGAGCGGAACGACGAGGTCGTCGACACGATGCGCGACCTGCGCCAACACGGTGTCGACGTCGTCACGATCGGCCAGTACCTGCAGCCGAGCTCGAAGCACGCGAAGATCGACCGCTGGGTGCACCCCGACGAGTTCCGCTGGTTCCGTGAGCAGGGCGAGGCGCTCGGCTTCGGCTCGGTGTTCTCGGGGCCGCTCGTGCGCTCGAGCTACCGCGCCGACGAGCAGCGCCACGCTGCCGCGACCGGTCGCGGCGCCGTCTCCTACTAGGCCGGAAGGAACTCGCCGATGAAGGCGAGCGAGTCCGGCGTGTCGATCCGCTGCGAGTAGGTCACGCCGTTGCACTTCCGGTTGCCGCCGGTGAACGACACGATCGCGACGACCGTGTCGCTGCCGTGGATCAGGTCGGGACCGCCGGAGTCGCCGAAGCATGCACCCGGGTCGCCTAGCAGCTTGATGAACTCGTCGCCGATCGCGCCGTTGCCCTTGATCGTGGTCGTCGCCACCCGACGCGTGCCGAAGGTCGTGGCGGTCTTGCCCGAGAAGCCCTGGATGCCGTAGCCGACGACGTCGACCTGCTTGTTCTTGAGCGAGCCCGTAACCCCGACCTGAGGTAGCTGCGCAAACCGGCCTGGAGACTGCGGCTGGTCGAGCGTGACGACGGCGAGGTCGTGGGTGTCGGCGCCGGGGAGGCCGTTGCCGCAGCCGAGGCAGAAGTCGGGGTCGTTGTGCACCGTGCCCGTAACCGTGAACGTGCTCTGCTGCGTGGAGTCCTCGGCGAACGAAACCTGGACGGGCTGGTCTTCGAAGAAGCAGTGCGCCGCGGTGACCATCACTGTCGGAGAAACGAGCTCGCCGGAGCACAGTTCGAATCCACCCGCTCCGTCCGACTGCTCGATGAACCCGACGTACGGATGCGCGTTGCCGTCTGCGGTTCCACCCAGAACCGCCCACGCCGCGCCGGCGAGCGCCAATGCTCCGATCAGACCCAGCAGCGATCCCAGGATCAGGCGCCCGCGCATGGGGCCAATGATAGTCAGCCGTTCGGCTTCGCCATGGCGCGAAAGTCGAGCGCCTTGTCGAGCACGTCGTCCTCGACACCCATCTCGCGCGCGACCTCGCGCAGCGACCGGCCGGACTTCGACGCTTCCTTCACGATCTCGCTCGCCCGGTCGTACCCGATGTACGGGTTGAGCGCCGTCGCGGCCGAGAGCGTCAGCTCTGCGTAACTCTCGCACTGCTCGCGATTCGCCTCGATCCCGCTCACGCACTTGTCGGCGAACAGACGCGACGCCGACGCGAGCAGCCGGATCGAGTCGAGCAGGTTCCGCGCCATCAGCGGGATGAAGACGTTCAGCTCGAAATGGCCCTGCATCCCGCCGATCGAAATTGCGGTGTCGTTGCCGATCACCTGCGCCGCGACCTGAGTGACGACCTCGGGGATGACCGGGTTGACCTTGCCGGGCATGATCGAGGAGCCCTTCTGGAGCTCCGGCAGGAAGATCTCGGACAGCCCGGCACGCGGGCCCGAGCCGAGGAAGCGCAGGTCGTTGGCGATCTTCGTCAGCGAGACGGCGACGGTCTTCAGCGCACCGGAGGCCTCGACGAGACCGTCTCGTGCCGCCTGGGACTCGAACGGGTCGGCCGGCGGGTTGATCGCGAGCCCGGTCTCCGCGGCGAGCCGCGCGCGAACGCGCTCGGCGAACTCGGGATGCGTGTTCAGGCCTGTGCCGACTGCGGTGCCGCCGAGCGGGATCTTGCCGAGCCGGTCGAGGGTCGAGGACACACGCGCCGAGCCCTCGCGCACCTGCGCCGCATACCCGCCGAACTCCTGTCCGAGCGTGACCGGAACCGCGTCCATCCAGTGGGTGCGGCCCGACTTGACGACGTCGTCGAACTCGACGGACTTGGCCGCGAGCGCCTCCTCGAGCTTCGCAAGCGCGGGCAGCAGGTCGTGGACGATCTCGCCGAGCGCCGCCAGATGGACAGCCGAGGGGAAGACGTCGTTCGACGACTGCCCCATGTTGACGTCGTCGTTGGCGTGCACGCCCTCGCCAGCGAGCGTGGCGATCACCTCGTTGGCGTTCATGTTCGACGAGGTGCCCGAGCCGGTCTGGAAAACGTCGATCGGGAACTGGTCGTCGAGCTCGCCGGCCGCGATCCGGTCGCCGGCAGCGGCGATCCGATCTGCCTTGTCCCTGTCGAGCAGCCCGAGATCGGCGTTCACGTGCGCAGCGGCAGCCTTGATCCGACCGAGCCACGCGCCACCGGCGCGGGGATCGGCTCCCCCGAGACCGGGAAGTTGTCGATCGCCTTGCTGGTCTCGCCTCCCCAGAGCTGCTCTGCCATGGCTTGACTCTAGCGCCGGGTCGCGCGGCCGAGCAGCTCGTCCCAGGTGGCGAGCTTGACGCGCGGGCGGCCGTGCGGGGCGCCGAGACCGCGCTCGTGCTCGTCGATCGCCTCCCAGCCGGAGTACTCGACGAACGGCTGGCCGCGTTCCATCAGGAGGTCCTCGAGATTGCCCTCGCCGCGGGGCAGGAGGCCGGCGTCCGCAGTCCTCGAGCAGGCGGTCGACGGTCTCGACGGCGTCCTTCTTGTTCGTGCCGATGACGCCGCTCGGGCCGCGCTTGATCCAGCCGGCGCAGTAGAGGCCGGGAACCGGCGCGCCGTCGGCAGCGAGGACGCGGCCCTGGTCGTTCGGGATCGTGCCGCGGCTCTCGTCGAAAGGGACTCCCGGCAGCGCGACGCCGCGGTAGCCGACGCTGCGCAGGACGATGCCGCAGGGGATGATCTCGCGCTCGTCCGTCGCGACCGCGCGGAGCTGGCCGCGCTCGTCGGCGACCAGGGTGTTGCGGACGACCTCGACCGCCTCGACCTTGCCGTCCCCGAGGATCGCGACCGGGGAGACGAGAAAACGGAGAAACAGCTTGCGCGGCTTGCCCTCGGGCTCGCGCGCGGCGTACTCGCGCAGCAGGTCGACGTTGCGACGTGCGGGCGAGCGGTCCTCGGCGAGCGCCGCCTCGCTGGCCGGGTCGAGGATGAGGTCGGCCGGGTCGACGATCACGTCTGCGCCGGCGAGCTCGCCAAGCTCCTTCAGCTCCGGGTTCGTGAACGCCGCCTGCACCGGGCCGCGGCGGCCGAGCATCACGATCTCCTTCAGGCCCGAGCCGACGATTGCGTCCATCGCGGACTGCGTCGTGTCGGTCGGGTGAAGCTCCTCATGCGTCAGCGACAGCATCCGGGCGACGTCGACCGCGACGTTCCCGTTCCCGACGACGACGGCACGCTCGCCGGAGAGGTCGAACGACATCTGCTGGAAGTCGGGATGGCCGTTGTACCAGGCGACGAAAACTGTCGCAGGCCACGAGCCGGGTAGGTCCTCGCCCGGGATGTCCATGCGCCGGTCGGTCTGCGCGCCGACCGCGTAGACGACGGCGTCGTAGAGCGAGTGCAGCTCGGCGGGGCTGATCTGGTGCCCGATGTCGACGTTGCCGAAGAACCGAAAGCCGGGCTCCTTCGCAGTCTTCTCGAAGACGCGCGAGACCGCCTTGATCTCCGGGTGGTCGGGCGCAACGCCGAGCCGGACGAGGCCCCACGGGGTCGGGAGCCGCTCGATCATGTCGACCATCGCACCGCGCGCGAGCAGCGGGGCCGCCGTGTAGAAGGCCGCCGGGCCAGAACCGACCACGGCCACGCTCAGCTGCCTATCGGACAAGCGGGCTAGTGACTGCAGCCGGAAGAGTGCGTGTGATCTTGCTCGTCGCCTTCTTCCGCGACGTGGAAGCTGTGGCCGCACCCACACGAGCCCGAGGCATTCGGGTTCTCGACCTTGAAGCCGGACTCCTTGAGCGACTCGACGAAGTCGACGGTGGCGCCCTTCAGATACTGCGCACTCGCCGGATCGACGACGACCTTCACGCCGTAGTACTCGAACTCGGCGTCCTCGCCGGTCGCCCCGCGGTCGAACCCGAGCTGATACTCGAAGCCGCCGCAGCCGCCGCCCTGGATCGCGACACGAAGCACCTCGGCCTCGCCGGCCGGCTCCTGCGCCATCAGGTCGCGCACCTTCTCGGCTGCGCGCTCGGTCAGCGCGACATCTGCGGTGTTCGTCTCACGGGTCTCGATGGTTGCCATGGCAATAGTGTAGCCAGGAGTTAGGCACGACCTCCCTCGGGGACCCGATTTGGACCGTGGTAGCGTCCAAGTTCCGACCCTCGCGGAGGAGAGACGCTTGTTCGACGACTGGCTGCCATTCGCGATCTACGGGTTCTTCGCTCTTGTGATCCCGTCCACGATGATCTTCGCCAGCTTCGCGCTTGCGACCCGTCCGAAGCGCAAGATGCGCGCTCGTACGATCCCGTTCGAGTCCGGCGTCTCCGCCGGGCCGCCGGTTCGTCAGCGCTTCACCGTCAGCTTCTACCTCACGGCGATGCTCTTCATCCTCTTCGACATCGAGATCGTGTTTCTCTATCCGCTCGCGGTGATCCTTCACCAGCTGGCGTGGTTCGGGTTCGTCGAGTTCGCAGTCTTCCTCGGGATCCTGCTCCTGGCGTACGTGTACATCTGGCGGAAGGGAGCGCTCGAATGGCGATAGACAAGCGATTGCGCGATCAGGGCATGCACACCGAGCGCCTGCTCTGGCCGACCAAGGGCCCGGGAAAGTTCGAGACCGAGATCGAGAACCTCGAGCAGAAGGTCGGCGTGACGACGCTCTCGAAGGCCGTCGCCTGGGCGCAGACCAAGTCGATGTGGCCGGACACCTTCGGGCTCGCCTGCTGCGCCATCGAGATGATGTCGATCGTCGGCGCGCGCTACGACATCGCGCGGTTCGGGATGGAGGCGTTCCGCTCCTCGCCGCGCCAGGCCGACCTGTTGATCGTCTCCGGGCGCGTCTCGCACAAGATGGCGGCGCCGCTTCGTCAGATCTACGACCAGATGCTCGAGCCGAAGTGGGTGATCGCGATGGGCGCCTGCGCGAGCTCCGGCGGGATGTTCAACAACTACGCGATCCTCCAGTCGGTCGACAAGATCGTCGCCGTCGACGTCTACGTCCCGGGCTGCCCGCCCCGGCCGGAGCAGCTGATGGAGGGGATCATCCGGCTCCACGAGGCCGTTCAGGCGGGAATCCCGCCGGCATACAACCTGCGGAGCGTGGCCCCATGACGGCCTGGTCGAAGATCCACGGCGTCTCGCATGTCGAGACGGGGCACGGCGAGACGACGCTCGTCGTCAAGCCCGAGCGCCTGATCGAGGTGTGCACCCATCTGCGCGACGAGGAGGGCTTCAACTTCCTCTCCGACGTCAGCGCCGCCGACTACCTCGGCTGGGGCGGCCACGGCGTCTCCGGCTACATCGGCACCGCCGCCGGGCGCGACCTCAACCAGCCGATGACGCAGGGCCTCCAGACACTGCCGCAGCCGAAGCCGAAGCGCTTCTCCGTCAACTATCACCTGCTCTCGGTGACCGACAACCCGCGCCGGATCCGCGTCCAGACGTGGGTCGAGGACGGCGAGCCGGTGCCGACCGTGATCGAGGTCTGGCCGACCGCCGACTGGCACGAGCGCGAGGCCTGGGACCTGATGGGCATCCCGTTCGAGGGCCACCCGAACCTGAAGCGGATCCTGACCGACGACGACTGGGAAGGCCACCCGCTGCGCAAGGACTACCCGATCGGCGGCGAGCCGGTCCGCTTCTCGGAGGCCGAGTAGTGGCCGTCGCACCGGAGAGGACGCGTGCAGCGATCTATGAGGGCACGCGGATTCCGCATCCGATCCCGACGGTGCTCAAGGTCTCGCCGGAGCTCGAGGCGACCGGCGATGTCCTGCCGATCAACTTCGGCCCGAACCATCCTTCGACCCACGGCGTGCTGCGACTGATCGTCGACCTCTACGGCGAGGACGTCGTCGGGCTCGAGGCGGTCATCGGCTACCTCCACACCGGCTTCGAGAAGAACATGGAGCAGAAGTCCTGGTGGAAGGCGATCACCTATCCCGAGCGGATCGACTACCTCTCGTTCCAGGCCAACGAGCTCGTCTTCGTGCTCGCGATCGAGAAGCTGCTCGAGCTCGAGACGCCCGAGAAGGCCGTCTGGATGCGCACCTGCCTCTGCGAGCTGAACCGGATCCACTCGCACCTCGTGTGGCTCGGGACGGCTGCTCTCGAGCTGGGCGCGATCTCGATGTTCTGGTACTGCTTCCGCGAGCGCGAGCAGATCCTCGACCTGTTCGAGATGGTCTGCGGGACGCGCATGCACACCCGCTACTTCCAGGCCGGCGGGCTCGCCGAGGACATCCCGCGCGGATTCTTCCCCGAGGCCCGCAAGTTCGTCAAGTGGATGCCCCACGCGGTCGACGAGTACGAGCAGCTCGTCGACAAGAACAAGATCTGGCTCGAGCGGACGGTCGGGCTCGGGTTCCTGTCGGCCGACGACGCGATCGCGCTCGGGCAGTCCGGCCCGGTGCTGCGCGCCTCGGGCGTCGACTGGGATCTGCGCAGGATCGAGCCGTATCTCGCCTACGCCGAGTGCGACTTCAACGTCCCGGTGTACCCCGAGGGCGACGTGTACGCGCGCTACCGGGTGCACATGGACGAGATGCGCGAGTCGACGAAGATCATCGGGCAGTGCCTCGACCGGCTCGAGGGCATGGAGGGCCAGCCGTGGATCGCCGACGACCGCAAGGTCGTGCTGCCGCCGCGCGAGGAGCTCCACACCTCGATGGAGTCGCTGATCCACCACTTCAAGATCGTCACCGAGGGCTACCGCGTTCCCGAGGGCGAGGTGTACGTCACCCTCGAGTCGCCGCGTGGCGAGCTCGGTTGCTACGTCGTCTCGGACGGCGGCCCGAAGCCCTGGCGCGTCAAGTTCCGCGCGCCGTCGTTCGTGGCATTGCAGGCGACCGCGACGTGCATGGTGGATGCGCTCGTCGCCGACATGATCGCGATCGTCGGCTCCCTGGACACCGTCATGGGCGAGGTCGACCGGTGAGCGCCGCGACGCTCTTCGACCGGATCCAGACCGTGCGCGAGGGCTTCCCCGAGGGGTCTCGCTCGGCGACGATCCCCGCCCTGCGCCTGGCGCAGGAGCAGTACGGCTGGCTTCCGCCAGAGGCGATCCGCGAGGTCGCGGAGGCGCTCGACCTGACGCCGGCCTACTGCCACGCGGTCGCGTCCTTCTACGACATGTTCCATCTCGAGCCCGTCGGCGAGCACCTCGTCGAGGTCTGCACCAACCTTTCGTGCGCGCTCGTCGGCGCCCAGCGGGTCGTCGAGGCGTTCGAGAGCGAGCTCGGCGTGCGCGCGGGCGAGACGACGGATGACGGGAAGGTCACGTTCCGCGCCGTCGAGTGCCTCGGCGGGTGTGGGTACGCGACGGTGGTCGCGGTCGACAGCCGCTACCACCAGCACGTGAAGCCCGATGACGTTCCTGCGATCGTGAGGGGGATCGATGGGCGCGCATAGCGTTCTCCTGGCCGGCACCGACGAGCACGACCTGACGAAGCTCGCCGAGTACCAGTCGATCGGCGGGTATGCCGGCGTGCCGAAGGCGCGCAAGCTCGCGCCCGAGAAGCTGATCGAGCTGCTGCTCGAGTCGAACCTGCGCGGCCGCGGCGGCGCCGGGTTCCCGATGGGCCGCAAGGCGTCGCTGATCGACCGCGCCAGCGAGAAGCCGAAGTACCTGGTCGTCAACGCCGACGAGTCCGAGCCGGGCGCCTTCAAGGATCGCGAGGTGATGGCGAAGGTGCCGCACCGCCTGATCGAGGGCTGCCTGATCGCCGCACACGCGATCGAGTGCAAGCACGTCTTCATCTACATCCGCGGCGAGTACCTGGCCGAGTACGAGATCCTCGAGCGCGCGGTCGGCGAGGCGCGCGACGCAGGGCTGTTCGACGACGTCGAGATCAGCGTGTACCGCGGCGCCGGCGCGTACATCTGCGGCGAGGAGACGGCGCTGCTCGACTCGCTCGAGGGCCGGCGCGGCCAGCCGCGCCCGCGGCCGCCGTTCCCGCCGGTGCAAGGGCTCTTC
This sequence comes from uncultured Actinomycetota bacterium, assembly GCA_963762215.1. Classification (GTDB taxonomy): domain Bacteria; phylum Actinomycetota; class Thermoleophilia; order Gaiellales; family Gaiellaceae; genus PALSA-600. Next base: position 31,375 of record CAVXKB010000008.1, read on the forward strand.
AACGCGCCGACGCAGATCAACAACGTCTGCACGATCGCGACCGTGCCGTCGATCATCGAGATCGGCCCCGCGAAGTTCGCGGAGATCGGCGTCCCGTCCTCGCCCGGCACGGCGATCTTCTCGATCTCGGGGAACGTCGTGCGACCCGGGAACTACGAGCTCGACCTCGGAACGCCGATGCGCGAGCTGATCTACGACTTCGCCGGCGGGATCGCAGACGGCCGCGAGCTCAAGGCGGTTATTCCCGGCGGCTCCTCGGTACCGGCGCTGTCGCCGGATCAGATCGACGTGCCGCTCGACTACGACTCGCTGGGCGCGATCGGAACGTTCTTCGGCGCCGCCTCGCTGATCGTCGTCGACGACCGCTGCTGCATGGTGCAGCTGGCGCTCCGGTCGACCAAGTTCTACATGCACGAGTCGTGCGGCAAGTGCACTCCGTGCCGCGAGGGAACGCGTTGGATGGTGCAGATCCTGGAGCGGCTCGAAGCCGGCACCGGGTCGCATGCCGACATCGACCTGCTGCGCTCGGTCGGGTCGCGCATCCTCGGCAAGTCGCTCTGCGCACTCGGCGACTTCGCCGTGTACCCGGTCGCGAGCTACGTCGCGAAGTGGGGCGAGGAGTTCGAGCAGCACGTCGAGCTCGGCCGGTGCCCTTACGACGGCGAGTCGACGCTCGACGGGATCGTCGCCCCGAGCGACGCGCACGCGACGCACAGCCACGGGGTGCACGCGTGAGGGCCCTCGCAAGCCTTGTCGGGAGCCACCGCCCTGTGGAAGAACCGGCACAGAGCCGGCACAGACACGTGACGGCCGGCCCCGTAGAATTGTTCTCGAGGGCGGAGGGGTGCGTCCCCACCCAAGGGCGGGGGCTCGGCTTCGGGCGGAGCCTGGGAGCAGCCGAATGAGCACCACCGAGCTGGTCACGCTGACGATCGACGGGCGCGAGGTGTCGGTGCCGAAGGGCACCGGGCTCGTCGAGGCGGCGCTTGCCGCCGGGATCGAGATTCCGGTGTTCTGTTACGAGCCGCGCCTCGGGCCGCCCGTCGGGGCCTGCCGGATGTGCCTCTGCGAGGTGGCGCCCGGCCCGCCGAAGCCGCAGGCGGCGTGCACGCTGACCGCGGCGGAGGGGATGACCGTGAAGACCGCGGCGACCTCCGAGATGGCGGCGGAGTCGCAGAACGCGACACTCGAGTTCATCCTCGTCAACCACCCGCTCGACTGCCCGGTCTGCGACAAGGGCGGCGAGTGCCCGCTGCAGGATCTGACGTTCCGCTACGGCCCAGGGACGACGCGGATGAACTTCGACAAGCGCACCTTCGAGAAGCCGATCCCGATCTCCCCCACGATCGCCCTCGACCGCGAGCGCTGCATCCTCTGTTACCGCTGCACCCGCTTCTCGGAGTCGGTCGCCGAGGACGGCCAGCTCGTCGCAGTCGAGCGCGGCTCCGCCTCGATGATCGCCACCTTCGGCGACGAGCCCTACGCGGCGCCGTTCTCCGGCAACGTGATCGAGCTCTGCCCGGTCGGCGCGCTGACCTCGACCAAGTACCGCTTCGAGGCGCGCCCCTGGGAGATCCAGAACGCCCCGACCGTCTGCGGCCTCTGCCCCGTCGGCTGCAACATCAGCGCGACGACGCGCGAGGGCAAGGTCAAGCGCATCCTCTCCCGCAACCACCCCGAGATCGACGAGGGCTGGCTCTGCGACAAGGGCCGCTTCGCCTACTCCCACCTCCAGGCCGGCGACCGGATCCAGGATCCGCTGCAGAAGAACGCAGACGGCGGCTTCGAGGCGCTCGAGTGGAACGCCGCCCTCGACCGCGCCGAGGAGCTGCTCCGGAAGGCGGGGCCCGCGATCGTCACCGCTCTCTCGGGCTCCGAGACGGTCGAGCAGGCCTACGGGCTGGGCCGGCTGCTGCGCTCCGGGCTCGGCGCCCACGAAGCGGTCCTGCCGGAGGAGATCCCCGACGGGCTCGACTCGTTCCGTGCGCCGCTCTCCTCGATCCGCGACGCGGGAACCGTCGTCGTCCTCTGCGAGGAGCCGGTCGTCGAGCGCGCCCCGATCGTCGACCTCTGGATCAAGGCCGCCCGCCGCAACGGCGCCTCGATCCTCACCGAGCTACCCGCCGAGCCGGTCGAGAACGCCGTCCTGATCACCGATGACGCCGACGCGGCCGCCTGGACCGCGCAGGAGCTGAAGGCGACGCGCTGCCTTCTACCTCCCGCGCACCCCGAACGGCCGCGGCGTCAGCCGACGCGTGGAGCTGCGCCGACGACGGCGAGGTCGAGGACGTCGAGCCGGTTCTCGTCATCATCTCCGGCGACGAGGCAGCCGCCGATCCCGGCGTCCGGGCCCTCGCCAAGCTCGCGACACACGTGATCGGGATCGGCATGTTCGAGGAGTCGTTCGCCGGTCTCGCCGACCTCGTCCTTCCCGGCACGAGCTACCTCGAGCGCGACGGCACGACGCTCAACCTCGAGGGCCGCCTCCAGCGCCAGCGCCGCACCGTGATCGCCCCGTGCCCCGACGAGCTCGCCTGGATCGCGAAGCTCGCCGAGCGCTTCGACATCCAGCTCTCGCCGCACGCCTCCGTCGCCTTCGAGGAGATCTCCGAACGCTGCTACGGCGGCATCTCGTTCGGGGCCGTCGGCGAGCAGGCTGCGCTCCCGAAGCCCGTGACCGCCACCGGCGAGATCGCGAAGCCCGCCGACAAGCCCCGCAGCCACGGCAAGGGCCTCCGCCTCGTCTCCTACCGGCCGCTCTTCTCCGGCCCGGCCGTCGACCGCACGCCCGAGCTCGAGTTCCAGCGCCGCGAGGGCGAGGTCGAGCTCGCGCCCGCCGATGCGCGCAAGCGGAAGATCGTCGCCGGCGACGAGGTGACCGTCAGCTCGAACGGGACCAGCCGCCGGCTCCGCGCCCGGATCGCGCGCGACCTGCCGGACGGCAGCGTTCGCGTCACGCGCACCGACGCCGAAGGCCTCCACGACCACGTCGAGGTGGCCAAGTGAAGCATCTGACCGAGCAGTGGTGGGTCGCGCTGATCGAGGTCGCGATCGTGATCAACCTCGTCATGGTCGCGTTCGCCTACACGACCTGGCTCGAGCGCAAGGCGCTCGGCCGCATGCAGCTGCGCTACGGCCCGAACCGCGCCGGCCCGTTCGGGCTCCTGCAGCCGATCGCCGACCTGATCAAGCTCGTGCGCAAGGAGGCGTTCTTCCCGGCCTCGTCGCACGACCTTCTCTACATCTCCGCACCGATCCTCTCGTGCTTCACGGCGCTGCTCGCGTTCGCGGTCATCCCGTACGGGCCGGGCTGGACGGTCGACGGCTACTACATCAACGGCGAGATCGCGAACCTCCCGATCTCGCTGATCCTGATCTTCGCGCTCGGCTCGATCGGCGTCTACGGCTTCATCGTCGGCGGCTGGGCCTCGGACTCGAAGTACGCGATGCTCGGCTCGATGCGCACCTGCGCGCAGCTCGTCTCCTACGAGGTCGCGCTCGCGCTCAGCGTGTTCGGCGTCGTCCTGATGGGCCGCTCGCTGAGCCTGGTCGACATCGTCGACCGCCAGCAGGCGACGATCTGGTTCTTCATCCCGCAGTTCATCGGGCTCTGCATCTTCCTGCTGGCCGGGACCGCCGAGACCTCGCGCCCGCCGTTCGACCTCCCCGAGGCCGACACCGAGCTCGTCGCCGGGTACCACACCGAGTACTCCGGCATGCGCTGGGGCCTCTTCCAGACGGCCGAGTACATCAACCTGATCGTCCTCTCGGCGCTCGCGGTCACGCTCTTCTTCGGCGGCTGGGAGTTCCCCGGCGTCCCGTCGCTCGACCGCTTCGGGCCGATCTGGTTCCTGCTGAAGCTGGGCGCGCTCGTGACCGCCTTCATCTGGCTGCGCGCCTCGCAGCCGCGCCTCCGCTACGACCAGCTGATGCGCTTCGGCTGGAAGATCCTGCTCCCGCTCGCCACCCTCAACGCGCTCGTCACGGCGCTGATCGTCGTCTGGGTCGGCTGATGGACGTCGTCCCGAACACGCTCAAGGGCTTCGGCGTCACGCTGAGGCAGGTCTTCCGCAAGCCGATCACGCAGCAGTACCCCGAGTACCTGCGGCCCGTGTACCCGCGCTTCCGCGGCCGCCATCGCCTCCACCTGCACGAGAACGGCCTCGAGAAGTGCGTCGGCTGCTCGCTCTGCGCCGCCGCCTGCCCCGCCGACTGCATCCGGGTCGTCGCCGCCGAGAACACCGCCGAGAACCGCGTCTCCGCCGGCGAGCGCTACGCGCGCATCTACGAGATCAACATGAGCCGCTGCATCTTCTGCGGCTACTGCGAGCTCGCCTGCCCGTTCGACGCGATCACGCTCGGCAACGACTACGAGATCTCCGAGTACAACCGCGACGACCTCATCTACACGAAGGACATGCTCCTCGCGGAGCCGCAGAAGAAGATCCCGGTCGCCGACCGCGACCTCTACGACACGCCGATCCCCTACTACCAGAGCAACTCCGTAGCCGCCGTGGCCGATTTCATCGTCTGGTGCGTCTGGTTCCTGGCCGCCTTCGCCTGCGTGGCGAGCGCGCTCGGCGTCGTCTCCTTCCGCAACCCGTTCTTCTCCGCGCTCGCGCTGATCGGGAACCTCGCCTCGCTCGCGGTGCTCTACCTGCTGCTCGGCGGCGAGTTCGTCGCAGCCGGGCAGGTACTCGTCTACGGCGGCGCGGTGATGGTCATGTTCCTGTTCGTGATCGCCTACCTCGGCGACAAGACCGACCAGGCGCCGTGGGCGGGCGGCCCGACGTGGCAGTGGTGGGCGACCGTTCTCGCCGCCGGCGCGATCCTCGTCGAGGTGATCGTCGCGGTCGGGCTCTCGACCAAGGGGACGCTCTCGCACGCGCCGGCCGTCCCGCGCAGCTTCGGCTCGCCGGCCTCGATCGGCCGGGTCTTCCTGACCGACCAGCTGCTCGCGTTCGAGGTCACCTCGATCATCCTGCTCGTCGCCGCGGTCGGCGGCGTCGTGCTCGGCTCCCACGCCCGGACGTTCGACAAGCTGACCCCGACCGAAGAGAGCGAGACATCGGCGGCGGTAACCCGATGAGTGGCCCTGGGATCACCTGGTACATCATCCTGGCGGCGATGCTGTTCGTGATCGGCACGCTCGGCGTGCTGATCCGCCGCAGCCCGCTGATCATCCTGCTCTCGGTCGAGATCATGCTGAACGGCTCGAACCTCGCGCTGATCGCGTTCGCGCGTCACTTCGGGAGCGAGCAGGGCCAGGTCTTCGCGATCGCCGTGATGGCGATCGCCGCCTCCGAGGTCGTCGTCGGCCTCGGGCTGATCGTCGCCATGGGGCGGCGCAACGTCGAGCTCGACGTCGACAAGCTCCGGACCCTGCGCGGATGACGATCAACACCGCTGCCTGGGTCTGCCTCTGCGCGCCGCTCGTCGCGGCGGTCCTGATCACCCTCGCCGGCGAGCGGATCTCGCGCCGCGCGCGCGGGCTACGTCTCGACGGCCTCGACGTTCGTCGCCTTCGGCGCGGCGATCGTCGCGCTGGTCGCGATGCTCGGCGAGTCGCCCGACGCGCGGGCGCACACGACGACCGCCTGGACGTGGCTCTCGGCCGGCCAGTACAGCTTCGGCCTGACCATGCTCACCGACCAGCTCAGCATCATGATGATGCTGATCGTCACCGGTGTCGGCGCGTTGATCGTCGCCTACTCGGTCGGCTACATGGAGGGCGAGAACGAGGAGCGCCGCTACTTCGCCTACATGTCGCTGTTCGTCTTCTCGATGCTCCTGCTCGTGCAGTCGGGGAACCTGCTGCTCCTGCTCGCCGGCTGGGGCATGGTCGGCCTCTCGAGCTACCTCCTGATCGGCTTCTACCAGCAGAAGCCCGAGGCGATCGCCGCGGCCAAGAAGGCGTTCATCATGAACGCGTTCGGCGATGCAACGATGGCGCTCGCGCTCTTCCTGCTGATCCAGCAGACCGGGCAGCTCGACTTCGCCGGCGTGTTCGCAGCAGCCCCGCACGGCGGCACGATCGCGAACCTGATCGCGCTCGGCCTGCTCGGCGGCGCGGTCGCCAAATCGGCGCAGATCCCGCTCCACACCTGGCTTCCGGACGCGATGGAGGGCCCGACGCCGGTCAGCGCCCTGATCCACGCCGCCACGATGGTCACGGCCGGCGTCTACCTGATCGTCCGCACGAACCCGCTCTTCCACGACGCGCCCAAGGTGCAGGACCTCGCGGCCGGGCTCGGCGTCCTGACCCTCCTCGTCGCGGGAGTGGTCGCGCTCGTCCAGGTCGACATCAAGCGCGTGATCGCCTACTCGACGATGTCGCAGATCGGCTACATGTTCGTCGGGGCGGGCATCGGCGCCTACTCGGCCGCGATGTTCCACCTGATGGCGCATGCCTTCTTCAAGGGCCTGCTGTTCCTGACCGCCGGGATCATCATCCATGCCCTTTCCGGCGAGCAGGACATGCGGCGGATGGGCGGTTTGCGAAAGGTGCTCCCGCACACGAGGACGGCCTTCCTGATCGGCTCGCTCGCCCTCGTCGGCCTGCCGCCGCTCGCCGGCTTCTTCTCGAAGGACGCGATCATCGACTCGACGCTCGCGCGCGGCGACTGGTTCGGCTACCTGCTGTTCGCAGGGTGCCTCGTCGGCACGTTCTTCACCGGCCTCTACGCGTTCCGCCTGTACTTCATCGTCTTCTACGGTGAGCAGTCGGCGTTCGCGCAGGAGCATCTGCACAAGCCGAAGGGCCGGCTCGAGGGGCCGCTCTCGATGGTCTGGACCGTGACCATCCTCGCCGTCCTCTCGGCGACCGCCGGCTTCCTGCAGTTCTCGCCGCTCTGGCACCCACTCACGACCTGGCTCGACCCGATCGCGCCGCCTCTCGCCGAGCCGACGAAGACCCAGGACGCGATCGGATCGATCTCCGCCGTCCTCCTCGGTCTCACCGGGATCTGGGTCGCCTACGGCTGCTACGTCAAGAAGAGCATCCGGATCCCCAAGCCCGTCAAGCTGTTCGAGAAGAAGTTCTACTTCGACGAGCTCTACGACGCGGTCTTCTACAAGCCCGCCGACCTGATCTCGCGCGGCCTCGGCCGCTTCTTCGAGATCCCCGTGATCGCCGGCTCGCTCGGCGAGATCACCCAGGGCTTCCGCTTCGGCTCGGGTGAGGTCTCGAAGGTCCAGAACGGGCTCGTCCGCGTCTACGTCCTCGCGCTCGCGAGCGGAGTCGCCGTCCTCGCCGTCGTCTTCATCGCCTCCCGATGAACGATTGGCTGACGACCATCCTGATCGCGCTGCCGTTCGCCGGCGCGCTCGTCGTCTGGCTGCTGCCGCTGCCGAAGCAGATGGCGGCCTCGCTCGCGACGCTGATCGCGCTCGTCGAGGTCGGGATCTGGGTCGTCGCGCTCGAGCGGTTCGACTTCTCGAAGCCCGGGCTCCAGTTCGGCCAGCAGCACTCGTGGTTCTCCGAGATCAACTCGAGCTACCACGTCGGGCTCTTCGCCTTCTCGCTCTGGCTCGTCGGACTGACCGCGATCTGCGGCGCCGTGGCCTGCATGTACGCCTGGTGGACAGGCCGTGAGCGGTCGCGCGCCTACTTCGGGCTGATGCTCTTCCTGATCGGCTCGGTCGTCGGCGTCTTCGCGTCGCAGGACCTGCTGCTCTTCTACGCGTTCTTCGAGGCGATGCTGATCCCGCTGTACGTCCTGATCGGCGTCTGGGGCGGCCCCGGGCGACTCCGCGCGACGATCACGTTCATCGTCTACACCGTCGCCGGATCGCTGCTGATGCTCGCCGCGATCATCATCTACGGGCTCCAGCAGAACTCGTTCGATCTGCTGACGATGGCGCCGAGCACGAACGACTGGCTGTTCCTCGGCTTCGCGATCGCCTTCGCGGTCAAGGCGCCGTTCTGGCCCTTCCACGGCTGGCTGCCCGACGCCTACCGCGAGTCGCCGCCGGAGGTGTCGGGGTTGCTCTCGGGCGTCATCTCGAAGGTCGCCGCGTTCGGGTTCCTGCGGATCGTGCTGGTCAAGTTTCCCGGGCCGTCGCATGACTTCCGGGTGCCGATCCTCGTCCTCTGCGCGATCGGCCTGGTCTACGGCTCGCTGCTCGCGTTCCGGGCGCCCGACGTCCGCGGCGTCATCGCGTACTCCTCGCTCGCGCAGATGGGCCTGATCGGCTTCGGGCTCTTCGCGTTCAACAACCTCGGCCTGAACGGCTCGGTGCTGCAGATGGTGAACCACGGGCTGCTCTCGATGAGCATGTTCCTGCTCGCCGGGATGGTCGAACGGCGCACCTCGACGGGCGAGCTCTCCCGGCTCGGCGGCATGGCCCGCGGCCGACCGGCCCTCGCGACGATCCTGATGACGGTCGGCGTGATGGCGCTCGCCGTCCCGCTGTCGTCGAACTTCGCGGGCGAGTTCCTGATCCTCGCCGGCGTCTTCCAGCAGGGCTGGGGCTGGGCGGTCGTCGGCGCGATCGCGATCGTGCTCGCCGCGATGTACATGCTCCGGCTGATCTCGGCGGTTCTGCACGAGGACGTCGGGCCCTCCGTCGACGACGCGGCCCTCGACCTTCGCGTCGGCGAGCTCGCGGTCGTCCTGCCCCTCGTGCTGATCCTGCTCGTGCTCTCGGCCTGGCCGAATGCGATCAGCGGCCACTCCTTCGGCGGCCAGAACAGCGCGCCGACGACCCAGGCGATCGCCCCGTGATCTCGAAGCCGCACATCGACTGGTTCGCGCTCTCGCCCTCGCTCTCGATGCTGGCGGCCGCGGGGCTGCTGATGCTCGTCGCCGTCTTCTGGCCGAAAACCTCGCGTCGCGCTGCCTCGGCGATCGTTGGTGGGGCCGGCTTCGCCGCCGGGACTCGTCTTCGCGATCCTCGTCGACGACAAGAGCCCGCACGGCGCGGCGATCATCGCCGACTCGATCTACCGCGACCGCTGGGCCGCGACCGCCCAGGTGATCATCGCAGCCTGCGGCCTGCTCGCCGTCTTCGTCGCCTACCGCGAGCGGATGCGCGAGGAGAACATCGCCGAGTACTTCGTCCTGCTCACCGCGGCAGGCGCCGGGATGGCGTTCTTCGTGCAGGCCGCGAGCCTCGTCACGCTCTTCCTCGGGCTCGAGTGGTTCTCGATCGCGCTGTACGTGCTGTGCGCGATCGACATCGACCTGGTCGGCTCGCTCGAGGCCGGGCTGAAATACCTCGTGGTCGGAGCCGTGGGCTCGGCGACGCTGCTCTTCGGCTCGGCGCTCGTCTACGGGGCGACCGGCGAGCTGTCGTTCGACAAGATCGCAACCGCGGGCGTCGCCGACAACTCGCTGCTCGTGCTCGGCCTCGCGATGATGCTCGCCGGGTTCGCCTTCAAGGCCTCCGCGGCACCGTTCCACATGTGGACGCCCGACGCCTACCAGGGCGCGCCGACACCGGTCACCACGTTCATGTCGAGCGCGACGAAGGTCGCGGCGCTCGTCGTGATGGAGCGTGTGCTCGTGACCGCGTTCCCGCGCGAGGCGCATCTCTGGACGTGGGCGGTCGTCGGGATCGCGATCCTCTCCCTCGCCGTCGGCAACATCGCGGCGCTCGCGCAGAAGAACGTCAAGCGGCTGCTCGCCTACTCGTCGATCTCGCACGCCGGTTTCATGCTGATCGCGATCGGCACAGGAACCGAGGTCGGAGCCCGTGCGCTCATGTACTACCTGATCCCCTACGCGGCGATGTCGATCGGGGCGTTCGCCGTGATCGCGGCCCGCGAGCGCGAGCTCGGGGTGCCGGTCACCCTGGAGAACCTCTCCGGCTTCGGCTGGGAGCGGCCGTTCTTCGGCGTCTCGATGTGGGTGTTCATGCTGGGCTTCCTCGGTTTCCCGCTGACCGGCGGCTTCTGGGGGAAGATCTACGTCTTCTACGCCGCCTACGGCCGCGGCTGGTGGTGGCTGATCGTGATCGGCGTCGCCTTCACGGTCGTCTCGGCCGCGTACTACCTCGCGGTCGTCCGCTCGATGTTCCTGCGCGACAGCGCCGAGCTGCGGCTCGCGCCCGCCGGCGGCTCGCCGCCGCGCGAGCTCGTGCTCGGAACCGGGATCGCAGCCTGCGTCGTGGTGACGATCGGTTCGTTCTTCTTCGTCCAGCCCCTGATCGACGTGGCCGCGGCCGCGGCGAGGTCGCTACCTTTCTGACGTGCTGCGTGCCCACGGCCTGATCCTCGTAACCGCCGTGGCACTCGCTCTCACCGGAGGCGCGCTCGCAAGCCGGACCGCACTTGCTCCGGGCGACCAGGCGCTCGCAGCGAAGGATCTGCTGACGCGCGCGGATCTGGGCTCGGCGTGGAAGGGCGGGGCGGTAAAGGCGACGAGCGCGCCGCTCTCCTGCCCCGGGTACAACCCGAGGTCGATTGCGGTCACGACCGGACGGGCTGCGGCGCGGTTCACCGCCACGGGGATCCAGATCGACCACTCGGTGGCGGTACTGGCGCAGGACAAGATGCTCGCGCCGTTCTGGAAGGCGACCTACAGCGCGGGCTTCCTGCCGTGCCTGAAGTCGGCGTTCTTCCTGCAGATGCCGCCGAGCACCGCAGTGGCTTCGGCCGCCAAGGTGGCGTTCCCGAAGTACGGCAAGTACACGAACGCCTACCGGATCGTCTATGAGACGCCGGTTGCGAGCGGAAAGCCGGTGATCGGCGTCTACGACCTGATCGCGATCGGCAACGCGAGGACACAGGTCGTGCTGACGTTCAAGGCCGGGCTCGGGACGGCGGCCCAGATGACCGCGAACCAGAAGGCGCTCGTTCAGGCCGAGGCGAAGATCGCCTACGTCGCGGCGAAGCGCGCGTTCAGCTAGAGGCTACGGCTTTGCCGGCCAGAAGCTCGAGAGGCGGCGGAGCTGAGGGCCCCCCGCCAGCACGCCCTTGAGCGCGAACAGGCAGACGATCGCGACGAGCGAGGATACCCCGAGCGGCGGCACGCCGTGGACGGCCGCGTTCCGCACCGCGCACGAGACGACGAGCAGCACGACGATCGCGGCGGAGCTCAACGACTGCACGCCGCTCGCTCCGCCGGGCGAGTCGATGTAGTCGCCGAACGTGACGAGCGCGGCAACGGCGGCAAACGGAAGAGCCGCGAGGAGTGCGTCGGCAGCGAGGCTGTGGGATCCGTGAAGGTCGGCGACGACCGCGATGACCACGAACAGTGCAGGTAGAACACGACGTCCCATCGACGCATAGCTTCGCTCCCGGGCCGGACGCTCCTTCCTGCATCCGAGCGATATCGTGCGGCTCGACCGGAGAACGAAAGGAGAACGGGGATGGCTTCACTTACCTGGCTTGGCCACTCGGCATTCGTGCTTTCGAGCGACGAGCGCAGACGCATCTATATCGACCCGTTCCTGAACGGGAACCCCTCGACGCCCGATGACCTGAAGAGCCCGGAAAGGGTCGACGTCATCGCCCTGACCCACGGCCACAGCGACCACGTCGGCGATACCGTCGCGCTCTCGCAGGCCTTCCCGGACGTGCAGATCGTCGCGCAGGTCGAGCTCAAGACATGGCTCGGCTCGAAGGGTGCGAACGTCGGCCACCTGCCCGGCCTCAACAAGGGCGGCACGCAGGAGATCGACGGGATCCACTTCACGCTCGTGAACGCCTTCCACTCCTCGAGCAGCGACGAGGGCGAGTACCTCGGCGAGGCGTGCGGGCTCGTGATCAGGCTCGAGGGAGGGCGCGCCGTGTACTTCGCGGGTGACACCTGCGTGTTCGGCGACATGGCGCTCATCGCGCGCATCTACGCGCCGGACTACGCCGTGCTTCCAATCGGCGACCACTTCACGATGGGGCCGCGCGAGGCTGCCGTCGCACTCGACCTGCTCGGCAACCCGCCGTGCGTCCCATGTCACTACGCCACGTTCCCGCTGCTGACCGGCACCCCGGAGCAGCTTCAGATCGAGGCGCCGAACGCGACCATTCTCAAGCTCGGGCCCGGCGACACGATGCTGCTCGACTGAGCGCGATGGAGCACGTCGTCGCCACGTACTCGATCGCGGCCTGCGACCTCGACGCGGGGCAGTGGGGCGTCGCGACGGAGTCGAAGTTCCTGGCCGTCGGATCGGTCGTACCGTGGGCGCGGCCCGGCATCGGGGCCGTCGCGACCCAGGCGTACGCGAACCCGCGTTACGGGCCGGATGGTCTGGCGCTGCTCGCGGAAGGCCTCTCTGCCGCCGAGGTCGTCGGGCGCCTGACAGGCGCCGACGAGGGCCGGGACCACCGCCAGCTCGGCGTCGTGGACGCGGAGGGCGGCAGTGCGACGTACACCGGCGGCGAGTGCATGGACTGGGCGGGCGGGATCTCCGGGCCGTGCTTCGCCGCCCAGGGGAACATCCTCGTCTCCGAGGCCACCGTCACGGCGATCGCCTCGACGTTCGAGAGCTCGGCCGGCCGGCCGCTCGCCGAGCGGCTGCTCGACTGCCTCGCCGCTGCCCAGGCGGCCGGCGGTGACCGGCGCGGGCAGCAGTCGGCTGCACTGCTCGTCGTCGAGCGCGAGGGCGGCTACGCGGGCCTCTCCGACTCGCTCGTCGATCTCCGCGTCGACGACCATCCAGCCCCGGTCGGCGAGCTCGCGCGGATCTACGCCATCCACGAGACGCTGTTCGGGAAGACCCCCTACACCGCTTGGCTCGAGGTGGACGGGCCGCTCGGCACCGAGCTCGAGGAGCGGCTCGCCGCGCTCGGGTTCGACGGCGAGCTCGAGGAGACTCTTCCCGCGTGGGCGGGCCGGGAGAACCTGGAGGAGCGCGTCGACGGCATCGCCCGGATCGACCCGGTCGTGCTCGAGGCGCTGAGGAGTCAATGACTTCCGGCTGGGAGGCGACGCAGCTCGGCGAGCTCGACTCGATCCCGCTGTTCGACGGGATTGTCTGGCACCCGGTCCGACGTCGGCTCGGCATCCGGGCGTTCGGGATCAACGCGTACAGCGCCGAGCAGGTCGGGCAGCACGTCGTCGAGGAGCACGACGAGACCGGCGGCGGCTCGGCGGGCCACGAGGAGCTGTACATCGTCATCTCGGGGCGCGCGACCTTCACGATCGGCGCAGACACCCTGGATGCCCCCGCGGGGAGCCTCGTCTTCATCTCCGACCCGAAGCTCCGTCGCAAGGCGATCGCCGAGGAAGAATCGACGCTCGTGCTGGCGATCGGCGCCGAGCCGGGCGTGGCGTACGAGGTGTCACCGTGGGAGTCGTACTTCGGTGCTCTTCCGGCGATCCGGGAGAAGCGATACGCAGACGCGATCTCGCAGATCGAGGCCGGTCTGGTCGAGCGGCCCGGGCACCCGTCGATCCTCTACAACCTCGCGTGCGCCGAGTCGCTCGCCGGCCGGCCACTCGACGCGATCACGCATCTGCAGGAAGCGGTGCGCGCCGATCCCAAGTACCTCGAGCGCGCGAAAGCGGATCCGGACTTCGACGAGATCCGCCGCGAGCAGGGCTTCCCGACCTAGAGACACAGAAGGGGCGCGGATCGCTCCGCGCCCCTCCGTTCCCGCTTCCAGGCGGGGACCCTAGGCGACAGCCGGCTTCGTCGACCTGAGCGAGGCCTTTGTTGCGTCGGCAGTCGCCTGCCTGCGGCTGTGCAGGGCCGCCCAGTCAAGGATCACGAACCCGATTCCGGCAAGCAGTAGGGCGATCCCGATCACGATGCTGAAGAGCGAGAGCTGAGTCGCCATGTAGCTGACGTTCAGCGCGGTCGTCAGCGCCGTCTCGGTTACCCAGACGTCACGGGCGCTGTTGGCGCTGGGCTGACCGTTCACCTGAACTGCCTTGGTTGCATCGTTCGTCCCGGCCGGCTTGCCGTCGGCCGTTGCGAACCGTCCCATCTGGGCGTACGTCAGGCCGCCGGTCGCCTCGAGCGCGTGAATCCGCATGTACTCCGCGAAGCAGCGCGCCGTGGAGCCGTTGGTGATCGCCTTGTTGGCCACCGAGCAGCTCGGGAAGCTGATCCCGGTCAACCCGGCCTTCCCGGCCTCGGCCTTGATTCCGGCCGGGGTCATGTCGGACGAGCCGACGATCTGCTCCTGGCTGAGACTGTTGTTGACGGTCGACCGGCCGTTCGCGCCGAGCGCGATCGTCGCGACGCCGAACAGGATGAGAACGGCGCCGGCGATGAAGCCACCGATTTCGAGAAACTTTTTCATGGGAACCCTCCCTGGAAGCTGTGCGTTTGGTTTCGAACTTGCGGTACGCACTGTCCCGCCTCCGGGGCGCCCGAGCATCCGTGTTTCTCCGCAGCGGCGGTGGGGGAACTCGCCGAACCGCGCTCAGCGATCGCCCGGAATGCGGACGCCGTTCGCGAGCTTCCGGAACGCGGGAACCGGGTCGCTTTGCGGCTGCGCGACCAGGAGCAGAGCGCCGAAGCCGTCGTCGGGGCTGAGCGCATCGACGAGTAGCTGGAGGCCGACGGCGAGCGCGAACGCCTTGTGCGCCTGGTCACCTCCGAACGGCGCGAGGTCGTCCTCGGAGGCCCGGCCGGTCAGGACGTCGCCCCAGGTCAGGTTCCCCATCGACGCGTCGACGACGACGGGGTGTCCGTCGCTCGAGGGAATCGCGATCGAGAGCGGGTTCGTGCCGGCCAGCTTCGGGCCTCCGTCAGGATGCGCGAGCCGCCGTGGCGAGGTCGCGGTGAGCGCCGCGACGAGCCCGCCCTCGGCGAGGCTGCGCGTCCAGTAGCCGAGCATGCCGGTCGGGAAGGTGCGGCCCATCGCGACCACGCGGGCGCTCGCCGGCGGGTCCGCGAGCTGTCCCTGGACCACCGCGTTCAGCACGAGGTAGCCGAGCGCTCCGTTCCCGTCCCAACGCTCGTATCCCGGCTCCGCGACGGCGCGAACGGGTCGCGCACCGGGGTCGAGCTCCGGCCAGTCCTCGAGCCTCGCGACGCGCACGAGGCCGTGGGTCGCGCGGCCCGCTCGCTCGGCGGCCAGGAAGTGATCGGCGAGGATGGCGGCGTCCGCATCCGAGAACCCGAGCGCGGAAAGCCGCCCCAGTGTCTCCGCTCTCTCGGGGTCGTTCGCTTGCATGCCGCGACTCTACGGGCGGAGATACCCACCCAGGCCGTGTCCGGTGCCTGGGGCTGACCGAGAGCGGCGCGGCTGCTACGAGACGAGCGGGAGCGTGCGGGTGAACCCGGCGCTGCGGCTCAGGTCGATCGTGCGCGCCAGCTCGATCACTGCCTGCGCAGCGTCGGAATCGGGGTCGGAGATCACGAGCGGGACGCCTTCGTCGCCGGCCTCGCGAAGCTCGATGTCGAGCGGGACGGAGCCGAGAAGCTTCACGCCGAGCTGCGCCGCGAGGCGCTCACCTCCGCCCGAGCCGAAGATCTCGGAGGTCATGTTCTCGATCACGCCGACGAGCTGCATCCCGGTGCGACGAGCCATCTCGGCGGCCCGGCTTGCGACTTCCTGCGCCAGGATCTGCGGGGTCGTGACGACGACCGCCTCGGCGCGCGGGAGCATCTGGCCGAGCGAGATCGCGACGTCACCGGTGCCGGGCGGCATGTCGACGACGAGGATGTCCAGCTCGCCCCAGTGAACGTCCTGCAGGAACTGCTCCAGCGCCCGGTGCAGCATCGGCCCGCGCCACATCAGCGGTTTGTTGTCGTCGACGAAGAAGCCGATCGACATCAGCTTCATGTCGTGCGCAACCGGCGGGATCATCAGCTTGTCGACGAGCACCGGCTTCTGGTGAATGCCCAGCATCTGCGGGATCGAGTGGCCGTAGATGTCCGCATCGAGAATCCCAACGGTGCGCCCCTGAGCCGCGAATGCAGCGGCGAGGTTCGCGGTCAGCGTCGACTTGCCGACGCCGCCCTTGCCGGAGGCGACCGCGATCACGCGGGTGGTCGGGTCGAGCTGGATCGCCTTGTCCGACTCGGGCCTACCGCCTCGGAGCTTCGACGTCAGCGCAGCGCGCTCGTCCGGGCTCATGACGTCGAACTCGAGCCGGACGGATGCGACGCCCTCGACGCCGCCGACCTCGCGCGCGACCTGCTCCTGAAACGAGTTCCGGAGCGGGCAGCCCGCAACGGTGAGCGCGATCGTCACGGTCACGTCGCCGCCGTCGATCGCGATCTCGCGGACCATGTCGAGATCGGTGACCGGCTTGCGCAGCTCCGGGTCGATGACGTTGGCGAGCGCGGCGAGTACCGCGTCTTTCGACGGTGCCATGGCTAGGAGCGTAGCGCTGCCGCGATGCTCAGCGCGAGCTCATCGGTGCCAGCAGCGCAGATGCGCGAGCGTGCCTCGAGGTCGAGCGGGATCGTCCCGAGCTCGGGCCCGTCGACTGCGTGGATCGCGAAGCCGCGCTCGCGGACGAGGAGCTGCGAGGCGGCGAAGTCGACGCTGCGCGACGGCTTCAGGACGACGACGGCATCCGTGCGCCCGGCAGCAAGGTGGCAAAAGGTGATCGCCTGCGCACCCATGATGCGAACCCGGTCGGTCAGCGGCGCGAGCTTGGCGAGCTCGGAGTAGACGAGGTCGGCCCGGGTCGCCTCGATCGACATGAACTGGATCTCGTCCTTCGGGCGGCCTGTGAGCGGCACGCCGTTCAGAAATGCTCCGCCGCCGCGCACCGCCGGTCCACTCCTCGCCGGAGCCGAAGTCGTGGACGAACCCGAAGACCACGTCGTCCATCGTCCTACCCTCGGCAACCGCGACGCAGAGCGCGAAGTACGGGATCGCGCGCTCCGCGTTCTGCGACCCGTCGATCGGATCGACGCAGACGGTCAGCGCTCCCTCGCCCTTGATCCCGATCTCCTCGGAGACGATCCGGACGTCGGGCAGGTCGAAGTGCTTCAAGATGACGCTCTCCGCGGCCTCGTCGAGCGCAGCGGTGATGTCGCCGCCCTTGCCACGGCCGATCGGCCGCTCGCGCTCCTCGCGCGTCGGCATCTCGACGAGAACCGCCTCGACGTCGCGAACCGCCGCGCGACACAGCTCCAGCCAGGGGCTCAAACGGGATGGAGTAACAGCCCGGAGGTCAATTTCGGCAGGAAGTAGGTCGTCTTGGGCGGCATGACCTCGCCGCCGAGGGCGGTCTCCATCACGGTCGCGACGGACGGCGCGCGCACGAGGAAGGCGATCGTCGCGAGCTCCTGGTCGACGACGTCGATGGCCTCTTGCGCGTTCGGGGTGTACTCGACGCCCTGGAGCCCGTACTGCTCGATCTCGCGCGTGTCGAGCTCGTCGTCGGACTCCAGCCGGTAGTAGTTGCCCATCCGGTACATCGCGAGCGAGTCCCTGTCCCACGTCGAGGTCATCATCCCGAACGGATCCTCTTCGACGCCCATCGCAACGCGGTGGGTCGGGTAGATCTCGAGGCCGGAGTCGCGCGCCGACACGAGCACAGCAAGGGTGTGGGTCGCGGACGGCTCCTCCTCGCGGAAGGCTACTGCCGTCTCGTAGCGGTGATGCCCGTCGGCGATCATGAACGGCACGTCGATCTCGATCTCCTCGACCGGCAGACGCCAGAGCCGGTTCATGACGCCACCCTCCGCGACCTCGATGTCCGGTTCGCCGGTGGGCGCCTCGATCGGCACGTCGGCGTCGTAGAGCAGCATGATCGGCTCGAGCTGCGTCCGCGTCGCCCGAAGGAGCGCGAGGCGCACCTCCTTGACCTCGGCCTTCGTCCGCTCGTGCGGAAGCACCTTGCCCTCGGAGTACGGCGTCGCCTCGACAGAGCCGACGATCCCGGTGCGCTTCCGCATCGAGCCGTCGATGTCGAGGAACTCCTGCTCGAGCCACCAGAGCGCCGGCTCGTCTTCGCGCATGACACCCGACTCGCGCCAGCCGGCGAGCGTCTCTGCGGCCTGCTCGACCGATCTCGGCAAGGTCAGGTGGACGATGTTGTGGTCGTTCGTCAGCCAGAGCGTCTCGCGCTCGTCGTCGTTCATGACGTCGTACGGCGGCGCGACGAGGTCGGCAAGAGGCCCGGCGACGCTCTCGTCGTACCGGAGCGCCCGAAACGGCGAGATCGCAGTCACATTCTGAGGCTACCGAACACGCCGTTGCGTAAAGCGACATGGCCGTTCTTGGGACTCGACGCTAGCGAATGCGGGTTTTCGCGGATGCATCTTCACGCCCGTTGCCCTAGGATCCGCCTCATCCCGAAAAGACCTTGTCGTGCACACAATGTTTTTCGTTGACCCTGTGCACGCGTCTTCATCCGACAGGAGGGGAAATCGATGGTTTCCGACACGGATGTCTCGACGGAACTTGTGGATCAACTGATCCATCGCACAGCCGAATCTCGGGTCGCATGGGGGAATCCGCTTCTTTCGACGACGCCAACGTCGATGGCGATTCGAGATCTCGCTCAACGTATGGAGGTACTCGAGGAGGCCGTGCGAGAGATCGCACTCCAGGTTCAGAGACTCGCGGACGACGCCTAGGTCGGCAAGAGCCGTCCAAGGACGCTGCCGCCGTCGCTGCGCGAGCGACACCATAAACTCGGGCGGTGATCTCCGATCTCGAAGCGGACCGGGTTGTCGAGGGCGTGTTCGCCGTCAAGTCGAAGCGGCGGTCGCAGACGAAGGGCGGCGCGCCCTACCTCGCGCTCGAGCTCGTCGACCCATCCGGGCACATCGACGCGCGCGTCTGGAAGGACGTCGAGCTGCTCGACGGACGGTTCGCCGAGGGAGACGCGGTGCGCGTGTTCGGGCGGGTCGAGAAGTTCCGAGACCGGCTCCAGCTCGACGTGCGCACGCTCGAAGCAGCCGATGTCGACCCTGCGACGCTGACACCCACGATCAGGCGGGACGCAGCAGAGCTGCAGGGATTCCTGGAGTTCCTCATCGAGGAGATCTCGCACCCGGGGCTCGCAGCGACCGTGCGGGCGGTGCTCGCCGACCGTGACCTGGCGTCCTACCCGGCCACCTTCGACGACCATCACTCGTACGCTGGCGGGCTGCTCGAGCACACGGTCGGCGTCGCGACGCTCTGCCGCGAGACGGCGCAGCTCCATCCACGGCTTCGGTCCGAGCTCGTTCTGGCCGCGGCCCTCGTCCACGATGTCGGGCGTACGATCGAGCTCACCCGCGGGCCGGCGTTCACGCCGACCGAGGAGGGCCGCCTGCTCGGGCACGTCCACCTCGGGCTCCGGCTGATCGAAGAGCGCGCCGACGGCCTCACCGCCGGACAGCTCGCCGAGCTGCTCCACTGCGTCGCCGTCCACCACGATCTCCGCGCAGCCAGGACGGCCGAGGCGGCCGTCGTCTACCACGCGAACCAGCTCGACGCGAGCGCTGCCACCCGGCCGACCGGGTGAACGGCCTTCTGCTCGCGCTCGGCGCGAGCCTCGCCTGGGGGGTCGCCGACTTCGTCGGCCCGTGGCAGGGACGCACGCTCGGAGCGCTCCGCGTCATGCTCTGGGCGCAGGTCGCAGGGCTCGGCGCGATGGCGATCGTCTGCGCCGTTCGCGGCGAGACACCGCATGGAGGAGCGACGGTCCTGCTCGCGATCCCGGCCGCGATCTCCGCGACGATCGGGCTCTACGCCTACTACCGCGGGATGGCGGTCGGGGCGATGGCCGTGGTCGCGCCGATCGCGGGCGCCTCGGCGATCGTGCCGGTGATCTTCGGGATCGCCCACGGCGAACGCCCGTCGTCGCTGCAGTACCTCGGGGTCGTCGCGGCGCTCGTCGGCGTCGTCCTCGCCTCGCAGGAGCACCAGGAGGGCGGAAAGCGCAAGGTCGCCGCCGGTGTCGGGCTCGCGCTCGTCGCCGCCGTGGGGTTCGGCTTCTACTTCCCGCCGATGCACGCTGCGGGAAAGGCCGACCCTTACTGGGCCTCGCTGATCTTCCGGATCACCTCGACCGCGATCGTCCTCCTGGCGGTCGCCGTCCGCCGTCCCGCGATCAGGCTCGCCGGCTGGAAGCTTCTGATCATCCTCGGCGTCGGCCTCGGGGACACGCTCGGCAACGCGCTCTTCGCGGGCGCCGCTCACGTGGGCGGGCTCGAGAGCCTGACCTCGGTGCTCGCCTCGCTCTACCCGATCGTGACGGTGCTGCTCGCGGCGGCCGTCCTGCACGAGCGCGTCGCGCCGGTGCAGCGGGTCGGAGTCGCGCTGACCCTCGCGGGCGTCGTGCTGATCGCGGCCTAGTTCAGATGTTGAAGCGGATGTTCAGCACGTCGCCGTCGCGGATCACGTAGGTCTTCCCCTCGAGCCGCTGCAGCCCCTGGCGGGAGACCTCGGTGTGCGAGCCGGCCGCGACGAGATCCTTCCAGTCGATCACCTCGCAACGGATGAACCCGCGCGCGATGTCGGTGTGGATCGTGGCGGCGGCGTCGAGCGCGGTCTCGCCCCGCCGGAGCGTCCAGGCCCGGGTCTCCTTCTCTCCGGCGGTGAAGAACGTGACCAGGTCGAGCACGTCGCTGAGCCGGCGCACCACCTCCTCGAGCGCCGAAGCGCCGCCGTCGCGAAACGCGGCGGCTTCGTCGTCGGAAAGCTCCGCAAGCTCGGCCTCGAGTCCGAGATCGATGCCGCCGGGCCCGTTCTCGACAGCGATCACCGGTTTCGTCGTCAGTGGCTCGAGACCGTCGGGTAGCTCGCCCTCGACCTCGGAGAGCGGCGTGCCGCTGTCAACGGCCGCGAGCACCTCGCGCAGCCGCTCGGCCTCGGCGCGTACCTTCGGATCGCCCGACTTGGCCTGCTTCTCGACGCGCTCGAGCCGCCCTGCCACGTGGTCGCGGTCCGCGACGAGCAACTCGAGCTTCAGGTTCTCCAGGTCGCCGGCCGGATCAGCGCCCGGCGAGAAGCCGTCGAGCACCACGAGCAGCGCGTCGACCTGGCGCAGGTTGCCGAGCAGCGCGGGCCCGGTGCCGGGAACGTCTTGGACCCGAACGGCCGCGGGCGTCACCTTCTTGGCCGCCACCACCTCGGCGAGTGCGGCAAGCCGCGGATCCGCGATCTCGGCCATGCCCACGTGCGTCTTTCCGTACTCGCCCCCGGCGGTCTTCGTCAATGCCTTGAAGAGCGTCGTCTTGCCCGACCCCGGTAGGCCGACGATCCCGGCCTCGAGAGCCATCGCGAGCTAGGAGCCGAAGCCGACGCGGCTCTCGCGAGCGTGGCGCTTGACGAACGCGATCATCTTCACAACCGCGGTGTAGCGGCCGTCGTCGGCGTCGAAGCTAACTGCATCCGGCGTCCCCTTCGAGAGCGCCGCCTCGAGCTCGTCGGCGGTCGCAGGCGGGATGTTGACGGTCAACGACTGCCCGCTGCGAAAGGCGATCTCGACGCGGACGCGCTCCGACTCAGCCATGCGCCACCAGCTCAGCGAGCACGCCGCCGGTGGCGTGCGGATGGATGAACGCGATGTCCATTCCGTTCAGCCCCCGCCGCGGGGTCTCGTCGATCAGCTCGGCACCCTGCGCGACCAGCACCTCGAGCTCGGCCGCGACGTCATCGACCTCGAAAGCGACGTGATGCATCCCCGGCCCGCGCCGCTCGAGGAAACGGCCGACCGGCGTGTCGGGATCGAGCGAGGAGAGCAGCTCGATCCGGTCGTTGCCGACGCGGAGGAGCGCTGTCTCGACGCCTTGCTCCTCGAGCGTCTCTCGCAGCTCGACCTCGGCTCCGAACAGCCGCCGGTAGGTCTCCACGGCCGCGTCGAGATCGGAGACGGCTACGCCGAGGTGGTGGATACCACTCACGTTCATCGGCCCGATGCTACCGATGGGGCTTGTGAATCGGGCCTGGACGTGTCACAGTCCGGAGCGATGCGGATCGCGCTGGCTTGCTCGTTCGCGGCGATCGCCGTGCTCCTCGTGGGCTGCGGCGGCAGCAAGAGCACTTCCTCGACGACTACCTCCGGGACCACGACCGCGCCGGACAACGGTGTGTCCGCCAAGTCTGCAGACGAGATCGTCGCGGCGATGCAGACGGCTGTCTCGACCGCGACGAGCGTGCACATCGTCGGCGCGGGAACCAGCGGCGGCTCGTCGATCTCACTCAACCTGAAGCTCGTCAGGGGCAAGGGAGGCACCGGCCACATCGCCCTCGGCGGGCTCGGCTTCGACATCATCCGGATCGGCCAGAAGGTCTACATCAACGCGTCGAAGAACTTCCTCCTCCACTACGCCGGATCGAGTGCCGCAAGCCTCTCGGGCCGGTGGTTCTTCGTCTCGGAGAGCACCAAGGGGCTCGGCAGCCTCGGGTCGCTCACCAACATCGAGGCGCTGATCAACCAGATCCTCGCATCGCACGGGACGCTCGCGAAAGGCGACACAACGACGATCGGCGGGCAGCCCGCGATCGCGATCAAAGACACGAAGAACGGCGGCGTCCTGTACATCGCCACCACCGGGCCGGCCTATCCGCTCGAGCTGACGCCCGGAAAGAACAACGGCACGGGCGTGATCAAGTTCACGTCGTGGGATCAGCCGATCGCCCTCAAGGCGCCGGCGCACCCGCTGGACTACAGCAAGCTCGGCGGCTGATCGTCGCGGCTCGCCGCGACCTGCGGAACACCCACCGCGTCGCCCGCCTCCGACTCGTTCGCGACATCGCCGAAGAGCTCGAGCAGCTCGTCGCGTGAGAGCGTCTCCTTCTCGAGGAGCGCCTCGGCGACCCGGTCGAGGAGATCCCGGTGCTTGGTCGTGACTCTGAGCGCCTCGGCGTAGGCCTCGTCGGTCAGCCGGGCCTGCTCGGAGTCGCGCATCCGCTTGGTCTCCTCGGAGACCGCGTAGTTGTCGGCCCGCATCGTGCGGGCGGTCGCGAAATCGCTCATGCCGTACTCGAAGACCATCGCACGGGCGAGCTCCGTAACCTTCTCGAGGTCGTTGGCGGCGCCGTTCGTCACCCGTCCGAAAACGACCTGCTCGGCGGCACGACCCGCGAGCGTCACGACCATCCAGTCGCAGAACTCGTCCTTCGTATGGAGGTAGCGCTCCTCCTCGGGGAGATTCAGCGTGTAACCGAGCGCGGTGCCGCGGGCAATGATCGTCGCCTTCTGGACTGGCGAGACGGCGCTCATCAGGTGCGCCATCATGGCGTGGCCGGCCTCGTGGTAGGCCAGGATCATCTTCTCCTTCGGCGTGATCACGCGGCGCTGCTGCAGCCCTGCGATCACCCGGTCCATCGCATGCTCGAAGTCCTCCTGGGTGATCTCGGTGGCCTCGCGCCGGCCGGCCGAGATCGCGGCCTCGTTACAGATGTTCGCCAGGTCGGCGCCCGTGAGGCCGGCGGTGCGCCGGGCGACCGAGTCGAGATCGATGTCGGCGGTGAGCGGCTTGCCGCGCGTGTGCACGAGCAGGATGTCGCCGCGACCCTTCAAATCGGGCGGCTGGATGAAGATCTGGCGATCGAAGCGGCCTGGGCGAAGCAGCGCCGGGTCGAGATCCTGCAGCCGGTTGGACGCGCCCATGATGATCACCTGGTCGCGGGGGCCGAAGCCGTCGAGCTCGACGAGCAGCTGGTTCAGCGTCTGGTCCTGTTCGCGGTTGAACGAGTTCCCCGTGCGGGCGCGGCCGACGGCGTCGAGCTCGTCGATGAAGATGATCGCCGGCGCGTTCTCGCGCGCCTCTTCGAAGAGCTTGCGGATGCGGGCCGCGCCGAGGCCGGCGAACATCTCGACGAACGCAGAGGCGCTCTGCGCGTAGAAGGCGGCTCCCGATGCATTGGCGACCGCCTTCGCGGCCAGCGTCTTGCCGGTTCCCGGGGGGCCGTGGAACATGATCCCCCGCGGCACTCGGGCGCCGAGCTTCTCGAAGCGCTTCGGGTCGCGAAGGAAGTCGACGACCTCCTGCAGCTCCTGCTTCGCCTCGTCGAGCCCGGCGACCTCGTCCCAGGTCACGGACGAGTCCGAGCCCGGCTGGATCTGCGTCGGCTTGACGCGCGGCACCATCTTCACCGTGCGGATCAGCAGGAACACGACGACGCACATCAGCAGGAAGAACATGACCGGAAGCCAGTTCGTCGCGAAGGTCTGAATTGTCGAGCTTAAGTCGGCCAACACGCCCATTGCTTGCCTCATCGGCAGGGGCGCGTGTTGCCTAAAGCAGGAGGTTGTTACTCGTTCTCGAGCTCGAGACAGGCGTTGAGCGCCGCCTCGGCGACCTCGAGTTGCTCGGCGCTCGGCTCGGCGGTCGAGATCCGATGCTGGAGCTCGTGACCGGGATACGCGAGGGCACGCGCGAGCCGGCGGTCGGGGTTTCGCTGCATCCAGCCGAAGATCTCGGTCGAGGCCGCGATCGCGCCCAGGGACGCCGCCAGCCTGGCTGCCGGCTTCATGTTCTGGGGGGCGCGCGTAGGCGAGCAGGTTCGCGAAGGTCGCGGTGGCGAGCAGCGGGCCCATCAGGTGGCCGCCGCAGCGTTCGTGCTCGCGGGTCGTCGGCCGATCCTGCTCGTAGGTGCCGATCGCGATGTGCTCGGCGCCGTGGTAGGCGGCGAGCGATCCGTTGCGCAACGCAAGGACGGCGGGAGCGACGGAGAGAATGCCTGCGACGAGCTCCTCGGAGCCCGCACTGAGCTTCGACCGGCGAACGGCTGAGATCGCGACTGCGGTGCCGACCATCGAGGCGAGAGCGGCACGCCCTTCGAAGGGCAGCTTCGCCTCCGGTAGCGCCCGCTTGAGGCGCGGCAGGAACGCAACGGACTCGACGAGCCGGGCGGGGCCGCGAAGAAGCGGCTGGTTGAGCTTCGAGCCTGAGACCCGCTTGCGCTCCGCGACGACCTTCACGTCGCCGTCCTCCGTGCGAACGGCGACGGCCCACGAGGTCGGGCCGTGAACAAGGACGCCGTTGGCGAGCGCCATCCCGCCGAGCCTGACCTTCTCTTCCTTCGCCTCTTTCGCGTCCTCAGCCATCGGGGTCAGGGTACTCGTCGGTCACCTGCTCGAGGAGGGATTGGATCTTCCCCGCAGCCTCGCCGCGCGGGATCTCGCGATCGTCGACGGCGACCACCGGCATGATCTCGCGCACCGCCGAGCTCGTGAACGCCTCCGCGGCGTTGAGCAGCTTCGGCAGCGTGAACGAGCCTTCGCGGATCCGGTAGCCGGCCCGGCGGGCCAGCGCAGCGACCGCGCCGCGGGTGACGCCCGGCAGCACTCCGGTCGCCAGGGACGGAGTGACGAGAACGTCGTCCTCGCGCCACCAGATGTTCGACATCGTCCCCTCGAGGACGGTCTCACCCTCGCCGAGGTAGATCGCGTCGTCGGCGCCGCGCTTCTCGGCCTCGGCGATCGCGGCGAGGGCGGTCGCGTAGCTCGTCGCCTTGACACCGGTGAGGAGCCCCGCGTCGTGGGAGCGAACGGTGACGACGGCAAGGCCGCGCTCCCGGAGCGACTCCAGCCCGGCAGGAAGGGGTGCGACCGTTGCGAGCAGTGTCATTCCCGTCCTGAACAGTCGCAGTGCGCCCTGGTCGGCCCCGGCCGCCTCGACCGCTTGCTGGGCGAGCTCGACAACGCCGTCGGGTGGCCGAAGCCTGAGCGCGAGGCACGAGCGCTCGAGGCGCTCGACGTGCAACCGGAGGAGGACGGTGCGACCGCCGCGGATGCGCACGGTCTCGAACGCGGCGGCGCCGCGCAGCAGCGCCTCGTCGTCGGGGTGGAACACGGGCTCGGCCGGGTCGACGAGACCCTTACCGGCGACCGCGGCGGCCAGGAGATTCGTCACGCCGGCACCAACCCGCCGACCGCGCGAAGCGAGGGGACGCGCCTTCACCCACGACTCCTCGATCTCGGCCTCGGGATCGGAGTCCCAGACGATGCCCCCGCCAACCCAGAGATGGATTCGGCCTTCGGCGGCAGCGAGGGTGCGAATCGTCAGCGCCAGCTCGAAGTCACCGTCGGGACGAACCGTGCCGACGGCGCCCATGGCGGCGCCGCGACCGACCGGCTCGAGCGCCGCGATCAGGTCGACGGCGGCGATCTTCGGAGCGCCGGTCACGGACCCGCCAGGGAAGGTTGCCGTGAGGATCTCGCCGAGGCTCACATCGGGTCGGATCGTCCCCTCGACGGTGGAGACGAGGTGCGTGACCCCGGCGAGCTCGCGCTGGGTCATCAGCTCCGGCCAGGTCACCGAGCCCGGCTCGCAGACGCGCGCGAGATCGTTTCGCTCGAGATCGACGATCATCACGTGCTCGGCACCGTCCTTCTCGCCCTCGACATCGACACCGGCGGGGCGCGTCCCCTTGATCGGAGAGGTGACGAGCCGGGCTCCGCGGCGGGCGAGGAAGAGCTCCGGCGAGGCCGAGACGACCGCCCAGCCGTGGCCGACGAACGGTCGCGGTTGGAGCGGGTGCAGGTGGCGCAGCCCGAGCGCGAGTGCCCAGGGATCACCGGCGTAGGGCGCGGCGAGATGCTGGACGAGATTCGCCTGGTAGACATCGCCCCGGCCGATCGCGGCACGCACGGCTTCGATCGCGGCTGCGTAGCCGTCGTCGTCCCAGCTGCGCTCCCACTCGCCGAGCTCGTAGCCGACGGTCGAGACTCGCTCGGCGCCACCGATCTCCCGGACGCGGCACGCCAGCAGCGGCAGCGGGCAGGGCTCGGGCGGGCTCGGATGGCCGCCGCGGCGAAGCGCCGCCGACAGGCCGTAGCCGAGGTAGAGATCGGCAACGACGCCGTCGCGGCCCCAGAACGGCGCGAGGTAGTCCTCGAGCGCCTCGAATGCTCCCTCGGGTTCGTAGAGCTCGAGCATCAGCCCGAGCCTAGCGCGGCTACCTGCGCGTACCGAGCGTCAGGAGATAGCGGCGGGGGGCGTGGATGAGGTCGCCCTCGCGGTAGGTCTCGTACAGCTCGACGAGCGCGTGGTGGAAGGCCTCGGCTCGCTCGTGCGTCGAGCTTGGCGAGCAGCGCCATCACGGGCGGCGAGGTGCTCGAGAAGAGCTCCCAGACCTCCTCGCCGGACGCAGCGTCGATCCAGAGCGTCCCGTCGACGAACTCGAGCTCGAACTCCTCGCCGAGCATGTCCTCGACGTGATCCTCGCGGCCCCACTCGGTCGACTCGCGGCCTTCGAGCGGCTCCTCGGTGAAGCGGCGGTAGAGCTCGCCGAGCTTCGGGTTCGGCTTCCAGGCCGTGAAGCCGAGCCGGGCGCCTCGCTTCGCGACCCGGCCGAGCTCGCCGGCGACGTTCGCGTGATCCGCGGCGAGGATGAAGCCGAAGGCCGAGGCGATCACGTCGAACTCGCCGTCGTCGTAGGGCAGATACTCGATGTTGCCGACGTCGAAACGGACGTCGAGCCCCTCGCCGGAGGCGGCATCTCCGGCCTGCTCGATCATCGGGGCGGAGCTGTCGATCGCAGCGACCGTGGCGCCTCCGCGGGCGGCCCGGAGCGCGATCGCGCCCGTCCCGGTCCCGACATCGAGCCAGCGTTCTCCGGGCCTGACCTCCAGGCGCTCGACGAGCTCGTCGTGAACGGGCTCGAGAACTGTCGCCAGTCGCTCGTACATCCCCTCGTTCCAAAGTTCCATGACCACGCCGCTCCGGCAGCATACTGACGCCGTGGGCGATCTCTTCGACGAAGCCGCCGGGCGCCGCCTCTCGACGGGGGCGCCGCTCGCCCAGCGACTTCGGCCTGCGGGACTCGACGGTTTCGTCGGGCAGGAGAACGTGATCGGGCCCGGCCGCGCGCTCAGGCTCGCGATCGAGGCCGACCGGGTGCCGTCGCTCGTCCTTTACGGCCCCCCTGGCACCGGCAAGACGACGCTCGCGCGCATCGTCGCCGGTGTGACCGGCGCCGAGTTCGTCGAGCTCTCGGCCGTCTCGGCGACCGTCGCGAACGTGCGCGAGGTGCTGGGGCAGGCCCGCGAGCGGCTCGGGGCGACAGGCCGGCGAACGATCCTGTTTCTCGACGAGATCCACCGCTTCAACAAGGGACAGCAGGACGCGCTGCTGCCGGGTGTGGAGGACGGCCTCGTGACGCTGATCGGCGCGACGACCGAGAACCCGTACTTCTCGCTCAACTCGGCGCTGCTCTCCCGGATGCAGGTGTACGAGCTCGAGGCGCTCACGCCCGACGAGCTGCGCGAGATCCTGCGGCGCGGCGCCGAGGAGCTCGGGGTCGAGCTCGAGCCGGGGGTCGACGAGCTGATCGCTGCGCGGGCGGGCGGCGACGGCCGGAGCGCGCTCGGGATCCTCGAGCTCGCGGCGCAGACGGCCGGGCCCGCTGCGATCTCGGCTGCGCATGTCGAGGACGCGGCCCGCAAGCGGCCGCTGCTCTACGACCGCGGCGGCGACGTCCATTACGACACGATCTCCGCCTGGATCAAGTCGACCCGCGCGAGCGACGTGCAGGCGTCGGTGTACTACCTCGCGGTGATGCTCGAGGGCGGCGAGGATGCCCGCTTCATCGCCCGGCGGATGGTGATCCTCGCCTCCGAGGACATCGGCAACGCCGATCCGAGGGCATTGCTCGTCGCTGTCGCCGCCGCTCAGGCCGTCGAGCACGTCGGCCTGCCCGAGGCGCGCCTCAACCTGGCCCAGGCCGCCGTCTATCTCGCCCGCGCACCGAAGTCGAACGCCTCCTACCGCGCGCTGGGGGCCGCGGTCGCCGACGTCCGCGAGCGCGGCCACCTGAACCCGCCCGACTCGCTCCGCTCGGCCGCCTACCCGGGCGCCGCGAAGCTCGGGCGGGGCAAGGGCTACCTCTATCCGCACGAGGATCCTGCGGGCTTCGAGGTCGACTGCCTTCCCGACGAGCTGAAGGGGCGCGTCTACTACACGCCGTCCGGCAACGGCGAGGAGGCGGACGAAGTCACGTAGTTAACCCGTTCTCGCTGTTGTTATGGTCGTCTCGATGATGGGTCGCTACGCGCGCTGGAGCGCGACGTCACAGGGGACGTGGGTGGTCTCGATGCTCTTCGTGCTGCTCGCCCTGATCAACGCGGCCTTCGGTGCGTGGCTTCTCGCTGCCGTCTTCGTGGGCGTTGCGGCGGTGAACGTGCTCCGATCGCGGAAGCGTCTCGGAGGCGGGCCGCCGAACGGCTAGAGGATGCGGGCGCCGAGGGCGCTCGCGGCAAGCTCGACCGCGAGAGCGGCGGTCTCGTTCGCCTCGTCGAGGATCGGGTTGACCTCGACGAGCTCGAGCGAGTCGAGCAGGCCTGATTCGGCGACGAGCTCGAGGGCGAGGTGCGCCTCGCGGTAGGAGAGGCCGCCGCGCACCGGCGTGCCGACCCCGGGGGCGAACATCGGGTCGACCGCGTCGAGATCGACGCTCGCGTGCAGGAAGGCAACGCCCTGGAGCGATGCGAGCGCCTCGCGCATGACGCGCTCGATCCCGTGGCGATCGACGTCGCTCATCGTAAAGACGTGAACGCCGAGCTCACGGATCAGCGCCCGCTCGCCCTCGTCGATCGACCGGGCCCCCACGATCGCGGCCCGCTCGACGGAGGGTGACGGCCAGGCGTCTGTCGCGAACGCGTCGCCGCCGGTACCGAGCGCGGCGGCGAGCGGCATCCCGTGGACGTTCCCGCTCGGCGAGGTGCCGGGCCGGTTCATGTCGGCATGCGCGTCGATCCAGAGAACGCCGCCGGCGCCGTGAACCTTGGCCATGCCGCCGAGCGTCCCCATCGCCACGGAGTGGTCGCCGCCGAGCACGAGGGGAAGATGACCCGTCGTACGTGCCTCGGCGACACGGGCAGCGACGGCCCCGCACGAGCGCATGATCGCCCCGAGGTAGCGGGCCTGCTGGTCACCGATCTCTGTCGCCTCGGGGACGCCGGCTTCGACGTCACCCCAGTCGACGCAGACCCGTCCGAGGCCCGTGATCCGCTCCTGAAGCCCTGCGTAGCGGATCGCCGACGGCCCCATGTCGACTCCGCGGCGGCCCTGCCCGAGGTCGAGTCCGGCGCCGATGATCGCGACCGGCGGGGTCGGGTTGTCCTCGGCCATGCGCGAAGGCTAACTTCGCGACGGCTAGACTGCTGCTCGCCAGGCGAGGTAGCTCAGCTGGTAGAGCACACGGCTGAAAACCGTGGTGTCGCCGGTTCAAGTCCGGCCCTCGCCATTCGACGCTGTTCGATCCGCCGGTCAGACCGGCCGGATCCGGACTTCGTCGCCCGACGCGGTCTCGGTGAGCGCTGCGGCGCTGCCGCCGTTGATCGCGATCGCCCAGTGGCCGTAGGAGTCCTCGTAGAGGATCAGCTCGCCGCGGCTCGCGTCGGCATAGGTCTCGGCGACGACGGCGAAGTACGGGGTGAGCGCGAGACCGACCTCGACCTGGTCGCCGTGGCCGACACCGAGCGCTGCGATCTCCTCGGCGGTGACGTTCAGGCCCAGGTTCCCGAAGCGGTCGACGTCGAGCACAGTTGCGATCAGCTCTCCGTCGGAGACAGCGGCGACCGGGAGCTCGATGCGAACGAGGCTCGCCGGATCGACCTCGTCGCCGAGATCGTCGAAATGCGCGCCTGCCGCCAGATGCGCGGCGACGGGCGCAAAGCGATCGCGCGCCTCGAAGGTCTTCGAGACCTCCGCGAGGTGATAGTGCGGGTTCGTGAGGCTTCGCGCTCCCTCGACGCCGAGGCTGTCCGCAGCAACCATCAGCAGGCCGTTGTCAGGTCCGACAAAGACCCGGCCCTCGCCGGTGCGGATCGCCACGGCGCGGCGACCACTGCCAACGCCGGGATCGACGACCGCCAGGTGCACCGCCGGCGGAAGGTACGGGACGGAGCGGGCGAGAACCAGCGCGCCCTGAGTCACCGCCTGGGCCGCGATCCCGTGGGTGACGTCGAGAATCTCGGCGTCGCGCGCGATCCGCTTCATCACGCCCCGGCAGACGCCGACGAAGTCGTCCTGCAGCCCGAAGTCGGTCAGGAACGTGATGTAGTCGAACACGGCTAACCGACGGCCGCGTACTCCGCTACCGCGGCGATCAGGCCGTCGAGGTCGTGAGTCTTGGCCTCGACCGCGACGGACAGCCCGACCGAGCTTGCGACCTTCGTCGTCTCGGGACCGATCGAGACCGCCGGGGCCTTCCCGCCGATCCAGGCGTAGGCGCGGGCGGCGGAGCCGGAGGCGAGGACGACGACGTCGCCTTCCGGCGGGTCGGGCTCGAGCAGAACGGTGCTGTAGAGCGGGACGAAGTCGGCCCCCAGCGAGTCGATCGGGCCGCGACGGGAGTTCTCGGCAGCGAGGAAGATCACCTTCCCCTCGGGCTTCGGGAACTCGGCGACCATCATCTCGGCCGTCGAGACCGTCGCGACGAACGCCGGCTCGATCCCGTGCTTGCGCAGGGTCTCGGCCGTCCCCGGCCCCACCGCGGCGACCTTCGGAAGGTTGCGGGCGCGGCGGGCGACCTCGTCGGCGCCGTTCGGGCTCGTGACGATCGCCCACTCGTACCCCGCGCAGTCGATCGGAGCGTCGGACGTGCGGATGATCTCGATCAGCGGGCACTCGACGACGTCGAATCCGAGCCCCTCGAGCCGCCCCACGAGCGGCTGCGCCTGAGCGCGCGGACGGGTGACGATCACCTTCATGCGGCCCGCCGCTCGGACTCGGCGATCAGCTCCGCAGCGACAAGGGCGGGATCGCCACCGGTGCGGCGCTCGACCCAGCTTCCATCCTCGGCCGCGATCAGCGCTGTCAGTACCGTGCCGTCGTGGTGCGCGGCGACGGGAGCGAGGCAGCCGGCACCGATCAGCGCCACGCACGCCCGCTCGGCTTCGACCTGCCGCCTGGTGTCGGGCGAGTCGCCGTCCGAGACGAGCGCCTCCTCCCCTACCCGCACCTGGAGCGCGAGCGCGCCCTGAGCGGCCTCCGGAAGCATCAGGTCGACGGGAAGCCTCAGGCCGATCTCCCCGGCGAGGCCGAGCCGGTCGAGCCCGCACGCCGCAAGCATCAATGCGTCGAGCCCTCGCTCCTGCGCCTTCCGCAGCCGTGTGTCGATGTTGCCCCGGAGCGGCTCCACCGAGATCGTCGAGTCGAACGCGAGCAGCTGCGCCTTCCGCCGAACCGACGCGGTGCCGATTCGCATTCCCGGCTCGAGCCGTTCGGCCCCGACGAGCGCGTCACGCGGATCGTCGCGCTCCATGTAGGCGCCCACCACGAGGCCGTCGGTGTCCGTCGAGGTCATGTCCTTCGCGGAGTGTACGGCGACGTCGATCCGGTTGGCCAGCAGCGCTTCCTCGATCTCCTTGACGAAGACTCCACGCTCGCCGATCTGCCCGAACGGGCTCGAGCGGTCACGGTCGCCGGCGGTCGTGATCGGGATGAAGGCGACGTCGTGACCGGCGCGGCGGACGATCGCCGCGGCGAGCTCGGCCTGCGTGAGCGCGAGCCTGGAGCCGCGTGAACCGATGCGGACGACCATTACTCGGGCGGCCCGAACAGGCGGCGGATCGCCTCGGCGTACGCTTCACCGTCGCCCTCGGCTGCGGCCTTCTTCATCCGCACGGTCGGCTCGTGCAGCAGCTTGTTCAGGATCTGCCCGCTGACCGCGGCGAGGCGGCGGCGCTCCTCCTCGGGAAGCGACGCGTACTTCGCAAGCTCGGCGGAGCGGATCTCCTCGGCGTAGGCGCGCAGCGAGGCAATCGCCGGCACCACGTCGAGCGATGCGCGCCACTCCCGGAAGCGCTCTGCCTCCTCGACGACGAGCCGCTCGGCGACCTCGGCCTCGGCCCGGCGCCCCTCGAGCGTCTCCGTCACGACCGCCTCGAGGTCGTCGATGTCGTAGAGGTAGCAGCCGTCGAGCTGGTGCACCTCGGGATCGACGTCGCGCGGGACGGCGATATCGATGAAGAAAAGCGGGCTGCGGCGGCGCGACGGCACGTCGCTTCTGACCGATGACGAGACCCGGCGCCGCGGTCGAGGTGAGGACGACATCGACCTCGCCGAGCTTCCCGGCGACGTCCTCGAGGGCGATCGGCTCGCCGCCGAAGCGGGTTGCGAGCTCTGCGGCCCCTTCCGGGCTGCGGTTGGCGACGTACGCGATCGAGGCGCCGCGCGCCGAGAGGTTCCCGGCTGCGAGCTCGCCGATCCGGCCTGCGCCGACGAGCAGCACCTTGCGGCCGGCCAGGTCGCCGAACACCTGCGCCGCGAGCGCAGCCGCGGCCGCCGGCACGGACGCCGGGCTCTCTCCGATTGCCGTCTCGGTGCGAACGCGCTTGCCGAGCTGCAGCGCCTGCCGGAAGACACGGTCGAGCAGCGGGCCGGGCGATGCGGCGTCGAAGGCCGCTCGAACCTGGCCGAGGATCTCGCTCTCACCCGGGATCAGGGAGTCGAGGCCCGCCGACACGCGGAAGAGGTGCATCGCGGCCGCGTCGTCGTGCATCCGGTAGGCAACCGAGCGAAGCGGCTCGCCGGCAAGCTCCTCGAGCGAGGAGAGCGCGCGCGTCCCGTCGTCATCGGCGAGGTACACCTCGGTGCGGTTGCAGGTCGAGAGGCAGACGGCGTCCCCGAGCATCCGCGCGAGCGAGGCGGCGCGGTCGAGCGGAAGCGCCACCCGTTCCCGCAGCTCGACCGGGGCGACGTGGTGCGAGATGCCGACGAGCGAGAAGCTCAAAAGTGGCTCCCTGCCAGCAGAAGGCGCGCGACGATCACGAAGGCGAACCCGAGGATCGCGAGCTGGGCTGCCGTTCGTCCGGATGCACGCGCGAAGACGAAGCCGGCGTAGACGAGCCAGGTCAGGCAGGCGACCCCCATCAATGCATCGAACGGCCGGCCTTCCTCTCGCATTCGCACGAAGCCGGCGGCAAGCCCGACTGTCAGCAGTGGCAGCGCGATCACGATCGTGCGGACGGTGAGCCGCTCCAGCACGACGAGCGACGGGCAGCTTCATGCGCAGGATGTCCGGCGAGCGGTTCTGCAGCCGGCGCTCCTCGAGCAGGTAGAGGGTCGCGAGCACCGCCGCGACCGTGAAGCAGGCGAAGGCGGCGAGCACGAAGCCGACGTGGACGGTCAGGAAGAGGTTCGAGTAGTGCGAGCGCTCACCGGCGGTCGTCCCGCCGCCGATCCTGGCCGCGACGAAGAGCAGCACGACGAGCGGCATCACGCCGAGCCCGACGAGCCGGTAGCGGCTCTGGCAGCCCCAGAACAGGTAGGCGCCGACGATCAGCCACACGAAGAGGTTGAGCGAACCGGCCCACGTCGACCAGGGAAACGCGTCCACGCGCGCGGCCTGGACGCAGAGCAGCGCCGTCTGCGCCACCCAGCCGACCCGCACGCCCCAGATCGCGAGCCGCGTGTAACGCGGGTTCGAGTAGGCGATCGCGGCCTCGCCGTAGCCGAGCAGCGCCGGCCAGAAGAGGAGCTCAGCCACTCTCGCCCTCGGCGGCGGTCTCGTGAAGGTCCTTCTCGCGCACCTGCTCGACGAGCGCCGCGACCTGGCGCTGGATCCTCTGCAGCTTCGAGGCGATGATCAGGACGTAGGCGAGCACGCCGACGAAGACGATCAGGTACGCAGCGGCCGTGTACTTCTCGGACGGTGTCATGCCAACAGCTCCCTCAGCTCGCGCAGTTGGATGTCGAGCCGCTTGCCCGCGAGCTCGATCATGTACAGCGTCGCGAACAGGAACATCATCGCGAGCCAGCAGACGCAGAAGGTGAGGAACTGCCCGTTCGTCATCTGCGGCCCGTGGCGGGTGAAGACCTCCGGGTGGATGATGCTGCGCGAGATCCGGATCGCGAGGAACGAGATCGGGATCAGGACGACGCCGAAGAGCGCGTAGACCGCGCACATGTTCTCGCGGGAGACGCCGGGCGGCACCGAGTAGCGGAGCATGAAGTAGGCGCAGTAGAAGAGGAAGAGAACGAGGAAGAGAACGAGCTGGTCATCCGACCAGACCCACCAGACTCCCCACGAGATGCGCGCCCAGACCGAGCCGGTGAGCAGCGTCAGCGAGCCGAAGATGACGCCCTGGTGGATCGCGACGTAGCTCTCGAGGTCGGAGCCGGGCGTTCGCTTCCAGAGGTGCAGGAGCGCCTTCCACGCGCCCCAGCCGAAACAGGCGTAGGCGGTGAGCGCGATCGGGACGTGGAAGAAGAAGATCTTCTGCGAGAGCCCCTGGTCGGGGTCGACCGGCGCGTAGTAGAAGACAAGCGCGATCGCGGCCGCGAAGAGTCCCATCGTGATGCCTGCCAGCGCCGGCAGGGAAATGCGAGGAGCGCGGCTCACTGCTGAAATCGTAGACGGGTTGAGACGGCTAGGGGTTAGGTCTCGGCGACGACGTACTCGAACGAGCCCCACGAGAGCAGGACGAACACGGCGTCGTACAGGGCGAGGAACCCGAGGTACTTCTGGCCGCCGATGATGCTCGCCCCGACACCGCCGACGACGATCGGGATCGAGAGCGGCAGGAAGAGGAGCGGCAGGATCAGCTCGCGCGCCCGGCCGGCGACCGCCATCGCCCCGGTCAGGGTGCCGACGGCGCAGATCCCGATGTTGGCGAGAACGAGCGCCGCGATCGTCTGCCAGCCGACGCTGAAGAAGAAGAGCCCGAAGGCCGGGACCGCGACGAGCTCGGCGAGCGCGAGGAACGCGAAGACCGAGAACGCCTTCGCGAGCCAGATCGCGCTCCGGTCGGAAGGAGCGAGCACGAGCGCGTCGAAGACGGACTGTTCGCGTTCGGGCACGAAGGCGCGCGTCAGCCCGAGCAGGGCGGTGAAGATGATCGCGGTCCAGAGCAGGCCCAGCCCGACCTGGTGCTGGGCGTTGACGGACACCGACTTGACCGGCACCGAGAAGTGGAAGATCGTCAGCGCGGCGACGACGAAGAGCAGCATCGCCGGCACCGTCTCCTTCGCCCGCAGCTCGATCAGCAGGTCCTTGCGGGCCAGCGCCGCAACGTCGGAGAAATACCTCATGCAAACGCCAGGCGCTGGGTGGCCAGCCGCTCGACCCGGTCGGGGTCGTGCGTCGCCACGATCACGGCGCTCCGCGGGGCCGAGCTCGTCGAGCGTCGCGTCGAGCAGCTCCGATCCGGCCGCGTCGAGCGCGTTGAACGGCTCGTCGAGGATGACCAGCTCCGGCTTGTGCAGCAACACCCGGCAGAGACCGAGCCGCTGGCGCATTCCACGGGAAAACGTCGAGACGTGCTGGTCGCGCACCTCCCAGAGCCCGAACCGCTCGAGCAGCATCCCGATCCGCTCGGCGCGGTCGGGGACGCGATAGAGCCGCCCGAACAGGTGCAGGTTCTCGAGCGGGGTCAGCTCGCGGTAGACGAGCGGCTCGTGGCCGAGGTAGCCGATCACGCCGCGGTCGGGCAGCAGCACCTCGCCCGAGGTCGGGGCATCGAGCCCGGCGAGGACGCGAAGGAGCGTCGTCTTCCCCGATCCGTTCGGCCCGGTGACGAGCAGGAACCCGCCGGCGTCGAGGCTGACGTCGACCTTGTTCAGGACGCGCTTCGCGCCGAAGCTCTTCGACAGCTTGGTGGCGGAGACCACGGCGCCGAACGGTACCTGGGGTTCTACAGAACGTCGGCGAAGACGAAGGCGAAGAACGCGACACTGATCACGCCGTTCATCGTGAAGAACGCCGCATCGAGCCGCCGCAGGTCGTTCGGGCGCACGAGCGAGTGCTCGTAGGCGAGCAGCCCGGCGACAACGCCGACGCCGGCCCAGTACCACCAGTCGACGACCAGCCCGAGCCCGACCGCGATCAGGAGCACGACAGTCGCCAGGTGCATCAGCCTCGCGCCGAGGAAGGCCCCGCGCTCGCCGAAGCGCACCGCCCAGGAGTGGAGCCCCTGCTCACGGTCGATCTCGATGTCGAAGAGCGAGTAGAAGATGTCGAACCCGGCCACCCAGGTCGCGACGGCGCCGCCGAGCGCCCAGGCCTCCCACGGGAGCTTGCCGGTGACCGCGACCCAGCCGCCCATCGGAGCGAGACCGTCGACGGCGCCCAGCCACAGGTGGCAGAGCCACGTGAAGCGCTTCAGATACGGGTAGATCACGAACGCCGCAACCGGGATCGGCCAGAGGTAGCGGACGACCGGATCGAGCTGCCAGACGGCGACCAGAAACACGGCGAGCGAGATCAGGCAGAACGCGACCACGCCGCCGACCGTGAGCGCGCCGGAAGGAAGCTCCCGGCCGGCCGTGCGCGGGTTCAGGGCATCGATCCGCATGTCGATCAGCCTGTTCAGGGCCATCGCGAGCGAGCGGGCGCCGGCCATCGCGACCGTGATCCAGATCAGGTCGTGCGCCGACGGGACCTCGCCCAGCGCCAGGAAGGCGCCGACGTAGGCGAACGGCAGCGCGAAGATCGTGTGCTCCACCTTGATCAGGCGGGCGAAGAGCCTCGTCTTGGACATGGGCCTAGGTGTGGACGTGGTCGGTGGCCGTCTGCTGGTTTGCGAGCAGCTTCAGCGCGTGGGTGAGCGCCGGGCGCAACACCGCGTACCCGTCACGGCACGCGCCGGGCGAGCCGGCGAGGTTGACGACCAGCGCGTTTCCGACCGTTCCCGCGATTCCACGTGAAAGCAGGCCATGAGGGGTCTTCGAGATCGAATCGGCCCTGATCGCCTCGGCGATTCCCGGCGCCTCGCGCTCGAGCACCGACAAGGTCGCCTCCGGAGTCACGTCGCGCGCCCCGAGGCCAGTTCCGCCCGTCGTGAGCACGAGCCCGCCGTCCCCGGCTAGATCGGCGATCGCACGGGCGATCTGGTCGCGCTCATCCGGCACGAGCCGCCGGATCACCTCGAACCCGTCGGCCAGGAGCAGCTCTTCGAGCGTGTCGCCACTCACGTCCTCGGCCTCACTGCGCGAGTCGGAGACCGTCAGGACGGCAGCCCTCAAACAGGCTCCTTCGTCTTGTCGACCAGCGTGATCCCGGTGATCGTCATCTGCTTGTCGATCGCCTTGGCCATGTCGTAGACGGTCAGCCCGGCGACGGCCACGGCCGTCAGCGCCTCCATCTCGACGCCGGTCTGCGCGGTCGTCTCCGCCGATGCCGTGATGTCGACCCTGCCTTCGCCGACCTCGAGCTCGACGCCGACATGTGAGAGCGGAAGCGGGTGGCAGAGCGGGATCAGGCTGCTCGTCGCCTTCGCGGCCATGATCCCGGCGAGCTTGGCCGTCGTCAGCGCATCGCCCTTCGGCAGGTCGCGCAGTCGGCGGGCCGTCTCGGGCGCCATCAGCACCGCGCCGGTCGCAATCGCCTTGCGCTTCATCGGCGGCTTGTGGCCGACATCGACCATCTGGACGTTTCCCGACGTCTCGTCGACGTGAGAGAGCTGGTCGGTCACTGACGCTCCCGGCGCCGGCAAAGCCGGCACCTCCGCTCCTTTTGGAGCTCCGTCAAGCCTACGCTCATATCCCGATTCTACGGGCGGGCGCCGAGCGTGACGGGGATCACCTGGGTGCGCCCGTTCCGCACCACGGTGAACCACGCAGGCTCGCCGGGAACCATGCGCTCGGCGACGAGGCGCGCGACGTCATTCGAGCCCGTGACGGGAAGCCCGTCGATCGCGACGATCGCGTCCCCGCCGAGGGTCAACCGCTGGTCCTGCCACAGCACGATGCGATGCCCGGGCCGAAGCCCGGCGAGCGCGGCCGGCCCGTTGTGCGCAACCGAGTCGACGATCGCCCCGTGCAGCGCCTTGAGCCCGAATGCCTTCGCGATCGCCGGCGTCAGATCCTCGGTCTGCAGGCCGAGGTAGGCGTACGCGACGTGACCCGAGGTGAGCAACTGGGTCAACGAGCGCTTGGCCGAGTCGATCGGGACGGCGAACGCGACACCTTCGAAGCCCGACTCGAGGCTCGAGCGGATCTGGGCATTGATCCCGATCACGTCACCCTCCGCGTCGAGCAGCGGGCCGCCCGAGTTGCCGTCGTTGATCGGCGCGTCGGTCTGGATCGCGTCGAAGAGGTCGTAGGCGGTCGCGATCGACGGGATCGTCCGGCCGATGCCCGAGACCACCCCGACCGAGAGGGAGGCGGAGACGCCGAAGGGGGTTCCGATCGCAGCTACAGGCTGACCGACACGCACGTCCGCGGAGCTCCCGAGCGGAACAGGAACGAGCTTGTGCGCCGACGGCGAGACGCGAAGGACGCCAATGTCGTCGTAGGGATCCCAGCCGATCACCTGAGCGGCGACGCGGTCGCCGTCGTTGAACTGCACGTACACCGCTCTCGCGGGGGCGGGCAGCGGCGAGGAGCCGTCGCTCGAGGCGATGACGTGCGCCGCCGTCAGCAGGATGCCGGTGCGGTCGACCACGAACCCCGACCCCTCCTGCAGGGTCGAGCTGCCGGGCTTGGCTCCGAAGTACGAGTAGACCGTGACGACCCCGGACGCGCGCTCGGCATAGATCCGCTGGGGCTTGAACCCGTTTGCCAGCACCGGCTTCGAGACGACGACGGTGCGGGGGATCGACGACCGGACGAGCGGCTCGCGGACGAGAACCGTCTGCGCTCCAGCCTTCGCCCAGCCGCCGCTCTCGACGGCGAAGAGCACGCCTCCGGCGCCGGCAAGCGCAGCCAGCACGCAGAGGGCCGCTACGACACTCGGACGCACGCACCCTGGATGAAAGCAGGTTCGGCGGAACATTTCACCCTTTTAAGCAAGCGCCTAAGCAGAGCCTATGCGCTGACCAGGGTGGGGGCGCTCCTGCCGGCAGCGCTCGGGAGCACGAGCGTGAACCGTGTGAGCCCGGGCCGCGACTCGAGCTCGACCCGGCCGTCCATCAGCTCCGCAAGCTCTCGCGCGATCGCGAGGCCGAGGCCGCTGCCCGAGGCCACCGTCCCGCCCAGCCGGTAGAAGCGCTCGAAAACTGCTTGCCGGTCGTCGTCCGGGATCCCAGGGCCGTCGTCGCTCACCGACAGCGTCGCTCGGTTGCCGTCGGCCTCCACCGAGACGCGGATCGCGGTTCCCGGCGGCGTGTGCACGATCGCGTTGTCGACGAGGATCCTCCCGATCTGCAGCACCCGCGTCTCGTCCCCGCGAGCCGCAACCGGACGATCGGCGTCGAGCTCGAGCGTCTGCTGTGACATGGCGACCCGCGGGCCGAACTCGGTCACGAGCAGATCTCCGACGACGGTGAGCTCGAGGGTCTCGTCGGCGACGGTGAGCCTCCCGGCGTCCATGCGCGAGAGGTCGAGCAGATCGGTGGCGAGCTTCGTCAGCCGGGCAACCTGCACGCGCATCTCGTCGAGGAAGTCCTCGCGAGTCGCCGCGTCGATCCCTTCATCCGTCCCCATCAGCTCGAGGAAGCCGGAGAGCGAGAAGAGCGGGGTTCGCAGCTCGTGTGACGCGTTGGCGATGAACTCGGCGCGTGCCCGGTCGAGCGAGGCGAGGCGCAGCCGCATGCGCTCGAACGCACGGGCGAGCTGCCCCAGCTCGTCCGCAGCAGCGTCGGACACGGCCTCGTCGAACCGGCCGTCTGCGATCCGCTCCGCCGCCACCTCGAGCCGCCGGATCCGACGGGCGAAGAGCGTTGCGAGCAGGTAGCCGAGAACGGCCGCGAATGCGGTCGCGATCGTCGAGGCGACGATCACCCGGTGACGGACGACCTCGACCGACTCGAGATCGTTGTGCAGCGGCGTCGCGACGAGAAGCACGGCACCGGGCAGCGACATCGCGGCCTCGGCATAGCGGCCTCCGTCCCGTTCGACCGATCCGCTCACGATTCCGGTCTTACCGGCGGCTCGTCGCGCCATCGGGTCGTGCTCGACGTCGAGCGACGTGCCCCCGTTCGAGTCCGCGACGGGCTCGAGCAGCGGCGCCGGCCTGTAGACGACAACACGGGCCCCGTCCGCCAGTGGCAGCGCCTCGTCCTCGATCCAGGACGTGCTCGGGAACACCTCGCCGGGCGCGTTCCGCGGCTTTGCGGCGATCATCTGCAACGTTTCGCGGAGCCCGTGCAGGCGGGCGTCGATCAGCGAGCTCTGGTACGACGGGACGACGATGAAGTAGACGATCGCGAGCGCACCGCCGACGACGACGAGCAGCGCGAGTGCCAGCCGGCCACCGACGCTGCGGAGCGGGTTCACCGGTCGCGGAAGCGGTACCCGACGCTGCGCACGGTCAGGATGAACTCCGGGTTCCGCGAGTCGCGCTCGAGCTTCTCGCGCAGGTGGCGCACGTGGACGTCGATCGTCCGGGGATCACGGAAGTCAGCGCTTCCCCAGAGGGCCTCGAGCAGCATCCGACGGCTGTACACGCGTCCCGGCGTCGACGCGAGCCGCGAGAGCAGCTCGAACTCGACGTAGGTCAGCCTGACCCGGGCGCCGTCCATCTCGACCACCCGCCGCGAGACGTCGATCATCAGCCCGTCGATCGCGACCGGCTGAACGCTCGTGTTGTCCGGCTCGTGGCGCGGCGCCCGCGCCCGCCGCAGCAGCGCCCGCGTCCGCGAGCGGAACTCACGGATCGAGAACGGCTTCGTGACGTAGTCGTCCGCGCCCAGCTCGAGCCCGAGCACCTTGTCGAGCTCGTCGTCGCGGGCGGTCAGCATGATGATCGGAACGGTGCTCCGCGCCCGTAGCTGCTTGCAGACCTCGAGCCCGTCGAGCTTCGGGAGCATCAGATCGAGGACGACCAGATCGACGGGCTGCTCCCCGAATCGCTGGAGTGCGTCCTCGCCGTCGACCGCCTGAACGACGCTGTATCCGTCACGCTCG
Organism: uncultured Actinomycetota bacterium; assembly: GCA_963762215.1. Taxonomy (GTDB): domain Bacteria; phylum Actinomycetota; class Thermoleophilia; order Gaiellales; family Gaiellaceae; genus PALSA-600. The sequence goes on from CAVXKB010000008.1 coordinate 72,910, forward strand.
AGGGGAAAGCTGAGCACCTTGCGAACCGCTTCGTCGTCGTCGACGAGCAAAATCGTAGAGGCCTCGTTCACTGGGTTTCTCCGGTCTCGAGGGCCCACCTGAGCGCACCTGCCCTGCGTCCTGGCGGTTCCCGCTTCCTACTATAGCCCTGTATGGCGGCCCCAACGCCCTCAGGTCGGCGCCGCCGGCGGCCTCGCCGCGGCTCGCTCGCGCGGCCGGTGAACGGGCGGCTGTACCGCGCCTCGCTCCTGCTCACGCTCGTATCCGGGCTGCTGCTCGCGTTCACGATCACACGGCCGATGCCGCTCGCGAAGCCGGCGCTTCCGGGCTCCTTCGACACCAGCTCGGCGGTTGCGCTCGCTCAGGACCTGACCACGCAGTATCCGGACCGCGCGCCGGGAAGCATCGGAGCGAAGGGCGCGGCGGACTGGTTCGTCGACCAGCTGCCACCGCAGCTCTACGGCCTCAAGCTGACGCGGTCGTCGTGGACGCAGAATGTGGCGGGGCTCGGGCGCGTGCGGCTCCGCAACATCGCGGCGGTGGCGCCGGGCCAGTCGCCGGACGTGATCGTCGTCATGGCTCATCGGGACGACGTCGGGACGGGCCCGGGCGCGAACGACAACGCCAGCGGGACGGCCGCGCTGATCGAGCTCGCCCGCTCGTTCGCCCAGCCCGAGACCTCGGGCCACGCCGCCTCGCCGCAAACGATCGTCTTCCTCTCCACCGACGCGGGGACCTACGGCGGGCTCGGCGCGGTGCACTTCCTCGCGACCTCTCCGTTCCGGAAGCGAATCGCCGCCGTGATCGATCTCGACGCGATCGGAGGGCACGGGCCCGCGAGCATCGAGATCGCAGGGGACTCGCCGCACTCACCGAGCCCGAGTGTCGTCGCGACGGCGATCGCGCAGGATCGCCGAGCAGACCGGGGCCTCGCCGCGGCACGTCGGCTTCTTCGGCCAACTGATCGACCTCGCGTTCCCGTACACGCTCTACGAGCAGGGCCCGTTCGTCGCCGCCGGGATCCCGGCCGTGACGATCACCACGGGCGGCAACCGCCCACCCGCCGCCTTCGGGGACGCGATCGAGGGCCTTGACGCGACGCGGCTCGGCCAGCTCGGCGCGGCCGCCCAGCAGCTCACCGGCTCGCTCGCAGGCCTCGAGCTCAGCCCCGGCTCGTCGAGCTACGTCTGGGTCGGCGGGCGGGTCGTCAGGGGCTGGGCGATCGAGCTCGTCCTGATCACCCTGCTCGTGCCGTACGCGCTCGCGGTCGTCGATCTCTACGCGCTCTGCCGCCGGAACCGGATCTCGTTGCGGGGAGCGGGCGGAGCGCTGCGCAGCCGGCTTCTCTTCTGGCTTTTCGTCGGTGCCGTTTTCACGTGTTTTCGTCTACTCGGGGCCTGGCCGTCGGGGCCCGCCCGGCCGGTCAACCCGGAAACCGCCGTTGCCGGCGACTGGCCCGCGATCGCCCTGATCGTGCTCGGCGTCGTCGCAGGCCTCGGCTGGCTGCTCGCCCGGCAGCGCCTGACCGTACGACGCCCGATCACCGCCGAGGAGGACGTGGCCGGCTACACCGTTGCGCTGCTCGCCCTGCTCGTCGTCGCCCTGCTCGTGATCGCGGTCAACGCGTTCGCGCTGCTCTTCGTCCTCCCGGCGGTCAATATCTGGCTCTGGCTGCCCCAGATCCGGATCGCGCGGGCCCCGGTTCGCGTCCTGCTCTTCGTCGCGGGCCTCTTCGGGCCCGCGCTGCTGATCGGCTCGTTCGCCTGGCGCTACGGCCTCGGGTTCGACGCACCCTGGTACCTGCTCGAGCTGGTCGGTGTCGGCTACGTGAAGCTCGCGGGCTTTGCGATCGCCCTCGCTGGGACGGCGGCCGCCTGCCAGCTGGCGGCCGGTGCGGCCGGTCGCTACGCCCCGTATCCCGATGCAAGCGAGCGCGGGCCGCGCGGGCCGTTCCGCGAGCTCGTGCGCTCGGTCGCGGTCGGCGTCCGCTCGCGTCGCCGCGTCGATCCGGCGCCTACAGGCTGAGATACGAAACGGCGGTTCCGGCAGCCAGCTCGCCCTCGCCGCGCGGGACGAGCACGAGCGCGTCGGCCATCGCCGCCCGGGCGATCATGTGCGACTCCTGACCCGTCAGGGGATCGAGCACGACCGCGCCGTCGTCCACGCGGGTGCGGGCGCGGAGCAGCGAATCGCGCTCGACGAGGCGCACCGGGCGGCCGAGGCGGCCCGGCTTGAACGCGGGCCGAGGCTCCTCGAGCCCCTGCATCGCGAGCAGCGCCGGGCGGACGAAGAGCTCGAATCCGACGAGGGAGGAGACCGGGTTCCCCGGGAGGCCGAAGACCAGCGTGCGGCCGCGCACCCCGAATGCAACTGGTTTTCCCGGCCGGACCGCGACCCGCCAGAAGACCTCCTCGACGCCGAGCTCGGCCTCGGTGGTGCGGACGAGGTCGTGGACACCCACCGAGACGCCGCCGCTCGTGATCAGGACGTCCGCCTCGAGCCCGCGCTCGATCGCAGCCCGGGTCGAATCGACGTCGTCCTTGACCGGCGGCAGGCGCTCGACCGTCGCGCCGGTGCTGCGGATCTGGGTGGCGAGGATCACGCCGTTCGCGTCGTAGATCTCGCCGCGCTCGAGCGTCTCGCCGGCCGAGCGCAGCTCCGTGCCCGTCACCGCCAGGACGACACGTGGAAAGCGGCTCACGCGCACCGTGGTGACTCCCGCGGCGGCCAGCGCGCCCAGATGCACCGGGCCCAGGCGAACGCCGGCACCGACCACGGGGTCGCCGGTGCGCAGGTCTCCGCCGCGCGGCCTGACATTCGCGCCTTCGGCCACGCTCCCCGGGACGACCAGAGCGCCGTCGCGCTCCTCGACGTCCTCGATCGGGACGACCGAATCGGCTCCATCGGGCACGACACCGCCGGTCGAGATCCCCATCGCCTCGCCGGCCTCGAGCTCCCGAGTCACGGGCCGTCCGGCAGCAACGCGCGCCACGATCGGCAGCGTCGCGGGAACGTCGGCAGCACGGATCGCGAAACCGTCCATCGCCGACGCCGGGAAAGGACGGCAGATCGACCGCGGCAGCCGCCGGCTCGGCCAGAACGCGCCCGGCGGCCTCGTCCAGCGCCACGTCCTCGGCGTCGAGCCGCTGCACACGTCCGAGCACGAGCTCGAGCGCCTCCGTTATCGAGAGAAGTTCGTCCACAGCGCCCACCTTAGACGACCGAAAACCGCCTCAGTGGATGCCGCGCTGGCCCGGGACCGACTTCGGCGTGGACTGGTTGGCGACGGTCTTGGCGTTCGTCTCGGTCGTGACGGTGGTCGTCGTCGTCGTCGGAGTCGGCTGCGGAACGGCCAGGTAGCCCCAGTAGCCGTGCGTGAACGGCTTGAACACGGGGTAGGAGCTCGGCGTCTGGAAGGGCCTTGCGGGCTGGTTCTTCTCTGCCGCGGCCATGTAGAGATGCCACATCGGCACCGGGAACGTCGCGCCGGCGACCGCCTGGCCGTGCACGTCGAGCATCGGGATCTCACCCCGCGGATAGCCCATCCAGACGACGGTCGAGAAGTCGCGCGTGTACCCGTCGAACCAGGCGTCGGCGTGGTCGCTCGTCGTGCCGGTCTTGCCGGCATTGGGGTGGACGCCGTCGTACGAGCCGTACCCCGTCCCGTAGAGCGCGTTCTCGCCGAGCACCTGGGTCACCTTCCAGGCGACGCCTTGCGAGAGGACGCGCTTGGTTTGCGGGACTCCCCAGCCGGATGTCTTGTCGACGCGGCCGTTCGGAAGGATCACCTTGCGGATCGCGGTCGGCTTGGCGTAGATGCCGCCGTCCGCGAACGTCGCGTAGGCAGCGGCCATGTCGAGCGGCGATACCGAGAGCGAGCCGAGCCCGATCGAGGCGACCGGCTTCTGGGTGAGGTGGACACCGAGGCGCTTGGCCATCCGCCAGACGTAGTCGGGCCCGACGTCGAGCGTGAGCTGCGCGTAGACCGTGTTGTCCGAGCGCAGGGTCGCGCTCGTGACCGAGATCGTGCCGGCGTAGGTGTCGCTGTAGGTGTGCACCGTCCAGGGCTTGCCGGCCTCGTAGTCGTCCACGCACCAGGGCCCGGTCGTGCACGTGAAAGGCGCCGAGGTGTAGTAGGTCGTATCGGGATCGATCCCCTTCTCGATCGCCGAAGCGAGCACGAACGTCTTGAACGTCGAGCCCGCCTGCCGGGCCGACTGCGACGTGAGGTTGAACTCGTTGTGCTTGTTCCCCGGGATCACGGCGGTCATCGTCGTGATCGCGCCGGTGCCCGGGACGACGGAGACGATCGCGGCCGCGGGGTCGTTCGGCTCGTTCAACGTCTGGTGGATGGCGGCGTTCGCGTCGTACTGGAGCTTCGGGTTGATCGTCGTGTAGACGCGGAGGCCGCCCTCGCGCACGGTGTTCGCGCCGTAGACGCTCTCGAGCTCGTCGATCACGTACGAGAAGAAGTAGGGCTGCTTGATGCTCTGGTAGATGCTGCCCGGCTTCAGATGGAGCTTCTGGTGGACGGCCCACTGGTACTGCTGCGCGGTGATCTTGCTCTCGGCAAGCAGCGCCTGCAGCACCTCCTTACGCCGCACAAGGGCCGCGGTCGGGTTGTGCAGCGGGTCGTAGACCGACGGCGCCTGCGGCAGGCCCGCCAGGAGCGCGGCCTGCGGGAGCGTCAGGTCCTTGGCCTTCTTCGAGAAGTAGGTCTCGGCGGCGGCCTCGACCCCGTAGGCGTGATTCCCGTAGTAGACCGTGTTCAGGTAGGTCTGGAGGATCCTCGACTTCGACCACTTGTCGCTGAGCTTGATCGCAAGGCAGGCCTCCTTGATCTTGCGGTCGAACGTCTGCTCGCGGCCCGTGTACATGTTCCGGACGAGCTGCTGGCTGATCGTCGAGCCGCCCTCGACGACCTTGCCGGCGCTGACGTCGGCCCAGAGCGCGCGCAGGATCCCGACGTAGTCGACCCCGCCGTGCTGGTAGAAGCGCTTGTCCTCGACGGCGACCGTCGACCTCGGCAGCCACGGCGTCATCTGCGTGAGGCTGACCGGCTCCCGGTTGTGATCCGCCGGGATCGAGCCGAGGAGCGAGCCGTCGGCGGCGTAGACGAACGTGTTCGCGCCGATGTTGACGGGCTTCAGGCTCGAGAGGTCGCACGAGGCCGAGAGCGCGACCCCGGCGCCGACGCCGGCTACCGCGATGACGACGACGAGCCCGCACAGCACCACGGCCACGAGCACGCCGGTGCGGCGGCGGCGGCGCTGCCGCGAGATCCGCTTACGGCGGCGGCTGTAATGCAATCCGGTGCTCTGGGCGACTCCACGTGGCTGCTTCGCCCCTCTCCTGGCCATGCCGGATTCTACTCCGCGACGCCGGTGATCCCTGCCGCGCGCAATGTTTCCGAGACCTCGAGCCGAAGCTCGCTCTGCACCCGCTCGATCCGCTCGCCGTCCTTGACGACCCGCCGCACGGCGACGACCGCGACCTGCTCCGCGAGCTGGCTGACGACAACATCGTCTGCGTGCGACTCGAGGGCGGCAACCGCGGCGCGTAGGTCAGCGCTCAGCGGGATGCGCACGGTGATCTGAGCAAGCGGCTGCTCGTTGCGGATGGTCGAGTTCTTCAGCGTGTCCGAGACGAGCATCTCGTTCGGGATCACCATGTGGTCGTCGTCGGGCGTCCTGACCCACGTGTAGATCAGCCCGACCTCCTCGACGATCCCGCGGGTGCCGGTGAACTCGATCTCGTCTCCGAGCCGGATCGGCTGGGTGAACGCGATCAGCAGGCCCGCGATGAAGTTCCCGATCGTGCGCTGGGCAGCGAAGCCGAGCACGAGGCCGATGACCGCCGAGGAGGCGAGGAGGCCTGCCGCGAGCCCCCGAACCTGCGGGATCACGAGCAGCGCCGAGAGGACGCCGACGAAGACGATCGTCCAGAGAATCGACTGGCGGAGGATCCGGTAGCGGGTGACCGTCCCCGGCGCCAGGGTCTTCTTGGCGAGCTGGCGGTCGACGATCTTGGCGATGACGACGGCGGTGATGATCGCCGCGAGGGCGATCCCGAGCCGTACGGCGAGATGATGGGTCAACGGGGCCCCAGCGCGGGGGCGCTGTTAGCCTCGAAGGGAGTGAAGGGGCTGTCGACCATGGCGCGCTCGCCGAATCTTAGGGAGCCGTCCGCACGTTCGACCCAGAAGCTGATCGCGTTCCTCGCCCTCGTCGGAACGGTGTCGCTCCTGAACTACGCCGGGAACATCGCCGCGCATCCGAAGAAGAGCGTCACCGAGAACGCGTTCTACCACTACTCGACTGCGGTGTCGGCGCTCGTGATCTACGGGATCATGTTCCTGTTCGTCTGCTGGATCGCCGGCTGGCACAAGAAGCTGCTCGCCTTCCGGCAGCCGAAGAAGTGGCTCCCCGCACTCGGCCTCGCCGCGATCGTCCTCCTGGCGACCTTCGTGGTCTCGTTCCTCCTCGAGCCGATTCTGCACGCCGGCCGCGAGCAGGGCGCGCTACCCGAGGTCTGGAAGCCACAGCACGCTGCGGCCTACGCCGCGAACTGGATCGTCGTGGCAGGCGTGGCGCCTTTTGTCGAGGAGTCGACCTACCGCGGGCCTCGGCTACTCGCTGTTCGACGCCCGCTGGGGCAAGTGGATCGCGATCGTCGGCGTCGGCGTCGCCTTCGGCCTCAGCCACGGCCTCGTCCAGGCGCTACCGGTGCTGATCTTCTTCGGCTCCGCGCTCGCCTGGTTGCGCTCCCGGGTCGACAGCGTCTACCCCGGGATGCTCGTCCACTCCGCGTTCAACAGCCTCGGACTCGCCGCGGTGTTCTTCCACCACTAGCCGCGCGGGCTACTCCTCGTCTTCGTCGAGCTCTGCCTCGGCCTCTGCCTCGGCGAAGTCCTCGGCCGAGACGTGGTCGAGGAACTTCTTGAACTCGTCGACGATGTCCTCCTCGTTGACGTCTTCGCCGTCGAACTCGATCGCCGACTCCTCGATCACCTCGTCGGCCGCGAAGATCGGCGCCTGCGCCCGGACGGCGACCGCGATCGCGTCGGAGGAGCGCGAGTCGATCTCGAGCTCGGAGCCGTTCTGGATCACCGTGATCGAGGCGTGGAACGTGTTGTCGCGAAGCTCCGTCACCGTCACACGGACGATCTCGACCTCGAGCTCGTTCAGCATGTTCACGAGCAGGTCGTGCGTGAGCGGCCGCGGCGCGGTCGCCCCCTGCAGCTTCATCAGGATCGCCGCCGCCTCCGGGTGGCCGATCCAGATCGGGAGGTACTTGTTCCCTTCGGCCGTCTTGAGGAGGACGATCGGCTGCTTGCCGACGAGGTCGAACGAGACCCCGTAGATCGACATCTCGACCATCGACTCAGCTTACCCCCCAGTCGCAGCCTCACACCGCCGCTACACTTGGCCCGCGCGGGCGATTAGCTCAGTTGGTTAGAGCGCCGCTCTGATAAGGCGGAGGTCCGTGGTTCGAATCCACGATCGCCCACTTAACGCGGGGGAGCCAACCAGGTTCCCCCACGGACCCCTCCTCCGCGCTACATCCGAGCCGTTCGTGGCCTCCCGCCGGGCCGAGCCCGGCTTCGGCGGCGGACTGGATAGGGCGTCTCGTCGAAGAACAACTAGGCGGCTGCGAGCGTCGCACGAACCGTTGCAGGTGTCATCGGCGCCGTGGTGATCCGGACACCCGTGGCGTCGAAGAAGGCATTCGCAATCGCTGCGGCGACCGGCACGGAGGGTGGCTCGCCGGCGCCGGTCGAGGCCAGGTCCTTGCGCTGGACGATCGTCGTGCTGACCCTCGGGGCCTCGACGAAGCGGAGGATCGGGTAGCTGACCCAGTCGAGCGCCGTCGAGCGACGCGTGTTGAAGGGGACCGCCTCGTGGAGAGCCCGGCTCGCGCCCATGATCAGGTTCCCCTCGATCTGGTTCTCGATCCCGGGCAGGTAGACGGCGAAGCCCGCGACGAGCGATCCGTAGAGATGGCGGAGCATGATCTTCCCGGTGCGCTTGTTCACCTCGATGTCGGCCACCACGGCGGCCTGCGAGCTGGCGAAACCGCCGATCGCGATTCCGCGCCCCGACACGATGTTCTCCTTCGAGAGACTCGAGGCGGCGACGCGGGGCTGCCAACCGGCGATGCTTGCGGCGGCGGCGAGGGCGTCGCGCCACTGGCCGAAGCCGTCGTTCACCTGCGCCGTCGCGATGTTCTGCAACCGGAACTCGTAGGGGTCGATTCGCGCAGCGTGCGCGAGCTCGTCGACGAGCTGCTCGGAGGCGAAGCACGTCTGCGGGCAGTGGGGGGCGCGCAGAGCCGAGGTCTTGAAGAACGTGTCCCAGAGCTGCATCGACTTGGCGCTGACACGGCGATTCGGGATCGCGTACTGGGTGCCCGAGTTGATCGTGTCGGCCAGGCCGAGGCCGGCCGGCGCGAGCGGGATTCCCGCGTTCTGCGTGGTCGCGTCCGACCGCATCGAGAGCGACGGGATGCCGTAGGCCGTGTAATCCAGCGCGACGAGGTTGCCCGCGCTGTCAACGCCACCGCGCATGTCCGACAGGATGGCCGGGCCGTAGTTGTCCCAGCCGTGCTCGTCCCAGCGCATGAACTGGAGCCGCACGGGCGCGCCGGCGAGCTGGGACATCACCGCGGCCGCCTCGCCCGCGTCGAACCGGGCCGGGCTGTTGCCGAACGTGCTCGCACCCTCCCAGTACTGCACCCTGATCCGGTTCTCGGGCAACCCGAGCAGCGCCGAGAGGTTCACGCGCATCCCGTAGGCGTCCTGCATGTTCCCGAGCACGAGCGCACCGGTTGCCGTCACGTCGCCGATCGCGCAACTCGGGCCGATCGGCATGTGGCCCTGGTAGTGGTAGGCGTAGCTCCGCGTGGCCGTGTGCGCCGCCCCGGCTATCGCCGCGTCGACATCGCCCACCTGGATCTGGGTGCGCTGCGGTGCGAGCCCGGCGGCGTCGAGCTTGCGCATCTCCGAGAAGAGATTCCCGCTTCCGGAGATCAGCGGCGGGTTGCGGTAGACGACCTTCAGCCGAGCCGCGGCCTGGATCGCGTCGTACTCCCGTGAAGCGACGATGCCCGCGAAGTTGCCGCGCCGCACGACCCGGGCGTCGCCGAGGCCGGCGATCGAGCGCTCGTCGATCGAGACGATCTGGGTGAGCGTCCCGTCGCCGTAGGCCCCCTGGCCGAGCGGGCGGATGAGCCGCCCGTGCAGCATCCCGGGCACCCGGACGTTGTGAATGTAGGTGTAGGTCCCCATCACCTTCGCCGGGATGTCGAGACGCGGCATCTGTGAGATGCCCGCCACGCGATAGGCCGAGATCGGCTTCGCGGGCGCCTGCGCCGGGGTCGAGGATCTGCGCGGGAAGCGGCACACCGAGCAATCGGCCGCCGACCAGCGCCCCGTAGGTGACCGACCGGCCGCCGCCCGAGACGACACCGCCCGAGACGCTGAGATCCGCTGCCGGCACTCCGAGTTGCTGCGAGGCCAGCGTGAGCAGGCTCTGGCGGGCGGCGGCGCACGCGGCCCGCACCCGCTGCCCGGCCTGGGCGATCGAGCTCGACCCGAAGGTCCCGCCGGTGTCGGGCGTCACGTTCGTGTCCTGGCGGACGAAGACGAGCTGGTCGACATTCATGTCGAGCTCCTCGGCGACGAGCAGGAGCAGCCCTGTCGTCGAGCCCTGACCGATCTCGACCCGGCCGGTCTTGACGTGCACGGTGTTGTCGGCGAGCACGGCGAGATAGGAGTCCGACTGCATCGAGTCGGCCGGGCCGTTCGACGCGAACGGGCTCGTCGGCCGCAACTGCCTGTCCCGTCAGCTTCGCCCCGAGCGCCAGCCCGACGACCAGCGCGCCGCCGCCCCTCACGAGCGTCCGCCGCGAGAGCTCCACCTCGAACGGAGGCACGGCCGGCATCAGTGGGTGGTGACGATGAAGTAGAGCTTCTTGCCGACGAAGGTCGGGTAGGCGAGCCACTGCCCCGCCTTCAGGTTGATCGTCGCCGTCTTCTTGCCGGTGAAGGGGGCCGTCGTCACGGTCGTGGCGGACTTCTTGATCTGCTGGACACTGAAGCCGGCCTTCTTCGACTGGTCGGTGATCGTGAACTTGTAGAGCCCCGCCTTCAGGCTCGACACGGTCTTGCCGCCGCTCGTGAGCGTCAGCTTCCCGGCCGCCGAGACCGTCCCGAGAATCGCGCCGCGAACCGTTGCGACTCCCGACCCGACGACGTCGGTCGAGCTCGCCTTGCCGTTCTTCGAGCTCGCCTGCGGCGTGGTCGACGTGAGCGGCGCCTGCCCGTTTCCCTGCGTCCCGACGAGCGCCGTGGCCGTCGTCTGGAACGTGTACACCGTCCCCGGCCGATTGTCGTCGCGGTAGGTGTACGTCGAGCTCGGCAGGAACGTCTCGACCCAGGACTCCGACGGCTCCTCGCCGTAGGACATGTTGGTCACGAGACTCACGCCCGGCCCGGAGAGATGCCACTGGACGTCGGACACGAACGCCGCGTCGTCGATCGAGATGTTGTACGTGCCGGGCGAGATCGTCGTCGGCGGCCCGCTCGACGTCCCCACGGGTGTCAGGTCGGTGAGTGTCACCGTGACCGTCTTCGTGGTCTGAAACGTCACGAGGAGCGTCGGGAAATCGGCTGCGCTGCTAGCCGCGCCGAGCGCGCTCGAGGCAGCGAGCAGCGCGATGGCCGACACGGCCGCAATGGCAATCGAGATGCAACGGGACATACAGCGGGACCTCCGAAAGCATACGCCGCTCCGTCGGGGCCCGGTTTTGGAATCGGCGACCGCTACAGGCGCTCGAGCGCCTCGGCGAGCGCTTCGAGGTCGTGCTCGTCGTCGTAGGCGATCTCGACCTTGCCGACGCCGACGCGGGCCTCGAGGCCCGTGATCCGCTGGAGACCCAGCTTCACCCGCGCGGCGAGAGCCGGATCGACCGGCGTCTTCGTCCGAGGCTTCGTCCGTGCGCCCGACCAGCGCGCCGCGCGCTCGGCCGCCCGTACCGACATCCCCTGCGCGACGACCTTGCGCGCAAACCGCCGCCGCTCGCCGTGATCGGGGACGGCGAGCACGGCCCTCGCGTGGCCCTCGGAGAGCTCGCCACGCTCGACCATCGCGAGCACGTCGTCGGAGAGCTCGAGGAGCCGCAGCTTGTTCGAGATCGCCGGCTTCGAGCGTCCGACCCGCTCGGCGACCTCGCCGAGAGTCAGCTCGAACTCGTCCAGCAGCAGGGCGTAAGCGCGCGCCTCCTCGATCGGGGAGAGATTCTCGCGGGCGACGTTCTCGACGAGGCCGATCAGGAGCGTGTCACGATCGTCGGTCTCGCGAATCACGGCCGGCAGCGTTGCGAGCCCTGCCTCGCGCGCTGCGCGCCAGCGCCGCTCGCCGGCGATCAGCTCGTAGCCGCCCTCTAGCCGCGGCCGGAGCACGACCGGCTGCACGACGCCCTGATGGCGGATCGAGTCCGCCAGCCCGTTCGTCGCCTCGTGATCGAAGCGCCGCCGCGGTTGGCGCGGGTTCGCGTGGATCTGGTCGATCGCGACGTGCGCGAGCTCCATCGCCGCGCCTCCGATCAGCACCTCGAAGCCACGGCCGAGGCCGCGCCGCGAGCTCGATTCAGCTGCGTTCGACAAGCTCCATCGCCACCTTCCAGTAGGCCTCGGCGCCACGTGAGCGCCGGTCGTAGTGAGTGATCGGGAGGCCGTGGCTCGGTGCCTCTGCAACACGCACCGAGCGCGGGACGACCGTTTCGAAGACGAGGTTTCCGAAGTGCCGCCGGACCTCCCGCTCCACGTCGGCGGCCAGGTTCGTTCGGCCGTCGCTCATGGTGATCAGCAGGCCGCCGAGCGCCAGCCGGGCATTCAGGCGCGCCTTGATCAGGTTGATCGACTGCATCAGCTGCGCGAGGCCCTCGAGCGCGTAGTACTCGGCCTGGACCGGCACGATCACGCGATCGGCGGCCGCGAGCGCGTTGACGGTCAGCGGGCCCAGCGAGGGCGGGCAGTCGAGGAGGACGAAGCTGAACTCGCGCGCGTCTGCGAGCGACTCGGCCAGATAGCCCTCGCCGTCGGACCGGCGCGCCAGCTCGATCGCAGCGCCGGCCAGCTCGGGCTTGGAGGGGATCAGGAAGAGGTTCGGGAAAGCCGTCGGCTTGGCCAGCTCCGAGATCGGCGCGCCGTCCAGAAGGTCGTAGCTGGACGTGCCGTTGGCCTTCATCCCGAGGCCGGAGGTTGCGTTCGCCTGCGGGTCGAGGTCGATCACGAGCGCCCGCTCGCCGGCCTCGGCCAGGCACGCAGCCAGGTTGACGGTCGTCGTCGTCTTCCCGACGCCGCCCTTCTGATTCGCGAATGCGTAGACGCGGCCGCTCACAGCCGGTCAGGCTAGTCACGACCGCGGACGGCTCGTCCCACTAGAGCGGCCGTTTGCGCGCGACCCCCGTACGACGCGGGAAGCCGGGCGGGGTCGGCCCGGTCTTTCGCAGCACCGCGAGGCCCCGCGGCGAGTCATCGACCTCGCCGGCAAGGCGCGCGGCCACCCGGGCGAGATCGCTCGAGATCGGCGCTCTCGCCGATCCACAGCACCACGATGCCGCCCTCCCGGACGAGCGGGAGGCACCATTCGGCTGCCACCGTGGGCGGGGCCAGCGCCTTTGCGAGCGCCGCATCCGCCCAGTCGACCGGCTGCTCCTCGACCCGTCCGCAGACCACCCGGGCGTTGTCCGGCGCCCACTCCTCGAGGAACGCGCACCGACGAGCGGCCGCCTCCAGAAGCACGACCTCGACCTCGGGTAGAGCCTGAGCGACCGGGATCCCGGGAGACCCGTTCCCGGAGCCGACATCGACCACGGGGCCTGTGCGGCCGTCCAGCAGCGGGACGGCCCGCAGCGCATCCTCGAGCAGCATCCCGCGTGCGGCAGCGAGGTCGAGCGAGGTCAGCCCGGGAGTCTCGACGACGGCGCGGAGCCAGTCCTCGAGCGGTCGCACGGCCGGCTACTCGGCGGGCTCGACGACCACGAAACGATTCGGCTCCTCGCCTTCGCTCGAGGTCGTGACGTCGTCGTTGTGCTCGAGCGAGGTGTGGACGATCTTCCGCTCCGCGGCGCTCATCGGCTCGAGCTCGACGCGCGACCCGGTCCGCACGGCGTCCTCGGCGCTCCGGACGGCGAGCGACTCCAGCGTTCGGCGGCGCCGGTCGCGGTAGCCGGACGCATCGACGACGACCTCCTTGCGGTCGCCGTCCCCACGGCCGACCATCGCCGACGCGAGCACCTGGATCGCGTCGATCGTCTGACCGTGCCGGCCGATCAGCAACCCCAGGTCGTCGCCGCTGCAGGTCACCTCGATCGCCGTCTCGCGACTCGTTCACCTCGACCCGGCAGCGAACGCCGATCGCGGCCGCAACCTGCGTCACGAGCCCGCGCAGCCTCCGGGCGGCCTCGCTCTCGTCCGGGCCGGCAGGCGTCCGCTGCAACTTCCTCTCCCTCGGCGGCTGTGGCCATCACACGGGCCGGTGTGTAACCGACGCCGAGCAGGCCCCGCTCGCCCTCCGAAAGGACCTGGAACCGGACGGCGGCCTTGTCGAGCGACGGAACCAGGAGCTCGAGCTCGCGGAGCGCGCGCCACTTGGCCTCGCCGACCGTCTCGCCGGTCGCCTCGACCGTGCGCTCCCCGCTCACCGCCGGCCTCGGCCCTTGTTCCTCTTCACGCGGCGCGGCTGGGCGGGCGCCTGGTTCTGCGGCTTGGGCTTCGGAGCCGGATCGGCGGGCGCGCCGTTGCTGATGGCGGGGGCCGTCGCAGGCGTGCGCGAGCTGCGCTTCGGGCCTGCGGCCACGGGCGCGGTCTTCGGGACGAGGCGGCGCGTCACGAGGCCCTGGCCGACCGTCCACAGGTTCGTCGTCACCCAGTAGATGACGAGACCCGTCGGGAAGTGCGCGATCACCGTGATGAAGATCAGCGGGATGAACATCATGATCCGCCGCTGGATCTTGTCCATCGACGTCGACATGAAGTACGTCGAGCAGATCTGGCTGCCGGCGTACACGGCCAGGAGCACGTAGCCGGACCAGCTCGAGTTGGCGGGGGCGGTGATGTTCGGGACGAAGTGCAGCCACGAGAGGTCGGAGCCCGGCGGAATGTGCTTCGAGAAGTGCTTCAGGACGAGATAGAGCGAGATGAAGACCGGGAACTGGGCGACCATCGGCAGGCACGAGGCAGCCGGGTTGATCTTGTTCTCCCGGTAGAACTTCATCAGCTCCTCGTTCTGCTTCTGCTTGTCGCCCTTGTACTTGCGCTGGATCTCCTTCATCTCCGGCGCGTGACGCTGCAGCGACTGCATCGAGTGGATCTGCCGCACCGTCAGCGGAACGAGGCAGACCCGCACGACGATCGTCGTCGCGACGATCGACCAGGCCCAGGTGAGCCCGAACGTGTGGAAGCGATCGAGCAGCCACCGGAGGAGGTTCTCGAGCGTCGAGATGACGATGATCGCGAGAGGCATCACGGGTAGTCGACTCCGCCGTGGGACCAGGGTTACAGCGCAGGACGCGCCAGCAGGCCAGCGCCGAGCCCTTGAAGAAGCCCGTGCTTGCGGAGCGCCTGGATCGCGTACTCCGAGCAGCTCGGATGGAACTTGCAGGTGCCGGCGGGCACCAGGAGGCCGAAGGTGTAACGGTAGGCGTAGACGAGCCCGATCCCGAGCTTCGACGGGGCGGCCCGCAGCGGCGTGACCATCATGCCGCCACCTTCTCGAGAACCTCGTCCACGCGCTCGACGAGCCAGTCGTGGCCGCGTGTCTCCGCCGCCTCGGGCAGGCCGGGGCGAACGACGAGCACGTAGTCGTTCGTCGGCGCGACCGCCTCGACGTCGAGCTTCGATGTCCAGATCTCGCGCAGTTGGCGCTTGATCCGGTTGCGGACGACGCTCGAGCCGGTCGCCTTGGGAACCGCGAGCCCCAGCCGCGGCTCGCCCGGCTCCTCGCCACGCGCGAACCAGTACAGCGTCAGGAAGCGGGTCGAGACCGACCGGCCCTGCCGGTAGACGGTGTCGAAGTCGCGGGAGCGCGAGAGGCGGTTCTTGCGCTGCACGAGCGCTAGCCGAGGAGCGCCATCTACGCCGAAAGGCGCTTGCGGCCCTTCGCGCGGCGGCGCTTCAGGATGGCACGGCCGGCGCGCGTCTTCATCCGGGCACGGAAGCCGTGCTTTTTCTTCCGCCGGCGTACGTTTGGCTGGTAGGTGCGTTTCATTGAATGGCTCCCTCGAGAGGCTCGGCCGAAGCGACGACGACCGGTCGCGGCCTAGCCGATGGGCCAGTATACGCGGAGAGGCTCGCCTCACGGTTCTCCACAGCGCCCCAGATGCGGAAAGTCGTGGAAAGAGCGGCCGAACATCCTGGCCCCACTCATCTTTCCACACCTGTGGAGAGTCGTGTGGAGAGGGGGAAATCCCTGCAAAACCAGTGTTTTAACTACGGTGGCGGCACCAGAAATCCTCATTGAATCCCTCCTCCGGACGCTGCTATTGTCGCCGCCCGACCCAACCGAAGGAGCTCACTGGAGGCGTGGACCACCCGAACGACTTGACTGCGGAAAGCCTCTGGGGCGATGTAGCCGCCCGCCTACGGGGATCCCTCAACGAGAAGACCTACCGAAACTGGTTCAACGAAGTGAGCGCCGTCGGCCTCGACGCGGACACCTTCGTGCTCTCGGTGCCGAACGACTTCACGCGGGAATGGATCGAGAGCCGCTTCGCCGACCTGATCCGTGCCGGCGTGAAGGACACCACCGGCTCCGACCGGCGCCTCGACTTCGTCGTGCGGCCCTCGGCCGCACCCGTTGCCGCCATCCCACCGCCCGTCCTGCCGCGCATCGACGGCGCCTCGATCAACCCGAAATACACGTTCGACTCGTTCGTCATCGGCTCGTCCAACCGGTTCGCCCACGCCGCCGCGCTCGCAATCGCAGAAGCGCCGGCACAGGCTTACAACCCGCTGTTCATCTACGGGCACACGGGGCTCGGCAAGACGCATCTCCTGCACGCCGTGGCGAACTACATCGGGCTCCATTCCTCATCCCTGACCGTGCGCTACGTGACGTCGGAGACGTTCATGAACGACTTCATCAACTCGCTCCGCGACAAGCGCATCGAGGGCTTCAAGCAGCGATACCGGGCCTACGACGTGCTGTTGATCGACGACGTGCAGTTCTTCGAGCACAAGGAGCGGATCCAGGAGGAGTTCTTCCACACCTTCAACTCCCTGCACGAGGCGGGGCGGCAGATCGTGATGAGCTCCGACCGGCCGCCACGCGACATCCAGACGCTCGAGGACAGGCTGCGGTCGCGCTTCGAGTGGGGCCTGATCACCGACATCCAGCCGCCCGATCTCGAGACACGGATCGCGATCCTCCGCCGCAAGGTCAAGTACGACGGCATCGACGTCGGCGACCCGGAGGTGCTGACGCACATCGCGAGCCGCGTCACGACGAACATCCGCGAGCTGGAAGGGGCCCTCACGCGCGTCGTCGCGTTCGCGTCGCTGACAGGCCGGCGGATGGACGTCGAGCTCGCCCAGGACGTGCTGCGCGACGTCTTCCCGCAAGGTGAGCCGGCCGTCGTCTCGATCGAGCGGATCCAGGAGCTCGTCTGCGATCGCTTCAGCGTCACGCTGACCGAGCTCACGAGCGAGCGGCGGTCGCAGAGCATCGTCTACCCGCGCCAGGTCGCGATGTACCTCTCACGCGAGCTGACTGACTCCTCGCTGCCCAAGATCGGCAAGCACTTCGGAGGCCGCGACCACACCACCGTGATCCACGCGACGTCGAAGATCGCCCGCCTGATCCGTGAGGACAGGTCTGTTTATAACCTGGTGCAAGAACTCACGGCTCGTGTGAAGCAGGCCCGGTAAGCCATGTCTCCTGTAGATAGCCCCGAGATCTCCCCCGTCCGGTCCCACAGCCAGAATGCCGTCTGCTCCTCACGGAGCGAGGTTGTCCCGGCTATCCACACACCTAGGGTTACTACGAATTGAATTCTTCAAATAATGATTGACTCAGAGACTGTGACCCTCGACGTGTTGAAAGCCACCGTTTCGCGCGAGCGCTTCGCCGAGAGCGTCGCCGTGGTCGCACGTGCTCTCTCGACCCGCGCGTCGGTGCTCGTGCTCGGCGGCATCCAGCTGACCGCGACCGCCGAAGGGCTGGCCCTCGCCGCCACCGACATGGAGCTCTCGCTCCGCGCGTCGATGGATGCCGAGGTCGCCAGCGAGGGGACGGTCGTCGTGCCGGGCCGGCTTCTCCTCGACATCGCCCGCGCACTGCCCGAGTCGGACGTCTCGATCGAGCATCTCGGCGAGGACTCGGTGCTCGAGATCACGAGCGGCTCGGCCAGCTACCGGATCCACACCTACTCGGCCGAGGACTTCCCTCACCTGCCGGATCTCGAAGGGATCGCGCTGCAGGAGGTCGATCGCGAGCTGCTGCTCGGCACGATCGCGCGGGTGAGCAAATCGGCGTCGCGCGACGAGAGCCGGCCTGTGCTCACGGGGATCTTCGCGAGCTTCGAGGCAGGCAAGCTCGTGATGGCGGCGACGGACTCGTACCGTCTCGCGGTCAAGGAGACCGCCGCGCCGGGGCCCCTCCCCGACCTCGAGGCGATCATCCCGGCCCGGGCGCTCCAGGAGGTTGCGCGGATCGCCGGCTCGGGCGACACGATCGAGATGGCCGTCCAGGAGAACCACGTGATCTTCGGTTCCGAGGGCACCTGGCTGACCACGCGCCGGATCGACGGCCAGTTCCCGAACTACCGCCAGCTCCTGCCCGAGCAGTTCGAGCACGAGCTCGAGCTCCCGCGCGACGAGCTGCTCGACGTCGTTCGCCGCGTCGGCCTGCTCGCGCAGCGCAACTCGCCGCTCCGGCTCCGCTTCGCCGAGGGCGAGCTGACCGTCTCTGCGCGGACGCAGGACGTGGGCGAGGCGAAGGAGTCGCTGCCGGCGCCGTTCGCCGCGGACGCCCTGGAGATCGGCTTCAACGCGGAGTTCCTGCGCGACGGGCTCGAGTCGATCGACTCGCCGACCGTTCGCTTCAAGCTGATCAGCCCGCTCCGCCCGGCGGTCCTGCAGGGCGAGAGCCCGGACTACACGTACCTGATCATGCCGATCCGGCTCGCGGGATGAGCTTCGACGAGACGGTGAGCGGGATTCAGCCTGGTCGTCCGGCACGTCACGCTTCGTAACTTCCGCTCGTACGCGCACCTCGACCTCGCTCTCGAGCCGGGCATCGTCCTCGTGACCGGGGACAACGGGGCCGGCAAGACGAACCTGCTCGAGGCGATGCACCTGGCGACCCAGGGATTCTCGCCGCGAACGCGCACCGATGGGCGCCTGATCCGTTTCGGCGAGACTGCCGCGGGCGTGTCGCTAAAGCTCGATCGCGGCGGTGTGAGTCACGAGATCCGCGTGAAGCTCGCCGCGCAGGGCGGCAAGACGGCGGAGCTCGACGGCTCTCGGCTTGCCTCCGCCGAGTCGCTGCGGCGCGAGTTCCCGACGCTCGTGTTCACGCCCGACCGGCTGGCTGTCGTCAAGGGCGGGCCTGCGGTTCGCCGTGCCTACATCGACCGGGTGCTCGGACGCTTGCTGCCTATGCAGGCCGGCTTGCCGCAGGAGTACGCGTCGGCACTCGCGCAGCGGAACGCAGGCCTTCGACGCGTCCAGCTCGGCCTGGCTCCCCGCGAGGTCGTCTCACCGTGGACGGAGCGCGTCGCCGAGCTCGGGGCGGCGCTGGTGGAGGCGCGTCGCGAGACCGCAGTGGCGCTGTCGCCGGCCTTCCGCGAGCGCCTGGCGGAGCTCGGCCTGCCGGACGGACGCCTCGGGTACGACGCCGAAGCACCGACCGCGGCGGCTCTGGAGGCGCGCTTCGATGCCGACCTCGCGCGCGGGACGACGGGTCTCGGCCCCCACCTCGACGACCTCGAGATCGCAGCCGACGGTCGCGAGCTCCGCGGCTTCGGGTCGCAGGGCGAGCAGCGGCTGGCGCTGCTCGCGCTCCTGCTCGCCGAGGCGGGGCTCCTGCCTTCGACCCCGTTGCTGCTGCTCGACGACGTGCTCTCGGAGCTCGATTCGCGTCGCCGCGCCATCCTCGCCGCGTCGGTCTCGGGGCTCGGCCAGACCGTGATCACGACGACACACCGCTCGGCGCTGCCCGCCGAGCCGAGCCAGGTGGTGGAGGTGACCCCTGGACTCGCTGTCTGATTTCGTTCGCCGCGAGTTGACTCGTTTCGGCGGGCCGGCCGATCTGGGCGACATCTGCGCCCGCTGGCCCGACGCGGTCGGTGAGGGGATCGCGCGGAATGCCTGGCCGGCCCGAATCGGCCGGGACGGCACCCTGCATGTGAACACGTCGGACTCGGTGTGGGCGTTCGAGCTCGCGCAGCGCGCAGCGGATATCGCGACGCGGCTGGAGGTCTCGGCGGTTAGGTTCGCGCCCGGCCCGCTCGCCGAGTCGCCGCCGGAGGAGGACGCCGAGAGCCCCGCGCGGGCGCGCCCGGTACCATCTCGGGAAGAGCTGCGCGCGGCAGCCGAGATTGCGTCCTCGATCGAGGACGAGAAGCTGCGCGAAAGTGTCGAAAAAGCGGTGAGTTTGAGCCTCGCAAGGGGCCGGTCAGACCGCCTGATTTGATACACTTAACCCAGCCGGCAAAACAGGTGTTTTGCAGGCATTTTGTATTTCTCGGCCTGATACTCAGGCTCTTTCTCAGCACTTTCTGAAGCCATCGCTGCCGACCCCACATATTCCGCCAAGGACATCACCGTCCTCGAGGGCCTCGAGCCGGTCCGGCTGCGGCCCGGCATGTACATCGGCTCGACCGGTGTCGACGGCCTCCATCACCTCGTCTACGAGGTCGTGGACAACGCGGTCGACGAGGCCATGGCCGGTTACGGCGACTCGATCGAGGTCTACATCCACCCGGACAGCTCGATCACGGTGCAGGACCGCGGCCGCGGCATCCCGGTCGACGTCGCTCCCGACAGCCCTGACGGCCTGCCGGCCCTGACGGTCGTCCTGACGAAGCTCCACGCCGGCGGCAAGTTCGGCGGTGAGGGCTACAAGGTCTCGGGCGGCCTCCACGGCGTCGGCGTGTCGGTCGTGAACGCGCTGTCGGAGCGACTCGAGGCGACCGTCGAGCGCGACGGGAAGGTGTATCGCCAGGATTTCGCGCGCGGCGTGCCGCTCGCGGACATGAGGGCGGCCGGCTTCACCGACCAGACCGGCACCAAGATCACGTTCGCCCCCGACCCCGAGATCTTCGAGGAGATCGCCTGGTCGCGCGAGACGCTGCGCCAGCGGATGCGCGAGACCGCGTTCCTCACGAAGGGGCTGCGCATCAAGCTCGTCGACGAGCGCGAGGGCGAGTGGAGCGAGGAGTTCTACTTCGAGAACGGCATCCGCGACTTCATCGGCCATGTGAACGCGGGACGCGACCCGATCCACGGCACGATCATCTACTTCGAGGCCGAGGAAGAGGAAGGGCGCGGCACGGTCGAGATCGCGATGCAGTGGAACGCCAAGTACGTCGAATCGGTCTTCACCTACGCGAACAACATCAACACCCACGCCGGCGGAGCTCATCTCTCCGGCTTCTCGGCGGCGCTCACCCGCACGATGAACAGGTGGGCGACCGAGGACGGCGTGCTCAAGGAGAAAGACGACGCGCTCGAGGGCGAGGACACGCGCGAGGGGCTCGCCGCGGTCATCTCCGTCAAGCTGCGCGACCCGCAGTTCGAGGGCCAGACCAAGGCCAAGCTGGGCAACCCCTGGGTGCGCGGCTTCGTCGAGAAGACCGTCAACCAGAAGCTCGGCGAGTGGTTCGAGGAGCACTCAGCCGAGCGCAAGCGGATCATCCGCAAGGCCACCGACGCAGCCCGCGCGCGCCAGGCCGCGCGCAAGGCGCGCGACATCCAGCGCAAGGGCGCGCTCTCCGGCGGAGGCCTCCCCGGCAAGCTCGCCGACTGCCAGTCCTCCGATCCCGAGCTCTGCGAGCTCTTCCTCGTCGAGGGCAACTCGGCCGGCGGCTCCGCCGTCGACGCGCGCGACAAGAACTACCAGGCGATACTTCCCGCTGCGCGGCAAGGTGATCAACTCCGAGAAGAACCGGATCGACAAGGTGCTCTCCAACACCGAGATCCAGTCGATCGTCACCGCCGTCGGCACGGGCATCGGCGCCGAGTTCGACCTCGAGAAGCTGCGCTACAACCGCGTGATCGTCATGACCGACGCCGACGTCGACGGCTCGCACATCCGCACGCTTCTGCTCACGTTCTTCTACCGCCAGATGCAGGAGCTCGTCGAGAGCGGCCACGTCTACATCGCCGTGCCGCCGCTGTACAAGCTCTCGAGCTCGACCGGCAAGAACGAGCGCTACATCGAGAAGGAGGCCCACTTCGAGGAGATCCTCGTCCGCGACCGGGCCCAGGACATCGAGATCACCGACCGCACCGGCGAGACCTACCGCGTCACCGAGCTGCGCTACCAGCGGCTCGCGCGCGCGCTCAACGAGTTCGACGGGTGGCTCTCGCGGCTCCGCGCCGACTTCGGGACCGCCGCCGCGTCGTTTGTGGTGCTGCACCGCCTGGTCGAGGTCGACACGCCCGACGCGGCCTCGGTCGCGGCTGCGATCTCCGGCCTCGGCGACGACATCTACGAGCTCGAGTACGTCAGCGAGACGGATGACTCGATCCGGCTGCGCATGACCGAGCGCGAGACGAACGCCGCGACCCACATCGAGCTGCCGGTCGCGCTCCTCGCCTCGCCCGTCTACGCCGGCCTGCGCCGCACCTATGCGCGCCTGGTCGAGGTTGCCGGCCCGCCGCCCTTCGCCCTCACGCTCGGCAAGAAGAGCGAGACGACCGCGACCTTCGAAGGGCTCCGGCTCCAGATCCTCGAGCTCGCGAAGGAAGGGCTCAAGGTCAACCGCTTCAAGGGCCTCGGCGAGATGAACCCCGAGCAGCTCTGGGAGACCACGATGAACCCCGAGAACCGCGTGCTGATCCAGGTCGGCGTCGAGGACGCGATCCTCGCCGACAAGGTCTTCTCGATGCTGATGGGAGACGAGGTAGAGCCGCGCCGCGAGTTCATCGAGCAGAACGCGAAGTACGCAAGGCTCGATGTCTAGCACTGCAACCGACCGGCGCTGGCCGGATCGAGCCGCGCGAGCTCGAGCAGGAGATGCGCTCGAGCTTCCTCGACTACTCGATGAGCGTGATCGTCTCGCGCGCGCTCCCCGACGCGCGAGACGGGCTGAAGCCGGTGCACCGCCGCGTGCTCTACGCGATGAACGAGCTCGGCCTGCAGCCGAACCGCGAGCGGATCAAGTGCGCCCGCGTCGTCGGCGACGTGATGGGGAAGTACCACCCGCACGGCAACCAGGCGATCTACGACGCCCTGGTCCGCATGGCGCAGCCGTTCTCGCTCCGCTACCCGCTCGTCGACCCGCAGGGCAACTTCGGCAACGTCGACGGGTACCCCGCCGCCGCCGAGCGCTACACCGAGGCGCGCCTCGCCGCGATGGCCGCCGAGCTCCTGCGCGACATCGACCAGGACACGATCGACTTCATCCCGAACTACGACGGCTCCGAGCGCGAGCCGGCCGTGCTTCCCGCCCGGTTCCCGAACCTGCTCGTCAACGGCGCCACCGGCATCGCGGTCGGGATGGCGACGAACATCCCGCCGCACAACCTGTCCGAGACGATCGACGCCGTGATCGCGATGATCGACGACGCCGACATCGACGTCGAGCGGCTCAGCCAGCACGTCAAGGGCCCCGACTTCCCGACCGGCGGGATCATCCTCGGCCGCGAGGGCATCCGCGAGGCGTATCGCTCCGGCCGTGGCCGGATCCGCGTCCGCGGCCGCGCGCACATCGAGGAGCTCCGCGGGGGCAAGTCCGCGATCATCGTCAGCGAGCTGCCCTACGGCGTCAAGAAGGGCGGCGACGACGGCGTCATCTCGAAGATCGCCGATCTCGTGCGCGAAGGCGTTCTCACCGAGATCGCCGCTCATCGCGACGGCGTCAAGGACCTGTCCGGCAAGGACGGGATGCGGATCTACATCGAGCTCAAGCGCGACGCGGTGCCGCAGGTCGCGCTGAACAAGCTCTACCAGCACACGTCGCTGCAGACGACCTTCGGCTACAACGCCGTCGCGCTCGTCGACGGCGTGCCGCGCACGCTCTCGCTGCTCGAGCTGATCCGCACCTACCTCGACCACCAGCGCGAGGTCGTCACCCGCCGGCTGAAGTTCGAGCTGCGCAACGCCGTCCGGCGCGCGCACATCCTCGAGGGCTACCTGATCGCGCTCGACAACATCGACGCGGTGATCGCGCTGATCCGGGCGTCCGAGAGCACCGAGGCGGCGCGGCAGGGCCTGATGAGCGAGTTCGCTCTCAGCGAGCTGCAGGCGAACGCGATCCTCGAGATGCGTCTCCGCGCGCTGACCGGGCTCGAGCGCAAGCGCCTGCAGAGCGAGTACGACGACCTGATGGAGCGGATCGGCGAGCTCCGCGCGATCCTGTCGGACGAATCGCGGATCGACGGCGTCATTCGCGAGGAGCTGCTCGAGGTCAAGGCGACCTACGGCCGCCGAGACGAGCGCCGCACCGAGATCATCGCGGCCGAGGGCGACCTCGAGCTCGAGGATCTGATCGCGGAAGAGGACATGGTGATCGCGATCACGCGCTCCGGCTACATCAAGCGGCTTTCGCCCACCGCCTACAGGGAGCAGCGACGCGGCGGCGTCGGCGTGATGGGCATGGACATGAAGGACGAGGACTACATCGAGCACCTCTTCGTCGCCTCGACGCACGACTACATCCTCTTCTTCACCTCCGTCGGCAAGGTCTACCGCCTCAAGGTGCACGAGCTCCCGCTCGGCTCGCGGCAGGCGAAGGGCCGGATGATCGGCAACCTGCTCCCGGTCCGCCAGGACGAGCAGGTGCGCGCCGTGATCAAGACGCGCAACTTCGAGGAGACCGAGTACCTCCTCTGCGCGACCAAGAACGGTGTCGTCAAGAAGACCAAGCTCGCCGACTACAACACCCCGCTCAAGGCCGACGGGATCATCGCGATCAAGATGCGCGACGCCGACGAGCTCGTCTCCGTGCGGCTGTGCTCGACCGGCGACGACGTTCTGCTCGTGTCGCGCAAGGGCCAGGCGATCCGCTTCTCGGAGGCGGACGCGCGCGCGATGGGCCGCGCGACCGAGGGCGTCCGAGGCATGACGCTCCGCGGCGACGACGTCGTGATCACCGCCGAGATCGCGAACGACGACTCCGACCTGCTCGTCGTGACCGAGAACGGCTTCGGCAAGCGCACGCGTGTCTCCGAGTACCCGCGCAAGGGCCGCGGCGGGATGGGTGTGCAGACGGTCAAGCTGACCGAGGCGCGCGGCTACCTCGCCGGCGCACTGGTCGTCCGCGACGGCTACCAGGTGATGCTGATCTCCACCGGCGGCACCGTGATCAAGATGCCCGTCGAGGACGTCAAGCGGCTCGGCCGCTCGACCCAGGGTGTCATCGTCATGCGTCTTCGCGACGCGGAGACTGTCTCGTCGCTCGCCCCGGTCGTCGAATCGGCCGAGGATATCGAGGACGATTCCGTGGATCCGGTGGCCGGCGAGACGACTCCGGCGGGGTTGGAAGTTCTGCCGTCAGAGGCGCTTGACGAGCCGAGCGAGGAAGAGATCGCCCCGGCCGACGACGAGCCCTCTTCCGAGTAGCGGGCTTCAATTCTCCCTTCCGGAAGGCTAGAGTCGGCGTCGCCGGGGGCTGGTCGACGGGGAGAGGATCGAAATGCAGTACGGAACGCGGCAGGTCGCGCTCGAGCCGGTCGATCTCGCGGCCCATCTCGACAGGATCGAGCTCTATCTCGGCCAGGTGTGCCGTCTCGCCGGCATCTCGAAGATGCAGCTCGACTACTGGACGAACAAGGCGCAGATCCCGACGAAGGGCAAGAAGCAGCGGATCTACGACCTCGAGTCGATCGAGCTGGTCATGCTGATCAAGCAGGGCAAGGACAAGGGGATGAACCTCGCCGCCGCGATCGAGGCCGCCCGGCGCTTCCGCGAGGAGCACGCCGCCGACCCGAGTTGAGGCTAGAGAACCTCTAGCCGCCAGCGTCGTTGTTCCTGCCCTTGGGCAAGAGCAGCGTGAGCACGTCGATCGGCGCCGGGAAGACGATCGTCGTCGACGGCGACGAGGAGATCTCGATCAGCGTCTGCAGGTAGCGGAGCTGCAGTGCGACGGGGTGGGTCTCGATCACCGCGGCGGCGTCCTTGAGCCGCTCGGAGGCCTGGAACTCGCCCTCGGACGCGATCACCTTGGCGCGCCGTTCGCGTTCTGCCTCGGCCTGACGGGCCATCGCGCGCTGCATGCCCTGCGGGATCTCGACGTCCTTGACCTCGACGATCGAGACCTTGATGCCCCACGGCGCAGTCTGCTCGTCGATGATTCCCTGCAGGATCGAGTTGATCTTCTCCCGTTCGGACAGGAGCTCGTCGAGCGAGTGCTGGCCGAGGACGGAGCGCAGCGTGGTCTGGGCGATCTGGGAGGTCGCGACCATGTAGTTCTCGATCTGGACGATCGCCGACTTCGGGTCGACGATGCGGAAGTACGCGACTGCGTTCACGCGCACCGGCACGTTGTCCTTGGTGATCACCTCCTGCGGCGGGATCTGCAGCGTGATCGTACGGAGGTCGACCTTGACCATCTTGTCGACGATCGGGATCAGGACGAAAAGGCCCGGTCCCTTCGGTTGCGGCAGCAGCCGGCCGAGGCGGAAGATGATGCCGCGCTCGTACTCGCGTGCGACCTTCAGCGCCCCGATCAGGAAGAAGATCAGGATCAGCAGGAGGATCCCGACGACGATTGCAGCGATGGTCACGCAGCGATCCTACAGCCGATCAGAGCTGATGAACCTCGAGCGTCAGCCCGTCGAGTCTGTCGACGGTCACGCGCTGACCGAGCCGGAGCGGCTGATCCGCCCTCGCGCGCCAGAGCTCGCCGTGGATGGCGACGAGCCCACCCTCGCGGACGACGCCCTCCATCCCGATGATCTCCTGCGGCCCGACGGCCACCGGCGAGCGGCGGGCCGCGATCGCCTTCGAGATGCCGAAGGCCCAGGCACCGCCGAGGATCAACGTGACGGCGACGATCAGCGCGGTCGACTCGCTCGGGCCACCGCTCACGTTCTGGAACATCGTCGCGAGCCCGAACCCGAGCGCGATCAGGCCGCATAACGTGAGCGCGCCGTGGCTCGGCACGTAGAGATCGAGGCCGAGTAACGCGAGGCCGAGGATCACCAGGCCGACGCCGGTCCACGAGAGCGGCAGGACGTAGAGCCCGAAGAGCGCGAGCAGCATCGAGATCGCCCCGAGCGCACCCGGCAGCACGATCCCGGGGTGGAAGATCTCGAACCCGATCCCGACGATCCCGAGCAGGAACAGCAGCGACACGACGTTCGGATCGGTGAGGATCGAGAGGAAGCGCGTCAAGAAGCCCGGTTTCGTCTCGTCGATCGTGGCGCCGGCGGTATGCAGCTTGAGGTGCTGGGGCACGGTTGTCCAGCCGTCGATCTTGTCGAGGAGCGCCGGCAGGGTCGGCGCGATCGTGTCGATCACGTTCAGCTTCAGCGCCTCGGCGGCGGTCAGGTTGGCGGCCTGCTTGACGGCCTTGTTGGCCCACGCTGCGTTGCGACCGTGGGTCTTCGCGAGGCCGCGGAGCGATGCCGCCGCGTCGTTGATGATCTTCCGCCGCAGGTCGCTGCCCAGGTTCGCTCCGGTGCCCGAGATCGGTGTCGAGGAGCCGATGTTGGTCTCGGGCGCCATCGCGAGCACGTCGGCCGCCTCGGAGATCCAGACCCCGGCTGACGCGGCGCGCGCACCGCCCGGCGAGACGTAGACGATCACCGGCGTCCCCGCCCGGCTGAGCTGGAGCTCCTTCTGGACGATCTTCCGCATCGACTCCTCGTCGCCGCCGGGGGTGTCGAGGACGATCACGGCCGCGTTGTAGTGATCCTTGAGCGCCTGGTCGAGCTTGTCGTTCAGCCAGCTCTGCGTCACGGGGTTCACGTCCGAGGTGAAGTGGATGGCCAGCACCCGCGGTGTGGAGGCAGCGGGCGCCGACCCGGCGATCGGAGCGACCGCCACGGCTGCGACGAGCGCAGCGCACAGGAGCGAGATCTTCACCGCAGCTCTCAGTGTATTCCGGTCCCGCCGGTTGCAGGCTATTTCCGGCTAGTGCGTGGCAACCCAGGCGTCGTAGCCCTGCTCGAGCCGGTCGAGGATGTCGACCAGAAGGTCGAGCCGGTCGCGGTCGACATAGCCCGCACCGGGCCAAGGTGCCTCACCGACGTTGACTCCGATTCCGAGGACGACCCGCTCACCGGCCTCGGCGAGGATGCCGCAGACCTTCTTCCCGTCGAGGAGAACGTCGTTTGGGTCCTTGATCGTCGCGCCGCCGCCGATCGCGCCGGCCACCGCATGTGCGGCGACGAGCGTCAGCTCGGGCCAGCGGGCCACCGGAGGAGGTGGGTAGAGGACGACGGAGAGGGCGAGGCCTGTGCCCGGCTCGTCGACCCACACCCGTCCGAGCCGTCCGCGTCCGGCCGTCTGATGCTCGGCCAGCGCCACCGTCCCGTGCGGCGCGTCGGGGGGTGCCATCGTCTGGGTCGAAGGCGTCTCGTTCGCGTAGAGGTAGGTGCGGCCGAAAGCTCCGCGCAGGCGAGGTAGGACGGCTTCGGGCAGAAGGTCCACGGCCACTAGAGTAGGCGCGCCGTGCAACCGCGCCTGCCCCAGCGTCGTCCAATCCGCACTGATGCTCGCCCCGATGTTCCGCTCGTCTACGAGCGGCTTTCCGACCCGATTCTCGTGACGCGCGCCAAAGCAGGCGACCAGAAGGCCCTCGAGGCTCTCTGCGAGCGCCACGCCCCGCGGGTCGAGCGCCTGGCGCTCCACCTGCTCCGTGATCCCGAGGACGCGCGGGACGCAGCGCAGGACTCGCTGGCGAAGCTCGTCGTGCGCATCCGCCAGTTCCGCGGCGAGTCACAGTTCTCGACCTGGCTCCACCGCCTGACGGTCAACACCTGCAAGGACTTCGCCCAGGCGCGCGCGCTGCGCCGCACGGAGCCGCTCTTCGAGGACGAGCGCCCCGCGCGCGACGGAGACCCCGTTGCCGAGCTGACATCCTCGGAGACCCGCCGCGAGCTCGGCCGCCGGCTCGCTGAGCTTCCGCCCGCCCAGGCGACGGTGGTCGCGCTCAAGGATGCCTTCGATGTCGGCTTCGCCGAGATCTCCGAGGTCACCGGATTGCCCGTCGGCACGGCCAAGTGCTACGCCCATCGCGGCCGCGCCTCCCTGCGGGAGCAGCTCACAGCATGACGGGCCCGCTCGGAAGGGCGGAGATCGAGGCGATCATCCCGCACCGGCATCCGTTCCTGCTCGTCGACGAGGTGCTCGAGCTCGTCCCCGGCGAGCGCGTCTCGGCGCGGAAGACCGTCACCGAGGAGGATTGCGCCGGCCATTTCCCCGGGAACCCGATCATGCCGGGCGTGAAGATGGTCGAGGCGCTCGCCCAGTGCGGTGCGGTCGCCGTTCTCTCGCAGCCCGAGAACGAGGGCAAGCTCGTGCTCTTCGCCGGCATCGACGATGTCCGCTTCAAGCGGATCGTGCGGCCCGGGGAGGTGCTGGACCTGCTCTGCGAGGTCGAGGCCGTGCGCGGCCCGGTCGGCAAGGGCAAGGTGCGGGCGTCTGTCGGTGGCGAGCTGGCGGTGCGCGGCACCCTGACCTTTGCCGTGAGCGGGGAATGATCGCCCGCGCAACCGGGCGGCCCGTCTCGATCACGGGGCTGGGCTGGTACGTCCCCGACAAGGTGGTGACCAACGACGACCTCGCGAAGGTCGTCGATACCTCCGACGAGTGGATCATGACTCGCACCGGCATCCGCGAGCGGCGGATGGTCGAGGACGACGTGGCGATGTCGGACATCTCGCTGCCGGCTGCCCGCGCGGCTCTCGCCCAGGCGGGCCTGGAAGGCAAGGACATCGATCTGATCGTCGTCGCCACGATCACCCCGGACATGGCGTTT
Source organism: uncultured Actinomycetota bacterium (assembly GCA_963762215.1). Taxonomy (GTDB): domain Bacteria; phylum Actinomycetota; class Thermoleophilia; order Gaiellales; family Gaiellaceae; genus PALSA-600. The sequence goes on from CAVXKB010000008.1 coordinate 102,064, forward strand.
CCGGCAACCGCGGGCATCGTCGCCGATCAGCTCGGCAGTGTCGATGCGGCCGCCTATGACCTCTCGGCGGGCTGCACCGGGTTCATGTACGCGCTCGCGCAGGCCCACGCGGCCGTGGCGTCCGGCCTCTCGAAGCGCGCGCTCGTGATCGGCGGCGACGTCCTGTCGAAGGTGCTCGACTGGACCGACCGCTCGACGCTCGTCCTCTTCGGCGACGGTGCGGGCGCGGTCGTGCTCGAGCACGTCGACGAGGGCGGCTTCCTGGGCTTCGAGCTCGGCGCCGACGGCTCGGGCGCAGACGAGCTGAACTTCCCTGGAAGCGGCTCCCGGGCCGTCAACGACGGCACCGAAGGCCACCTGCGGATGAACGGCCGCGAGGTCTTCAAGTTCGCGACCCGCATCCTCGAGCGCTCAGCCGCCAATCTCCTGGAAGAATGTGAGCTCACCGTTGACGACGTGGACGTGTACGTGCCTCACCAGGCAAACGTCCGCATCATCGACCACGCTGTCAACAAACTAGGCTTCCCCAAGGAGAAAGTGGTGGTCAACGTGGACCGTTACGGCAACACCTCGTCGGGCTCGATCCCGATTGCGCTGGCCGACGCGTCCGCGAGCGGGCTCCTGCAGCCCGGAAGCCTGGTTCTGATGACCGGAATGGGCGCGGGTCTCACCTGGGGCTCGGCGTTGATGCACTGGACTCTTCCTACGAATGGAGCTGAGAGATGAGCAAACTGGCCTTTATGTTCCCGGGGCAGGGCTCATTCGAGCTCGGCATGGGACGAGAGATCGCGGAGGCAGAGCCGGACGCGATGGCGGTGTACGACGCCGGCAGCGAGGCCTCGGGTCTCGACCTGCGCGCGCTCTGCTTCAACGGGACGGCCGAGGAGCTGACGCGGACCGACCTTCAGCAGCCGGCGCTCGTCGCCACGAGCCTCGCGATCAACGCTGCGCTGAGGGCGCGCGGGATCGTCCCGGACTTCGTGGTCGGCCACTCCGTCGGGGAGTTCTCGGCGCTCGGCGCGGCGAACGCGCTCGGCGTGCGCGAGACGATCGAGCTCGTCCGCGAGCGCGGCATCGTCATGGCGGATGCCGCCAACGCCCGCCCGGGCTCGATGGCTGCGATCCTCGGCCTGGCCGACGAGGTCGTCGAGGCGCTCTGCAAGAAGATCCACAACGTGTGGCCGGCCAACTACAACTGCCCCGGCCAGCTCGTCATCTCTGGCGAGACCGACGCGGTCGACGAGTGCTGCGACGAGGCCCAGCGCGAGGGCGCTCGCCGCGCCGTCCGGCTGAAGGTGTCCGGAGCGTTCCACTCGCCGCTCGTCGAGCTCGCCGCCGAGCGCTTCAAGCCGGCGATCGAGAAGCTCGACTTCAAGACGCCGACCGCGCACTTCGTCTCGACGGTCACCGCGAAGCTCGAAGGCCCCCAGCGGCTCCGCGGTCTGCTCGTCGATCAGCTCACCGCCCCGGTCAGGTTCACGCAGTCGGCGCGCGAGATGATCGGCCACGGCGTCACGACGTTCGTCGAGGTCGGCCCGGGCAATGTCCTCAGCGGTTTACTGAAGAGGATCGACAGCTCCGTCAAGGCGGTTTCGGTCAACGACCTGAAGTCGCTGAACGCGGTTGCGCACGAGCTTGGCTGAGTTCTGCTCCCTCGAGGGGAGAACCGCGCTCGTCACCGGGGCCTCACGGGGGATCGGCGCTGCGATCGCGACCGAGCTCGCACGTGCCGGCGCCTCGGTCGTCCTCGGCTACCGCTCGGGCGCCGATGAGGCCAATGCGCTCGCCGCGGAGATCGGCGGCCGCGCGATCCAGGCCGATGTCGCCGTCGCCGCGGACGCCGTTCGCCTGGTCGAGGAGGCCGGCGACATCGACATCCTCGTCAACAACGCAGGCCTGACCCGCGACGGCCTGCTCGCCCGCATGCCCGACGAGGACTGGCGGGAGGTGATCGAGACCAACCTGAGCTCGATCTTCTACACCTGCCGCGCGGTGACCCGGCCGATGATGAAGAAGCGCGCCGGCTCGATCGTCAACGTCAGCTCGATCGTCGGCCTGCACGGCAACTTCGGTCAGACGAACTACGGTGCGGCGAAGGCCGGGATCATCGGCTTCACCAAGTCGCTCGCCCGCGAGCTCGGCTCCCGCAACGTGCGCGCGAACGTCGTTGCTCCGGGGTACGTGAAGACGCGCCTGACCGACGCGATCCCGGAGGAGGGGCGGGCGCTGATGCTGCAGAACACGCCGCTCGGCCGCCTCGGTGACGCGGAGGACGTGGCCGGGGCGGTACGGTTCCTGTGCTCCGACGAGGCATCGTTCATCACGGGCGAGGTGCTGCTCGTCGACGGCGGACTGGGGATGTAGTGGGAGACAACGGCAGCGCAAGGCGGCGCGTCGTGGTGACGGGGCTCGGTGGGGTCACGTCCCTCGGCAACGACGTCGAGACGACCTGGAAGCACCTGATCGCAGGGGAGTCCGGCGCGGGCGAGATCACCCAGTTCGACTACGAGGGCTACCCCGTGCACTTCGCCTGCGAGCTGAAGGACTTCGATCCGACGGACTGGGTCGACCACAAGTCGGCTCGGCGGATGGACCGGTTCGCCCAGATGATCCTCGCCGCGGCGCGGCAGGCCGAGGCCGACTCCGGACTCGACATCGCCGCGGACCCGACTCGCATCGGATCTTCGATCGCGACCGGCATCGGCGGCCTGCACTCGTTCCAGGCCTGCTACGACACGCTGCTCACCCGTGGCCCAGACCGGATCAGCCCGTTCTCGATCCCGTGCATCATCCCGAACATGGGCGCCGGCTGGGTCTCGATCGAGCTCGGCACCCAGGGGCCGCTGATGAGCCAGTGCACCGCGTGCGCCGCCTCGAACATGGCGATCGGCGACGCGGTCGACGCGATCCGCCTGGGCCGCGCAGACGCGATGATCGCCGGTGGCAGCGAGTCGCCGATCACGCGGGTCGGAATTGCCGGATTCGACGCCATGCGCGCCCTCTCTCGCCGCAACGACGACCCGAAGCGGGCCTCGCGCCCGTTCGACGCCGACCGTGACGGGCTCGTGATGGGTGAGGCCGCCGGCGCCGTCGTGCTCGAGGAGCTCGGGCGCGCGCAGGCTCGCGGCGCGAAGATCTACGCCGAGCTGATCGGCTACGGGATGTCGTCGGATGCCGCGCACATGACCGAGCCCGACCCGACCGGCCGCAGCCCGGCCCGCGCGATGCGGATGGCGATCGACGACGCGGGCATCGAGCCGACCGACATCGGCTACGTCAACGCGCACGCAACTTCCACGCCGCTCGGCGACTCCGCCGAGACGAAGGTGGTCAAGGTCGCCCTCGGCGAGGAGCACGCGCGCAGCATCCCGGTCTCCTCCACCAAGGGCGCAACCGGCCACTGCTTCGGCGCGGCCGGCGCGATCGAGGCGATCTTCACGATCCAGGCTCTCCGCGACCGCATCGTCCCGCCGACGATCAACCTCGAGAACCCCGATCCCGACTGCGATCTCGACTACGTCCCGAACGTCTCGCGCGAGGTCCCGGATCTCCACACCGCTCTCTCGAACTCCTTCGGCTTCGGCGGCCACAACGCCACGATCGTCCTGCGCCGCTGGGCCGACGAAAACTAGGAATCGGCGCGCGATGCAGAGGTGGGCAACCTTCGATTGCTACGGCACGCTGATCGACTGGAACGGCGGGATCCGAGCCGAGCTCGAGCGGCTGTTCGGCGACGACGAGGAGGAGATCGACGGGCTCCTCGCGCGCTACCACGAGCTCGAGCCGGAGCTGGAGCGCGACGGCAAGCTCAGCTACCGCGAGGTCATGACCGAGGCGATGCGCCGGCTCGGCGCACCCGAGGGCGAGGAGAGCGGCCTGGCCGACTCGCTACCGGGCTGGGAGCCATTTCCCGAGACGATCAACGCGCTGACCGAATGCCGTGAGCGTGGCTGGAAGCTTGCGATCCTCTCGAACTCCGACAAGGACCTGATCGAGGCGTCGAAGGAGCGGATCGGCGTGCCGATCGACGAGACGGTCGTTGCCTCGGAGATCCACTCCTACAAGCCGAACCTGATGCACTGGCTCGAGTTCTACGCCCGCACGCTGGCCGACAAGCGCGCCCACGTCCACGTCGGGGCGAGCAACTTCCACGACATCGGGCCGGCGGCGAAGCTGCGGATCAGGAGCGTCTGGGTGAACCGGTTGAACGAGCATGCGATCACCGACCCGACGATCGAGATCGAGGATCTCTACGAGCTCGGCCAGGTGCTCGACGACCTGATGCCCGAGTCGTAGGACCTTTGCTGCAACCTCTCGCGGCCTCCCCAGGTCTAAGATTCAGTCGCCGATGAGCGAAACCAGTATCGACGTGAAGGTCGAGCAGATGGATAGCGCGCCGGCCGAGAAGAAGCACCCGAACACGTGCCCCGAGTGCGGGTCGCATTACCGCGACGACGAGCTGGAGGCGACGGCGTGGGTGTGCGCGCAGTGCGGACACCATTTCCGCATGTCGGCCCGTGCCCGGATCGCGTGGCTCGCCGATCCGGGATCGTTCGTGGAGGAGGCCGCCGAGGTGCGGTCGGCCGACCCGCTCTCGTTCTTCGATCTGCGCCCCTACCGCGAGCGTCTCGCGGAGGCCGAGCTGAACACCGGTCTCACCGACGCGATGGTCGTGGGCGCCGCGACGCTGGATGACCACCCGCTTCGAGCTCGCCGTGATGGATTTCGCGTTCATGGGAGGGTCGATGGGGAGCGCCGTCGGCGAGAAGTTCGTGCGCGCGTGCGACGAGGCGATCTCGGAGCGGACGCCGCTCCTGCTCGTCACGAGCTCGGGTGGAGCGCGGATGCAGGAGGGGATCCTCTCGCTGATGCAGCTGCCGAAGACCGTCGCCTCGATCGACGAGCTCCACGAGGCACGCCTCCCGCTCTTCTGCCTGCTCACGAACCCGACGACCGGCGGGGCGATGGCGAGCTTCGCGACGCTCGGCGACGTGATCATCGCGGAGCCCGGCGCTCTGCTCGCGTTCACCGGCCCGCGCGTCGTGCAGGAGATCGTCAAGGAGAAGCTCTCCGACGACTTCGGCCGCTCCGAGCAGAACCTCCGGTTCGGCCAGATCGACGCGATCGTTCCCCGATCGGAGCAGCGGCAGTATCTGGCGCGGCTCCTCCGGCTCTTTGGCGGGTGAGGCGGAGCGCTCCCTGTGGGAGCGCCTCGGCCGGCTGAAGCATCTGCCGCTCCTCCACCGCACGAATGTCTCGGGCGAGGAGCGGCGCCTCCGCGACCAGCTCGACTCGGTCTCGCGCGCCGACGCGTCCGAGGACGAGATCTGGGCCTTCGTCGAGCTCGCGCGCCATCCGGACCGCCCGTACACGCTCGATTACGTCGAGCGGATCCTGGAGGACTGGGTCGAGCTGCACGGCGACCGCGGCCGCGCCGACGACGGCGCGATCGTCGCAGGGCTCGGGAAGCTCGAGGGCCGCACGGTCGCGCTGATCGGGCACCAGAAGGGCCGCGACCTGAAGGAGCGGCTCGCACGCCAGTACGGGATGCCGAGCCCCGAGGGGTACACCAAGGCGATGCGCATCATGGACATCGCGGAGCGCTTCGATTACCCGCTGATCTCGCTGGTCGATACCCCTGGCGCCTTCCCCGGGGTCGCAGCCGAGCAGCACGGGCAGGGCGGTGCGATCGCGCGCTCACAGGCGCGGATGATGGCTCTGAAGGTGCCCACGGTCGCCTGCGTGATCGGGGAGGGCGGCTCCGGCGGTGCGCTCGCCCTGGCGGTCTCGGACCGCGTGATGATGCAGGAGAACGCGATCTACTCGGTGATCACGCCGGAGGGCTGCGCGATGATCCTGTGGCGCGATCCCGAGCAGAAGAAGAAGGCGGCGGCGGCGTTCAAGCCGGACGCGTTCCACTGCCTGGAGCTCGGGGTGATCGACACGATCGTCTCCGAGCCGCGCGGCGGCGCCCACGAGGATCCCGACGAGGCTGCGGCCAGTCTCAAGATCGCGCTCGTCAGCTCGCTCGACGAGGTTTCGAATCTTTCTCCCGGGGAACTAAGGCGGTCACGGCGCGCAAAATTCCGCGCAATGGGTGTGTACGCCTAAAAACGGGCTTCTGCCCCGTTTAGCAGCACTTTCTCCACACGATCCACAGAGTTTTCAACCGCGTTTCGACAACGTGTGAACGCGCAGAATACGAGCTGTGCCGAAACTCGAGGAGTACCGGAAGAAACGCGACCCGAAGGCCACACCCGAGCCGTTCGGCGGTGAGGGCAGTGCCGGCGCGCCGATGTTCGTCGTCCAGAAGCACGCGGCTCGCAGCCTTCACTACGACTTCCGCCTGGAGCGCAACGGCGCGCTGGCGTCATGGGCGGTCCCGAAAGGAGTGCCGGTCGAGCCCGGAGCGAAGGCCCTGGCCGTGCACGTCGAGGATCACCCGCTCGACTACGCGACCTTCGCCGGCGAGATCCCGAAGGGCTCCTACGGCGCGGGGACCGTCGAGATCTGGGATCACGGCACCTACGAGCTGCTCGAGGCGAAGGATGACGGCGGGCTCAAGGTGCGCCTTCGCGGCGAGCGCTTCCAAGGCGTCTGGACGCTCGTGCCGGCTCACCTGGACGGCAAGGAGCAGAACTGGCTGCTGATCCGGAGCGCGACCGACACGGAGACCGTGAAGCCGTCCGCAGGAGCCGTGTACAAGCCGATGCTCGCCACCCTCTCGGACGCGCTACCGGCGCGGGGCGACTGGCTCTACGAGCTGAAGTTCGACGGCTACCGCGCGCTTGCCTACGTCCGTGGCGGGAAGTGCGAGCTGCGCTCGCGCAACGGCAACGATCTGACGGGCCGGTTCTCGGCCGTGGCGAAGGCGGTCGCGGATGCGGTCGTTCGCGACGCGGTCGTGGACGGCGAGGTGTGCGCACTCGACGATCGCGGCCACCCGAGCTTCTCGGCCATGCAACAGGGCTCGGGCCGGCTCGTCTACTACGCCTTCGACTGCCTCGAAGCCGAGGGTGCGCCGCTCGTCGACAGGCCGCTCGAGGAGCGTCGCGAGCTCCTGGCCGAGCTGGTGCGCCCGAATGCGTCCGTGAGCCTCTCGGCGGTGTTCGAGGACGGCCGCGCGCTCTACGAGACCGTCGAGCGCCAGGGGCTCGAGGGAGTCATGGCCAAGCGGAAGGGCTCGCGCTATGCGCAGGGTCGGAGGGGTCGCGACTGGCTGAAGGTCAAGACGCACGGCCGTCAGGAGTTCGTGATCGCCGGGTACACGCGAGGCACCGGGCACCGCTCGGCCGCATTCGGCTCGCTCGTCCTGGCCGTCAACGACGGCGGCGAGCTGAGATACGCCGGCAACGTCGGCACGGGGTTCGACGACCGCGAGATCGCTCGCCTGCTCGGCCTTGCTGAGACCGCTCGAACGGCCCGAGTCGCCCTTCGCTGTGCCGCCGAGGATGCCGCGCGTTCGTCGCGGAGACGTCACCTGGGTCGAGCCGCGCCTCGTGGCCGAGGTCGAGTTCAGCGAGTGGACGCATGACGGGCACGTGCGCCAGCCCTCCTACAAGGGCCTCCGAGAGGACAAGGCGCCGTCCGAGGTGCGGCACGAGCGGCCGCCCGCGGACATCGTCCGTGCCGGCAAGCGGGAGCTTTCGCTCTCGAACCTCGACAAGCTCTTCTGGCCGGACGAGGGGATCACCAAGGGCGATCTTCTCGAGTACTACCGCGCCGTCGCGCCCGTGCTCGTCCCGCATCTGAAGGGCAGGCCGTTCACGATGCGGCGGTACCCGGACGGGGCGTTCGGAAAGGCGTTCTTCCAGAAGGACGCGCCCTCTCACATGCCCGACTGGATCCGCACCTTCGCGACCGAGGTCACGACCCGCTCGAAGGAGCGTGCTCAGCGCACGGTCTCGTTCCCGGTCGTCGACGACGAGCTCGCCCTGCTCTGGATGGTGAACATGGGCTGCATCGACATGAACCCGTGGTACTCGCGGGTCGACCGGCCCGACCGGCCGGACTTCGTTCTGTTCGACCTCGATCCGACGCCCGAGGTGCCCTACGGCCAGACCGTCGAGGTCGCGCTGATCCTGAAGGCGCTCCTCGACGGTCTCGGCCTCGAGTCGTTTCCGAAGACGTCGGGCGGGAAGGGCTTCCACGTTCTCGTTCCGCTCGACCGCCGGTCGACCTACGACGAGACCCGCGAGTTCGCCGAGCACGTCGCCGGCGCGATCGCGCGTGCCTACCCGACGCTGGCGACGACTGCCTGGGCCAAGTCGAAGCGCCGAGGCGTCCTGATCGACGCGAACCAGAACGGCATGGGCAAGACGATCGCGTCGGCCTACTCGGTACGGCCGCATCCGGGCGCTCCCGTTTCGACGCCGCTTGCGTGGAAGGAGGTCGTGGAGGAGCTCGATCCGGCGGCCTTCACGATGGGCGCCGTGCTCGACCGAGTGGGCCGGTACGGCGACCTCTTCGCGGGGATGCTCTCGACCCGCCAGTCGCTCTCGAAGGCGCTGCGGCGCCTTACGTCAGGCTCTTGACGCCGTTCATTACGAGCTGAACGGCGATCGCGGCGAGCAGCAGCCCGAAGATCCGGGTGGGAACGGCGTGCGATCCTACGGTGCAGCAAGCCGCGCCAGCAGGAGGCGAGCCCCGGCCTTGTCGAGCATCTCGTTCAGGTTGCCGCACTTCGGGCTCTGCACGCAGCTCGGGCAGCCGTCGGTGCAGGGGCAGGCGGCGATCATGCGGGCGGTGTCGGCTACCCACCCCTCGAACTGCTCGAAGCCGCGCTCGGTGATCCCGACCCCGCCCGGGTGCCCGTCGTAGACGAAGATCGTCGGCCGGCCCGTGTCGGCGTGCAGGTTGGTCGAGAGGCCGCCGATGTCCCAGCGGTCGCACATCGCCCAGAGCGGCAGCATCGCGATCAGGGCGTGCTCGGCGGCGTGGAGCGTCGAGAGCAGCTTCGGCATCTGGTCGAGGTCGCGGAGCTGGTCGGGCTCGGGCGCGAACCAGATCGCCTCCGTGGCGAAGGTCTGGGGTGGGCAGCTCAACGGGACGAGCTCGATTCGTTCCTGCGAGGCGGTGGTCTTGCGCTCGTAGGCGACGACCTGCTCGGTGACCTCCACCTCGCCGAATACGAGGTCGAGCCCGGCCCGGCGCTCCTCGCGCAGCGCGCCGAGGATGTTCGTGTCGGTCTCCTTCTTCGGCTGCGTGTACCAGTCGCCGCGGAACGGCTCGACCACGGCGTGCAGGGTCTTCTCGTCGAGCGCCTCGACGAGGTAGGGCTCGCCGAGATGGAGGTAGATCGCCCCTTCGTGGACGGTCGAGTAGGCGCGTGAGCGCTCGACGAAGCCGAGCACGGCGCCCGAGGACCGATCGACGACGGTGAAGGAGTCGGGGTCGGCCGATCTCAGCGGGATCCGGGCGGCGGGCGTGGTCGTGCCGCCCCAGACGTAACCGCGCGGGGTGTGCTTGAGCTCCGGGTCGTGCGCTGCGGCCTCGAGCGCCTCGGGCCCGAGGATCGCCGCGTCGCTCTCGTCGATCGGCGCCTCGTAGGCGGCCGACTGGACGTGGCCGGCGAGGACGCGAGGGTTCGCGTGGTCGAGGATGGCCGCCTCGACACGCCGTCCGAGCAGCTTCTCCGGCTCGCGCATGAAGTACTGGTCGAGCGCGTCCTCGGTCGCAACGAGCACCGCGAGGCCGTGGCCGCGTCTGCCCGCGCGGCCCCACTGCTGGCGCAGCGACGCGATCGTTCCCGGAAAGCCGACCGAGATCACCGCGTCGAGCAGGCCGATGTCGATCCCGAGCTCGAGCGCGTCGGTCGAGGTGACCCCGAGCAGGTCGCCCTCGGCGAGGCGCCGCTCGATCTCGCGGCGCTGCTCGACGGTGTAGCCCGCGCGGTAGGGCGAGAGCCTCGAGTCGTCGCCGAGCCGGTCGGCCGTGAAGCGATGGATCAGCTCGGCCGTCTTGCGGCTCTTGGCGAAGGTGAGCGTGCGAAGGCCGCGCTCGACGAATGCGGCCTGGAGCTTCGAAGCCTCTGCGAGCGCCGATCCGCGCAGTCCGAGCTCGACATCGAGCAGCGGCGGGTTCCAGAGCACGACGGTGCGCTCGGCGCGGGGCGCGGCGTCGTCCCCGATCACGGTCACGGGCGTCCCGAGCAGCGACTCGCCGAGCTCGCCCGGGTTCGCGATCGTCGCCGTGGCGAGCAGGAATTGCGGCTCGGAGCCGTAGATCGCCGCGATCCGGCGAAGGCGGCGCAGCACGTTGGCGACGTGCGATCCGAACACGCCGCGGTACACGTGCGCCTCGTCGACGACCACGTAGCGGAGGTTCGCGAGCACCTCGCCCCAGCGCTCGTGGTTCGGGAGCAGCCCGATGTGGACCATGTCCGGGTTCGTCAGGATCGCGTTCGACCACTTACGGATCTGCCAGCGCTGGTCGGTCGGGGTGTCGCCGTCGTAGATCGCCGGCCGCAGCTTCGGGACGCGGAGCGCGGTCAGCGTGCGGAACTGGTCCTGCGCGAGCGCCTTCGTCGGGTACAGGTAGAGCACACGGTGCTTGGGCGTCCGCACGAGGTCGTCGAGGATCGGCAGGTTGAACGCGAGCGTCTTGCCGGACGCGGTGCCGGTGGTGACCACGAGATGCTCGCCCCGCGCGGCCGCATCCCACGCCGCGCGCTGGTGGGCGTAGAGCTCCGGAACGCCGATCGCCGCCCGGACGCGTGGGTCGAGCTCGTCCGGCAGCGGGGCCGTTCTGGCCTCGCGAGCGGGCTCGTCGGTGCGGTAGGCGAGCTCCTCACCTGCGAGCAGCTCCTCCGGCAGAACGAGGCCTGCGCTCGCCATTCTCCGATGCTAGCCTCGCCGCACCGGGGTGCCCGATGGGGCTGAGATCACACCCGTAGAACCTGATCCGGGTCATGCCGGCGAAGGGAGTGGCGTTTGCAAGTACCGCGGGCACTGACGATTGCGACCTCCGACAGCGGCGGTGCCGCCGGGATCCAGGCCGACCTGAAGGCGTTCGCTGCCGCCGGCGTCTACGGGATGTCCGCTCTCGTGGCCCTGACCGCGCAGAACACGGTTGCCGTCACGGCGATCCACGAGCTGCCGCCCGAGTTCGTGGTCGCGGAGCTCGACGCGGTCTTCTCCGATCTCGGCGTCGATGCGGCGAAGACCGGGATGCTCTTCTCCAGGCGCCTGATCGAGACGGTCGCCGGCTACCTGGAGACGCATCCCGTGCCTCTCGTCGTCGACCCGGTCATGGTGGCGAGCTCGGGCGCGAAGCTGCTCGAGGACGATGCCGTCGAGGCTCTCGTCGCATCTTCTCTTCCCTCTCGCAACGGTGGTCACCCCGAATCTGCCCGAGGCGGTCGCCCTGGCGGGCTTCACCGGCGAGCGCCGTGATCTCGCCGAGAGGCTGCACGAGCTCGGAGCCGCCGCCGTCCTCGTCACCGGAGGCCACGGCGAGCACCCCGTCGACCATCTCTTCGACGGCACGCGCCACATCGAGATTCCCGGTGATCCGCCACCCCGTCCCTGCAACTCACGGGGCCGGCTGCACGCACTCTGCGACCCTCGCCGCCTTCCTCGCCCGCGGTGAGCCCCTCGAAGACGCCGCGCGCGCCGCTGCAGCCGCCGCCTCCGCGGCGGTCGCCCACGGCCTGCCGGAGCTCGGCTCCGGGGACGGCCCCGTCGACATCTTCAACCTGAAAGGACTCGCGTGAGCCCGATCGATCCCGCGCACCCAAGCGCGCACCCCCGCCCTTGGGTGGGGACGCACCCCTCCGCCCTCGAGATCAATTCTACGCCGGCTGGGCGCCCGTGTCTGTGCCGGAATTGCAACGGTTCGTCCACAGGAGGAGGGGCCGAATGAGCGTCACGGTGAGCGCCGGGACGTCGTTGGCTCGCCTGCGGGAGCTGAAGCCGCTCGTCCACCAGATCACGAACTACGTGGTGATGAACGAGACAGCGAATGCGACACTCGCGCTCGGGGCGCTGCCCGTGATGGCGCACGCGCCGGAGGAGGTCGAGGAGATGGCCGGGTTCGCCGGCGCGCTCGTCCTGAACATCGGAACCTTGTCGTCGCATTGGGTCGAAGCGATGCTCATTGCCGGGCGTGCCGCGAACGCGCGCGGCGTCCCGGTCGTGCTCGACCCGGTTGGCGCCGGCGCCACCGCGTACCGCACCGAGACCTCGCGCCGGATTCTCGGCGAGGTCGACGTCGCGGTGCTCCGCGGTAACGCGGGAGAGATCGCTGCGCTTGTCGGAGTCGAGGCCGAGATGCGGGGAGTCGAGTCGATCGGCGGTGTGTCGGATGTCGCCGCTCTCGCACGTGAGGCCGCCCGCACGCTCGGTGTTGTCGCCTCGGTGACCGGCCCCGTTGACCACGTCTCCGATGGTGAGCGGTCGGCGGCGATTGCGAACGGCGACCCGATGCTCGCGACGATCACCGGTACCGGGTGCATGTCGAGCGCGGTGACGGGGTGCTTCGCAGCGGTCGCCGAATCGCCGTTCGACGCAGCTGTCGAGGCGCTCGTCGCCTTCGGAGTGGCCGGCGAGGACGCGGCTCGCGACGCCAAGGGGCCGGGCTCATTCCATGTCAATCTCTACGACGCGCTGGCCGCACTCGACCCGGCGACGCTCGACGAGCGGGCACGCGTGTCGTGAGAGTGCACGCGATCGTCGAGGATGTCGACACGGCCCGGCGGGCGATCGAGGCAGGCGCCACCGTCATCCAACTGCGGCTGAAGGCGCCGACCGCCGACGTCGTGGCGCGGGGGCGCGGCCTCAGGGGGCTCGGCACGGCCTTCGTGGTCAACGATGACGTCGACGCAGCGCTCGAGCTCGGCGCCGACGGGGTCCACCTCGGACAGTCGGACGAGGGTGCCGAGCGCGCCCGGCAACGCGGCCTCCTGCTCGGTCGCTCGGCGACGAGCTACGACGAGGCCGTCGCTGCGGAGGCCGACTACCTCGGGGTCGGCCCGATCTGGGAGACGCCGTCGAAGACCGACGCCACCCCGCCGCTCGGGCTCGAGGAGCTCGCGCGCATCTGCGCGGCGGTCACCGTGCCGGTGGTGGCGATCGGCGGCATCGATGCCTCGAATGCAGCCGCCTGCATTGCGGCTGGCGCGGCGGGCGTCGCGGTGATTCGCGCGGCGACCGATCCGGCGCTCCGAAAGGCGGTGGATGAAGCTCTCGCAGCTCGGTGAGCTCGGGCTCCTGACGGAGCTCGAGCAGCGCGGGCTCATCGTCGGCGTCGAAAACGACGCGGCCTCGCTGCCCGGCGGGGTCGTCGTCACGCAGGACGCTCTCGTCGAAGGCGTCCACTTCCGTCTCGACTGGATCACCTGGCGCGACCTCGGGTTCCGGGCGGCAGCAGTCAACTTGAGCGATCTGGCCGCCTCGGGAGCCGATCCGGACGGGCTGCTCGTCAGCCTCGCTCTTCCCCCCGAGACCGAGTTGGAGGATGTGCTCGAGCTCTATGCCGGAATTGCCGAGACGGGCGCCCGAGTCGTGGGCGGCGACACGACCTCCGCCGAGACCGTACTGCTGAGCGTGACCGCGGTCGGTCGCTCCGCCCGCATCCCCGGCCGTACGGGCGCGTGTCCCGGCGATGTGCTGGTCGTCACGGGCCCACTCGGCGCGGCGGGGGCGGCGTTCGAGCGCGGCGCCTACGTTCGGCCGCCGATCCGTATCGACGAGGGCAAGCGCCTCGCGGCCGGGGCGCACGCCATGCTCGATATCTCCGACGGCCTGGCTGTGGACGCAGGGCACATCGCCGCGCGCTCGGGCGTCCGCTGCGTGATCGATCTCGAGCGCGTGCCGCTGGCGCCGGGCGCGACGATCGACTCTCTCGGCTTCGGGGAGGACTACGAGTTGCTTGCCGCCGTTCCGGGCGCAGGCGGCGACACGGCGATCGGGCGGATCGAGGCCGGAGAGGGCGTTGTCACGCTCCTCGACGGAGTTCCGAATGTGCTGCCGGGGTGGGAGCACTTCGTCCCGTAGCGCTGTCTGGACTAAGCGCTCTCGGAGCGCTCGAACTCGAGCATCAGCTTCCGCAGCAGCCCGTTCAGCTGGTGCTGCTCGCTCTTCGTCAACGCACTCGCGACGAGCTTCTCCTTGATCGCCTGCGTGTTGGTCGACTCGCGCCAGACCTCATCGCCGGCCTCGGTCATCTCGACCCGGACCCCTCTGCGGTCGGTGGGGTCGCGATGCCGCTGGACGAAGCCCGCGTTCTCGAGCTGATCGATCCGGTTCGTCATCGCACCGCTCGAGAGCTCGAGCTGGGCCGAAAGCTCACCGGGCGTCGAGGTGCGCTCCGGGGCGCGGCGGAGCTTGCAGAGCGTGCTCCACTCGCCGTACGAAAGATCGTGGCTCTCGAGCGTCTCCTCCATCGCAAGCCGGAAGCGCTTCTCGAGGCCCTGGATGCGCTCGACGATGCCCTCGACATCGAGGTCGAGATCGGGCAGGTCGCCTCCGCAGAGGTCGACCAGCTTGGCGTCGATGTGGTCGGTGGTGAGCTTCGTCTGAGTTGTCATATCTCGATCATAATACTCTTGACGTCAAGAGACAAGGTGTGTAGTATCTCGACATCAAGAGATACGGCCTGAAGAGAGATGCTGGAGGGAGAGATCATGACAAGCCTTTGGACTGATCCGAGAGCAATGAACATGATGATCGACGCCCGCGTCGAGCAGCTCCGCGGCGGACGGACGCGGAACGTGAAGGTCAGGCTCCCGCGCCGCAACTGAGCGTCACGCGACCCAGAGCTTCCGGGAGAACGTGACGCACGCGACGGCGCCGAGCGCCGTCGAGCACGCCGAAGATCGGCCCGCGCTTCGCCGGCGCGTCTCGGAGGAGGGACGCGCCGGCGATGAACAGCGGGAAGTCGACGAGCAGGAAGCGCGGCATGCTCTGGAGGACCTCGCCGCCGTCGGTGACCGGCGCCGCCGTGGCGATCACGAGCAGCCCGGACGAGTAGACGCCGAGCGCCGTCCCGAGCCGGCGGAAGACGACGACCGTCAGGGCGATCGCACCGATCAAGCAGGACGAAATCGATCACGTTCTCGGTGGCGAGGCTGGAGATGCTCGAGTCGCTCGGCACTCCCGCGAGGGTCCCGATCCCGTGGTAGGTCGCCGTGGCCGACCGCCAGATCGCGTCGAGCGGGCCGAGGGTGGGCACGTGCCGCCCCCACGTCTTCTGCGCGTGCAGGAACGCGAGCGAGTCACCCACCGCGTGTTGGTAGTAGGCCGCGATCGCGACGAACGCCGCCAAGGGAAGGGCGACGAGCGGCACCAGCGTGAGGAGCCCGCGCTTGCGGGCGACGGGCCATGCCAGGATGAGCATCGCGGGGATCAGCGCGAGCCCGAGGACGCGCGTGTCGACCGCCAGTCCGGCGAGCAGTCCGGCGATCCAGAAACGGCCGCGGAAGCAGTACAGCACGCGCGCCGGCCGACGCTCCGAGGAAGAGCCCCTCGGAGTAGGGCGCAGTGAAGACGAACGACACCGGGTAGAGGGCGAGCAGGATCGCCGTGTCGCGCGCAACGCCCTCACCGTCGAGACGTGAGGCGATTCGGCTCGTGAAGTAGACGCCGGCCGTCGCGGCGGCGAGCGAGATCGCCACCGCCGCGACGACGTTCGAGCGGGTGATCCATCCTCCGACATGAACGAGGCCGGGGTAGACGGGCATGAAGGCCGCGAGATGGCGGTCGTAGCCGTCACGCGCGATCGTCAGGAAGTAGTCGGCGTCCCAGTGCTCGAACGTGTCGAAGAAGACGCTCGTGAGCTTGTCCCAGGCGGGGAAGGCCGGCACCCCATTGCCCTGCTCGGGAATCCGCAGGACGGTGAACGCGGTGAGCAGCATGAAGCCGACCCGGATCACCGCGAAGGTGGCCCATGGCGGGAGCCGGCGGTTCTCTCCGGCCCGGTTGTCGCTCGGCTCGGCGGTGGGTGTCTCCGTGACCGGGCCCGCGGTCAACGATACGGCTCGAACGTGCGGCGGAAGTGCTCCGCCGATCGCGCGCCGATCACGGTCTCGGCAGGCGCACCCTCGGAGAACAGGATCACCGTCGGGATCGACAAGACGTCGTAGCGCGAGGCAACGATCGGGTTCTCGTCGATGTCGAGCTTCACGAACTCGATCGTCTCGGTCTCGCCCTCGAGGCCCTCGAGCGCCTTGGTGACCGCGTGGCAGGGGCCGCACCACGGTGCCCAGAAGTCGACAGCAACCGGCCGTCCGGCGTTCAGGACGTCCTGCTCGAAGCTCGAGTCCGTCACGTCGCGCATCGGCTCGCCCAGGCTACAGGCGGCCGCCGAGCGCACGAAGCCGCAGGAGCGGCACCTTCCAGATCGCCTCGGCGACGATCGCCCTGCTCATCTTCGAGTGGCCGTACTCCCGATCCGTGAACGAGATCGGCACCTCGACGACCCGAAAGCCGGCTCGGACGACGCGGTAGGTCGTCTCGATCTGGAATGCGTAGCCCTTGGAGCCGATCGCGTCGAGATCGATCGTCTCGAGCACCTTCGCGCGGAAGCACTTGAAGCCGCCCGTGAGGTCGCGGAGCCGGCTCTGGAGCATCACCTGCGCGTAGATGTTCCCACCGAGCGAGATGAAGCGGCGCACTGCTCCCCAGTTCGGGATCGTCCCGCCGGGCACGTAGCGTGAGCCGAGCACGAGGTCGGCCCCACCCTCTGCGGCCGCGATCAGGCTGGGGACGGCAGCAGGGTCGTGGGAGAAGTCGCAGTCCATCTCGAGCACGAGCTCGGCGCCGTCGGCGAGTGCCCGGCGGAACCCGGCGATGTAGGCGGGGCCGAGCCCTTCCTTCGCGGCGCGGTGGAGGACGCCGACGTAGGGCAGCTCGGCCGCCAGCCGGTCGGCGACCTCGCCGGTGCCGTCGGGCGAGGCGTCGTCGACGACCAGCACGCGATCGCCCTCCCTCAGGACCGCCCCGAGCGCGCGCACCATCGCCTCGAGATTCTCGAGCTCGTTGTAGGTGGGAAGGCAGACGGTTGCGCGCATCGGTCGACCAAGTGTTGCGAATGAGCCGGTGCGTATCATCGGCACCGTGGCCAAGGCGCAGGAGCACCACGCCGCGCTTCCGCGCAACGACGAGCTCGCAGCCCAGTTTCAGCTTCTCGCAGACTTAATGGAGCTCGAGGGTGCGGACGGCTTCCGCATCGCCGCGTACAGGCGCGCCGCCACCCGGATACTCGAGACGGGCAGCTCGGTTGCCCAGCTCGCGCTCGACGGCCGCGCGAAGGAGCTGCAGGGCATCGGGAAGACGATCGAGCAGAAGATCGTCGAGGTCGTCGACGACGGAGAGATTCACGCTCTGACGAAGCGCAAGGCGGAGGTGCCGGTCGAGGTCGCGAGCTTCATGCACCTTCCCGGCCTCGGCCCGAAGACGGCGCGGCGGCTCTGGAAGGAGCTCGGGATCACGACGGTGGAAGGTCTCAGGGCGGCGGCCGAGGCGCAGGAGCTGCGTGGTCTCGCCGGCCTCGGGCCCAAGTCGGAGGAGAAGATCCTCGCCGAGCTCGGCAAGCCCCAGGCCGTGGAGGGCCCGAAGCGAGCGCTCCTCGGCACGGTGCTACCGAAGCTGCGGGCGGTCGAGGCGACACTGGCCGCGCATCCGGCGGCTGTTCGGGTCTCGATTGCAGGCTCGGCACGTCGCTACCGCGAAACAGTCCGCGATCTCGACCTGATTGCGACCGCGACCGACGCGCAGGCGCTGATCGATGCGTTCTGTGATCTGCCGTGGGTCGTCGAGGTTGCGGCGAAGGGTGGGACGAAAGCGACCGTGATCAGCCAGGACGGCCTTCGCTTCGATCTCCGCGTCGTCCCGCCCGGAGGCTTACGGCAACCTGCTGCAGCACTTCACCGGGTCGAAGGACCACAACGTCGCGCTTCGCGAGGCGGCCGTTCGCCGGGGGCTCTCGGTCTCGGAGTACGGGATCACCGAGGTCGAGAGCGGCACCGTTCATGCGTTCGAGACCGAGGAGGAGGTCTACGGCTTCCTCGGCTACGCGTGGATTCCGCCCGAGCTGCGCGAGGGCTCGGGAGAGCTCGAAGCGGCGCGCGACGGCGAGCTGCCGGACCTGGTCGAGCTCGGCGACCTGCGCGGCGACCTCCACACGCACACGACCTGGTCCGACGGGAAGGACAGCCTCGAGGCGATGGTCGCCGAGGCGATCACGCGTGGATACGACTACTACGCGATCTGCGACCACTCACACCGGCTCCGCGAAGGCCGGCTCGAGCAGCAGGGTCAGGCAATCGACCGGCTGAACGCCCACACGCGGATCCAGCTCCTGAAGGGAATCGAGGCCAACATCCGTGTCGACGGCACGGTGGATGTGTCCGACGAGGATCTCGCGACGCTCGACTGGGTCGTTGCCTCTGTGCACTCGAGCTTCGACCGGGATCCGACGGGGCGTGTCCTCTCGGCGATGGAGAACCCGTACGTCGACTGCATCGGTCATCTCACGGGCCGCAAGATCGGCAAGCGCGACCCTTCGACCATCGATGTGGAGCGCGTGATCGAGAAGGCGCTCGAGACCGGGACGTTCCTCGAGATCAACTCGCAGCCCGATCGCCTCGACCTCAAGGACGTCTACGCACGGGCGGCCCGCGAGGCGGGCCTCAAGCTCGTGATCGACTCCGACGGCCACCAGACCGCGGCCCTCGGCTACGTCGAGTTCGGGGTCGGCCAGGCCCGCCGCGCCTGGCTCACGAAGGACGATGTCGTAAACACGCGGACCTGGAAGCAGATCGTGCGCCTGCGCAAGCGGCGCCCGCTGAAAACGCAATGAAATCCCTGCTCAGAGGGTTGCGTGATGTAACTGTACATCTACGTCACTTTGCCTCCGGAAGCCGCACCCGGTGACGTTCCGCGACGATCTAGCGGCCGCGTCGGACTGGGCCGCTTCGTACGTCGAGACGATGGGCGAGCGGCCTGTGATGGCCCGCGTCGAGCCGGGCGAGATCCGCGCGAAGCTGCCGGCGTCCCCGCCCGATCGGGCCGAGCCGTTTGCGGACGTCCTGCGCGACTTCGACGAGCTGATCGTTCCGGGGCTGACACTCTGGAACCACCCGCGGTTCTTCGCCTTCTTCGCGAACACGGGCTCCGAGCCCGGGATCCTGGCCGAGCTGCTGATCGCGACGCTGAACGTCAACGCGATGGGGTGGGCAACCTCGCCGGCTGCGACCGAGCTGGAGGAGCTGACCCTCGACTGGCTCGCGCAGCTGCTCGGCCTGCCGTCGGGGTGGCACGGGCACATCGAGGACACGGCCTCGACCTCGACGATCACGGCCCTCGCGGGCGCCCGCGAGCTGCGGCCGGGCGGGGCGGTGTACGCATCCGAGCACGCGAACTTCGCGATCGAGAAGGCGGTGCGACTGCTCGGGCTCGAGTACCGCAAGGTCCCGCTCGACGACCAGTTCCGAATGCTCACCGACTTCCCGCTCGACGACGCAACCGCGGTCGTCGCGACCGTCGGGACCACGAACACGACCTCGGTCGACCCCGTGAGGAAGCTGGCAGGGCGCTGCGCCGAGGCCGGGGTCTGGCTGCATGTCGACGCTGCCTATGCCGGTTCGGCTTGCGTGTGCCCGGAGTTCCGCTGGTGCTTCGACGGAGTCGAGCTCGCCGACTCGGTGGTCGTGAACCCCCACAAATGGCTCTTCACCCCGGTGGACTGCTCGACGCTCTGGACGCGACGCCCGGAGGCCCTGCGCGCTGCCTTCTCGGCGCGGGCCGACTACATGGCCGGGACGGACGGGGTCGTCGATTTCCGCAACTACACCCCGGTGCTCGGCCGGCGGTTCCGCGCGCTCAAGCTCTGGGCAGTGCTCCGCTGCTTCGGCCGCGAGGGCCTGCAGGCGCTCATCCGCGAGCACGTGCGCCTGGCGGCGCTGTTCGAGGAGTGGGTGCAGGCCGAGCCCGGCTGGGAGGTCTCGGCGCCACGCCTGTTCTCGACCGTGTGCTTCCGTCACCTCGAGGCCGACAACGACGAGATCGTCCGGCGCGCGAACGAGGACGGCCGGATCTTCATCGCGCCGACCAAGCTGCGCGGCGAGACGGTGCTCCGGCTCGCGATCGGCAACGGGTGGACGAGCGAGGATGACGTCCGCATCGCGTGGGAGGTGCTCCGCGAATGCGCGCGGTGATCTTCGACCTCTGGGACACGCTCGCCGACTGGCCGCTCGCCGAGTCGATGCAGCTCAGGGACCGGATCGCTGCGGTCCTCGGCCTGCCCGACGAAGAGTTCGCGGAGCGTTGGCACGCGACCTACCGTGTCTCTCAGACCGGGCCGCTCGCCGACGCGTATCGCGGGCTCGGCATCCCGGAGCATGAGCTGGACACCCACGTGGACGCCTGGCGCGCCCTCGGCCGAAACGGTCTCCGCCCTCGCGCCGGCGCGACGCGTGCGCTCACCGAGCTCCGCCGCCGCGGCGTCAAGCTCGCCGTGATGTCGGTCTGCTCGGAGGAGGTTCCGGCCGCCTGGCCGTCGACCGAGTTCGCCGGCCTCTTCGACGCAGAGACGTTCTCGTCCGACTGTGGGCTGATGAAGCCGGACCCGGAGATCTACCTTCACACCGCCCGGGCGCTCGAGGCCGATCCGTCCGACTGCCTCTTCGTCGGCGACGGAGCGAACGACGAGCTCGCGGGTGCGGAGCGCGTCGGGATGACCCCGGTGCTCTACCTTCCCGAAGGTGCCACCTCGCCGTGGTCGAACGTACGAGGGTGGGACGGACTCCGCGTCACCTCGTACGAGCAGGTGCTCGAGCTCTGCTGATCGCTCCCCGCCGCCGGTGCCGTGGCTTTAATGACGGCGTCGTGGCGCTCCGGATCGCGTTGGTCGTCGTCCTCGCCGCAGCACTCGTGGCGGGCGGCGCATCGGGCGCCGCGGCTCCCGCCACGGGGCCGACCGCGGGAGCGAGGGCGCTTGCGGTTCGCATCGTCTTCCCGGACGGCCGTATCGTCGGCTCGCCGGCCGCAGGCGCGGCAGGAGCCCTTTCGGCGGCCTCGCCGAGCTACTCCTATCCGGACGATGGCTCCGTCGTCGTCACCGGCCGCATCACTGCCGTCACCACAACGAAAGAGGCGAAGACCGCCGGCAGCACCGCCTCGAGCGCGGCGGCGAACATCTCGCTCTTCAACGGCGAGATCACCGCCGACGCCGCGAAGGCGCACGCGAGCGCTGCGACGAGTGCCGGAAACGCGGGCGGAGCCTTCGGCGACACCGGCGTCGTGCACCTGCAGGCTCTTGGCCGCCCACACGCGTTCGGCAGCGCGACCCTCGCCGATTGGGGCCATCTGACGATCGCAAGCCACAACTCGACGAGATCGGCAGCGGACGGCACGAAGAGCTACGACGGTGTCTCGATCGCGCTCGACATCAAGCTCACGGCGGCTCACGGCGGCCTACCTGCCGGGGCCGAGATCCAGGTCGGCTACGCCGAGGCCTCAGCCCAGACCGCGCCCCCGGCCGTGCCCGACGCGGTCGCGGGAACCGAGACGGGCGACCGCCCGCAGCTCCTGCCGCCGACGACCGGCGGCCTCATCGGCGTGCCGCAGGTCGTCGAGCCGCCGCTGACCGCGGGTGGCTACATCTACCCGGTCTTCGGTCGCAACGACTACACCGATCAGTACGGAACGTCCTCGGAAGGCTCGAACTACCAGCACGGGATCGACCTCTTCGGCCAGCTCGGCCAGCCGATCGTCGCCGTCGCGGACGGCACGCTCTTCGCCGTCGGCTGGAACCACGCGACCGGCAACCGCCTCTGGATCCGCGATCGGCAGGGCAACCAGTTCGAGTACTCGCACCTGTCGGCGTTCTCCACCCTCACCTCGAACGGCGCGCACGTGAGGGCCGGCCAGGTGGTCGGCTTCATGGGGAACACCGGCAACACCGGCGGCGAGCCGACGCACCTCCATTTCGAGGTGCATCCGGTCTCGCTGCTCTTTCTCGGCGAGGACGGCGCGGTCGACCCGGCGCCCTACCTGGCCTCCTGGCACCGCCTCGCAAGCCTGGCCTTCCCGGTTGCGACCGGCTGGGCACCGACCGTCCCGGGCACCATCAAGGCGCCCGAGCCCGGAGCCGTTCTGACCGGCTCGAGCGACATCTCGACCGCAAGCGGCCTCGATCCCGCTGCCCTCCGGCGGCTACTTCACCCAGGTGTCAGTGGCTGACGCTAGGGTCGGCCGTTCGAACCGTGATCGTGTCCCTCGTGGCTGTCTCCGCCCGACGACATCAGGTCGCGGATGAAGCGCCGGGTCTCCGCGCCCGTCACCGGGTTGAAGAGAATCCCGAGCGCGATGCCCGCGATCAGCAGCGTCGAAGCACGATTGGACGAGCGCTCGCGCTTTCCCTTGAGCCGTTCGCTCGCGCTGCGCAGGTCTTCGATCGCCTCGCGGAGCTTGTCGCGGACGTCGTCATCGGTCGCCACGCGGCTTGCGATCGTGATCGGCCGGTCACGGTCGGTGACGAGATCGCCGTACAGCTCGCGCGCAGTCGCGAACGCGCGCATCACCTCACGGCGGAGCCTCTCGTCGGTCATTGCGCGCTCGACGTACGGCCGTACTGTGTCGGCAGTGTCCACGAGCGATGATTTCTTGGACTTCGGCATGAGCCCCCGCTCCTTTCCGTCGTCTTCCCGAAGCCGCTGGCTCCGGGTAACCGGGCTGGTTGCGCTGCTCATCCTTGCAGGCTGCGGGGGGTCTGGGTCGAGCAAAGTGCAAACCGTCCACGGAGACGGCTACAGCTTCGAGGCGCCGGCCACCTGGGTCGTCGTGCACAAGGGCACCTCGAGCGCTGCGAGCGACGGAGCCGTAAACCGGCTCGAAGTCTCGACCTTCACCCTCGAGAAGGCCTATCGAACGGCGCTGTTCGACGCCGTCACCAAGGAGCTCGACGCCGCCGCCGCCGGCCTGGCCGCGCAGCTGAAGGGGAAGGTCGTGAGCAGCTCGACAATCGAGGTCGACGGCCGAAAGGCTCGCTCCTACACGATCGACTACGGCGGCAAGACCGAGCAGATCGCCTTCGTGCTCGAGGACAAGACCGAGTACGAGCTGCTCTGCCGCCGCGCGACATCGGCGTCGAGCTCGACGTGCGACCAGCTCTTCTCGAGCTTCGCCGTCGGCTAGGAACGCGCCGAGAGGAGCTCGCGCAACGGCTCGCGGTTCTTCGGCGCCGGCCCGAGCACCGTTACTCCGCTCTGGCGCAGGTAGCTCTCCGGGAGCAGGCCGAAGGCGACGAGAGCCGACGGTAGCCGTGTCTTGGCGCGCATCTCCGCCGAGTGGCGCCAGCCGCCCGTGAAGCCGACGACGTCGGCCTTCGGGTTCAGCTTCCTGATCGTCTTCAGGAAGCGTGCCGCCTGTCGCTGCTGGTCGATCACGATCTTGTCGTTCGGGCTCCACCAGATCTGCAGCGGCACTCCCGAAAAGGCAATCGCGCGCGCATAGGTGAGGGGGCTGCGAAGCTCATAGGCGAACGGCACCTTGCGGGGCGACCCGCCGAGCTCGGAGCGAGCGAGGGACTGGAGCGAGCGGCCGATCGGTCCGTTCCACACCTTCCGGCAGGCGGCGGTGCACGCGAGCTTCGGGAACTCGTGGTACTGGAGCGCGAAGTCGACCACCGGGTCGAAGGCCGCCGCGCCGGCGAGCAGCTTCGGGTGCTTCGCCAGAAGCAGCAGCGTCTCCTGGCCGCCCATGCTTCCGCCGACGGCGTAGACCTGCTTCGACGCGATATGCACCCACGGCAAGGTCAGGTGGACGATCCCCGGCATGCGCGCCAGGTCGGAGATCTGCCCGGCCGAGCCCCAGGAGTAGTTCGCGAGCTTGCGGCCCTGGCCGTCAGGGCTGATCACCGCGAAGTTCCCGATCGCAGGCAGCTGCCCCCAGAGCTTCACGTTCGCGCGGCCGCTGACTCCGCGCCCGTGCGGCGAGATCACGAGGGGGATCGGCGGAGCATGTCCCGGCCGGTAGGAGCGAGGCAGCGCGACGTATGCGTAACGGCGCGCGCCGTCGTGAGCGCGGTAGGCGACCTTCCAGACTCGCACCTTCCCGACGAGCACGGAGCTCACCGCACCGGCGGAGCTCGAGGCGGCAACGGCCAGCACGAGAGCGCCGCAGACAGCCGCTGCGATCTTTGACCCCCGCCCCATCGCGGGGACTCTACGAAATCCGCGCCACGAAATCGAGTGGACCCGCGCGGGAGGGGAGCTCGATCGTGCTCGTTGCCCGGTCGAAGCGGTAGGGCGCGGAAAGCCCGAGGATCCGCTTCCCCGCGGGGAGCCGGAGACGCAAACGGATCGTCCGGGCACCTGAGCCGCGAGGGATCTCGACGTGGACGGCCACCTCGTGGGCGGACGCCGTGAGCGAGTACGAGAGCGGGCCGAACGTCGTCGGGACGCCGCTGACCGCGATCCGCCGCCCGGCTCGCAGCCAGGCGCGCGGAGTCGCGAAGCCCAGCCGCAGGCCGGTTGCCGTCTCCTGAACGAGCATCAGGCGCAGTGTCTCCAGGAACGAGTCGTTGGCAACGCTGTTCGGCGGGAGGTACATCGCGCGGTAGCGGAGACCGTCGAGCGGGGCGACGCTCGCGGCCTCTCCGGCGACGAACGTGTTCGGCGTCATCGCAGCGGCCAGCTGGCCGTAGAGGGCGAGCACGAGCTCGTCCGCGTCGTCCTGAGCGGCCAGGAAGCGCGCGAGGTTCACCCCGTACACCTCGTCCGTTCCCGACAGCCGTGGGCTCGCTCCCGGCCCGTAGAGCGAGTAGCCGCCGGCACGGACGAGGCCGAGGAGCAGCGAGCCATGACGCTCGAGGTAGGCGAGCGCCCCCGTCGCGGCGCGGCTGCCCGGCGGGAAGAGGCCCGACGCGAGGGCATACGGCGCGACGAGGTTCCAGTAGCTGCCCTCGCGCGATTCGGTCACCGTGTCGTACGGCGCTTCGCCGGCGCCGAGCCGCATCGGCAGGAAGAGCGATCCGTCCGGAAGGCGTCGCGACGACGAGGCGACCGCACGGCGAAGGGCGGAACCGAGCCGTCCGGCCACGCGTCGGGCTTCGGTTGCGTACCCCGGCCGCCCGCCGCCCGCCCACACCGAGGCGATCGCGAGCAGCCCCTGCCAGGCGACCGCCTGGGCGTGGAGCCCCTGCACCGCGTCGGGAATGTCGGAGGAGAAGTGCTCCGGCGCGAGGAGCCCGGAGCCTTCCTGGCGCCGCCTGAGCGCTGCGACGTATCCACTGAGAGTCGGCGTCGCCCGAGCGAGGAACCGGCGATCACCCGACAACCGGGCGTAGACGGCCGAGGCGAGGAGCTTCTCGCCCATCGTCCAGCTCGGGTACGGCCGCGGCTTGCGCGTGAACGACACCTGCAGCGTCGTCCTGCTCTCCGGGAAGAACCCGAGCTCGGCCAGCACCTGCGCCTCGTCGAGGCTTTCGGGGAACGAGAACTCCTCGTACGGATTGCCGATGCTGTAACGCCACGACAGGCCGAGGTTCTGGACGATCAGCGCCCGCTCGGCATCCATCACGCGAGTCTCCGGCACCTCGAGCTGTGCGCCTTCGCTCAAACGGCCGCGCCAGTACGCGCCGACCGAGGCTCGCGCCGTGGCGTACGCCTCAGCGTCGACCTGCGGCGCCGTGACGGCGGGGTGACCGAGCCAGGCTGCATAGACATTGCCGCCGCGGAACGTCAGCGAGTGCCCATTCCAGCTCGCGTCGCCGTCGAAGGCGAGATACGTGCGACCGCCACGCACGAGGCGGTCACCCGCCCGGCGAAGGCCGGCCACGGTCGGCGTCAGCGCGATCGCGCCCGGCCCGGTGACGTGCACGAAGCTCGCAAGCGTGCCGGCGGCGCGCGCCGCGAACGACTCCTGCCGGTAGTCGCCGTAGTGGAGCTCGAGGATCGGGAGCCAACCGTCGGAGAGCCTCGGTGTCGCGAGCCGGCGTGAGGCACGAGCCGAACGGCGCGCCTCCCGCCGAGATCGCGACGCCCGGGACCGTCCACGCGGTCGGAGCGGATCTCGCTTCCATCCGCGACGTGCAGCTCGACCGAGCCCGCGCCCTGCGGCCCGCCGGGCTCCGAGAACGGGAGGTAGTAGACGCCGGAGCGGGTCAGCGGCCTGCCGCCGCTCGTGCGGGCGTAGAGGAGTGGCGCGAGATGCCGGTTCGCGCCCGCATAGGTCGGCCCGCCCGGCGAGTGCAGGAGCTGCGAGCCCCAGAGGTCTGCGCGGGATGAAAGCGCCGCCTCGACGCGGGCGGTGTAGGCAGGGCTTGCCTTCGGCGCGGCGCAGGCTCCGGCTGCGCCGCCTGTGCCGGGAAGAGCAGCGCGATTGCGGCGAGGAGCGCCGCCCGGGTCAACCGCTCGACCGCGCGGCCTGCTTGTCGACGGCCGAGAGGCCGCGCGACGAGCGCGCCGGCCGCTTGCCGTCGAACGCCGCGGCGAACACGTCCTCGACCGTGTCGGCCGGGATGAACGTCAGCGCCTCGCGGGTCTCGGGCGGAAGCTCGCTCAGGTCTTCCATGTTCTCGCGCGGCAGGATGATCCGCTTCAGGCCGGCCCGCTGCGCGGCGAGAGACTTCTCGCGAATACCGCCGATCGGCAGCACCTGTCCCGTGAGCGTGATCTCGCCCGTCATCCCGACGTCGTCCGCGATCCGCTCTTCGCGAACGAGCGACGCGATCGCCGTCGCGATCGTCACCCCCGCCGACGGCCCGTCCTTGGGCACGGCACCGGCGGGCACGTGGATGTGGAGGTCGTGCTCCTCGAACCATTTGTCCTCGACGCCCAGCTCGCGTGTGTGCGACCGGACCCACGAGAGCGCGGCCTTCGCCGACTCCTTCATCACGTCCCCGAGCTGACCGGTGATGATCAGGTCGCCCTTGCCCGGGTACGCGGCCGCCTCGATGAACAGGACGTCGCCGCCGGCAGTCGTATAGGCAAGACCGGTCGCGACGCCCGCCTGCGACGTGCGCCGCCGGACCTCGCCGCTGAACCGGCGCGGCCCGAGCCACTCGCGCAGCCGCTTGTCGTCGACGCGCATCTTCTGCGCCTTGCCCTTCGCGACCTGGGTGGCAGCCTTGCGGCAGATGTCCGCCAGCCGGCGCTCGAGGCTCCGGACGCCCGCCTCGCGCGTGTACTCGCGGATCACCGTCCGCAGCTGGGTGTCCGACATCGTCAGCTGCGAGCGCTTGAGGCCGGCTTCCGCGAGCTGCTTGGGCAGCAGGTAGCGCTTGGCGATCGCGAGCTTCTCGACGTCCGTGTAGCCCGACAGCGAGATCGTGTCCATCCGGTCGAGCAGCGGCCCCGGGATCGTGTCGAGCGTGTTCGCGGTGCAGATGAACAGCACCTTCGACAGGTCGAACGGGAGGTCGAGGTAGTGGTCGCGGAAGGTCTTGTTCTGCTCGGGGTCGAGCACCTCGAGCATCGCGCTCGACGGGTCGCCGCGGAAGTCGGCGCCCATCTTGTCGATCTCGTCGATCAGGATCACCGGGTTGCGCGACTCGGCGTCGCGGAGCGAGCGGATGATCGTGCCCGGCATCGCGCCGATGTACGTGCGGCGGTGACCGCGGATCTCGGCCTCGTCGCGGACGCCGCCGACCGACATGCGCACGAACTTGCGGCCGAGCGCCTTCGCGATCGACTGGCCCAGCGAGGTCTTGCCGACGCCGGGCGGCCCGACGAAGCAGAGGATCTGGCCCGAGATCTCGTTCCGGAGCTTTGCCACCGCGAGGTGCTCGACGATCCGGTCCTTCACCTTCTCGAGGTCGAAGTGGTCGCGGTCGAGCACGCTGCGGGCGTTCTCGAGGTCGAGGTTGTCCTCGGTCGAGACGTCCCACGGCAGAGTCTGGATCCACTCCAGGTAGTTGCGGATCACGCCGTACTCGGCGGCGGCGGGCGGGAGCCGCTCGAGCCGGCCGAGCTCGCGGTCGGCGGACTTGCGCACCTCCTCGGGCAGGTTCAGCTCGGCGAGCCGCTCGCGCAGCTCGTTCACCTCGGCCTGCTCCGGGTCGCCCTCGCCGAGCTCCTGCTGGATCGCCTTCAGCTGCTGGCGCAGGAAGTACTCGCGCTGACCCTTCTCCATCTCGGACTGGACCTGCGACTGGATCTTCGAGCCGAGCTCGAGCACCTCGACCTCGCGCGACAGGATCGCCGACACGCGGCGCAGGCGCTTCTCGACGTTCGGCTCCTCGAGCAGCTCCTGGCGCTCCTCGGTCGGGATCGTGCGGAGCGTCGAGGCGACGAGGTGCGCGAGCGCGCTGCCGTCGTCGACGTTCGTCGCGGCGAGCTGCAGCTCGGCGGGCAGGTACGGCGCGAGCCCGATGATCTGCGCGAAGAGGCCCTGGACGTTCCGCGTGAGCGCCTCGACCTCGGGCGTCTCCTCGTTCTCGTCCGGCAGCGCGTCGAACTCGGCGACCAGGTACGGATCCGTCGAGACCGGGGCGACGAGCTTCACGCGCTGGAGGCCGCCGACGAGGATGCGCAGCGTCCCGTCGGGGATCTTCAGCATCTTGTGGACGACCGCGACCGTCCCGACGGTGTAGATGTCGTCGAAGCCGGGCGCGTCGATCGAGGCGTCGCGCGCCGTCACGAGCGCCAGGAGCCGGTCGCCGGCGACCACGTCGTCGATCAGGCGGATCGAGCGCTCCTGCCCGATCGCGAGCGGCATCATCGACTGCGGGAAGACGACCGTGTCCTTGAGCGCCAGCACGGGCAGCGACGCCGGCAGCTCGATCTCGGTCTCGAAGTCGTCGGGGACGTCGAACTCCATGTCACCCATGGCGCTCCACCACGATCGTGATCCGGGGCCCGAGCAGCGGCTTCGCGACGATCGGGAGCGTGATCGTCACGATCCCGTGCTCGTAGCGGGCCTGCGCGTTCGCCGGGTCGACGTCCTCGCTCAGCCGCACCTGCCGCTGGAACGGGCCGTACTCGATCTCCATCTGCTGGTAGACGCGGCCGTCGGAGCGCTCGCGGGCCCGCTCTCCGGAGACGACGAGCGTTCGCTCGCTGACCGCGATCGTGAGGCTCGTCGGGTCGATCCCGGGCACCTCGACGACGACCGTCAGCTCGGGAGGGTCGTCGGTGCGGTAGCTGTCGACGTTCGGGCGGAAGCCACGGCGGAGGCCCGCGAAGCGCGGGACGTGCCAGAGCTCCGAGAAGAGCTCCTCGATCTCCGCCTGCAGATGCTCGGGCGTCAGCTTGTCCCGGCGCGTCACGCGCCTAAAGGTATCCGGTCGGTGGCGGCGTAGGCTTGCCGGAGCCGCGATAGCGAAGGTGCCGGCTTTGCCGGCTCCGGGAGCGGGTACCGTCTGGGACGTGGTCGCCTGGACTCGCTTCGTGCTCCGGCATCGGCGCTTGGTTCTGGCGGCCTGGATCGTCGTCTTCCTGATCGGCGGCTTCGCGAGCTCGAAGCTCTCGGCGATCCTCTCCAACACCTTCTCCGTTCCGGGCACCGCGTCCGAGACCGTGCGTCACGACCTCGAGGTGCACTACGGCGACCGTTCGGACGGCTCGTTCACCGTCGTCTTCGAGCTGCCGAAGGGCGCCGCGAAGCGACGCGCCCGCGCTCAGGCAGGAGCTCGCCACCGCGGTGGGCCGCGCCGCCGCCGCCGTCCCGGGCGGGAAGCCTCTGAACTTCAACGTCGCGACGACACCGGCCGGGAAGACCGTCGTCTACGGCGACATCAGCTCGACGCTGAACCTCGCGCAGGCGAAGGGCTACACCGACAAGGTGATCGCGCGCGCTCGGCACCCCGACCGGGGTCGAGAACGTCTACGTCACCGGTGCCGCCGCGATCCAGCACGACCTCGACCCGGTCTTCAACCGCGATCTGAAACACGGTGAGCTCGCGATCGCCGTGCCGATCGCGCTGCTCGTGCTCCTGGCCGTCTTCGGGCTCTCGTGGGCGGTGACGATCCCGCTGATCTTCGCGGCGTGCACGATCACCGGCACGCTCGGGATCGTCTACGGCGTCGCGAGCATCTGGGCGACGCCGACCTACGCGACGAATCTCGTCCAGCTGATCGGCTTGGGGATCGCAGTCGACTACTCGCTGCTGATCGTCTACCGCTTCCGCGAGGAGCTCGCGGGTGGGCTCGAGATCGACGAAGCCGTGATCCGCACCATGCAGACCGCCGGTCGAGCGGTCGTGTTCTCGGGCATCGCCGTTGCGCTCGGCCTCTCGCTGCTCGTGGCGATGCCGCTGCCGTTCATCCGGATGCTCGGCGTCGCCGGTTTCCTGATCCCCGTCGTCTCGATCATCGGCGCCGTGACCCTGCAACCGGTGCTGCTCTCGTTCTACGGCCGCAAGGGAACCGTGCGCCACCGGTTGCTGCGCCGCGAGCCGAAGGCGACAGACGACGGCTTCTGGGCGCGGCTTGCCCGCTCGATCATGAAGCGTCCGCTCGTCTACCTCGCCTGCGGCTCGGCCGTGCTGATCGCGATGGCGGTGCCTGCGATCCGGCTCCAGCTGACGCCGGGATCGACGTTCGGCATCCCGCGCACCTCCCAGTCGGTGAAGGGCTTCGACCTGCTCCGAGCGGCGGTCGGGCCCGGCGCCGTCGCGCCGGCACAGATCCTCGTGATCAGCCCCGACGGGCCGGTGCTCGCCGCGCCGACGCAAGCCGCCGTCAAGCGGCTCGTCGCCGCGCTCGAGCAGGACCCGGAGGTGGCGAAGGTCTACACCGGCACGACGAGCCGCTTCATCGACTCGAGCCGGCGTTACGAGCAGATCCTCGTCGCCGGCCATCACGACTACGGCTTCCCCGAGGCCCAGGCGTTCGTCAAACGGCTCCGCGGCGACCTGATCCCGGCCGCCGGCTTTCCCGCGACGACCCAGGTGCTCGTCGGCGGCGGGCCCGGCCAGGGGGTCGACTTCCTCCATCAGGCCTACACCTACTTCGTGCCGCTGATCTTCGCAGTGCTCGTGCTGACCTACTTCCTGCTGATGCGCGCGTTCCGCTCGCTGCTTCTTCCGCTCAAGGCGGTGCTGCTCAACCTGCTCTCGGTGGCCGCCGCGTACGGGATGCTCGTGGTGTTCTTCCGCTACGGGCTCGGCCAGGATCTCTTCGGCCTCTACCAGTTCTCCCAGGTCGAAGGCTGGATCCCGATCTTCCTCTTCGCGATGCTGTTCGGCCTCTCGATGGACTACGAGGTCTTCCTGGTCACACGGATGCGCGAGGCCTGGGACGAGGGCGCTGACAACGCGACCGCGGTCGAGCTCGGGCTCGAGAAGACCGGGCGGATCATCACCGCGGCCGCGATCATCATGTGCGCCGCGTTCTCCGGGTTCGTCGCCGGCAGCATCGTCGGGCTGCAGGAGTTCGGGCTCGGCCTCGCAGTCGCGATCTTCGTCGATGCGACAATCGTTCGCTGCCTGCTCGTGCCGAGCATGATGGCGATCCTCGACCGCTGGAACTGGTGGCTTCCCCCGGCGCCCGCGAAGCTCGTTCGCGTGAGGCCCTCGCCGCTCGAGACGCATCTCAAGCCCGCCGTCGACCCGTCGCCCGGTTAGCATCGCCTCGCGATGAAGGGCCTCATCTGCGCGGGTGGTTCCGCGACACGGCTCGAAGAGCTGACGCGCGTCACCAACAAGCACCTGCTTCCCGTGGGTCGATGGCCGATGGTCTACTACCCGCTGCAGCTGCTGCAGCGGGTCGGGGTGACCGAGGTGCTGCTCGTGACGGGACAGCAGCATGCGGGCGACTTCATCGACCTGCTCGGGGACGGCCACGTGCAGGCGCGCACGACGGGCGAGCCGCTCTTCGAGCTCGACCTGAGCTACAAGGTGCAGGTCGCCCCGGGCGGGATCGCCCAGGTCGTCGGCATGGCGCGGGACTTCGCGCGCGGCGAGAAGCTCGTGGTGTGCCTCGGCGACAACATCTTCGAGAACTCGCAGGCCGCCGCGATCGCGGGCTGGGGCGACGGGGCCCAGGTATTCGTCAGCGAGGTGGACGACGCAGTCAACTTCGGGGTCGTGGCCTACGGTGAGGACGGCCGGATCGCCGACATCGTCGAAAAGGCCGGGGTGGTCGACCTGCGCTATCCCGAGCCGCCGTCCAGGGATGCCGTGGTCGGGCTCTACTGCTACCCGCCCGACGTGTTCGAGATCATCGACTCGCTCGCACCGTCGTCGCGTGGTGAGCTCGAGATCACCGACGTCAACCGGGCCTACGCGCAGCGCGGCGAGCTCTCGGTCTGTCGCGTCGAGGGCTGGTGGCACGACGGCGGCAAGCACTGGAGCGACCTCGCGGCGCTCGGGCAGAAGATCGAGGAGACCGGAGTGAACAAGTGATCGTCGAGCGGTTCCCGCTGACGAGGCACCAGGACGAGCGCGGCTGGTTCAGCGAGCTCGGCCGGGCCAGCACTCTGCCCGAAGCCGTTTCGCCAGGCGAACCTCTCCTGGTCGAAGCAGGGCGTGATCCGCGGCCTGCACTTCCACAAGCGCGGCCAGGACGACCTGTTCGTCTGCCTCTCGGGGATGGTGCGGGTCGTCGTGCTCGACCTCGAGACCGGCGAGACGTTCACCGAGGACATCGGCGACGAGAACTCGGTCGCGATCTACGTCCCGGGGACGCGTGCGCACGGCTACGAGGCGCTCACCGACGCGCTCTTCTGTTACCTCGTCACCGAGGAGTACGACGCAGCCAACCCCGACGAGCAAGGGATTCCCTGGGACGATCCACGCGTCGTCGACCTCTGGAGCACGCGATCGCCGCTTCTCTCGGACCGGGACAAGACCGCGGCGTCCTGATCACGGGCGCCGGGGGGCAGCTCGGCCATGCGCTGGCCGAGGAGTTCCCGCGACGCTCGCGCGCTGACGCGGGCGGAGTGGGACGTCTGCCACCCTCTTCCGGACGCGGGCGGCGTCGAGCTCGTCTTGCACGCGGCGGCGTGGACGAACGTGGACGGCGCCGAGGACGACCCTCAGGGCGCTGCGGCGGTCAACGTCGGCGGAACGCAGAACGCCGCGGCGCTCGGTGTGCCGCTCGTCTACTTCTCCTCCGACTACGTCTTCGACGGCACGAAGGGCGCGCCGTACGTCGAGTCCGACTCGCCCCATCCGCTCGGCGCCTACGGCCGCACGAAGCTGCACGGCGAGGCAGCCGCGGGTGGTGAGGCGTGGATCGTCCGTTCGTCCTGGCTCTTCGGGCCGGTCGGGCATAACTTCGTCCGCACGATGCTTCGGCTCGGCGCCGAGCGCGACGAGGTGAGCGTCGTCACCGATCAGCGCGGCTGCCCGACCTACACCGGGCATCTTGCGGCGGCAGTCCGTGCCGTCGTTGCGCTCCCCTACGGCGTCTATCACGTCGCGGCAGCCGGCGATTGCACCTGGGCGGAGTTCGCCGAGGCGATCTTCGAGGAGGCCGGCCTCGACTGCCGCGTCCGGCCGATCACGACGGCCGAGTTCGGCGCAAAGGCGCCACGGCCCGCCTACTCGGTGCTCCGCTCCGAGAAGGGCGCTCCCGAGCTTCCCCACTGGCGCGACGGCCTGCGCGAGTGTCTCCGCCGCATCGGCTGAGCGAAGCGCTCGCCGTCCTGCGCGAGCGCGAGTTCCGGCTCTTCTACGCCGGGCAGACGGTGTCGGTGATCGGCGATGCGATGCTTCTGATCGCGCTCTCGTTCGCCGTCCTCGACCTGACGGGGTCGGTCACGGACGTCGGGCTCGTGATCGCGGCATCGCGGGCGCCGCTCGTGCTCACGGTGATCGCCGGGGGTGTCGTCGCGGACCGCGTCTCGCGCCGGCGGTTGATGGTTGCCGCCGACCTCGTTCGGATGGTCGCGCTCGGGGTCACGGCTGTGCTGCTCGTGTCCGGCGACGCGACGCTCTGGGAGCTGATCGCGCTCCAGGCTGCCTCGGGCGTGGCGGCAGGGTTCTTCTATCCGGCACTCACCGGTTTGCTGCCGCTGACGGTCTCCGCCGAGCAGCTCCAACCCGCGAACGCGCTCCGCGCCCTCTCGGACTCGACGGCGAAGATCGCGGGGCCCGCGGTCGCCGGGATCCTCGTCGTCGCAGCCGGCCCGGGGTGGGCCCTTGGCGTCGACGCGGCCACGTTCGGCGTCAGCGCAGTCTCACTCGCGCTCCTGCACCTCCCTGCGCACGTCCCGCCGATCCCCCAGCGTTTCGTGCATGACCTGGCGGAGGGGTGGCGCGAGTTCTGGTCGCGTACCTGGGTCTGGGTGATCGTGATCTTCCTCGGCTCGGTCGGGAACCTCTTTACGGCCGCGGCGACCGTCGTCGGGCCGCAGATCTCGAACGAGCACTACGGCGGCGCCGGCGTCTGGGCTGCCGCGATGTCGGCGCAAGGGGTCGGCGGCTTGCTCGCCGGGGTGGTCGTGCTCGGCCTCCGTCCGCATCGCCCTCTCGTCGCCTGCTGCCTCGCCTTCGGGCTCGTCGCGGTACCGAACCTGCTCCTGGCGTTCATCGTCCCGGGCTGGGTGCTCATCGTGAGCTGGCTCGTCGGCGGTGCGGGCATGGCGAGCGGACAGGTGCTCTGGGATACGACGCTCCAGCGGAACATCCCGGCGGCCTCGCTCTCGCGTGTGTCGTCGTACGACTGGTTCGGCTCGCTGGTCTTCAACCCGGTCGGGCTCGCCCTCGCGGGCCCGGTGTCGGCAGCGATCGGAACGGAGGCGACCCTGTTGCTGGCGGCGGGCTGGCTCGGCGGGTCGACGATCGTGCTTGCGTCGCTCCCCTCCGTTCGCGCTGTCCGCGGCGGCTAGCATCGTTCCCCGGATGAGGGTCCTGGTCACCGGCGGTGCCGGCTTCATCGGTTCGCATTTCGTGCGGCGGCTCGCCGCGGCGGGCGATGAGGTCGCCGTGCTCGACAAGCTCACGTACGCCGGCAACCGCGCCAACCTCGAGGGCGTCGAGCACGAGTTCCACGAGGGCGATATCGCCGATCCCGCCGCTGTCGCGACGGCCGCCGAGGGCTGCGACGCGATCGTCAACTTCGCCGCCGAGTCTCACGTCGACCGCTCGATCCTCGGCCCGGCCGAGTTCATTCTCACGGACGTTCTCGGCACCCAGGTGCTGCTCGACCACGCGCGTCATGCCGGAATCCGGATGGTGCAGGTCTCGACCGACGAGGTCTACGGCGACATCGCCGACGGCGCCCTTCCGTGCACCGAGGATGCTCCGCTGCGGCCGTCGAGCCCCTACTCGGCGTCGAAGACCGGCGGCGACCTGCAGGTGCTCGCCTACATCCGGACGTACGGCGTCGACGCGTGCATCACGCGCGGGGCCAACAACTACGGGCCGCGCCAGTACCCGGAGAAGCTGATCCCGCTCTTCATCACGAATGCCTTCGAGGGCAAGGACCTGCCCGTCTACGGGGACGGCCGTCAGCGACGCGAATGGCTGCATGCCGACGACTATTCCTCCGCGATCGAGCTCGTCATGCGCAAGGCGCCGTCGGGCGAGATCTACAACGTCGGCGGCCAGGAGACCGAGAACATGGAGGTCATCCGGCGGATCCTCGACCTGACCGGCGCCTCTCCGGATCTCGTCCGCCACGTCGAGGATCGCCCCGGCCACGACCGCCGTTACGCGGTCGATTCCGCCAAGGTTCGCGAGCTCGGCTGGGCTCCCGCGCACAACTTCAAGGACGGCGGGCTCGAGGAGACGGTCGCCTGGTATCGCGAGAATCAGGCCTGGTGGGAGCCGATCAAGTCCGGCGAGTACCGCGCGTACTACGAAGAGCAGTACGGCAAGCGTCTGGCCGGCTGACGCGGCAGGGGGCCGCCCGTCGGAGCCGAACCTCGTCCCGTGACGGTTCGGGACGCCTTCGAAAGGCGCTGGTACCGTGCCCGGATGGTCCGGCGCGTTGCAGCGGTGGCGTTCGCCGCGCTCGTTGCGGCCGGCGGCGCGTCCGCGGCGCTACTGACCGGAGCTCCGGGCGCGGTCTCTTCCACGACGACGGGCACGACGACGACCGTGACGACGAGCTCCGCCGCGACGACGCTCGTCGTCACCGGGTCACGGCTTCGGGCACGGGATGGGAATGGGGCAGTGGGGCGCCTACGGCTATGCGCTGCACGGCTGGACCTCCGCCCGCATCCTCGCGCACTACTTCCCCGAGACGTCACTCGGGCGCGACACCTCTCCGCTCGTGCGCGTGCTCCTGGCCGACGCGGTCCCGAGCGTGCGTCCTGGGCTCCGCTGCACCGTGGCACGTCGTCGACGGCGCCGGGACGCGGCTTGCGCTTCCGGCCGGCCCGCTCACCGTGCCCGCATCGCTCCGGGTCGAAGGAAAGAGGCTCGTCTCGCCGCTCACCTTCGAGCCGGGCCGCTCGCCCGTCGAGGCCGCCGGTCTTCCATATCGCGGCAAGCTCGTGCTTGCCTCCGACGGTAAGGCCGTTCAGCTGATCAACCTCGTCGCGCTCGAGTCCTATCTCCCGGGAGTGGTCTCCGAGGAGATGCCGTCGACCTGGCCGAACGCCGCCCTTCAGGCGCAGGCGATCGCGGCGCGCTCCTACGCCCTCGCGCAGATCAGGAGCGTTCCCGCCTCGAGCCCCTTCGATCTCTACGCCGACTCGCGCAGCCAGGCCTACGGCGGGATCAACGCCGAGACACAGGCCGTCACGAAGGCGGTGACGGGAACCAGGAACCTCGTTGTTCTCTACCACGGCAAGGTCGCCACGACGTACTTCTCCGCGAGCTCCGGAGGCGAGACGATGTCTGCCGCCGAAGCGACGGGCACGCCCGTGCCGTACCTCGTCGCAGTCCCCGACCCCTACGACACGCTCTCCCCCTACCATGACTGGGGGCCCGTCCTGCTCGGCTCCGCCGATGCCGCGAAGGCACTCGGGCTCCGCGGCGGTCTCGACGACCTCGTCACGACGCTCGATCCGACCGGCCGCGTCGCGGCAGCGACGACTATCTCGAACGGATCGACCGTGACGCTGACCGGGATGCAGGTGCGGGACGACCTCGGCCTGCGGTCGAGCTGGTTCGACATCGGCTTTCTCTCGCTCACCCCGGTGCGGGCGCCCGTGACCCCGAACACGCCGGTCGCGCTTGGCGGGGTCGTCCGCGGCCTGACCGATGTCTCGCTCGAGGCTCAGTCGGCAGACGGAACGTGGACGACCGTCGGCACGGTCACGCCCGCCGCTGACGGGTCCTTCACCTTCACGGTGATCCCGAAGGGGTCGACGAGCTACCGCCTTGCCGCGGGAGATGTCCGTGGGGCCTTGATCAAGGTCCGGGTCAAGCCCGCCTAGAGGGAGCCGGCCTGGCCGGCCCGCGGTCGCGTACCGTGTGGGGTAGGCCGCCCGTGTACAAGCGTTTCGCTCTCCTGCTGATCGTCTTGCTGCTCGCTCCGGCGAGCGCTGCGCTTGCGTTCGACAACACCGAGCCCGACGCCGCCCAGCAGTGGTATCTGACGCAGGATGACGCGTGGACGCACTGGCCGTCGCGGCCTCATCTGAAGTCGGTCCGGGTCGCGGTGATCGACTCCGGGATCGACGCAACCCATCCCGACCTGCGGGGGCGAATCGCCGGCGGCATCTCCTTCGTCGGCGGCTCCTGGCGGAAGGACAGCTGCGGCCACGGCACCTTCATCGCCGGCGAGATCGCCGCCAACCCGACCAACGACATCGGGATCGCGGGCATGGCCTTCAACGCGACCCTGCTGATCGCGAAGGTTGTCGACGGTAGTTGCAACGTCTCCACCTCCGGAGAGGTCAAGGCGATCCGCTGGGCGGTCGATCACGGCGCCCGCGTCATCAACCTCTCGATCGGCGGGATCCGAGACCCGGGTGACCTCGATCTCGACTCGTACTCCGCTTCT
Organism: uncultured Actinomycetota bacterium; assembly: GCA_963762215.1. Classification (GTDB taxonomy): domain Bacteria; phylum Actinomycetota; class Thermoleophilia; order Gaiellales; family Gaiellaceae; genus PALSA-600. Next base: position 139,847 of record CAVXKB010000008.1, read on the forward strand.
GAGGAGGCTGCGATCGAGTATGCGTGGTCGAAGGGCGTTCTCGTCGTCGCGGCGGTCGGCAACGGCACGCAGGCACCCTCGACCCCCTGGCAGTTCGCCGATTACCCGGCGGCGCTCCCGCATGTGCTCGGTGTCGGTGCGATCCGCGAGAACGGCGCGGTCCCCGACTACTCGGATCGCGATCCGCAGTACGTCGACCTGGTGGCGCCCGGCGGGCCGATCTTCTCGACGATCCCGCATAACCTCGTTGACGCGTCGATCTACGGCTGCGCCGGGATGCCGTACTCGAACTGCGGCCCCTCCGAGTTCCGTGCGGGGATCGGGACGTCGTTCTCCGCGCCTCAGGTTGCCGCTGCCGCGGCGCTGATGCTCGGCGTCGATCCAGCGCTGACCCCGGCCCAGATCGAGTGGATCCTCGAACGGACCGCGACCGACGCGAGCCCGTCGACCGGCTGCGCGCCGTGCCCGATCGGGCGTGATGCGCTCACCGGCTGGGGCACCCTCGACGTTGCGGCCGCGCTCAACCGGATCGGCAACGAGCAGGACCTGCCGGCCGCCGACGCGTACGAGCCGAACGACGACGCCGGAACGATGGCCTACCCGCTGAGGGGGATCCGCAAGGTCAACGCGACGATCGACTTCTGGGATGACCCGATCGACGTCTACGCGATCACGTTGAAGCGAGGCCAGACGCTGTTTGCGCGTCTCGGCGCCGGCGCGCCGGCGCGGACGTCGCTATTCCTCTGGCGCCCGGGCACGACTCACGTCACCGGCCCGGCGAGAACGGTGCTCGCAAATCGCGCGGCACGTGGGACCGCCACGAGCGGCCAGGAGCGCCTCGCCTACCACGCGACCGCCGACGGGACGTACTACGTCGAGGTCGAGGCCGGCGCACCGACGAAGGCGCCGGGCCGCTACTCGCTCTCACTCGCCCTGCAAAGCTCTTAGGGCAGGAGCTCTTCGTCCGGCACGTCGCGTAGCCGCCGCGCCGGGTTACCGACGACGAGAGTCCGCGGCGCGACGTCCTTCGTCACCACCGCACCGGCTCCGACGAATGCCTCCTCGCCGATCTCGATCGCCGGGCAGAGCACGGCAGCGGCACCGATGCGCGCACCCCGGCGGATCGTCGGGCCCTTGATCAGCCCGAGCCGCTTCTCGGTGCGTCCCATGAAGTTGTCGTTCGACGTGACGACGCAAGGCGCGATGAACACGTGCTCTTCGAGCGTCGAGTAGGCCGTGATGTACGCGCCGGCCTGGATCTTCGTCATCGCGCCGATCGTCGTGTCGTTCTCGACCAGCGAGCCTCGGCCGACGACGACGTCGTCGCCGATCGTGACGCGTTCGCGCACGCAGCTCTGGTCGCCGAGAATCACCCGCGCCCCGATCGTCGCGCCCGCGAAGAGCACCGCGCCCGTCGAGATCACGGTGCCGTCGCCAACGGTCGTGTGCGCAAGCGGCTCGCGCTTGGCGGTCGAGCGCGGCGAGAGGGTCGGTTGCTTCCCGACGACCGCGCCTTCGAGCACCTTGACGCCCTCTCCGAGCACCGTGCCCGGGTAGACGATCGCCGTCTCGTGGATCTCTACGGTCAACTGTCGCTCTCGAGCGACTTCTGGAGCAGCTCGAGCACGCGGACGACTGCGAGCCCGTCGCGCGCCTCGACGCCGGTACCGCCTTCGCGCACGAGCCGCAGGAAGTGCGAGAGCTCGAGCTTCAGGGGCTCGTCACTCGGGATCTTCGGGCTGAGGATGTCACCGGTGCGCGTCTGCCATTCGCCGAAGTTCTGCAGCGGCTGCTCGGGCCACTTGTCGTAGATCGTCACCTTCCGCTCGAGCTCCATGTCGTCGAACACGACCATCTTGTCGCGCCCGACGACGGTCAGCTTCCGCATCTTGTGCGGGTCGAGCCACGAGAGATGGAGGTGCGCGATCTTGCCGCTCGGGAAGCGCATGAAGCAGAAGACGACGTCCTCGACGCCGGGGTTCAGGAAGGCGTTGCCGTGCGCCCAGACCTCGGACGGCTCCTCGTTCGCGAGGTGAAGGATCACCGAGACGTCGTGGACGCCGAGCGACCAGAGCGCGTTCTCGTCCTTGCGGATCGTGCCGAGGTTCTGCCGGTTGCCATAGATGCAGAGCACGTCGCCGAGATCGCCCGAGTCGACGAGCTCCTTGAGCTTGCGTACGCCCGGGTGGTAGAGCAGCAGGTGCCCCGGCATGAGCACCTTCCCGCGCGCTTCCGACAGCTCGACGAGCTCGGCCATCTCGGCTTCGCGCATCGCGGGCGGCTTCTCGACGAAGACGTGCTTGCCTGCCTCGAGCGCCTGCTTTGCGAGCCCGTAGTGGGTCGGAACCGGCGTCGCGATCACGACTGCCTCGACCTCGGGATCGGCGAGCACCTCGTCGAACGAGCCGGTCGCGAGCGAGTTCGGGAACCGTCGCGTGAACTGCTCGCGCCGCTCCTCGGAGGCGTCGCAGATCCAGACGAGGTCGGCGAGGACGTCGACGTTGCGGACGAGGTTCGCGCCCCACGGGCCGAGGCCCACCTGCGCGATGCGGACGGGGTCGCTCAAAGCTTCCACACCTTCCCGCTTGCCTCGTGGCCGCGCGTCGCGTTGCGGAAGTCGACGACGACCTTGGCGCGCGCGACGACGTCGCCGTAGTCGACCGCCGAGTGCGCGGTGACGATCGCGACGCAGTCGTAGGCCTCAGGCTCGAGGGGCGATGAGGTCATCCCGTCGAACTCGGGGACGTGCGGGTCGTGGTAGCTGACGTCGGCGCCGGCGGTCTTGAGCAGCTCGATCAGCTTCTCGGCGGGCGTCTCGCGCATGTCGCCGATGTCGGCCTTGTACGCGACGCCGAGGATCAAGATCCTGGCCCCGGACACCGAGCGCTGCAGCCCGTGGTTCAGCGCCTGCGAGATGACCGAGCGGCAGAAGTACGGCATGTTGTTGTTGACCTCGCCTGCCAGCTCGATGAAGCGCGCGGAGAAGTCGTACTCGCGCGCCTTCCACGAGAGGTAGTAGGGGTCGAGCGGGATGCAGTGCCCGCCGAGGCCGGGTCCGGGCTGGAAGGACTGGAAGCCGAACGGCTTCGTGGCGGCGGCGTCGACGACCTCCCAGACGTCGATCCCCATCCGGTCGCAGAGCTGCGCGAGCTCGTTGACGAGCGCGATGTTGACCGAGCGATAGATGTTCTCGAGCAGCTTCGTCAGCTCGGCCGACTCGGGAGCCGAGACCTCGTGGACGGTGTCGACAGCCGTGCGGTACACGGCTGCGGCCGCCGCGGTGCAGGCTGGTGTGAGCCCGCCGACGACCTTCGGCGTGGTCTTGGTCGTCCAGTCGGTGCGGCCCGGGTCGACACGCTCCGGCGACATCGCGAGGTAGAAGTCCTGGCCTGCGACGAGCCCGCTCTCTTCCTCGAGGATCGGCTTGACGACCTCGCGGGTCGTTCCCGGGTAGGTCGTGGACTCGAGCACGACGAGCTGGCCGGGCTGGAGGACGGCTCCGATCGCGTGCGAGGCCTGCTCGACGTAGCTCAGGTCGGGCTCGCGCTGCTTGGTCAGCGGCGTCGGCAGCGCGATCAGGATCGCGTGCGCCTGCTTCATGTCCTCGTAGTCGAGGGTGGCCGTGATCCGACCGGCGGAGACGTGCGGCTCGAGCACCGCGTCGGCCACATCCTCGATGTGGCTCGCGCCCGAGTTGATCGAGTCGACGAGCTCGGGCACGACGTCGAGGATCAGCACGCGCTGACCTGCATCGGCGAAGGTCACGGCGAGCGGAAGCCCGACGTAACCGGCGCCCACGATGGCTACGTCCCAGGAGCCGTTCACGGCGAACTAGCGTACAGAGCCGCAGCGATGCGACCGCTTGCCTTGCCGTCGCCGTAGAGCTCAGGCGGTGCGTCCGGGAAACGGGCAGCGGTGACCGCGCGCACGATTTCGTCCGGGTCGTCGTCCACGAGAACGTTCGCGCCGACCTCGACGGTGTCGACCCACTCGGTGCTCGGCCGCATGGTGACGCACGGCACGCCGTTCCAGTAGGCCTCCTTCTGCACCCCGCCGGAGTCGGTGAGGATGACCCGCGCGCGAGCGGCGAGCGCCGCGAAGTCGAGGTAGCTCGCGGGCGGGATCAGCTCGAAGCCGACCGGCCCGAGCCGCTCGAGCGCGGCGCGCGTCCGCGGATGCGCGGGGAAGACGATTCGTTCCTCGAGCCGGTTGAGCCCCTCGACGATCCGGGCGCAGCCGTTCGGGTCGCACGTTCGCCTCCCGGTGAACCGTGACGAGTATGTACCCGCCCGGCTCGAGCCCGAGCCGCTCGAGCGCCTGGGAGCGCTCCGCCGCGATCGGCGCGAAGAGGCGGTGAACGTCCGCCATCACGTCGCCGACCACGAGCCGTTCGCCTGGGACGCCTTCGCTTTCGAGCTGCCGGGCCGAGCGCTCGTCCGGACAGAAGAGCAGCTGCGAGATCCGGTCGACCGCGATCCGATTGCGCTCCTCCGGCATCGAGAGGTCGAAGCTACGAAGTCCCGCCTCGATGTGCGCGAGCGGCGTCGCGCCCGCCGCCTCGGCGCCCGCGAGCGTCGAGTTGGTGTCGCCGAAGACGAGCACCCAGTCGGGGCTCTCGGCCGTCACCGCCTCAACGATCGCCGGCCGCATCGCCTCCGGGTCGGAGGTCTCCAGCTCGAGCCGATACCGCGGTGCCGCGAGCCCGAGCTCCTCGAAGAAGACATCTGAGAGCTCCCGGTCATAGTGCTGCCCCGTGTGCAGCACGACCTCCTCGATCCCCGCCTCACGCAAGGCCGCGGACACCGGCGCCGACTTGATGAACTGCGGACGGTTCCCGACGACCGTGAGGACACGCACGGAGCTAGGCTAGATACCTCGCGGGCCGTTAGCTCAGTTGGTAGAGCAGGGGACTCTTAATCCCAAGGTCGAAGGTTCGAATCCTTCACGGCCCATTCGCGCAACGCCTGTGTTAAGAGCGACGTGAGTTCGTCGCGTGGCGCGATCGTCATGGTGCCGCCGCTCATGACGACGCGTCGTCCGTTGACTTCGACTTCGGCTTCGACTTGCGCACTTGCTCCCAGAGTTCGGGGAACGCGCCGAGCACTTCTGCGCGGGTCGGAGGTGGGGCTGTCGGCTGATCGAGCCACTGCTGCATCTTCATCTTCTCTTCGTCGGACCACTGGCGCACCGTCTTGGTGTGATCGACGCGACGGCTGCTCATCCTGCTCCCTTCGTGTCCAGCGAAGGACGGCTCCCGATCGTCCCGTGCTCCCAGATGCCATTGACGAGCCGCTTGCAGAGGCTCAGTCTGCTGCCGTCGCGCGTCACCTGTTGCGTGTAGACCCGGATCCCGTCGCCCACGCTGATGAGGGACTCGCAGTCGGGATCGCGGGCGGGCTGGCGTCCGTCAAGCACCGACTCGGCTTGACGCCAGTGGCTGTGCCGCTCGATGCTCCTGGCAAGCATCTCTGCTCCTGTCGCGTCCATGCTTTCCCTTCGTATCGTTGCTTGGTTGGGCGCAACCCAGATCGCGACCCGATCCGTTCCTCGTGGATCGTTCGATCGCGCGTCAGACACCCGTTCCCGTCTTAACTTGATAGCGAGCAAGAAGCATCCGACGCCTGACCCGAACGGGTTGTTAGGACAGGCTGGTTGTCTAGAGCGGCGTCGGGACCGAGCGACGTGGTCGCGACCCTGGCCTGTGGCCTCCGCTTACGCGGGACACGCGAGCCGCGCGTGCTAGGACCACTGCGAGCGCTCCTGGTTGCCGGAGATGGCCGACTAGGTGCTGCTCCTTGATTCTCGTTATTCGCAGACTATGGCCTGAGCGATTTCGCCCAAGTTTGCGGCGGGCGACTTCTTCGACCTCTCGGTGTGGTTCAAAGAACGGCGGCTGCCGAAGACGTAGGGGCAACGAGGGGGCAACATGACCCACGTCGAAGGTTCGAATCCTTCACGGCTCATTCACGCTGTCTTTGGCAAGACGCCAATGTCCCTCTGCGATTTGTTGGTCAAATGTCGCTCGACCAGCATGACGCGAACCCGAGGCGTCGGTATGTCGACCGCGAGTGCCGCGACGTAACCGACGAGGCCGAGCTCGACGATCCACCAGTCCATCGCGCGACCGAGCCTCTCTGGGACGGCGATCGGATGCGGCGAGCTGCATGAGGGGGGCAACTCGATCCGTCTCGGCTCGACGGCCAGGCCGGTGCCGGCGGCTTTGAGCAGCGCCTCTTTCCGTGTCCAGTAGCCGAGGAAGACCTCGTTGCGGTGACTGCTGTCGTGCTGCTCGAGCTCGTCCAGCTCGACGCCCGTCAGTGCGTGGTGCCGGAGCCTCCGGAGCCCGCGGTCACGGACCGGCTCGACGTCGACGCCCAGTCGACAAAGGATTCCGAGTGCAACGAGCACAGCACCCTCCGTGTGGCTGACCGAGAGGCGTAGGTCGTCGCAGCCGGAAATCACCGGTCGCCCGTCCGCATCCCGCGTGTACCGGGCCTCTGACGCAGAGAGGTGGAGGTACTGGTCGAGGACTTGGTGGACGAGCGCATCCGAGGTCTCCGTGGGATGCAGAGATACCCAGACATCGATGTCTCCGACGCACAATTCCCTGCCGGGCTGATCGATCGTCAACCCATGAGCCTCAGGGCGGCGCGCAGCTCCCGAGCGAGCTCGGCGACGCCGGGTGGCTGGAGCATCGGCGTATGACCGAGGTGGAGACGAATGGTGCGAGCGTTGGGTACGAACCTCCTGACGTGCCAGGTCGGAATGTGGTACTGCGCGTGGTCATCGCTCAAGATCAGGACGGTCGGACCGAGGTAGGCCTTCGGCTCGTGTGCCTCGCGCAAGCGAGCTATCACCACTTCGGTCTCGGACATCCAATTCTCCCCGTCATCGCGCCGAACACGGCGCCGGAGATGACCCCCCACCGATCGCAGGAGGCTCCTTTCGCGAACCGAGCGCGGTACGGACGCCAGGCCGTGGCGGAGATACCACGCCCGGTAGCGGAGATCGTTTGGGCGCGGAAGACGCGGGTCGACCAGCACGAGAACCGAAACAGTCGCTCCCGCGGACTCGAGCCGGCGGGCCATCTCGAGCGCGACCGTTCCGCCGAGGCAAAAACCTCCGATGGCGTAGGGCCCTTGCTGGTGCATGGACCTGATGGCTTCGGCGTAGTCGGCGGCCATCTCATCGAGACTCGCATACGGCTCGGCGCCGTCGTCGATACCGCGTGTGCGGAGGCCGTACATGGAGTGCTCGGCACCGACAGCTCGTGCGAGCGCTACGAAGTTGAGCACCTCTCCGTCTCCGCCGTGGACGAAGAAGAATGGGTCGCCGGCTGCGTTCGGTTGCAGCGCGATCGGTCCGGAGCGCGAGAGCGCCGCGATGTCTCCGTCCAACACGCGTGCCATTCCGGCAACGGTCGGGGCGCGAACGATCGAGACCAGAGGTAGGTCATCGTCCCCAGTGAGGTCACGAATCCTGGCCACGGCCTCGGCTCCGAGGATCGAATCGCCGCCGAGGGAAAAGAAATCGTCGTGGATGCCGATCGAAGGTACCCCTAGGACGTCCGACCAGATGCCTGCAAGCCATCGCTCGAACGCGGTCCGAGGCGCTACGTACTCGGCCGGCGCGTCATGGACGTACGACACGCCGAGGCGGTCCGCGAGGCCGATTCGCTGGATCTTCCCGGTCGAGCTCTTCGGGATCCCCTCGACCACGAGGATCCTCCGCGGGACCTTGAACGGGGCGAGCGTCTCAGCGATGAAATTCTGAAGCGTGGGTTCATCCGCATCAGCCCCGGCCTTGAGCACCACCGCTGCGGCGACCTCCTCGCCAAGTCTCACGTCCGGCACCCCGAAGGTCACAGCTTCAGCTACTGCTGGATGGGCGAGCAGCCGTTCGTCAACCTCGAGTGGCGAGATCTTTTCGCCGCCTCGGTTGATCTGCTCCTTGATTCGACCGGACAAGGTCAAGTAGCCACCGTCGTCGAGGAGACCCTCATCGCCGGTCCGGAACCAGTCCTCCACGAAAGCTGCTGCGTTGGCGTCGGTATTCGCTTCGTAGCCGGCGAATACGTTCTCGCCACGAATGGCGACCTCGCCAACCGATCCGGTCGGGAGCCTGTCGCCATCGGGAGAGAGGATCGCGATTGCAGGGCCGGCCGCGAGACCCACGGAACCCGGCTTACGGTCTCCAGGCGGCAAGGGGTTGCTCGCCATCTGGTGCGAGGCCTCCGTCATTCCATAGGCTTCGACGACTGGCACGTTAAAGGTCCGCTCGAGCTCCTCGAGAACTGGGATCGGTAGGGACGCCGACGACGAGCGGATGAAGCGCAGGTTGTGAGCGCGGATGATTCCGCTGTGATCGGGGCAACGCGCGAGAAGCGACTGGTACATCGTCGGCACAGCGGTGATCCAGGTCGGCTTGAAATCACGGAGCCAGTCGAAGGAGCGGATCGGGTGGAATCCGGGGCTGCACACGATCGAGCTGCCCGCGTACAGCGAGGCGAGGAGCGCCGCGACGAGTCCGTGGATGTGGAAGAGCGGCATCACGTTTAGACAACGGTCGTCACGCCCCAGCTTCAGCGTGTTCGAGACGTTTCGCGCAGAGGCGACCAGGTTCCACTGGGTCAGTGGCACGAGCTTCGGGCGCGATGTTGTTCCCGACGTGTGCAGGAGGAGCGCAACATCATCCGGGCGGCGCTGCGGCATCTCGGAGGAGCTCGGGCTGGTCCCGATACCGAGGCTGAAGACCCCGGCGGGCGTCTTTGCGTGGAAATCAAGCTCCAGCACGGCGATCCCGCGGGCCTTTGCGGCCTCGCGAACCGGTGAATCGAGGGTGCGACAGACAACGACGGCTCGCGCCTGGAGATCATCGAGGTAGAAATCCATTTCCTCGCGGCGATACGACGGGTTAAGGGGCGCACAGGTCGCGGCACAGGCGAGCGCAAGGAATGCGCTTGCGGCTTCAGGACCGTTCTGTACGACGAGGGCAACGCGATCGGTTGGCTTGATCCCGAGCTCGTTGGTCTGAGCAGCCACGGAGCCGAGTGAGCGGTAGAGCCCGCCGTAGTCGACCGGTTCGCGTCCCGGCGCCATCAGTGCAGGGCGGTCTGAGTCCTCCAGGGCCACCCGTTCGACCAACCGGGGGATGGTGTCGATCCCGGCTGAGCTCGACCTCGTCACGTCAGCGGTGGACGCTACCCAGTTTGTTGGGTGCCTCTCGGTACTTCCCGGTGTGATGATTCACCCGAGTGCCCGGACTGACGCCGAGCCTCAGCCCGACGAGGTCGCAATCGCCTCGATCTCGATCTCGAGCTCCGGAAGCGCAAGCGCCACGCACCTCGACGATCGTGTCTGCGGGGTAGGGCGGCGTGAACCAGCGCCTTCTCAGCTCGACGATCTTCCCGAAGTTCGCCATGTCGGTGAGGTAGATCGTGACCTTCACTACCCGCTCGAGGCTCGAGCCGCCGGCCTCGAGGACACGCTCGAGGTTGCGGAAGACCTGCTCCGCCTGCGCGTCGAAGTCGCCCGCGCCGACGATGTTCCCATGCTCGTCGAGGGCTGCCTGGCCCGAGACGATCACGAGGTCTCCGACGCGAAAGCCCTGCGAGAGGAGGTACGGCTCGAGCGGGTCCGGGTCGAGGCGGATCTGCTGCGCCTCTGTCACGGGTGATCCTCGACGGCGGCGGGAGCCCGCATCGTCCGGAACCACTGCGAGAGGTCGGGCGCCCAGATGATCGTGAAGAGGATGAGCAGGCCGCCGGTGATCAGGCTCGAGACGTAGTCGGGGGAGCCGAGGATGGAGAGGATCTCCTCGAGCACGCTCAGCGACAGGACGCCCGCCGCGATCCCGACCGCGCCGCCCTTGCCGCCCGACAGGCTGACCCCTCCGATCAGCGCCGCGGTCGCTGAGAACGTCAGGACGTCGAAGCCGATGTTGGTCGGGCTCGCGGTCGCGAGGCTGTAGCTGAGCAGGGCGCCGGGCAGTGCGGCCCCGAGCGCCGCCACGACGAACACGCCGACGAGCAGGCGATCGACCGGGACGCCCGCCACGCGCGCTGCTCGCCTGTCGCCGCCGATTGCGCGAAGGTCGCGGCCGACCCGCAGATAGCGGAGCACGAGCGCGGCGACCACGAAGATCCCCAGGGAGATGAGGCTCCGGATCGAGAAGATCTGCAGGATCGGGCTGTCGAGCCTGAGGCCGACGGTGTAGTTGCTGTACATCACGCTCTTCGAGTGCCCGAGGATGTAGGTGATCCCGAGGACGATCAGATAGCCGCCGAGGGTGACCGGCATCGAGTTCAGCCGAAATCTCGCGATCAGGCCGCCCTGAACGAGACCGACGACGGCCGCCGCGCCGAGCGCCGCGATGATGCCGACCGCCGGCGAGCCGCCGCCCGTCAGCACCGCGACCATGCCGCCGAACAGGTAGACGGACGAGACGGAGAGGTCGAACTCGCCCGCGATCATCGTGATCCCGAGCGCGAGCGCAACGAGGCCGTACGAGGCGAAGTTCTGGAAGATGTCGTAGACGTTGGCCGTGCGCACCGTGTACTGCGTGAGGACAGGCACGAGAGCCAGCGCGATGACCATCCCGGCGAGGATCGCGTAGGGCGCCAGGTCGGACGGCACGGGGGCGACGACGGGTCGTCTCGACCGTGCTCATCGGCCCCGCTGCCTCAGGTTGGTGAGAACGACGACGACGACCACGATGATGCCGCGGACGAGGATCTGCACGCCCGTCGAGTAGCCGCGCAGAAGCAGCATGTCGGAGATCGTCGCGATGAAGATCGCGCCCAGAGCGGTCCGCGCGATCGACCCCCGCCCTCCGGTCACTGCGTTCCCGCCGACGAGAGCGGCGGCGATCGCGTCGTACGTGTAGCTCCCTGTGAGGAGCAGGGAGGCGTTGGCGCTCGACGCGCCGATCAGGATTCCCGATCCCGCGGTGTAGAGCGACGCGATCCCGAAGGCCCCGACCGTCAGCAGCGTGATCGGCAGGGCGGCTGCACGCGCGGCGACCCGGTTCTCGCCGAGCAGATAGATCTGACGTCCGAACCGCGTCCTGCGCATCACGACCGCCAGGATGATCGTGACGGCGATGAAGAAGTAGACCGGCGCGGGCAAGCCCAGAACCGGGTTCGCGAGGCGCTCCCAGCTCGTCGCTCCCACGGGCGGGACGATGCTCTGCCCGCTCGAGAGCCACACCGCCATGCCCTCCATCAGGCCCGCGGCGCCGATCGTGATGATGATCGGGTTCGCCCCCCAGGCGCCGACCGCGAAGCCTTGAACCGCGCCGATCGCGAGGCCCAGGAGCAGCGTGAGGACGATCGCGATGCCGAGGTCGAATCGGAGCGCGTAGAGGAAGACCATCGCGGAGATCGCGGCGGTCTGGCCGAGCGCGAGCGAGAAGAGATTGCCGCTCAGGATGATCACCGTCAGCCCGACGGCGATGATCCCGACGAACGACGCCGCGGTCAGGATCGCCTTGAAGTTGCTCCAGGTCAGGAACCCGGTCGTCGTCGCGGCGCCGTAGACCGTCACCGCCACGAGGACGGCGATCCAGATTGCGAGCGCCGCGTCGGCGAGCCGCATCGGCCGGCGCTCCAGCCCGAAGCGGCTCATGGCGGCGGTCATGTGGTCGCTCACGAGGACGCTCCGCTCTCCGCGCCCTGGCTGATCGTCATGTCCGCGAGGATCGCCGACGCCGACGCCTGCGCCCGCGGGACGATCGACACGATGCGGCCCGCGAAGATGGTGACGACGACGTCGGAAAGGTCGAGGATCTCGTCGAGCTCCGTCGACGAGAAGATCACGGCCGTGCCCTTGCGTGCCGCCTCGCGGACGAGGTTGTGGATCTCGGTGCGCCCGCCGACATCCACACCGCGCGTCGGCTCGTCGAGCGCAAGCAAGGCTGTCCCGTCGAGCTGCAGCGCCCGGCCGAGCAGGACCTTCTGCTGATTGCCGCCGCTGAGGCTGGCGGCCGGCGAGCCGAGCCGGTCGTGCGGGACGGCGACCATGGTCGCGAGGTCGCGGGCGCTGCGCTGGATCCGGCGCCGCAGCAGGACCCCGAGCCGGCTCAACCGCCGGAGCCGCGTGACCGTCAGGTTGCGCTCCACCGCCTGCCCGAGGAAGAGGCCCTCGCGCTGGCGGTCGTTCGGGATGTAGAGGACGCCGGCGTCGGCAGCGCGCCGCGGGGTGTTCAGGGGCACCTGCCGGCCGTTGACCTCGATCGCGCCGGACGCGTTCGGCACGAGCCCGCCGAGCGCGCGGAGGACCGTGCTCGTGCCGGACCCGACCTGCCCCGCGAGCCCCGTGATGATCCCGCTCTCGAGCGAGAGCGACAAGTCCTCGACGCTGCCTGCGACGTGGAGGCGGTCGATCCTCACCACCTCCGCGCCAGACCCGGGCACGGCGTGCTCGTGCTCGACCTGCGTCTTCGCCCCCTCCATCTCGCCGAGCATGTGCTCGATCAGGGAGCGTCGGTCGATCTCCTTGATGTCGTGCGTCCCGACCCGGATCCCGTCCCGTAGAACCGTCACGCGGTCGCAGAGCTCGAAGACCTCGTCGAGCCGGTGCGACACGAAGATCACGCTGCGACCCTGCGCAACGAGGTCGCGCGTCGCTTTGAAGACCCGCTCGATCTCGGGCTTGCTCAGCGTCGCGGTCGGCTCGTCGAGGATGAGCAGGCGAGCGTCGCGGACGAGCAGGCGGGCGATCTCGACGAGCTGGCGCTCGCCGATCGAGAGGGTCTCGACCGGAGTGCCGAGGCGCACGTGGCGGAGCCCGAGCTGGTCGAGGACGCTCCGGGCCTGCTCGGACAGGCGCCGCTTTCGGTAGAGGAGGGGCACGTTGAGCCCCCCGAGGAAGATGTTGTCCTCGACGCTGAGCTCGGGCACGAGGCTCAGCTCCTGGTTCACGAGCGCGATCCCGTGCGCCTGGGCCTCGTGCGGGTTGCGGAGCGAGAGCTCCTGGCCGTCGAGGCGGATCACGCCCTCGTCGGGCCTGACCAGGCCGACGAGGGCCTTCACGAGGGTGCTCTTGCCCGCCCCGTTGTGCCCGCAGATCGCGTGCACCTCGCCGACCCGGACGTCGAGCGAAAGGCCGCGAACGGCCTTGACCGGGCCGTACGACTTGGAGAAATCGACGACCTCGAGGAGCACCGGCGGGCCGGTCTGGTCGTCAGAGCGAGAACGGGACCCGGCCGAAATCTCCGCCGGATCCCGTTCTCCGCTCATCGAATCGGAGCCGGTCTCGTTAGAAGGTGCAGAGCTTCGAGAGCTGGGCTACGTTCGCCGAGGTGATGCGCTGCTCCTTGACGTACTGAACCTTCGGGCTCGGCGTCTTGCCGCTCAGGATCTGAGCCGCCAGCTTGACCGCGAGTGCCGCCTCGACCTGCGGCGCCTGGGTCCCCGTGCCGTACTCCTGGCCGGCCTTGATCGCGTTGATGCCGACTGCGAGGCAGTTGCTGCCCGTGATGATCAGGCCCTTCTTGGCCACGCCGATCGGCACGCCTGCCTGCTTGGCGCCCTGGATGATCCCGACGGCCATGTTGTCGGCCATGCCGTAGGCGCCCTGGATGCCGCCCTGCGAGGCGTACTTCGAGAGCAGCTCCTGCGTGTCCTTGGCCGAGGTCGCCTGATCCCAGTTCGCGTCCTCGATCGCGACGACCTTGTACTGCGGGAACTTCTTCATGTACGCGGTGAACGTCGCCATGCGGTCGGTCACGTTGTTCTGGCTGGCGGTGCCCGTCAGTGCGATCACGTTGCCCTTGGTGAAGCCCGCCTTCTTCATGCCCTCGACGAGGTTCATAGCCGCGAACCTACCGAGTGCCGGGTCGTCCGTGCGTGCTTCCGCCGTCACGAGCTTCGCACCGGCCGCTGACTGGCGACCGATCGCGCCGAGGACGGGGATGCCCGCCTGCTTGGCCCGGATGTAGGACGGCACGATCGCGGATGCGCTCGACGGCACCGAGATGATCAGGTCGGGCTTGTCCGCGATCAGGCGGTTCATGTTCTGCGCGTCGACGGCGGGATCGAACACGGAGGTCAGGACGGTGACGCTCGCCCCCTGCTTCTCGAGCCCGCTCTTGACGCGTGTTCGCCCAGGCTGCGCAGAACGGATTCTGGTTGGTGCAGATGATGACCCCGACCTTCTTGCCGGACAGGGGGCCCGCCTTGCTCGATCCCATTGCGCCGGTGGTGAACACGGCTGCGGCTACGACGAGCACCGCGAGCGAAATCCAACGCGTTGTCTTGCGCGTCATGCTGTTACGTCCTTTCGGTGTCGAAACGATTGATGAACGCTCCCCGAAGCGGTTGGTGCGTTGTCGCCTGGTACGAGGTTGGACAGGGTGGGGACGGACTAGTTAGGCACCGACGACAATGCATACGTAGTCATACGACCTCGCGAAAATACAACCTGTGCGAAAGCGTGTCAATCTGGGGTCGGTCGGGCCGGTCGCCGCTCAGGCGGCGGGAGCGACCGCGAGCGTGTCCCGGTGGACAACGCCGACCGGGAAGATGCGCCTGCGTGGAGGAAGCTCGCTCTCCGAGTCGATCCGCTCGATCAGCAGCTTCGACGCGGCGCGGCCCATCTCGGCGAGCGGCTGGCGGACGGTCGTCAGGTTGAAGCCCTCCCAGCCGGCCATGTCGATGTCGTCGAAGCCGACGATCGAGAGCTCGGCCGGGACGCGAACGCCGACGCGACGGGCAGCGTCGAGAGCTCCGAACGCGATCACGTCGTTCGCCGCGAAGATCGCCGTCGGGCGAGGCTCGGCGGCGAGCAGGTCGAGGCACCACTGATATCCGCTGCCGTGGCTGAACTGGCCGACGCGCCGGAGCGTCTCGTCGAGCTGGACGCCGCTCGCCAGGAGCTGCTCCCGAAAGCCGCGCTCGCGGTCGCGGCTCGTCGTGGTGTTCTCGGGGCCGGTGATCAGCGCGATTCGCCTGTGGCCAAGCGCGATCATTGCCTCGGCGACGAGCCGGCCTCCCCGGTAGTTGTCCGAGACGACCGTGTCCACGGGGGCCGAGTCGATGTAGCGATTCACCAGCACGACGGGGAGGTTGCGCGCGCCCTGCCCTGGGAGCGGGGTGCCGAGCGTCGCCGAGACGTAGAGGAGGCCGTCGACCGCGGCCCCGTTGACGAGCTCGCCCACGTGCTGCTCGACGGACGCATCCGTCTGCTCGTTGAAGAGGATCGTCCGGTAGCCGGCGAGCGCCAGCTCGTTGTGGAGGATGTCGAGGAGCTCCGGGTAGAACGGGTTCGTGATGTCGCTCACCACCACGCCGACCGTGCCGGTCCGGCGCGTGATCAGGCTCCGGGCGGCCAGATTCGGGGTGTAGTTCATCTGGCGCGCAGCCTCGAGGACGCGCGCTGCCGTGTCGGGGGCGACGCGGGGATCGCCACGGAGCGCGCGCGAGACGGTCGACTGGCTGACCCGCAGCTTGCGCGCGATGTCCTTGCTCGTTACGGCCATGTTCAGGAGCATCGCAGACGGCACCTGCCGCGATTTGACAAGATCAGTGTCTGAGGTTTATGCATACGTAGTCAATCCGAGAGGCAGACAAGGTTGTGGAGACGCTCAAGAAGCCCTCGCGCACGCAGGAGCGCGCAGAAAATGACGAGGCCGTCGCGGCGGTCGTAGACGAGATCGTCTCCGCCGTCGCAGCGGATGGAGACGCCGCTGTGCGGCGCTACTCGGCCCGTCTCGACGGCTGGGAGCCGGAGGCCTTCCGGCTCACCGCCGACGAGATCGCGGCGAGCCTCGCACGGGTCCCGACCCAGGTGCTCGACGACATCGCCTTCGGCCAGGAGCAGGTGCGGACGTTCGCCCGCGCGCAGCGCGCGACGATGACGGATCTCGAGGTCGAGACGCTCCCGGGTGTCCGCCTGGGGCATAGGCACATCCCGATCAAGAACGTCGGCGCGTACGTGCCGGGCGGCCGGTATCCGATGGTGGCCTCCGCCCACATGAGCATCGTCACGGCCAAGGTCGCAGGCGTCGAGCGGGTCGCGGCCTGCACGCCGCCGCTCGACGGGCGCGTGCCCGACGCCACCGTCGCCGCCATGCATCTCGCAGGCGCGGACGAGATCTACATCTTGGGTGGCGTCCAGGCACTGGCGGGGCTGGCGCTCGGGACCGAGACGATCGCCCCGGTGGACTTCCTCGTGGGGCCGGGCAACGCGTACGTCGTCGAGGCCAAGCGCCGGCTGTTCGGAAAGGTGGGCATCGACCTCGTCGCCGGCCCGACCGAGATCCTGGTCGTCGCGGACGAGACCGCCGACCCGGTGATCGTCGCCGCTGACCTCCTGGGCCAGGCCGAGCATGGCCCTGCCTCGCCGGCCGTGCTCGTTACGACGTCGCAGGCGGTCGCCGAGGAGACGCTCCGCCAGATCGCCGTGCAGCTCGAGACCCTGTCGACCGCTGAGATCGCGGCTCAGGCCTGGGAGGGTTATGGCGAGGTGGTCGTCGTCGATTCGGACGACGAGGCGCTCGCCGCCGCCGATGCGTACGGCTTCGAGCACGTCGAGATCCACACCACGGACCCGCGCTGGTACCTCGAGCGGATGACGAACTACGGCGCCCTCTTCCTCGGCGAGGCGACCACGGTCGCCTACGGCGACAAGACGATCGGGACGAACCACATCCTTCCAACCGGCGGGGCAGCGCGCTACACGGGCGGCCTCTGGGTCGGGAAGTTCCTCAAGACGGTCACCTTCCAGGAGTGCGATGACGCGGCGAGCGCGATGATCGGCGAGATCTGCGCGCGCCAGTGCCGGATCGAGAACTTCGAGGGCCACGCCCGCAGCTGCGACGTGCGGGTCGAGAAGTACCGCGCTGCGGCCGTCCTGGCGAGCGAGACCGCATGACCTACCGGCTCGGGGTCGACGTCGGCGGGACCTTCACGGACGTCGTCCTGTACGACAGCGCGGATCAGCGGGTTTGGCTCGCGAAGACGCCGAGCACGCCCCAGGACCAGTCGGTCGGCGTGATCGAGGGCATCCGCCTCGCCGCGGCACGGGCGGACGTCGGCCTGCCCGAGTTCGACGCCATTCTCCACGGGACGACCGTCGCGACGAACGCCGTGCTCGAGCGCCGCGGGGCTCTCGTGGGCCTGATCGTCACACGTGGGTTCCGGCACATCCTCCATCTCGCCGAGGCGTGGACGCCGGGGCCGCTGTTCGGCTTCATGGTCTACGAGAAGCCTGAGCCCCTCACCGACACCCGCTACGTCCGCGAGGTGCCCGAGCGGACCGGCGCGGATGGCTCGATCGTCGAGCCGATCGACGAGGCGGCGGTGCGCGAGGCCGTCGAGGAGCTCGTCGCCGACGGTGTCGAGGCTCTGACCGTCTGCCTGCTGAACGCCCACGCGAACGGTCGCCACGAGCGGGTGATCGCCGAGATCGCCGCCTCGGTCGCCCCCGATCTCCCGGTGTCGATCTCGTCCGAGATCCTCCCCGAGTTCCGCGAGTACGAGCGCACCGTGACGACGCTGATGAACGCGTACGTCGCTCCCGCGCTCGAGAAGTACCTGACGAACGTCCGGGACGGGCTCGTGGCGGCGAAGGTGCGCGCGCCGCTCCAGGTCGTGCGCTCCGACGGGGGGCTGATGAGCCTCGAGTCGGCGTGCAAGAACGCAGTCCAGACGGTCCTCTCGGGCCCTGCGGGTGGAGTCAGCGGCGCGTCCTTCGTCGCCGGTCACGCGGGGTTCGACCGCATCCTGACCTTCGACATGGGAGGCACCTCGACCGACGTCGCCGTCTGCGTCTCGGGCCGGCCGGAGATCACGCGGGAGACGAAGGTCGGCGACTTCCCGGTCCGCGCGCCTGCTGTCGACGTCGCCAGCATCGGCGCCGGCGGAGGCTCGATCGCCTACGTCGTCGAGGCGACCGGCGCGCTTCGCGTCGGCCCCGAGAGCGCCGGCGCAGTTCCCGGCCCGGCCTGCTACGGCCGCGGTGGGACGGCGGCGACCGTCACCGATGCGAACGTCGTTCTCGGTCATCTCCCGCCGCGACTTCTCGGCGGCGAGTTCGAGCTCGACACCGACGCCGCCTACGAGGCCGTTGCCCGCGTCGCCGGGGTACGCGGGGCCGGCGTCGAGGAGACCGCTCGCGCCATCGTGAGCATGGTCGACGAGGCGATGCTCGGAGCGCTCCGAGTCGTCACGGTGCAGCGCGGACGTGTGCCGAGCGATTTCGCGCTGGTGGCCTTCGGCGGTGCGGGCGGCCTGCACGCGAACGCGTTGGCGCGCATCCTCAACTGCTACCCAGTGATCGTGCCGGAGGAGTCGGGGGTACTCTCGGCGCTCGGCTTCATCGCCTCCGAGATCAAGAACGAGTTCAGCCAGACGTTCGTGAAAAGCATCGCCGCCACCACGCCGGATGCGGTCCGCAAGCCGTTCGACGTGCTGACCGCTCGGGCGCGCGACTGGCTCGACTCCGAAAGCGTCGACGTCGCCGACCAGGACGTCCGGTTCATCCTCGACATGCGCTACAGCCGTCAGGGCTACGAGATCCCGATCGAGCTCGACGGCGCCGAGCTCGCTGCGCTGGAGCTCGCAGCGCTCGAGCGCAGGTTCGGAGAGCAGCACACGCGGCTCTACGGCTTCGTGCTCGAGGGTGGCGCCGAGATCGTCAACCTGAGGGTGATCGCCACCGGCCGGGTACCGCTGCCGGAGCTCGAGGCCCGCCCGGAGGGCGGTCCGGATGCGTCGGAGGCGCAGACCGGCACCCACGAGGTCTGGACGCCCGAGGGAACGATCGACGTCCCGACCTACGCGCGCGCCGCGCTCGAGCCCGGGATGACGATCGAGGGCTACGCGATCGTCGAGCAATACGACGCAACCACGGTCGTGCTCCCCGGCCACCGGGCCGTCGTCGATCCCTGGATGAACCTGCTGATCCGGCCCGAGGAGGCGACGTGAGCGTAGGCTCGACGGAGCGCACCAATGAGCGGAGGCACCGGCTCAGCCGGTGCCGGGAGCGGGAACTGTGAAGACCGCGATCGATGTCGCCACCCTCGACCTGATCGAGAACGCGCTCCTCAACGCGCGCTTCGAGATGGACGAGGTCGTCCGGCGTGCGGCCATGTCGCCGATGATCCGCGTGCAGCACGACGAGTTCCCGATGATCTGCAACGGCCGCGGCCAGATGGTCGTCGGCCAGTTCGGCTCCTACATCCCCGAGGTGATCGACCGCTTCGGCGGCGAGATCGGCGAGGGTGACGTGATCCTCCTGAACGACCCGTACCTCTGCAAGGGGTCGATCTCCCACTGCAACGACTGGCTCGTGATCCTGCCGATCTTCTTCGAGGGCAAGCGGGTCGCGTTCGCCTCGCTCTTCGGCCACATGATGGACGTGGGTGGGAAGGCGCCCGGCAGCCAGGTCTCCGACGCGCTCTCGATCTGGGAGGAGGGGATCCGCATCCCGCCGATCAAGATCTTCGACCGCGGCGTCCTCAACGAGACGGCGCTCGAGGTGATCCTCAACAACACGCGTACGCCGGATACGAACCGAAGCGACCTGATGGCGATCATCGGGGGCTGCCGCGCGGCGGAGCGGCGGGTCGTCGAGATCTGCGAGCGCTTCGGGCCCGACACGTTCGAGGGCGCCTGTGACGCGCTGCTCGAGCGGACACGCGGCGCGATGGCGCACATCATCCGGCGGTACATCCCGGAGGAGCCCGTCACCTTCACCGACTGGGTCGACGACGACGGCCTCGGCAACGGCCCGTTCAAGATGGTGCTGACGATCTGGCGGGAGGGCGATGTCTGCCACGCGGACTGGACGGGGACCGACGACCAGGCGCCGGGCTCGATCAACTTCCACATCCACGAGGGACTCTGCAAGCTGTTCCTCGGGATCTACATGATCATGGCGTTCGACCCGGAGATCCTCTTCAACGACGGGATCTACGACGTCTTCGAGGTGACGCTGCCCGAAGGCTCGCTGCTGAACCCGAAGTTCCCCGCCCCGCTGTCGAACCGGCTCAACGTCCACACCCGCCTCTTCGACTGCATGAGCGGTGCCCTCGGCCAGAACGCACCCGACCTGTCGATGGCGGCCGGGTACGGGACGAGCCCGTTCTTCGTCTTCTCCGGCTACGACGCGACCGGCGATTACTTCCAGTTCGTCGAGCTGCTCTTCGGCGGGCTTCCGGCCCGGTACTCGGCCGACGGGCTCGACGGCCACTCGTGGTGGCCGCTCTTCCGGACGACTCCCTCGGAGTACGCGGAGAGCTACTACCCGGTGCGGATCTCGAGCTACGTCCCGGCGCGCGACACCGGCGGCGCCGGGCTCCACCGCGGGGGAACCGCGATCGAGAAGACCTACGTGTTCCTCGGGCCGGGCGCGTTCACCGTGAACGACGACCGCGCCACGATCCCTCCGTGGGGGATCAACGGCGGGCGCCACGGCGGCTGCAGCACCAAGACGCTGATTCGCGCCTCGGGCGAGGTGGTCGAGCTGCCGTCCAAGATCGACCAGGTGCCGGTGGGCGCAGGCGACTCGCTCGTGTTCCGGACAGCCGGTGCCGGCGGGTGGGGTGACCCGCTCGACCGCGACCCCGCCCTCGTCCTGCGCGACGTGCTGCGGGATCTCGTCTCGGCCGACGCGGCACGTCTCGAGTACGGCGTCGTCATCGAGGGCGGCACCGTCGACCGCGCTGCCACCCAGGCCGAGCGCGCGCGAATCAGCGAGCAGCGCGGGCCGGTCGAGCCCTTCGACTTCGGCCACGCCCCGACAGGAGGACACGCATGACGATGAGCCTACGATCCAGGCTGGCGGAACCGGGAGCCCTCGTCGCCCTCGGCGCACACGACGGTCTCACCGCGCGCATCGCGGAACGAGCCGGCGTCGAGGCGCTGTACCACGGCGGTTACGCGCTCGCCGCACACCATTTCGGCCTTCCCGACGTGGGCCTCGTCGGCCGCGCCGAGGTCGTCGAGAGCGTCCGCCGCATGCGTGGCGCCACCGACCTCCCGATCATCGTCGACGCCGACACGGGCTACGGGTCCGAGGCCGGCGTCTGGCTGACGACGCGTGAGCTCGAGGCGGTCGGCGCCAACGCGGTGCAGATCGAGGATCAGGTCTCACCCAAGCGCTGCGGGCACATGGAGGGCAAGGAGGTGATCCCGACGGCGGAGATGGTGATCAAGGTCAGCGCCGCCGTCGCGGCTCGCCGGTCCGACGAGACGCTGATCATCGCCCGCTCGGACGCGCTGCAGGTGACGGGGCTCGAGGACACGATCGCCCGCTGCAACGCCTACGCCGAGGCAGGGGCCGATCTCGTCTTCGTCGACGCTCCACGGTCGGTGGAGGAGTACGCGGCGCTCGCCGAGCGCTGCACGGCCCCGGCCGTCGCGAACATGTCGGAGACCGGAAGGTCGCCCGCCGTCCCGACCGGCGAGCTCGAGACGATGGGCTACAAGCTCGTCATCTTCCCGAGCACTCAGACCTGGGTCTTCGCGAAGGCCTACGAGGAGCTCTGCCGCGCGGTCATCCAGGACCGGACGACGGCATCGCTCGCGGATCGCTTCACGAGCTTCGACGACGTCAACGCCCTGCTCGGCCTCGCCGAGTGGCAAGCCCGATGACGCCACCGAACGCGCGAGACGTCTACGACGCGCGCGGTTTCGGGGGTCGGCAGGGTGCGGGCGAGCACCCGGCGGTCGTCGTCGTCGACTTCATCGAAGGGTTCACGAACCCCGAGTCGGCCCTGGTGTGCGACTGCGACGCCGCTGTTGGTGCCACCCGCGGGCTGCTGGACGCGGCGCGCGAGGCGTCCGTGCCGGTGTTCTTCACCACCGTTTCCTACGACGAGGAAGGCCTCGAGCGCGCCGCGATGTTCGTGGCGAAGGCGCCGGCGCTCGCCACGCTCAGGCCCGGCTCCCACTGGGTCGAGGTCGACGCGCGGCTCGGTCGGCGCGCCGAGGAGCCCGTGCTCGTCAAGCTCTTCGCCTCTGCCTTCTTCGGCACGAACCTCGATCAGCAGCTGCGGGCTGCAGGCTGCGACACGGTTGTTATCGCCGGTGCGTCGACGTCGGGATGCGTCCGCGCTACGGCGGTGGACGCTCTCCAGTACGGCTACCGCGTCCTCGTGCCCCGGGAGGCCGTGGCCGACAGGGCGATCGATGCGCACAACGCCTCGCTGCTCGACATCGACGCGAAGTACGGCGACATCGTCTCGATCGACGAGGCGATCACGGCCGTCGAGGCGGCGCGCCTGCCTGTCTCCTCGAGCGGCTCGTGAGCAGCGGCAACGCAACGATCGTCACGTTCAACAGCGCACGCGTCGTCTTCGGCGCAGGGTCAGCGGCCGAGACGGGCGAGCATGCCCGGCGCCTCGGGGTCACTCGCGCGCTTCTCGTTTGCGATCGGTTCGTGACCGAATCCGGTCTCGGGGAGCGCCTCGAGGCGTCGCTCCGCGCGGCCGGCGTCGAGCCGGTCATCTACGACCGCATTTCCGGCGAGCCGAGCGAGACCTCCGTTCGGGAGGCCGTCGAGGCGGCCCGGGACGGCTTCGACGGTTTCGTCGGGATTGGCGGCGGCTCGGCTCTCGATACGGCGAAGCTCTGCGCTCTCTTCGCCACCCATGACGGAGAGCTGCTCGACTTCGTCAACGCCCCGATCGGCCGAGGCAGGCAGGTTCCCGGCCCGGTGCTTCCCCTCGTCGCCGTTCCCACCACTTCGGGCACCGGGTCCGAGGTCACGACCGTCGCGGTGATCGACTTCCCGCGGCTCGGCACGAAGACCGGCGTCTCGCACCAGTACCTCCGGCCGTCCGTTGCGATCGTCGACCCGGAGTTGACCCTGACCTGCCCGCCCGGCGTCACGGCTTCCGTTGGCGTCGATGCGCTGTTCCACGCCCTCGAGGCGTACACGGTGAGCTCGTACGACGCGCGCCCGGCCCGGCCGCTCGCCGAGAGGCCGCCCTATCAGGGGGCGAACCCGTTCTCGGATCCTTTCTGCGAGCGCGCGATCGAGCTCGTCGGCCAGTCACTCCGCGCCGCGGTCTCGGACGGCGGCAACCTCGAGGCGCGCACGCAGATGGCGCTCGCCTCGACGATTGCCGGCATGGCGTTCTCGGCCGCGGGCGTGCATGTCCCGCATGCGCTCGCCTACCCGATCGCGTCGCTCAAGCACGAGTGGCAGCCGCCGGGGTACGGCGGGGCAGCGTTGATCCCACACGGTTTCGCAGTCGCGGTGACGGCTCCGGCCGTCTTCCGCTTCATCGAGGATTCCGTGCCGGAACGGTGTGCGACGGCGGCCCGGCTGCTCGACGGCGGCGACGACCTGGCGGTATCGCTCGAGCTCCTGCTCGAAGACGTCGGCGCGCCCCTGAGCCTGCGCGAGATCGGGTACGGCGAGGACGATCTCGCCGCGGTCGTTCAAGGAGCTCTCGACCAGCAGCGCCTCCTCGTCGGCTCACCGAAGGAGATCGGCGCCGGCGAGCTCGAGGCGCTGCTCGGAGCGTCGCTGTGAACGACCTCTGGCCGGGCCGTGTCGCGATCGTCGGCGCTGGGACGATGGGTGCCGGGATCGCCCAGGTCTTCGCCTCCAACGGCATTCCGACGGCTCTCGTCGACAGCACCCCCGAGCGGAGCGAGGCTGCGCGGGCTCGCGCTCTCGAGCTTCTCTCCCGCCTCGAGGAGGCAGGGCACGTCGGCGCGGGCGCGGTCGCGACGGCCGAAGCGAGCCTTTCCACCGCAGCCTCGGTCGAGGGCGGTGTAGCGGAGCCGACCTGATCGTCGAGGCGGTCGTCGAGCGTCCCGAGGTGAAGGCCACGGTCTACGAGGCGATCGAGGCGGCCGCCGGAGACGGCGCCGTCATCGCCACGAACACCTCCTCGATCCCGATTACCGCGCTCGCTACCGGACTGCAGCGACCCGCCCGGTTCCTCGGTATGCACTGGTTCGTGCCGCCGCTCCTCGTCCCGTGCGTCGAGGTGATCCCCGGTCCTGCGACCGGCGACCAGGTCGTGCAACAGGTCGTGGAAGCGCTGACGCGCCTCGGGAAGGCCGCCGTCGTCGTCGGTGACGGGCCGGGGTTCGTCGCCAACCGGATCCAGTTCGCGATGTTCCGGGAAGCGGCAAGGATCGTGGAGGACGGGCTCGCCACGCCAGAGCAGGTCGACGAAGTCGTGCGCTCGTCGTTCGGCTTCCGGCTCCCGTTCTTCGGGCCGTTCACGATTGCCGACTTGGCTGGTCTCGACGTCTATGCGGACATCTACGAGACGCTCGAGCGCGGGCTCGGCCCGGGCTTCTCGGCTCCCGCTCTTCTGGGTGAGCACGTCCGGAGAGGCGACTTCGGGGTCAAGTCCGGGCGGGGGTTCCTGGAGCTGTCGCAGGAAGAGGCCGACGAGCTGCTCGCGCGCCGCGATCGCGCGTACGCCGGCCTCGCCCAGCTTCGGCGTGAGGTCGAAGGATGAGCACCGCGTTCGCTCCGGTGCTCCCGACGCAACGGCTCGACGGCCGGCACGCGATCGTGACCGGAGCGGGGCGAGGCATCGGCCGCGCGGTCGCGCTTGCTCTCGCCGAGGCGGGCGCGGACGTCACGCTCTTCTCCCGCTCGGCCGCGGAGCTGGCAGCGGTTGCCGAAGAGGTCGGAGAGCGTGGCAGGCGGGCAGAGACGTGCGTCGGAGACGTCCGGTCGCCGGCCGACGTCGACCGTCTCGTCGAGATGGCCGCCGCCCATGACGGCCTTTCGATCTGCGTCACGGCGGCGGGGATCAACCGCCCAGGCCCGACGCTCGAGCAACCGATCGACGACTTCGATCTCATCGTCGAGACGAACCTCCGCGGTACGTACCTCACCTGCCGGGCGTTCGCCGCCGCGATCGGATCGGGGGGTCGCGGCGGCCGGATCGTGGCGATCTCCTCCCAGTTGGGAGAGGTCGGCTACCCCGGGCGGGCCGCGTACTGCGCGAGCAAGCACGCCGTGAACGGGCTCGTACGCGCGCTTGCGGTCGAGTGGGCCCCGGCGGGCATCACCGTCAATGCGGTCGCGCCGACCTTCATCGACACGCCGCTGACCCGACCGATGTTCGAGGACGAGGCGTTCCGCGCCGACGTGCTCCGGCGCATGCCGATGGGGCGCATCGGCGCACCCTCGGAGGTCGTCGGCGCAGTCGTCTTTCTCGCCTCGGATCAGGCCACGATGGTGACCGGGCACGTACTCGCAGTCGACGGCGGTTGGACGGCCTGGTAGAGCTTGGGAGCGGATGGTGACTCGATGAGGGACGGGTCGATTACGAGGGGCCCCGGGCCGCTTGCGGGCCTGCGGCTGATCGAGCTCGGCACACTGCTCGCCGGGCCCTTCGCCGGCCGGCTGCTCGGCGACATGGGCGCCGAGGTGATCAAGATCGAGCCGCCCGGCAAGCCGGATCCGCTCCGCGACTGGGGCCAGGCCCGCTATGAGGGTCGCACCCTGTGGTGGCCCGTCCAGGCGCGGAACAAGAAATGCATCACGCTGAACCTGCGGGGGCCGAGGGGACAGGAGCTCCTACTCGAGCTCGTGCGTGTCGCGGATGTCGTCTCCGAGAACTTCCGCCCCGGCACGCTCGAGCGGTGGAACCTCGGCTACGACAAGCTTTCGGCGGCCAATCCCGGCGTCGTCCTCGCGCGCATCTCCGGGTACGGCCAGACGGGACCGTACGCCGAGCGCGCGGGCTACGCCTCCGTCGCCGAGGCGATGGGCGGGCTCCGCCACATCAACGGGTTTCCGGACGAGCCGCCGCCGCGCGCGGGAATCTCGCTCGGGGACTCGCTCGCCGCGATGTTCGCCGTCCAGGGCATCCTTGCCGCGCTCTACTACCGCGACGTGCTCGGCCACGGGCGGGGGCAGGTCGTCGACGTCTCGCTGATGGAGGCATCGTTCGCGCTGCTCGAGAGTGCCGTCCCCGAGTACGACCGGCTCGGGCTCGTCCGCGAGCCGATGGGCACCCACCTGAAGGGCATCGCGCCGTCGAACATCTTCAAGTCGCGCGACAACCTGTGGATGGTGATCGCCGCGAACCAGGACGGCGTGTTCCGCCGGCTCTGCGACGCGATGGGCCGTCCCGAGCTGGCCGACGACCCGCGCTTCGCGACGCATGTCCCGCGCGGCGAGAACCAGCAGGAGATCGAGGGGATCGTCGCAGACTGGGCAGGCAGGCACGACGCGAGCGAGATCGATCGGATCCTCAACGAGGCCGGAGTCGTCTGCGGCCCGATCTACACGATGGCCGAGATCTTCGACGACCCCCAGTACAAGGCGCGGGAGATGCTCGTCGAGCACGTCGATCCGGAGTTCGGCCCGTACATCGGCCCCGGGATCGTCCCCAAGTTCTCGGACACGCCCGGCGAGGTGCAGTGGTCGGGGACGTGGCAGGAGGGCAGCCACAACGAGGAGATCTTCAGCGGCCTGCTCGGTCTCACCGACGCCGAGCTCGGCGCCCTGCGCGAGGAAGGAGTCGTATGACTGTCACCATCTGCGACGTCGGGCCGAGGGACGGCCTCCAGAACCAGCCGGTCACGCTCGAGCCGCCCGTCCGTGCCAAGCTGGTCGACCTGCTCGCGGCGGCGGGCGTACCCCGCATCGAGGCCGTGAGCTTCGTCAGCCCGAAGGCGGTCCCGCAGATGGCCGGAGCGGAGGAGGTCGTCGCGGCGATCGAGCGGCGCGCCGGGGTCGTCTACGCCGGTCTCGCCCTGAACGAGAAGGGCTACGACCGGCTCCACGCCTGTGGGCTCGACGAGGTCCACTTCGCCTTCGCCGCAACCGAGGAGTTCAACCGCCGCAACTCCAACGCCTCGGTCGAGGAGGGCCTGGCGCAGGGCGAGCGGATCCTCGAGCGAGCAACCGCGGACGGCGTCCGCGCTACCGCCACGATCGGCGTCGCGTTCGGCTGCCCCTTCGAGGGCGCTGTCGACCCGGGCCGCGTGGCCGAGCTCGCCGCGCAGCTCGCGCGGGCCGGGGCGGCCGAGATCGTGCTGGCTGACACCGTGGGCGTCGGGGTGCCGCGCCAGGTGCGCGACCTCGTCGCGCGCGTTGCGCAGCTCGGGGTCCCCGTCGGCGTTCATCTTCACAACACGCGCAACATCGGCTTCGCGAACGCGTACGCGGCGCTCGAGGCCGGGGCGACGGTGTTCGACGCCTCGGTCGGAGGGATCGGCGGCTGCCCGTTCGCCCCTCGGGCGACGGGGAACATCGCGACCGAGGACCTCGTCTACCTCTTTCACGGCGAAGGCGTCGAGACCGGGATCGACCTCGGTGCGCTCATCGACGTCGCGAAGTGGCTCGAATCACAACTCGGGCGCGAGCTCGAGGGTCAGGTCTACAAGGCCGGCACGTTCGCGCCGGTTGCCGGCTAAGACAAGGAGGACTACATGACGTACAGGCTGGGGGTGGATGTCGGAGGTACCTTCACCGACCTCTTCCTCGTGTCCGAGGGCAACGGCGGCGCCCAGTTCCGCGTCAAGACGCCGTCGACGCCGCATGACCCCTCCGAGGGCGTGCTCACCGGCGTTCGCCGGATCTGCGACGAGGCCGGCATCGAGGTCGGCGAGCTGCAGAACATTCTCCACGGCACCACGGTCGCGACGAACGCCGTGCTCGAGTCGAAGGGCGCGCGCGTCGGCCTGATCACGACGAAGGGGTTCCGCCAGATCCTTCACCTGGCCCGCTCCCAGACGCCGGGCCCGCTTGCCGGGTGGATCATCATGATCAAGCCCGACCCGCCGGCGTCCCTCGCCGACACGCGCGAGGCCGTCGAACGCCTCGACGCGCGAGGCAATGTGATCGTCCCGGTCGACGAGGCGCAGATCGAGGAGATCGTCCACGACCTGGTCGGCTCGGGGATCGAGTCGCTGACCGTCGCGCTCGTCAACAGCTACGTCAACGCGGCACATGAGGAGCAGGTGGGCGCGATCGTCGAGCGGCTCTACCCGGGCTTCCCGGTGACGCTCAGCGCGCAGGTCCTGCCGGAGATCCGCGAGTACGAGCGAGCGGTGACCGCGTGCATGAACTCGTACGTCCGGCCGAAGGTCGAGAGCTACGTCGGGCGCCTCCAGTCCGAGCTGCAGGCGATCGGCGCAAAGGCGGACGTGAACATCCTTCGCTCCGACGCCGGCCTGATGACCACGCGGGAGGCAGCGCGCAACCCGATCTACGCGGTGCTCTCCGGCCCCTCGGGCGGCGTCGCCGGCGCCCTCTTCGTCGCGGCCAAGGCCGGGTTCGACGACATCCTCACGTTCGACATGGGCGGGACGTCAACGGACGTCGCGCTCTGCCAGAACGGTCAGCCGACGATCGGCCGCGAGACGTCGATCTCGCACTTCCGCATCCGGGTCCCGTCGGTCGACGTCCACACCGTCGGCGCGGGCGGCGGCTCGATCGCCCACGTCCCGCAGCTTACGAAGGCTCTTCGCGTCGGGCCGGAGTCGGCAGGTGCCGCGCCTGGGCCGGCCGCGTACGGCCGGGGCGGCGAGCTGCCCACGGTAACCGACGCGAACGTCGTCCTCGGGCACCTGCCGCCGCAGCTTCTGGGCGGCGAGATGTCGCTCGATGTCGAGGCGGCGCGCACTGCCGTGCAGACGATCGCCGACGCGATGGGGCTCGGCTCCGCCGAGGAGGCCGCCGAGGGAATGCTCGCGATCGTCAACGAGAACATGGCGGGTGCCCTGCGGCTCGTCTCCGTCCAGCGTGGACATGACCCACGCGACTTCGCGCTCGTCGCCTACGGCGGCGCCGGCCCGCTCCACGCCAACGCCGTCGCCCGGCTGATGGGCTCCTTCCCCGTGCTCGTCCCGCCTGCACCGGGGCTGCTCTGTGCCATCGGCGACCTGGTCGCCGACTTCCGCGACGAGTTCGCCCAGACCTACATCCGCGTGCTCTCGGCGGCCGAGCCGGCGGAGATCGCCAGGCTGCTCGACGGGCTCGGAGGCCGCGCCGACGAGTGGCTCGAGAGCGAGGGGATCGCCGACGACACGCGGACGATCACCTACACGGCCGACATGCGCTACCGCGGCCAGGGTTACGAGATCCCGATCGCCATCGACCCCGAGGAGATCCGGACGGCCGGCGTCGCGGGACTCGAGGAGCGCTTCAACCAGCTCCACGAGCAGCTCTACGGTTTCCGGATGCCCGACACGGCGGCGGAGATCGTCAACCTGCGCGCCGTCGGCTTCGGCAGCGTGCCCAAGCCGGAGCTGGCAGTCGGCGAACCAGGCGGCACGGACGCGGCTGGCGCAATCGTCGACGAGCACCAGGTCTGGTTCGAAGGCCGGCAGCACGCGACGAAGATCTACGACAGGTCGAAGCTCCGGCCGCAGATGCGGTTCGACGGCCCGGCGATCGTGACGGAGTTCGACTCGACGACCGTCGTGCTCCCCGGTTACACGGCCGAGGTCGACGTCAACTTCAACATCCTGATCAACCCGGACAACTGAGAGGGCGGCGATGACAACCACACACCAGGACGAGCTCCGGATCGCCGAGATCCCCATCGACGTCACGGTCGATCCGGTCACGCTCGACATCATCGAAGGCGCACTGAAGAACGCCCGGTTCGAGATGGACGCGGTGCTCTTCCGCTCGGCGATGAGCCCGGTCATCCGCGAGCAGCACGACGAGTTCCCGATGATCACCGACCCCCGCGGCCGCATGGTCGTCGGCCAGTTCGGCGCCTACATCAGCGAGATGATGGCCGACTGGGATCGCGGCGTGTACCCGGGTGACGTGATCCTTACTTCAGATCCCTTTAAATGTTCAGGATCGATCTCGCATACAAACGATTGGCTGGTCTTGTTGCCGATCTTCTTCGAGGACGAGCTGGTCGGCTGGTCGAGCCAGTTCGGCCACCAGATGGACGCGGGCGGCCCGCTGCCAGGGTCGCTGCCGACCGGCGCCCGCACGGTCTTCGAGGAGGGGATCATCATCCCGCCGATCAAGCTGATCGAGCGCGGGGTGGTGCAGGAGGACGTTCTCCGGCTGATTCTCAACAACGTCCGGCTCCCCCAGATGAACCGCGCGGACCTGTTCGCGATCGTCGCGGGCTGCCGGGCAGGGGAGCGGCGCGTGCTCGACCTGTGCGAGCGGTTCGGGAAGGAGACGTACCTCGCGGCTCTCGAGGCGCTCCTCAACCGGACGTACGAGGCGATGCGCACCCTCATCCAGCTGGCGATCCCCGAGGAGCCGCAGAGCTTCGAGGACTACATCGACGACGACGGGCTCGGCAACGGCCCCTTCAAGATGAAGCTGACCATCTGGCGCGAAGGCGACGACGCCTTCTTCGACTGGACGGGCACCGACCCGCAGGCTCTCGGGCCGATCAACTTCTACCTCTCCGAGGGCATGTTCAAGATGTTCATCGGGATCTACCTGATCATGGTCAATGATCCCCAGATCCTCTTCAACGACGGCTTCTATCCGCTCCTGCACGTCGTGATGCCGGAGGGCTGCCTGCTCAAGCCGCGGTTCCCGGCGGCGCTCGGTTGCCGGACGCACGCCCTCGCCCGCCAGTTCGACGTTCTCGGCGGCGCGCTCTGCAAACTGGCCCCCGAGCTGAACACCGCGGCCGGCTACGGCACCTCGCCGTACATGCTGTACTCGGGCTGGGGCGAGGACGGGGAGTTCTTCTACTCGATGGAGATCCTCTTCGGCGGCATCCCCGGGCGGCCGATCGGCGACGGGATGGACGGCCACTCCTGGTGGCCGCTCTTCGAGAACATCCCGACCGAGTACCTCGAGGCCTACTACCCGATGCGGATCGACGGCTACACGACGATCACCGACTCGGGCGGCGCGGGCCTCCACCGCGGCGGCAACGGCGTCGAGAAGCGCTACGTCTATCTCGAGCCTGGCGAGGTCTCGATCCACGATGATCGCTGGCTGTCGCGTCCCTGGGGCGTGCTCGGTGGCCAGCCCGGCTCTCGTTCCGAGAAGCTCCTCGTCCGCGTCGACGGCAGCGAGGAGCGCCTGCCGTCGAAGTGCGACAACGTCGAGGTCGCGCCGGGAGACATGCTCGTCTACCGGACGGCCGGCGGCGGTGGGTGGAAGGATCGCCTCGACCGTCCCGTCGAGGCCGTCGCCCGCGACGTCGAGCTCGGCCTCGTCTCGCGCGAGAAGGCGCTGGCGAGCTACGGCGTCGTCTTCGGCGCCGACGGCTCGGTGGACACCGAGGCAACCGCGGAGGAGCGTGCCCGTCAGAGCAGCGAGCGCGGGGAGCCGCTCGCGTTCGACTTCGGGCCGCCGCTCGAGGAGGCGCTCGCGAACTGCAAGGCGGAGACGGGGCTCGAGCCGCCGACGCCGGCGAAGCCACTGCGCTGGTCGCCGCTCGAGGACGGTGCTGTGACGCTCGCCCGCATCCGCGAGCGTGAGGGGGTCTAGATGAGCGGTCAGCACGAGGGCTTCGGACAGCGGGCCGGCGGCGTGGGCCGTCGGCCCGCGCTCGTCATCATCGACATGAACAACGGCTTCACGGACCCGGCGTCGCCGCTCGTCTGCGACCTCGACGACACGATCGAGGCGATCCGGAAGCTGCTCGACGCGGCGCGGCGGGCCGAGGCCCCGGTCGTCTACACGACCGTCTCGTACAGCGAGGGTGACAAGGCCGTCGCGAAGACGTTCATCGACAAGGTGCCGGTGCTGCTCACGCTGGCCGCGGGCTCCCGGTGGGTCGAGATCGACGACCGGATCGCGCCGCGCCCGAACGAGCCGGTGCTCAACAAGCTGTTCGCATCTGCCTTCTTCGGCACGCCCTTCGCGAGCCTGCTCGCGTCGCACGGGTGCGACAGCGTGATCGTCACGGGAGCGTCGACCTCCGGCTGCGTCCGGGCGACCGCGGTGGACGTCCTGCAGTACGGCTACCGCCCGGTGGTGCCGCGCGAGGCGGTCGGTGACCGCAACCCCGCGGCCCACGAGGCGGCGCTCTACGACATCGACCTGAAG
>CAVXKB010000009.1:0-46775 GCA_963762215.1 uncultured Actinomycetota bacterium
GCATTGCGTTTGTGCCGCAGGCGAGGCTCGCTGTCCTCGACCTGAGACGAAGCGCGTCACCGGGCCTCGTCCCGACTGGTATCGCCCGAACTAAGCCACTGGTGGATCCCCCTGAAGGGGTAGAAATCCCTCGGCTGAGGGCCTGAGTTCGAGCGGAAGCAGCGCCTGGGCCCTTCGGCCCGGATCGGCGATCGTCTACCGCGGGCCGGGGCAGTCCCAGGCTCTGCGCACGACCGGCCGCTTCGGCGAGCAGAACGCACGGGGAGGAAGCGGCTGCCGCAGGCTCAATGCCGGCGGCGCCGCCTCACTCCTCCGCAACCTGACGCAACCCACGCCAGGCACCCCCATCCCCGACTTCGGTGAGCTCAGCGTGAGCGGCTGACGGCAAGACCGCCAGACCGTCCAGTGCCCCACCTGAATCCTTCTGTTCATCGAGCTCCCAACCCCGTTCCTCTGTCAGTAAGCCTCAGGTGGGGCGGCCGGGCCGCCTCCCGACGGGCGGGATCGACTAGCCCAATGGTCTAGTCGCAGGTCACCGGGAGACGACTTCGATCCAGTCGGCGAGCTTGCCGCAGAGGCTCCGCCACCGAGCGGGCCTCAGGTAGCGCACCGGGGCCGGGAGGCCCACGGGGGTGAGGGCGAGCGGGCCGAGCTGGTAGATCGGGGCCGTCGCGCCCGGCTCGAGCGCGGGGCTTCCGTAGGAGAGCGTCACGAAGTGCTTGCCGGCCGACAGGTGCACCTGCCCGAGCGGGGCGTACAGGCCGCCCGAGGTGTTGACCGAGCCGACGCGACGGCCGTCGATCTTCAGGGTGATGCGGCGCCAGGCCGTGCCCTGGATCCAGGTCGAGTACGTTCCGGCGGCCGGCACGTCGACGGTCGCGAGCACGGTCGCCGAGCCGCTCGGGGTGACGACGGTCTGATCGGACGGGCTCCCGACCCAGCCGGGGGGAAGCGGGCCGGCGCCGAGCGGGACGAACGTCGGGTTCGGGGTGTAGGCGGCAGCGATCATCCCGCCGCGGGTCGCCGCGGCCGCGGCGGTCGTGCGGACGAGGCCGCAGTCGGGGACGGCCGACGGCGCCTGGTCGTTCCCGAGCGGGATGTGCAGGAGCACGGTCTCGGAACCGGTCGGGGGACGCTGCCAGACGTCGTACCACTTCCCCCGCAGGACGAGGCTGTACGGGGCGCCCGGGCGGCTCTCGACCGGCGAGCGCCTGAGCACGAGCGTGCGGTAGGTGAGGAGATCCGGGTAGCGGAACCTGTCGATGTCGGCGTAGTCGCCGGGCGAGACGACCGAGCCGTCGGCGAGCGGCACCTGGCGGACTCGGAGCTCCGATGCGCCCTCGGCATCGAGCTTGCGCAGGAAGTGGCGGACGCCGTAGGGCTGGTACTCCGTCATCAGCGCCGGGCCCTGGCCGGCGAACAGCTTGCCGATCTGCTGCAGCTCGACCAGCTGGCCTCTCGGGGCGACCCACGCCGAGCGGTAGCCGAGCACGTCCGAGTAGAGCACCGCAGCGGAGAGGACGCCGATCAGGATCCCGCCGGGGATCGGATGGCCGCGCTGGGCGAGGATCGCGCCGGCGAGCAGCGCGAGCGCGACCAGGAACGGGCTCGCGGTCGCGAGCGCCTTCCCGGTCAGCCAGGGGGAGCTGTCGAGGTCGAGGAAGATCGCGGCCGCGACGACGGTGCCGGCGACGAGCGGGAGCCGGATGCGCCTCTGCCCGACGGCGTAGAAGGCGGCTCCGATCGCGGCGAGCGCGGCGACGGCGATCAGTATGCGGGTGAGCGTGTAGTGGGTCGGGTCGATCCGGAAGTCGCCGCCCGGCCAGATGCCGAACGCCTGCGTCAGGCGGAGCGCGCGCACCAGGTTCCCGTAGCGCTCGTCGTGGGTGAGCAGGTTCGAGCGGGTGTAGTGGATGAACTGGCTCGCGATCGCGAGCGACGGGATCGCGAGCGCGGCGAGGAGCGCGACGGCGGCGAGCGCCGGCCTTCCAGCTGCGGCGCGCATTGCGGGCGAGGATCACGAGGGCGGGGATCGCGAGCAGGCCGACCCAGATCAGCCCGGAGACGCTGAGCACGCCGAGCGTCGCGGCGGCCGCCACGGCGAACGGGAGCTGGGCGCGGGCGCTGCGGAGCTCCTTCTTGCGGACCGGGACGAGCGCTGCGGTCAGGGCGATGAGCGCCGTCGCGGCGATCTCCTTCATGCCGCCCCAGAGGGCGTAGGCGTAGATGAGCGCGGCGTTCGCGGCGACGAACGCGGTGAACGCGCGGAGGGCGGTGCTCCGGATCAGCCCGCCGAGCAGGGCGTAGAGCGCGAGCGCGGCCATCGCCGCGTAGAACGCCATCAGCGGCTGGTAGAGCCAGAGACCGTCCTGCCCGGTCAGCTTCGAGCCGATCCCGAGCGGGACGAACGTGCCGACCGGGTAGCCCTCGTCGATGTTCAGGTGGAGGAGGATCTGGTAGGTCGAGGGCGCGAGGCCGGCGACATCGCGGCCGCGGGACATGATCTGGTCGGTGAAGCCGAGGAACGACGCGGTGTCGTCGAGCTTCACGTAGCCGGTGAACGTCGCCTGGCCGGTCATCACGACGGGCGCGGCGTAGGCGGCGTACGTCGCCGTGGCGAGGATCGCGCGGGCGGGGCTCGGGCGGATCCTCTCGCGCCGGCGGGTCGCGAGGAGGAAGCCGGCGACCGCGAGCATGATGGCGAGCGGCACGGTCAGATGCGCCGTCGACTTCGTGGCGGTGGTGAAGAGGCCGGCGACGATGATCAGCGCCAGGCCCGTCGGCATCCGGAGGCCGTTTCTGAGGCGCGTTCCGGACGCTTCCTCGACCAGCAGCCCCGCCCCGAGCGCGAGCGCGCCGAGCACGGCCGGAAACAGGAGCCAGGGGACTATCAGCGTCATCCGGGGGTCCGGCGCCGGGGACTTTCCTGCTTCCCGGTGGCCTTCGCCTATTAAGCAGTCAGAGCTGGTGGCGGCGCATCACTCGCACGAGGGGTGGGCGTTTCTCAAGCGTGGTTTCCGGGCGGTCGATGCATGGACCGGCAGGCACACGAAGAGAGGACGCAGTGGACGCAGCAGGAGCAGCGAGACTTCGGTGGAGGATCGAGCAGCAGCAGCATTGGCGGCAGGCCGAGGCAGTGCTCGACGGCCGGCAGCCCGCGATCGATCCCGACAGCGATGACCTCGATTGCGTCGGCGACGGCATCCGGATCTACTCGGAGCGTTTCACGGCCGATGGGCGGCTTCGCATCTGCAAGCGGCTCGTCGACGGCGTCTGGGAGCACGGGACGCTCGAGGACGACTCGGTGATCAACGGTCCGCTCGTCGGCGCGGAGGCCCCGGGTCTCGCGACGATGGATCATCAGCATCAGGCCGCTCGGGTCGCCTGACCTCGCGCTCGCCGCGACCTTGGAGTCGATGGGTGGCGGCTCTGCCGGCGCCGGCGGAGCCACCACCCTGAACACTGGGGCGACCCTTTCGGGCAACCGAGAGCTCGGTCTTGCGCGTCAGTCCGATGCCCTTACCCCGTCACGTGTCCACTCCTCAGTCAACATCGCCAGGGGTCACGACGGTTCCCTCGCGTGTCCGGTCCTGGACTGGCGGATGGTCCAGTACGCCGCCAGGGCCTCGTTCGGGCCGATGGTCGTGGAGTACCTGGCCGGGCGGGGGAGCGCTGGGGAGCGCCGCCATGGTTATGTGGGGCAACGATGCGCGTTCATGTGAGCGATCCCGCACTTGCCAGCGACCTGGGAGCGTTCCTGCGGGAACGTATCGGCGCGATCGTCGAGCAGCACGGCGGCTCCGAGCTGGAGGTCTCGCTGCTCGGGTCGTTCAACGATCTGGCGCTTCGCGAGGAGCTCGGCACGGCCGTCCGGCAGTGGAGCCTCGTGAACCAGACGCCGGCTTCGCTCGTCGAGTTCGAGTAGCGGCAGGTCTGGCTGTCCCGGTTCGACGTGGCCCGCCGGGACGTGTCCGGTGCCAGGCTCGAGCGAAGTGAGGTGCGAATTGGGTTTCGCGCGCCCGAGTCGGGGCAAGCTCACCGAAACGAGTGACGCCGCAATCCGAGGCATGAGGCAGACTTGACCAGATGGCGACGACGAAGAAACTCCGCTCCCGCGTCCTGCTCGCGGATGACCACCAGCTGATCATCGACAGCGTGCGCAGCGCGCTCGAGGAATCGGGCGAGTTCGAGGTTGTCGGCGAGGCAATGAACGGAAGCCAGGTGCTCGCGCTCGTGAAGCGCACGCATCCGGACGTCGTCGTCCTCGACATCCGGATGCCGGGCATGGATGGGCTCGTCTGCCTCGACCAGATCAAGAAGCGGAACCCGGAGATCAAGGTGATCGTGCTCTCGGCGTCCTCCGACCAGAAGCTGATCGAGAACGTCCTCAAGCGCGGCGCGAGCGCCTACATCGTCAAGAGCGTGAACCCCGTCGACCTGCCGTCGGCGATCCGCCAGGCGATCGACGAGACCGTCTACACCGCGATCGGGCTGGCCGACGACTCGTCAGCCTCCGCCGCGAAGGCCGCCGGGCTCACCACCCGCGAGCTCGCGATCCTCACCGCGCTCGCGCAGGGCAAGTCGAACGCCGCGATCGCGAAAGAGCTGTGGGTCGCGCCGCAGACGGTCAAGTTCCACCTGACGAACATCTACCGCAAGCTGAACGTCGCGAACCGCACCGAAGCCGCGCGCTACGCGTACCAGCAGGGCCTCGTCGAGAGCCCGCTGTACGAGAGCGACAGCGAGTAGCTCGGCTCCCGCGAGCGGCCTAGTGGACCCGGCTAGGCCTTGAGCGACTTCGAGATCTGGAACATCGCGGGCCCGAGGATGATCAGGAACATCGCGGGAAAGATCAGGAAGACGAGCGGGAAGAGGATCTTGATCGGCGCCTTCTGAGCCCGCTCCGTGACCACCGCGCGCTGGCGAGCTGAACGCGATGAACGCGCGCAGGGCGGTGCTCCGGATCAGGTCGCGAGCAGGGCGTAGAGCGCGAGCGCGGCCATCGCCGCGTAGAACGCCATCAGCGGCTGGTAGAGCCAGAGACCGTCCTGCCCGGTCAGCTTCGAGCCGATCCCGAGCGGGACGAACGTGCCGACCGGGTAGCCCTCGTCGATGTTCAGGTGGAGGAGGATCTGGTAGGTCGAGGGCGCGAGGCCGGCGACATCGCGGCGCGGGACATGATCTGGTCGGTGAAGCCGAGGAACGACGCGGTGTCGTCGAGCTTCACGTAGCCGGTGAACGTCGCCTGGCCGGTCATCACGACGGGCGCGGCGTAGGCGGCGTACGTCGCCGTGGCGAGGATCGCGCGGGCGGGGCTCGGGCGGATCCTCTCGCGCCGGCGGGTCGCGAGGAGGAAGCCGGCGACCGCGAGCATGATGGCGAGCGGCACGGTCAGATGCGCCGTCGACTTCGTGGCGGTGGTGAAGAGGCCGGCGACGATGATCAGCGCCAGGCCCGTCGGCATCCGGAGGCCGTTTCTGAGGCGCGTCCCGGACGCTTCCTCGACCAGCAGCCCCGCCCCGAGCGCGAGCGCGCCGAGCACGGCAGGAAACAGGAGCCAGGGGACTATCAGCGTCATCCGGGGGTCCGGCGCCGGGGGCTTTCCTGCTTCCCGGTGAGCCTTCGCCTATTAAGCAGTCAGAGCTGGTGGCGGCGCATCACTCGCACGAGGGGTGGGCGTTTCTCAAGCGTGGTTTCCGGGCGGTCGATGCATGGACCGGCAGGCACACGAAGAGAGGACGCAGTGGACGCAGCAGGAGCAGCGAGACTTCGGTGGAGGATCGAGCAGCAGCAGCATTGGCGGCAGGCCGAGGCAGTGCTCGACGGCCGGCAGCCCGCGATCGATCCCGACAGCGATGACCTCGATTGCGTCGGCGACGGCATCCGGATCTACTCGGAGCGTTTCACGGCCGATGGGCGGCTTCGCATCTGCAAGCGGCTCGTCGACGGCGTCTGGGAGCACGGGACGCTCGAGGACGACTCGGTGATCAACGGTCCGCTCGTCGGCGCGGAGGCCCCGGGTCTCGCGACGATGGATCATCAGCATCAGGCCGCTCGGGTCGCCTGACCTCGCGCTCGCCGCGACCTTGGAGTCGATGGGTGGCGGCTCTGCCGGCGCCGGCGGAGCCACCACCCTGAACACTGGGGCGACCCTTTCGGGCAACCGAGAGCTCGGTCTTGCGCGTCAGTCCGATGCCCTTACCCCGTCACGTGTCCACTCCTCAGTCAACATCGCCGGGGGTCGCGACGGTTCCCTCGCGTGTCCGGTCCTGGACTGGCGGATGGTCCAGTACGCCGCCAGGGCCGCGTTCGGGCCGATGGTCGTGGAGTACCTGGCCGGGCGGGGGAGCGCTGGGGAGCGCCGCCGTGGTTATGTGGGGCAACGATGCGCGTTCATGTGAGCGATCCCGCACTTGCCAGCGACCTGGGAGCGTTCCTGCGGGAACGGATCGGCGCGATCGTCGAGCAGCACGGCGGCTCCGAGCTGGAGGTCTCGCTGCTCGGGTCGTTCAACGATCTGGCGCTTCGCGAGGAGCTCGGCACGGCCGTCCGGCAGTGGAGCCTCGTGAACCAGACGCCGGCTTCGCTCGTCGAGTTCGAGTAGCAGCGGCTCTGGCTGTCCCGGTTCGACCTGGCCCGCCGGGACGTGTCCGGTGCCAGGCACGAGCGAAGTGAGCGACGCGAATTCGGGTTTCGCGCGCCCGAGTCGGGGCAAGCTCACCGGAACGAGTGACGCCGCAATCCGAGGGATGAGGCAGACTTGACCAGATGGCGACGACGAAGAAACTCCGCTCCCGCGTCCTGCTCGCGGACGACCACCAGCTGATCATCGACAGCGTGCGCAGCGCGCTCGAGGAGTCGGGCGAGTTCGAGGTGGTCGGCGAGGCGATGAACGGCAGCCAGGTGCTCGCGCTCGTGAAGCGCACGCACCCGGACGTCGTCGTCCTCGACATCCGGATGCCGGGCATGGACGGGCTCGTCTGCCTCGACCAGATCAAGAAGCGGAACCCGGAGATCAAGGTGATCGTGCTCTCGGCGTCCTCCGACCAGAAGCTGATCGAGAACGTCCTCAAGCGCGGCGCGAGCGCCTACATCGTCAAGAGCGTGAACCCCGTCGACCTGCCGTCGGCGATCCGCCAGGCGATCGACGAGACCGTCTACACCGCGATCGGGCTGGCCGACGACTCGTCCGCGTCCGCCGCGAAGGCCGCCGGGCTCACCACCCGCGAGCTCGCGATCCTCACCGCGCTCGCGCAGGGCAAGTCGAACGCCGCGATCGCGAAGGAGCTGTGGGTCGCGCCGCAGACGGTCAAGTTCCACCTGACGAACATCTACCGCAAGCTGAACGTCGCGAACCGCACCGAAGCCGCGCGCTACGCGTACCAGCAGGGCCTCGTCGAGAGCCCGCTGTACGAGAGCGACAGCGAGTAGCCGCGCCTCCCGAAACGGCGCTTAGCCGGATCCAGGCTAGCCCTTGAGCGACTTCGAGATCTGGAACATCGCGGGCCCGAGGATGATCAGGAACATCGCCGGGAAGATCAGGAAGACGAGCGGGAAGAGGATCTTGATCGGCGCCTTCTGAGCCCGCTCCGTCGACCACCGCGCGCTGGCGGGCCCGCATCTCGATCGGCCTGGTTGCGGAGAATCGTGCCGATCGAGACGCCGAGCCGGTCACCCTGCACCATCGCGCGGACGAACGAACGAACGTTAGGTGTGTCGCAGCGCTTCAGCAAGTTCTCGAGCGCTTCGAGCATCGAGAGGCCGAGCGCCTGCTCCTGAATCGTCAGTCGGATCTCGTCTCCGAGCGGGCCGGTCAGCCGCTCGGCCGCCATCTTCAGGGCACCCGAGAAGGCGACCCCCGCCTCGAGCGTCACGACGAGTAGATCGATCAGCGCCGGCAGCGCTTCGTCGATCTCCATGAGGCGGTGCGCGGCTTTGCGGTGCACGTAGAAGTTCGGACCGATCCAGCCGAGAGCGAACGCCGGCGACCGCGCAAGAGCACGATCGTCAGCCGGCGCCGCCCCGTTGAGGGTCAGCAGCCACACGACGAGGATCGGCAGGATGATCGCCGCCAGGGCCCTGTACCCGAGGAAACGTCGCGCACCGATCCGGTAGAAGCCGGCCGAGATCAGCTCTCGCTGCGTCTCGCTCTCGCGGAAGTTCACGATGCGCCGAGCGACGAAATCGCCGACCGACGTCGCGACCTCGTCGATCGAGACGATCGGCTTCCGCGGCGACTTCGCGCCACCCTGAGCCGCAGTCGACGTACCCGTACGCGTCGATTCCCGCCAGGTTCTCGCTGCGGCGCGCCCGCGGCTCTACGACGGCCCAGACGCCGAGCCCGACGGCGACGCCGATCAGCAACACCGCGAGTATGAGGAGGAGCACCATCGACTAGATCCTGATGTCCACGATCTTGCCGATCATCCAGGACCCGAGGATCACCATCAGCGTCGCGAGGACCAGAAGCGCCTTGCCGAGGGTCTCCGTGTAGAGCGGCTTCATGTAGTCATGACCGATAACGATCAAGATGAGCGCGAGCGCGACGGGCAGCGCCGTCAGGATCCAGCGTGACAGCCGGCCCTGAGCGGTCAGGGTGCGCACGAGGCGGCGCAGCTCCATCCGGCCGCGCACGGTCTCGATCACGCGATCGAGCACCTCGGCCGAGTTCGACCCGACCTCGCGCTGCAGGCGGGCGACGAGCGCGACCTGGTCGAGATCCTGGTTCTCCATTCGCTTGACCGCGATCTGGAGCGCGTCCTCGAGGTCGACGCCGAACTGCTCTTCCTGCAGCACGCGCCGGAACTCGGCCTTCGACGGCTCGGTCGCGTCGTCGGCGACGACGGTCAAGGCCCCGACCAGGCTGTGGCCGGCACGGAGCGCCGACGCGAGCACGTCGAGATTGTCCGGAAGCTGCTCGGCGAAGGCCTTCCGCTTCCGCGTCACCTTGTTGAGGATCCAGGCGCGAACTCCGAACGGCACCAGCAGGCCGAGCAGGCAGAGGAGCGAGCCCGCCGATCAGGTACAGCACGACCATCGCGAAGATCGTCCCGGCAGCAGTGAGGATCACGACCTGGACCGGCTCGGCCTTGATGTCGGCGAGCTCGAGCGTCTCGGCCATCCGCTCGGACCAGTTCGACTTCGATGTGCTCGCCGAGATCCTCGTCAGGAAGCTGCTACGCGAACCGGGCTGCTCGGCAGAGGGATCGGCCGCAGCCGCAGAGCCGGCCGGCGGCACGGCGACGAACCCGCTGACGCGATCGACGAGCGCGTCGGCGCGCTGGGCGTGACGCTGCTGCACAGCCCAACCGACGAGCGCGGCGATGATCAGCGCGACGACGAGCATCGTCCACCGCGACTGGGCGACGCGGTCGAACGTCGACGGCCTGTAGGGCGGTACCGGCTTGATCACGAGCTTCGGCGTCGTGTACTGGCTCGTCGCAACGCCGGGGATCCCCGGCGACCTTGACCCGCACGTCGACCTTCGTGTTCGGGTTCTGGCGCGTCTGGTACTGGAGCAGGAACTCGCGCGCGAGCTGGCGCCCGATCGAGACGACCAGCGGCTCGAAGCGCCGCGGGCGTGTTCGCCTCGACGTAGTCGCCCCCGGTGCGCTCGCCATCTGCTTCGAGCGGCCCGGCCTGATACGCGGGCGACTGGAGGCCGACGGCGAACACGCGGACGTGCGCTGCCTTGAGCGCTGCGAGCACGTCCGCCGGGCTTCGCGACGCTGCCGACGTTCTGGCCGTCGGTGAGGATGATCACCGAGCCCGACGGCGCGCCGGAGTCCTGGATCATCTTCAGCGACTGCGCCAGGGCGTCGTAGTTCTTCGTCCCGTAGGCGATCTCGGGCTTGTTGTAGAGCGAGTTGACGATCTCCTGGGGGCTCGGCGAGAGCGGCCGCTGAGTGTTGACGTTCCCGTTGAAGGTGACGATCGCGATCTGCTGGTCGTCGTTCGCGCCCTTGGCGAATGCCTGGCGGCCGCGAGCGCGTTCGCGATCGGCTTGCCCTTCATCGTGAGCGACTCGTCGATCGCGATCACGACGGCGGTCTTGCGCGCGCCGTTGCCCTGGCGGTGAAGCGTGAGGTTGTTGACGGGCCCGCCGTTCTCGGTGACGGTGACGTCGCTCTGCGAGATCGACTTCGCGTACGGAAGCGAGAGGATGTAGGCGCGCTCCGGCAGCGTCACGCCGCCGGCCTCGACGATCCGGGGCGGCGCGGTCGCGGAGCTCGCTGCTCCGGCCAGG
Source organism: uncultured Actinomycetota bacterium (assembly GCA_963762215.1). GTDB lineage: Bacteria > Actinomycetota > Thermoleophilia > Gaiellales > Gaiellaceae > PALSA-600. Next base: position 10,247 of record CAVXKB010000009.1, read on the forward strand.
ACGGCCGCCGCGAGTGCCGCCAGCCCGAGCCTGAGCGCGTGCTTCATTAGCCCGTGGCGGCCGATCCGGCGGACGCCGGAGAGCTCGTGGAAGAGCCCGGACGGAAGCGCGATGCCGCGCTTCTCGAACTTGTTCAGGAAGGTCGGGCGGAGGCCGGTCGAGACGAGGTTGCCCACGAAGACGCGCTCGCCGGTGATCTGCTCCATCTTCCAGGTGAAGAGCTCCTGCATCGTGATCACGTCGGACTCCATCCGCTGCACCTCGCTGATCGAGGTGATGCGGCGGTCGCCGTCGTCGAGCCGCTCGATCTGGATCACGAGGTCGAGCGCCGACGAGACCTGCTGGCGCACGGCGCGGAGCGGGATCTCGAAGCCGGCCATCATCACCATCGTCTCGAGGCGGCCGAGCGCGTCGCGCGGCCGAGTTCGCGTGGACGGTCGAGAGCGAGCCGTCGTGGCCGGTGTTCATCGCCTGGAGCATGTCGAGCGCCTCGGCGCCGCGAACCTCGCCGATGATGATCCGGTCGGGGCGCATGCGCAGGCTGTTGCGCACGAGGTCGCGGATCGATGACCTCGCCCTCGCCCTCGATGTTCGGCGGGCGCGACTCGAGCCGGAGGATGTGGCGCTGGTGGAGCGGGAGCTCGGCCGAGTCCTCGATCGTGACGATCCGCTCGGTGTCCGGGATCGCCTCGGAGAGGACGTTCAGAAGCGTCGTCTTGCCGGAGCCGGTACCGCCCGAGATCAGGATGTTCAGCCGGCGCCGATGCAGCGCTCGAGGAACTCGATCGTCTCGGTCGTCGCGGTGCCGAGCCGGATCAGATCCTGGAAGGTGAGCCGGTTGCGGGCGAACTTCCGGATCGTGACGAGCGGCCCGGACAGCGAGAGCGGCGGGATGATCGCGTTGATCCGGCTGCCGTCGGGAAGGCGCGCGTCGACCATGGCCGAGCTCTCGTCGACGCGGCGGCCGACCTGGGCGACGATCTTGTTCAGGATCCGGCGCAGGTGCGAGTCGTCCTGGAAGCGCACCGAGGTCTGCATCAGCTTGCCCTGGCGCTCGACCCAGACGTCGTACGGGCCGTTGACCATGATCTCCGAGACGGTGTCGTCGGCGAGCAGCCGCTCGAGCGGGCCGTGGCCGAGGATGTCGTCGGCGATCTCGATCGTGATCGCGTCGCGCTCGGAGCGCGAGAGCCCGCTCTCCTGCGTCAGGTGGCGCCGGATGTCCGCGAGGACGCGCTCGCGCAGCGTCGCCGGGTCGACGCGACACGTTGAAGAGCTGCGGCCCGAGATCGCTGATCACGAGCAGGTGGACGTTGTTCTTCAGCTCGGCGTGCGGGTCGGTGACGCCTCCACCGTTGGAGGCGGGGTCGCCGGGCCGGGTCGGCGGCGAGAGCCTCTCGTGGAGATCCATTACGCCTTCCTCCCGAAGAGCTTGCGCTTACCCTTGATGTTGCGATCCGTCGGCGTCGCCGAGCAGGTAGCTCGCGGCGAGCTGACGGTAGGCGACCGATGCCTCGCCCTGCGGCTTGGCGATCAGGATCGGCTTGCCCTCGTTGACCGCGCGCGGGATGTCGCGGTCGGAGGGAACGAGCACGTCGGGCTCGCGGCCCATGATCGCGACGACCTCGTCGTCGGAGATGCCGACGCGGCTGCGGGCACGGTTCAGGATCAGCTTGATGTTCTCGGGCGGGAAGCCCATCAGGTCGAGCGTCTCGAGGCCGAGCTTCGTGTTCTTCAGCGAGAGCGCGTCGAGCATCCCGACCATGCAGATGCTGGTCGCGTTGTCGATGGTCGCGATCACCTCGGGCGTGAAGCCGGGAGGCGTGTCGACGACGACGTAGTCGAACATTCCGCGCAGCGTCGAGTAGACCTCGCGCAGGAACTCGACCGAGACGACCGCGGCGTGGTCGGGGCGGCTCGGCGCGATCAGCACCTTGACGCCCGACGAGTGCGTCATCAGGAAGCCGTCGAGCTTCTCCTCGTCGAGCGAGCCGCCGGTGCGCACGAGGTCGAAGATCGTCTGCTCGGGCTGCAGGCCCATCGTCAGGCCGACGTCGCCGAACTGGAGGTCGAGGTCGACGAGCGCGACACTCTTGCCGTACTCGGCGAGCGCGACGGCGAGACTGGTCGAGGTGAGCGTCTTGCCGGTGCCGCCCTTCGGCCCGAGGATGCAGATCAGCGGTGCGCGCGTGAACGAGCCGGCCTCTGCCGACCCGGCCTTGCGCGCAAGCGCCTTCTGCAGCGCGAACAGCACCTCGTCGGAGGTGACCGGCATCATCACGACGTCGTCGGCGCCGGCCGCGAAGATGCGGCGGGTGAAGCCGTTCGGCGAGCCGTGCGAGAGCACGACGACCGGCCGCCGCGGACGCTCGGTGACGGCGTTGTCGATCAGGTTCAGCGCGGGCTCGGACTGGCCGGCGCAGGCGACGATCAGCAGGTCGTTCGACGTCTCGTGGAGCCGCACCCACGCCTCGTCGATCCCGTTGACGAGACCGACGACCTCGACCTCCTCGCCGCCGGGAAGCGCCCGCTCGATCTCGGCCTGGTTGACACCGGCGTCGAGAACGACAAATGCCCTGATCGGATCGGCCATTCCCCGGTCCCTTCCTACGTTTTCGCCCTGGCGAGGAGCGTTGCCAGCGTAGCGGTTGCGGGAGGCGTCCGCGAGGCGCCGACCTGCGGGCCGGAGCACGAGCCAGAGCTTCGTGTTGTCGGCGGCGAACGCGAACTTCGCAGCGTCCTGCGTGTTGATCCTGAGGATCGCGTCCGATGACGACCCGGCGCCCGGCGGCGACCAGGACGTAGACGTTCGGGCACGAGCAGCGTCACGAGCTGCCCGGTTGGGCCCGCCGGCGCCGACGTAGACGTCGACGTAGTTGCCGGCCGCGACCTGGCCGATCAGGCCGTGCGTCGCATCGACCGGGATCGCGATCGCGCGCTGCCGGCCCGTGATCACGTACGGGATCGAGGTCGGCGCCTCGGTCGTGAAATCGTCCTGCGTCAGCTGCTGGCCGGGGAAGATGTCCGCGGCGGCGACGCGATCGTTGAGCGCCGACGGGATCGGTGATCGCGTTCAGCTTGAGCTGATCCTTCTGGACGGTCGTCGAGAGGTAGAGGCCCTTCTGCGCGATCAGCGTCCCGGAGGTGCCCTTCGGGATCAGCTTCGTCGCGACGAGGACGCGCTCGGGCTGCTTGCCCGAGTTGACGCTCGAGCGGTACGACTGGAGGTAGATGACGAGCAGGATCACCGCGATGACGGCCGCGATGATCCCGGCGATGACCGCGCCGCTGCGGTTCCTGAAGATCTTGCCGATGCCTTCTGACACGTCTTGTACCCCCTTTTGATGGTTCTCAGTGGGTTAGCTGAGAACCCCTCGACTCCTGCTATCGGCTGCAAGCGCGATTTGTTTGAGAGCTTCTTCGCAGCTCTCGGCTAATCGGCTCAAAGCAGCTCAGAAAGCGGAAGGGTGGCTGTCCGGCACTTTCAAACCAGGCAACCACCCTTCGCATGCTTCACTTGCGCTTCGTCGAGTCTAGATCGACGAGCTGACGTTGCGTGAAGATGCCCTTGATCGTGCCGCCGAGCGTCGCGACGACGACCACGACGACGACTGCGATCAGGGCGAGGATGAGTGCGTACTCAGCGAGGGTCTGGCCCTCTTCGCGCTCGAGGCTCGGGAGCTCGAGGTGAGGCTCGGAGCATCATGGCGAGACGCACACCGAAGAGCTGCTGAATCATTTGATTGTTTCCTTTTCGGTAAGGGAATAGGTGGAGCGCCGAATGCCGCGATCGACCTCGACGCGGTCGGATCTAGATCGAGGAACTGACGCTCGTGAAGAGATCGCTGATCGTGCCCCGAGGGTCGCGACGACGAGCACGACGACGACAGCGATGAGGGCGAGGATGAGCGCGTACTCGGCGAGGGTCTGTCCCTCTTCACGCTTGACGTTCGGCACCGCCAGGAGGCCGGCACCACCATCAGGTAGCCACCAAACAGCTTGCGCAACTGGGTCATTTCTCTTGGCTCCTTCTGAATCGATGTCGATGATCTTGTAGAGACGGCTTCCTGGGTCTGGCCCAACGACGCGAACTGCGTTCGATCGCCGCACCGCCCGTACTTATGGAACCAGCAGACTCCCGGCCTAACATCAACCAAAGGGCTAGGTCCGCACCACCCGAGGGCGAGGCTCCGTAGAACGGCTTTTCGGTACTACATGTACGGGGGGTTCATACGGGCTCGCGTCATCTTGAGAAATGCTGATGCCGACTGCAGCCCACCTTCCGAGCCCCGAACTGCCCGCCGAGGAAGCCACCGGCGAGTCGGCTGCCGACAACGCTCAAGGGCCGGATCGCCGGGGTGATCGACCGGAATGCCCTTCTGATCGTCGTGCTGACCGCATGCGCCGCCGTTCTGGCGTCGAGCGTCCGCTCGGCCACGGGCCCCGACACCTGGTACAGCCTGCTGGCGGGACGGCTCATCTGGAACAACGGCCTCCCCCACCACGACACGCTCACGTCGTTGACCCTGGGGCGCACCTGGGTCGACCAGGAGTGGCTCGGACATCTCGGGATCTACGGTCTGTTCGCGGCGGGCGGCTGGGCGCTCGCGCTGCTCGCCGGCGTCGCGGGATACACGGCCGCGTTCGCGGTGTCCGCTGTGGGCGCGCGGGTGCGTGGCGGCTCCGAGCGGGCGTGGCGATCGTCGTTCTGGTCGCGTTCGTGACGAGCGGCTCGAACACCGAGCTTCGCGCGCAGACGTTCGCCTACGTCCTGTTCGCACTGACGCTGCTGCTTCTGCTCGGGGACGACCGCGCACCGTCTCGGCGCGTCTTTCTGACGCTGCCGCTGCTCGTTCTCTGGGCCAACGTGCACGGGTCGGTCCTGCTCGGCGCAGCTCTCGTCGCGCTCTACGGGGCGATCTCGGCAGTGCGAGCGGCCCGCGGCCGTCGGCCGCGAGCTGGCTGCCGCGGCGGCCGCGTTGATCCTCGCTGCCGTGGGCCTGCGTCCTCGCCTCGCCGTACGGGCTCGCGCTTCCCGGTTACTACAGGCGCGTCCTCGGGAACTCCGCGATCCGGCGCGCCGCGGACGAATGGGGAAGGAGCACGCTCGGCAACCAGCCCGTGTTCTTCGTGCTCCTGGCCGTGGCGATCGTCGTCGTCGCTGTCGCGGCTCGTCGCGGCTTTCGCCCCTGTTCCCTCTCGCGGTGCTCGCCGTGACCGCCGTCTTCGGCTTGGTCGCCGTGCGGAACGTCGTCTGGTTCGCGCTCGCGATCGCCGCGATCCTCCCGAGCCTGCTCGACGTCGCCTGGCGAGCCAGCGACGCCCCTCGCCGTCGCAACATCAACCTGCTCGTGGCGGGCTTCGGCCTGGTGTTCGTCCTCGGCGTCGCCGCGTGGGTCGGGGCGAAGGCCAATACCTGGGTCGCGCAGACGTATCCGCCGCGCCTCGCAGCTGCCGTGAGCGGAGCCGCGAACGCCGACCCCGCGCCCGCATCTTCGCCGACGAGGAGTACGCGGACTGGCTGCTCTACGAGGATCCGGCTCTCGCAGGCCGAATCGCCTATGACATCCGCTACGAACTGCTCACGGAAGGCGAACTCGACCGCATCGTCGCGTTCCAGCACGAGCGCGGCCCGGGCTGGCAGACGGTCGCGGCTTCCTTCCCGCCTGCTCGTTCTCGACCCGGCGCCGACCCGGGCGCGGTCAAGTGGTTCGCCGACAGGCCGAGTACGCGAGTACTGGCGCGTGCAGGCGGCGGCGTGATCTTGAGGCAGGGGCGTGAGCGCGATGTTCGCCTCTTGGCGCGAGCGCGTCCTGGCGGAAGCGGGGGCGTCGGCGGCGGCGGGCTGCGCAAGGCGCCGCCAGTGCGTGCCGCCGGTTGTCTTCATCGTGATCCCGGCGGTCGTCCTGATCGGCTTGCTGATCGACTCTCTCGACGGGGCACCACACGCTCCCCCCGTTCTGGGACTTCCACGTCTTCAGGGACGCGGGCAACGCCGTGCTGCACGGGCACTCGCCCTACCCTCCGCCGGACCCGGCGTGCTCGCGCACGAGAAGTCGTTCGTCTATCCGGCCCCGGCGGCCTTGCGATGGTGCCGTTCGCGCTCTCCCGTTCACGCTGTCCGCTGGCTCTTCTCACTGTTTCCGATCGCATCGATTCCCGCGTCGCGCTCCGCATCGTCGGCGTACGCGACTACCGCTGCTACGGCATCGCGCTCCTCTCGGCGCCGTTCGCGAACTCGCTGGGGGTCGGCGCGATCAGCCCGCTTCTCGCTCCTCGGCGTCGCGCTCCTCTGGCGCTACCGCGATCGGCCTGGATCGCTGCCGCAGCCCTGGCAGCGGTCGTGATGCTCAAGCTCTTCCTCTGGCCGCTCGTGCTCTGGCTCGCGTTCACACGCCGGACTCGGACCGCGGTGCTCTCCGTGGGGCTGATGGCAGGGGTCACGCTCGCGTCCTGGGCGGTGCTCGGATTCGCGGGCTTTCGCGACCTACTCCGCACGTCCTCGAGCATCCTCACCCACCTGCGTCGAGGGCAAGGGGTACTCGCTCGTCGCGCTCGGGCTCTCGCTCGGTGCCGCGACGACGCGTCGCCGCGCTCTGCCCTGGCTCGTCGGGTGCCGGCTGCTCGTGCTGATCGCGCTCGCGGCCGGCACGCCGGGAGCGACGCCTGGACGTTCATCGTCGCGATCGGCGCCGCCTTCGCGCTTTCGCCGATCGTGTGGCTGCACTACTTCGTGCTGCTCTACATCCCGATCGCGATCGTCCGCCCGCGGCTCTCGTGGCTCTGGGCGCTGCCGCTCGCCTTCTGGATGTGCCGCGGCCAGAGCATCGACGGCGCGTCTGGCACAAGCTGCACGCTACCAGCGACCTCGCGCTTGCACCCCGCATCGGATCGGCGCCGACTGATCGTCTTCGCGCTCTCCGTCGCGACTGCGTGATCGCTCTCTCGGCGCGTTTCGCATCGCAGCGAGGCTGAGCGATGACGGCGACGTTCCGGAATCGAGAGCGCGTCGCGATCCGAGCCCGATCCCGAGCGTCGCGATCGCGCTGTCGGTGATCGTCCCGGTCTTCGACCAGGCGGACATGATCGTCGAGAACGTCGCAGCGATCCGGGAGCGGGTCGCGGCCGGGCATGGACGACGCCGTTCGAGGTCATCGTCGTCTCGGACGGCTCCGTCGACGGCACCGCGGAGCGCGTGATCGAGCGCGATCTCCCGGACGTCCGCGTCCTCTACTACGACCGGAATCTCGGCAAGGGCTACGCGGTCAAGACCGGCGCCCGCGAGGCTCGCGGCCGCTGGGTCGGCTACGTCGACGCCGACCTCGACCTCGACCCGGCCGCGCTGCCCGTCTACGTGGAGACCGCCGAGCGCGAGGGACTCGACTTCGCGATCGGCTCGAAGCGCCATCCGGACTCGAAGGTGATCTATCCGCGCTCGCGCGTCGTCGCCTCGTGGCTCTACCAGCAGTTCGTCCGGCTGTTCTTCCGCCTCGACGTTCGCGACACCCAGGTCGGGATCAAGGTTTTCCGGCGGGAGGTGGCGAAGGAGGTGATGCCGCTGCTGCTCGTGAAGCGCTACGCCTTCGACGTCGAGCTGCTCGCCGTCTCGCGCGCGTTCGGCTACGGACGGGTGAAGGAGATGCCGATCTCGCTCGACTACCGGTTCACCGGCTCCGGCGTTCGCTCGATGGCCGTGCTGCACGCGCTCGTCGACACCGCCGCGGTGTTCTACCGCCTGCGAATCCTCGGCTTCTACCAGCGGCGGCTGGCCTCTCTCCGCCACTTCGCCTGGCGCAGCCCGACGGACTCGTGCCGCTCGTCACGGTGATCGACGCGAGCGCGGATGCAGCGCCGGCGCCACGCGGCCGAGAACGCCGACGGCGAGATCCTCGCGTTCCTCGAGCCCGGCGCGCATCCCTCGGCCAACTGGCTCACGTCGACGTTGCCGTTCTTCGCCGCTCCGAGGTCGCGGCGGTCGTCACGCCGCAGCTCTCACCGTCGGGCGGCAACGCCGGGAGCGCGGCGCCGCCGCGATCGCCGAGTCGCGGCTCGGAAGCGGCTCGCTCGGCTTCCGCTTCAAGCCGGGGAGCATCCGCTTCACCCCCGACTTCCCGGCGCGCTCGTTTCTCGTTCGCCGCGACAGCTTTCTGGCGCTCGACCCGGAGACGCCCCCGGAGCAGGTCGTGTTCGGGCTCATCGCCGCGGCGGCCGAACGCTCTACCTGCCCGACGCGTCGGTGACGATGCCGCCCGCACCGCTCTTCCGCGCCCATCTGCCGCGCATCGCGAGATACGGCCTCTCGCGCGGCATCGGCGTTCGACGCCGGGCATCTCGTCGCTCGGGCTTTCGACCGTCGCGGCGGTCGCGCTGCTCGTGGGCACTGCTCGGGTGGCTCCTCCTCGCGGCCGGACAGGCGGACGCGTGGATCGCCGTCTGGGCGGCCTATCTGGCGGTGGTCGGCCTCGCGGCGTTCTTCGGCGGTCTTCGTTTCCGCTCGGCCCGGGTCGGGCCCTGACCGCGGGCGGGCTCGTGCTCACGCACTTCGTGTATGCCGTGCGTTCGTGTCCGGTCTCGTCGTCCCGGCGGCGCTGAGTCGGGATCGCGTGAGCAGCGGCCCGTCGACGTCGAGGCGCTGACCGCCGGCGACCCGGCGATGAGCGGGCTCCGGGCCGGCGCGATCGTCTTCATCGCAGTCGGCGCGGCGAACGTCTGCAACTACCTCTTCCACCTCTTCTCGGCCCGGTCGCTCGGCCCGTCTTCCTACGGCGACGTCGCGACGCTCGCGGGCGTGATCGGGATCATCATCCTCCCGCTCGGCGGCGCTCAGGTCTTCGTCGCACGTCACGTCGCGTCGGCAAGGCGCGAAGGCGACGGGACCTCAACCACGGCGACTACGTGAGCGGCTTCGGCGGAGCGATGCTGCTCGCCGGCGGCGTACTGACGGCGACTGCTGCTCCTTCGCTCGCCGCTGATCGAGAGCTGGCTCTCGATCGGGAGCCTGCTGGCCGTCGTGCTCGCCGATGCTCGTGACGCTGCCGTCGTTCGTCACGCCGGTGATGATCGGCGCGGCCCAGGGACGCCACCTCTTCATGCTCGTCGGCGTCGCGCTCTTCGTTCCGGCAGCGATTCGCGTCGTGCTCACCGCAAGCACGCTCCAGGCAGGGCTTCGGCGTGACCGGCACGATGGCGGCGACGCTCGCCGGGGCGCTGATCGCCGTCGCGATTCCCTTCGTCGCTCTTCGCGGGAGGCTCGGCGGCACGTGGCGGCCCCGCCTTCCGCGGCGCGAGGCGCTCGCGCTGCTGCCGGTCATCGCCGGGATGCTCGCGATCACGCTCCTGACGACCGACGACCTCGTCGCGGCGAAGGTGTCGTTCACGACCGCACGAGGCCGGCCTCTACGGCAGCGCGTCCCTGATCGGTCGCGTGATCCTCTACCTGCCGGTCGCGATCGTGACCGTGCTGCTCCCGAGCGTCTCGGCGCGCGTCTCACGCCGGCCACAGCGCCCGGAGCCTGCTCACGAACAGCCTGCTCGCCACAGGTGCGGTGTGCCTCGTCTTCACCGTCTTCTACACCGTCGTTCCCGCATCTGATCGTCCGGATCGCGTTCGGCGCCAAGTACCAGGGCGCGGCGTCGCTGCTCTGGATGTTCGCGATCGCGATGTCGCTCTACTCGCTGCTCAACGTCGTGCTCGTCTACCGCCTCGGCCATCACGAGACTCGAACGTCGTGGCTCCTGCTCGGAGGCGCCGCCGTACAGGCGGTTCTCTTCGTCGCTCTTCCACTCGTCGCCCCGCGAGCTGCTCACCGTGAGCATCGCGACGGCGGCGATCCTCCTCGCCGTCGCGACCTCGTTCCCCCATTGGGGCACAGCTCGCACAGTCGTGGAAACGGTCAAATGAATCTCAACCCGACCGATCTCCGAACCCGTTCGACCAGCGTCGGCCCGTTGAACGAGTAACGCTTTCCGACGCTGCCGAGGCACTTGGCAGCGGCTCTCGATCCGGAATTCGGCCGACCCTTCGTTAGCCTTCGTCGCATGCTCGCCGCAGGCCGAGGGGTTATAAACCGCGGATGGGTGCGTTAGCTTACCGGCTCTCGCTTGACGGGCTACGCGCAGCGGCGATCCTGATTGTTGTGGCCTGTCATGCTGGTTGGTTGCCGAGCGGAACGCTCGGAGTTGAGCTCTTTTTGGTACTCTCAGGCTTTCTTATAACGACCCTCCTCACCGAGGAGCACCGCAGAACCGGCGAGATATCTCTCTCGGCGTTCTACACAAGACGGGCGGCACGTCTGCTGCCGGGCCTGTGGCTCCTACTTGGCGTCTACGTCGGATACGGCCTCATAAACGGGCAACATGGGTCGCGCGAGCATGTGCTTGGCGCCGCCGCGATAGGCCGGGTACGTCGCGATCTCGTCGCTGCCGGATGGAGCTGGTACCAGGCGCATTACTTGACTCATCTGCACCCGCTCGCGAGGAGGAGCAGTTCTACCTGCTTTGGCCCATCGCGCTGGTCCTGCTGCTACGTCGTCAGGTCACGACGAAGGCGATCCTGCGAGGCTTGGTGGTATTCGCCGTTGCTCTGGGGTGTTCTTCGATGGTCACTGCTGCTCGGCGGCTATCCCGACCACCGGGTTGCTTTCGCGCCGGACACAAACCTCGATTCGCTTGCTATCGGTTGTGGTGCCAGCATTCTCTGGACACGTCAGCGCATTAGCGTCGGCCCGTGGCTCTGAGCCTGTTGCGTTGCTCGTTGCGATCGCCGCGTTCGTTTTCGTGCCTGACGTCTCTGACAGCCGCGGCCACGTGATAGCCGTCACTGCGCCGTGGTTTCCCTTGGCGTGCACAGCGATTCTTCTTTACCTCATTGATCACGAGGCAACCAGCAGCGAGAGCGCGAACGTGAGGCCGCTTCGCAACAGCGGCAAGATCATCTACGGCATCTACCTCGGCACTTCCCGCTCATGCACCTGGTCGGAGTCGTTCCCGGCATTGTCCTGACGACAGTCGCCGCACCCATGTCGTACCGGTATGTCGAAGCGCCTATCCGCCGTTACGGACGCGTCCGCAAGGGCAGCCGCGGGATCTCCAGCCCTCCGGCGCCAGTCCCGACTGCGTAACGCAGTCGGGACCGATGCACAGGGCTTCAGTCCGGCCTAGGTGGGATTGTGCTCGGACCGCGCGAATGGTGTGGGGGTTCCCGAACGACGGACTAGGGTGATGGTGACGGGCTCGACCGTATGGTTGGATCGTGGCTCTTTCGTTGACGCAAGCTAGGACCTCGTCGCCGGTAGGCGTGACCTGCTCGGTCCTGCTTGGGTGCGGCTTGCTCTTGTTCGCTGGGGGGAGATCGCGGAGATCGTCAGCCATCACGGAATTGGCAGTGATTTCGCCGGCACGATCTACCACCCCGCACAGGCGGTGATCCACGGTCGCGTGCCGTATGGCAATCCGCGTGATCCTGGCGACTAGCTGGCTCCGTCTACCCGCCGTCCGCATTCCTTGCTTTTCTGTGGATCGGCCTACTCGGCCATGATGCGGCCGTGGGTGCATGGCTGGCGGTACTTGTTGCTGCAGCCTGCGCGACGCTTTACGTCCTGGGGGTCCGGGATCTTCGCTGCTACGCCCTCTGGCTGCTCACGCCAATGGTGTTGTCGACGATCGCGATTGGCAACGCGACAATGCTCGTGATTCTGCTCGTTGCGGTTGTATGGCGATTTCGGGATACGCCATGGGCCGCGGCCATCGCTCTGACCGCGGCGGTCGCGATGAAGTTGTTCGTCGCGCTCTCATCATTTGGCTGATCGCGACAAGGCGCTACCGAGCGGCGTTGCTCACAGCTGTCTGCACGCCGTTGGTGGTCTTGGCTGCCTGGGCGGTCATCGGCTTCTCGGCGATTGGCCGATACCCATCGATACTCTCGGCCAACACCAAGGTGTTCTCGTCCTCCGGCCCGTATCTCCAAGGGCTTCTCTTGCAGCTCCATGGCTCGTCGACCATCGCGCTTGGAGCCGGCATTATCGCCGCCGCGGCTCTTCTGGTAGTCGCCTGGTTCTCCGACGACCTCGGCTGCTTCACGCTCGCAATCTCTGCCGCAATCGTCCTCTCTCCAGTCGCATGGATCGGCTATGCCGGCCTGCTCGTGATTCCCTTGGCGGTCATTTGGCCAAGATGGTCATCAGCTTGGCTCCTCCTGCTCGGCACCTACATTCATTGGTACAACTCGCCGCTTCATTACAGGAGCCCCGCTCTGAGCCTTTCCACACTCGCGCTACTCGCGATCATTGTGATGGTCATTCTTCATCGGACCGCCACCGTCGACGAAAGCCGCGTCGAGCCCAGACACCTAGCGTCGATCTGAGAACATGTTCTGGGCATCTGCCGCGTGGTCGGGACTTCCGAAGGGCCTATCTGCCTGGGCGCCGAGTGCAACCAAGCGCAACCCGAATCTCGACCATGAACGCGGTCGCGAGGCTGGAACGAAAGCAGTGACTGATAGGAGCTCGGGCGAGTCGCTGAGGCCGATCGCCGGAGTCATGACACTCGTCAGTCTCTTCTACGGCCTGTTCTTGTGGCTTCGGATCAATCAGTTCGGCGTTCTCTGGTTCGTTCACTTCGGTAACCACTTCCTGCGATCAACGCACAGCTCAGTGGTCGGAACGAACCTGCCGGCTCAAAGCACGCTTGGCTATGACGGCCAGTACTACTACGCGATCGCAGCGGATCCGGCCCACGCGCACAACTACCTACCGCAGGGGAACGCTGGGTACCTCTATTCGCGTCCCTTCTACCCGTTTCTCTCCCGAGTCGTGTCGGGCGGCTCGCTGTCGGCGTTGCCCTATGGGATGTTGATCGTCAACGTCGTGGCGATCCTGGCCGGAACGCTTGTCGTTTGCCTTTGGCTTCGACGGCGTGGTGTGTCGCCATGGTTCGCGCTTCTCTACGGTCTCTGGCCCGGCATGGTTTACGCCACATTTCGCGATCTATCGGAGCCGCTCGCGTTCGCGCTCGTCGCGGTTGGCGTTTTCGTATTCGACGCCGCCTCGACCCGCAGAATCGTCGCAGCAGCGGTGATCCTCGCACTTGCTCTGCTGACCAGAGAGACCGTGTTCCCCTTTGTGGTTGCAGTGAGCGCAACGTTGCTTCTGGCCGACCGCCGCCGCGGGCGTAACGCGCCCAACCGGTGGACGTCCATACACACGTGGGGTCGGGCGGCGGCGATGTTGATCGCCTGCTCCGTCCCGCTCGTGGCTTGGCGCCTGACGATTTCGGCTTGGCTCGCGCGCTCCACGCAGGAACATGGCAGCGGGATCGGGTGGTTGATCCCGTTCGATGGGTTGGCACGCTACTGGCATTTCGACAGTCAGCATTGGCTCATCGTGGTCGGCGTCGTGTTCCCGTGCCTCGTCGTTACGGCGGCGGCCCTTTGGCAAGGCGTGCCGCGACGGGATCCCGTCGGAGCAGGACTCCTCTTCGGTTGCGTCCTCTTCTTTCTCGTATTTCTCCCGAAGGAGGTCTACGTCGACTACGCTGCCGCCGCGCGAGCCGCCATGGGGGTCGTTCTTGCCTCGATCTTCTGCCTGCCTGCGTTTGTTGCGGCAGGTTCTAGGCGTCTCCCCCTGTTCGCGGGAGCCTTTCTACTCTCGATTGGCTGGTTCATGATTACGGCGGCCTTCGTGGGGATCCCCTCTCTGAGCCTGATCACTCTCTGACGCGCTGGCGTGGTCGGCCGCCGCGTTGGGCACGGGCGGACAAGAGTTACCTAGTTAGGATGCGCTGGTGCATCCGGCGCTCCGCGCTATCGGATACGGCGCCAGTCTTCGAGACAAGGCTGTGATAGCGGCCCACGTTGCGGCGGTCGGTGCATTTCCGGTCGGGATTGCGGCACGCAAGGTCGGCAGACCGATCCCGGATCCGCGGGCAAAGCTCGGCGGCTACATGGTTCGTGGGCCGGCCGGCGTATTTGCGTGCCCGGCGTCGTCGAAGCCGTACTTCGTGGAGGTTGGGCACGGCTACGAGCCCGGCATGTGCCGAGTTGTCGAGGAGTTGGAGGGAGGCGTCTTTGTCGATGTGGGGGCATCCGTGGGATTCATTACCGCCCGCGCCGCCCGCCGGGTAGAGCGAGTCTTGGCGATCGAGCCACACCCGGTCCGATTCGCCTACCTGGAGCGAAACGTCGAGCTGAACGGGCTCACGAACGTCACCTGCTTCCAATGCGCACTCGGGAGCCGAAGCGAAGGATCGATCGTGCTCTACGACCTCGACCCTTCGCTTGGCCCACACAGACTCGACGCGTCGACGAAGCCGGGGCCCGGGCAGAGGTTCGAGGTTCCGCTCCGGCGGCTCGACGACCTCGTGCAGGGCGAGGTGAGCCTGCTAAAAATCGACGTGGAAGGGGCGGAGCTGGAAGTCCTTGCTGGAGCCCAAAAGCTGCTCGAATCACGTCCGCGAATCATCGTCGAATCCCAGAGACACCGGACACTCCCCGATCTCCGGCGCCTTCTTCCCACCTACTCGTTCGAAGAAATCGACACCGACAACTTCCTGGCAAGTCCCGCGGCCTAGCGCTTGCGGCCAAACGGGCCGGGGCCTAGAAGCGCGTTAGCGAATGGCTCTCAGCGATTCAGCGACCTCGTCGCCCCCAGCCCTTCGGTGGCTGCAAAGGACCGTCACCCCGGCGACATCTGTCTTCGCTGCGACAAGGCTCGGCATTTGGTGCTTTGCAGCGTTCGCGTTCGAATCGTTGCCACGACGTGGCGGCGGGCCCTGGGCAGCACTCTGGGTTCGTCTCGACGCGAACTACTACCTGAGGATTGCCCATCACGGATACGGGGGCGACCCACTACGGCTGCCCGCGTTCTTCCCTCTCTACCCCGCGCTGATCGGCGGACTGGGGCGGCTTCTCGGCGATTTCGAGCTCGCGGGGCTGCTGATCTCTTTAGCTTCGGGAGCTGTCGCGTTCGAGTTGCTCTGGCGGCTGGCCCTTCCGCGAGTCGGGCGTGATGGGGCAATGCGAACGGTCATCTATGTCGGGCTGTTCCCGATGTCGGTATTTCTCGGCGCCGTGTACACGGAATCGCTGTTCCTCGCACTCTGCATCGGCGCGTTCTTCCTCGCAGAGCGCGGACACTGGACCTGGGCGTCAATCGCGGCCGGCGGAACGATGCTCACTCGTTCGGTTGGGGTGGCAGTTGTGGTCGGGCTCGCTCTACTTGCGTGGCCGAACCGGCGCAACCTGCTCTGGCTTCTGCTTGCTCCCGCCATTTTCGCCGTGTTCCCGCTGATCCTCCGGTTCCAGGCCGAGGACCCGTGGGCGTTTCTCCATGCTCAGTCGCAGTGGGCCAGACATCTCTCAGCATTCGGCCCACTCGGGGGCCTCTGGGACGGCATTGCCGCCCTGTGGAAGAGCCCCGGCAACGACTCCGAGTCCTACTACCTGTTCACGAACATCGAGAATCTCGTCTACCCGCTGGCGTTTATCGCCGTGCTTCCACTCGTTTGGAAGCGTGTCGGAAGGCCCTACGCGGTCTACGCCGCGCTTGCCCTGGCGATCCCGATGAGCGTCCCGTCAACGCCGATGAGCAGCTCGGGGAATAACGACCACTTTCCGCTCTTCTCCATGCCACGGCTCGCGATGCTTGCATTCCCATGCTTCATCGCGTTCGCACTCCTTGGCAAGCGCACCGGTGCCAACCTGTTGATCATCACGGTCAGCACCGCACTCCTCGCCCTCGCGATTCTCCAGTGGACGCTCGACAGCCTGCTCTGAGCACGCGCTCTTCGCCCAGGATCAACTCGCCGCAAGCTCGAGCATCTGCTGGGCGCGACGCTCGTAGGTGTGGTCGCTGAGCGCCCGTTTCCGGCCGGCGTCGCCGATCGTCCTTGCCTCGTCCGGGCGCTCGAGGTAGTAGTCGATCTTGTCGAACCAATCGTCACGCGACGTCGCGATGACGATCTCCTCGCCGTCGACGAAGTAGTCGCGCACGCACGCGACGTCGTCGCAGATCTCGAGCCCGCCGCAGAAGGGGATCTTGAACGTCCGCTCGTTGCAGTCGCCTCCGAACTGCCGCTGGTGGTCTTCGTGGAGGTTGACGAGGACCTTCGAGCTCGCGTAGACGCGGGCCTCGTCCTCGCGTGGGAGCTCGGGCTTCTGCAGGCTCCTGACGACCGGGACGTTGAAGTACTGCCCGGCCTTCGCGACGAGGCCGACGACGCGCTCGCGGCGCGTCCAGTCCGGGCCGTAGACCTTCAAGTCGTAGCGCTCGCCGAGCGGTAGGAGCCACTCGTCGATGAACCGGCGCTTCGTGGGGAGGTTCGCCCCGATGAACGAGATGTCGGCCTCGTAGCGTGGGTCGGGCTCGGGTCGCATCGCTTCAGGGTCGGCGGCGAGCGGGACGGTCTCGTATCCCTGACCGGCGAACGCCGCGAAGCCCTCCATGCGCGGGTCGCCCTGGACAACGGCGTGGAAGTAGTGGTCGCCGAGCAGGCCCGCCTTGACCAGTCGCTTCGCCTCGGCGTCGTCCTTCATGCTCGGAGCCTCGTTGATCCGCCTCTGCGGGAACGGCGAGGTCCAGAAGTCGATCTTGGTCAGGAGCACGAGCCCGTGCTGCCTCCTCCAGCTCTGGAGAAGCTCGAAGTCCAGCTGTTTTCGGTAGAGAAAATGGCTGCAGGTGATGAAGACCCGCGGGCGGTGAGCAGTGAGGAATTCTTCGAGCCGCTGGCCCGGCCGGAACTCGACAACATCGCAGCCCAGCGCTCGGAAGCCGTTCTGCATGCCCGCGGCGATGTAGCGATTTGCGTAGACGCTGTCCGGATACGGGTTGTGGTACGCGACCGTCGGCGCGGCATCGCTCATCGTGTCGCCCGCATCCTGTTGAAGAGCCAGAACCTCCAGGATCCGGGCATGACGTGCATCGTGGCCCACTGGGCAGCGTTCCAACCGATGTCGACAGGCGTCGCCCGGTAGCCGTACTCGCGGACGGCCTTCCGCCGCACCTCGAACGTCTTCTTCTCCATCGCGCGGATCTTCGCCTGCGTCGTCGACTTGGGATGCGAGCGAATTCGGTACAGCGGCTCGGGGAGGTTCGCGAGCTTTCCCTTGAGCCCGAGGCGCAGCGGCAGGTCGATGTCGTCTGCGGGATAGAGGTCGACGTCGAAGACCGGATCGTCGAGAACGGCGAGGCGCATCATCATGCTCGGGATGCAGAAGGCCGAGTAACGCAGGATCCGCTTCCGGATCTCGGCATCGGTCAGCGGATACAGCCGGTCGTTGAGCCTGACGAGGTTCTCGTCGCACCACTGGCAGCCGGTGCCGACCAGAACCACCTCGGGGTTCGCCTCGAGGAACCCGGCCTGCTGCTCGAGGCTCGTCGGCTCACGCTCGTCGTCGCTGTCGAGGAAGGTGACGTACTTGCCCCGAGCCGTGGGAATCGCAAGATTGCGGTTGCGGCTGTAGCCCTGATTCGTCTCGTTGCGGCGCACGCTGATCCGATCGTCGGATTCCGCCAGCCTCTCGAGGATCGCGGCGGTGCCGTCGGTGGAGCAGTCGTCGATCACGATCAACTCCCAGTTCCTATGGGTCTGGGCGATGAGGCTCGCGATCGCGGCCTCGATGTAGGCCGCGTTGTCGTACGTCGACATGATCACCGACACGAGCGGCTCCGCGGTCGCGGAGCTCGAGTCAGTCGTCAACGCGCTTCAGCTTGAGCGCAGCCTCCACGGAATCGGAGACGACCTTCTCGGCCTGGACGCCGCTCACGATCAGGCGGTGCGGCAGGACATGGGGCGCCATGTCGACGACGTCCTCACGGCTGACGCTCGGACGGTTCGCCAGGCGGGCGTGCGCCTTCGAGGCAGCCAGCAGATGCACCGCGGCGCGCGGGCTTGCGCCCAGGATGACGCTGTCGGCCTCCCGCGTGCCTCGGATGATGTCGACGATGAACGCGATCACGTCGTCCGGGGCCGGCGTCTCGTCGAGATCCTGCTGCGCGCTCGTCAGCTTGGTGATGTCGAGCAGGGGCGCCACATCGCCGAGCACGTCCGGGGCGAGGCCCTTGTGGGGGAGCCTCAGGATGGCGCGCTCGATCGCGGCCGACGCGTAGTCCAGGTGGATCTTGAAGAGGAACCGGTCGAGCTGCGACTCGGGCAGCGGATAGATCCCCGCCTGCTCGTACGGATTTTGCGTTGCGATCACCATGAACGGGCTCGGGAGCCAGTGCGTCCGGCCTGCAACCGTGACGTGGCGCTCCTGCATCGCCTCGAGCAGCGCCGACTGGGTGCGCGGCGGGGTGCGGTTGATCTCGTCGGCGAGGAGGATGTTCGTGAAGGCGGCTCCCTGCTGGAAGGTCGTCTCTCCGGCCCTCGTGATGTTGCGGCCGGTGATCTCCTCGGGCTGCGTGTCCGGCGTGAACTGGACGCGCCTGAAGCTGACACCGAGCACGCGGGCGATCGCGCCGGCCATCAGCGTCTTCGCGATGCCGGGCGGGCCCTCGATCAGGACATGGCCGCCCGCGACCGCGGCGACGAGAAGCAGGTCGAGCGGCTCGTCGTAACCCACGACGACGCCCTCGAGCTCGCGGCGGGCCTGCTCGCGGAGATCGGCGACCGTGTTGCGCGCATCCATGACCGAGCGCGGCACGTTGATCGAGCTCTCGCGCGGCCTGAACAGATCGTCGCTTCCGATCGGCGTCATCACTTCAGATCATCCCACAAAAGTTGGCTTCCGACCTCGATTCCAGCTGCCTTCGTCGAGCCCGCCGGCAGCTCGAGAACGCTCTTCGAGCCGCGCTTCCACGCGATGCGCCACGGCCGCAGGTCGTGGGCGATCCGGCGGATCCTCAGGTCCCGGTCGAGGAACACCGCGTCGATCGGAAACGCCATGAAGAACATGTGGATCGACGAGGTCTTCGTGATCAGCATCCCGCCGCCCGGCTCGAGGCCCTTTCGGCCGAGGAGGCCGCGGCTGCGGTCGCGAAAGCTCCGCGCGACCTCGCAGCGCGCGCACGCAACGCGCCCTTGCTCGTCGACCAGGGCCCCCTCGGGCTCAGACAAGGGGCGGCGGGTTGAAGGCCAGGATCGCGATCGCGCCGCCGAGAGCGAGAAACGGGCCGTACGCAATCGTCGAGCGCATCGTCGCCTTCCGGGCCACGACGAGCCCAACAGACCACAGCCCACCTGCAGCGATTCCGATCACGAGCGCAGGGAACGCTGCCGAGCCGAGCAGGAACCCGAGCATCGCGGCGAGCTTCACATCACCCATGCCGAGACCGCCACGCAGGAGCACGGCGAGCACATAGAAGACGACGAAGGTCACCACACCCGCGACGATCACCTCACGGAGGTCGGAGCGCTCGAAACCCACTCTCAGGACGATCGCGGCCGCGGCGACCGGCAGGATGATCACGTTCGGAAGCCGGCGCTCCTCGACATCCTTGGCCGCGAGCGCGACCAGCACGACCTGAACGAGCGCCCAGGCAAACGCGTTCCAGCCGTGGCCGAGGTGGATGACCGTCGCGGCCGCCAGCAGAGCGGCAACGGGGCCGGCGACCAGCCATATGCGCCCGGCAGACATGCCGGACACTCTCGCAGGCGCGACCAGGCTAAGCAGCGGTCGGCGGGCGCCAGATCTGAAGACGCGCCGTGATCCGCGTCGGGCCGCCCGGCTTGCTCACGACCTCGAACTCGCCTCCGAGCAACTCGACGCGCTCGCGCATCCCGACGAGACCGAAGCGTCCGCGCTTCGGAGGGCCGCTTGCCTTGAAGCCGCGGCCGTCGTCCTCGATCACGAGCGTGAGCGAGTCGCCGTCGCCGTGGAGCTCGATCGTCACGTTGGTTGCCGCGGCATGCTTGGCGACGTTCGCGAGCGCGGCGCGGGTGACGGACTGGAGCGCGATCCGCTGCGAGTCGGTCTCGGTGCGGATCTCGCCGTCGTAGGTGAGCGTGACCTTGGCGACGGAGCGCTTCTCGAAGTCGCGGATCTCCTGCTCGATCGCATCGATCACCGGGATCGAGTCGCGCCCGTTGTGCTCCAGCGCGCCGATCAGCGCGCGAAGCTCCGACTCGACCCGGATCAGCTCCTCGCTGATCTGATCCATGCCGCTGTCGATCTTCGTCTGGTGCTCCTCGGGAACGAGGATCTGGATGCGCCGGCGGAGATCGCCGAGGCTGAAGCCGATGACGGCGAGGTTCTGCATCGGGCCGTCGTGAACGTCGAGCGCCAGCCGCACCAGGCGCCGCTTGAGCGTCTCCGCGTTGGGATCGGCCACTGCCGGAGTCGGCGCCTCGGCGACTTCCTTCGCCTCCGGCTCCTTCGGCTTGGCGGGCCTGCCCGCGTCCGGAAGCACAGGCGGAGCCACGGTCTCCCACCTGTTACCGGACTTCCTGCGTGCAGTGGCGCTCATGACCGCAACCCCAGTTCTCCCCTGCCCATTTGGGCTCCGCCAAAGGGCACTCGTTCCCTTGACAAAGGCTACGCGGTTGTCGCCCAATACGCAAACTCGGATTTCGTGCAGATTCATACGATTATGTCTTCGACAGGGGCCGCCATTCGGTTGTCACTCGAACGAGGGATAGTCACTCATTCGGGGATCCCCGCTCACGCGATGCGGTCCCACGCCTCCGTCATGACGTCCCCCAGGATACCGGCAATCTTGTTCGAACTCTGCGTGGCCCGCGATGAGCGGCGGGGAGATCTGGATCACCGGGTCGCCGCGGTCATCGGCGCGGCAGATCAGGCCCTTCTCGAGGAAGCGGTTCGAGATGAAGCCGCGGAGAAGCGACTCCGACTCCTCGGCGTCGAAGGTCTCGCGGGTCTCCTTGTCCTTCACGAGCTCGATCGCGTAGAAGTAGCCCGCGCCCCTCAGGTCGCCGGCAATCGGCAGCTCGAGCAGCGGGGCGAGCGTGGCGCGGAACGCGGCTTCGTTCGCGGCGACGTTCTCGACGATGCGCTCGCGGCGCATGATCTCGATGTTCGCGAGGGCGATCGCCGACTGGACCGGGTGGCCGCCGAAGGTGATGCCGTGCATGAACGCCTGCCCTTCCTCGAGGAACGGGGCGGCGACGGCGTCGGAGGCGATGACCGCGCCGATCGCGGCGTAGGCGGAGGAGAGGCCCTTCGCGGTGAGGATCAGGTCCGGGCGGATGTCGTAGCGGTCGGAGGCGAACCACGCGCCGATGCGGCCGAAGCCGGTGATCACCTCGTCGGCGACGAGCAGGATGCCGTAGCGGTCGCAGATCGCGCGGACGCCCTGGAAGTAGCCCGCGGGCGGCGTGAACGCGCCGCCGGAGTTCTGGACGGGCTCCATGATCACCATCGCGACCGTCTCCGGGCCGGCCTGGACGATCGCCGAGTCGAGCTCGTCGAGCAGGAACGCGGTGAACTCCTCCTCGGTCTCGGCGGGCGGGCGGTGGTAGCGGTTCGTGTTGCGGACGTGGATCACGTCGGGGACGAGCGGCTCGAAGGGGGTGCGCAGCGCGGGGACGCCGTTGATCGAGAGCGCGCCCATCGTGGTGCCGTGGTAGGCGAGGCGGCGGGAGACGGCCTTCCACCGGCGCTCGCCGCGGGCTGCGTGGTAGGCGCGGGCGAGCTTCCACGCGGACTCGACGGCCTCGGAGCCGCCGGAGACGAAGAAGACGCGGTTCAGGTCGCCCGGGGCGAGCGCTGCGAGCTCGGCGGCGAGCTCGATCGCGCGGGGGTGCGCGTAGCTCCAGTTGGTGTAGAACGGCAGCTCGCGCATCTGCTCGAGCGCGGCCTGGCCGACCTCCTCGCCGTGCGAGTAGCCGATCTGGACGGCGAACAGGCCCGCGAGCGCGTCGAGGTAGCGGTTCCCGTCGCTGTCTTCGAGGTAGCAGCCCTCACCGCGGACGATGATCGGCGCCTCGTACCCGCCCATCCGCGTGAAGTGGAGCCAGAGGTGGTCCTGGGCGAGCTGCCTGAGATCGCCTATGGCCATGGGGCAGAAACCTAGTCGAGAACCGCCCGCGACGGCAGCGTTCTTCGGCCGGGGCTCGAAGGTCGGCTCAGCCCGCGGGGCGGTAGAAGTACGGGTCGAGGACGCTCACCTTGGTGATGCGGTCGACCGGCAGCTCGTTGCGTTGCGCCGTGCGGCGGATCGCCTCGGGAGTCGGGGCGTCGTAGACGCAGAAGGTCTTCCGCTGGTCGTCACTCACGTACGAGTGAACCCAGGTCACGCCGTCGTCGGTGTTGCGGTCGACCACTCCGAGACAGATCTCTGCCCCCACGTCGTCGACGGGGATCTGCAGGCCATCCGGGAAGGTTCGCTCGACCAGGTACCGCGGCATTTCGTCTCCTTTCGCTACGCGAGGGCCGTCCAACGGTAGGCCGAGCCCGGCCGGGATCGCAACGGCCGGACCACCCAGATTGGGCCGACCCGCTACCGATCTTGGCCCCAGCACTTGAACCTGCCCGCGCGCACAGGAATCATTGCCTTCGTGATCACGGGGGCCGAGGCAATGCCCCGCTCCCAGCCCGGCGAGCGGGGAACCGAACTGCTCGAGCGCGGAAGCGCGCTCGCGGCGCTCGCCGGCCTGCTCGAAGACGTCAGCGCCACCGGCCATGGCCGGCTCGTGCTCGTGCGCGGCGAGGCAGGCGTCGGCAAGACGGCGCTCGTGCGCCGCTTCACCGACGACGCCGCGCCCGTCCGCGTCCTTCGAGGGACCTGCGACCCGCTGTACACGCCCCGGCCGCTCGGGCCGTTCCTCGACATCGCCCACACGACGGGCGGCGAGCTCGAGCGGGCCGCAACCGGCGGGGTCAAGCCGTACGAGGTCGCCGCGGCGCTGATGCGCGAGCTGGAAGGAGCCGCGCCTTCGGTCGTGCTGATCGAAGACGTGCACTGGGCGGACGAGGCGACCCTCGACGTGCTGCGCATCGTCGCGCGCCGCGTCGAGACGCTCCCGGTGCTGATCGTCGCGACCTACCGCGACGACGAGCTCGACCGGCGGCACCCGCTCCGCCGGGCCCTCGGCGAGCTCAACCACGGCGACCGCACGACCCGGCTCGCCGTCGAGCCGCTCTCGCCCGAGGCGGTCGCCGCTCTCGCCGCGCCCCACGGCGTCGACGCCGACGACCTCTACCGCAAGACGAACGGCAACGCCTTCTTCGTCACCGAGGTGCTCGCCGCGGACGGCGCGGAGGTGCCGGACACCGCCCGCGACGCCGTGCTCGCCCGGGCCGCGCGGCTGAGCCCGGAAGCGACCGAGCTCCTCGAGGCCGTCGCGATCGTCCCACCCCACGCCGAGCACGCGATCCTCGAGGCGATCGTCCCGAACGGCGTCGACGCGCTCGAGGAATGCCTCTCCTCCGGGATGCTGCTCGCCGACGGCGGGGACGTCTTCTTCCGCCACGAGCTCGCCCGGCTCGCGATCGAGAGCTCGATCCCCGCTCACCGCCGCACCGAGCTGAACCGGCTCGCGCTCGCGGCGCTCGAGGCCGCCGGCGGCGAGGACGCCGATCCCGCGAGGCTCGCCCACCACGCCGAGGCCGCCGGCGACGACGACGCCGTGCTGCGCTACGCGCCCGTCGCCGGGAGACAGGGCGGCTGCGGCCGGAGCGCATCGCGAGGCCGCGGATCAGTTCGCGCGGGCGTTGCGAGCCGGCGCGGACATCCCGCCGGCGGAACGCGGCGATCTGCTCGAGCGACGCGCGTACTCGTGCTACATCACCGACCAGAACCCGGAGGCGCTCGCTGCGCTCCGCGAGGCGGTCGAGTGCTACCGGGCAGCCGGCGACCGCTACGCCGAGGGCCGCGCGTTCCGGATCCTCTCGAACTACCTCTGGTGCCCCGGCCACGTCGACGAATCGCTCGAGGCCGGCGTGCACGCCGTCGAGCTGCTCGAGCCGCTCGGGCCGAGCCGCGAGCTCGGCGGCGCCTACTGCAATCTCGCGTACCTCGGGCGCACCTCGTGCGACCACGAGACCACCGCGAAGTGGGCCGCACTCGCTCTCGACGCCGGCGAGGAGTTCGGCGACTACGAGCTGATGGCCTCCGCGCTCATCCAGCTCGGCGAGTCCGAGGCTCTGGCCCGGGTCGGCCCCGGCTTCGACAGGCTCGACCGGGCAGTCGATCTCGCCCTCGAGCACGGCCTCGACGAAGCGACCGCCTGGATCGACCACGGGCGCGCCCGCACGTTGCTCGCAGCGCGGATGTACCCGGAGGCGGACGCCGTTCTGACGGACGCGATCCGCTACTGCAACGAGCGCGGATTCGAGCTTCACGGTCTCTACCACCTCACGTACTTCACGGTGGCCGAGCTCGAGCAGGGGCACTGGGCGAGCGCCGCCGACTGCGCGGACGGCGTCCTGCGCGCGCGCCGCGCCTCGACGACTCCCACGATCCTCGCGCTGACCACTCTCGCGCTCCTGCGGTCGCGGCGCGGCGACCCTGACCCGTGGTCGCTGCTCGACGAGGCGCAGGCGTTGGCGGAGGCGAGCGGCGAGCTGCCGCGGATCGGGCCGGTCGCCGCCGCCCGCGCCGAGGCGCTCTGGCTCGCCGGGCGGGCGGAGGAGATCGAGGCGGCCACCGACTCGGCGTTCGCGCTCGCGCTGCGGTGGCGTCACGGACGGCTGATCGGCGAGCTCGCGCGCTGGCGGCGGATGGCCGGCCTGGACGACGGCGAGCTGCCCGTGGTCGACGAGCCGTACGCCCTCGAGCTGCGCGGCGACTGGCGACGAGCGGCGGAGCTCTGGAACAGCTTCGGCTGCCCGTACGACGCGGCGATCGCGCTCGTCAACTCCGGCGACGAGACGGCGATGCGGGACGCGCTCGACCAGCTGCAGGAGCTCGACGCCCGCGCGGCAGCGGCGATCGTCGCGCGCCGGCTCCGTGACGGCGGCGCCCGCGGCCTCCCGCGCGGGCCGCGCCCGGCGACGCGCAGCAACGCGGCGGGACTGACCGCGCGCGAGGTCGAGGTGCTGGCGCTCGTGGCCGATGGGCTCCGCAACGCCGAGATCGCAGATCGCCTCTATCTGTCGACGAAGACGGTCGACCACCACGTCGCGTCGATCCTCCGCAAGCTCGGCGTCCGCTCACGCACCGATGCCGCCGAGGCCGCGCGATCTCAGGGAATCCTGGCCCGCTCCGCCCAAGATGGGTAGCGCGCCCGCACAACCTGGGTGACCTCTGCCGATGCCCCTGCGGGCCCTCCGCTCGTACCGTCGATCAGACAGACGACGAGTGAGGAGGGACGCAATGAGAAGCAAGCTAGTGAAGAGCGAAGTACGCGATGGGCGCAGCCCTCGCAGTCATGTCGGCCGTCGCCGTTTGGGCGATCGCGGCCGGCTCCGCAGCAAGCGCGCCGGCCCGGACGACGGCGAGCGCGGGCACCGCGACGGTGCTCGAGAACCAGCTCGCAATCGCCCGCGCAGCCACCGCCAAGTACGCCAACAACCTGGCCCTGGCGAAGGCGAACGGCTACGGGATCATCACCAAGATGATCCCGACGATGGGGTACCACTACATGAACCCCAACGTGAAGGGCTTCGACGTCCGCAAGCCGCCGATCCTCGTGTACGAGCATCAGGGCTCGGCCTGGACGCTCGGCGCGATCGAGTGGGTCTTCACCGCGAAGCCTGCGAAGCCACCGCTCCCCGGCGCAACCTACGGCGCGTTCGGCGCGGGTTGCCACTACAAGGACGGAACGTTCTACCCGGCCACGGCGCAGAGCAAGTGCCCCGCCAAGGCCCCGGGCACCGGTGCAGCCTTCAACTTCTGGCACCCGAACCTGGTGACGATGCACGTCTGGCTCTGGTACCCGAACCCGACCGGCCTGTTCGCGAGCACGAACCCGCTCGTGACGCCGTTCAACGCAGGTTAGGCGCACCGGATAGTGGTGCAGGTCACAGGCTCGGGAGCGCCTGTGACTTGCACCACTTGCGTCTTCGGCAGGTGCCGACGCAGAACTGTCAGTACGGAGGCTCGAGGCCGATGAGCATCGGGAAATGGCGGACGTTCGTCGTCAGCAGGTCGGCCTCGAGAAGAAGCGCCGTCGCGGCGATCAGGTAGTCCGCGTCATCGATCCCGCTGTGAGCGCGTCGGTGCTTGCGCGCCAGCTCCCCGGCCGCCCGGGCGACGTCCTCACCAACCGCGACCCAGGAAATCGCCGAGAAGAACTGCTCGAGGGCCGGGAGCTCGTCGTCTCGAACTCCCGCCGCCAGTTCGAAGCGAACGATCTCACTCGCGGCGATCGTCTCATCTTCCTCGACGAGCCCCCTCAGGAGGTCGACCGCCGCCTGTTCGCCTCGTAGATGGTCGATGGCGATCGTCGTGTCGAGCAGCTTCACTCGAGCCCGAGGCGCCTCAGCCGCTCGTCGAGACCGCCACGAACCGCGTCGACGTATTCGCTTCCGGTGAACCCACGGCCGCGCCACGAGCCGGCGCTGGCGTCGAGCGCCAGGAGCTTGTCGGCCTTCGTCGGCTGTCCGAACGTGCTCCGGACAGCACGGCGCACGAGCTCGGAGCGGGAAGCGCCGGTCGCAAGGGCAACGCGATCGAGAAGCTCGAGCTCGTCGTTTCCTAGATAGATCTGCGTCCTTCCGATGGTGTCACTATACACCATGGTGTGGCGTATCCCGTGCTTCGCGCGTCGGGCGGCCGCAAACTCCTCAGGCGTCGAAGCCGAGCTCGTCGAGCGAGCGGTGGAGCTCGGCGGCGTCGGCGTAGACGCGGAAGGCGCCGGCCGAGAGGAGCTCGTCGGTGCCGTAGCCGCCGCTCAGGAGGCCGATCGAGAGCATCTTCGCCCGGCGGGCGGCGAGGAGATCCCAGACGGCGTCGCCGACGACGTAGCACTCGTCGGGATGCATCTCGAGCGCGGCGGCGGCGGCGAGGAACAGGTCGGGCTCGGGCTTCGCGCGCGCGACCGCCGTGCGGTCGATCACGACCATGTCGTCGGGAACGCCGAGCGCGGCGAGCGACGAGTCGATCTCGGGGCGGCTACCGGAGGTCGCGATCCCGTGCGTGATCCCCCGCCGCCGCAGGTCGGCGAGCAGCTCGACCGCGCCGGGTAGCGGGCGGCGTTCCGGCAGGAGCTCCTTGAAGATCCGCGCGTGGCGGGCCTGGATCGCGTGCGTCTCCTCGGGCGAGAGGTCGCGCCCGACCTCGCGGGCGACGGCGCGGGTGAAGAGCCCGCCGCTCATCCCGATCCGGCGGTGGATCCGCCAGCCGTCGATCGGCATGCCCTCCTCCGCGAGCGCGCGCTGCCACGCGAACACGTGGGCGTAGACCGTGTCGACGAGCGTTCCGTCGAGATCGAAGATCAGCGCTTGCGGCACGGCCGGCCCTCAGTCGAGCTTTGCCATGACGTGCTTGATCTGCGTGTAGTCCTCGAGCGAGTACATCGACAGATCCTTCCCGTACCCGGAGCCCTTGTAGCCGCCGTGCGGCATCTCGGAGACGAGCGGGATGTGGTCGTTGATCCAGACCGTCCCGAACTGCAGCGCCCGCGCCGCCGACAGCGCCCGGCCGACGTCGCGCGTCCAGACCGACGCGGCGAGGCCGTACGGAACGTCGTTCGCCCAGGCGAGCGCCTCGGCGTCGTCGGCGAACCGCTGCACCGTCACGACCGGGCCGAACACCTCGCGCTGGACGATCTCGTCGCGCTGGCCGACGTCGGTGATCACGGTCGGCGAGACGAAGAAGCCGCGCGGCGACGGGGAGTCCCCGCCGGTCAGCACCGTCGCGCCCTTCGCGCGCTCGAGGAAGCCGAACACCCGCTCCTGCTGGGACTTCGAGATCACCGGGCCCATGTCGATCTCCGCGCCGTTCGCCGGATCGCCGACCTGCAGCGACTCGACCGCCGGGACGAGCTCCTCGATCAGCGCGTCGTAGATCTTCGGCCCGGCGACGACCCGCGACGCGGCCGTGCAGTCCTGGCCGGAGTTCCAGTAGCCGGCGATCTTGATCCCCTCGGCGACCGCGGCCGGGTCGGCGTCGTCGAAGACGACGACCGGCGCCTTGCCGCCGAGCTCGAGGTGGACGCGCTTCAGCGTGTCGGCGGCGGTGCGCGCGATGATCTTCCCCGTCTCGACGTCGCCGGTCAGCGAGACGAGGCGAACGTCCGGGTGCGTGACGAGCCGCTCGCCGACCGGGACACCGTCACCCGTGACGACGTTCAGCACGCCCGCGGGCAGCACGTCGGCGGCGAGCTCGGCGAAGCGAAGCAGCGAGAGCGGCGTCTGCTCGGACGGCTTCAGCACCTGGGTGTTCCCGGCGGCGAGCGCGGGAGCGAGCTTCCAGACGGCCATCATCAGCGGGTAGTTCCACGGCGCGATCCCGGCGACGACCCCGAGCGGCTCGCGGCGGATCATCGAGGTGTAGCCGCGCATGTACTCGCCCGCGCTCTTGCCCTCGAGCAGGCGCGCCGCGCCCGCGAAGAAGCGCAGGTTGTCGACGCACACCGGGATCTCGTCGCGCGCGTAGGAGAGCGGCTTGCCGACGTTCGCCGACTCGATCCCGGCGAGCTCCTCGGCGTTGTCCTCGATCACCTGCGCGAGCGCGAGCAGCGCCTCGGCGCGCTCGCCCGGCGTCGTGTCGAGCCAGTCCGGCAGCGCCGCCTTCGCGGCGGCGACTGCGGCGTCGACCTCGTCGACGCCGCAGTCCGGCACCGTCCCGATGACCTCTTCGGTCGCCGGGTTGAGAACATCCATCGTCGCGCTCACCGGCGCGACTCTACCGCGGCTAGCCGCCCCCGACCACCACCGTGCCCTTCATGTTGTCGTGCACCGTGCAGATGTAGTGATAGGTGCCCGCCTTCGTGAACGTGAGCTTGTAGCCCTCGATCACCGGTGGGCCGAACGAGTTCTGGAAGACACCCGAGCTGTGGAACCCGGAGCCGTTCCAGGTCGATGACGCGACGAGCTTGAAGTGGATCCCCGACTTGGGCCCTCCGTTGGAGGGCGGCGGCTCTCCCGGCCCGCCCGCAGGGGCGAGCGCCGGTGGATTGAAGTGAACCGTGCCGTCCGGCGCAACCGCCCGGATGTCGTTGTTCGTCTTGTCGGAGTTGAACGTGATCGAGTGCGGGCCGATGACCCACCAGGTCACCGAGCCGCCGACCGGGATCTTCTCCGTCTTCAGCCCGAACTCGTCGATCGACCCGTTCGAGTTCGGAGCGCCCGAGCCGGCCAGGACCGGGTTCTCGCCCGGCAGCTTCAGGTTCGGTATCGGCGGCTGACCCTGGCGCAGCGCGGCCAGGGCGGGCTCGAGCGGCTTGGCCGCCTTCGCGAGCTGGTTCACGCCGAGCGCGTACTGCTCGGCCGGGCTCATGATCGTCTTGCTCGCAGGCGCGACCGTGATCTTCCCGCCCATGTCCTCGCGGTGGAGCAGGCACATGAAGCGATACGTGCCCACCGACGTCGTGCTCGACAGGTGGACGCTCCACTTCTGCCCCGAGTCGAGCCAGCCGCTGTTGTAGTAGGACTGCGTGCCGTCGAAGACGGGCTGCTCGAACTGCGACCTCGGACAGAGGTTCGTACCGGGGTTCCCGCTCGGCATGTAGCAGGGATTGGCCGCCGACTGGGTCACATCGCCCGGGCCCTGCGGGAAGAGATTCGGCAGCGGCGCGTCGGCCGCCAGCATCTCGGGCGGCGGCGTGTTCGCCTGCTGCTGTGCGGGCGTCAGGTGACGGAAGGTCAGGACGGCGTTGTTCGCCAGCGTGCCGAGCGTGACCGTGTGCGGTTCGCCCACCCCGACCGAGTGGAACGTGACCGTGTCTCCGGCGTGCACCGTGATCGAGTGCGGGAAGTACGCCAGGAACGACTCGTTTGCGCCCGCCGGATGTCCGTCGACGTTCACGGTGAACGTCTGGGCGCCGGCGACGCGGTGAATCGATGAGCGCCCTGCCAGCGTCACCGAGCTCATCAACAAGGCAACCGCCGCAGCGGCGGGGATAGCCCATCTCAGTTTCATTAACCCTCCTCCGGAGTTACACCCTCAGCGGCGATCATCCCACTCCGCGCCGCTTGTTTCAATGGCGGCTACTCCTCGGTGCGCAGGATCCCGCTCTCGCGGGTCAGCCGCTGGGCGAGAGCGACCGGCAGGACCGTCGCGGCGAGCACGAGCAGGACGACGACGTTCGTCTCGGGGAGCGCCTCGCCGAGCCGGATGTTCCCGAAGATCCAGAGCGGCAGCGTGTTCTGGGCGCCCGCGGTGAACGTGGTCACGATCACCTCGTCGAACGAGAGCGCGAACGCGAGCAGCGCGCCGGAGATGAGCGCGGTCGAGATCGTCGGCATCGTCACGAACCACCAGGTCCGCAGCGGGCCCGCGCCGAGATCCATCGAGGCCTCGGTGAGCGAGCCGGGCACGCGCCGCATCCGCGCGAGCACGTTGTTGTAGACCACGACGACGCAGAAGGTCGCGTGCCCGATCACGATCGTCCAGAGGCCGAAGTTGACGTGCCAGAAGACGAAGAACGAGTTGAGCGCCATCCCGGTGATGATCCCCGGGAGCGCGAGCGGGAGCACGAAGAGGAACGAGACGGCCTCCTTCCCGAAGAAGTGGAGGCGGTTGAGCGCGAGCGCCGGCGGTGAGCCCGAGCACGAGCGCGATCGTGGTCGCGGCGAGCGCCGCCTCGAGCGACAGCTTCAGCGCCGCCTGCATGTCGGGGTCGTGGATCGCCGGCGAGAACCACTTGAACGAGAGCCCCGCGATCGGCCAGCTCTGCACGTTCGAGCTGTTGAACGCGTACAGGCAGATGATCACGATCGGGATCCAGAGGAACGCGAGGACGAGCGCGGTGAACGCGCCGAGCACATTGCGGGCGAAGCGCGTCTCCATCACAACGCCTCGAAGGCGCCGAGGCGCTTGGCGATGACGAGGTAGATCCCCATCACGGCGAGCGGGATCGTCGCGTAGGCGGCGGCGAAGGGGATGTTGTTCGAGACGCCGACGCTCTCGTAGACGACGTTGCCGATGAACTCGGAGTTCGTGCCGCCGACGAGCGTCGGGGTGACGTAGTCGCCGAGGGTGAGCGCGAAGGTGAAGATCGAGCCGGCGACCACGCCGGGCAGCGCGAGCGGCAGGATCACCGACCGGAACGTCCGGCCGCCCTTGGCGCCGAGGTCGAGCGAGGCCTCGATCGTCGAGTTCGGGATCCGCTCGAGCGCGCCGTAGATCGGGATGATCATGAACGGCAGCCAGATGTAGGTGAAGACGATCCAGACGGCGACGTTCGTGTAGGCGATGTTCGCGTCGGGCAGCCCGAGCTTGCCGAGCGTCCAGTTGAGGAGCCCGTCGTGGTTCAGGATCAGCCGCCAGGCGTAGACGCGAAGCAGGTAGCTCGACCAGAGCGGCAGCAGCACCGCGACGAAGAGAAACGAGCGCCGCCGACGCGACGCGACGCGGGCCATGTAGTAGGCGAACGGGAAGGCGAGCAGCGCGTCGGCCACCGTCACGGCGGCGGCGATCCCGATCGTCCGGAGCGCGATCGTGCGGTAGGCGGAGCTGTGGAAGATCGTCGAGAAGTTCGACGTCGTCCAGACGTGCTCCATCTCGCCCGTGAACTCGTTGACCGTCCAGAACGCCGAGATGAAGAGGACGACGAGCGCCGCGATGTAGATGAAGAGGAAGCAGGCGAGCGCCGGGGTCAGCTCGCCGAACGCGGCCAGCTGGCGGTGGCGGTAGGCGAAGCCGCTGCCAAGCGCCGCCCGTCGGCGGCGCTTGGCGAGCGCGTTCTCTTCGACGTCGACGGCTACCCCTTGAGCTGCGTCCAGGCCTGCTGCCAGGCCGTGTACGGCATGCAGTCGTTCTTGCCGTTGCCGCAAGCGGAGATCGGCGTCTTCCAGAAGTAGATCTTCTTGAAGTACGCGAGCGGCGCATTCGCGTGGTACTGGGCGCACGAGCCCTTCGACAGCTTGTTCATCCAGGCGCACGCGAGCGTGTTCACGGGCGTCTCACCGAAGTAGATCGCCTGCTCGGCCTGGACCTTCGGCGTCGAGATGTAGGCGAGCCACTTGTAGGCGCAGTCGAGGTTCTTCGTGTGCGAGGAGACCATCCAGGTGTCGAGCCACCCGGTTGCGCCTTCCTTCGGCACGAGATCCTTGACGGGCGCCTTGGCAGCGATCAGCGTGTTGGTCTGGTACGGCCAGGAGGCGCCGATCACGGCGTCGCCGTTCTTGAACAGGTCGATCTCGTCCGAGGCGAGCGCCCAGTACTTCTTGATCAGCGGCTTCTGCTGCTTCAGCAGGTTGATCGCCGCGTTGAACTGAGTCCTGGTTCAGCTCGTACGGATCGGTGATCCCGAGCTTCGGCTGGGTCTTCATCAGGTAGAGCGCCGCATCGGCGATCTGGATCGGGTTGTCCGGGACGGTGACGAGGCCCTTGTACTTCGGGCTGTAGATCGAGGCCCACGACGTCGGAGCCGGCTTCACCTTCTGCGTGTTGTAGAGCAGGGTGTTCGGGCCCCACTGGAGCGAGATGCCGTAGTGCTTGCCCTTGACTGTGTTATTGGGGGGCGACTGGAACGCCTTGCCGAAGTTCTTGAAGTCGGGGATCTTGCTCGGGTCGACGGGCTGGACGTCGCCGCCGTAGATCAGCCGCAGGCTCGCGTCGCCCGAGGCGGAGACCATGTCGTACTGGCTGCCGCCGCCGGAGCGCATCAGCGCCACCATCTCGTCGGACGAGCCGGCGTACTTGGCGTGGATCGTGCAGCCGGACTGCTTCTCGAACGGCTTCACCCACTGGGCCTGGGTGTAGCCCTCCCAGGCGATCATGTTCAGCGTGCCCCCGGTCGTCTTGCTCACGCCTGCGGCCGGGACCGCGAGCCCCACCGTGAGCAGCGCGACCAGTACCCACATGCGCTTCGTCATCTACTCCTCCTGTCAGTCATTGTCTTGCGATTTTCCTGCCGGTAGCTCGAAAGCATCCTCGTCGCGCCACGCGATCCGAACCTGACCGCCGCGGGCGATCGGCGCGCGGTCGGCCTGCTGGACGATCGAGAGCTGCTCGCCCTTGTCGGTCTCGACGAGGTAGCGCATGAATGCGCCGACGAATACGACGTCGGTAACGGTCGCCGGTTCGCCGGAACCGTCGCCCGGCTCGAGCGTGATCCGCTCGGGGCGCACGCAGTAGCGGCGGCCGTCGCGCTCGACGATGTTCGACGTGCCGACGAAGCCGGCGACGAACTCGGTCGCGGGGCGGTCGTACACCTCGGCCGGCCCGCCGAGCTGCTCGATCCGGCCGTGGTTGAAGACGGCGATCTGGTCGCTCATCGTCAGCGCCTCTTCCTGGTCGTGCGTGACGTAGATGAACGTCATCCCGAGCTCGCGCTGGAGCTGCTTGAGGAAGAGCTGCATCTCCTGGCGGAGCTTCAGGTCGAGCGCGCCGAGCGGCTCGTCGAGCAGGAGCACCCGGGGGCGGTTGACGAGCGCGCGGGCGAGCGCGACCCGCTGGCGCTGGCCGCCGGAGAGCTGGACGGGCTTGCGGTCGCCGTGCGTGTCGAGGCGGACCGTCTTCAGCACCTCGGCGACCCGGTCGGCGCGCTCCTTCCGGCCGACCTTGCGGACGCGGAGGCCGTAGGCGACGTTCTCGGCGACGGTCATGTGCGGGAAGAGCGCGTAGTCCTGGAAGACGGTGTTGACGTCGCGCCGGTACGGCGGGAGGCCGGTGATCTCGTCGCCTGCGAGCCGGATCTCGCCCGCGTCGGGGCGCTCGAAGCCGGCGATCAGGCGGAGCGTCGTCGTCTTGCCCGAGCCCGACGGGCCGAGCAGCGTGAAGAACGAGCCCTTCGCTACCTCGAAGTCGACGCCCGCGACCGCCTCGACGGTGCCGTAGGCCTTGCGGAGACCTGCGACCTCGACGTCGGCGATTCCGGCAGCTGACCTCAGGCGCTGCCGCTGTCGCCAATCGCTTGCTCCAGGATCGCCAGCCCGCGCTCGAGCTCGTCGTCGGTGACGACGAAGGGCACGTGCAGACGGATGACGTTCCCGTAGAGGCCGCAGGTGAGGAGGATCAGGCCCCGGTCGCGCGCGGCGGCGAGCACTGCGCCGGCGCGGGCTGGGCTCTGCTCGGCGAACTCGAGCGCGAGCATCGGGCCGAGGCCGCGGACGTCGGCGCCCTCGGGCGCGATCCGCTCGAGCCGCGCGCGGACGGCTTCACCGATCTCGCGGGCCCGCGGCATGAGGCCGGGCAGGAGGTCGAGCGTGACGTTCGCGGCCGCGCACGCGGCCGGGTTCCCGCCGAAGGTGCCGCCGAGGCCGCCGGGGCTCGGCGCGTCCATCAGCTCGGCGCGGCCCGTCACCGAGGCGAGCGGGAGCCCGCCGCCGAGCGACTTGCCGGCGACGAGCAGGTCGGGCTCGACGTCGTAGTGGTCGAGCGCCCAGAGCTCGCCGGTGCGGCCGGCGCCGGACTGCACCTCGTCGTCGACCCAGAGGATCCCGTGGGAGTCGAGCAGCTCGCGGAGGCGCCGGAGGTAGTCGGGCGGCATCGGGATGAACCCGCCTTCGCCCTGCACGGGCTCGAGCACCGCGCACGCGACGGCGGCCGGGTCGACCTCCGCCTTGAGCAGCCGCTCGAGCGCGGCGATCGCATCGGCGGTCGTGATCCCGCGGAACTCGTAGGGGGCGGCGACGCGGTAGACCTCGGGCGCGAACGGCCCGAAGCCGGCCTTGTAGACGACCTTCTCGGTCATCGTCAGCGTCAGCAGCGTCCGGCCGTGGAAGCCGCGGTCGAAGACGATCACCGCCGGGCGCCCCGTCGCGCTGCGGGCGATCTTGACGGCGTTCTCGACCGCCTCTGCGCCGCTGTTCAGCAGGATCGACTTCTGCTGCTCGCCGCGGCACGGCGAGAGCTCGGCCAGGCGCCGGCAGACCTCCACGTAGGGCTCGTACGTCCCGACCATGAAGCACTGATGGAGATAGCGGTCGACCTGCTCGTGAACCGCCTCGCGGATCGCCGCGTGCCCGTGCCCGAGGTTGAGGCAGCCGATGCCGCCGGCGAAGTCGAGGTACTCGCGGCCGTCCGCATCCCAGACGAGCGCGCCCTCGGCGCGGGAGACGACGAGCGATGGCGTCGAGACGCCCCGGGCGACGTACTGCTCTCGCGCCCGGCCGATCCGCTCGAGCTCGCTGCGTTCCTGCAGGGCCACTGGCGGCCGACTTTACACCGCCGCGGGCGCCGCCGTGCTTCGCGCTCCGTGGCCCCGAGCCACCCCGGTGAGCAGCCGATCGAGCCCTGTCGGCGTCGACGAGAATCTGGACTCAAGATCGGCGGCAAGCTGCCGAAAAAGAAAGCATGCGCGAATCACTCGGAAGTCTTCTAGTAAAGAACGGCGTCGCGACCGACCGGGATATCAAGGACGCGATCCAGGAAGGGCAAAAGACAGGAGAGCCCCTCGGCAAGGTCCTCGTTCGCAAGGGCGTTGCCTCCGAGAGCCAGCTCGGGAAACTGCTCGCGGAGCAGTGGCAGCTGCAGTACCTCGAAGCGGATGAGTTCGAGGTCGATGAAGTCGCCGCGCTACGCATCTCCCGCGAGGACGCCGCGCGTATGGGCGCGGCGCCAATCGCCTACGACGGGAACACCATCGTCATGGCGATCGTCGAGCCACACGCGGACCTGTTCGCCCATGTCTCTCGTGAGCTCGGCGAAGCCGCCTATATCGTCGTCTCGCGCTCCACTTTCGACCAGCTGACCGGCGGCCCGCACCTCGACGACGAGGGTTCCGAGCTCGAGCAGCCACTACGGCTATTCGACCGTCGAGGCTCCGCAGGAGCCCGAAAGCGCCGATGAACCGGCCTGGTACACGGTCGGCAACGAAGCCGCAGTCGAATCCGTCGAGCACGTCGAGGTCGAGCCCGACGACTCCGATGAGCCGATCGAGGCGCGACAGGAATCGACCGGCACGGGGCTCGAGGCAGCCAACCGGATCGACGAGCTCGAGCAGATGCTCGACGAGGTTCTGCCGCTCCTGCGCACACAGCTGACCGAGCAGCACGAAGCTCTCGCGGACGCCGAGGAGGAGCACGGGCGAGACGCCGAGAAGATTCGTGAGCTCGAGTCGAAGATTCGTGACCTCGAGTCGAAGATTCGTGACCTCGAGTCGGAGCTCTCCCGCCAGGGCGACCTCTTCGAGGCCCTGCGCGGACAGGCGGCAGCACTCGCCGCCACGTTCGACGAAGCCTCCAAGTAGACCGCTTTCGAGCTGCGGCCGGCGAGGGCCGCGGCTCGCACGAGCTCCAGAGATGCGAGAAAATGAGAGAGCGCGCCTGCGGGCGCGCTCTCCGAGAATCGATCAGACCCGTGGGGTCTAGATCACGTTGACGTTGCGAGCCTGGGGACCCTTGGGGCCCTCCTCGGTCTCGAACTCCACGTTCGCGCCCTCGGCGAGGGACTTGAAGCCCTCAGACTGGATTGCGCTGAAGTGGACGAAGATGTCCTTGCCCCCATCACTCGGAGTGATGAAGCCAAATCCCTTCGCGTCGTTGAACCACTTAACGGTGCCGGTTGCCATGCAGAAACACCTCCTTCTGCCTAACTCAAGAACGGGCAAAAGGTGGCGCGGATCTGCGCAACCGTTACTCGCT
>CAVXKB010000010.1:0-128903 GCA_963762215.1 uncultured Actinomycetota bacterium
CGCAGCCGCACCTCCAGTTCAGGCTAAGCTCAGCGGCCTCATGGCCGTCGAGCGCACCCTCATCCTTGCCAAGCCGGACGCCGTCGAGCGGAATCTTGCCGGCGAGATCGTCGCGCGCTTCGAGCGCCGCGGCCTGAAGCTCCGTGCCGCCCGCCTCCTCGTCGCGTCACGCGAGCTCGGCGCGGAGCACTACGCCGAGCACAGCGAGAAGCCGTTCTTCGGCGAGCTCGTCGACTTCATCACCTCCGGCCCGACACTCGCATTCGTGCTCGAGGGCGAAGGCGCCATCGGAACCGCGCGCAAGACGATCGGCGCGACCAACCCGGCGGAGGCCGACCCTGGATCGCTTCGGGGCGAGTTCGGGCTTGCGATGCCGAACAACCTCGTGCACGGCTCCGACTCGCCCGAGTCCGCCGAGCGCGAGATCGGCCTCTGGTTCGCCGATGGGCTGGTCTGACGACGCGGCGCGAAACCGCGAGTCCTGGAGCCGGGCGAACACCGAATACACGGGGCCAAGAGCCCGCCTTCTCAGCGAGAACGAGCTCGAGATCGAGCAGCTGATCGAGGTGCAGGCGCCCGAGACCGCGAAAGCGCATCCCCGGTACGACTACGTGAGCCAGGAGTGGGCGCGACAGTGGGCGGCAGAGGAGATCTGGGCGGCGAGGAAGCGATGATCGTCCTCGCATCCACCTCGCCGCAGCGCCGGGCGATCCTCACGCAGCTCGAGATCCCCTTCGAGGTCGTCGCCCCCGACTACGTCGAGCAGCCGGGTGGTGACCCCCTCGAGCACGCGGCCGGGAAGGCGCGCTCGGTCGACGGCGGCGACCGGCCGGTGCTCGGTGTCGACACCGTTGTCGTCTGCAACGGTGAGCAGCTCGGAAAGCCGTCCGACGAGGCCGACGCGCGCCGGATGCTCGCGCTGCTCGCCGGCGCCACCCACGAGGTCGTCTCGGGCCTCTGCCTGAGAGGGTCGGACTGGGAGGAGACGGGCCGGGCGACGACCCAGGTGGTCTTCAGGAGGCTTTCGGACGCAGACCTCGATCGCTATCTCGCAAGCGGCGAGTGGGAAGGGCGGGCCGGCGGATACGCGATCCAGGGGCTCGGCGCCTCGCTGGTCGGGCGGATCGAGGGCGACTACCTGAACGTGGTCGGTCTTCCCGGCGCGCTGCTCGTCGGCCTCCTCGCTGAGCGCTTTCCCGGGGCTTACGGCTTCGGCTGAGCGTCGCTAGAGCGCGAGCACCGCGACTCCGGCAAAGACCAGGATCGATCCGGCCAGCCGTCCCCGCGAGACATGCTCGGAGAGAACGCGGCCGGCGAGCAGGGTCGCGATCACGATCGACGTCGACCTGACCGCGAGCACGGGGGCTGCGGCGGCTCGGCGCAGCGCGAGCAGGCCGAGCAGAAACGAGCCGAGATTCGCGATCGCAGCAACCACGGTGATCAGCCCGATCTCCCGTCGTACCGCGGCGATCCCGACGATCGGGGGGTAGACGAGGGCCGGCCCGGCGAGGACGAGGACGAAGTAGGTCAACGCGCCCGCATGCTGGATCCCGACCCGGTCGACGAGCGTGTAGGCGGCGATCGAGGCCGAGATCGTCGCCACCGCGAGCAGCGCGCGGGCGTCCGCGCTCCCTTCCGGGCCACGCACGAGCACGACGCCGCCGGCGACGATCAGGACGCCCACGACCTCTGAGGCCGACACCGCGTGTCCGAGCACCGCGATCGTCGCGAGCAGGGCGAGAACCGGGGCGACGCCACGCGTGACCGGGTACACGAACGATAGCTCGCCGACCCGGTAGGCATAGGCGAGAGCGACGACGTACACGGTCTCGAGCACTCCCGAAGCGATCGCGTAGGGCCAGACCGAGGGCTCAGCGCTCCACCAGATGACGGCGAGCGGCAACGCGAAGGCTACCGAGAGCACGAAGGTGGCTGCCGCAGCCGCCTGGATGTCTTTTCTGCCCGCGAGCAGGAGATTCCAGGCCGCGTGAAGCGCAGCCGAGCCGAGCGCGAGAGCAAGCGCGGGTAGAGTGAGTCGCGGGTCGACGATGGGCATCTTCAACTACTTCACCGGTTTTGGTGGGCGAGACATGGCAGTCGACCTCGGTACTGCGAACACGCTCGTCTACGTGCGCGGGCGCGGGATCGTGCTCAGCGAGCCGTCCGTCGTCGCGATCGACCAGTCGACCGGCGACGTCCATGCGGTCGGTTTGGAGGCCAAGCGGATGCTCGGGCGCACGCCCGGGACGATCAGCGCGATCCGGCCGCTGAAGGACGGCGTGATCGCCGACTTCGACGTCACCGAGCAGATGCTCAGGCACTTCATCCAGAAGGTCCACCAGCATCGTTTCGCCCATCCGCGCGTTGTCGTCTGCGTGCCTTCGGGTGTCACGGGCGTCGAGAAGCGCGCGGTCGAGGAGGCGACGCTCAACGCCGGCGCGCGCCAGGCCTACCTGATCGAGGAGCCGATGGCCGCCGCGATCGGCGCCGGGCTTCCGGTCGCCGAGCCGACCGGGAACATGATCGTCGACATCGGCGGCGGCACGACCGAGGTCGCCGTGATCTCGCTCGGCGGGATCGTCGTCTCCCAGTCGCTGCGAGTCGGCGGCGACGAGATGGACGAGGCGATCATCAATCACATCAAGCGCGAGTACAAGCTTCTGATCGGCCAGCAGACCGCCGAGGAGATCAAGCTCGAGGTCGGATCGGCCCATCCGCTGAAGGAGGAGGTGCAGGCGGAGGTGCGCGGGCGCGACATGCTCACCGGCCTCCCGAAGACCGTGATCCTCTCGAGCGAAGAGGTGCGGCACGCGCTCGAGGAGCCGATCTCGCAGATCATCGACGCGATCCGATCCACTCTCGACAAGACGCCGCCCGAGCTTGCCGCCGACATCATGGATCGCGGGATCGTGCTCGCCGGCGGCGGGGCGCTGCTGCAAGGGCTCGACCAGCGTCTCCGCGCCGAGACGCACATGCCGACGCATCTCGCCGAGTCGCCGCTCACCTGCGTCGCTGTGGGCTCGGGCCGCAGCCTCGAGGAGTTCGAGGCGATGCGGAACAGCGCCAAGGCGCGCGCCCGCTCCCGGTCGCGCAACGGCCGCAGCCGCTACTAGAGGCCTCTAGCCCGAACGCGCGTCCGGCGAGTGGCCGAGACACCGTGTCGCATCGGCACGGCTGTGGACGAATCGGCACAAAACCGGCACAGACACAGGGCGCACAAGCACGTAGAATTTTCACTAGAGGTGGCGGGTAGCCTGCCCCACCCTAGGGCGGGGGCTTCCTTTAATGGCCGCGATCTCTCGCTCCCTCGCCCGCATGAGTACGGCAGTTCTTAGCCGTAGCTGAACCGTCTCAACGGCCGACCCCGGTAGACTTGTCGGGCTCGTGCCTCGCAACCGGAACGCCCGCGTTGCGGTCCTGGGCTCTTCCGTCCAGCGCGCCGCTGCCTCCGGCCCCTCATCCTCGACCCGGTCGAGCCCCACGAGGCGCCGGCTCGTCGTCGTCGGGCTGGTCTTGCTGTCCCTTACGTTGCTCACGGTCTCGTTCCGCTCGAGCGCCCTCGATCCGGCCCAGAGCTTCGGAGCATCGGTGCTGCGGCCGTTCGAGATCGCAGCGAACCGGGTGGCGCGCCCGTTCCGCGACGCGGCGAACTGGACGCACGGGATCTTCAACGCGAAGTCCGAGAACGAGAAGCTGAGGAAGCGGAACGCCGCCCTGCAGCGCGAGGTTGCGACGCTCGAGGGCGCCAGGCAGGAGAACCTGCTCCTCCAGAAGGAGCTCCACTTCGCCCAGGGGCCGC
Organism: uncultured Actinomycetota bacterium; assembly: GCA_963762215.1. Classification (GTDB taxonomy): domain Bacteria; phylum Actinomycetota; class Thermoleophilia; order Gaiellales; family Gaiellaceae; genus PALSA-600. Next base: position 3,800 of record CAVXKB010000010.1, read on the forward strand.
GCTTCCCGAAGGACTACGACGAGGTCGGCGCCCGGGTGCTCACGAGCCCATCGACACTCGCGCAGAGCGTGACCATCTCTGCCGGCAGCGACCAGGGGATCGCGAAGGAGGACGTCGTGATCACGAACCAGGGCCTGGTCGGAACCGTCACGAAGGTGCTCGGGAACGAGTCGCAGGTGATGCTGATCACCGACCAGGAGAGCAATGTCCGCGCGGTCGACGCGAAGAGCCTGCCGGCGGTCGGGATCCTCGACCACGGCAGCGGGGCGACCTCGCTCGTACTCGACGGGGTCGGGAAGGACAAGAGCGTCTCCGTCGGAGACCTCGTGATCACCGCGGGCTCCCAGTCCGGCAGCAAGCTCGCGTCGCTCTACCCGCGCGGGATCCCCGTCGGGTTCATCTCCAGCGTGAGCCAGGCCGACACCGACGTCTACAAGCAGATCGAGGTGCAGCCGCTCGTCGACCTCTCCTCGCTCGAGTCGGTACTCGTGCTGATCCCGAAGGCCCGGGCCAAGTAATGAGCTCCGCGCTCGACGTCGTCAAGGCAGTCGCCTTTCTGTTCATCGCAGTCCTGATCGAGGTGTCGGTGATCGGCGCCTACACGCCGCTCGGCGGGACGGCCGACCTCGTGCTCGTCGTGCTCATCTCGATCGCGCTGCTTCGAGGCTCGGTCTTCGGCGCGTTCGCCGGGTTCGGCGCGGGCCTGCTGATCGACACCGCGAACCTGACCACGCTCGGGTTCACGTCGCTGCTGCTCACCCTGGCGGGGTTCTGGACCGGCCGTTACGGCGAGACGACCGCGCGCGACCGCTTCCACGCACCGTTCCTGGCAGTTGCGGTGATCACCGTTCTCTACGCGTTCGGCACGCTCGCCCTGAACGCCGTGCTCGGGGAGCCCGCCCCCGCCGACGCGTACCTCTCGGGGCTACCGGCGACCGTCCTCCTGAACCTGGTGCTGACGTGGCCCGTCTACAGCCTGATGCGAAAGGTGTTCCCGCCTGTCGACGTCTTCGACCGCGTGCACGACGTGAGGCTCCTTGGGTAGCGACCCGAGACCGCGCCGCTTCCTGCCCGCCGACCCGCGGGTCGAGGAGCCCTATCGGCTGACGCCGCAGCTTGCGCTCCGCGTCGCGATCCTCGGGTTCGTCGCCCTCGCAGTCTTCGCCGTGCTGTTCCTGCGGCTCTGGGCGCTCCAGGTGCTCGCAGGAACCAAGTACAGCGCCCAGGCGAGCCAGAACCGCGTGCGGACGATTCAGGTCGACGCGCAGCGCGGGAACATCGTCGACAGCCACGGCCATCCGCTCGTCACGAGCGTGATCGGGACCAGCCTCGAGGTCTGGCCTGCCGACCTGCCGAAGAGCCGTACGGCGCGCGCGCACGAGCTCGCACAGCTCTCGATGGTGTCCGACATCCCCGTCAGGGAGATCCTCGCGAAGATCAAGCCGCACGCGGACGACCCTCTGACCCCGGTCGTGCTGCGTCGCGGCGTCCACCAGGATCAGCAGTACTACCTCAAGGAGCACGCGATCGAGTTCCCCGGCGTGCAGCTCGCCGACACCTACCTGCGCAGCTACCCCTACAAGTCGCTGCTCGCTCAGGTGCTCGGCTACGTCGGCCCGATCAGCGCCGCCGAGCTCAAGACGGCCGAGAAGAACCACTATCAGCCTCAGGACGTGATGGGCCAGGCCGGGATCGAGCAGACCTACGACCGCTACCTGCGCGGCACCGATGGGACGGACCAGCTCACCGTCGACTCGCTCGGTCGCCCCACGAGCCCGATCCAGAGCCGGGTGCTTCCCCAGCCCGGGAACACGCTCCGGCTGACGATCGACGTGCGGCTCCAGCGCGCCGCGGAGAAGGCGCTCCACGACGCGATCGCGACCGCGCGGACATCCGGTGAGCCCTACGCCGACGGCGGCGCGATGGTCGCTCTCGACCCGCACACCGGAGCCGTGCTCGCGCTTGCCTCGAACCCGACGTATCAGCCGTCCGTCTATGTCAATCGCGATCCGGCGAAGCTCGCGCCGCTCCAGAACGAGAAGGTCGCCGCGGCCGACAACTACCCGGGCCTCGACCGCGCGATCGACGGCTTCTATCCGCCCGGCTCGGTCTTCAAGCCGGTGACCGCTCTCGCGGCGATGGAGGAGAACATCCTCAGCCCCACCGAGTCGCTCCTCTGCTCGCCGGTGTTCGACTACTACCAGCAGCCGTTCAAGAACTGGGATCCATACGTCAACCAGCCGATGGAGCTGACCCAGGCGCTCGCCCAGTCGTGCGACACCTACTTCTACCGCGTCGGTGCGCTCTTCTACGGCCTGCCGGCGAGCCGCGGAACCACGCTGCAGAACTGGGCGTACCGCTTCGGGTTCGGCGCGCCGACCGGCATCGACATCGGCCCCGAGAACGCCGGGCTCGTGCCCACGCCCGAATGGCGCTGCAAGGCCTTCGGCGGTCCCCCTTGCGCCGGGTACGTCGATCGGGTCTGGAAGCCCGGATACGAGGTGCAGCTCGCGATCGGTCAGGGTGACCTCGAGGTCACGCCGATCCAGATGGCTCGCTTCTACGCGATGATCGCGAACGGCGGCGAGATGGTCACCCCGCACATCGCAAAGGATGTCGAGCAGTCGTCCGGCGACCCGAAGACGACCCAGGTGCTGCGCGAGCTCTCGACCCAGCAGGCCACGCCGACCGGGGTCGACCCGACCTACCTGCGCGCGGTGCAGGAAGGCCTGTACGCGGGAGCCCACTCGATCTACGGGACGTCCTACGGGGTCTTCGGGCAGTTCCCGGTCCCGATCGCCGGCAAGACAGGCACGGCCGAGAAGGAGGTGACGCTCCCCGGTTATCCGAACCCGGTGAAGCTGAACCAGTCGTGGTGGTGCGGCTACGGCCCGTTCGACAACCCCTCGATCGTCGTCTGCGCCGTGATCGAGAACGGTGGCCATGGCGGCACCGCGGCGGCGCCGGCCGCGCTGAAGCTCTTCGAGGCCTACTTCAAGCGGACGGGCGTCACGACGACGCATCTCACCGACTGATGGCGATCGAAGCCGTCGATCCGCGCGCACGCGGTCTTCGTTCCCAGGCCCGCGACCAGGCCTACGGGCCGCTCGGCATCGTCGCGCGGCTCGACTGGGTGCTGCTCGGAGCGACGATCGCGGCCGTCGGCTTCGGGGTCTGGGCGATCGGCGGGATCACGCGGCACGACCCAGGTGGAAGCGCGACGAGCCGGCAGCTGCTCTATGCCGCGGCGGGCGGCATCATCCTCGTGGCGGCAACGCTCATCGACCCCGCCCTCTACCGCCGTTTCTGGCGCGCGCTGTACGTCGGGCTCTGCGGGGTGATGGGCTTCGTGCTCGTCTTCGGCGCCGCCACTCGCGGCTCCAAGCGCTGGGTGGACATCGGCTTCTTCACCTTCCAGCCGTCCGAGTTCGGAAAGGTGATCCTCGCACTTGTCCTTGCCGCCTTCCTCGCCGACAACGCCAAGCAGGTCACGCACCTTTCGGTGCCGCTGAAGGCGATCGCCCTGGCCGGCTTGCCCGTGCTGCTCGTGTTCATGCAGCCCGATGCCGGAACCGCGCTCGTCTACACCGCGGTCCTGACTGCCGTCCTGTTCGTGTCCGGCGCGCGCTGGCTGCATCTCGCGTTGATCGGCGCGATCGGGCTCTGCTCCGTCCTCGCGGTCCTCTGGTGGCTCCCGGCCGCGGGTGTCAACGTGCTCAAGCCGTACCAGACCGCCCGTCTCACCAACACGAACTCCTACAACCTCAAGGAGTCGAAGATCGCGGTCGGCTCCGGCGGCGTCCGCGGCCGCGGTGTCGCCGGCGCTACCCAGACTGCGCTCGACTATCTCCCGGCCCATGCGACGGACTTCGCGTTCGCGTCGCTCGCCGAGCAGCGCGGTTTCTTCGGCGCGACCACGCTCCTGCTTCTCTACCTGCTCGTCGTCTGGCGCGGCCTGAAGATCGTCACCATGTCCTCGGATCTCTTCGGCGCGATCGTTGCCGCCGGGATCGTTTTCGCGTTCCTGTTCCAGGTTTTCGTCAACGTCGGCATGACGATGGGCATCGCACCGATCACCGGTATCCCACTACCGTTCGTGTCGGTGGGCGGTTCGTCGATGATCTCGAACCTGGCCGGTGTCGGCGTGCTGCTGGCGATCCACGCCAGGAGCGGGCGGAGGCGCGCCTGAAGAACAAAGCCCTCACGGTGGCCGTGATGCGGGCTCTCCAGGAGGCGAAGCGCAGTTCGGCAGAGCATCGCGTGATCGCGCTCGGCGGCGCGCGCGAGCTCGTGCCGTTGCTCGCGAAAGACCTCCGCGAGGGCGGCGACTCGACCGCGGTGAGCGAGACGTACAGGCCCGATGCCGCCGCGTTCGTCTGGATCGGCAGGCCGGAAGAGCACCCGCTCCGCACCGCTTCGCTCGCACGGATCCCGATCGTCGGGGTCACCGAGGGGGAGCGGCTGCCTTATGTGCTCGACACCAACCTGGTCGAGATCAGCCCCGGCCGCGGGCTGCCGGTCGACGAGATCGCGGCCGCGCTCGCCGGCGTGCTCGGGACAGCCGGCCCCAGCCTCGCCGCCCGGCTTCCGGTGCTGCGGCCCGCGGTCGTCGACGAGCTGATCAACGCGACCGCAAAACGGAACGCCCTGGTCGGCATCGCAACGTGGGTCCCCGGAATCGATCTGCCGATCCTGACGCTCAACCAGCTCAGGCTCGTGTTCGGGATCGCGATCGCCGGTGGGCGGGCGCTCGACGCCGGGGTTCTGCCTGAGCTGCTCGGCGTCGCAGGCGCGGCCTATGGCTGGCGCCGCGTGGCCCGGGCTCTCGAAGGGCTCCCCGTCCCGTCGGTCGTCGTCCGGAGCGGAGTCGCCTTTGCCGGGACGCTCGCGGTGGGCGCTGCGGTCCGCCGCCGTCTCGCCTGAGCCTGGTCCGTCCGACCGCGGTCCTAGGCTCTTTTCAACCGGAAGGAGGGTCCCTCGATGGGCTTGACGTCGGATCGCGAAGTACATGAGCTACTGCTGATCGAGGAGGCGGACGCCTGGTTCGAATACGCCGACGCGACGAAGGATCAGAACGACACGCGCTACGCCGAGATCGAGCCGTGGGCCTGGGCCCGGCTGCAGCAGCGCCTCCGGATCGTGCGTGTCCGGCGGTCGAGACTGGCTCCCGCCAGCGAGGCGGCCTGAAGCCCCTGCTACCCTTCAGGTCGGCTATGCCGATGCTTTTGCTTTCAATCCAAACCGCGCGCCCGCTCGATGCGAGGCAGCGCGCGTTACCTATGAAGGAGATTCTCTTTGCCTCTACCCTGGTTCCGACGCCAGAAAGGCAAGGCGGAGGACGCGCCGATCGAGGCCGCTGTTCCGACTGCCGAACCTGAACTCGAGCTCGCCCCTGTAGCCGAATCGGCCGCAGACGGACTACAACCGACAACACCACGCAAGCGCCGCCGCGGAAGCCGCGGTGGACGTGGTCGCAAGAAGAGCCCCGCAACCGCGGCAGCCGGCGCCGAGAGCGTCGCGAAGCCCGCGGCTGAGCGCGCGAGCGCCCCGGCCGAGAAGGCCGACGCCGAGCCCAAGCAGAGCGAGCGCAAGGGACGCGCGGCACGGTCGCCGCGCCGAACGGCTCCCCGCCGGGCGCCGCTTCCGAAGGCCAAGCGCGAGCTCCTCATCTCGGTCGACCCGGGCGAGAAGCGCGTCGCCGTCCTCGAGGACGGGGTCGTCGCCGAGGTCTACCTCGAGCGCCCCGAGCATCGCTCGATCGCCGGCAACATCTACCTCGGCACGGTCGACAACGTGCTGCCGGGGATGGAGGCCGCGTTCGTCGAGATCGGGCTCGAGAAGAACGGCTTCCTGTACGTCGACGAGATCGTCGGCCCCGAGCTCGAGGGCCGCAAGGGCGCCCGCAAGATCCAGGATCTGATCCAGCGCGGCCAGACCGTTCTCGTCCAGGCGGTCAAGGACCCGATGAAGACGAAGGGCGCACGCCTGACGACCGAGATCTCGCTTCCCGGCCGCTTCGTCGTCTTCGTCCCGCACGGCGACGGCCTCGGGGTCTCGCGCCGGCTCGACGACGACGAGCGCAACCGGCTGAAGGCGATCGTCAAGGGGATCGCTCCGAAGACGGGCGGCGTGATCGTCCGGACCGCGGCCGAGGGCGCCTCGGCCGAAGACGTGGCCCGCGACCTCGATTTCCTGATGCGGCTCTGGTCGACGATCGAGGCCAGCGCCAAGAAGGCCAAGTCGCCCGCACTGATCTACCAGGAGGCCGAGCTGCCGCTCCGCGTCACGCGCGATCTCTTCACCGGCGACTTCGAGCGCCTGCTGGTCGACCACGAGCGCACCCACAAGCGGATCGTCGGCTACCTCAAGAAGACCTCCCCGCACATGGTCGAGCGGGTCACCCGCTACAAGGAGCGCGAGCCGCTGCTCGAGGCTTTCGGGGTCGAGCAGGAGATCAAGTCCACGCTCAGCCGCCGGGTCGACCTGCCCTCGGGCGGCTACCTGATCTTCGATTACGCCGAGGCGTTCACGGTGATCGACGTCAACACGGGCCGCTTCGTCGGCTCCCGCTCCAAGCGGAACGGGCCGGGCCGGCTCGAGGACACGATCACGAAGAACAACCTCGAGGCCGTCAAGGAGGTCGTTCGTCAGCTCAGGCTGCGCGACGTCGGCGGGATCATCGTCATCGACTTCATCGACATGGCGAACCCGAAGAACCGCCAGCAGGTCGAGGACGCGCTCCGTCAGGAGCTCGAACGCGACCGGACGAAGACCTACGTCGTCGAGATCTCGCCGCTCGGTCTCGTCGAGATGACGCGCCAGAACGTCACCGACGGCCCCCGCGAGGTAATGACCCGCAAGTGCCCGACCTGCGACGGCGACGGGATCATCGTCTCCGAGAGCACGGCCGCGGTCGAGGTCGAGCGTCGCATTCGCGGCCTCGTCACTCCGGGCTCGCGCGCAAAGGCCTTCAAGGTCGAGCTGAACGCGAAGGTCGCAGAGCTCCTCGTCGGGCTGGACGGCTCGCGGATCCAGGAGCTGGAAGAGGTCACCAAGCGCCGGTTCTTCTTCGTAGGCGTCGAGAATGTCCATCTCGACCACATGCGTGTCATCGACCAGGGCACCGTCGAGAAGCTCGCCCCGTCAGCGCCGGTCGAGCCGGGCCAGGAGCTCGAGCTCAAGCTCGGCGAGGTCGGGCTCCACGACCCTCGGGCCGGCGCGGGCAAGGTCAAGGGATTCGAGGTGGTCGTCGCCGGGGCAGCCAAGCTCGTCGGCAAGCGCGTTCAGGTGCGGATCACCGCCGTGCTGGAAGATGTCGCGTACGCCGTCCTGACCACCGTCCAGGAGGGGGCAACCGTGCCGATCACGGCCGAGGCCGAGGCGGAGAAGCCGACGCGCGCCAAGCGGCCGTCGAAGGCTGCCGCGGATGCCGATACCGACGCCGATGCGGACGCCGAGGTCGATGAAGATGCCGGCGTTGACGTCGATGTCGACGCCGAAGCCGAGGAGCTCGATGAGGACGCCATCCCCACGCCGCGGGCGCCGCGCAAGCCGGCAGCGTCCAGGTCGGCTGCCTCGAGATCGCGGCGCAAGCCCGCGGCCGACGGCGACGACGTGGAGGCCGCAGCCTCGGAGGAGCCACCCGCGCCCAAGCGGCCCCGGACACGAAAGCCCGCTGTGGCTGCCGCGACCGAGGCTGTCGAGACGGCGGAGGCAGTCGACGACGGCGCCGAGCCCGATGCAGAGGGCGCCGACGGCGAGACGCCGGCTCCCGCCAAGAAGCGCACGCGGCGCGGCACTCGCGGCGGCCGGAACCGCAAGCGGAAGCCCACCGCCGCGACGAACGGTGACGGCGGGGCCGAGGCAATCGCCGACGATCCGGAAGAGACGGCCGAGGCAGGCTCCGAGGAGGCCACGGCACCCGTCATCCACCTTCCCGAGCGCGATCTCGGCCGCAACGGCGACGGCGCCGAGGGCCAGGACGACGCGGCCGGAGGCGAGGGCGGCGCACAGAAGCGTCCGACCCGCCGCGGGTCCCGCGGGGGCCGCAACCGCCGCAAGCCCGCGGGCACCGCAGCCGAAACCGAGGCTCCCGCCGAGACCACAACGGAGGTCGTTGCGACCGCCGAGCCCGAGGGCGAGTGGACGTACACGCCGATGAGCGAGTGGGACCAGTCCTAGCCGCTACACTTTCGAAACCCGGGCGTCAGCGCGCCCGTATTTTCACGCCATGGATTACGCAATCATCAAGCTCGGTAACAAGCAGCATCGCGTTCGCGACGGCGAGACGCTGGTCGTCGACCGCCTGCCGACGGGCGCCGGCGAGGTATTCGAGCCGGTCGTGCTGCTCGGCGATGCGACGGTGACCGCGACCGTCCTCGAGCACGGGCGCGGGAAGAAGATCCTGATCGGCAAGTACCGGCGCCGCACCGGCTACAAGCGGCACAACGGCTTCCGTGCGGCGACTTCGAAGGTCGAGATCACGATCGGCGCCGGCACGGCGAGGAAGGCAGCCGCGAAGGCGAAGCCGCCGAAGGCGCACGAGGCGCCGAAGGTCGAAGCGGAGGTCGTCGAGGCGGCGCCCGTCGAGGCAGCCGAGGTCGACGTTGCCCCGGTCGAGGCTGCGCCGGCCGAAGCGGCAGCGCCGGTTCAGAGACAGCGGTCGAGGCCCCCGTCGCAGAGGCCGCTGGCGAGGCTGTTCCGGCCGGGTACGAAAAGATGACGGTTGCGCAGGTCAAGACGGCGACCGGCGGCTGGAGCGTCGCCGAGCTTCAGGCGGCACTCGCTCACGAGGAGGCACACGGGGCGCGCAAGGGCGCGATCTCCGCGCTCGAGTCCGCGATCGCCAAGGACGAGGAGGACGAGGATGGCGCATAAGAAGGGCCTCGGGTCGTCCAAGAACGGCCGCGACTCGAATCCGCAGTTTCTCGGCGTCAAGATCTTCTCCGGGCAGGACGTTCGTGCCGGGATGATCATCGTCCGTCAGCGCGGCTCGAAGTTCCGGGTCGGTCCTGGGACGAAGATGGGCAAGGACGACACGATCTTCGCGATCCGCGACGGCATCGTCGAGTTCCGCCGGAGCGGCGAGCGCCGCTCGATCGCCGTAGTCGACGCCGAATAGTCCGCGCGGCGGGCGCCGTGTTCAACGATCGCGCCGAGATCCACGTCAAGGCCGGCCGTGGCGGCGACGGTGGGATGTCGTTTCGCCGTGAGAAGTACGTTCCGAAGGGCGGGCCCGACGGCGGCGACGGCGGCGACGGCGGAGACGTGATCATCGTCGCCGAACCGAGCCTGCGTGACCTGACCGCGCTGCAACGGCGCAAGCGGATCCTCGCCGAGAAAGGCGGTCCCGGCCGCGGGACGCGTAGACACGGAGCCAACGGAGAGGACGCCGAGATCCGCGTCCCGGTCGGGACACAGGTGTTCGCGGACGACGAGCTCGTTGCGGATCTCGCCTACCCGGAGGCGCGCGTCGTCCTCGCGCGCGGCGGCCGCGGCGGCCGGGGCAACGCACGCTTCGTCAGCTCGATCCGCCAGGTGCCGCGGTTCGCCGAGGTCGGCATGCCGGGAGATGAACGCGACATCGAGCTGCACCTGAAGCTGCTGGCGGACGCGGCGCTCGTCGGGCTTCCGAACGCCGGCAAGTCCTCGCTGCTCACGCGGCTCTCGAACGCCCGGCCGAAGGTGGCGGCGTATCCGTTCACGACGCTCGAGCCCGTGCTCGGCACGGTCGAGTCCCCTGACGGCCGCCAGCTGGTCGTGGCCGACGTCCCGGGCCTGATCGAAGGCGCCAGCGAGGGGATCGGGCTCGGCCACGAGTTCCTCGCCCACCTCGAGCGCGCCCGGCGGCTGATTCACGTGATCGACGCGTCGAAGCCGGCCGACGAGCAGTGGCTCGCGATCGACGTCGAGCTCGCCGCGTACGGCGCCGGTCTCGACGAGCTCCCGCAGATCGTCGTTCTCAACAAGGTCGACCTCGAGCCCGATCCGGACTTCGAGATCGACGATCCTCGGATCGTCGCCGTCTTCCGGGTCTCCTGCGCGACCAGCGTGGGCATCGAGGAGCTCCGCAGCGCGCTCTTCACTCTCGTTCCCGAGCCGGCTCCGGTCGTGCGTGGCGAGGTGGAGGTTCCGGAGTTCCTCGTCTACCGCCCCGAGCCGAAGGCCCGCCCGTGGAGCCTGATGCGAACCGAGGACGGCTTCCGCGTCGTCGGCACGCCGCCGAGCGAGGAGGAGCTCGAGCGCGCGCTCCGCGAGGCCGGCGCCCGCCGCGGCGTGAATGTCCAGCTGGGCGAGGAGTCGTTCCAGTTCATCCCGTGACCGGGATCTTCGGCGGCGCGTTCGATCCGCCACACCTCGGTCACGTCGCGCTGCTCGGCGGAGCCCGGGCCGCGCTCGGCCTGGAGGAAACGGTCGTGGTCGTCTCGGCCGATCCAGGGCACAAGGAGGTCGAGACGCCTGCGCCGTTGCGGCTCGAGCTGGCCCGCGCCGCGTTCCCGGGCGAGCGGGTCGAGCTCGACGACCACCCGCGCACGATCGACCTCCTGCGAGATCACGCGGAGTGGGAGGGGGGATGGTTCCTGCTCGGAGCCGACGAGTTCGCCGATTTCCCGGGCTGGAAGGAGCCGGAGGAGGTGCTTCGCCTCGTCCGCCTCGGCGTCGCGACCCGGCCGGGCTTTCCCCGCGAGCGGCTCGACGCGGTGCTGGCCGAGCTCGGCTCACCTGAACGGGTTGCGTTCTTCGACATCGAGCCGCTGCCGATCGCCTCGCGCGAGCTGCGGGCCCGTCTCGATCGCGGCGACGACGTCCATGAGCTCGTCCCTTCCGCGGTCTGGGCCCTGATCGAGCGCGACGGTCTCTACGGGCGTGCCAGCTACACTGGCCAGGCTTGACGTCTATCGAACAAGCTCGCCGGATTGCGGCGCTGGCGCAGGAGAAGCTCGCGAGGGACGTCGTCATCCTCGACATGCAGCCGGTCTGCACCTTTACCGACTACTTCGTGGTCTGTACGGGCGCGAACGCCCGCCAGACGAAGGGGATCTGGGACGAGGTCCACGCCCGGCTGAAGCAGGACGACGACCTGCTGCCGACCTCGGTCGCCGGCGAGAAGGAGTCGACGTGGATCGTTGCCGACTACATCGATGTCGTCCTGCACGTCTTCACGCCCGAGACGCGTGATTTCTACCGCCTCGAAGACCTCTGGGGCGACGTGCCCCAGGAGTCGGTCGAGGCGGCCAGCGCTTAGCGCTGTTGTCTGTTTAGGACACGGCCCGTCCGAGGCTCGCGCTAGGGTGAAGCGTGTTGCTCGAACTGACGACAAATCAGAAGGGGCTGGTCGCGGAAACGGCGATCATTCACGAAGCGGTCAAGCTCGGGATCTGCGTCTCTCAGCCCCTCAACGACGAGCGATACGACTTGATTCTCGACCTGCCGATCGGACTCGTGCGCGTGCAGTGCAAGTGGGCCCGCCGGATTGGAGATGTCGTGCGCGTGCGGTGCTATTCGTGTCGTCGTACCCGCGGCCGGCCGTCCGAAGACGGCTCTACACAGGCGATGAGATCGACATGATCGCGGCCTATTGTCCGGATATGCCCGACCTGTTATCTGCTGCCGGCCGACCTGTTCTCGGGACGAACCCAAGTTCACCTTCGGCTAGCACCGTCGCTCAATAGGCAGACGGAAGGCATCCATTGGGCCGAGGAGTACGAGTTCGCAGCTACACTCTTGGCTCCCGGGCCCATAGCTCAGCTGGGAGAGCGTCTGGCTGGCAGCCAGAAGGTCGGCGGTTCGAGCCCGCCTGGGTCCATCCTCGATTGCTAGGGCGTCTGGTCTGATTCGCCGACTCGCGAAGGAACTTGCGAAGCTGCTCGAGGCGCTCTACCCCGAGCCTTGCCTCCCACTCGCGCTCGACCTCGATCACCGCGGCCCGGATCGTCCGGCCGAGCGACACGCCCCGCGGCGTCAGCGCGATGCGCCTGGAGCGCGCATCGCCGGGACACGGGCTCTTGCAGACGTGATGCGTCGCCACGGGATCACTCCGGCGGCGTAACTCGACCCAGCCGCGGTCGGCTGAGTGAGAATGCCCGGGCGATGATCCTCGAGCAGTACTACCTCGGCTGCCTCGCCCATGCGTCCTATCTGGTCGCCGACGAGGCAGCCGGCGTCGCGGCGGTCGTCGATCCACAGCGGGACGTCGACGACTACATCACCGACGCCGAGCGCCGCGGCTGCAGGATCGAGCATGTGCTGCTCACTCATCTGCACGCCGACTTCCTGGCAGGCCACCTCGAGCTGCGCGATCGCGTGGGGGCGAAGATCTACCTCGGCGCCAGGGCGGAGGCCGAGTACGAGTTCACCCGGCTTGCCGACGGAGACACGGTCGAGCTGGGGAATGTCCAGCTCCGGGCGCTCGAGACGCCCGGCCATTCGCCCGAGTCGATCTCGATCCTCGTCTACGACCTAGCGGCTGACTCCGAGCACCCCAACGCACTCCTGAGCGGCGACACGCTCTTCATCGGCGACGTCGGACGTCCCGATCTGCGCGCATCCCTCGGCTGGACCGCCGACGAGCTGGGCTCGCTGCTCTACGACTCGATCCAGACGAAGATCCTGCCCCTTCCCGACGACACTCTCGTCTACCCGGCACACGGCGCAGGCTCGCTCTGCGGCAAGCACCTGAGCAGCGAGACCGTCTCGACGATCGGCATCCAGCGGCAGTACAACTACGCGCTCCAGCCGATGAGCCGCGAGGATTTCATCCGCATCGTGCTGGCCGATCAGCCCGATTCGCCGGCCTACTTCACGTACGACGCGGTGCTGAACACGAAGGAGCGCGCCACGCTCGACGAGGCTCTCGCCGAGGGACTGACGCCGCTCTCCCTCGACCAGGTGCTCGAGCTCGTCGCCGGTGGCGCGCAGTTGCTCGACGGCCGTGCGAACCTGGATTTCGAGGGCGCCCATCTGCGCGGCGCGGTCAACGTCGGCCTCGACGGGAGCTACGCCACCTGGGTCGGCACGCTGCTCGACCACGCGAAGCCGATCGTGATCGTCGTCGACCCCGGCCGTGAGGAAGAGGCGGCGCTTCGGCTGGGCCGCATCGGGTTCGACAACCTCGCCGGCTACCTGGACGGCGGGATGCTCGCGCTCGCCGACCACCCGGACCTCATCGAGCGCACCGGTCGAATCACGATCGCGACGCTCGAGGAGCAGCTCTCCGAGCTCAACCCGCCGCTGGTCGTCGACGTGCGGACCGAGGACGAGCGGAGCGAGACCGTCGTCGAGGGCAGCGTCAACATCCCGCTCGGGCACCTCACCGAACGGCTCGGCGAGTTGCCGCGCGACCGCCCGCTCGTCGTGCACTGCTCGGGCGGCTACCGGTCAGCCGCTGCGGCGAGCCTGCTCCAACGCGAGGGCTTCGAGGACGTTTCCGACCTGGTCGGCGGCCTCAGCCGCTCGATCCGGGTGCCGTCAGCTCGACCAGCTTGAGCAGCGTGTTCCAGTTGCGAGCGGTGCCGGTGACGCCGAGTCGGCGCTCGAGGTAGTCGAGCGTCAGCTTCGACCGGCCCGAGCCGTTCGGGTACCTGAGAAAGATCTCGCTTGCCGGAGACGCTGAACTCGTCCCCCGGCGAGCGATCCGGGTCGAGCGTCGCGATCGCTGCGGCTTTGGGAGCGCTATCCAGGAACACGACGTGCAGCCCGGTCGCCTCGCCGCCGCCGGCAAGGAACGGGTTCGCGCCCGCGATCCGCTCGAGCTCGGCGTGGGTGCGCACGACCACGCGAATCGCCAGCGAGAACTCCTCCGCGATCTGCTTCTCGACGGCCCGCGTCAGGGTCGCTCCCGGCGAGCGAGCTTCGGAGCACCACGTTTCCGCTCTGGATGTACGTCGCGACGCCGTCGTACCCGGCGTCCTCGAGCAGCGTCCGCAGCGCGGGCATCGGCAGCTTGTTCTTGCCGCCCACGTTGATCCCGCGAAGCAGCACCGCGTAGGTCTTGGCCGCCACGGCCGTATTCTTGGCGACGTGGCGTCGCCGAGGCCGGCGGGATAGGCAATCGTGGCCTTGGCCACGTTCGCCCTGTCCCGCCTCGACTGATTCCTCTAGGCGCGGCTCCAGCCGCGGACTGCGCTCCGGAGCCCCAGAGTGCGCCCGGTGCGGCGCTCCGGCGTGAGCTGCTTCGCGCGCAGCTCGAGCAGCGGCAGCAAGTGCGCCGTTGCGCGGAACGGATCGGCGATCGCGGCGCCGCCCGCGAGCGGAAGGGAGGCGACGATCGCGCCGTTGACCTCCGCCACGACGTGCCGTCCGGCTGCCACCGGCAGGCCCTCCAGAGCCGCGATCCGCTCGAGCGCATCGTCGTCGTGCACCGAGCAGAGCCGCAGCACGACCGCCTCGGGCTCCGCCGGCCGCTGCTCGGCCACCTGGCGGCGGGCGAACCCGTTCCGAACCTGCTCCTCGAGCTCCCGCTGCCGCTCGTCGATCCCCATCTGGTGAAAATCAGGATGCATTTTCGTCTCCTCCCTCAGCTCCCATAACCTGTGTTAGGATGATAGCGGTTACGTAACCCTTAAAGCAAGTTAAACGGTTAGGAATTTCGATGACTGGAACCGAGCTCGTTCGTGATTTCGTCAACACCAGGGAGCTGCTCGATCCGATCGAGCTGTTCGGATCGCCCGAGGAGCTCGGCGCCTGGCTCTCTTCCAACGGGATCGCCTCGAAGGATGTGAGACCGGATGCGGAAGATCTGCGCGACGCGGTCGAGCTACGCGAGGCGCTGCGCCGGATCCTGCTCTCGAACACCGGGGTCGAGATCGACACCGCGGCCGAGTTCTCGGTGCTCGACGCCGCCGCCGCGCGGGCGCGGGTAGAGCTTCATTTCTCCGGTCACGAGAGCGACCTGCTGCCGGCGGCCGAGGGGACGGCTGCCGCGCTCGGGCGGATCGTGATCGCGGTGCACGAGGCGATGGCCGACGGCTCGTGGAGCCGGCTCAAGGCGTGCCGGGCCTCGGACTGCGAGTGGGCGTTCGTCGACACCGCGAAGAACCATTCGCGGCAGTGGTGCTCGATGGAGTCGTGTGGCAACCGCGAGAAGGCGCGCGCCTTCCGCCGGCGCCACCGGCACTGATCAGCTCACGGCCACGTGCGCGTAGGCGGTCGTGCCGCTGAACTGGTCGTAGTTCCACTGCGTGACGTGCGCGCTCGTGATGTGCGGGTTGTAGACCCAGAGGTACGGCACCCACGGCATGACCTTGGTCGTCAAGGTCTTGTCGAGACTCTCGTAGCAGGCGCGCCTGACCGATCCCGCCAGAGCGGCGCAGCGGTCGAGCTGTGCGTCGACGTTCGGGATGCCTTGGGTGTCGCCCGTCACGCCGAGGGCCTTCGCCTGCGACGGCTTCAGTCCGACCAGCGAGTAGTTGACGTTCCCGTCGGCGACGATCGAGCGCCCGTCGAACAGCGGCGAGAAGAACGTCAACGGGTCCGCGTAGTCCTTGAACCACCCGGGGAAGATCCCGATCGCGATGTTCTTCCTGGTCGTCTCGAGCGTCGGGTAGGCACCCGCGATCGTCGCCACGTGGAAGGTGATCCCGATCTTCGCTGCGTCCTGCTCGACGACGGGGAGCATCTTGCCGAAGGTCGCCTGGCTGTCGTTCAGGAGCAGCACGTTGTGACAGGCGGATGCATTGCAGGTGCCCGAGTGGTCGAGGTCGTACTTCGAGCCCTTCATCGCCGCCTTCGCCATCGCCAGCGAGCCGTGCTCACCGGGAGTCTTGAACGGGTTGAAGCCCGTGAGCTCGTTGTCGAAGATCGAGTCGGGGACGATGTGATTCGCGATCTGCCCGACGGTCGGGCCGCCCCAGGCCTGACGGAGCGCGTCCCGGTCGATGATCCAGTTCATCGCACGGCGCACGTGGATGTCGTCGAAGGGTGGCTGCGTCAGGTTCATCGTGAGGTACTGCGTGCCGTCCGCGGGGTCGAGGTGCAGGAACTTCCGCTTCGACGGATCGGTCGAGTACGACTGAAGTGCCTGTGAGGGCAGGCTTGCGCCGTTCTCGTCATCGAGATCTCCGGCGGCGACCCGGTTGACGACGTCGGTCGAGTTCGGGTCGACGGTGAACTCGAACCGGTCGGGGAGGTTCTGGCGTGCCGCCGGCGAGTCGGTCTTCGGGTCGTAGTCGGGGTTGCGGACGAGTGTCATCGTCGAAATGGGATCGAACCCGGACATCGCCTTCAGCTTGGCGCACGAGGAGTCGTCGACCTTGTCCGCGCCTTCGAACATGTAGGGCCCCGTGGATACGACATCCCGCCCGTAGCGCCCCGGGTGCCCCTCGAAGCACCGGGCGACCTCCGCCGGGATCGGCCCGGTCGCGGGCATCGCGAGCCGGTAGAGGAAGTCGCCCGTCGGCCGGGTCAGGTGGAAGACGATCGTGCTCGCGTTCGGCGTCTGGATTCCCGAGATCGTCTTCGCCTTGCCTGCGCGGTAGGCGTCGAACCCGGCGATCGCCGAGTAGTAGAAGGCGTATTCGGCGCCGTCCTTGGGATTGGCGATGCGCTCGATCGTGTAGAGCTCGTCCTTCGCTGTGATCTGCCTGTTGACCGGCGGGCCGAACTTCACGCCGGGCTTGATATGGAAGGTGTAGGTCTTGCCGCCGTCCGTCGGCGCGGGAACGGTGGTGGCGAGGTCGGGAACGAGCTTGTTGCCGGCTGCGCCCGCGACGTGGTCGTACCCGACGAGTGTCCGGATCATCAGGTTCGACTCGATCGCGAACGAGTAGGTGTAGTACTCACCCGTCGGATCGAAGCCGTCGCTGAAGCCGAACGCCTGCTCGAAGGCGACGCGGTAGGTGCCGCCCGCCTTGGGCGACGAGCTCGCCGACGCGCCGAGCGATCCGGTCGCGACCAGGCCCACGACGAACACGACGATTGCAGCAACTCTCCAGGCTCTCCTGGTCGCATAGCTCATCTCGTCCTCTCGCTCGCAGTTGCGCGCCACCCCGTCGAGACGCGTTCCGCGCGATCATCTCGTACCGGCGCCGCGATGTGAAGGGGCGGTAGGCCGCGATCGCGGGATTCCGTTCGAGGACGACGGTCATCGAGAGATGGTTGCAAGGAGACATGGCCTGAAGAGCCACTAGTCGCACGGCTGCTTTCTGGGCAGCATCGGAGGGCTCGAGAACTGGCACGAAGTTGTCACAAAGACGTCACACATCTCGGTGTATGTTGTCTATATCGACAACGGAGGTACTGATGATCGATGAACTGACGAGCGAGCTCCTCGACCTCACGGTCACGGTTCAGGGCCGGACCGCCGGGGCGTTCGCAATGCTGGCGGTGTGTTGCTGCAGCAGCTGTAGCTGCGGCGGTCGAGGGTCCGACTGAGCCGGACGATGCCGCTTCTGCCCCGGCTCGCGCCGTGGTACCGCCTCGTCGAGGACGGCGACCGGCTCCTGTTCGAGCATGGCCGGTCGGTCGTCGTCCTCGAAGGCGGCGCCGTTCGCGCCCTCTTTCCCAGGTTGCTCCCGCTGCTCGACGGGTCGCGCACGCTCGAGCAGATCGTCGCGCGGATCGGAGCGCCCGCGGCCGAGGCGATCGGCCAGGCGGTCGACCTGCTCGAGGCGCACGGATTGCTCGTCGACGGTCCGCCCACCTCACGTGGAGTGTCCGGCGAGGCGGCGATTGCCGCGGCTTACGGCGTCCCGCCGGCGGTCGCCGCCGATCGGATTCGCGCCGCAACCGTTGGCCTCGTCGGCACGAGCGCGGCGGCGGAGCTGATCGCGCGGCTCCTTCATGCCGCCGGCGTCGGCGAGGTTCGTCGACTCGGCTGGGATGAGCACGGCGTCGATCTCGCCGTGGTCGCGCCGCTGCCCGCCGAGGTCTCCCGGCTCCGCGAGTGGAATCGGACCGCGCTCGATCACGGCCTCCGTTGGCTGCCTCTGGCGCCGTTCGACGGGCTCGTGTTCGCGATCGGGCCGGTCATGGTTCCCGGGGAGTCGTGCTGCCACGAATGTCTCCAGCTCCGGCTTGCTGCCCACGTCGAATATGGCGCCGATCTGGCCCTCGTCGAGAGCGAGCCGACAGCCGCATCGACAACCGCCGGGCTCGAAGCGGCCGCAGCCGGTCTCGTCGCGCACCTCGCTCTGTGCTGGCTGGGCGGTCTCGATACGCGGCTTCCCGGTGTGCTGCACGTGCTCGAGACACGACCGGAGCTCAATCTCGGGACGCATGCCGTCCTGCGCGTCCCCCGGTGCCCGGCCTGTTCCGACGCGGATGTTCTCGCTCCGCTCTTGCCGTGGCACGAAGCGGAGGCAGCATGATCGGCGGCCTGCCGCCACGCCTTCGGCGGGCTGTCTCGCCGTACACCGGCATCGTCGGAGCGGTAGAGGAGTGCCTCGCCGCGACGTGCGAGCCTCGTCTCTTCCAGGCATCGGCGGAGGTCGGCCGCGGGGCGGGCCTCGTCGGAGGGCGACTCGACCACCTGACGGGCATCGGTGGGACGGGACCGAGCCGAGCCGGGGCCGCCTCCGCGGCCGTGGGGGAGGCGATCGAGCGCTACTCGGCCACGTATGTCCCGGTGGAGCGTCTGGTGGTGGCCTCGGCGCGGGAGCTCGGGGACGTCGCCGTCGCGCCCGAACGATTCGCGCTCTTCTCGGGCACGCAGCACGCTCGACCCGGGTTTCCGTATCAGCCGTTCACCGTGGATTCCCGGATTGCCTGGATCGCGGGGCGAGAGATCGCGACGGGCCGCCCGGCTCTCCTGCCGGCCGAGCTCGTCTACCTCGGTCGCGTCCCTCTCGGCGATGGGCCGATCGGCTACGCGACGAGCAGTGGGCTCGCCTGTGGCGATACCCTCGAGTCCGCTCTCGCCAGGGCCCTGCTCGAGATCCTCGAGCGCGACGCGTTCATGATCGTCTGGGCGTCCCGGCTCACGCTGCCGCTCGTCGACACTGCCGGCCCAGGGTCGCGGGAGGTGTTCGATCGGTCGGGCCTCCGCTTCGCCGCCGTCGACCTGTCGGTCTTTCACCGCCTGCCCACGATCCTCGGCATCGTTCGCGCGCCTTCCGGGTTCCTGGGAGCGCTGGGCGTCGGAGCCGCCGCGGCTCCGACTGTCGAGCAGGCCTGGCGCAAGGCGCTCGGCGAGGCCTTCGCCGTGCGGTCGGCCGGCGCCAAGCTAGCGCTGCTCGATCCCGATCGCGAACTTGGCCCGCGCGGTGAGCTGATCTCGTCGTTCGACGATCACATCCTCTACTACGCCGATCACGATCGCGCCCGAGCGGCGGCGTTCCTCGATGCGAGCGATGACAGGACGCCGGCGGACACGATCCCGCCACTCGAGGGCGCCGGGCCGGCCGAGTGGGTCGCTGCGCTCTGCGACCGGATCGTCGCCGCGGGCTCGTCGGCCTATGCGGTCGACGTCACATCGCCCGACGTCGCCCAACTTGGCCTCGTGGTGACTCGCGTCGTCGCTCCTGCGCTCTGCGGACTAGATGTCTCGCACGAAGCACGGTTCCTCGGCGGCCGCCGGCTCTACGAGGCAGCCGCCACAGCCGGACTGCGACGCGGCCCGATGTGCGAGGACGACGTCAACCCCCACCCCCATCCGTTCCCGTGACCTCCGTCCTTCCGACATCGCAGTTCGCATCGCTTGTCCACGGTGCGAACGGGATGCCCCTCGACGATCTCGCGGAGGCCCTGCACGAGGGCTCCAGGCTGTATCCCAACGTCGCGCCAGAGCGGCTCGACGTCCTGCTCGAGTTGACGCGTGGCTCGGGCCTGAATGCGAGCGTTGCCCGCTCGAGCAGGACACACGAGCACAGGCCCTCGACGACGCTTCCGCCACCTGCCCGGCTCAGCGGATCGCTCGGCGACGCACTCGCCAGACGACGCTCGGCGTGCGCCGAGGCGCTTCGACCGGTTGGCATCGGGGAGCTCTCGACAGTGCTCGCCGCCGCGTACGCAGCGGGGCCTCGAGGCCGCCGTCCGGTCCCCTCGGCGGGCGCGCTGTACCCGCTCGAGCTGTACGTCATCGCAGCTGCGGTCAACGGCCTCGATCGTGGCATCTACCACTTCAACCCGTTTCGCCACCGGCTCGCCCGGCTCGCGTCATTCTCATGGCCGGAGGTCCGGTCGGCCCTCGTCGACGCGGCGGTGCTCGACCAGGCCTCCGTTCTCGTGGTTGTGACCGCCGTCTTCGCCCGATCGCGCATCAAGTACGGCATGCGCGGCTATCGGTTCGCGTTGCTCGAGGCCGGACATGTCATCCAGAACGCCGTGCTGGCGGCTACGGAACTGGGATTGCCTGCGCTTCCGCTCGGCGGTTTCTATGACCGGTTGCTCGACGGGCTAGTTGGAGCCGACAGCCTCGACGAGGCGGCAGTTCATGCGCTCGTCATCGGGGGCGCCGCGTGAACGTTGAGACAAGGCTGTGGGCGCGGCTCGCGGCCGGCGTGGCGCTTGCCCTCGTCCTGGTTGCCACGGTCTCTCCCGAGCGACCGGCGCCGCGAGTGTCGGCCGCAGAGGCACTGGCCGGTGGCGTGCTCGCCGGTCTCGCGCTTTACATCGCAGTGGCGCGCCGTGGCCCTGTGTTCCCGCGCGGCGCGACGGTGTCCCTCGTAGCCTCGACCTGCGCGCTGCTCGGGCTTGCAGCGGCCGGGGAGGAGATCGTGTGGCGACGGATCGTGCTCGGCGAGCTGCTTCGTTCCGGGTCGATTCTCGCTCTGGCCGGGAGCTCTCTCGCGTTCGCATTCGCCCACCGGGCACGGCCGGGCCTCCATCTGGCGACCGGCGCAGCGTTCGGCGGTGTCTACCTCGCCACTGGGGCGCTCGCCGCCTGCATCGCGGCCCACTGGATCTACAACGTGCTGCTCCTCTGGATCTCCGGCCGAGGACGCGTCGGGCTCGGGGCGTCGCCGTGAGCTTCGCCGAGCTCGACAACGTCAGCAAGAGCTTCGGCTCCACCAGAGCGCTCGCGCGCGTCTCGTTCCGGATCGACGGAGGCGAGATCGTCGCCGTCCTCGGCCCGAACGGTGCAGGAAAATCGACCGCGATCACCATTCTCCTCGGCCTCCGGCGACCGGACGCCGGCGTGGCCCGGCTCTTCGGCGACGATCCCACACAGCCTCGGTCGCGCCGCTCCCTCGGCGTCACGCCGCAGGAGACGGTCTTCCCGGAGACGCTCCGCGTGCGGGAGATCGTCGAGCTCGTACAGGCGCACTACGAGAGCCCTCTTTCGGTCGAGGCTGTGAGCGAGAGATTCGAGCTCGAGAAGCTGGTCGGGCGGCAGACCGGCGGGCTCTCCGGCGGCGAGCGCCGGCGACTCGGAGTGGCCCTCGCCTTCGTGGGCAATCCGCGGCTCGCGGTGCTCGACGAGCCGACCACGGGGCTCGACATCGAGGCGCGGAAGGCCGTCTGGGCGGCGGTTCGAGCGCACCGCGAAAACGGCGGCTCCGTGCTCCTGACCACGCATCACCTGGCCGAGGCCGAGGCGCTGGCCGATCGCGTCGTCCTGGTCGAGGGCGGGGTGGTCGTCGCCGAGGGGACGGTCACCGAGGTGAAGGCCGACGCAGGGCTGACGCTGGTCCGGTTCCGGGCGGCCCCCGGGCTCGACGTTGCCGGAGCCGAGCGGGACGGCGCCTACCTGCGGATTCTCACCCCCGACGCCGGGGTGACGCTCGACCGGCTCGTCCGGGCGCGCGTTCCGCTCGACGAGCTCGAGGTTCGATCGGTCACGCTGGAGGAGGCGCTTGCGGCACGGGGTGCCCGGCCGTGAGACTTGCGCTTCGCCACGCCTGGGCAATGACCGTCGAGCTCCTCCGCTACCCGGCCTACCTGGTTCCGACGCTGATCCTGCCTTCGGTCTTCTTCCTCTTCTTCGTGTCGCCGGGGCCTCGTAACGACGCGTCGGTGCGGATGGCCACGTTCGCGGGGTTCGCGGTCATCGGCGTGGCGTTCTTCCAGTTCGGAGTCGGAATCGCGATCGACCGCGCGTCGCCGTGGGAGGCATACCTCCGCACGCTTCCGGTCGGCCCATCAGTCCGCCTGGCGGCGCGGCTCCTCTCGGCGACGGTGTTCGCGGGTGCGGCCGCGACGCTTCTCGTCGTCACCGCTGTAGCCACGACCGGCGTCTCGCTTCCGGCCGCGCGTTGGGCCGCGCTTGCGGCGGCGCTGTTCGCCGGCGTCGTGCCCTTCGCATTCCTCGGGATCGCGCTCGGATACTGGGCTCCCACCAGGGGAGCGCTGCCGATCGCGAACCTGCTCTATCTCGTCATGTCGTATGTCGGCGGGCTGTGGATCCTGCCCTCCCGGCTTCCCGCCGCCGTCGAGGCGATCTCGGGCTTCCTGCCGACGCGAGCCCTCTCCGACGGGCTGGCCGCCACGGCCCGAGGAGCCCCAGTCGCCTGGGAGTCGTGGGGCGCCCTGGCCGGCTTCGCCGCGCTGTTCGCGGGCGTCGCAATCGCCGGCTATCGGCGGGACGAGGGGCGTCGGTTCTCGTGATGTGGGTCGTCCACAGTTGGTCCGCGGCGTTCCGTAAACTGATCGCGTCTTGGTGCTCTGGGAAATCATCTTCGTGCTCGTGGTCCTCAAGATCCCGATCGCCTACGTGTGCTGGGTGATCTGGTGGGCGATCAAGGCCGAGCCGGAGCTTGGAGCCGAGGGCGGGACCGATGGCGTCAACTGGAAGCCGTGGCGGCGTCCGTCGCCCAGCGCCTCGCCCGAAAGATCGCGCCGCGGCGGCTCCGAGCGCTCGCGTGAGCGCGCACGCAATCGCGCCGACCGTCGCCAGACACGAACCGGAGGAGCTTGAGCATGACGTTCGAAGAGACCACCCGCGCCAACGACTCACCGACCAAGGACACCATCGCCGTCGTGCTCCTGGCAATCGCTGCGATCCTCGGGATCGTCGCTATCTTCTTCAGGCCGTTCGCCGCGGGGCCGGTTGGGCTGTTCCTGGCGATCGTCGCGATCACGATCAGCGTGAAACATCGCGCGCTCGGCCTCTGGGTAACGCTCGGCGTCACGCTCTTCTGGGTGATCGGTGCCTCGATCGCAGTCTGGGAATCGAACGCGCTCTACTAGGCCGATCGGTGAGGGCTTCCGGCGACGGCCCGCAGGAGCTCCGGCGCTGGTACAAAACAGGTGATCGAAATGCGTGACGTCGACGGCGTGAATGCCGGCTACGCGCGTCTGCTCCTCGACGAGTATCTCGACAACCCCGAGGCCGTCCCGCCAGAGTGGCGCGCCCTATTCGAGAACGGCGATTCCGCCGCCGTTCGCGACCTCCCAGGCATGGCGCGGCTGATCGCGCGCCTGCCCGAGAGCGACGGTGCTGCACGCGACGGTGCTGCGCCGGTTGCCGAGATGCCCGCGGCCCCAGAATCGGCCGAGCACGACGACACGGAGCTGCTTGGTGGGATCGCCGCGGCGATGGCTCTCGTCAAGGCCCACCGGATGCACGGTCATCTCGCGGCCCGGCTCGACCCCCTCGGCGCCGAGCCGATCGGCGACCCGGCGATCGACCCGCTCCGCCTCGAGCCCAAGCTGACTCCCGAGCTGCAGGCGCGAATCCCGGCTTCGATCCTGCGAGTCCATGTCCCCGGTGAGACCCTCGCGGATGCGCTTCCCCGCCTCAAGGAGACCTATTGCGGGCCGCTCGGCTACGAGCTCGAGCACATCGGCGACCACGAGCAGCGGGTCTGGCTCCGGAAGGCGATCGAGTCCTGGAGGTTCCGCACGCCGCTCGCCGCCGAGGAGCAGCGCCAGCTCTACGCGCGGCTGTGCGAGGTCGAGGGCATGGAGCGTTACCTCCGTCGCGCGTTCCTCGGGCAGAAGCAGTTCTCGCTCGAAGGCCTCGACGTCCTGATCCCGATGCTCGACGAGTCGCTCGAGCTCGCCTCGTCCGCGGGCGCGCACGAGGTCGTGATCGGAATGGCGCACCGCGGACGGCTCAACGTCCTCGCGCACACGATCGGAATGCCGTACGAGCAGATCCTGCGCGAGTTCGAGGGCGAGCGCGCGATCGAGGTCGTCGCGGCCGACGCCGAGGGCGGCACCGGCGACGTCAAGTACCACCTCGGCGCCGAGGGCTACCGCGACACCCGCAGCGGGAAGATCGCGGTCGCGCTCGCCGCCAACCCGAGCCACCTCGAAGCCGTCAACCCGGTCGTCGAGGGGATGACGCGCGCCTTCCAGACCGATCGGACCTCGCGCGACGGGGTCTACGACCCGAACGCCGCGATGCCGGTGCTGCTGCACGGCGACGCAGCCTTCGCCGGGCAGGGAGTCGTCGCCGAGACGCTCAACCTGTACGCGCTCGAGGGCTACTCGACCGGCGGCACGCTCCACCTGATCACGAACAACCAGGTCGGGTTCACGACCGATCCGGCCCAGGGGCGCTCGACGCGCTACTCGTCCGACCTGGCGAAGGGATTCGACACGCCGATCATTCACGTCAACGGCGACGACCCGGAGGCCGCGATCTCGGCCGTCCGGCTCGCTCTCGCCTACCGGGCCCGCTTCGGCCACGACGTCGTCATCGACCTGATCGGTTACCGCCGCTTCGGCCACAACGAGCAGGACGAGCCGGCCTACACGCAGCCGATCATGGCGAGCCAGATCGAGACGCACCCCACCGTCCGCGAGCTCTACGGCGCCCGTCTGGTCGAGCTGGGCGTGATGACGCAGGCCGAGGCCGACGAGCTCGTGGCCGAGGTCGACGTCCGGCTGCACGAGGCGCACGACCGCCTCCGGGCATCGTTCGGTCAGGCGATCCCTGCCAAGGCGCACGACGACTCCGTGCCCGTCGAGGCCGCGACGGTCGTCGACACGACCGTGAGCCAGAAGCGGCTACGGCGGCTCTCCGAGCAGTTGCAGCGGGTGCCCGAGGGCTTCACCGTGAACCCCAAGCTCGCGCGCCAGCTCGAGCGCCGCGCGGCCGCGCTCGACGAGGGCGGCATCGACTGGGGGCACGCCGAGGCCCTCGCCTTCGGCGCGCTCCTGCGAGAGGGGATCCCGATCCGCCTCACCGGCCAGGACACCGAGCGCGGCACGTTCTCCCACCGCCACCTCGTCTTCCACGACTCGGAGACGGGAGAGATCGAGATCCCGATGCAGCGGATCGACGGCGCGAAGGCCTCGTTCGAGGTCTACAACTCGCCGCTCTCCGAGTACGCCTGCGTCGGCTTCGAGTACGGCTACTCGACCGCGGCGCCCGAGGCCCTCGTTCTCTGGGAGGCTCAGTTCGGGGACTTCGCCAACGGCGCGCAGACGATCATCGACCAGTTCATCTCGAGCGGTCTCGCCAAGTGGAAGCAGACCTCGCGGCTGACACTGCTCCTGCCGCACGGCTACGAGGGCAACGGCCCCGAGCATTCGAGCGCGCGGCTCGAGCGCTTCCTGCAGCTCACCGCCCAGGAGAACCTCCGGATCTGCAACCCGACCACGGCGGCCCAGTACTTCCACCTGCTCCGCCGGCAGGCGCTCGACCCGATTGCCCGGCCGCTCGTCGTGATGACGCCCAAGGGCCTGCTTCGCCTGAAGAACGCATCATCGACCCTCGCCGAGCTCAGCGACGGGTCGTTCAGGCCGACGATCGACGCCTCGGTGGCCGACAGGTCTCATATCCGGCGGCTCGTGATCTGCAGCGGCAAGGTCTACTACGACATCACCGGCCACGAGCTTGCCGGCGAGGCAAACGAGATCGCGGTCGCGCGGCTCGAGCAGCTCTACCCGTTCCCGGTGGCGGCCGCGCGCGGTCTGGTCGCGGCGTATCCGAAGCTGGACGAGATCGTGTGGGCGCAGGAGGAGCCCCAGAACATGGGGGCGTGGCGCACGATCCGCCACCGGCTCGAGGAGGCGGCCGCAGGTGTCCCGGTCCGCTACGTGGGCAGGCCCTGGCGCGCCAGCACCGCCGAGGGCTACCCGACGGCGCACACGCTCGAGCAGGAGCGGATCGCTCTCGCCGCCCTGACGATCTAGACGTCTGGCTAGTGGTGCCGGCGGCGGTACTCGCGCCGTACGAGCCAGGGCCCATGCCTCCGCGCGAGCGCGAGAAGCTGACGACGCCCGGACGGCGGCAGCCGCCACCAGATGCTCCAGAGGATCACGAGCAGCCGCAGCGAGCGCGAACGGCGGCGTGCAAGCTCCCGGGCTTCGTTTCTGCGCATCCAGGGATTGTGCCGCAAAGCGCTTGCTCGCAAACGTGACGGTGTTCAGGCGTTAGACTTGAGACTCCGCATGGCGTACGACCAGGAGGACGGAATGGCAGTCGATACCGCATCGCTTTTTGCGAGCGTCATTCAGGAGCATCTCGAGTTGAGGCGTCGCAACGCAGCTCTCGAGCACGAGATGCCGCTCGAGCGCTACATGCCCGACGACCCGTTCGAGAACCACCCGCTCTTCAAGACCGAGGAGCAGGCCCGGATCGAGGACACGATGGACGGCAACCAGTCGATCGTCGACGAGCCGACCTCCCTCGACTGGGGCTCGGCCGACACCGTCTTCCCGGAAGCGCCCCCTCCAGCTGCCACACCTGCACCCGCGCCCGCCCCTGAGGTTGCTCCCGACGCCTCGCCCGCATCAGACGCGGCACCGGCGGCGGATGCCCCGAGCGCGGAGGAGCCGCCGGCCGAGGAATCCGTCGAGGCCACCGACGAAGGCCTCTGGTCCCGCTCGCGCGACTTCGACTGGGGCGACTGACTCCCGGCGGCCCGAGCGCCGCGCTGTCACCGCTGCACCGCCGGATACCCTGACGCCGTGGCGGAGCTGAGGACGTCCAGCACCTACGTGCCGACCGGCGACCAGCCGGGCGCGATCGAGCTGCTGGCCGAGGGATTGACCGCCGGTGAGCGCTACCAGACGCTGCTCGGGGCGACCGGGACCGGCAAGACGGCGACGATGGCCTGGATCATCGAGAAGGTCGGCCGCCCGGCCCTGATCATCGCCCACAACAAGACGCTCGCCGCGCAGCTCTGCAACGAGTTCCGCGAGTTCTTCCCGAACAACGCCGTCGAGTACTTCGTCTCCTACTACGACTACTACCAGCCCGAGGCCTACGTCCCTCAGGCCGACCTGTACATCGAGAAGGACAGCTCGCGAAACGACGACATCGACCGGCTCCGCCATGCCGCGACGTCCAATCTCCTCTCCCGCCGCGACGTGATCATCGTCGCATCGGTCTCGTGCATCTACGGGCTCGGCTCGCCCGAGGAGTACCAGAAGAAGGTCGTCTTCCTGAACGTGGGGGAGGACAACGACCGCGACGAGGTCCTGCGGAAGCTGATCGACATCCAGTACGTCCGCAACGACACCGTGCTCGGCCGCGGCCGCTTCCGGGTGAAGGGCGACGTGCTCGAGATCCAGCCCGCGTACTCGGAGACCGCGCACCGCATCTCGTTCTTCGGCGACGAGGTCGAGGCGATCACCCACTTCGACCCGCTCACCGGCGAGATCCTCTCGCGCCTCGACTCGATCACCGTCTTCCCGGCGACGCAGTACGTCACCACCAAGCCGACCGTCGAGCGCGCGGTCGTCGAGCTCCGCGAGGAGCTGAACGAGCAGGTGCGGAAGTTCGAGTCGGACGGCCGGATGCTCGAGGCTCACCGGATCAAGCAGCGCACCGAGTACGACCTCGAGATGATGCAGGAGCTCGGGTTCTGCAACGGGATCGAGAACTACTCGCGCATCCTCGACGGCCGGCCGCCCGGATCGGCGCCGCACACGCTGCTCGACTACTTCCCGTCCGACTTCGTCGTCTTCGTCGACGAGTCGCACCAGACCGTGCCCCAGATCGGCGGCATGTACGAAGGCGACCGCTCGCGCAAGCAGACGCTGGTCGACTTCGGCTTCCGGCTCCCGTCGGCGCTCGACAACCG
This sequence comes from uncultured Actinomycetota bacterium, assembly GCA_963762215.1. Lineage (GTDB taxonomy): Bacteria > Actinomycetota > Thermoleophilia > Gaiellales > Gaiellaceae > PALSA-600. The sequence continues at coordinate 31,657 of CAVXKB010000010.1, forward strand.
GCCGCTTCGCTTCGACGAGTTCCTCGCGAAGGTGCCGCAGCTCGTGATGGTCTCGGCCACGCCGGGCGCCTGGGAGCTCCGGCATTCGACGCGGGTCGCCGAGCAGCTGATCCGCCCGACCGGGATCGTCGACCCCGAGATCGAGCTGCGCCCGACCCGGAACCAGATCGACGACCTGCTGAACGAGATCCGCCGCCGCGAGGAGAAGGGCGAGCGAACGCTCGTCACGACGCTGACCAAGAAGATGTCCGAGGACCTGACCGACTACCTGCTCGAGGCCGGCGTCAGGGCGCGCTACCTGCACTCCGAGATCGACACGCTCGAGCGGATCCAGATCATTCGCGACCTGCGCCTCGGCGAGTACGACGTCCTCGTCGGCGTCAACCTGCTCCGCGAGGGGCTCGACCTGCCCGAGGTCTCGCTCGTCGCGATCCTCGACGCCGACAAGGAAGGCTTCCTGCGCGGCCAGACGGCGCTGATCCAGACGATCGGGCGCGCGGCGCGCAACATCAACGGGAAGGTCCTCATGTACGCGGACAAGCAGACCGAGGCGATCAACTTCGCCGTCTCGGAGACCGGGCGCCGCCGCGCGAAGCAGATCGCCTACAACGAGGAGCACGGGATCACGCCCATCTCGATCTCGAAGGGCGTCTCGGACATCGCCGAGTTCCTCTCCCTCGAGGCGCCGCACGTCCCGGCTCGCACTCGCCGCGGCAAGAAGGTCGAGGGCATGGACCGCAGCGAGCTCGAGCGGCTCGTCGTGACGCTCGAGGAGGAGATGTACACCGCCGCCGAGGAGCTGAGGTTCGAGTACGCCGCCAAGCTGCGCGACGAGATCAAGGACCTCCGCCGGGAGCTACTCGCTCTCGACCAGGTCGCGACCTAGAGCTAGCGCGGAAAGGTCCGCGTCCCGGTCAGCGCCCAGTCCTCGTCGCGCCAGACGTGGGTCTCGACGGTGAGCGAGCTCTCGTCGGCGCGATGGACGAGGACTCCCCGGGTCTCGAAGGCACGGCTCGGGCGCGGGCGGCCGAGGCCCGGCGCGGTCGCGATCACGCAGGTGTGTGAATCGCCGGTGACAACCTGGAAGTCCTGCCGTTCGACGACCGTCGCCTGGTGGATGTGGCCGCCCAGGATCAGCTCTGCGCCTGCGGCGGCGAGCCGGGCGAGCAGGTGCTTCCGTCCCTTGACCGGAAGCTTCGTGTTCCTCCAGGGCGCCCCGGTCAGCTGGTGGTGCAGCGTCGCAACCCGCAGCGCACCCTGCGGAGCGTCGCGAAGCTGGGCCTCTGCGCGCTCGAGATCGTGTCCTTTCACGTGCCCGCGCTGGTAGCCGAGCGGCTGGACCGAGCAGAGCCCCGCAATCTCTAGGCCTGGCGCCGAAAACGACGGTGAGGTCGTGCCCCAGCAGCGCTCGAACTCGCGATATGGATGGGTGAACCGGCCGGGCGGCCAGGTCGGGATATCGTGGTTGCCCGGGATCACGAGCAGCGGCCGGCCGAGCGCCCGCAGGTACTTGGCCGCGGCCTCGTGCTCGCTTCGAAGCCCCCGATGGGTCAGGTCGCCGCTCGCGACGACGACATCGGGCGACACCCGCTCCACGAGGTCGCCGATCGCCTGCTCGAGCCGCGGGTCGTCGAGGCCGTTCCCCGCGCCGAAATGGAGGTCGGACACGTGGAGGATGCTCGATAACACCGTCGAAGCAGGCTACAGTGAGCGATATGAAGAACGAGTCAGGCACCGAGATCTTCGACGATCTGTATCTCGGAGTCCGCGCGGGGGGCGCTCTTCGCAAGAAACGCCGCGGCGAGCTCCTGACCGCAGAGGAGGCCGAGGCGCTCGGCCGCTGGCAGAGCCTCTCGGCGTGGCGCAAGGGATTCGCCGTCGGCGGCTTCACCGCAGGCACCTTCGGCCTCGGCTTCACCCTCGGTGGTCTCGTGTTCGGCCGCTGGCGCAAGACGGCCTGATCAGGTGTTCGGGTAGCGCACGATCACATCCTGGCACCACGTCACCGTGTGGACCGATGGAATGTCGGACCCGAACTGGTCCTTCATCACCAGCACCGCCGCCGCAATCCCGCGGGCATCCACGTCGGTCGTGGGGGCACCGGCCGTGGGCGTGACACTCAGATTGGCGAGCGACTTGATGTCGGCCGCGGGAACGTTTCCCACCCAGTTGTTCGGGTCGTCCGCGGGGTTGTAGAAGCCGTAGTACTGCGTGATCCGGGGATCGAGGCTGGTCGGGCTACTACTGCTGCCCTCCTTCTTGATGAGCAGGAAGCGGATCAGCCCCGTGCCGATCAGATCTGCGGCATCCGCAGCGAACGGCCCCTTGACGACGAGTTTCCCGCTCGAGTTGAACTCGAGCAGCTTGTCGAAATTTCCGCCTGACGTTGACATTTCGTTACCTCCAGTGGCTCGTTGGGGGGAGAGTCACGCCGGCACCGCCACGAGTGCCCTGGCGCGTTCGGTCTGAACGATGTTTCCCTTGCGTGCGTAGAGCTCGATACCGGCCCGAACCGCCGCGTCCGCCTCATCGGGCTTGCCTGCGAGGCGGAAGACCTCGGCGAGGTCGAGCTGTGCGTCGCCGTGATGGGAGAGGAGATCTGTGCGAGCTGCGAGCTGGACGGCCGCGTGGGCGAGTGCCTCTGCGCCGGCGTAGACGCCCTGGCGCGCCAGGAGCTTTGCGCGCACGCCCCGCCAGATGATCTGGGTCACGAGGTCTCCGGGGTCGGCCGTCGCCTGACTCACCGCGCAGAACGTCGCTGCCTCCTCGTAACGGCCCTGCGTGTGAACCGCCTCTGCCAGCATCGCCGCCGTCGTTGAGAGCAGCGACTTCTCGCCCATCTCCTCGAGACGCTCGTAGCCGATGCGCAGCCGCTCCTCCGCGGCGGCGGGGTTGCCCGCGAGCATCTCCACGAGTGCCTCGTGGTGCGAGACCGCGGACTGCATCCGGCCGGCCTCGGTGAGGATCGCGTTTCCCTCACGGATCAACGAGCGAGCCTGCTCGAACTCGCCGAGCATTGCGTGCAAGGCCGCGAGTGGATGGAGCGTCACGGCAACGCAAACCGGATCGCTCCCCACCTCGAAGCGGAGCTCGTTGCAGATCCGGATCGCCTCGGGCACCGGCGCGGGGCCTTCGCAGGCGGCCGAGGAGCGCCAGCACAGGATCTCGAACAACACCCGTTGCTCTCCCGCGGCACGGGCGTGCGTCTCGGCGAGCCGCCACGATTCGTCTGCTGCGGCCACGAGGCCCTCGTTCCAGTCGACCCACGCCCGGAGGAACGCCGCCCGGCTCGAGCCGAGGTCGTCGCCGTGCTCCTCGAACACCGCAAGGGCTTCGCCGGCCACCCGCTCCGCCTCGTCCAGGTCGGTTGCCTCGGCATGCGCGCGAACGAACTGCTGCTCGACGCGGGCTCGAGCCTCGAGCAGGGGGTCGGACGAGGCATTCTCGATCGCCTCCGAAAGCACGTCGTCGGCGTCGGCGAGCCTGCCTGCTTCGAAGAGTGCTTTGCCGAGGTCGGGAAGCAGGTCGAGCGCCTCGTCGTCGGGAAGAAGCACACGTGCTCGTTCGAGCAGCGAGATCGTCGCCGGCAGGTCGGTGCGCGCGAATGCCTGCATGCCCGCGCGCTGGAGCACGCGGCCCGCGCGCGTCGCCAGCTCGGGATCGGGGTCCCCGAGCGAACGGTGCAGCTCGCAGGCGTGCTCGAGGTGGAAGCCGATCACGGCGTCGTCGGCTGCCTTCGCCTCGAGTTGCTCGGCAACCTGCTCGTGGAGAGCGGCCCGTGTGCTCTTGGAGATGCTGTCGTAGGCAGCGTCGCGGATGAGCGCGTGGTGGAAGCGGAATCCCTCCTCCGTCGTCGTGCCAGGCCGGAGCAGCCCTCCGCGTACGAGCTCGAGTAGCTGTGGCGCGACGGCCTCCCGCTCCTCGGACGGTGTCAGGTCGAGGACGGTCTCGAGCGTGAAGCTCCGGCCCGCGACCGCTGCTCGCTCGAGCGTTGCCCGCTCGCCGCGAGAGAGGCGGTCGAGGCGCTCGTGGAGAACGCCGCGAATCGAGCCTGGCATGTCCCCCGGGAGGCTGTTCTCATCGGCGATCGCTGCCAGTTGCTCGACGAAGAGCGGGTTTCCCTCGGCGGCCTCGGCGATTCTCGATCGGACCGCCCGGGGAGCCCCGAGCGCCTCCAGCATCGCCTCCGAGTCGGCGTCGGTGAGGGGCTGGAGCATCAGCGTCGCCGCCGACGCCCCGGCCCAGTTCGGCCGGCGCTCGAGGAGCTGGGGGCGGGTGAGGCAGAGGAGGACGATCGGGGTGTCGGCGAGGCGGCTCGTCAGGTACTCGATGAAGTCGAGGAAGGTCGGCTCGGCCCAGTGCACGTCGTCGAAGACCGCGATGAGCGGCCGGTCGGCCGCAAGCTCCTCGAAGATCTGGCCGACGGCGGCGAAGGTCTCGTGGCTCGAGCCGTCGAGTACGGTCTCGTCGCGGCCGGCCTGTCGCAGGAGCTCGCGTAGGGGCCAGAACGTGATGCCTTCTCCGTAGGGCGGGCAGCGTCCGACGAGGACGGCCGCGTCGCGCTCGATCGCTGTTGTGAACGCCCGTGCGAGCCGTGATTTGCCGATCCCTGGCTCGCCGACGATCGTCACTAACCGCCCGCCCGCGCCGCCCGCGGCCGCGGCGAACTCGTTTCGCAGCCGCTCGAGCTCCCGGACGCGGCCGACGAGCGGCGAGTCGAGCCGGCGCGGGATCGCCGTCGCGTCCGGATCGACGGACTCGAGCCTGTAGGCCGGGACCGGCCGGCTCTTTCCCTTCAGCATCAGCGGCTCGAGCGGCTCGGCTGCAACGGCGTGCGCGACGAGGAGATAGGTCTCCCGCCCGAGCACGATCTCGTCCGGGGCCGCAGCCGATTCGAGCCGCTTGCCGACGGAGACCGCGTCGCCCGTGACGATCCCGTGCTCGTCGCCTGGATCGGCCACGACCTCTCCGGTGTTCACCCCGATTCTCACGCGGAGCCCCGGTTCTCCCTCCGGGAGCCCGTCGAGCCTCGCCACCGAGTCGCGCAAGGCGACGGCTGCGCGGACGGCACGGAGAGCATCGTCCTCGCGGACGATCGGAACGCCGAACACGGCCATCACCTCGTCGCCGACGAATTTCTCGACCGTGCCGCCGTGATGCTCGATCACGGCGGTCGCGCGATCGAAATGCCGCGACAGGACGGCGTGCACGGATTCGGGATCGAGCCGCTCGCCGAGCTCCGTGTAGCCGACCACGTCGCAGAAGAGCACGGTGACCACCTTGCGGCCCGGGCCGGGGGCCGCGACGAGCTCCGCGCCGCACTCCTCGCAGAACCGCGCGCCGGACGTGTTGGCGGCCCGGCACCTCTCGCAGATCGAGGGTTTGGGGGAGGGAGAGTTCACGGGCTCAGCTCTTCGGGGTGCCGCGGCAGCCTTCCATGAGCCGAACGTAACGATCGCTGTCCCCCGAGTCAACGCAGAGCGAACGTCCGTTCGGTCGGTAAAATGGTTTCTCGATGGCGGCTGACGAGCTCGTAGTCCACGGTGCGCGGGAGCACAACCTCAAGGACGTCACCGTCCGGCTTCCTCGCAATGCGCTCATCTGTATCACCGGGCTTTCCGGCTCCGGTAAGTCGAGCCTTGCCTTCGACACGATCTACGCCGAGGGGCAACGGCGCTACGTCGAGTCGCTCTCCGCCTACGCCCGGCAGTTCCTGCAAATGATGGAGAAGCCCGACGTCGATTCGATCGACGGCCTGAGCCCGGCGATCTCGATCGATCAGAAGACGACGTCGCGCAACCCGCGCTCGACCGTCGGCACCGTCACCGAGATCTACGACTACCTGCGGCTGTTGTATGCGCGGGTGGGGAGGCCGCACTGCCCGATCTGCGGCCGGCCGATCGCCGGGCAGGCGATCGACTCGATCGTCGAGCAGATCCTCGCGATGCCCGAGGGCACGCGCTTCACGGTCAACGCCCCGGTCGTTCGCGACCGCAAGGGCGAGTACCGCGAGCTGTTCGAATCGCTGCGCAACGAAGGCTTCACGCGCGTCAAGGTCGACGGCGAGCAGCACCTGCTCGACGAGCCGCCGACACTCGACAAGAAGTTCAAGCACACGATCGAGGTGGTCGTTGACCGTCTCGTGATGAAGGACGACCTCCGGCTGCGGCTCACGCAGTCGGTGGAGACGGCGGTCGCGCTCGCCGAGGGGCTCGTCACCGTCGACCTGGTCGACGGGAGCGAGAGCCGCACCTACTCCGAACGGTTTGCCTGCCCTGAGCACGGCGTCTCGCTGCCCGAGCTCCAGCCTCGGATCTTCTCCTTCAACTCGCCGCACGGCGCCTGCCCGCGCTGCACAGGGCTCGGCGCCCAGCAGGAGATCGATCCCGACCTGCTCGTCCCCGACCCCGGCCTCTCGATCGACGAGGGGGCGCTCGTGCCGTGGGCGGTCGGGAGCGCGAACTTCTACGAGTCGGTGATCCAGGCCGTCGCGGACCGCTACGAGATCCCGACCGACAAGCCGTGGCAGGACCTGACCGAGGAGCAGCAGGGCTACTTCCTGAACGGCACGAACGGCGACAAGGTCTACGTCACGTACCGCAACCGGATGGGCCGGCGGCGCGCGTACACGATCGCGTTCGAGGGGATCGCCAGCTCGCTCGAGCGCCGCTACCGCGACACGGACAGCTCCCAGCAGCGGGAGCGGATCGAGGAGTACATGTCGTTCCGGCCCTGCCCGGTCTGCAAGGGCGCACGGCTCAAGCCCGAGGTGCTGGCCGTCACGGTCGGCGAGCGCAACATCCACCAGTTCACCCAGCTCTCGGTCGCCGCTGCGCTCAGGTTCCTCGACAGCCTCGAGCTGACCGCGACCGAGGAGCTGATCGGCGCCCGCATCGTCAAGGAGATCCGCGAGCGGCTGACGTTCCTCGACAACGTCGGCGTCGGCTATCTCGACCTCGATCGCGCCTCCGCGACGCTCTCGGGCGGTGAGGCGCAGCGGCTCCGGCTTGCGACCCAGATCGGCTCGCAGCTCGTCGGGGTGCTCTACATCCTCGACGAGCCGTCGATCGGCCTCCACCAGCGCGACAACGACCGCCTGATCGGGACGCTCGAGCGGCTGCGCGACCTCGGCAACACCGTCGTCGTGGTCGAGCACGACGAGCAGATGATGCGGAGCGCGGACTGGCTCGTCGACATGGGACCGGGAGCCGGGGAGCACGGCGGCTACGTCGTCGCAGAAGGCTCGGCGGCCAAGGTCGAGCGCAACCGGAAGTCGATCACCGGCCAGTTTCTCTCGGGCGCCCGTGAGATCTCGGTGCCGGAGCGGCGTACGGCCGACAACGGCGTGTTCACGGTGCGGGGAGCGAGCCAGCACAACCTGAAGGGCATCGACGTCGAGTTCCCGATCGGGCGGTTCGTGGCTGTCACGGGCGTCTCCGGCTCGGGCAAGTCGACGCTCGTGAACGAGATCGTCTACAAGTCGCTCGCAAACAGGCTCCAGAAGGTGCGGGTCAAGCCCGGCGAGCACGATGCGGTCGAGGGGATCGAGGCGTTCGACAAGGTGATCGAGATCGACCAGCGGCCGATCGGGCGCACGCCGCGCTCGAATCCCGCCACCTACACGGATCTCTTCACGCACGTCCGCGAGCTCTACTCGCTCACGCCCGACGCGAAGGTGCGCGGCTACAAGCCGGGCCGGTTCAGCTTCAACGTCAAGGGCGGCCGTTGCGAGACGTGCAAGGGCGACGGCCAGATCAAGATCGAGATGCACTTCCTGCCCGACGTCTACGTCCCCTGCGAGACCTGCAAGGGGCGGCGGTACAACCGCGAGACGCTCGAGGTGCGGTTCAAGGGCAAGACGATCGCCGACGTGCTCGAGATGTCGGTCGAGGAGGCGCTGAAGTTCTTCGCCAAGATCCCGAAGATCCGCCGCCGCCTGCAGACACTCCACGATGTCGGGCTCGACTACATGACGCTCGGGCAGCCGGCGACCACGCTCTCCGGGGGCGAGGCGCAGCGGGTCAAGCTCGCCGCCGAGCTCGGGAAGGTCGCGACCGGGCGCACGCTCTACATCCTCGACGAGCCGACGACAGGCCTCCATTTCGCCGACATCGAGAAGCTGCTCGAGGTGCTGCAGCGGCTCGTCGACACCGGCAACACGGTGCTCGTGATCGAGCACAACCTCGACGTGATCAAGCAGTCCGACTGGGTCGTCGACCTCGGCCCCGAGGGCGGCGAGGAGGGCGGCGAGGTGATCGCCGCGGGCACTCCGGAGGACATCGCCGAGGTCGAGGCCTCGTACACGGGCCGTTTCCTGCGCCCGTTGCTCGAACGGCGCGCCGTCGCCGCCGCGTAGCCTTTCGGTCATGACGCGCGAGCAGAAGCGCAAGGTCTACATCACCCTCGCGGCCCTGATCGCCGTGCTCTTCGCCTTCGGGGTGCTGTCCGGCTACATGGGCCGGCACACGCCGCTTTGCAAGGACGGCAAGCCGCCGCGGCAGCAGCAGGACACGGGCATCGGGCAGGTCGAGTACCTCTGCCACGACGGCACGATCGTCACGAAGTAAGGTCAGGCGCTTGCGCGAGTGGTGGCTCCGGACCTTGCTCGTCCTGTCCGCGCCGCGCGCGGTGTTCGTCGCCCTTCGGGCCGACAGCAACGAGGAGGCGGCTCAGCGATCCGAGCCCGTGCTCCTGATCGTGATCCTGGCGGGGATCGCGTTCGTGCTGTCGTCGAATGCGGCGGGAACGCTGATGGACCCACCGGACGGCTACGACATGATCCTGATCCCGGTCTGGGCGTTCCTCGCCGGCGCGCTCTACGGCGGCGTCTCCTACTGGGTGATCGGCGGCGTGCTTCAGGTCACGGCCGTCACGCTCGGAACGGAAGGCTCCTACCGGCGCAGCCGGCACGTGCTCGCCTTCGCCGCAGTGCCCGTCGCGCTCTCGCTCGTCCTTTGGCCGTTGAAGCTCGCGCTTTTCGGCTCGTCGCTCTTCCACGCGGGTGGCGATGACAGCAGCACCGCCGGGAAGGTGTTCGCGGTGGCGTGGCTCGGGTTCCTCGCCTGGTCGATCTGCCTGCTCGTGATCGGCGTCCGCGCCGTCCACGGCTGGACCTGGGCTCGCGCTGCCGTGACCGCGGCGCCGGCGATCGCTCTCGGCGGCGTCTTCCTGTTCTTCTAGCCGCGCGCGGCGAGCGCCGACTCGAACTGCTCGAGCTCGGTCTCGGGGATCGAGTAGGTGTGCTGCTCCTCGGGGAACGAGCCGTCTCGCACCTCGCCGACATAGGCCTCGAGCGCGGTCGCGATCTCCTCCGAGAGCCCGGCGTAGCGCTTCACGAACCTGGGGGCCTGGCCCGCGTACAGGCCGAGCAGGTCGTGCCACACGAGCACCTGGCCGTCGCACTCCGGCCCGGCGCCGATGCCGATCGTCGGGATGTCGAGTGCCGCTGTGATGCGGGCGGCCACGGCCGCGGGAACAGCTTCGAGCACGAGCGCGAACGCGCCTGCCTCCTGCAGTGCGAGCGCGTCGTCGTACAGCTTCAGCGCGGCAGCGGCCGTGCGGCCCTGGGCCCGGAATCCGCCGAGCTTGGTCGCCGACTGCGGGGTCAGCCCGATGTGCGCCATCACGCCGATGTTCGACTCGGCGATCGCGCGCACCCGCGAGACCATCCGGCCTGCCCCCTCGAGCTTGACGCAGTCGGCGCCGCCCTCCTTGAGCATCCGGATCGCGCTCGCCACCGCCTGCTCGTCGGAGACCTCGTAGGAGCCGAACGGCAGGTCGCCGATCACGAGCGGCCGGCGCGCCGAGCGGGTCACGGCGCGCGTGAGGAAGATCATCTCGTCGAGCGTCACCGAGACCGTCGACTCGTGCCCGAGCATCACCATCGCCGCCGAGTCGCCGACGAGCACGAGCTCGACACCGGCTTGGTCGGCCAGTAGAGCGGCGGGCGCGTCGTAGGCGGTCACCATCGTGATCCGGTCGCCGCGGCGCTTCATCTCGCCGAGCTCCGGCAGGACGAGCTTCCCGGGCGCAGGCGCCGAAGGGCCTGGAACGCGAGGACGGGTGCTCATGACTTGTCTCCTTCCAGGAGGACGTTGTCGATCAGGCGGGTCGAGCCGACACGGGCGGCAACGGCGAGCGTCGGCCCGTCGAGGTCGGCCACGGCGACGTAATCCGGGCTCCACGCCGGCCTCGTCGAGGACACGGCGGGCGCCGCTCGGGTCGAGGGTCGCAAGGGCGCGTGGGATTGCGAGCGCCCGGCGGCGCTCCTCCGCGGAGAGCCGGGCGTTGCGCGACGAGAGAGCGAGGCCGTCGTTGTCGCGCACCGTGGGGACGACCCGGATCTCGAGCTCCAGGTTCAGGTCGCGGACGAGCTGCTTCACGACCGCCACCTGCTGCGCGTCCTTGCGGCCGAAGTAGGCGATGTCGGGCCGGGCGATCGTGAACAGCTTCAGGCAGGCGGTCGCAACGCCGCGGAAATGCCCGGGCCGGGCCTCCCCTTCGAGGCCGGCGGCGGCGCCCTTCGGGCTCGACCCAGGTCGCGAACCCGGGCGGATAGAACTCGTCGAGCGAGGGGGCGAAGACGAGGTCGACTCCGGCCTCCTCGGCCCGGGCGAGATCTGCCGAGAGATCGGCAGGATAGGCGTCGAGGTCGCTTTGCTCCTGGAACTGCGCCGGGTTGACGAAGATGCTCGCGACGACGAGATCGCACTCCGACCTCGCGGCTTCGAGGAGCGCGCGGTGGCCGGCGTGGAGCGCGCCCATCGTCGGGACGAGCCCGATCGTCGAGCCGGCCCGCGCGGGCCCGAGTGCGTGCCGCAGCTCGGCAACGGTGGTAAGCGTTCTCATCTTCTCTCCAGCTCCAGTTCCTCGCGGATACCGGGCACCGGAAGCGTAGCCGTTGCGGTGTCCGTCCGACCGGACGCGCACCATCTCCGACGTCATGGGTAACCGAGTGACGTTGGTAGGGTTGAGTGCGCGATGCCGATCTACGAATACGTCTGCATGAGCTGCGAGTCGCATTTCGAGGAGCTCGTCCGCGTCGACGAGACTCCTCCGTGTCCCGATTGCGGGTCGGAGAATGCGAGCCGGCAGTTCTCGACGTTCGCAGCTCACGGCCTCAGCAAGCCTCAGTCCCCCGTCGTCGGCGGCTCGGGTGGCGGCTGCTGTGGCGGAAGCTGTGGCTGCGGCCATTGAGGGCTTGACGAACGAGGCTGCGCTCGCGGCGCTCCGCGACGCCGTCGCGAGCTGCACGCGCTGCCCGCTCTCGGCGACCCGCACCCAGACGGTGTTCGGCTCGGGCTCGCCAACCGCCGACCTGATGTTCGTCGGCGAGGCTCCGGGTTTCCACGAGGACAAGCAGGGTGTGCCGTTCGTCGGTGCGGCCGGCCAGCTGCTCGGCAAGCTCCTGAACGGGATCGGGATGACCCGGGATGACGTATGGGTGTGCAACGTTTTGAAGTGCCGCCCTCCAGGGAACCGCGATCCCCAGCCCGAGGAGATCGCCTCCTGCGAGAGCCACCTCTTTCGCCAGATCGAGCTGATCCAGCCGCGGGTCGTCGCGACCCTGGGCAATTTCGCCACGAAGCTGCTCTCCGGCAAGCCCGACGGGATCACGAAGGTGCACGGCCGCGAGCAGGAGGTCGTCCTGGGCGGGTCCCGCGTGCTCCTGTTCCCGATCTTCCACCCTGCGGCCGCTCTCTACACTCCTAGGATGCTCGACGTTCTCCAGGCCGACTTCCAGCGGCTGCCCGAGCTGATCGGCCGCGTCGCGACTCCGCTCGTTCCGGCCGTTGTTCCCGCTACCGAGCCGGCTGCCGAGCCCGCCACCGATCTTGCGTCGGTGCAGCTCGGGCTTTTCTGATCCAAGCGATGCGCCGCCGGTTCTCACGGGCCTTGCCCGCAACCCTGCTCGCCCTTGTCGTGGGCTCTCTGGTGCTTGCCGCTGCTGCGATGTCGGCATCCTCGGAGCGCGTCTACGTCCAGCAGATCGTGCTCAAGGGCAAGAACGAGAAGCCGCACGGGGAGATGGACGCCTCGGGAACGGTCACGCTCTGCCTCTACAAGAGCCGCAACGTCATCGCGTTCAACTTCGACGAGCTCACGGTGAACGGTCAGCCGACCGCTGGGCGCGTCGAGAAGGGCGCCCCGGGCGTCTCGGGCCCGGTCGCGTTCGCGTTCGGCGCACCCGGCCTGATCGATCCGTCGATGGGGGAGGTCGAGTGGGCGGACACCGCGCCGGCCGCCCCGGCGCTGATCGCTGCACTGGTCGCGAAGCCGACCACCTACTACGTCAACGTGCACACGAAGCTGTACAAGAACGGCGCGATTCGCGGCCAGCTCGGCCACTGGAAGCTGATGAGCGTCGACGCTCAAGGCGCGCTCGAGTGCGGCGTCGGCACCTGATCTCGACGATCTGACCTCATGGCAGTGCTGGTCACAGCGTCATCGGAGGAGACCGAGGCGCTCGGGGCCAAGCTCGGCACCGGATTGAGCACGGGCGACGTCGTCAGGATCAGCGGCGACCTCGGAGCGGGGAAGACCACGTTCATCCGCGGCGCGTGCCGCGAGCTCGGCGTAACGACTCCCGTCACGAGCCCGACCTACACGATCGGCCACCGCTACGAGGGGCGCGTTCCGGTCGCTCATCTCGATCTCTACCGCCTCGCGGGACTGACCTCCGAGCGCTGGGGCGATCTCGAACCCTATTTCGATGGCACGATTGTGTTCGTCGAGTGGCCCGAGCACGCGGGTGAGTGGCTTCCGCGGGCGCGAGCTACCGTCACACTGGCGCACGTCGACCCGACCCACCGGAGCATCACGATCGAAAGTGACGACGATCTTCTCCTTTGACACTGCGACGAGCACCACCACGTGCGCGCTCCTGCGCAACGGCGAGGTGGTCGGCGAGCGCCTGACCGAGGCCCGATCCGTTCTCGCCGCCGCGGACGAGCTCGTCCGTGCCGCCGGGATCGGGGCTGCCGATCTGGATGGCCTCGTGATCGGGACGGGACCGGGCAGCTTCACGTCGATCCGGATCGGCCTCGCGACGGGCCGCGGCCTGGCGCTCGCGCTCGGGATCCCGGCAGCCGGTGTCTCCACGCTGCGCGCGTTCTCCGGCGGCACGCCCGTGATCGACGCGCGGCGCGGCGAGGTGTTCACCGACGGGCCCACAGTGGCCAGGCCCGAGGAGCTCGAGGTCGCCGGCCGGCGACTCGTCGGGGACGGGGCCATCCGGTACCGCGAGACCTTCGAGGCCGCAGGAGCGGATGTCCCCCCGGACGACGATCCGTCGCACCTGCCCTCCGCGGCGCTCCTCGCGGCGTGCGCGGGCCCGCTCGGGCCGGCCGTCGAGATCGAGCCGCTCTACCTCCGTGCCCCGGATGCGGTGCCGAGTCGATGACGGCGCTCGCGATCGATATCCGGCCGCTCGGGCTCTCCGATCTGAATGCGATCGACGCGATCGAGCAGCGCGCCTACCGGGTGCCCTGGTCGCGGTCGATGTTCGCCTCCGAGCTCGCGAAGGCATCGTCGATTTGCCTGGGCGCCTTCGACGGCGACCAGCTGATCGGCTACGTCGTCAACTCCCGCTACGTCGACGCCTGGCACGTGATGAACGTCGCCGTCAACCCGGACTTCCAGCGGCGCGGAATCGCGACCCGTCTGCTCGAGCACCTGTTCGAGGTGACGCGCGACGACCAGCGTCGCGGGTACACGCTCGAGGTGCGTGTCTCGAACGTGGAGGCGATCGGCCTCTACGAGCGCCACGGCTTCGTCAGGCAGGGCCTTCGCCGCGGCTACTACACCGACAACCGCGAAGACGCTCTGATCATGTGGCGCGACCCCGAGTGATCCTCGGGATCGAGACCTCCTGCGACGAGACCGCGGCGGCGGTCGTGACGGCCGCCGGAGAGATCCGCTCGAACGTCGTCAGCTCCCAGGCGGACATCCACGCGACGTACGGCGGGGTCGTGCCAGAGATCGCCTCGAGGCGCCATCTGGAGCTCGTCTCGCCGGTGATCGAGGAGGCGCTCGAGCGCGCCGACTGCACGCTCGACGACCTCGAAACCGTGGCGGTGACGGCGGGGCCCGGGCTGATCGGGGCGCTGCTCGTCGGGCTCGCGGCTGCGAAGGGGATCGCGTGGGGGAGGGGGCTTCCGCTCGTGCCGGTGAACCACCTCCACGGCCACGTCGCCTCGCTCTACCTCGAGCCCACCAACCTCGAGCCTCCCTTCACCTGCCTGCTCGTAAGCGGAGGGCACACCCTTCTGCTCGATGTCAAGGGGCGCGAGTGGAAGGAGGCCACCGTGATCGGGACGACGCTCGACGACGCCGCCGGAGAGGCGTTCGACAAGGGCGCCCGCCTGCTCGGGCTGCCGTACCCGGGCGGGGCCGAGATCGACCGGCTCGCGCGTGCGGGCGACCCGGAGGCCTACAGCTTTCCCATCGCGCGGGTCCCGGGGCTCGACTTCTCGTTCTCGGGGCTCAAGACCTCGCTCCTCTACGCGGTGCGTGATCTCGATCCGGCCGAGCTCGAGCGCCGGCGCGCCGACCTCGCTGCGAGCTACCAGCGGGCGATTGTCCGCGCTCTCGTCGAGCGGATCGAAGCTGCGGCCTCCGACCGGGTCGCCGTCGTCGGTGGAGTCGCTGCGAACTCGGAGCTCCGAGCGGCACTTCCCGGGGCCGTGGCCGCGCCGCTTGCGCTCTGCACCGACAACGCGGCGATGATCGCCTCAGCGGCTCGCTACACCGGGGCCGTCCCGCCGCCCGAGTACCTTGCGCTCGATGCGTTCGCGTCGGCGCTCTGAGCTCGCGGTCCTCGTCGTTCTCGCGGCGATCGGCGTCGCGGCCTGGCTGACCGTTCGTTCCTCGCAGCCCACTGCGACGTCCTCCGTGGCGCCCGAGGGCGTGTCGTGGACCGGTCTCGTGGGCTCTCCCCGGGCGGCCCTGCCACACGCGAACCGGATGATCGTCGTGCTGCGAGTCCCGTCGGTCGCTCAGCGCGTTGCGACGGCGAAGCTGGCGACCGAGGCGGCGGAACGCCGGTGGGCCGCCGAGGCGTTTGCCGCGCAGCAGCAGGTCCTGACCCAACTCGCCCGGCACGGCCTTGCCACGAGGCCCGACTACAGCTACGCACGCGTGATCGACGGCTTCTCGGCGGTGCTCGACCCGCGCGCCTTGCCGCTGCTCGAGCACAACCCGGAGGTCGCCGGCGTCTTTCCCGTTCGAGCCGCCTATCCGGCCACGATCCCCCTGACCGTCGGCGGGAGCAACGGCCGCGGTTCCCGGGATCGCCCTTCCGGGCCGCGACGGGACCGGGGTCACGATCGCGCTACTCGACACCGGCGTCGACCTCAAGCACCCGTATCTCGGCGGCCAGCTCGAGCAGGGCATCGACGTCGTCGGCGGGACGGGGACGGCGGCTGCTCGGCGAGACCCGCAGAACCGGACGCTCGTCGAGAGGCACGGCACCGAGTTGGCCGGCGTGCTCGTGGGCTCCGGCGGCCCCGGCGGTATCCAGGGCGTTGCGCCGGGCGCTTCGGTCATCCCGATCAGGGTCGCCGGCTGGCAACCGACCCTGAGCGGCGTCGATTCGATCTACGCGCGCTCCGACCAGGTGATCGAGGGCCTCGAGCGCGCTGTCGATCCGAACGGCGACGGCGACACCCATGACGCCGCGAGAATCGCCCTGCTCGGTGTCGTGGAGCCGTTTGCCTCGTTCCCCGACAGCCCCGAGGCGCAGGCCGTCGATGGGGCGGGAATCCTCGACATGCTGGTGGTCGCACCGGCGGGGAACGACGGCGCGGCCGGCCCGCTCTTCGGCTCGATCGCCGGGCCCGGCGGCTCGCCGGCCGCTCTGACGGTGGGGGCCACCGACCCGCGTCTCGAGACCTCCACGGCGAGGCTCGTGCTCCGCCAGGGGCTTGCGGTGATGGCCGACTCCCCGATGCCGCTTCTCGGCACGACGTCGCTGGAGCATCCGCTCGATCTCCAGGTGGCCGAGCGCGGCGCCCCGGGCGCCCTGCGCGGCAAGGCGGCGCTGCTCCCGGTCGGGCCGAATCCGGTAGCCACCGTTCGTGTCGCGGCGCGGAACGGCGCCGCGGCGGTGCTCCTCTACGGCCGGTCTCTTCCGGCAGGATCGATCCGGGATGCAGGGGTGCCCGTCCTCGGCGTTCCCTCCTCGATCGCCCGGGCGGCGCTGAAGGTGGTGCGGCAGCGGTTCAAGCTGGTCGCCACGATCGGGCTCGAGCGGTCGGCGCCCAACCCCCTGACCGGTCGGCTTGCGCCGTTCTCCTCCCGGGGGCTCACCTACGGCGGGATGCTCGCTCCGCAGCTGACCGCGCCCGGGATCGCGATCCAGACATCCGATCCCGGGAATTCCGGCGACGGCGAGCCGGCATTCACGACGGCGACCGGCACGAGCGTGTCGGCAGCGGCGGTCGCCGGAGCGGCCGCGCTGCTGGCGCAGGCCCGGCCGGGGCTCACCGCGTCCGACCTCGCGAGCCTGCTCACCGGGTCGGCGCGACCGTCCGGAGGCGTCGTCGATCCCGGCGCCGCGGCCGTCGAGGAGATCTCCGCCTCGGCGACCTCGCTCTCGTTCGGCCCCTGGACCGGCCCAGACTGGCACAAGACGGCCGCGCTCGTCGTCAAGAACGTGTCGACCCGGCAACTCACCGTCCGCATAGCGTCGAGCTCACGGCTGCTCACGGTCGCGCCCGCGAAGCTCGTGCTCGCTCCCGGCCGCCAGCTCACGGTGCGGGTGACCGCCCGGGCCGCGAAACGGCCGGCGCTCGCCGTCGTCACCGGTGGGCTGGTGCTCGCGCCCAGCGGTAGTGCGGCGCTCCGTGTGCCATGGGTCGTGATCTTCAGGCCCTACAGCGGGTCGCTCGTGGGGCCGGCGCGGATCTCGCCGGCCTCGTTCTCGCCCTCGGACTCGAAGCCCGCAGCGCTGCAGGTCGTCGCGGGCCGAGTCACCGGCTCGACTCGAATCGAGATCCAGCCCGTCGCTCGCCTGGACGTCCTCCTCTACACCGCCGGAGGCACCTATCTCGGCGCGCTTGCGCACGCTCGCGACCTGCTTCCGGGCGCCTACAGCTTCAGCCTTTCCGGCCGCGGCCCCACGGGCGATGTCCTGCCGCCCGGCAGCTACGAGATCCGGGTCACCGCCTGGCCGGAGCTCGGCGGCAAGCCGAGCAGGGTGCGCGTGCCCTTCCGGATAGAGTAGGCCGCCGGTCATGGAGAGCCCTTTCCAGATCGCGCAGCGCCAGCTGCAGAACGTCGCGGATGCTTTCGAGATCGACGACGATCTGGTCAGAGTCCTCGGCCAGTGCAAGAAGTCGGTCGAGGTCTCGATCCCGACGACGATGGACGACGGCTCTGTCCGGAACTTCATCGGCTGGCGGGTGACCCACAACGTCGCCCGAGGCCCGTCGAAGGGTGGGATCCGCTACCACCCCGGCGTCAATCTCGACGAGATCAAGGCGCTCTCGATGTGGATGACGTGGAAGTGCGCGCTGATGAACCTCCCGTTCGGCGGTGCCAAGGGAGGCGTGATCTGCGATCCAAAGGCGCTCTCGCTGGGAGAGCTCGAGCGGATGACCCGGCGCTACACCTCGGAGATCGTCAACGAGATCGGCCCGGAGAAGGACATCCCGGCTCCGGATGTCGGCACGAGCCCGGCGATCATGGCGTGGATCTTCGACACGTTCTCGATGAACAAGGGCTACTCGGTGCTGAGCGTCGTCACGGGCAAGCCGCTCGCGATCGGCGGCTCGCTCGGCCGGGAGGAGGCGACCGGCCGCGGCGTCTTCTTCTCGCTCGAGGAGACGCTCACGCGCCGCGGGGTCGCGATCGAAGGGCTCAGGATCGCGATCCAGGGCTTCGGCAACGTCGGCTCGCTGTTTGCGAAGTTCGCTTCCGACGCAGGCGCCACGATCGTCGCCGTCTCCGACTCGGGTGGAGGGCGCGCCGCCGCGAGCGGCCTCGACGTCGCTGCTCTGCTGGCACACAAGGCACGAGGCGGCCGGATGTCGGAGTTCGACGGCGGCGAGGCCGTCTCGAACGAGGAGCTCCTCGAGATCGACTGCGACGTGCTCGCGCCGTGCGCGCTCGAGCTCGTGCTCACCGAGGCCAACGCCGGCCGGGTCAAGGCGAAGATCGTGCTCGAGGGCGCCAACGGCCCGACGACGCCGGAGGCGGACGCGATCCTCGAGGAGGCCGGTACGGTCGTGATTCCCGACGTCCTGGCGAACGGCGGCGGGGTCGTCGTTTCGTACTTCGAATGGGTGCAAGGGCTGCAGGAGCTCTTCTGGACGGAGAGCGAGGTGAACGAGCGGCTCCGGCGGATCGTCTCGAGCGCCTTCCGCGAGACCTGGGACCTACACGAGGCGCGGAGCATCTCGATGCGCCTTGCCGCCTACGGCCTGGCCGTGCAGCGCGTGGCCGAGGCGAGCACGATCAGAGGCCTCTATCCCTAGCGTCACGCTGGTCGTTGCCCGCGACTGCCACCTCTGCGAACGGGCGCGAGACGAGCTGGGCGCGCTGTCGGCAGAGCTCGACTTCGCGGTCGAGGAGATCGACATCACGGGCGTGCCCGAGCTCGAGCGCCGCTACCGGGAGTGGATCCCGGTGATCGAGGTCGATGGGGAGGAGGTCTCTCACTACCGGGTCGAGGCGGCGGCGTTGCGTCACAAACTCGGTGCCGAATGACGGGCTTGTGACGAACCGAACGCAGAGTTCATGCGTTAGTGCACAATCCTTC
The DNA here is from genome assembly GCA_963762215.1 of uncultured Actinomycetota bacterium. GTDB lineage: Bacteria > Actinomycetota > Thermoleophilia > Gaiellales > Gaiellaceae > PALSA-600. The sequence continues at coordinate 50,417 of CAVXKB010000010.1, forward strand.
GTTCATGTTGCAAAGTCCCCCTGATGGAGCGCGTTCCTTCGAGAATCGCGTGGGTGTCGGAGTTGCTGCGCGGCTCTCTCGCTACCTCCAGGTCCTGACCCAGGCGAAGAAGATGGGGAAGGACCGGATCTCGTCCCAGGAGATCGCGGACTACACCAACATCAACGCGACGCAGATCCGCCGCGACCTCTCGAATTTCGGCAAGTTCGGCAAGCGCGGCGTCGGTTACTCGATCGACGGCCTGCTCGGGCGAGATTCGCAAGATCCTCCGTACGCAGGGGCAGCACAACATCGCGCTCGTCGGTGCGGGCCGGCTCGGCCAGGCGATCGCGGGCTCACCGATCTTCATCGAGCACGGGATCACGATCGCCGCTGTCTTCGATGTCGACCAGAACGTTGTCGGCCGCTCGATCGGCTCGGTCGAGGTCAGCCCGTACGCCCGTCTGAAGGACCTCGTCCACGACAAGAACATCGTCGTCGGCGTGCTCGCAGTCCCGGCAGACGCCGCTCAACAGGTTGCGGACGACCTGATCGATGCGGGCGTCCGGATCATCTTCAACTACTCGGAAGCCCTGCTCGACTGCCCGCCCGATGTCACGGTGCACACCTCGAATCCCGCCGTCGAGCTGCTTCACGCGCTCTATTTCCACCTGACCTAACCGCTTGAGGATCCTCCTCTGGCACGGGTATCTCCTCGACGGAACCGGGTCGAACGTCTACTCGCGGGAGCTCGCGAAGGAGTGGAGCCGGGCCGGGCACGACGTGACGGTCGTCTCGCAGGAGCCGGCTCCGGAGCGCTACGCGATCGGGAGCGCCAAGGCGGTGAAGGTCGAGCTGCCCGACGGGCTGCTACCGGTGTTCGTGCTCGACCGCTACGAGGGGCTCGAGCCGCGGCTGCTGCAGGACTTCACCGCTGACGAGCGCCGCCGCTATGTCGACGCGAACGTCGCAACTCTGCGCGAGCTGCTCCCGGCCGACCTCGTGTTCACCAACCACGTCCTGATGGGCGGTGCCGTCGGCGCCGCGCTCGGTGAGCCGTTTCGCGTCAAGGCGCACGGCTCCGAGCTCGAGTACTCGATGCGCGGCCGGCCGGAGCTCGAGGCGTGGGGGAGAGAAGCGCTTGCCTCGGCGGAGGCGGTGTACGTCGGGTCGCAGCACATCCGAGACGTGCTCGAGGATGTGGTCGGCCACGTCGATCGCGTCGTCGAGGTGCCGCCGGGGGTCGACGTCGACGAGTTCGTCCCGCAGGATCGCGCCGAGGCGCTCGCGGAGCTCGTCGCAGAGGCTCGCGCGGACCGGCCGAACCCCGGGAACGCCGAGGAGCGGCTTCCCGACGAGGGCAATGCCGAGCGTCTCGCCGCATTCCTCGCCGACGACAAGCCGACCGTCGTCTACTTCGGGAAGCTGATCCGGAACAAGGGCGTCCATTTGCTGCTCGAGGCGCTCGACGGTCTCGACGCCCGTGCGGTGATCGTCGGGTTCGGCGATTACCGGGCGGATCTGGAGCTCATGGCCGCGGAGCACGGCGAGCGGGTTCTCTTCACCGGCCCGTTCGAGCACCGCCATCTCGTCCACCTGCTCCCGCTGGCCGACGCGGCCGTTGTCCCGTCGATCTTCCCGGAGGCGTTCGGGATGGTCGCGGCCGAAGCTGCGGCCTGCGGTTGCCCGCCGCTCGTCGCTCGTCACACCGGCCTCGCGGAGGTCGCGGCGGGGCTCGAGGCGGCCTACCCGGCTCACCTCGCTCATCTGGCTGCGTTCGAGAACGGGAACGTCGGTGAGCTGCGCTCGAAGCTGGCGGAGCTGCTCGAGCTCGGCGCGGCCGATCGCGAGGCGTTGCGCGACGCTGCGAGGCGAACCGTCGTCGAGCGCTGGTCGTGGGCGGGAGTGGCCGCGCGGTTGCTCGCGCCGGTCGCGTAGCCTTTCGCCGCGATGGGTGAAGAGCAACGCCTTTCCCCGGAGGAGCAGCTCGCGAGCGCCCGTGCGGCATTCGAGGAGGGCACCGACTTCACCCTCGCCGTCGAGGAGGAGTTCGCGCTGCTCGATCCCGAGACGCTCGGGCTCGCGAATCGCTTCGAGGAGGTGAAGGCCGCCGCGGTCGGGACCGATGTCGAGTCGCATCTCGTCGGCGAGCTGATCGCGTCGGAGGTCGAGGTGCGCACCGGCAAGTGCGCCGATTTCGTCGAGGCAGCGGCGAAGATGGCCGAGCGCCGTTCGCAGCTGCAGGCCCTGACGCGCGAGGTCGGGCTCCAGCTCGGGGCGACCGGCACGCATCCGTGGGCCCGCTGGCAGGACCAGCGGATCATCGACACGCCGCACTACAGGCGAAACGACGAGCTGCTCCGCTACGTCGCGTGGCGCAACACCACCTTCGGCCTCCACGTGCACGTCGGGATTCGCGGCGGTGATCGCGCGATCGCCGTCTGCAATGCGATGCGGACCTTCCTGCCCGAGCTGCTCGCGCTGTCGGCGAGCTCGCCGTTCGTCGAGGAGGTCGACAGCGGGCTTCATTCCGCCCGGACGCAGATCTTCACCCGTACCTTCCCCCGCTGCGGGATCCCCGAGCCGTACGACGGCTGGAGAGGGTTCGAGGATTACGTGGCGTTCCTCTACCGCACGCGCTCGATCGACGAGCACACGCAGCTCTGGTGGAGCGTTCGCCCACACCTCGCCTACCCGACGGTGGAGATCCGGATCTGCGACGCGCAGCCCGATCTCGGCGAGGCGCAGTCGCTTGCGGCGCTCGCCTACGCGCTCGCAGCCCGCTGCGCGAGGGCGTTCGACGAAGGCGAGCCGCTGCCCGACGTGCCGAACCGGATGCTCGAGGAGAACCTCTGGCGTGCGATCCGCTGGGGGCTTCTCCGGCGAGCTCCTCGACTTCGCGATCGGCGAGCCCGTGCCCGCTCGCGCGCGGCTCGAGGCGCTGATCGAGTGGGTCATGCCGGTCGCCGAGGAGACCGGTGCTGCGGCGTTCCTGGCGGTGCCCGTCGCCAATGCGGCGGAGCGCCAGCAGGCGCGCTGGCAAGATGGGGCGACTCTTGAGCAGATCTATGCCGAACAGGTGAGGATGGGTGAGCGAATTGTCTGACGAGCACGAGCACGAAGAGCACGAGCACGAACACGAAGACCACGAGCACGACCACGAGCACGAGCACGGCGAGGATCAGGAGACGCTGGATGCGATGCTCGAGGCGATCCGTTCGGCCAAGGTCGCGCAACTCATCCTCTCGACCGTCTCGACGCTCGCCTCGGTTGCGTACGGGAAGCTCGAGATGGGGGATCTTCCCGAGACCAAGATCGCGATTGACGCGATCGATGTCCTGCTGCCGCTCCTTCAGGGCCAGGTCGACGAGGGGATCCTCAAGGACTTCGAGCAAGCGCTGACGAACCTGAAGCTCGCTTATGCCGACGCCGTCGGCTCTTCTGACTAGAATCCCGCGCGCGCCGAACCACATCGGCGATTTTCATCAGCAACGACAAAATCTGATGGATCGACCTCTGGAGGGGAGTCGCGAATGGATTGGTTCATGCAGCATGCTGTGCTCGTCGCCCTGATCGGCGCTGCCGTGGCCGTGGGCTATGGGATGTGGCTAACTGTTTGGCTCCTCAAGCAGCCCGCCGGCAACGACCGGATGCGCGAGATCTCCCGCGCGGTGCAGGAAGGCGCTGCGGCGTATCTGAAGCGGCAGTACATAACGATCGCGGCCGTCGCGGTCGTGCCGTTCCTACTGCTCGGCTTCTACAACAAGCTGGGCTGGGGAGCCGCGTTCGGATTCCTGATCGGCGCAGTGCTCTCCGCCGCCGCCGGGTTCATCGGCATGAACGTCGCGGTGCGCTCGAACAGCCGCACCGCAGAGGCCGCGCGCGACGGCGTCAAGCCGGCGCTCAACGTCGCCTTCCGGGCCGGCTCGGTCACGGGCCTCCTGGTCGTCGGCCTCGGCCTCGGCGGCGTCGCCGGGTACTACGGCTTCCTCACCGACGTGCTCAACCACACGCCGGTGTCGGCCGTCCACGATCTCGTCGGGCTGGCCTTCGGCGGCTCGCTGATCTCCGTGTTCGCCCGCCTCGGCGGCGGCATCTTCACCAAGGCCGCCGACGTCGGAGCCGACCTCGTCGGCAAGCTCGAGGCCGGGATCCCCGAGGACGACCCGCGGAACGCTGCCGTGATCGCCGACAACGTCGGCGACAACGTCGGCGACTGCGCCGGCATGGCCGCCGACCTGTTCGAGACCTACGCGGTCACCGCGGTCGCCGTGATGCTGCTCGGCACCGAGTCGGGCCGGAGCGTCGGGCACCTCTACCTGTACCCGCTCGCGCTCGGTGGTGTCTCCGCCATCGCCTCTGTTCTCGGCACCTTCTTCGCGCGGCTCGGCCGCGGCCCGAACGGCGTCATCAACGCCCTCTACAAGTCGGTGCTCGCTGCGACCATCCTCTCGGCGCTCTTCTTCATCCCGGTCACGAAGGCGTTCGACGTCGGCCCGTACAGCTTCAAGGATCTCTACATCTCCTCGATCATCGGCCTCGTCGTCACGTTCCTGTTGGTCGCGATCACCGAGTACTACACCGGCACCCGGTGGCCGCCGGTCAAGCAGATCGCCAAGGCCTCGCAGACCGGCCACGCGACGAACATCATCGAGGGCCTCGCTGTCGGCATGCAGGCCACGGCGGCTCCCGTACTCGTGATCGTCGCGGGCATCCTGACCGCCAACCACTTCGCCGGTCTCTACGGAATCGGTGTTGCGGTAATGGCACAGCTCTCGATGACCGGCCTCATCGTTGCGCTCGACGCGTTCGGCCCGGTGACCGACAACGCAGGGGGCATCGCCGAGATGGCCGACCTGCCCGAGTCGGTTCGCGGGATCACCGACCAGCTCGACGCGGTCGGCAACACGACGAAGGCCGTCACCAAGGGCTACGCGATCGGGTCAGCGGCCCTCGCGGCGCTCATCCTGTTCGACTCGTACACGACCGAGCTCTACAACGCCGGGAAGGGGATCACGGGAGCGGGCAACTTGCCGCTCACGTTCTCTCTGTCCGACCCCTGGGTGATCTCGGGTCTCTTCATCGGCGGCCTGATGCCGTTCCTGTTCGCGTCGCTCGCCATGGAGGCGGTCGGCCGGGTCGGCGGCGAGGTGGTCGAGGAGGTTCGCCGCCAGTTCCGCGAGCATCCCGGGATCATGGAAGGCACGGAGCGGCCCGAGTACGGCCGCGCGATCGACATCGTGACCGGCTCGGCGATCAAGTCGATGCTCGCTCCGGCGTTGATCCCGATCGCCTTCCCGATCATCGTCGGGATCATCAGCGCCCGGATGCTCGGCGGTCTGCTCGTCGGCACGATCGTCACGGGCCTCTTCCTCGCGATCTCGATGACCGCGGGCGGCGGAGCCTGGGACAACGCGAAGAAGATGATCGAGGACGGTCTCTACGGCGGCAAGGGCTCGGAAGCCCACAACGCTGCGATTACGGGCGATACCGTCGGCGATCCTTACAAGGACACCGCCGGTCCGGCGATCAACCCGATGATCAAGATCACGAACATCGTCGCGATCCTGATCATTCCGCTCGTCATCTCGATCCATACGTAGGAACGACGCAGGAGCGGAGCGGGCCGCCGCCCGTCTGCGCATGGGCGGGTAACCGGTGCCGTCAAGCCGCTTGCGCGAACTAGATTCCACGCGTGCCTAGACGGCGGCGTCAGTCGCACTCACTCGAAAGAGTCCTCGGGACGCCGGCGCTTTTCGCGACCGCTTACGGCAACGTCGGCTCGTCGATCTATTACGCCCTCGGCGTCACGGCGGCGATCGCGCTCGGGCTGACGCCGCTCGTCTTCGTCATCTCGGGGCTGATCTTCGCCGCGACCGCAGCGACCTACGCCGAGGGGACGGTTCTGTTTCCCGAGGCGGGCGGGTCGTCGAGCTTCGCCCGGCATGCGTTCAACGAGATCGTCTCGTTCGTTGCCGCCTGGGCGCAGATGCTCAACTACATCATCACGGTCGCCATCTCGGCGTTCTTCGTCCCGCACTACCTCTCGATCTTCTGGGAGCCGTTGAAGACGAACCCGTGGGACATCATCGGCGGGATCATCGTCGTGGTCGTTCTCGTCGGGATCAACATCGTCGGGGTCAAGGAGGCGGCGGCCTTGAACGTCGGGCTCGCGGTGCTCGACTTCGCGACGCAGCTCCTGCTCGTGCTCCTCGGCTTCGTGCTGATCTTCAGCCCGCACATCCTGAAGGCGAACATCCACCTCGGGATCGCGCCGACCTGGTCGAACTTCGCGTTGGCGATCCCGGTGGCGATGATCGCCTACACGGGGATCGAGACCGTCTCGAATCTGGCGGAGGAGGCTCGCGACCCGCGTCGCACGATCCCGAGTGCCATTCGCCTCGTCGCGATCGCCGTCTTCGCCATCTACTTCACGCTGCCGCTCGTGGCGCTGTCCGCGCTCCCGGTGCACCTCGACAAGGCCGGTCAGTACGTCACGCGCCTCGGCCAGGACCCGCCGATCGGGTTCAAGAACGATCCGGTGCTCGGGATCGTCGAGAACCTCGGCCTGCACGGCGCGATGCTCAGCGCCGCCAAGCTCTACGTCGGCGTCCTGGCGGCGACGATCCTCTTCATCGCGACCAACGCCGGCGTGATCGGTGCGTCGCGGATCACGTACTCGATGTCGAGCCACCGCCAGCTGCCCGAGGTCTTCCGGCGGCTGCACCCGAAGTTCAAGACGCCCTGGCTCGCATTGCTCGTATTCGCGGGGTTCTTCTCGATCCTCTTCATGCTCCCGGGGAACGTCGACTTCATCGGCCGGATGTACGCGTTCGGAGCGATGCTGTCGTTCACGATCGCGCATGCGGCGGTGATCCAGCTGCGACGCAAGCCGCCGCCGGTCGAGGATCCGTACCGAGTCGGCCCCAACTGGAAGATCGGAAAGACCAGCTGGCCGCTCTTCGCGATCTTCGGCGGCATCGGAACCGGGCTCGCCTGGCTCGTCGTGGTCGTCGAGGACCCCGCAACGCGTTATGCCGGCCTTTCGTGGATCGCGGCCGGGCTCATCTTCTACGCCGTCTACCGACGCAAGCTCGGGATCCCGATGAGCGAGACGGTGCTGGCGCCGCTGCAGTTCGGCCCGGCGATCGCGCTCGAGTACCGCACGATCCTCGTGCCGATCGTCTCGGGCGCGGAGTCGCACGAGGCGGTCGACCTCGCAGCCCGTCTCGCAGCGGAGCGGGGGGCGACGATCGTCGCGTTGCGTGTCATCGTCGTCCCGATGGATCTCGTGCTCGAGACGCCCATGCCGGCGGAGGAGGAGCAAGCGGACCGCCTGCTCGACGACGCGCGGCTCGCCGCCGACTCCTACGGAGTCCGGCTGATCGACCGCGTCGTGCGCGCCCGCCAGTCGGGCCGGGCGATCGTCGACGAGGCGACGTGGCGCCAGGCCGAGATCGTCGTCCTGGGCGCACCCCGCAGCTCCCACAAGGCGATCTTCGGCAAGACCGTCGACTACGTCCTCAAGATGGCCCCGTGCCGCGTGATGGTCGCCGCCGGTAAGAAGGCGGCATGAGGTTCAACGGCGCGCTGCCGGTCGCGCTCTCGCTCGTGATGATCGTGCTCGGCGTGGCGATCCTCGTCCGGACGATCGCCGAGGGCGGGGGACAGGTCGGGTTCATCTTCGGCGCGTTGTTCCTGGCCGCCGGCGGCGGGCGGCTCTACCTCTCGAGGAAGCAGGTCTAGGTGGCGCGGAAGCTTCCCGGCCTACGCCGCGAGCTCGACGCGCGGTCGCTGTTCTCGGTCGCGTACGGCGAGATCGCGGCGTCGATCTACTTCGCCCTCGGGATCATCGCCCTCCATGCCGTCGGCTTCACGCCGCTCGTGCTGCTCGGCGTCGGCATCGTCTTCCTGCTCGTCGCGCTCTCGTACGCCGAGGCGACCTCGTCCCTCCCCGAGACCGGCGGCGCGGCGACGTTCGTGCGGCGCGCGGGAAACGACCTCGCCGGGTTCATGACCGGCTGGGTGATCTTCCTCGACTACCTGATCGTCATCGCCCTCTCGGCGCTCTTCATCCCGCACTACCTCGCGGGCGCGCTGCAGATCAGCGCGCTCGACCGGAATCCGTGGGACGTGATCGTGGGCGTGATCGCGATCGTCTGCGTCGGCCTGATCCGGCTCGTGCGCCGGCCCTCGTTCTACGCGATCGGGTTCATCGTCCCCGCGCTCGACGTGATCGCGCAGCTCGTGCTGATCGTCTTCGGATTCGTCTTCCTCTTCTCACCGCACGCGCTCACGCACGGCACCTCGCTCGGCACGGCGCCCACGTGGCACTCGCTTGCGTTCTCGATCCCGCTCGCAATGCTCGCTTTCACCGGCCTCGAGACGGTGGCAAATCTCGCCGAGGAGGCGAAACGGCCCGGGGTCGACCTCCCGCGGTCGCTCTTCCTCGCCATCGGCACGGTCGTGACGACCTACGTTGCGATCGCCGTCGTCGCGCTCTCCGCCTATCCAGGGCCGGTCACAGAGCTCGGCACCCGCTGGCTGCGCTCGCCGCTCGTCGGCGTCGCCGAGGCGCTCCGGCCGCACACCGGGGCGGATCTCGGGGACGCGATCCGGTTCTTCATCGGGATGAGCGGCGCGCTGATCCTGCTCGCGTCGGTGACGACTTCGATCTCCGGCTTCTGCCGCCTCGCCTACTCGCTCGGCGAGCACGGGCAGCTCCCGCGCTCGTTCGGTCGCCTGAACCGCAGGACGCTTGTGTCTCCGCAGGCGATCGTCAGCGTCGTCGTCGTCTCGAGCGCGCTCGTGATCGCCTCGGCGTTCGTCAAGCACGACGTGTCGCTGCTCGCCGGGATCTTCTCGTTCGGCGTCCTCCTCGCGTTCACGGCCACCCAGATCGCCGTGATCAGGTTGCGGATCGCCGAGCCCGACCTGCCGCGGCCGTACCGAACGCCGCTGAACATCACGATCCGCAAGGCAGAGATCCCGCTCCCCGCGATTGTCGGTGCCGTTCTCACCTTCGCGATCTGGATCATCGCGCTCTGGACCCACGCCGGCGCCCGCTTCGCCGGAGCCGTCTGGCTCGCGATCGGACTGATCGTCTACGCCGCCGTCCGCAGGTCGCGCGGCGAGGGGCTGACAGAGCGCGTGGTCGCGCCCGACACGGTGATCTTCACCGACGTCCCGCATTTCCGGCGGATCCTCGTGCCGATGAAGCTCGGAGTGATCGGCGAGGAGATGGCCGCGACGGCGGTCAAGCTCGCGGCCGAGCACCACGCCGCTGTCGAGGCGCTCTACGTCATCCTCGTGCCGCTCGATTGCAAGATCGATCACCCGATGCCGGATGCCGAGGCCCGGGCCGAGGCGTCGCTGCAGGAGGCGTGCGCGCTCGGCCAGGAGCTCGACGTCGAGGTCAAGGCGACAACGGTCCGCGCCCGCGCGATCGGGCGCGCGATCGTCGATCACGCCCGCGACTCGGGCGCTGATCTGATCGTGATGGGCTCTTCGCCCCGCTGGCGCCGCCAGTCCCGCTTCTTCTCGCCGACCGTCGATTTCGTGCTCCGGCAGGCGCCGTGCGAGGTGCTGATCGTCGCGTTCCCGCAGAACGTGCTCGACGACGAGCTGGGTCTCAGCTCAGCCGGCACCACCAACTGAGCTACGCTGGGCGCGCGTGAAGGTTCTCGTGATCGGATGTGGACGCGTCGGCAGTGCCGTCGCGCTCGACCTGCGTAACGCCGGCTGGGAGGTCAGCGTCATCGACGAGCGGGAAGACGCGATGGTGCGCCTCGGCGATGTCTGGTCGGGCGAGTTCCATGTCGGCCACGGGATGGACATCCAGCTGCTGCAACGGGCGGGGATCGAGGACGCCGACGCCGTGGTCGTCACCACCGACGGCGACAACTCGAACATCGTGATCGGCCAGATGGCGCAGAAGAAGTTCGACGTGCGCTCGGTGATCGTTCGCATCCTCGACCCGGCACGCGCCGAGTTCTTCAAGACCCGCGGGCTGAACGTGGTGTGCCCGACCCAGAGCGCGATCGAGACGCTCACCAACGCGGTCCGGGCGTACGAAGGCGCACTGACCTAATCCGTGTATCTCCTCATCGCAGGCGGTGGCAAGGTGGGCTCGAACCTGGCGCGGGCGCTGATTCGCGGCGGGCACGAGGTGACGCTGATCGAGCAGCGGCCGGTCCGGTTCGACCAGCTCGAGGCGGAGTTCGAGCACCAGGTTCACCGTGGAGACGCGACCGAGCTGTTCGTGCTCGAGCGCGCCGGGATCAAGCGGCCGCCGGACGTGGTCGTCGCGGTCACGGGGGACGACGAGGACAACATCGTCATCTGCCAGCTCGCACGCGACTGTTACGGCGTCGAGACGACGATCGCCCGCGTGAACGACCCGCGCAACCAGCCGTACTTCGACCTGCTCGGGATCACGCCGACCGTCTCGGCGACCGCGTCGATCATGGGCCTGATCGAGCACGAGGTGCCCGAGCACGGCCTGATCCGGCTGCTCGAGCTGCGCAAGGAGAATCGCGAGATCGTCGAGATCACGATCGGCGAGAAGGCCAAGTGCGCCGGCAAGGCGATTCGCGAGATCGACCTGCCCGAGGGCTCACGGGTGATCTCGGTCTTCCGGAACGGCAAGGCGGAGGAGCCCGACGGCGCGATGCTGCTCGAGCCCGGCGACTCGGTCGTCGCGATCCTCGAGCCGGGCAAGGAAGACGAGCTCCGCAAGATCCTCGTCCGTCAGGACTGAGGTGCGAGCAAGAGCCGTCGTCGCCGCTCTGCTGGTGTGCGCCGCGACGGCAGGCAGCGCACGAGGCGGGGCAACCGGGATGGACTGGCCGAGGTTCGGCTTCGACGCCGCCCGCCACAACGTTGCCCCGGCCACGGGGATCACACGCGAGAACGTCGGCAAGCTCCGGCGCCAGCAGGTGAAGATCCCCGGGACGGTCGACTCCTCGCCGATCTATCTGCACGACGTGACCATCAAGGGAAGCTCGCACGACACGTTCTTCGTCACGACTACCTACGGGATCACGCTCGCGATCGACGCCGCGAGCGGGAAGATCCTCTGGCGCTTCACGCCGCCGACGTACTCGAGCTATGCGGGGACGGCCCAGATCACGACGATGACGCCGGTCGCCGATCCGGGACGCGCCGCGATCTACGCGGGCGCGCCCGACGGCGTCATCCGCAAGCTGAGCGTCGCCACAGGGAAGGTGCTCTGGTCGACGGCGATCACGCGCGACCCGACCCACGAGAAGCTCGCCTCGGCGCTCAACTACGCGAACGGCCTCGTCCTTGCCGCCACCGACGGCTACATCGGGGACGCCCCGCCCTACCAGGGCCACGTCGTGACGCTCGATCCGGCGAGCGGCAGGATCGTCGGCGTCTGGAACTCGCTCTGCTCCGATCGCCGCGTGATCATGCAGCCGTCCACGTGTGACGGCTCGGACTCTGCGATCTGGGGCCGCTCGGCTCCTGTGGTCGATCCCGCGACCGGGGATCTGCTCGTAGCGACCGGCAACGGCCCGTTCGACGGGAAGACGAACTGGGGCGACAGCGTCCTCGTCCTCTCACCGGACGGCAAGCGGCTTCTGAAGCACTGGACGCCGTCCAACCAGGACGAGCTGAACCAGGACGACCTCGACCTCGGCTCGACCGCTCCGGCGCTGCTCGCGAACGGTTACTTCGTCCAGGGCGGGAAGGACGGCCAGCTGCGCCTCCTGAGGCTCTCGAGCCTCGCCGGCGTGAATGCGACGACCGGCGGCGAGCTGCAGTCGGTGCCGGTGCCCGGCCCGACCGACCTCTTCTCCGAGCCCGCGACCTGGAAGGGGAGCTGGGTGTTCCTGGCGACCTCGGGCGGGACGGCCGCCTGGCAGCTCCGGAACGGGAAGCTCCATCAGGTGTGGTCGAACACGGTCGGCGGGACGAGCCCGGTTCTCGCCGGAGGCCTCCTCTACGTCCAGTGGGGCGGCGACATCCACGTCTACGCACCGACCACCGGGAAGATCGTCGGTGACCTGCCGATCGGCGATGCTCACTGGCAGAGCCCGATCGTCGCCGACGGCCGCGTCGCGTCCGGTGAGGGCAACAGCAACGACCATCAAACGAGCGGCGTACTCGACATTTACAGGCTCGGCTGATCGCTTACGATGCGGCCGTGTCCAGCGACGAGCCCGCTCCCCAGATCGACATCCTCGCCGGGTATCTGCGAGCCGACCAGAAGGATCTGAAGAGCTTCGTCGAGATCCTGGCGAAGAAGCTGACCGACGCCTTCCCCGACCGGGTGAAGGTGCAGCGCAAGGGGTTGCCCGGGACGAGCAGGCCGGTCGTCTCGATCACGATGACGTTCGCCGAGAGCCAGTTCGTGCTCGACAACAACAAGGGCCAGGTCTCGACCCGTCGCCGCAAGATGGTCCGGGGCGTTGCGCTCAACACCGACGAGCTCCGCCTCGACGCGTGGATCGACCAGCTCTCCGCGGCGCTCGTCGACGAGGCAGCGCTGAACGAGCGCGACCGAGTCGCGCTCCAGCAGATGCTGGAAGCCTAGGTCCGCCGGCGGCGAACCTGCGGGCCCTGCTGGCCGAGCGCGGCGTAGGCGATCGCCTGCAGCGACTCGTTCAGGTTCCGCAGCTCGTGCGCGACCACGGTCAGCTCGTCGCGGGACTCCTGGCGGCGGTTCATCCGCTCGAGCTCCGCGGCGATGCGGTCGAGACGCTCCAGCAGCGCCTCGAGCTGGCGGTCGGTGAGCTCATGGCTCTCCATCAGGTCGGCAAGTCTGCCAGAGAGCGGACAACCGGGGTGTCCGGGCCGAGCAGCAGCAACACGCGCTCGAGCGCGCCCGGCCCCGCTTCGAGCACCTCGATCCGGCGGGTCGCGCCCAGGTGGGACGCGGCGATCCGCGCCAGCTCCTCCGGCGCGTCGGTGAACACGCCGACCCGGACGCCCTCGCCCTGCAGGCGGCGAAGCGCTGCGGTCGCGGGAGCGCTCGGCCGCAGGTAGACGGGAGCGTGATCCTCGGCGAACCGCTCGAGCAGCACGCGCCAGTTCGGCAGCTCCTCGTCGAGCCGCTGCGGATCGACGTGGGCGCGCCGCGAGACGTCCTCGAGCCAGGCGTCGTAGAGCGGCCGCGTGTCGCCGAGAACGCCGTCGAGCTCGATCGCGACAGAAGCCATGTCGCAAAGCTACTTGCGACGGACCGGGATCACCGCGAGCGAGCCGCCTTCGCCGACGACGCGCACCTCGGCGCCGTAGTGCTCGGCGATCAGCTCAGGTGTCGCAATCTCTGCAGGCGGGCCGTCGGCGACGAGCCGCCCGCCCGCCAGCACGAGCAGCCGGTCGGCGTACTGCGCGGCGAGCGTGATGTCGTGCATCGCGCAGACGACGGTGAGGTCGCCGGTCTCGCGCAAGGTCGCGACGAGCTCGAGCGCCTGTTGCTGGCGACCGAGGTCGAGCGACGTAGTCGGCTCGTCGAGCAGGAGGAGCGGCGCCTCCTGGACAAGCGCGCGACAGAGAACGACTCGCTGCTGCTCGCCACCGCTCAGCGTGTGCAGCCGGCGGCGCGAGAGCGGCCCGAGGTCGAGCCGCGCGAGCGCGCGGCCGGCTGTCTCGAGATCGTGCGGGCCTTCGTAGCCGAACGCCCCGAGATGGGCGGTGCGACCGAGCAGGACGTACTCGTCGACCCGCATCCCCGGCGGGAGGAGCGGCGCCTGAGGGACGAAGGCGAGCCGTTTGGCGACCGAGCGCCGCGGTAGCCCCGACACCTCGTCGCCGTCCAGCGAGATCGACCCGTCGTAGGAGATGAGGCCCGCGCAGGCCCGGAGCATGGTGCTCTTGCCGGCGCCGTTCGGCCCGATCAAGGCGACCCACTCGCCCGGCGCAATCGTCGCGCAGACGTCGTCGAGGATCTGCGCCGATCCGAGCTGCACGGAGAGCGAGTCGAGGACGAGAGCCGTCACCGGAAGTTCCTGCTCGAGCGGAGGACGACCGCAAAGAACGGCGCGCCGAAGAACGCGGTCACGACGCCGATCGGCAGCTCGGCCGGTGCGACGACGGTGCGCGCGATCACGTCGCACAGCACGAGGAAGCCACCGCCGACGAGGAGCGAGAGCGGCAGCACGATCCGGTAGCTCGTCCCGATCGCGAGCCGGATCGCGTGCGGGACGATGATCCCGACGAACCCGATCAGCCCGCTGAACGCGACCACGGCGGCGGTGCCGATCGTGGCGGCCGCGACGATCGTGATCCGAACGCGGCGGACGTGCACTCCGAGCGTCGCCGCCTCGTCGTCTCCGACCGTGAGCACGTCGAGCAGCCGCCGGTGCAGCAGGACGACGATCGACGAGATCACGACGTAGGGCAGCACGATCTCCACCGAGTGCCACCCGGCCGTGTCGACGCTCCCGAGAATCCAGCTGTAGACCTCCTGCAGCGTCTGGGAGTGCTGCTGCTGGATGAACGTCTGGATCGAGGTGAGGAACGCCACGACCGTCACGCCTGCGAGCACGAGGGCGGCTGGATTGCGACCGCCCTCGGCCGAGGCGCCGAGCGTGTAGGAGAGGAGCACCCCGACGCCTGCGCCGAGGAACGCTGCGATCGGCAGCAGGTCGTACGAGCTCGTCGTGGCGCTGAAGTACGCAATCGCGATCGTCGCCCCGAGCCCGGCGCCGGCTGCCACGCCTAGCAGGTAAGGATCGACGAGCGGATTGCGAAAGACGCCCTGATAGGCGCCGCCGGCCATCGCGAGCATGCCGCCGACGAGCAGCCCGAGCACGACGCGAGGCGCGCGGAGCTGCCAGAGGATTGCCGAGTCGGTCGCCGAGAGGTGCGAGTGCACGCCGAGCAGCGGGACGTGCGAGAGCACCTCGCGCACGATCGGCCCGGCGCCGATGTTCGCCGGGCCGACGAACAGCCCGATCAGCGTCGAGACGATCACGAACACGATCGCCCCGACAACAGGCCAGAGGGCCCGCGGCGGGGAAGGGACGCTGACGACAGCGTCCTTCCCCACCTGCTCGGCCGCAATGCTCACTTGCCGGAAAGCACCTTGATCCGGGCCGCGACCTGCTGGACGAAGTCGACGACCCGCGGCCCCCAGCGCGAGGCGAGGTCGTCGCTCATCGCGAGCACGCCTCCGTCCTTGACTGCCGCGATCGTCCCCCAGCCGGGGCGCTTCGCGAGCTTGGCCGGGGTCTGGCCGCAGCAGATCGTGTCGGCGAGCACGATCAGCTTCGGGCTGGCCGCCACGATGTACTCCTGCGAGAGCTTCGGATAGCCGGAGCCGGTCTTGTCGGCTGCGTCCGCGATGTCCTTCAACCCGAGCATCGTGTAGATGCGGCCGATGAACGTCTTCGACGTTGCCGAGTAGAGATCGGGCTCGAGCTCGTGGTACACGGTCAGCCCTTCGTCATGGGGCACCGACGCGACCGCTGTCGCGATCTGGGCCTTCATCTTCGCGACGACTGCCGCAGCCTGTGAGGCATGGCCTGTCTTTGCGCCGAGCTGCGCGATCTGGCCGTACGCCTGGGCGAGTGTCGAGGCGGTCGGCTCGACGAGCACCGGGATCTTCAGCTTCCCGAGTGCCTCGACGATGTGGTTGCCGTCGAACGAGACGACCACGAGATCGGGCTGGTAGCCGGCGATCGCCTCGGCGTTCGGCGTGTAGCCCGAGAGCTTCGTCATCGGAGCGTTCTTCGGGTAGTTCGACTGGTTGTCGACCGCCACGACCTGCTTGCCCGCGCCGATCGCGAACAGATCCTCGGTTGCGGTGGGTGAGAGCGAGACGATCCGGGTCGGCATCGCCGCCCGGTGTGAGGCGGCGGCCGGAGCCGCGAGGACGAGTGCCGCCAGGGCGAGAGCCACGGCGTACCTGCTTTTGGACATAAAAAACCTCCGCGTTGAAGCGGAGGGAGGTGGCTCGGCGGGCGGTGCCGCGCGAACCGCCCTTCCTCCGAGGGCTGAGTTCGACGGCAAGAGCAGGCGACCTGGCTCGTCCTCCGCCGGAGCGGAGGCATCGCAGTTGCGGGACAGCGTCGGGTTCGCACCGACTTCGCTGCGCCTTACCGGCCGGGGATATGTGCCCGGCGCCGCGAGAATAGCGGTCCATCCATTTGGCTTGACGACCGTCATACTCAGACGGGATGCGCGCAGCTCTGCTCACGATCGGGAACGAGGTCGTCTCCGGCGACATCGTCAACACCAACGCCGCCTGGCTCGCCCAGCGGCTCGAAGGGCTCGGTGTGAAGGTCGATGTCGCCGCCAGCATCCCGGACGAGATCGAGGCGGTGTCCGATTTCGTCAACCGCGAGCGGCCGCGGGTCGATTACCTGTTCGTCACCGGCGGCCTCGGTGGAACGCCTGACGACCTGACTCGCGAGGCAATGGCCGCCGCGTTCGGCGTCCCGCAGATCGAGGTGCCGGAGCTCGCCGACGAGCTGCGCCGCCGCTTCCCGAAGCACCCGGATTACGCCGCGCGCTGGGCGCAGCTTCCCGCGGGTAGCCGGCCGCTACGGAACCCGAAGGGCGGCGCCCCCGGGTTCGTGCTCGAGAACGTCTGGGTCTTGCCCGGGCTGCCGGCCGAGATGGAGGCGATGTTCGACGCCTACGCCGACCAGTTCGAGGGCGACAACCCGATCGCGTCGTGGCGGCGCGCGTACAAGACGCGCGAGAGCGACGTCGTGCACCTGCTGACGGCGGCCACGGTCCGCTGGCCGAACGTCTCGATCGGCTCCTACCCGCGGTTCCTACCCGACGGGCCCGAGGTCGAGATCGTGCTCAAGTCGGCCGACCCGAGGTCGCTTGGGCAGGCGGTCGCCTGGCTCGAGCCCGAGCTCGCGTCGGTGACTGCGTCCGTCACGTCGTAAGCAGCGGGGCGGGCGCTAGACCCGCCTGGTGTCGCGCCGGTAGGCCCAGCGCGCGACGATTACACCCCCGAGCGTCCAGACGGCGATGACGACCCAGCCGGTCGTCGTCCAGCCCTGGCCCCCGAGCGCGACATGGCTCGCCTGGACGAGCCAGTACGACGGCAGTGCCTCGCCGATCTTCGTCATCGTGCTGCCCGTGATCGGGAACCAGGTGCCGCCGAGGATCGCGAAAACCGCCGTGGCGCCACCCATCGCGGGGCCGATCGAGTCCGGCGTGAGGAGGTGACCGAAGACGATGCCGAGCGCTGCGAACGGCAGGAGCCCGACGAGAATCAGACCGGTCATCCGTGCCCATTCGTGGGCGGAGAGGCTCACCCCGAGCGTGAGACCGGCGGCGTAGAGGGCGCAGAGGGTCGTCGCTGCCATCAGGTAGCCGGTGAGCACCTTGGCGCGGAAGTACGTGCGCGTCGAGAGAGGCGTGATCCGGAGCTGCCGGTTCCAGCCGACGGCCCGCTCGCCGGCGATGCGTGCGCCGGAGGAGAGCATCGCGCTCATGGCGCCGAAGGCGGCCAGGCCGACCATGAAGTAGAGCGGGGCGGTGAGGCCGGTTCCCTTGAGGTCGTGCTCGTTCCGATACGGGACCGCGATCAGGTAGTAGAGGACGAGCGGGAAGCCGAGCGAGAGGAAGAAGAACCGCCGGTTCCGGAACGTCCGCAGGACCTCGAAGCGGAGGTAGGCGCGGTTCACGGCGCTCCCTCCTCGCCGCTCGTGAGCTGGAGGAATGCCTCTTCGAGCCCGGCGCCGCTGATCTCGATGTCGCGGGCGGCCGGGAAGGCCTCGAGGAGCGCGCGGATCGCCTGGTCGGAGTCGCTGCAGGCCAGGGTGACCGACTCGCCGCGGCGATCGGCGTGCTTGACGCCGGGAAGACGCTCCAGCTCCTCGGGCGAGGCCTCGGGCAGCGTGGCTCGGATTCGCTTGGAGCCGACCATCGCCTTGATCTCGTTGGGCGGCCCGTCGGCGACGATCGACCCGTGCGCCATCAGCACGACGCGGTCGGCGTAGGCGTCGGCCTCCTCGAGGTAGTGCGTGGCGAAGAGGATCGTGCGCCCGCCCGCGGCGAACTCGCGCATCGCCGACCAGAAGGCGTGGCGACCCTCGACGTCCATCGCCGCCGTCGGCTCGTCGAGCACGAGCAGGTCGGGGTTCGAGACGAGCGCGATTGCGAACCGGACGCGCTGGGTCTGGCCGCCCGAGAGCTTCTGGGTGCGCCGGTCGGCGATCTCGCCGATCCCGGTGCTCTCGATCACCTCGTCGACGGAGAACGGGGAGGGGTAGAGCGCGGCCATCATCTCGACGAGCTCGCGCACCTTGACGTCCCGGATCAGGGCGCCGGTCTGCAGCATCGCTCCGACCGCCCCGCGGTCGACGGCGGCCTTCGGCTCCGTCCCGAACACCGACACGCTCCCGGCGTCGGGGGCGAGCAGTCCGAGCAGCATGTCGATCGTCGTCGACTTGCCCGCGCCGTTCGGCCCGAGCAACGCGACGGTCTCGCCCGGCGCGACGGAGATGTCGATGCCGCGCACCGCGCGAACCTCGCCGTAGCTCTTCGTGAGCCCGTTCAGCTCGATCCCGACCCGCCCGTTCATGAGTCGCACTCTGCCAGCAGCTGCCCCTGTCGGAGGTGCGGGTAACCGTCCAATTACGTCCCATTTCTTCACGCCCGTACCCGCCGCTAGGGTGGAGTGGTGCCGCCGCTGACCAGTGCCGAGAGCTATCTCGCCGACCTGAACGAGGCCCAGCGCGAGGCCGTGACGACGACCGAGGGGCCGCTGCTCGTGATCGCCGGCGCCGGCTCCGGCAAGACGCGCGTGCTGACCTACCGCGTCGCCTATCTGCTCGGCGAGATCGGCGTCCAGCCGAACGAGATTCTCGCGATCACGTTCACGAACAAGGCCGCCGCCGAGATGCGCTCGCGCATCGAGGCCGCCGTCGGGCCGCGCGCCCGGGCGATCTGGATCCTCACCTTCCACGCCGCCTGCGGCCGGATCCTCCGCCGCGAGGCCGAGCGGCTCGGCTACCGCTCGAACTTCACGATCTACGACCAGGCCGACCAGCTCCGCCTCGTCCGGTCGTGCCTCGAGGAGCTCGAGCGCGACCCGAAGCGCTTCACGCCGCGCGGCATCCACACGCAGATCTCGAACGCGAAGAACCAGCTGATCGGCCCCGACGAGTACGCCGCGCGTGTCGGCAGCTTCTACGACCAGACCGTCGCCGACGTCTATGCGCTCTACCAGCGCAAGCTGTTCGCGCTGAACGGCGTCGACTTCGACGACATGCTGATGCTGACCGTCGAGGTGCTGCAGCGCTTCCCCGAGGCGCAGGAGCGGTGGGCGAAGTCGTTCCGCTACATCATGGTCGACGAGTACCAGGACACGAACCACGCGCAGTACGTGCTGCTGCAGCTGCTTGCCGGCAATCACAAGAACCTGATGGTCGTCGGTGACCCGGATCAGAGCGTCTATTCGTTCCGCGGTGCCGACATTCGCAACATTCTCGAGTTCGAGCGCGACTTCGGCGACACCCACGTGATCCCCCTCGAGCAGAACTACCGCTCGACGAACGCGATCCTCAACGCGTCGAACGCGGTGATCGAGAACAACCGCGAGCGCAAGAAGAAGCACCTCTGGTCGGAGCTCGGCGAGGGCGAGCCGGTGCGCGTCGTCGAGACCGAGGACGAGCACGCCGAGGCCCGGTTCGTCGCCGCCGAGGTCGCCGGCCTCGTCGAGTACGGCACGAGCCTCGGCGAGATCGCGGTCGTCTACCGCACGAACGCGCAGAGCCGCGTGCTCGAGGACGTCTTCGTCCGGCAGGGCGTCGAACTACCAGGTGATCGGCGGCCCGCGGTTCTACGAGCGGGCCGAGATCAAGGACGCGATCGCCTACCTGCAGGCGATCGACAACCCCTACGACGGCGTGTCGCTGTCGCGGATCGCGAACAAGCCGCGGCGCGGGGTGGGGGACACCTCGCTGACGCGGCTGCAGGCGCTCGCCGACGGCGAGGGGATCTCGCTCTGGGAGGCGGTCGGCCGGGCCGAGGAGGCCGGCCTCGCGACCGCGTCGCTGCGCGCGGTGCAGGGCTGGCGGGCGCTGCTCCAGTCGCTGATGGCGCAGGCGCTCGAGCTCTCGATCGCGGGCCTGCTCGAGGCGATCGTCGAGCGCACCGGCTACCCGGAGTTCCTGCTCACGACGCTCCCGAAATGGGAGGCCGAGGGGAAGATCGAGAACCTCGAGGAGCTCGTCGGCGTCGCGCGCGAGTACGAGGAGAACGCCGACCGAGCCGTCGCTGTCGGCCTTCCTGCAGGAGATCTCGCTCTACTCCGACCAGGACGCGCTGCGCGACGACGAGGGCGGCGGGCAGGTGACGCTGATGACGCTCCACAACGCGAAGGGCCTCGAGTTCCGCGCCGTGTTCATGCTCGGGATGGAGGAGGGGATCTTCCCGCACTCGCGGTCGCTCGAGGAGAACTCGCTCGAGGAGGAGCGCCGGCTCTGTTACGTCGGCATGACCCGGGCCAAGGAGAAGCTGACGATGCTCCACGCCTCACGCCGTTCGCTGTACGGCCGGAGCGACGCGAACCTTCCGTCGCGGTTCCTCGACGAGCTGCCCGAGGAGGGCGTCGAGCGCGAGCGCCTCAGCCCGGCGTCGTGGTCGAACTACGGCGTCCCGGTCGCCCGCCGGGAGGTGACGCCGCGCGCCGACGTCCCGTCGCTCTCGACGGGCGACTCCGTGCGCCATGCCACGCTCGGGGCCGGGATCGTCACGAAGATCGAGCAGGACGGGGTGATCACCGTGCGCTTCGAGGACGGCTCGGAGAAGCGCCTGATGCTCGAGTACGCCGCGCTCGAGAAGATCTAGCCGAACGCCCCGAGCAGTAGCTCGAGGAAACGGTCGCGATCGGCGCCGAAGGCCCACTTGACGTTCGGTGGCGTCGTGGGAATCGGCCGGAAGTCCCCGACCGTGCGGCCTCGCGTCAGCTCGCCGTTCAGCTCCACGTCGACGTGGGCGTCGCGAACCTCGATCACATCCGGATCGATCAGGTGGGCCACGCAGACGGCGTCGTGGACGGGCGCCGAGCGGTGCTGTCCCGTCGGCTGAACGAGCTCGTAGCCTTCGATCCGCGTCCGGATGATCTCGGCAGCGGCCGTTCCTGCCGGTGTGCCGAGCGCGGCGAGCCGGTCGCAATCGTCCTCCGAGATGAGCGCCTGGTGCGTGGCGTCGAGCGGCACGATCGTCAGGTCGCGGATCCCGCTGCGCAGGACGATCCGGGCGGCCTCGGGGTCGGCCCAGATGTTGAACTCCGCGGACGGGGTGACGTTCCCACGGGCGTGGCTGCCGCCCATCAGCACGACGCGCGGGATCCGCTCGGCGAGGCCGGGGTCGAGCAGGAGGGCGGTCGCGACGTTCGTCAGCGGCCCGGTCGGGACGAGCACCGTGTCGGAGCCCTCGTCGAAGGCGTCGACGAGGAAGCGCGCCGCCTCCAGCTTCTGCGCCTGCGAGTGCGCCGGAGCCAACGGCAGCGTGTCGCCGTGGATCTTGCCACTGCGCTTCTTGTCCTCCTCCACGGCCGGCGAGGGCAGGAGTGCCCCGGCAGCGCCGGGGTAGACGGGCGCCTCGCGGCCGATGTGGTCGAGCACCCGGAGCGTGTTGTCGGTGGTGTGGTCGATCGACGTGTTGCCGCCGACGGTCGTCACCGCGACGAGCTCGAGCCGCGGGTCGAGGGCGGCGAGCATGATCGCGATCGCATCGTCCGTGCCGGTATCGACGTCGAGGATGAGCCTGGTCACTCTGGCCGCGTACTCCGCCTCGAGCACCTCGAACTGCCAGACCTCGCTCTCGGCGTTCGAGCGGCCCGCGCTCGGCGTGCTGGGCGTGCGCCTGTGAGAACTGCGCCGACTTCATCCAGCCCTTGAAGTCCTCCTCGGTCGCCCAGCGGGTGTAGACGAGATAGCGCCCATCCGGTGCGGACTTCAGCAGCTCGAAGGCCTCGAACCCCGGCGAGCCGGACACCTTCCCCGCGCGAGCGGCGAAGCGCTCCTCGAAGTCGGCCCGCCCGTCCTCGGCGACGGTGATTGCGTTGATCACGACGATCGACATAGAAGACCTCCAGCTCGATGGAACGAAACACTAGAGCGCGGCGCTGGTCTGAAAGACTCCCGGCGTGATCGCGTTCCTGCTCATCCTGGCGGGGGCGATCTCGGCAGTGCTCGTCGGCTTGGCGTTGCGGCTTCCCAGCCTGGTGTCGACGGTGCTCGCGTCGTACCTCGCCTGGGTCGTGAATCTGGGCCTCGTCACGCTCGTTCTCTCGCCGTTCCGTCAGGTCGATCGGGGCGGGCTGGCTGTTGCCGAGGCGATCATCCTGGCGGGGGCGTTTGCGGCCTGGTGGTCCCGCGGGCGGTTCGTGCCGTCGTTCGCACCGGCCCGGGCCGCGCTCGCCGAGGTGGCGTCGAGCCCGTGGACGCTTCTCTTTCTCGTCGCGGTCGTGGCGCTGCTCGGCTACGAGCTCGCGCTCGGGCTGACGATGCCGTCGAACAACTGGGACGCCTACACCTACCACCTGGCCCGCGTCGCAGCGTGGGTCGCATCACGGTGGCGTCTACTGGATCCCGGACGCGCCGACCGACCGGCTAAACGAGTTCCAGCCGCTCGCGGAGCAGCAGATCCTGTTCCTCTTCGTCGCGCGCGGCGGGGATCAGCTCTACGCCGTGCCGCAGTTCCTGGCGGAGCTCGCCATTCTCCTGTCCGTCTACGGCTGCTCTCGTCGTCTGGGCTACGGCGTGCGTCCGTCCGCGTCGGCCGCGTTCCTGCTCGCGACGTTCTCGCTCTTCGTCCTCGAGTCGTCGACCGCCCAGAACGACCTGGTCGCCGCGTCGTTCCCGGTGATCGCAGCGTGCTTCCTGCTGTCGGGCGGCCCGGTCGAGGCCGCGCTCGCCGGCGCGGCCGCGAGCCTCGGGCTCGGGGCGAAGCTCACCACGGTCGTCGTCTGGCCCGTGCTCGCCTGGCTCGCCATCGTACGAGGCCGCCGCACGGTCTGGTTGTCGCTTGCGGGCGTGGGGGTGGGGCTGCTGACGATCGGCTGCTGGAGCTATGTGCTCAATCTCGCGCACACCGGCCATGTGCTGGGCCACGGCGGCGGTCGCGTCGAGTACACGGGGTCGCCCTCCTATCCCGGGTCGTTCGTGACGCTGTTCTCGACGCTCTACATGCTGATGGACCTGTCGAAGCTCTGGCCCCTTCCGATCGCGTTGTTGACGGTCGCTGGGCTATTGGTTGCGGCCGTGGTCGGGGCTCGCGCGTGGCGCCGGCGCGCCGAGCGCGCCCAACGCGGCACTCGAGGCGACCAGCGTGGCGCTGCCGTTCCTCGCGTGCGCCCTGGTGATCGTGGGTGGTGCGGTCTTCGCGTTTCTGACCCGCCGTCTCGGAGCCCCGGTGAAGGGGCCCGGCGGCTCGTACAGCTCGGAGAGCGGCCTCTTCGGGGGGCTCAACAACACCGCCGACGAGGACTCGTCCGACTTCGGGCCGATCGGCGCGGTTGTCCTGCTCGCCGTCCCCGTGGCGACCGTGTTCGCCTATTTCGCCCGCAGGGTCGACTCGCGTCAGTTCGCGCTCGCCTGCGCGCTGCCTCTCTTCCTCGTCGTTCTCGCGCTGGGCTCGACCTTCAACGTGTGGCTGGGGAGGTTCCTGATCGTCCCGGTTGCCCTGACGGCTCCGTTGTTCGCCAGGTTGTTCCGCGGCAGCGCCGCCACTGCGGCGTACCTCGCGGTCGGTGTGCTCGTGGCCGTGCTCGTGGCGGTCGGCGACCGGACGAAGGTGCTGACGAGCCCGCTCGGCGCGCCCTGGAACCTGACTCGCGTCGAAGCGGTCACCGCCGCGCAACGGCCGGCGGCACGAGGGTACGCGGCGCTCGAGCGGGCGCTTCCCGCTGGTGGCTGTGTCGGCGCGGTCCTGAGCTCGGAGGACCCGTCATACCTGCTCGGGGGCCCGAGCTTCAGCCGGCGTGTCGTCTACCTCCCAGCGGACGATCCGGTCTCGGCGGCGCAGCGTTCCGGTCTCCGGTACGTCGTGATCACGAGAACGGAGGTGCGAACCGATGCTCAGCGCCGCGCTGTCGAACGATTCACCTCTCGGGGCTGGAAGATCAGCGACCTTGGCGGCTTCTGGTGGCTCGCCTCCGCAGGATCGCCGGCAACGACGGCCTGCAGATGACGTGAACCGACCGGTCGAACCGCGCGAATGACGTAGGAGCGGCGCCACACCCGCCGAACGACCTTCATGCAACCTTCATACCGTTCCCGAGACGTTCTCGGTACGGTGGAAAGAGACACATGGGACCCGAACTCTTCACACCGACCCACCTGATTTTCCTAGCCATCCTCGGCCTGCTCGTCTTCGGCCCGAAGCGTCTTCCGGAGATCGGCCGGTCACTCGGCATGGGCCTTCGGGAGTTCAAGAGCACGATTGGCGGCGTCACCGGCATGACCGACGTGAACAACGCGCTGAGTCAGCCCGCACCCGCCGCTCCGCCCGTGGCTCCCACCGCCGCGGTTGTGACTCCCGCTCCGGTTCACCCGACGGCCGCCCAGCCTGAGGCAAGCACGGACGACACGGCAGTTCCCCCGGGCCAGCTCCCGGCGTAGCTGCAGTCACTGCGCGTCCGGGTGGTTCGGAGCCACGCCTAGGAGGTAGCATGTTCGCGGTCGGGAGGCAGCGAGCCGTGAGTCGATCACGTTCTCTCTGCCGAACCCGGCGATTGGGGCGGTTAGCTCAGTTGGGAGAGCACCAGCTCGACAAGCTGGGGGTCACTGGTTCGAGCCCAGTACCGCCCATCGAAAAGGCCCTGCAAACGCGGGCCTTTTTTCGTAGAGGTAGCTCTCCGACCGAGATCAGGTCTCGTGGTCAACCCCTTGGTCGACCTCGGGGTCCCAGGACAGCCCGTCTGCTTGGTCAAGCAACGCTCGCTCGGAGGTGGTTTCGTTTCCCACGCGCCCTCGACCGCGCATCCAGGCGTGGCCGAAGGTGCTTGGCGGGGCGACTCACTCGACTCGGTAGCTGGCGTTCCTATCGGGTAGCTCTTGGCCGGCTCGAACGGCGATCGGTCCCGATACCCCAAGACAGTCGCACGTCCTTAGATCGTCACGATGAGCTGAAGACCGTCACGATGAGCTGAGTCGCGAAGAAACTGCAGGTCGTGCCGGGCGTCGCCTTGTAGTTCGCGAAGATGATGTTGATTCCGGGGTTGAGCGTGACTGCGTAGGTGGCGCTTCCGACCGCGACCTTGCCCGAGGTGAGGCCGCTCAGCCCCCAAGCTTGATTGTCCGACGGGTTGGTGGGGGTAGCTCCGTTGATGGAGAAGGCCGTCAGGCAGCCTCCACCATCGACACTCGATGTGAAGTTTGAGCTGACCGTGATGGTCACGGTCGTCGCGGTGTTGACCGAGAACTGGATGCCGTTCGTTCCTCCTGCCCCGGCTGGGTCCTTGATGTAGGACGTCGAGGTTTCCGTGAACGGGGCTGACCCCGTCGCGGTCATGAGGGTGCTACCGGGTCCTGCTGGACCCGTCCCGCCGGCCGGGCCGGGCGGCCCTGCAGCACCCGTATCGCCCTTCGCGCCCGCTGCACCGGGAGCACCCGTGTCGCCCTTGGGTACCCGGCGCACCGGCTGCCCCTCTGGCACCCGTCTCGCCCTTCGCGCCCGCAGGTCCCTGGCTTCCGTGAGAGCCTGCCGGGCCTTCCGGTCCCTTGTCGCCTTCGGGCCCCTTCGCGCCCTCGGCCCCGCAGGCCCCTTGATGCTCCACGAGAGCTGCTTGGCGCCCTTCGCGCAGTGGAACATGTTCAGGTCGCCTGACGTGGCTGCGTTGCCCTGCGTGACCGGCTCGATGCACGCCGTGATGACGCCGTTGTGGACGCCCGGCTTCGTGACGAGGCCGGCGCCAGCGATCCCGGCGACCACGGCGAACAAGACAACTCCGGCGACCGCCAGCAGCTTTCTCGATGGTGCCTTCATACAGGATCCCTCCCTGGGTTCATCCCGGGAGCGGAGGTGTCCGCTCCTCGGACATGCTTCAGCAAAGCTTCAGGAGGTTCCTCAAGTCGAACGCTCGACCACGATCAACGGCTACGACGTACCCGACGCGATGCATCCGTCGGAGCAACCCTTCCCGCCGCAGTAACCCTCCTGTCGATGGGATCATCCCATGAAGCCGCGCCCGCGGCCACTAGTCAGCGCTTTGGAGTGAGCAGACCGGTAGCGAAGGCCGCCGATCGGAGGGCCATCCCCGCGATGGTGTCGATGGTCGACCCACGCGCGGCACAGACCCTCGTTGTAGCTCGCACCCAGCTACACGTCGTCAGGACGGGCGACGGTCTGGTCGACCTCCGGTCAACCTGCGCGTTGGCGTGCCCTGTTCCCAGCTGGCCCCAGCGGTGAGTTCACGTCGTTCTTGACGCCTGCTGGCGCGCCTTCGCGTGCCCGGCGGTATCGACAAGCTTTCGGGTCACGGCTGCCGTCTGGCTGCTTCCGCGGCGTGATAGGCGGATGATGGCCAACTTCCACATCACCAAGTAAGCGGAACTGAGGACGATAGGTTGTTGCGTGCCGTTTGGGGCAGGGTTGGTCGCCTTACGGTTCTTCGCGGCACCGGGCTTCGTGGATAGTGTCCGACTCGGTTAGCTCGCGTTTCCGGGCGGCCGTTGGATGTTCGAGGGAGGGCGGTGATGATGTCAGCTTCTGAGGAAGGGACTGCTCGGCCGGGTGCGATGGTTGGCTCGACGAGCGAGTTCAGCTTGTTCTTCCGGGTGAAGCCGGGTGAGGGCGAGGCGTTGCGGACTGCGCTCCGCGATTTGCAGGAGACTCCGGGGTATCGCCCTGGTGACTACGGGATGGCGGTGGCGACGATCCACGAGGCGCGGTTCGTGCTCTTCGACGGTGATACGCGGCTGGCGTTCATCACGAGCTTCGATGGTCCATGGGATGCGTACATGGAGGATTTCTTCACCTCGGGGCCGACGCTCGAGTTGTTTGACCTCATCTTTCGCCATACCGAGGGCTACGAGGGGCTTCCGGATCTCCCGGCGCTGAAAGCGTTCATCCTCGGTGCCGAGGAGACCGCAGGGGCGTATCAGCGGAACTACCCCGGGACGGTCAAGGAGATCCGCAAGGCGCTCCGGGTCAATGAGGCGTTTCAGCGGGTGCTCGACGATCCCGCCGCGGCCGAGGCTCTGCAGCATCCGGCGCTGAAGCCCTTGCTCGACGAAGCAGCGGACTAACCAGACGGGAGGGGGGTTATGTCAGATCACATATCCGGGCCGCGGGCGCTGGCCGATCCGATCGCGGACATCACGGACGTCTACGCGTTTCCGAGCCCTGAGCGTGAGGGTCATCTTGTGCTCGTGGAGAACACGTTGCCGTTTGCGCAGCCCTCGGCGTTGTTCTCGGACGGGCTTGTCTATCGCTTCCGGCTTGCGCCCGCTTTCGGCCGGTGCCGGGAATGGCGCTGCGCCGTTTGTCGTCGGCGAGGACGAGCTCGTGTTCGATGTTGTCTTCTCCGATCCCGCTGACAGCAGTGATGCGCAGCCGCAGGAAGGGATGTGCACCACTCCGGCAGGGGACACTGTCACTTTTCGGGTTGGCGACGAGCAGGGCGGGTCCGGTCACGGCGTTCGTGTGTTTGCCGGCGTCCGTTGGGATCCGTTCATCATGGACGCTCCTGCAGCGTTGAAGACGATCGCGACGGGCAAGCTCGCATTCACGGATCCGAGTTCGATCTACATGGACGGCAAGAACGTCCTGAGCCTCGTTGTCGAGATCGACTGCGCGCGCTTCCTGAGTGGGGTAGGGCTGGTCGGGGTTGTGGCTGAGACGCTGACGCGGGGCAAGCTCACGGTGCGGATCGAGCGGGTGGGGCGGCCGGAGGTGAAGAACTTGATGCTGGCGCCGAAGCAGTTCGATCAGGTGAATCGTGATCTCGAGATCCGTGATCTCTACAACATGGAGGACGGGTTCAAGCTTGCCGAGGGTTACGAGGGCGCGTACCGGGCCCGGCTCAACGCCAATCTCGCTTTCTGGGACGGTCTCGACGGCAAGGCCGATTGGCCGCTCGGAGATGGTGGGACGCATCCGCTGACCGAGCTCGTTCTCGCTGACTACCTCGTCGTCGACCCCGGCAAGCCCTATGCGGAGCAGGGCTCGTTCTTGGAGATCGAGCTTGCAGCTCGCGAGGGTCGGGCGCACGAGACGTGCGGTGGTCGGGCGCTCAACGATGATGTGATGGACAGGATCTTCACGTTGCTGATCAACGCGGGCAAGGGGCCTGTGATCCGTGATGGCGTGGATCGGTCGACGAGTCCCGGCTCGCGCAGTTTCCCGTATCTCGCGTCGGCGAATCCGGATCCGCCCGAGCAGCCAGAGCACCACCACTGATGGCGATGCCCGGGGGCGCGCCGACCGGGGCGGAGGACGTCGAGCTCGAGCTCGATGACATCCAGAGTGGTGCGCTGCACGAGCGACCGTCACCGTATGTGGGCAGGTATCTCCTGCTCCGGATCGACGACCGAGCGGCTGGAAGGGAACTGGTGCGACGCCTACTGCCGTTCGTCGATTCCGGCCGCCGCTCGGCCGATCCAGCGAGCGATGCCTGGATCACGGTTGCTTTCACCTACCGCGGTCTCGAGGCGCTTGGCGTCCCGCAGGAGTCGCTCGACAGCTTCGCACCCGAGTTCCGGGAGGGGATGGCGGCGCGTGCGGCCATGCTCGGCGATGTCGGCGAGAGCAGTCCGGAGCGGTGGGAGAAGCCGCTCGGGACCGCCGAGGTGCACGTCGCACTCGCTGTTCTCTCGCCCGACGAGGCAAGCTTGGAGGCGGTCGCGGAGCGGGCTCGCGCAAGCGCATGAATCTCTGCCGGGTGTCGAGGTGATCTGGCGTCAGGACTGTTACCAGCTCCCGACCGGACGCACCTCGTTCGGTTTCAAGGACGGCATCGGCCAGCCCGCAGTCGAAGGAAGCGGCATTTCGCCGACCAACCCGCAGGAGCGCCCGCTCAAGGCCGGCGAGATCGTCCTCGGCTACCCGCGACGAGACGGGCGAGCTGCCGCCGATGCCGACACCCGAGGTGCTCGGCCGAAACGGCACCTACGTCGTCTTCCGCAAACTCCACACCCGCGTCGCCGCCTACCGGCAGTACCTGCACGCGAAGGCCGCGACCCGCGAGGAGGAGGCACTTCTGGGCGCGAAGATGGTTGGACGCTGGCAGAGCGGTGCGCCGCTCACCCTGTCGCCCGAGCGCGACGATCCTGGGCTCGGCGGTGACCCCGAGCGCAACAACGATTTCCTCTACGGTGACGACCCGCGCGGATTCAAGTGTCCGGCAGGCGCGCACGCCCGGCGCGCCAACCCACGCGACTCACTCGACCACGACGGCAGCGTCAACGTGCGTCTCCACAGGATGATTCGTCGCGGCACCAGCTACGGGCCGCCGCTGCCCGAGGGGGTGCTCGAGGACGACGGCGAGGACCGCGGGATCATCTTCGTTTTCGCCGGTGCGCACCTCAAGCGTCAGTTCGAGTTCGTCAAGACCCAGTGGCTGAACGACGGCATCTTCATCGGCGCCCCGACCGAGAAGGATCCCCTCGTCGGCCCGAATGACGAATCGAGCAGTTTCACGATCCCGCAGCGGCCGATCCGCCGCCGGCTGCAGGGGCTGCCGCCCTTCGTCGTCACCCGCGGCGGCGAGTACTGCTTCGCTCCAGGCCTGCGCGCGCTGCGCTGGCTGGGAGAGCTCACGACGTGACAGAAGGAGAAGACATGGCCACGACCCAACCAGGCACCGATCGCTGGAAATCGCTCGACTTCGGACCGCCCGCATCCGGAGAGGCCGAGCCCGACCAGCCGGTGCTCCTCGACTACACCGACGACGGGCACGTCGCCGTGATCACCCTGAACCGGCCGCAGGCCGACAACGCGATCACCACCGAGATGGGCGCACGGCTGACCGAGATCCTGGAGACGATCGCTGTCAGTAGCTCGGTTCGGGTCGCGATCATCACCGGCGCCGGTACGCGCGCGTTCTCGGTCGGTAGCGACCTGCGCCAGCGCAAGAACATGAGCAAGGAGGACTGGCTGCGCCAGCGGCAGGACTTCGATCGCACGCTCTACACGCTGCGGCAGCTGCGAAAGCCGATCTTCGCCGCCGTGAACGGGATCGCCTATGGCGGCGGCTCCGAGATCGCGCAGAGCACCGACTTCATCATCGCCTCCGAGAACGCGACCTTCGGGCAGCCCGAAGCGATGATCGGCCTCTCCGCCGGCGGCGGCTCACCGGTCTTCCTGCCCCGCGTCCTACCGCCGGGGAAGGCGATGCAGATGCTGATGACCGGCGACCCGATAACCGCCGACGAGGCCTATCGGCTTGGGATGGTGAACGAACTCCACCCGCAGGCCGAGCTGATGGAGGCCGCGCACCGGATCGCAACCAAGATCGCGAGCAACTCGCCGACCGCCGTACAGGCCGTAAAGCACGCCGTGCGGATGGGGGAGGGGCAACCGATCGAGCAGGCGATCGCGATCATGATGGAAGCGCACTGGCGCTCGGCCGTGCACCCCGACCGGATCGAAGGTATCGGCGCCTTCAACGAGAACCGCGACCCGACCTTCCAGGATTCCGACTACTGAGCCCGCACCGCGAGCCAAACCACCCATCCGAGGAGAACTGAGACATGGCTGTGACAGACGAGCTCGACCGATCGCGCGCCGCGCTCATGATGATCAACCCGGCGCCGTTCAACGCAGAAGCGCCACCCGAGGCGCTCGACGGCGAGATCACACCGGTCGCGTTCCACTACGTCCGCAGCAACTTCGCGGTGCCGACCCACGACGGCACGCTCGAAATCGGCGGCGCCGTGGACAACCCGACGACGCTCACCATCGACGACCTACGCGCCATGCCTGCGATCGAGCGCGCCGTCACGCTCGAATGCGCCGGGAACGGGCGCTTCGCGACCCGGCCGCTGCCGGCCGGCGAGCCATGGGGCGACTTCGCCGTCTCGACTGCGCGCTGGAAAGGCGCCCTCCTAGCCGACGTCCTGGAACAGGCGCGACCGGCCGCGGACGGCCTCGATGTCCGCTTCGACGGAGCCGACCACGGGCCGTATCACCTCAACCCTGTGCTCGCAGACACCAACCGCGCCGAGTTGCGTTTCCAGCGCTCGCTTCCGCTGGCGCACGCAGCCGACCCGGCGGCCGAGATCATGATCGCCTACGAGATGAACGGTCGAGCCGCTCATCCCCGACCACGGAGCCCCCTTCCGGCTGATCGTGCCCCACTGGTACGGCGTCGCCTCGGTCAAATGGCTGCAACGGATCGACGTCCTGACCACGCCGTACGCGGGCGAGTTCCAGACCGGTCACTACATCTACGAATGGGAAGACCGGGAACACGAACCCGTCACCCTGATGCGCGTCCGCGCCCGCATCACCGATCCCGCGCCCGGCGCGACGATCGCCAACGGCACGTACACCATCCGCGGAAAGGCATGGTCAGGCACCGGCCCAATCACCGAAGTCCACGTCAGCTTCACCGGCGAAGGAGACTGGCAGCCCGCCAAAGTCGAGCCGCCGACCGGGCCCTACCACTGGCAAGAATGGACGCTCGAGTGGGAACCGCCGGGCATCGGGCGGCACTCACTCCGCGCACGAGCAACCGACGCAGCCGGCAACACTCAGCCCGACGTTCCACCCTGGAACCGGCTCGGCTACGGCAACAACGCAATCGAGGTCTCCTACGTCGACGTACGCTGAGGCTTCAGGCGCGAGGCCCTCTATCCCGCGAGCTGGTCGAACGCGCGCGCAGCAACGACGGGACGGTGACGAAAGGTGCGGCTCGCGAGTCTCATCGGCGTGGCAAGAATGGCAAGGTTCAACGTTCGTTCGCGTTCGCTCAGGCGTTCGGTCGCGGACGGGATTCCGCTCAACCATGCGCCTTGAGCGAACCCGAGCGAACGGGCGCGAACGCTGCCCCGAATCGACAAGCTGGGGGTCACTGGTTCGAGCCCAGTACCGCCCATGAAGAAAGCCCTGCAAACGCGGGGCTTTCGTCGTTCTCGGAGGCATCACTCGGCGGCCCGAAAACGGTGCGGGGGGCACGCGGGGGGCACGGCCGTCCCGAAAAGTTGCCGCGGTGGGAAACGCTCTCGATCGGGGGCTGAGAGCGCGGCACTCGCCGGGTTGGCCGTCCCGATGCGACGACTTGATTGACATTCGGCACCCCGGTTGAGACGATGCGCCCGGCGAGCAGGCGCGCCGCCTACGGGAGGAGTTTCAACCGTGTCTCACTCGCGGCACCTGCGGCGTGTTTGCGTGATAGGGGGGCTTGCCTTACCACGCCGCCTCGATGTTCTTCGCGCAGACGGTCTCAGCAGCGACGACCGTCAGACCCGTTAGCGATTTCGTCTCGACTCAGGGGTCCGTCCTTTTCCCCGGCGGACCTATAGGGGAGAGCATCATCTGGGGAAACAGCTTGAACGAGTTGTTCAGGGTTGACTACGCCGGAACAGACAACAAGGGCTTGATTGCCCTTGGCGGCCGAGACGTACATACGTCGTTCAGTGGCAGCATCACAGAAAAAGCGCTTCCTGACGGGCGTGTTCAAGACACGATCCATCTGGTGACGCACAACGCCCTCGCGTATGTCGTCGACGCGTCAGACCCGGCCTTGTGTCCCGCCGGTTTCATCTCGTGCCCGACGCTCGGCTACAGCCTTCCGGAACTCGCGAAGGGGATCGGCACTCCAGTGTTGGTGAACTCCGTGATGGACGTTACCCTCATTAACACAGGCCCTGGTGCTCCCATCCCTGACCTGTTGCTGACCTCGGGGACGCCGAGCGATTCGGGCGCCTACCTCAAGTCCATCACACTCAAGACCACGACGGTCGGGCCACTGCGCGCTGCGTTCGGCGTCCCGGATGGCACACCCGGACTCGCAACGCTCAACGCCATGGACAATTTCGTCACCAACGTGTTTGACGAAGAAGTCTCTCTCCGTGCGCTTGGATAACAACTTAGGCACTCGCTGAGATCGGACTCGAGTAAGGCGAGCCGTGGCCTGGGCTGGGCGCGTTCGCTCAGAAGCGCGTCGCCGCCGCTGCGGTTGACAGCGCCGCGAAGCTGAGGTCGGGCCGGAGCGGCCCACCATGCGGCGATGGCGAGCTCCTCGGCTTCGGCCGCGTCGGCGGCCTCGATGACGTCCTCGGTCGACCCGACGCAGATGCCACGCCACCGCTTCTCGAGGACGACAGTGAACCTCGGCATCGGGCGCGTTCGCGATGCCGCCGCCGATCGCGGCTTTGAGCCCGGTGACGCTCTCGGCGGCCTTGCGGCGCTTCGGGTTCAGCTTGAAGTTGGCGCCCTCGCCGACCTTGACGACCAAGCCGTCCCGCTTCTTGTTCTCGGAGTAGAGCACCGAGTAGAACGTCTGCTTCGGGAACTTGCCCTTGAGAAGCCCAGTACCGCCCACTCAGAAAAGGCCTGCTAACGCGGGCCTTTCGTTTGAGCGGGTAACAGATTCTGGGCTTTGGGCACAGTTTGGGCACAACCAGCCTGAGAAATTCTTCAGTTGAGGCGGGAGCAGATCAGGTCGGCATGGGCTGTCCTAAGGCCTCGACACCTGTGCGTCTGGGCAGTGCGGCGAGCACGATGAAGCCGACTCCCGTGAGCAGGAGCGCGATGCCGACGACGAGGCTGAAACGGGGCGAGTTGGGTGGCCATGTAGCTGACGTTGAGCGCGGTCGAGAGGCCGGTTTCGGTCACCCAGACATTCCGGGCCCCATTCTGGGTTGGCTGGCCTGTCGCGGGGATCGGCCTGTGCGTAGGTGGAGTTGTTGGTGCCGCCTCCCGGTTGGTTCAACCTGCGACTTTGGCGCGTTGGGCTTGGCTTCGTAGGCGCGGAGGCGCCCTGACAGAGGCCTTCGTCGACCGATCCCGCACTCACTTACCCAGATCACGCGCGGAAGTTGACCCGATCGTGTCAGTGACGAACCCCCGAACGAAGCTCAAGCTTCTTAGACGGTTGGGTTGTAACTGAAGGGCGTCGCGGCGCGAGCTACGTGCCGCGGTGCGCCCGGAGGGCGCTCAACGCCTCCGCCCGATCGTCAACGAACCGAAAGGAACAGGAGTGATGAAAGCACGGACCATCCACGCCACCCTGCAGCTGAGGCAGGCACGCACGCAGGAGCTCGTCGAGTACGCCGGCTGGTACCAGGCGGCTCTAGCCGACGGGAAGGGCGATCCGTACACGGCCGACTCGTGGCGGTCCTCCGGGAACCACGCCGGCGACCTGGCGGGTGCGGCGCTGACGCTGTACACGCCATGAAGCTCGAAGAAGTCGACCCGCGCCAGGCACTGCTCGACCTTGCCGAAGCGATCGAGGCTGAGCGCAAGAGGCGCGAGGCGATCAAGCGGCTGCCCCCGAGGCGCGTCACGCCTATCCCCAAAACCTCTCCCCAGAATCAAGATTGAATGGGACCCGGTTTGCTCGTACTACGCGATAGTTCTGCGGGCATCGACCGAGCGTTGCGTCGTCCAGGATGGCCAGCGCTGGCCGTGCCGCGAATTTCTTCTAGCCGCCAGTGGGTCCGATGTCAGCCGCTGAACGATGTCAGCCGCAGAGGGCAACGACGCGGTCGCTGAGGCGCTGGCGCAGCGACTGGTCTCTTGCGGCGGCAGCCTGGGCGTTGGCGAACTCGTCCGCTGTCAGCCCTGAGCTCTGCTGTGCCCGCTCGTAGGCCGCCTGTTGCTTCGCCCGCGTCTGAAACGCCGTCGACTGCACCACGCAAAGCGCGTGCGCTTGCGCGTTGACGTACGCGGTCGCCGTCTTCGGGTCGAGGGACCCTGACTGTGCGTTGGAGCCGCAGCCCGACGCGACCAGTGCGAGTGCGATTATGAGGAGCAGTCCCCGCATCAGGTAACGGTCAAGGTGACGGTGCCGCGGAGATGCTCCCCGCCGTTGCCGTAAGCCAGGTCGAGCTCGACCTCGTAGTTGCCCGGAGCGAGCGCGCCGGTGTCGATCTTGAAGCTCGCGTGGTCGGTTTCGCCGACCGACAGCGTCGAGTCGGCGGCGAACCCGGTGTGATTGGCGTCGTTCGGATAGCTCACCGTCGCGCCGGCTGGCGGCGTGGCGGTCAGACGGGCGTCGGTCACACCCGGCTTGTTCGCCTTGTAGCTGACGTCGACATACTGGGCGGAGCCGGCCGGGATCGGGCCGACGGTGCTGGTCAGTTGCTCGACGGTCGGCCCGGTGGCCTCGACGACCGGCAGGGCGATGGTCACCTTCTGCTTTTGCTTCTTCCCTGCGAGTTGGTACTCGACGTCCAGCTTGATCTGCTCGTTACCGAGCGCGGTGTCGCCGACCTGCACCTTGATCGATGAGTAGTCGGTGTCGTCGGCGAGCAGGGTCGACTGTTTGTACAGCGACGAGAAGGCGCCGGTGTTTTCCGGGTAGCTGAAGGTGAGCCCCTTCGGGATCGGCGGAACGACGGTCAGCTCGAACGAGGTTGCGTCTTCCGACGCCCCGCGCCAGAGCGTCGACACCCACGCGGTCTGGCCGGGGTTGAGCTCCGGCAGCGTGGTCGTGATCAGCTCGATGTCGTTCGGCGTCGGTGGTGCGGCGACGGCGGCGGCACCCGTAGCGAGCAGGACGAGAGCGGCGAGAACGGCGAGAACGGCGAGCGCGCGGGGAAGGCGATTCACGTTGTGGTCTCTGCCAGATGTGGGTTTAACTTCCGCAAACGAAGGGGCAGTTTCGGCGGGACGCAGCAACGCTAGCGCGGCAACGGCGCCGGTGCCGTCTCCGTTTCCGGCGTTTCAGTGAATGCGGCGCCGCGCGGGATCGTGCCCCAGCCCGGCCGCCGGCCGAGCAGCACGAGCAGGGTCGCCCAGAGGCGCCAGAGCGCGGTCAGGGGGCGGTACCAGACAAGCTCGACGAGACTCCAGCCGGCTAGCACCATCAGGTCGCGCACGGTGTAGAGGCGGAACCCGATCTCCTCGATCAGGATTGCGCCGGCGGTCTGCAGCTGCCCGACCAGCAGCATGACGACGAATAGGGAGACCGCGTACTCCCAGTTGATCGCATGCAAACCGACCAGCACGAGCAAAAGAACCATCCCGGTCGCTTGCAGCAACGGTCCGGCGGCCTCGAAGAGGAGCGCGTAGGGCAGCGACCAGAGCCCGACCGCGCCGTAGCGCCGGCGCCCGATCATCCTCCAGTGAATGCGCAGGTTGTCGCAGAGCCCGACGTGCCAGCGGATCCTCTGCCCGCGCAGCGGGCCGAGAGAGACCGGGATCTCCGTCCAGGCGTTCGCGTCCGGGGCGTGGACGATCCGCGTGCGCGGCCGCTGCGGACGCAAGCGGTGGTGTAGGCGCATGACCAGTTCCATGTCCTCGCCGAGCGTCTGCGATGAGAGCCCGCCGCCGTCCCGGACAAGGTCGCGCCGGAAGACGCCGAAGGCGCCGGAGATGATCGGCAGCCCGTTCATCGCTGACCAGGCGATCCGCGCGCCGAGGAAGCTGCGCAAATACTCGCCGGTCTGGCTTGCCTCCGTCCCGCC
The DNA here is from genome assembly GCA_963762215.1 of uncultured Actinomycetota bacterium. GTDB lineage: Bacteria > Actinomycetota > Thermoleophilia > Gaiellales > Gaiellaceae > PALSA-600. The sequence continues at coordinate 86,917 of CAVXKB010000010.1, forward strand.
GCGGGCGACATGCGGGACCACGACCGCATTGTTCTCGATCACGGCGCCATTCGCGACCCGGATGTTGCCGCCTGCCGCCACCACATTGTCAGGGTCGGCGGCGAACACCTCGCCGATCCGCTTCAGCGCGTCGCGTTCGAGCAGCGTGTCCGCGTCGACGATCGCGACCAGTTCCAGATGCGCGACGTTCAACCCGGCGTTGACCGCGTCCGAACGGCCGCCGTTCTCCTTCTGCAGGACACGCAGGCGCGGCTCGCTGCGGCTGACGAAGTAGCGCAGGACAGGCCGGGTCGGGATCTTCATCCGGTCGCCGACGGGCAGCTCGACCAGATCGAACGCGGCGTCGAGCGCTGCCGTCGTTCCGTCTTCCGATCCGTCGTCGACGATCACGACCTCGAGCGGTTCGTAGTCGGCTGCGAGCAATGCCCGCGCGCTCGCCGCGATCAGTGGCGCCATGTTGTAGGCGGGGGCAATCAGGCTGATCCCCGGCCGGCGCAGGCGCTCCGGAGGGGTGAACAGCCTGCCGCGCTCCAGCCCGGTCAGCGAGGTTTCGTAGGCCGACCGGCAGATCAGGCCGAACGTCGTGACCGCGTAGAACACGAAGTAGACGAAGATCGCGAACGACAGCCAGAAGAACGCCGCCTCGACCATTCAGACCGCTCCAACCGAATCCATGACCAGCGCCCGCTCGACCGGCCATGCCTGCGCGGATCGGGCTACCGCCAGCTCGGCGGCCTCTTTCGTAGCCGGACGACGGGTCAGACGGACAAGCGACTCGCCGGCCGCCACCGCGGTGTCTCGGTCGGGGTCGAGCAGGGCGTTCAGTGCCAGCTCGACCACCTGCGGGTCGTCGTAGACAGCGAGGGCGCGGGTGGCGGCGACCCGCACCGTCGCTATCTCGTCGCGCGAGGCCCGTGCGAGACCGACGGGCAGCAGGGGGCCGCCGACCTGCCCGAGTGCCTCAGCAGCGGCGGCCCGTACCGTTGCCTCCCGGTCTGCGAGCAGCGGCGCCAGCTCGGCTCGCGCCTGCTCGGGCTCGCAGACGGCCGCGACGCCGTAGCAGGAGGCAACCCGCACCGACTCTTGGTCGGAACGGAGCGCGCCCGCGAACGTCGATGCGGCGGGAGAACCGAATGAGAGGAGCGCGTCGTAGACGACGCCAGGCGCAACACGGCCGGGTTCACGGAACAGCTGACCGAGCAGCGGCAGCGCCTGCGCGTCACCGACCCGCCCGAGCGCCCGCACCGCCGCCTCCCGCACGTAGCGGCTGCGGTCGCCGATCCGTCCCATCAACATAGGAACGGCCTCCTCCGCGCCGACCCAGCCGAGCGTTCGGACGGCGAGCGCACGCCGCCACGGAATCCGGCTCCGGGCCGAGCCGGTGAGCAGGTCGATCCCGCCGACCTCGCGCAGCACCGCCAGCGTCTCCCGGCGTTCCTCCGGCCCGGCCGGCCGGAGACGTTCGATCAGAGCGACCGCGGCCAACGGCTGTTCCAGCTCGCCGAAGCCGGAAAGCTGCCACCGCAGCCAGGCCCGGTCGCGCCAGCCTGTCGGGGCATCGAGCCTCGCCAGAACTGCCTCGACCCGCGCCTGGAACCGCCGTTCCCTGCCCCGGCGCACGTATTGGCGTATCCGGCGGCCGTGCACCAGCACGATCAGCAGTACGTTCAGCGACACCAGCAAGAGCGCGATCGCCGCAAGGCTCTCCCAGAACCACGCGGAGGACGGCTCGCCCGAGAAGAGTAGCCCGATCATCCGCCCGCGACGGTAACGGCGCACGGTCGGCCCGTCCATCCAGCGCTCGACGAGGCTAACCGTCGCGGGCCTGGGAGCAACTCACGCGCCTGCTTGAAAGCGCTCAGGACGACTCCGTTGACCGTCGGGCAAGTCTGGGCAGGGACGTCCCCTGTATGCGGGCGGTTGCCGAGTCTCAGCCTTTGCCGTTGACGCCGGCGAGGCAGGAAGCGCGAACCACCTTGAGCACCAGCACCTTCGCGCCCGCGACCGCCTTCGTTATCTCATGGACGAGATGCGGCTTCAGGTAAACGGTGTGGCTAGGCGTGGTGACGGTGACGACCACCTGCTTGGCGGCGAGAACACCGCCTTCGACGCTCTTCTTCGGCGCAGTCACCGTGGCCACGGTCGTCGATGAGCCGGCGGTAATGGTTTGCGTCGTCCCCGGTTGGATCACCGTCACGTCCGGCCGTTCGACCGTCTCACCGGGAAGCGTTTGGGTCGCAGCCGGAACGGTCACGGTCGTTCCCTGGATCGTCACGGTGCTGGTCTGCCCAGCGGGAACCGTCACTACCGTGGTCGCCCCAGGTGTGGACACCGTCGTGCCGGGGACCGACACCGTAACCGTCACCTCCTTGAGTGTGGTCGTCCCGGCGAGCGTGACCGTCGTGCCGGTCACGGACACCGTCTGGGTCGTGGTATTGACCACTGTGGTCGTCTGGGTGCTGGTTGTGGTGATCCCGCTACCGGTCGGGATGTCACATCCGTTGGCGAGCACCTCGGCCCCCGTGTAGCCGTCCCCGTACAAGGTGTTCATGTTCCTCCCCGGATAGAAGTACTGCGTCCCGCCCTGGATGTAATAGAAAGGCGGAATGATGTCGGACTCGTGATCGGCATGGCCGCTAAGGACCCCGCTCGCGTCAGGCGAATTGGCCTCAAAGTTTTTGCCGTTACCGGAATGGCAGATCCCGATCCCGCCCGTTGCCGGCGTCCCGTTCTGCTTCTGTCCCGCAAGGACATACGCGGAACCAAGCCCCATGAACGTGACGCATAGAAGCGCCACTACCCCGGCCAATCGGCGCATACCGCTGCAACGCTAGAACACCGCCCACCCGCACCACAATCCCCCCGTTAGGGGAGGACCAGAACGACGCGGAGGCAAGACTGATCGCAGAATGCGGATGGCCGCGCGACTCGAGGGCTGTCTAAGACGCGATCGGGGTCGACCTTGAGTCGTTCGCTTCTGGTGGTCACAGGATCGAAACGCTGCGGATGTTGCGGTGTGATAGACAACGCCGGGGTCCGCTTAACGGATCGAAGTAAGGGGGGTAGGTGCAGCACGACCGTCGAAGGCACCCGCGATCCGACGCGAAGATCGGAGACGCTGGCCCGCCGGGCCGCGAGTCGTCGCGCATCGGGCACGACCTTCCGGGCGAAGGTCGGGCCGCATTCGCCGCCCGAGGTACGGGGTGACACCCTTCACCAGTCTCCGCACCGTCGGGTCGCTGCCCGTCGAGGGTCGCGTGCCCGGCTTCGACGGCGCCACCGGATGGCTCAACTCGCCGCCGCTCTCACCTGCGGGGCTGCGCGGAAACGTGGTGCTCGTCAACTTCTGGACGTACACCTGCATCAACTGGTTGCGGACACTCGGGTACGTGCGCGCCTGGGCTGAGAGGTACGAGCGGCACGGTTTGACCGTGATCGGCGTCCACACTCCCGAGTTCCCGTTCGAGCGTGAGATCGAAAACGTCACCGCGGCCGTGAAGGAGATGCGGGTGGGCTATCCGGTTGCGCTCGACAGCGACTACGCGGTGTGGCAGGCGTTCGCGAACCGGTACTGGCCCGCGACATACATCGCGGACGCCGACGGTCAGATCCGGCACCACCAGTTCGGCGAGGGCGGGTACGCCGAGAGCGAGATGGTGATCCAGCGCCTCCTGCGCGAGGCCGGATTCGACGACCCTGGTGAGGAGGTGGTCACCGTTTTCGGCGAGGGGTTCGAGACTCAAGCCGATTGGGCCAACCTGGAGTCGCCCGAGACCTACCTCGGCTACGAGCAGGGCCGCAACTTCGCCTCCCCGGGTCATGCTGCTCCTGAGGAGCCACGCGCCTACGCGACGCCGGAGACGTTGAAGCTCAACCACTGGGCCCTTTCCGGCAAGTGGAGGATCCAGCGGAGAGCATGCGTGCTCGACCGCGACGATGGCCGGATCGCGTTTCGCTTCCACGCCCGTGACGTGAACCTGGTCATGGCGCCTCCGTCCCAAGAGGCGGCGGTGCCGTTCAGAGTGCTCATCGACGGCGATGCGCCCGGTCCGGCGCACGGTGTGGATGTCGACGAGCAAGGCGAGGGGACGCTGATCGAGCCCCGGCTCTACCAGTTGATCCGCCAGCCGGGGCAGATCAGCGACCGCACCTTCGAGATCGCGTTCTTCGACCCGGCAGTCGAGGCCTACGTATTCACCTTTGGCTGAGCCCGTTCGCCGTATCGAGCTCGTGACGATCGTCCCTGTCTAGAGACACCGAACAAAGGAGATGCATGAGCACCGCCACCGACGCATCCACCGCGATCCGCAGGTTCCAAATCGACAACCTCGAAGAGAAGATCGACGATCTGCGCCGGCGCATCACAGCGACGCATTGGCCGACCGGCGAGCTGGTCACCGACCGGTCACAAGGGGTCCAGCTCGAAGTGATGCGGGCCCTCGCCGGGTACTGGCTGGACGAGTACGACTTCGGTCGGGTCGAGGCGCGTCTGAACGCGCTACCCCAGTTCGTCACGGAGATCGACGGCGTGGACGTCCACTTCGTTCACGTGGTCTCGTCGCACGACGACGCGCTGCCGCTGATCATGACCCACGGCTGGCCCGGCTCTGTGATCGAGATGCTCGACTCGATCGGCCCGCTGACCGATCCGACCGCGCATGGCGGTAGCGGCGAGGATGCCTTCCATCTCGTCCTCCCGTCCCTGCCGGGCTACGGCTTCTCCGGCGAGCCGTCGGAGATCGGCTGGGATCTGGACCGGACCGCGCGGGCCTGGGCCGAGCTCATGCGCCGTCTCGGCTACACCAGGTACGTCGCCCAGGGCGGCGATGTCGGCGCCGGAGTCACAGACTCGATGGGGCGCCAGCAGCCTGAGGGCCTGATCGGCATCCACACCAACCTGCTCGTGCCGGCGTTGAACGGGCCCATGCCGACGAACACCGACGAGGAGCGCGCCTCGGCCGCGCAGATCGCCACCTTCCAGAAGTCCGGAACCGGTTACTTCGTGGAGATGGCCACCCGGCCGCAGACGATCGGCTACGCGCTCCTGGATTCGCCGGTCGCCCTTGCCGCCTGGATGGTCGACCACGACACGGACGCCTATTACAAGATCGCCGACGCGTTTGTCGACGGGCGGCCCTCGGGCAACCTCACCCGCGATCACATCCTCGACAACATCACGTTGTACTGGCTGACCGGCACCGGCGCCTCCGCCGCCCGGTCGTACTGGGAGGCCTACGGCGCCGACGCCCCGGCCGCAGGCCGCGAGCCCCTTCCCGCCTCCCAGATTCCGTTCGCCTTTACCTCATTCCCAGGCGAGATCTGGAAGACGCCTCGGAGCTGGGTCGAAACGAGCTACCCGAACGTCATCTACTACAACCAGGTCGACAAGGGCGGCCACTTTGCCACCTGGGAGGAGCCCGAGCTCTTCTCGGCCGAGATCCGCGCGGCGTTCAGGTCGCTCCGTTGAGAGGTTACGCGTGAGCGGCGCGCGTCTGGGACGCGCCGCTCACGCTTCCTTTCGGAGACCATGCGAGGACGGAGGTTTGCATGACCACGACACATGACATCGCGACTGAGGTTCGCCCATTTCAGGTCGACATTCCCGACGAGGCCATCGATGACCTCCGTCGCCGGATCGCGTCGACGCGCCTGCCGGCCAGGGAGCTCGTCGAGGATCGGTCACAGGGCGTTCAGCTCGAAGCGCTCCAGGAGCTTGCCCGCTACTGGGCGACGGAGTACGACTGGCGCCGCTGCGAGGCGGCGCTGAACGCACTCCCTCAGTTCACGACCGAGATCGATGGGCTGGACTTTCATTTCATCCATGTGAAGTCGGCCCATGAGAACGCGTTGCCGCTGATCATGTCGCACGGTTGGCCCGGCTCCGTCATCGAGTTGCTCGAGACGATCGGCCCGCTCACCGACCCGACCGCGCACGGCGGCAGCGTCGATGACGCGTTCGATGTGGTGCTGCCGTCGCTCGCCGGCTATGGCTTTACCGCCAAGCCGACCGAGCTCGGCTGGTATGCCGGCCGCGACGCGCGGGCGTGGCCCGAGCTGATGCGCCGGCTCGGCTACACCCGCTACGTCGCACAGGGCGGCGACCAGGGTGCTGCTGTCACCGATTCGATGGCTCGCGACGGGGCCGAAGGGCTGGCCGGCGTCCATTTCAACCTGCTCGTGCCGGGGCTCGGGGGCACCTTTGGCGGAGACAGCGACGACGAGCGGGCGGCAGCCGATGCGGTCGCCACGTTCAGGCAGACCGGCTACGGCTACTTCCTCGAGCAGGCGACACGGCCGCAGACCGTCGGCTACGCACTCCTGGACTCGCCGATTGCCCTGGCGGCCTGGCTGCTCGATCACGACACGGACAGCTACTACAAGATCTCCCGCGCCTTCCTCGAAGGGAAGCCGTCGGGCAACCTCACACCGGATCGCATCCTCGACAACATCACTCTGTACTGGTTGACGGGCACCGGCGAGTCGGCAGCCCGGTCGTACTGGGAGGCTGCACAGGCGGGAGCCAAGGCCGCCGGCCACGCTCCATCGCCGGTCTCGGTACCGGTCGCCTTCAGCGCATTTCCCGGCGAGATCTTCGTTGCGCCGCGCAGCTGGGTCGAGCAGGTCTACCCGACGCTCGCCTACTACAACCAGGTCGACAGGGGCGGCCACTTCGCCGCCTGGGAAGAGCCCGAGCTGTTCGCCTCAGAGCTCCGAGCAGCGTTCAGGTCATCGCGTTGAGACGGCCTGCCGGCGCGCGCCGGTCCTGCTCGGTGGATTCGAGGGGCGCGGCGGTCACTGGTCCCCCGCTCTACGGTTCGGTGCCGATAGCCGGCGGCGGCCAGAGCGAGGCGCCGACGACGCCCGGCAGCGCCTTCTCGAAGAGTCGAGCGAGCCTGTCCAGTTCCTGCCGCGTGAGCCGTCCGAGGTAGAGCTCGCGGACTGCCGCATGGTGGACGACCTGCGCCTGTCGTAGCGCCTGGAGCCCGGGTCTCGTGAGCACGGCGAATGCCGCCCGCCCGTCTGCCGGGTCGGGATCGCGGCGAACGAGACCCCGTTCCTCGAGGCGGATGACCACGCGGGTGATCCCGCTCGGCGTGAGCATTCGCTGAGCGCCGAGGCTGCTCATGCGCAGTCTCAGGTCAGGGGCGGTGACGAGCGTGACCAGGACGCCGTAGTCGGCGAGCGACAGGTCGCTGTCCTGACGGAGGCGGTGGTCGATCTCGCGCATCACGGCCTCACGCAGACGGATCAGGCCGCGCCACGCGTGGAACTCCTCCGGGCTGAAGGCGTCGGGTTCGGGCAGCTCTGCGAGCCAGCCCGATGGATCATGAGAGTTATTTGACACTGTGAAGTAAAACCTCGATACTTTACTTGCGAGTGTGAAATATATCTGCCGCGCGAACCGCTCGGCACAGCCAAAGGAGACGACATGCCAGCTCTTGCTCCCAAGGTGTTGGAGCCACGCGACGGGCTACGGCTTCAGTCCGGCCCAGGACGAGATCTGATCTTCAAGGTCACCGGCGAGGACACGGGCGGCGCCTTCGACTACTTCGTCGTCGAGGTCGCTCCCAAGGGCGGCCCTCCGCTTCACGTCCACCACAAGCAGGAGGAGACGATCCACGCTCTGAAGGGGCACTACAAGATCCAGATCGGCGACGAGACATTCCACATCGAGGAGGGCGGATTCGCGTACCTCCCTTCGGGCGTTCCGCACGCATTCCTCAACCTGACCGACGACCCGGGCGAGATCGTGGTGGTCTACACGCCCGGCGGCGGCCACAAGTTCTACGAGGAGCTCGGCCCGCTCACGCGGAACGGGATGCCGGACCGCGCAACCGTGGCGGCGGTCTTCGAGAAGTACGAGATGACGCTGCTCGGGCCGCCACTCACGGCTGATTGACCCTACGAAGCCAGCGACTGCCTGGGGCGGCGGGGAGCTGCACCGTGACGCGGAGCCCACCTTCAGCCCGGGGAGTGAGGGTGAGAATGCCGTCGTGTGCCTGGGTGATGCTCTTGACGATTGCCAGGCCGAGGCCGACACCTGCGTGGTCGGCGCGGATGCGGTTGGTGCCGCGGAGAAATGGCTCGGCGAGTGTGGATGCTGCCTGCGGGGTGAGCTTCTCGCCGGTGTTCTCGACGGTGAGCAGCGCTCGCTTCGGGTGAACGCTGGTCGTGACCCACACGCTGCCGTGCTCGGGCAGGTTGTGGACGATCGCGTTGTGGAGGAGGTTCGTGCTCAGCTGCAGCAGAAGCGCGTGTGAGCCGACGGTGGGGGTCAGGTCGCCGGAGGTCTCGATGGTGAGGCCGCGTTTCTCGGCGAGCGGGAGGAGCGTCTCTGTGGCTTCTTCTGCGATGAGGGACAGGTCGAGGTGCTCCGGGGTGAAGGACCGTTGGTCGGCGCGGCCGAGCAGGAGCAGGGCTTCGGTGAGGTCGATCGCCCGCGTGTTGACGGCGTGGAGGCGGTCGACGAGCTCGTCGGTGTCGCGGTTCGGGTCGTTACGGGCCACGTCGAGGAGTGTCTGCGTGATCGCCAGCGGGGTGCGCAGCTCGTGGGAGGCATTGGCTGCGAATCTCTGCTGCTCGGCGAGGTGCGCCTCGAGCCGCGCGAGCATGGCGTCGAACGCGTCGGCGAGCTCGCGGAACTCGTCGCCTCGGCCCTCCAATTCAATCCGGTGCGAGAGCGATCCGTTCGCCGCCATGCGTGTGGCGTCCGTGATGCGAGCAAGGGGCGCGAGCATCCGGCCGGAGAGAAGCCACCCTCCCAGGAGGCCGAACGCCAGCAGGAACGCCAGCACGATGACCGCCACCGAGCCGAACCCGTGCAGGGGGTCGGAGCGGTTGACCACGAACCACCACGAGGGATGCATGTAGTAGAGCTGACCGTCGGGGATGTAGCGGAGAACGACCACCCAAACGGCGGCGAGCATCAAGACGCCGGCAAGCATGAGGAAGCCGGCGTAGCTGAGGGTGAGCTTGAGGCGAACGCTCAACCCCGGGGCCCTATTCACGCTCTTCGGCCTCGCGCCCGGGGTTTGGGTCGGCGTCGATGCGGTAGCCGACGCCGGCCACCGTGGCGATGATCCACGGCTCGCCGAGACGCTTGCGCAGTCCCGAGACCGTGATGCGAGGGGCGTTGGTGAACGGGTCGGCGAACTCGTCCCACGCTCGCGCCAGGAGCTGTTCGGCGCTGACGACACCGCCTTCGGCGGCGACGAGGACCTCGAGCACCGCGAACTGCTTCCGGGTCAGCGCGACGTAGCGGCCGTCGCGGTAGACCTCTCGGCGGAACGGGTCGAGCCGGAGACCCGCGATCTCCCGCACGGGTGGCCTGTTGTGGGCGCGCCTGCGGTCGAGCGCTCTGAGCCGAAGCACGAGCTCCCGGAGCTCGAACGGCTTCGTGAGATAGTCGTCGGCGCCGAGCTCGAACCCGGTGGTCTTGTCGTCGAGACGGTCGGCAGCGGTGAGCATCAGGATCGGCATGCCGCTCCCCGAGGCGACGATGCGCTCGGCGATGTCGTCGCCGGAAGGGCCGGGAATGTCCCGGTCGAGAACGGCGATGTCGTAGGCGTTGAAGCTCAGGAGCTCGAGCGCGGCGTTGCCGTCACCGGCGATGTCGGCCGCGATCGCTTCCAGGCGGAGCCCATCGCGGATGGCTTCGGCCATGTACGGCTCGTCCTCGACGATCAATACGCGCACGTTCTGATGGTACGAGCTGGCGTGTTTCGTCGGTGTATCGAAAACCGCATACGTGCCGGCAACGCCGCGCTCTCTTGACTGGAGTCATGGCGTACGGCAAGCGCGCGCGACGGACGACTCGCCGGATCCGGATCCGCTGGATGCGTGTCGCCGGCATGCTGGTCGTGATCGCGGCGATGGCCGCGATCGGCTACCAGCTGCTGAAGTCGTCCTCGAGGGCTGCCTCACCCATCGACGCCCTTCGCGCCGAGCGCAGCGGTGCGGCCGGCGAAGCGGTGCCCCGCACGGTGTGGCCGGCATACGGCCAAGCCGCGTTCGTCGAAACAGGGCAGCCGCATGTCCACGCAGGCCCGAACCAGCATCCGGCCCCGATCGCCAGCGTCGCGAAGGTGATGACGGCCTATCTCGTGCTCCGCGACCACCCTCTCGGCCTCGGCCAGGAAGGCCCGACGATCATGCTCACCGACGCCGATGTCGCCGACACCGACCGCCGCCGCGGGCAGCAGGAGTCGACCGTGTCGATCGAGGCCGGAGAGGAGTTGACCGAGCTGCAGGCGCTGCAGGCCCTGCTGCTGCCGTCGGCGAACAACATCGCGGCGGTTCTGGCGCGCTGGGACGCCGGCTCGGAGGATCGGTTCGTCGCCCGGATGAATGCCGCGGCCCGGTCGCTCGGCATGACGCGCACCCGCTACACCGACCCGAGCGGCTACGACGACGCAACCGTGTCGACTGCCGCCGACCAGGTGCGCATCGTCGAACGAGCCATGCGCCTACCGGTATTCGCGAGCATGGTCTCCACACCGAGCGCGACCCTCCCGGTCGCCGGGACCGTCCACAACACGGACACGTTGCTCGGGTACGACGGGTTCGTCGGCGTGAAGACCGGCTCGGACGACGCTGCCGGCGGCTGCTTTGCGTTCCGGGCCATCCGCCGGCTCGACGGCAAGCGGGCGACGATCACCGGCGTCGTGTTGGGCCAGCCCGGCGACGACCGGATCACGGCGGGTCTCGCGGCCGCAGCCGCGATGGTCGACCGCATTGCCGGTCGTCGGGCCGCACCAGACCTACAGCGGCGAGCCGCCGGGCCCGGCGTTCCAGCCCATGGGGGCGGGTTGGACCAGCCGCACCGCCAGCGCGCGACGACGCCGCCGGGGCCACGCTGAGGCCCATGGAACACTGGGGCGCGCGGTTGGAATCGGACAAGGTTCGCTGGGAGCTCGTCGTTGCACGCATCGCCGCCGAGCTGGGCGCTCTGGTCGACGAAGACGCCGACAGCGAGGCAAGAGAGCAGGCGGCGGGCGCGGTGTTCGACCTCTACTGCTCGATCGTCGCTCGCGCGCAGGAGCTGGAAGCGTTCGCCGAGACCTGGTCTGCGGACAATCCCCTTCTCGAGCAGCGACTCGACGCAATTCGGCTCAAGTTCCCGCTCCCGATCCCGAGTTGGGACGAGCGAATGTCCGGAAGAACGCGCTAGCCGCCGCGAGGACTTCCTCAGACCGGCAGTGACGTTCGGCGCGGCAGGCGCAAGCGGGCACGAGGCGTCCGTCTCGTGAGCCGCCGGTACGGCGCTGTTCAAACTCCGACAACGCCGTTACAGTGGGCGCATGCGAGGGGGGCCCGTGGCTCTGGCAGCTTCTGCGCTTGGCGCAGCTGTCGCTCTGGTCTGTGCGACGACCAGCACAGGCACGACGGCGCCCCTTCCCTGCAAGTCGTCCCAGCTCGCTCTTGCCGAGGTCATGACCCCGGGGACAGCCGGCCTGAACGCCGCCGCGTTGTTCTCGTTCACCAACACCTCTCGTCACACCTGCACATTGCTCGGATATCCGACGTTCAGCGCACGCGAGCCGAATGGGCGAATGGCTCTGCAGAGGGTCGATCACGGGGGCACATACGCGTCGGTCGCCAAGCGCAGGATCCACCAGAAGGATCCGATCCCGTTGCGGCACGGCGACGATGCCGTCTTCGGCGTCACCTGGGCCCAGCACCAGCCCTCCCAGTACTGCCTCGACCCACCGACGCTCTACGTGACATCGGTCCCGCCCGGCAACACACAGGCTCTCGTCACTCGCATTCACATCACAGACGACCTTTGCGGGCCCCTTGTCGTGGGCTCCGTCGCTCCGTCGTACGCCCTTCCCGCCTAGGATCCGCAGGGTCGTGACGAAGAACGCCCCGCAGGAGCCCGACTCTCCCTCGGAGCAGATCGACCTGAGAATCGCCGAGTTCGACGACTGGCGCGGCGAGATGCTCGCCAGGATCCGGGCTCTCATCAAGCAGGCCGACCCGGACGTGATCGAGGAGTGGAAGTGGCGAAAGGCCACGAATCCGGGCGTGCCCGTGTGGTCGCACGACGGGATCGTCTGCACGGGCGAGACCTACAAGAGCGTCGTGAAGACGACCTTCGCCAAGGGCGCGTCGCTGGAGGATCCCTCGGGCCTGTTCAACTCGAGCCTGGAAGGCAACGTCAGGCGCGCGATCGACTTTCGCGAAGGCGAAGAGATCGACGAGACCGCTTTCAAGGCCCTCGTTCGCGCCGCCGTCGCCCTGAACACAGGACGCAACGCCGATGGCTGAGAAGAGACCTGCATTCACGGCCGAGGAGCGCGCCGCGATGAAGGAGCGCGCCCAGGAGCAGAAGGCGACCGCGCGGCGTGGCAAACGGGCTGGCAAGGCGGACGGCGAGCAGGACGTGCTCGCGAAGATCGCCGAGATGCCCGAGCCGGATCGCGACATGGCCACCCGGCTCCACGCCATCATCAAGGCCAGCGCTCCGGCTCTCTCCCCGAAGACCTGGTACGGCATGCCCGCCTACGCGCTCGACGGCAAGGTCGTCTGCTTCTTCCAGAGCGGCCACAAGTTCAAGACGAGGTACGCCACGTTGGGCTTCAACGAGAGGGCGAACCTCGACGACGGCGCGATGTGGCCGACTGCGTTCGCGTTGAAGGAGCTGACCGCCGCCGAGGAGGCGCGGATCAGCGCGCTCGTGAAGAAGGCCGTCGGATGAAGCTCTCCCGCGCGCTCGCCATCGTCGAGGCGGTCGTCTCGGCCGCGCCGGGGCCGGTGTCCGTGTTCGTGGCCGACGACCACGGAGAGCTGATCGCCGCCGCAACGATGGACGGCGCTGCGCCCGACACGCGCCTGAACGCACAGAGGAAGGCGTACACCGCTGCTCGCTCGGACGCGCGCACGACGCGCGAGCTTGCAGAGAAGGTGGCGAACGACGCCATTGAGCGCGCGAGCTTCGATCCGTTCTTCACGTTCTTTCTCGGCGGGGTTGCCGTCTTCGACGGCGACGTGCGCGTCGGGGCGGTCGGGGTGAGCGGTCTCCCCGGCGAGGTCGACGAGAAGCTTGCGCTGCAGGCGATCGAACGCTCCGCCGACCACTGACGCATGCCCGTCGCAGTGTTCGCCGTCCTCGTGGTCGTGTTCGTCGTCGGCGGCGTGCTGTGGGTCCGCTCGAGGCAGAAGGGCGCGTTCGTCGATCGGCTCCCGATCGGGGACGACGAGCACGTCCTGCTGGAGGAGGCGGGCCTGAAGCTCTACCACCGATTCCGCCGGGTGTCGGTGAGCGGTGGCGGCGTCACGACCTTCCGCGTGCGTGCGGTCCTGACCGACTCTCGCATCCTGCTCGCCACGGGAGGGCCCGAGGGAAAGCACAAGTTCGTGATCCTGATGATCCTCGACTACACGAGCCCTGCTCCGCCCGTTCCGGAGACCGGATATGCGGCCTACAAGCGGAAGTTCCAGCTGGCGAACGGGTACCCGACGTACTCGTTCTCGGCGGAGAACGTCCAGGTTCAGGGTGACGGTGACGACACGGCACTGCGCATCGACGTGCCGTTCCCGGAGAGCGGGGCGAACTGGGGCGATCCGCCGGAGATCGTGCTCCACACGAAGCAGGCGGAGCGTTACCGTGAGGCCGTACTCCGGGCGGAGTAAGCTCGATCGGGAGGCCGACCGTTGCAGATCACCAGGAACAGTGTCGAGACCATGCTGGGGCCGGGCGATTGGTTCACCGGCTCGGTCAGCGTCGACGCGGTGGCGGCGCCCTCGGGTGCCTCGCGCGTCAGCGCGAGCAGCGTCCACTTCTCACCGGGAGCGCGCACCCACTGGCATACGCATCCGAACGGGCAGACGATCTTCGTCACCGAAGGAGTCGGGCTCGCCCAGCGCCGCGGCGGCCCGGTCGAGGTGATCCGCCCCGGTGACCGCGTCTTCTTCGAGCCGGACGAAGAGCACTGGCACGGCGCCGCGCCGAACCGCTTCATGACCCACCTCGCGATCGTCCAGGTCGACGACGCGGGAAACGCAGCGACGTGGGGAACGGCGGTCACCGCCGACGAGTACGCAGCGGCACCGGCGATCGAGACCTGACGCGCCGATTAGGCGCGATCGGGTCGGGCTGGGAAGTAGCGGGCCGGTTCCGGTTTGACGTGGCCGGAGCGCGCTCGGTACCTTAAGTGGGCGCGCTGACCCCGTGGCCAGCGCAGGGCGACGAGGCCTGAGGACTCCCTTGGAGGAGTGCTTGGGCCTTTTTCGTGTTTAACGCTCAAACGAGGGAGGTGTAATGCCGAAGTTCAAGCTCGAATACATCTGGCTGGACGGCTACGAGCCGGTTCCGAACCTTCGAGGCAAGACCCAGGTGAAGGAGTTCGACGCCTTCCCGACGCTCGAGCAGCTCCCGATGTGGGGCTTCGACGGCAGCTCGACCCGCCAGGCCGAAGGCCGCGACTCGGATTGCATGCTGAAGCCGGTCGCCGTCTTCCCCGATCCCGCCAGGGACAACGGTGCGCTCGTCATGTGCGAGGTGCTGCTTCCCGACAACTCGCCGCATCCGAGCAACAGCCGCGCGACGATCCCGGATGACCCCGGCACGTGGTTCGGCTTCGAGCAGGAGTACTTCCTCTACCGCGACGGCCGTCCGCTCGGCTTCCCGCCGGAAGGCTTCCCCGAGCCGCAGGGCGCGTACTACACGGGCGTGGGGTACAAGAACGTCGGCGATGTCGCGCGCAAGATCGTCGATACCCACCTCGACCTCTGCCTCGCCGCCGGCATCAACCACGAGGGGATCAACGCCGAGGTTGCGAAGGGCCAGTGGGAGTTCCAGATCTTCGGCAAGGGCTCGAAGCGCGCCGCCGACGAGGTCTGGATTGCCCGCTACCTACTGCTTCGCCTCTGCGAGCAGCACCGCGTCGATGTCAACTTCCATCCCAAGCCGCTCGGCATGGAGCACGACTGGAACGGCTCCGGGATGCATGCGAACTTCTCGACCCAGTACATGCGGGAGGTCGGCGGCAAGGAGTACTTCGAGGAGCTGATGAAGGCGTTCGACGAGCACAAGGACGACCACATCGCGGTGTACGGCCCTGACAACCACATGCGGCTCACGGGGCTCCACGAGACCCAGTCGATCGACAAGTTCAACTACGGCGTCGCCAACCGTGGGGCTTCGGTCCGTGTCCCGCACAGCTTCGTGAACAACGACTACAAGGGCTATCTCGAGGACCGCCGGCCGAACTCGCTCGGCGACCCGTACCAGATCGCCGGACGGATCCTGCAGACGATCCAGACCGTGCCGACCGACGCTGCCGCAGCTCCTGCCCCCGAGCCTGAGGCCGCCGCCGTTTAGGCGCGGCCTCGGCTCTGCCCGTCTCCGCGAGGCACATCGGTCGCGGAGCCGGGCAACCCGGCAGGTCGCGGGACCGGACCCCTCGAATAGCATGGTGCTGCAGCGCAAACGACCCTTGGGGGAGACCATGAGATTCCTGACCCGCCTTCTCGCCGCCTCGGCTCTCGCCGTCGCGTGCGTCGGAACCGCCACCGCAGCTACCGACAACGGGAAGCTGATCAAGTCGGTCTCGGTGACGATCAACAGCTCGAACGAGTTCCATTTCACCGTCAAGCCCACGACTGTCAGCCGCGGCATCGTGACGTTCACGATCACGAACAACGGCAACCTTCCCCACGACTTCAAGGTCTGCTCGAGCAACAAGGGCGGCACCGCGAACACCTGCAACGGCAAGGGGACGAAGCAGATCTCGCCCAAGGCGAAGGGCAAGCTCGTCATGACCTTCCTGCGGTCCGGCAAATACGAGTATCTGTGCACGCTCCCGGGGCATGCCGCCGCAGGGATGAAGGGCATCCTGACCGTCAGCTGATCGGCACGTGATCGGGGTGTAAAGGCCCCACGCGAAGAGAGTGTCGACCTGCTACAACGGGTGAATGCCCGTAGGTCCCGGTACGGGGCGGAGACGCCTTTCCCTGGTTGCGCTTGCGCTGTGCGGCTGTGCGCTCGGGCTGACCGCAGGCAGCGCCCGCTCGGCCGACACGACGATCGCCGACGGCGCAACGATCAACGTCGTCTACACGACGAACTCGCTGCAGGTGAAGACCGACTCCGGCGCCGTTATCTCGTCCGGCACGACGATTCCGGCAGGCTCGTACACGATCCAGGTGTACGACTCGGGCGACTTCCCGAACCCGAAGTTCTCGATGACCGGCCCGGGCGTCTCAGTCTCGAGCGACCTGAACAGCACCGGAATGGGGATCGACGTACCGTCGACGTTCGGCCCGTTCAACCTGCCGACGAACTCGAGCTTCACGATCTCGGACACCAACATGGGCGCATCGTCACGCGTCGGATTCAGCACCTCCGCGACGGTGATGGCCGCCGGTGGTGGCGGTGGCTCCAGCTCCGGCGGCGGCTCGACAACCGGCTCCGGCTCGGGCGGCGGTAGCAGCACGGGCGGCGGGACGAGCTCGGGCGGCAAGACGGTGAAGACGCTCGGGACGTTCGCCGCGTCGGTCAGCGCAGCGGGGAAGCCGACGCTGATGATGGGCGGCAAGACGGTCAAGACCGCGAAGGCCGGCCTCTACAAGTTCACCGTGATCGATCGTTCGAAGAAGGTCGGCCTCGTGGTCGGCAAGCTCGGCTCGCTACCGACGAGGCTCAGCGGCGTAGCCGCGGTTGGGACGAGCTCCCGCAACCTGAGCTTGACCGCGGGCAAGTGGTACTTCGCTGCTTCGGCGGCCGCGCCGAAGACGTACTTCACCGTCAAGTAGCGCCCGCGCCGGTGTGGCCGGCGGTTTTTCGCCTCGCCGATCGGGAAAGAACGAGCACATGCTCGACGATCGCAACCGGCGCGACGCCGACGACGCGGTTCGCTTCGTCATCACCGGCCAGGCCCTCTTCGTGGCGACGATGCTCGCGTGCTGCGCGATCGAGCCCTCGTGGCCCGCGCTGCGCTGTGGGCTGAGCTACTACGGCAACGGCCTGCCGACCGTGGTGCCGTACGTGGGCGGTTTCGCGCTCTGCATCGCCCTCAGTGCCGCCGGCCTCCGGCGCCTGCCTCCGTACGCCGTTGTCTCCAGGAAGGTCAGGCTCTCCGCGGCGACGGTGCTCGCACTGATGGTGCCGATACCGCTCACGCCGTTCAGGCTCGATCCCGTCCTCGATTGGCTCCACCTCGGCGCAGCATCGATCCTGTTCGTGGCCGGGCTCGCGCTCGGAGGCTGGCTCGCTCTCGCCTGCCTCGACGACGGGCGGTCGCGCCTGCTCTTCGCTCTCCAGTGCCTGGCCGCGATGACGATGCTGACGGCGGAGATCGGGCTCGACAGCTACATGATCCCGGGCGAGCTCGCCTTCCAGCTCCTGTTCGCTGCGCTCCTCGTGCGTGCGATCAAGCGCGTCTGGGCCGGCAGACCCGTCGAGCTCACGGGCCAACGCTAGATCACCCTCTCCGGGTGAGGCGCGGCTCCCGTGGAGCCGTCAGAGTAGGCGCGCACGGACGAAGGAGAGGAGGCGGCGTTCCCCGGCTCGCGAGACCGATACCGTTGCGCTGCGCGATCCGGGGGGATCGGTCGCCGTACGTGCCCTGACAACAACTCACCTGGCCAAGCAAATCGCCCTCATGGGATGATGCGGGCCGTAGCCGCCCCCGAAAGGATCGAGGATCATGTCTGAGCAGAGCACCGTCGCGACTCCCCCGGCCGCCGCACCGGCTGCCGCACCCGGCAAACTCTCGCGCCGGCGCCGCGTCGGCGTCTGGTCGCTGGTCATCCTGGCCTCGATCATCGGCTTCCTGTCGATCCTGACCACGTTCGTCAACCGCCAGCTTCTCGACAACACCTCGTGGAACAACGCCAGCGCCAAGGTGATCCAGGACCCGCAGGTGCGGAGCGCCGTCGCGACGCAGCTCGTCAACCAGCTCTACAACAACGTCAACGTTGCGTCGCAGCTCCAGACCAGGCTGCCCAAGAACCTACAGCAGCTGGCTGCTCCGGCGGCGGGGGCGCTCCGCGAGCCGGCCACGAAGGCGGTCGAGTACCTGCTCGCCCAGCCGCGCTTCCAGGCGCTGTTCGTCCAGGCGAGCACGCTCGCGCATCAGCAGCTCGTCGACGTCCTCGAGAACAAGACCGGCCACGGCATCGACACGGGTAACGGAAACGTGACCCTCGACGTCAGCCAGCTGCTGACCGAGCTCGGGCTCGAGCTCGGGATCCCGCAATCCGCGCTCGACAACCTTCCGGCCAACGCCGGGATGATCACGATCATGAGCTCCGATCAGCTCTCCTACGCGCAGACCGGAATCCGCGCGGTCAAGGTGCTGAGCGTCTGGCTGCTCGTGCTCGTGTTCCTTCTCTACGCCCTCGCGATCTACCTCGCGCACGGTGAGAGGCGCAAGACGCTCCTTCATGTCGGCTGGGGTCTCGTCATCGTCGGCCTGCTCGAGCTCGTCGCGCGGCGCGTGATCGGCAACTACGTGATCAACTCGCTCGCCCAGCCGGAGTACCGCACGCCGGTCCATCACGTCTGGCTGATCGTGACGGAGATCCTCGGCCAGATCGGCTGGGCCGTCGTGCTCTACGGCCTCCTGATCGTGATCGGCTCCGCGCTTGCCGGTCCGTCTCGGATCGCGACCGGGATCCGGCGCGAGATC
This sequence comes from uncultured Actinomycetota bacterium, assembly GCA_963762215.1. Classification (GTDB taxonomy): domain Bacteria; phylum Actinomycetota; class Thermoleophilia; order Gaiellales; family Gaiellaceae; genus PALSA-600. Next base: position 105,552 of record CAVXKB010000010.1, read on the forward strand.
GCGCCGGTGCTCAATGTTCGCGCCGGCCTGACCTGGGGCATCGTCGCGTTCGTCTGGCTGCTCCTGATCCTGTGGGGCGGGACGCACGCGCTCCGCACCTGGTCGGGGATCCTGATCATCGGCGCCCTGCTCGCGGCCGGCGTCTACGTGCTCCGCAAGCAGACGATCGCGGAGTTCCCGGAGGCCGGCACCGACGGGCACCACACGCTGACGTCGCGGATGGCCGGAGGCGCGGGCTCCGCCGCGCACCGCGTGACGACCCACAAGCCGCACGCGGCGTCCGCCGCCGCGGCGAAGTCGCCCTCGGAGGAGCTCGCCCGGCTCGTCGAGCTCCGTGACAAGGCGATCAGCTCCGCGCGCGAACCGCGAGTACCAGCCGTCCATGTTCCCGAGCCGGCGAACTGTCGCATCGCTCCGGTAGACAGGACACTTTGTACGATCGCGCGCGATCAGCGTCAGAGGAGTGAGATCGAGCAGGCCAAGAAGCTCGCGCTCTCATGACGGACAGCGCGCCGAGCGACGGTCCGCCGGGCTCGAGCGGGCCGTCGCAGAGTCGGGTGCGGCGCAAGCCGTCGCGACCTACGAGCGCGGGACCTCGGCTTACGTAGAAGGGGCGGGCCTGGGTCGAAAGCCAGGACGAGGCGAGCCGCAAGGGCGCGCGATTGGGGGCGCGCGGAGCGGCACGAGCCGCGACCGCCTAGCCTGCGCGTGGCGTGTAGCGGTCGACGAGCGTTGCACCGCCGACAGCGAGCGCCTGCCATTCGACGCTGACCTCGAACGTTACGAGGGCACCTGTCGGGAGTGGCGCTCCCGACGCGTGCGCGTCGAGTTGCGCTGCGAGCTCCTCGAGACCGGGGTTGTGTCCGATCACCATCACCGACGCGGTCGCTTCGCGGAACGGCTCGGAGCGTCTCGATCAGCTGTCCTGCGCCGGCGCCGTAGAGGTCGTCCTCGATCCGGATCTCCGACTCGGTATCGAGTGCCGGCAACACGCCGGCGAGCGTCTCGCGGGCTCGCTGCGCCGAGGAACAGAGGATCAGCTCCGGCGAGATCCCCCTGGCGCGGAGCTGCGCGGGGAGAGCCGCCGCGTTTCGGGCCCCACGCGGCGCGAGCGGCCGATCGTGGTCCGCGAGCTCGGGGTCGTCCCAGCTCGATTTCGCATGGCGTAGCAGATAGAGGATTTTCGCCCGGCTCATCCCGGCCTATGATCGCGGCTCGACATGGCCGGTGCGGACCCCTCAACCAACAACCTCGCAGAGCAGCGGAGGTCTCGCCGCCTGGCCCAGATCCGCGACGCCCATCGTTATGCGGGCGTTCTCGGCTTCGTGATCATCGTGTTCACGTTCTCGGCGCTTGCGCCCACCAGTCCGTGGACTCTGAGCGTGATCGTCGTCCTCCAGGCGCTAATGCTCGCGCTCGCAATGTGGACCGGAGGCCGCGCGAGCGTCTACCGGATCGAGTATCTGGTGATCGGGGTCTCGGTGATCGTGGCGGTGGGGGGCGAGGTGTGGGACACGAGCAGGAGCGTGGCGGGCGGTGTCTCGCTCTACTCGGCTGTACTCACACTTGCGACGATTGTCGTAATCGCGCTCGGCGTCTCGCGTCAGGCGTCCGTGAACTCGCAGTCGGTGACAGGTGCAATCGGGATCTACCTGCTGATCGGGATGTTCTTCGTCTACGTCTACGGGGCATCGAACTACCTCAGTCAGTCGGCGTTCTTCGTCCAGACGGCGTCCGCTTCGCGTCCGTTGTTCCAGTACTTCAGCTTCGTCACGCTCGCAACCGTCGGGTACGGCGACTACACGGCCGCGCACCAGCTCGGCCGGATGCTCGCGATCGTCGAGGCGCTGATGGGGCAGCTCTATCTGGTGACCGTCCTGGCAATTCTCGTCTCGCAGCTCGGGCGGCCGCGTAGGTAGGTTCCGGATCGTCGGCCGATTGGGCGCTCTAACCCGAATCGGATGTCGCGCAGGTGGGTGCGCATCGCGATACTCCAGGTTGATTCGAAGAGCTAGCGAAAGGAGCACGATGGCAATCGGACCTGTACAGCTGATCGTCCTGGGCTTTTCGGAGCCCGACTTCCACGGCGAGATCATCGCGGAGCTCGAGCGGCTCCATGACAGCGGAACCGTCCGCGTGATCGACTCGCTCGTCGTCTACAAGGACGCGGCAGGTGAGCTCGAGGTCGAGCATCTCAGCAACCTGACCCGCGACGAGGCAATCGAGGTCGGGACCAAGATCGGCGCGCTGATCGGTCTCGGGATCGCAGGCGAGGAGGGGATGGAGGCCGGTGCGGAGGCAGGCGCCGAGGCGACCGCCGACGGCGTCAACTTCTTCTCGGATGAAGACGCGTGGGACGTGCTCGACGACATCCCGAACAACAGCGCCGCGGCGCTGATCCTGATCGAGCACCACTGGGCCGTGCCGCTGCGTGATGCAGTTGCGCGTGCGGGCGGGTTCCGGATCTCCGACGGGTTCATCAGCCCGGTCGACCTGGTCGCGATCGGCCTCCTCGCATCGGAGGACGTCGATACGCACACCGCCGCCAAGCCCGCAGCCGCACCCGCGAGCTGACCCCTACAACGGTCTGGAGGATCGAGATGTTCGGAGCACGCAGAGTCGCACGGCGGACGTCGCGCCGCGTCGCACGCCGCCGCTAGAGAGCAATGACGCCTCGTCCGTGCGCGCCAATCGTGCGCGCGCGGACGAGGCCCGATGCTCCCAGCCTCCGGGTTCGCAACGGCAGAGCCGTCCGTCGGAGGTGCTGTAGTGAGCGTCAGAACGCCTGATTTGCGTTGTAATCAATCTTTCGAAAGAGGAGCCCCCGACAATGAGCCTGATCGCGGATAGCTATCCGTTCCTCGACATCATGTGGACGATGTTCATCTTCTTCGCCTGGGTGATCTGGGTCGCGTTCCTGATCTTCATCCTGGTCGACAACTTCAAGCGCCACGACCACTCCGGGTGGGCGAAGGCCGGCTGGACGGCGCTGCTCCTGTTCGTCCCGGTGATCGGCGCGTTGATCTACATCATCGCCCGGCCGCCGATGGAGCCTTCGCGCGCGTAGATACGGCTAGGTGGGCGGCTCGGCGTCGGTCGAAGACGCCGGGGCCGGGTCGCCCTCGGGCTTCGGCGCGCGTGGTTTGCGGTGCCTGGCCCTCGGAAACGCCTTCTTCCCCTCCTTCTCGAGGCGCCTCCAGGCCGCGGGCCATTCCGCGACGGACGACTCGCGGAGCGCGCGCTCGCGCTCGATCAGGCGTCCGATCGCGATCGCGCGAATCGGTGTCGCGGTCTCGCCGACGAGCTCGCGCAGCTCGTTCTCCATCACGACCGCATCCTGGTGCGCACCGAGCACGTCCTGAAGCGCCTTCGCCTCGTCGACGACCTTGCCCAGGGAGGTCGCGCCGGCCTTGCGCGCGCGCTCCGAGGCGTAGCGGATCCGCTTCGCGCGCTTGCGCAGCTCGTGCAGCACCTCGTCGGCCGGCTCGGGCCCTGCGCTCTCCACATCGCGGCGGAGCCGGCGAAACTCATGGCCTGCGAGCTCGGTCAGGTCACGGCTCGACTCGAACTTCGCGGGGGCCAACTCCTCGAGGGCGTCGAGCAGCGCGAGGTACCGGGGCGATCCGAGCGCCTCGATCAGCTCGGCACGGGCGCGTGCCCGCCGTCGCGCGAGACGGGCCAGCACCGGGCGCAGGGCGGAGCGCTCGCCGCCGTCGAGGAGGGCCGCCTCGTGGCGCAGCCGTTCGGTGAGCACGTCGAGGTCGCGCACGGCTCCGAGCGCGCCGCCGATCCAACCGAGCTCGGTTTTCAGCGGCTCCTCGCGTAGCGCGCCCCGGAGGCGCCGGATCGCGACGCGGTGCGCGTGCAGGTGCTCGGGATCGACTCCGAGGCGGGTGCCTGGATCGTTGGACAGGATGTCGTCCAGCTGTTCTGCGAACCAGGCGCCCGGCTTGCGCGGCTCGGGCACGGCCAGGCCGGGAACGACTTGCGAGCCCGATCTACGCAGCGGCCGCGCTCCTGCCTCGACGAGGCGCTCGACGATCTCGTCGGCCGCGCGCGCCGGCCCCGTGAGGCGCTCGACGCGAATGCGGGCGAAGTCGACTACCCCGGGGACGCCGTCGATCACCTCGACACGGTCGTCGGTGATCTGAACCCGGGCGCCACCGGCGGTGGACACGATCTCGGCCCGGTGCGTGCGCAGGGTCGCGACCGGAACGAGGCGCTTGCGATGCAGATGGGCGGCGAGAAGCGAGAGGAACTCGGCCGGAACGAGGTCTGCGGGGCCATCCTCCTCGAGCTCGATGCGGCCCTCATCGGTCGGCAGCTCGAGGCGCCAGCTGCTCGACGCTTGCTCCTGGCGCCTGCGAAGCGAGATGAAGCCGCGGGTGAGCGAGCCCGCCGGGGTGTCGTAGTAGGTGGAGACGAGCACGCGGCCGGGCAGCGACTCGCCCGCGACCGGAGGCAGCCGGAAGGCCGGATCTGCGCGCAGCTCGGTTGTCTTCGGCCCGTCCGCGGTCAAGCGGGAAACGATGCCTGATGCCGCGGCCGTCGTGCTTGTCCTAGATACCCCTATGGGGTATCCTTGATGTCATGCCTGTGTCAGAACAGGTCAGGCTCGACCTCGAGGGCATGAGCTGTGCCTCATGCGCCTCGTCGATCGAGCGCAGGCTGAACGAGCTCGACGGGGTCGAGGCGACCGTCAACCTGGCAACCGAGCAGGCGACGGTGCGCTGTGAGTCGCCCGTCCCCGTCGAGGAGCTCGTCGCAGCGGTGGAGTCGATCGGGTACGGCGCAAGGCCTCATGAGCCGCACGCCGGCGGCCACATGCACCACGACGAGCCGCTCGACGTCCTCAGGGCGCGGCTCGCCGTCTCGGCCGTTCTGAGCGTCCCGGTCGTGCTCCTCTCGATGGTCTCGGCACTTCAGTTTGCGGACTGGGAATGGGTGGCATTCGCCCTCTCGACCCCGGTCGTCTTCTACGGTGGGCTCGGATTCCACCGGCTCGCCTGGCGCAGTGCGCGCCACGGGCTCGCCACCATGGACACCCTGATCTCGCTCGGCACCCTCGCGGCGTGGACCTGGTCGACCGTCGTCCTCGTGGGCGGCGTCTCGGCGGACACCTACTTCGAGGTCGCCGCCGCCGTGACGACGCTGATCCTGCTCGGCCGCTACCTGGAGGTGCGCGCCAAGGGCCGTGCGTCGCAGGCGATCCGGGCGCTGCTCGAGCTCGGCGCGAAGGACGCTCTCGTCGTCCGCGGCGGCCGGGAGGAGCTCGTCCCGGTGAGCGAGCTCGAGGTCGGCGACGTGTTCGTCGTTCGCCCGGGCGAGAAGATCGCGACCGACGGCGTCGTCGTCGAGGGAGAGTCGGCGATCGACCGCTCGATGCTCACCGGTGAGCCGGTCCCGGTCGAGGTGCAGCCCGGCAGCGAGGTAGCCGGAGCGACCCTCAACGACTTCGGCCGGCTCGTCGTCCGCGCGACGCGCGTCGGGGCCGATACCGCGCTTGCCCGGATCGCGGCTCTCGTCGACGCTGCGCAGTCGGGAAAGGCGCCCGTCCAGCGGCTTGCAGACAGAGTGTCGGCGATCTTCGTCCCGGCCGTGATCATCCTCTCGTTGCTCACGCTCGCCGGCTGGCTCGTGGCGGGCGGCACGACCGAGGATGCGTTCACCGCGGCGGTCTCCGTCCTGATCATCGCTTGCCCGTGCGCCCTCGGACTTGCGACGCCGGTCGCTCTCATGGTCGGGACCGGGCGCGGGGCGCAGCTCGGCGTGCTGATCAAGGGGCCACAGGTGCTCGAGCAGACGAGGAGCATCGACACGATCGTGCTCGACAAGACGGGGACGATCACCGAGGGGAAGCTGGAGCTCGTGGGAGTCGCGCTCCTGAACGGCACCACGCGCACCGAGGTTCTGCGGCTCGCGGGAGCGGTCGAGGCGGCCTCCGAGCACCCGATCGCCCAGGCCGTAGCGCGCGCAGCTCGCGCCGAGATCGGCGACCTCCCGGCTGTCGCAAGCTTCCGGAATGTGCCCGGACGAGGCGTCTCGGGCCTCGTGGACGGCCACGACGTCTCGGTCGGCCGTGACGCCGGCGCGATTCAGGTCGCCTGGGACGGCGAGCCTCGCGCCGTGCTCGAGCTGCACGACGTTGTGAAGCCGACGAGCGCCGCTGCGGTACGGGAGCTGAAGGCCCTTGGGCTCGCTCCGGTGATGCTCACCGGCGACTCGGCCGCGCGCGCGGCCGAGATCGCTGCCGAGGTCGGGATCGAGCTCACGCTTGCGGGCGTCGACCCGGAGGGAAAAGCCGCCGAGATCGAGCGGTTGCAACGCGACGGCCGGGTCGTTGCGATGGTCGGCGACGGGATCAACGACGCGCCCGCCCTCGCTCGGGCCGATCTCGGGATTGCGATCGGCACCGGCACCGACATTGCGATCGAGGCGTCCGACCTCACTCTCGTCACGGGAGACCTGCGCGCGGCCGTCGACGCGATCAGGCTCGCCCGCCGTACGCTCGGCACGATCAAGGGCAACCTGTTCTGGGCGTTTGCCTACAACGTCGCTGCGATCCCGCTCGCGGTCGCGGGCCTGCTGAGCCCGATCGTCGCGGCTTCGGCAATGGCCTGCTCGAGCCTGTTCGTGGTCGGAAACAGCCTGCGCCTACGCCGGTTCCGGAGCGTGCGGACGTGACCGAGCACGGCTATGCCGAGGACAAGGAGGCGCTCGTCAAGCGCCTGCACCGGATCGAGGGCCAGGTGCGCGGCATCGAGCGGATGGTCGAGGAAGACCGTTACTGCATCGACATCCTCACCCAGATCTCCGCCGTCTCGACGGCGCTCGAGTCGGTGGCGCTCCAGATCCTCGACGATCACGTCAATCACTGCGTCGCGGGAGCGTTCGCGTCGGGTGACGAGAAAGCCGCGGCTGCGAAGACCGCCGAGCTGCTCGAGGCGGTCCGGCGTTTCGCAAAGACGCGCTAGACGAGGCCCTTCAACAGCTCGAAGAGCGCTGCTCCGACGGTCAGGATCAGCACGACGCCGCCTGTCCCGAGGAGTAGGCCCAGGACGAGCACGACGACGTCCTCGAGGATGATCGAGAGCGCGATCGCGACCGCTCCGAGCGCGGGCAGGGTGTCGAGCCCCGAGAAGGGAGGCGCGAGCGCCGCCGCGATCGCGAGGGCCATCAGCAGCAGGCCGAGAACGCGTAGTGACCACCGGTTCCTGAACAAGCGCGCTGCCGCGTGGGCGCGAGAACCGCTCCACCTGGCGCACCCGCCGGACGATGAAGGGGATCGCCTTCGTCGTCGCGGTCGCGCCGAGATCGCGTCGCTTCCAGCGCGCCGGCAACCAGATCGTCCGCCGGCCGAGCACCATCTGCGCTGCGAGGACGACGGTGATCGCCTCGAACACGTGCGTCACGCCGCCCGTCGGGAGGGGCAGGGCCGGCAGAAACATCAGGAGCATGATCGTGACCGCGAAGCTCTTCTCCGCGAACACGTGGTTCACCGCGCCGAGCGTCTTCGGCTCGTCGCTGCGCAGCCAGCGCTCGAGCTGGTCGCTGAATGGCTCCTCGAACGATGTTCCCGCGCTCAATCTTTCTTGTCTTCGGGATGGCTTCTGGGAATGACCACGACCGGAATATTGGCCGTCGCCGGCGCTCTCGGAGCGCTACGGTAGGGGCACCGTGCTCGATCTTCACGCCACGGCTGCCGCCCTCGTCGCCGAGGGCAAGGGGATCCTCGCCGCCGACGAGAGCTCAGGCACGATCGCGAAACGCTTCGCCGTCATCGGCGTCGAGTCGACCGAGGAGACGCGGCGCGCCTACCGCGACCTGCTGTTCACGACGCCCGGCGCGGAGGAGTTCATCAGCGGCGTGATCCTGTTCGACGAGACGATCCGCCAGTCCGCGGCCGACGGAACGCCGTTTCCCGCGCTGCTCGAAGGGCTCGGGGTGGTTCCGGGCATCAAGGTCGACCGCGGTGCGAAGCCGCTCGCGCTCGCGACGGGGGAGACGGTGACCGAGGGGCTCGACGGCCTGCGCGAGCGCTTCGCGGAGTATCGCGAGCTCGGAGCGCGGTTCTCCAAGTGGCGCGCGACCTACTCGATCGGTGACGGCCGGCCGAGCGAGTACTGCGTCTGGGTGAACGCCCACGCTCTCGCGCGCTACGCCACTCTGGCGCAGGAAGCAGGCATCGTCCCGATCGTCGAGCCCGAGGTGCTGATGGACGGCGGCCACTCGATCGACGACAGCGCGCGCGCGAGCGGCCGGGCACTACAGGCGCTCTACACCGAGTTGCACGATCAGCGAGTCGATCTGCGCGGCACGATCCTGAAGCCGAACATGGTGCTCTCCGGCTACGAGGCCTCCTCGCGCGCCGGGATCGACGAGGTGGCCGAGCGGACGCTCGAGGTTCTCTACCGGCACGTTCCGGCGGCCGTCCCGGGAATCTGCTTCCTGTCCGGCGGGCAGACGGACGAGGACGCGACCGCTCACCTGAACGCGATGGTTCAGCACGGGCCGCACCCCTGGGAGCTTTCGTTCTCGTACGGCCGGGCGTTGCAGGCGCCCGCGCTCGCCGCCTGGGGCGGACGGGCCGAGAGTCGTGATGCCGGTCAGGCCGCGTACTACAAGCGCGCGAAGCTGAACGGCGCTGCGAGCACCGGTACGTACGCGGCCGACCTGGAGTGACCGGCCCGGTCGCTGCCGCCATCAGCGTCGAGGGCCTCACCGTCGTTCGCGGCGGGGCCCGGGTGCTCGACGGGCTGTCGCTCGAGGTTCCCGCCGGGAAGATCACCGGGCTCCTCGGGCCGAGCGGGGGAGGGAAGTCGACTCTTCTGCGCTCGATCGTCGGCGTCCAGCAGGTCGCAGGCGGCCACGTGACCGTGCTCGGCGAGCCGGCGGGTCGGCGGCGCTGCGGGCGCGCATCGGATACATGACGCAGTCGCCGTCGGTGTACGCCGACCTGTCGGTGCGCGAGAACCTCCGCTACTTCGCGTCGGCTCTACTGCGTCCCCGAGAGCCGCAGCGACGAGCTGATCGAGACGGTCTCGCTCGGTTCCGTCGCCGGCAAGGTCGTCGCGAACCTGTCAGGCGGCCAGCGCGCGCGGGTGTCGCTCGCGACGACGCTGCTGCCCGAAGCCGGAGCTGCTCGTCCTCGACGAGCCGACAGTCGGGCTCGACCCGCTGCTCCGACGCGATCTCTGGGATCTCTTTCACCGCTTCGTCGACGAGGGCGCGACGCTCCTCGTCTCGAGCCACGTGATGGACGAGGCGGACCGCTGCGACGAGCTGCTCCTGCTCCGCGAGGGCGCGGTCATCGCCTCGGGAACCGCCGCCGCATTGCGCCGGCAGACTGGCGCGGAGTCGCTCGAGGACGTGTTTCTGCGCCTCGTCGAGGCCGCCGGATGAACGTGTCGGCGACGGCCGTTCGTGTCCTGACCCAGCTCCGACGCGATCCTCGCTCGCTCGCGCTCGTCCTGCTCGTCCCGTGCGTGCTCGAGGGGCTGCTGAAGGCGATGTTCGCCGACGAGCCGCAGATCTTCCAGAAGATCGGGCCGCCGCTGCTCGGGCTCTTCCCGTTCATCTCGATGTTCCTGATCACGTCGGTGACGATGCTGCGCGAGCGGACGTCCGGGACGCTCGAGCGGCTGATGACGATGCCGATCCGCAAGCTCGACCTGCTCGGCGGTTACGGGGTCGCCTTCGGGCTGCTCGCAGCGGTTCAGGCGGCGATCGTGAGTGCTGTGGCATTCGGGTTGCTCGGCCTGAACGTCGCCGGGCCCGAATGGGCAGTCGCAGCGCTCGCTGTCGGCAACGCCGTGCTCGGGATGGCGCTGGGTCTTCTCGTCAGCGCGTTCGCGACCTCGGAGTTCCAGGCCGTGCAGTTCATGCCGGCGATCGTGCTGCCGCAGCTGCTGCTCTGCGGGCTGTTCGTGAGCCGGGACAGCATGGCCCGGTGGCTGCAGGTGGTCGCTGCGGCGCTGCCGCTGACCTACGCGTACGACGCGCTCGCGAAGGTTGCCGCTGGAGGGCCGTACGGCTGGCGCTTCGTCCTCGATGTCGGCGTCACTGTCGGCGCCACGCTGGTCGCGCTCGTGCTCGCCGCGGCCACGCTCAAGCGGCGGACGCCGTAGCGAGCTGTGCCTTGCGACTGAGCAAGGAGACTCCGAGCCCGCTGACCGCGATGCTCACGAGCGCCGACGCCATGATCGCCGCCGCCGCGCCCGGCGAGACGACGCCTGCCTGCAGCCCGAGCGATGCGACGGCCGCGGGGACACCGAGCTGCACGGTCGCCGCGAGCCCTGCTGCGAGCGGTTGCTTCGTGAGTGCGGCCGCCGCGAGATGGAGCGCGACGTTGAAGACGACGAGCAACGCCGCGAAGGCGATCAGCGAGCCGTGCGCCAGCGCGCGCACGTCGATCCGCGCGCCGAGGACGACGAAGAACAGGGGGACGAAGAAGCCGTTGCCGATCCCGGTCACCTGGCCCGAAAGCCGCTTGGGCCCCTCGACGGCGGCGACGACGAGACCGACGGCGAACCCGGCGATCAGGATGCTCGCACCAGATCGCAGTGCCAGCCAGGAGAGGCCGAACAGGACGATCAGCGACAGCCGCAGGTCGAGCGCCCAGCTCCGGTTCTTCGAGAGATGCCGGATCTGGTCGAGCCAGCCCGCGGTGCCGACGACGCGGATGCCGAAGTAGAGGGCCACCGCACAGGCTGCGACCGCGCACGCACCGAGCAGCGCGCGGAGCGCATGGGCCGGGGAGAGCGCCAGCGGAACCGCGACGATGGCGGCCACGTCGGCGACCGACACCTGCGCGGCGACGATCAGCCCTTCTTTCCGCTCGAGCAGGTTCGCCTCCTGGAGGCTCGGGACGAGCACCGCGGCCGATCCGCTCGCGAGGACGACGGCATACACGGCTCCGTGCGGGAGCCCGGAGATCTTGGCTGCAGCAACCCCGGCGATCCCAGCGAAGACGGCGGCGATTGCCGCGGCGATCGTGCCGCGAACGAGGCGCGTCCCGAGCTGCGGCGTTCGCAAGGGCACCTTCATCCCCGCCCCGAACATCAGCATCGCGAACCCGATCGCGGCCATGAAGGCGAGCGTCGGGTCTGCGGGGTGGATCAAGTGGAAACCGGTGCGGCCGATCACGAGGCCCGCCAGCAGCTCGCCGACCACTACAGGGACGAGAACACGCTCGCTGGCCGACAGGAGCGGGCCGCCGAGCCCGGCGATCACGATCACGGTGAGGACGCCGAAGCTCATGAGTGGAAGTCTCGCCGCTTTTCCGGGCTCCGGTCGCGGGTATACGGTCTCGGCAGATGACCGAGCTCGTTTCCCGCATCGACACGGGCGCCTCCGAGTTCCTGCGCCGGCGCGAGCGGATGGAGGCCCTGGTTGCCGAGCTCCGCGAGCGCACCGAGCTCGTGGCCCGCGGCGGAAGCGCAGCCGCGCTCGAGCGGCATCACGAGCGCGGCAAGCTGCACGCGCGGGAGCGCATCGACCGGCTCGTCGATCCTGGGTCGGCGTTTCTCGAGCTGTCGGCGCTCGCCGGGTGGGAAGTCGCCGAGGGCGGCGCGCCGTCGGCCGGCATCGTCACGGGGATCGGCGTCGTCGAGGGCCGCAAGTGCGTGATCTTCGCCAACGACGCGACCGTGAAGGGAGGGGCGTACCTGCCGCTCACGGTCAAGAAGCATCTGCGCGCGCAGGAGATCGCCGAGCAGAACCGCCTGCCGTGCCTGTACCTGGTCGACTCCGGCGGGGCGTTCCTGCCGCTCCAGGCCGACGTTTTTCCCGATCGCGAGCACTTCGGCCGCCTCTTCTACAACCAGGCGCGGATGTCGGCCAAGGGAATCGCGCAGATCGCGGTCGTCATGGGCTTCTGCGCCGCCGGCGGCGCGTACGTGCCCGCCATGGCGGACGAGACGGTGATCGTCCGCGGCACCGGCTCGATCTTCATCGGTGGGCCGGCGCTCGTGAAGGCGGCGACCGGCGAGGAGGTGTCGGTCGAGGAGCTCGGCGGCGCGGAGGTGCACGCGCGCCATTCGGGGGTTGCCGACCACTACGCGACCTCGGACGAGCACGCCCTCGCGATCGCCCGCCGGATCGTCCGGAACCTCCACGGCAGCTCCCCGGTGCCGCCGTGGCCCGTCGGCGAGCCCGAGCCGCCCGCCGTCGATCCCGGCGATCTCTACGGGCTCATCCCCGACGACCACCGCACGCAGATCGACCCGCGCGAGCTGATCGCCCGCATCGTCGACGGCTCGCGGCTCGACGAGTTCAAGCAGCTCTATGGGGAGACGCTCGTCTGCGGCTGGGCGAGCATCGAGGGCTACCCGGTCGGGATCCTCGCCAACAACGGCGTCCTCTTCGCCGAGTCGTCGCAGAAGGGCGCGCATTTCATCGAGCTCGCCTGCGAGCGCCGCATCCCGCTCCTCTTCCTGCAGAACATCACCGGGTTCATGGTCGGCAAGGAGTACGAGGCCGGCGGGATCGCGCGCGACGGCGCGAAGCTCGTGATGGCGGTGGCCTGCGCGGATGTGCCGAAGTTCACCGTCGTCGTCGGCGGGTCGTTCGGGGCCGGCAACTACGCGATGTGCGGCCGGGCATACAGCCCGCGGCAGCTCTGGATGTGGCCGAACGCGCGCATCTCCGTGATGGGCGGGGAGCAGGCCGCGACGGTGCTGACGACGATCGGCGATGCCGATGCCGACGAGATCCGCGCGAAGTACGAGACCGAGGGCAGCCCCTACTACTCGACAGCGAGGCTCTGGGACGACGGGATCCTCGACCCGCTCGACACCCGCCGCGTCTTGGCCCTCGGGATCTCGGCCGCGCTCGAGGCGCCGATCCCGGAGACGCGGTTCGGCATCTTCCGGATGTGAGCGGCCTGCGGGCGATTCGCAAGCTGCTCGTCGCAAACCGGGGGGAGATCGCCGTGCGGGTCTTTCGGACGTGCCGCGAGCTCGGGATCGAGACCGTTGCGGTCGCCGAGCCCGATGACGCAGGCGCTCTCCACGCACGAAGCGCGGGGGAGACGGTGGCGATCGCCAGCTACCTCGACCCGGCCGAGCACGTGCGGGCGGCGCTCGAGACCGGCGCCGACGCGGTGCATCCCGGGTACGGGTTCCTCTCGGAAAGCGCGCTGCTGGCCGAGGCGGTCGAGGCGGCCGGGCTCGTCTGGGTCGGGCCGCCGCCGGATGCCCTCCGGTCGGGCGGCGACAAGCTGGCCGCGAAACGGATCGCGCAGGAGGCCGGCGTGCCGGTCGTCGAGACAGGGGACGCGGAGACGCTCGGGCTCCCGCTGCTGATCAAGGCGGCGGCCGGAGGAGGCGGACGCGGGATGCGGGTCGTCCGCTCGGCGGGCGAGCTCGAAGGCTCGCTCGAGGCCGCCCGGCGCGAGGCCAAGGCGGCATTCGGCGACGACACGGTCTTCTTCGAGCGGTACATCGAGTCGGCGCGTCACATCGAGGTGCAGCTCCTTCGGGACAGCCACGGCCATGGAGTTGCGCTTCCGGAGCGGGAATGCTCGATCCAGCGCCGGCACCAGAAGGTGCTCGAGGAGTCGCCGTCGCCCGTGGTCGATCCGGTACTCCGGCTCGAGCTCGGCGAGGCGGCGCTCCGGTTCGCCGATGCAATCGACTACCGCGGCGCCGGCACCGCTGAGTTCGTGGTCACCGGGCGCGAGTTCTTCTTTCTCGAGCTGAACGCACGGATCCAGGTCGAGCACCCGGTGACGGAGGCGGTCACCGGACTGGATCTGATTGCGGCGCAGATCCGGATCGCCGAGGGCCACGAGCTCGAGCCGGACAGCGCGCCGAGCGGGCATGCGATCGAGGTGCGGCTGTACGCCGAGGATCCACGAAACTTCCTGCCGCAGAGCGGTCACATCGAGCGGCTTCGGCTGCCGGGCTCGGTGCGCGTCGACCGTGGGGTGGACGAGGGCGACACGATCGGGACGCGCTATGACCCGATGATCGCGAAGCTGATCGCCCACGGCGCCACGCGGGAAGAGGCGATCGAAAAGCTACGAGCGGCGCTCGTGGAGACCGAGGTCGGAGGTGTCACGACGAACCTGCCGTTCCTGCGCTGGCTCGTCGCTCATCCGGCGTTCCGTGCCGCCGACACCACGACGGACTTCCTCACACGCTTCCCACCGCTTTCGCTCTCTCCACCGGCACTGCCCGAGCGGTCTTGGCGGGGGTCGTTCCGGCTCAACCTTCCGGCCGCACCGGTGGCGGCTCCCCCGGATCTCGACGATCCCGCGCATGCCCACGGGGGCGGCGAGATCGACGACGAGATCCTGGCCCCGATGCCGGGGACGGTGATTCGCGTTCACGTCGCCGCCGGTGACGAGGTCGGCGCGCGCGATCCGCTCGTGGTCGTCGAGGCGATGAAGATGGAGATGCCGCTGCTCGCGCCGCGCGCCGGGACGGTTCAGGCCGTCCACGTGAACGAAGGCGATACCGTCGCGAGGGGCGAGGTGCTCGTGGAGCTGGAAGAGTGAGCGGATGAGCCTGAGAATCGAGCACGACGGGCCGGTCCTCCGGCTGACGCTCGACCGTGCCGAGAAGCACAACGCGATCGACTCGGCGCTGCTCGTCGGGCTGACGGCGGCCTTCGCCGATGTCGGCGACAAGCGGGTGGTCGTGCTGCGCGGCGCCGGGCTGTCCTTCTCGGCCGGGGCGGATCTCGACGAGATGCGAGCCGGGCTCGAGTCGACTCGCGAGGAGCGGTTGGTCGACGCCCGGCGTTGGCGCGCCCTGCTCGAGGCGGTCGACGGCTGTCCGGCGCCGGTCGTGGCCGGGGTGCACGGGAACGTGCTCGGAGGTGCGTGCGGCCTGCTCGCCTGCTGCGACGTCGTGGTCGCCGCGCCCGGGACGAGGTTCGCGTTCAGCGAGGTGAAGGTGGGGATCGTCCCGGCGGTCGTGTCGCCGTTCGTCGTAGCGCGGATCGGTCCGGGTCATGCTCGCGCCCTCTTCGTCACGGGTGAGCGGTTCGAAGCCGACCGGGCGCTCCGCATCGGCTTGATCACGGAGATCGCGACTGACCTCGATGCGGGAGTCGAGCGTGTCGTCGCGGAGGTCCTCGCGGGCGGGCCCGAGGCCGTGCGAATCGCGAAGCGGATCGCACGCGAGCCGCTGGAGGCCGGCGAGCTGGCCGAGCTGCTGGCGGATCTACGCGCGAGCGACGAGGGGCAAGAGGGGCTCGGCGCCTTTCTCGAACGGCGACCGCCGAGCTGGCGAGGCTGACAGGTACGGTTGGCCGGTGGTCTTCGACCTACCCGAAGAGCACGAGGCGCTCCGCGAGACAGTCCGCGACTTCGCCGAGCGCGAGATCGCGCCTGTGGCCGGGGAGCTCGACCGGACGAAGGCTTTCCCGTACGAGATCGTCAGAAAGCTCGGCGAGCTCGGCTGGATGGGGATCCCGTTCCCCGAGGCCTACGGCGGGGCGGGCGCCGACACGCTGGCCTACGCCGTCGCGGTCGAGGAGCTCGCGCGCGTCGACTCGTCCGTCGCGATCACGCTCTGCGCGCACACGTCCCTAGGCACGCAGCCCGTCTACCTGTTCGGGACGCGAGGAGCAGAAGCAGGAATGGCTCCCGCGCCTGACCTCGGGCGAGCGGCTTGCGGCGTTCGGGCTGACCGAGCCCGAGGCCGGGTCGGATGCCGGCAACACGCGCACGCATGCCCGGCTCGACGGCGGCGAGTGGGTGATCGACGGCGCCAAGCAGTTCATCACCAATGCGGGCACCGACATCTCGGCGCTCGTGACGATCACCGCGGTGACGGGCGAAAGTGACGGCCGCCGGGAGATCTCGAACCTGCTCGTCGCGAACGGCACCCCCGGGTACGAGGTGGGGGAGCCGTACCGAAAGATGGGCTGGAACGCGTCGGACACGAGGCCGCTGTCGTTCGCCGGCTGCCGTGTGCCGGAGGCGAACCTGCTCGGGCCCCGGGGCGCCGGGTTGAAGCAGTTCCTGCAGGTGCTCGATATCGGCCGGATCGGCGTCGCCGCGATGGCGGTGGGACTGGCGCAGGGTGCGTTCGACGAGTCGCTGAAGTACGCGCGTCAGCGGCATGCGTTCGGGCAGCCGATTGCGCGCTTCCAGGCGATCCAGGGCAAGCTCGCCGACATGTCGACCGAGATCGAGGCGGCCCGGCTGCTGACGTACAAGGCGGCGCTGCTCAAGGACGGGGGCCGCCCGTTCGCCCTTGCGGCCGCGCAGGCCAAGCTCAAGTCCGGCCTGGTCGCGGTGAAGGCGGCCGACGACGCCGTCCAGATCCACGGCGGCTACGGCTACATCGAGGAGTACCCCGTCTGCCGCTTCTACCGCGACGCGAAGATCCTCACGATCGGCGAGGGCACCGACGAGATCCAGCGCATGGTGATCGCCCGCGAGCTCGGCGCGGTCTAGGCGCCCGCCTCAGCCGGACCGCGAGCGTGCGGCGGTGACCACGTTGCGCAGGAGCACGGCGGTGGTCACGGGCCCGACGCCGCCGGGCACCGGGGTCACGGCGCCGGCCACCGGTTCGACTGCCGCGGTGTCGACATCGCCGAGCATGCTCCCGTCGGAGGCCTCGTTGGTGCCGACGTCGATCACGATCGCGCCGGGCCTGACATGCTCCGCGCCGAGTAGGTGCGCCCGGCCCGCTGCCGCGACGAGGATGTCGGCGCGGCGCGTCTCCGCCGCGAGGTCGCGCGTGCGGGTGTGGCAAATCGTGACCGTCGCGTGCTCCGCGAGCAGCAGCATCGCGAGCGGCTTGCCCACGACGTTCGAGCGGCCGACGACGACCGCGTCGGCGCCCGCGAGCGTCGGGCCGGCCAGATGGAGCAGCTCCATCACCGCCTGCGCCGTTGCAGGTGCGAACGCCGGCAGACCGGAGGCGAGCCGGCCGAGGCTGACCGGGCTGGCCCCGTCGACGTCCTTGCCGAACGCGATCCGTTCGCCTGCCTCGGCGAGGGTCAGCCCGTCGGGAAGCGGAGTCAGGCAGAGGATCCCGTCGACGGTGCTATCGGCAGAGAGCGCGTCGAGGCGGGCAAGAACCTCCGAGCCGTCGGGCGGCAGGCGCTCCTCGCGCAACTCGATCCCGGTGGCCGCCGCTCCCTTCGCGATCGAGCCCAGATACCAGGCCGCGCCCGGATCGTCGGTGGCGATCACGACCGCAAGCACCGGCTTGATGCCGGCAGCGGCACCGTCGGCTGCCTGCGCAAGGATCTCCGCGGCCAGCGGCCGGCCGTCGAGCAGGGTCATCCGGCAGACCGGGCGCGCACTGCCGCAACGATCGCGTCGGCCTGATCGAGGCGCTCCGTTGCGCCGACGGCGAACCGCTCGTATGTCTCGCGTGTCTCGGAATCGGAGATCGAGGCGACGTTGGCGTCGATGTTCAGCAGCGAGGTCTGGATCGCCGCGCGGGCTGCGCCGGCGGCGGCGGCACCGTCGGAGATCACGTTGACGTTGCCGAGCGGGACGATCCTCTCGACCAGGTCGAGGATCTGCATCGCGACGTCCGCGGTGGAGCGCGCGACCTCGGCGGCGGCCACGAGCGCGTGCTGGATCTCGCGGCGCCGTCGGTCGACCTCGTCCTCGGTCTCCTTGGGAAGCTTGTACGCCGCGATCACAGCACCGAATGCCTCCGCGTCCTCCTGTGCCAGCCCGAGCGCGTCCGAGCGGAGGCTCGTGGCGCGGTCGCGCACGGAGGTCATCGTGTCGTCGTGCTCGGCGTAGGCGGGCTTGCCGATCGTCAGGTTGCACACCATCTCGAGCAGCGCAGCCGCCATCGCGGCCTCGAGCGCGGCCGCCGCGCCGCCGCCGGGTGCGGGTGCCGAGGACGCGAGAGCGTCCAGCCAGCCGCCGATCGATTCGCCCTCCACGGCTGCAATCTAGAGAATGCGCCGGTGATCGCCGACCTAGCCCATTCGCTGGGGCTCCAACCCGACGAGGTCCTCGCGTACGGCCCGTCGGCCGCGAAGATCGAGCTCTCGGCGATCGACCGGCTGGCCGGCAGGCCCGACGGCCGGATCGTGTCGGTCACGTCGATGACGCCGACCCGATTCGGCGAGGGCAAGACGACCACCTCGATCTCGCTGACCCAGGGACTCGGCGCGATCGGCGAGAAGCCGCTGCTCTGCCTGCGGGAACCGTCTCTCGGCCCGGTCTTCGGACTGAAGGGCGGCGGGACGGGCGGTGGGCGCGCCCAGGTCGTGCCGATGGAGGAGATCAACCTCCACTTCACCGGCGACATCCACGCGATCGGGGCCGCGAACAACCTGCTCGCGGCGATGGTCGACTCGCACCTCCTGCAGGGAAACGACCTCGGGCTCGACCCGCACTCGATCACCTGGCGCCGCTGTGTCGACATGGACGACCGGGTGCTCCGCCAGACGGTCGTCGGCCTCGGGGGGCGCGCGAACGGCGTGCCGCGCGAGACCGGCTTCGACATCACGGCCGCATCGGAGGTGATGGCGATCGTGGCGGTCGCCAGCGATCTCAGCGACCTTCGCACGCGGCTCGGCGCGATCACCGTCGGCTCGACCTACGAGGGCGAGCCCGTGACGGCCGAGCAGATCGGGGCCGCGGGCTCGATGGCGGTGCTCCTCAAGCAGGCGCTGAAGCCGAACCTCGTCCAGACGCTCGAGGGGCAGCCGGCGCTCCTCCATTGCGGGCCCTTCGCCAACATCGCGCACGGCAACAACTCGCTCGTCGCCGACCGGCTCGGCCTCAAGCTCGGCGACTGGGTCGTGACCGAGAGCGGCTTCGGCGCCGACATGGGCTTCGAGAAGTTCGTCGACATCGTCTGCCGTCTCGGCGGGTTCGGGCCGAGCGTGGTCGTCCTCGTCGCGACCGTCCAGGCGCTGAAGCACCACGGCGGCGACGTCGAGGGCGGGCTCCCCGAGCTCGAGCTCGGCTTCGCCAATCTCCGCGCGGCGCTCAGGGTCGTTCAGGCTTTCGGCCTGCCGTGCGTCGTCGCGATCAACCGCTTCTCGAAGGACTCCGCTGCCGAGATCGAGGCCGCCCGCAACCTCGCGGCCGAGCTTCCCGTTCAGGGCGTTGCAGTGAACGACGGTTTCGAGCGCGGGGGCGAGGGCGCGGTCGAGCTGGCCGAAGCCGTCGTCGCGGCGGCTCCCCCGGTCGTTCCCGGACGCAGCTTCCTCTACGACCTCGACGCCCCGATCGAACGGAAGATCGCTGCGATCGCGACGAAGGCCTACGGTGCCGCCGGCGTCGAGCTCGCTCCGGCCGCCCGCGCCCAGGCCGAGCGACTCGAAGCGGCCGGCCTCGGTGGGACGCCGATCTGCATGGCCAAGACGCATATGTCGCTCTCCCACGATCCGGCGCTCATCAACGCACCGAGCGGCTTCACGCTGCCCGTGCGCGAGCTCCGGCCCTATACCGGTGCCGGCTGGATCGTCGCGATGTGCGGCGACATGCAGACGATGCCGGGCCTCCCGAAGAGCTCCGCGGCGAAGGTGATCGACATCGACGCCACGGGAGAGACGGTCGGCCTCCGCTAACGATCTTCGCGCGTGTACGCCACGCCGAGCGCGGCCGGGGCGCCGAGGCGGCGGGACGCGTTGCTCGCCGAGACGATCACGAGGACGACGATCGTCGCGATGTAGGGAAGCGCGTTCGTCCAGAGCACCGTCGGCCCCAGGTTGATCTGGCGGGCCTGCAGCTCCGGTGCCAGCGCCTGGAGCGCACCGAAGAAGTACGCGCCGACGAGGCACAGCTCGGGCCGCCAGAACGCGAAGATGACGAGCGCGATCGCGATCCAGCCCGCACCGCCCGTGATCCCGTCGACCCACTGGGGCGTGATCGCGAGCGTGAACGTCGCTCCCGCCACGCCGGCGAGCGCGCCGCCGGCGATCGTGTGCACGTAGCGGTAGCGCGGCACGCTGATGCCCATCGCGTCGGCGGCGCCCGGCGACTCGCCGACCGCCCGCACGTTGAGGCCGTACCTGGTGCGGTTGAGGTAGTAGATGAGCGCGAGGACGAGCGCCCACGAGGCGTAGACCAGCAGGTCCTGCCCGAACAGGATCGGGCCGACGATCGGCCAGTTCTGCATGGACGAGGGAAAGATCGGCGTGAACGTGTGCGTTGCCGGGACGCCGGCGAGGTTCAGGTCGTTGCCGAGGTAGGACGAGAGCCCGACGGCGCCGGCGAAGATCGTCAATGCGAGCCCGGAGACGATCTGGCTCGCGCGCATCGTGATCACGAGGAACGCGTGGATCGACGCCATCACGGCGCCGGCGATCGCTGCGAGCACGACGCCGATCGCGAGGGCGACCGAGCTCGTCGCGTGGATCCGATCGATGCTCCAGAACCCGATCACGGCGCCCACGAGCATCATCCCCTCGACGCCGAGGTTCAGCACCCCGGAGCGCTCCGCCAGCAGCTCGCCGAGCGACGCGTACAGGAGCGGCGTCCCGTAGGCGATCCCCGAGGCGATGACGACGACGAGCAGGCTGTGATTCATGCGGCGCCTGCCTCCGGTGTGGCCACGGTCGGAGCCGGGCGAACGAGCCGCACGCGGTTCCGGATGAAGAGCTCGCCGCCGAGGGCGCAGAAGAGGATGACTCCCTGCAGCACCCCGACGAGCCCGGCGGGGAAGTCGGCCCCCTGGAGCGTGTTGCCCGCGTTCTCGAGCCCGCCGATCAGGAACGCGACGAGGAGCACGGCGAAGGGGTTGTAGCGGGCGAGCGCGGCGACGACGATGCCGGTGTAGCCGTACCCGAGCTTCTGCAGCCCGTTCGGGTCGCCGTCGAGGGAGTGGCTGAAGTCACCGACCTGGCTCGCGCCGCCGATGCCGGCGATCCCGCCGGAGATCGCCATCACCGCCAGGATCTTTCGCCGCACGCTGATCCCGCCGTAGCGCGCGGCTCGCTCGGAGTCGCTCAGCACCTGCACCTCGAACCCGAAGCGCGTCCGGTTGTAGAGCGCCCACAGCCCGACGGCGATCACACACGCGATGATCAGCCCGAGCGGGATCGCGATCCCGCCCTGCACATTGATCGTCCACGGGGGCCAGATCGCCGAGTTGGGGAGGTCCTTGCTCGTCGGGAACACCGCCGCGTTGAAGCCCTGGGTGTCGCGCCAGTACGACTCGCTCTGGAAGATCAGGTAGGTGAGGATGTACCCGGCGACGTAGTTGAGCATCAGCGAGGTGATGATCTCGTTGGTCTTGAAGAACGCCCGCAGGACGCCCGGGATCAGCGCCCAGAGCGCACCGCCGATCGCACCGGTGAGCACCATCGCGGCGATCACGGGCCATGACGTGCCGCCGGAGCCACCGAGGTAGAGGCCCGCTGCGGAGCCGAAGATCGCGCCCATGAAGAGCTGCCCCTCGGCGCCGATGTTGAAGAGCCGCATCCGGAATGCGGCCGCGGCTGCGAGGCCGGTGAACGCGAGCGGGGTCGTCGTGATCAGCGTCTGCCCGATCGCACCGGTCTGCGTGAAGCCGGCCTCGAACAGCTGCTTGTAGGTCGTGAGCGGGTTGTGCCCGGTGATCAGGAGCACGATCCCGCCGAGCACGAAGGCGACGAGCACCGATGCGACGGGCACCGCGACCGTGAGCCAGCGCGGCTGGTTCAGCCGTCGCTCGATCCGTATCCGCATCAGGAAGTCGGGCCCATCCGGGGAGAGGGCCAACCATACAGCCGACAAACTGCGATCATCCGGTCGTGTCGCCGGTCGATCTCGGAAGACGACTCGCTGTTGCGCGAGGGGATGAGCCGGCCGACACCGTGATCCGCGGCGGCCGTGTCCTCAGCGTCTTCACGCGCGAATGGCTCGAGGGCGACGTCGCGATCGTCGACGGCGTCATCGCGGGGCTCGGCGACTACGAGGGCGTCGAGACGATCGACGCAGCCGGGCGCTACCTCATCCCCGGGTTCGTCGACCCGCATCTTCATGTCGAGTCCTCGAAGCTCCTGATCGACGAGTTCGCCCGCCTCGTCCTGCCGCTCGGCACGACCGCGGTCGTCGCCGACCCGCACGAGATCGCGAACGTGCTCGGCACGGACGGAGTTCACTGGCTGCTCGACGAGGCTGCGAAGCTCCCGCTCGACGTCTACTTCATGGCCTCGTCGTGCGTGCCCGCGTCGAGCTTCGAGTCGCCTCGCCGCGAGCTCTCGCCGGGCGACCTCGAAGGCCTGCTGCGACGCAGGCACGTGCTGGGTCTGGCCGAGATGATGAACTTTCCAGGTGTGGTCTCGGGCGCCGGCTCGGAGCTCGAGAAGCTCGCTCTGGCGCAGCACATCGACGGCCACGCGCCCGGTGTCACCGGAAAGGCGCTCAACGCCTACGCGGCGGCGGGGATCGAGTCCGACCACGAGGCGGCAACACTCGAGGAGGGCCGCGAACGCCTGCGTGCCGGGCTCTGGTTGCTGATCCGCGAGGCCTCGAGCGCCCGCAACCTCCACGCGCTCGCGCCGCTCGCGCTCGAGTACGGCCCGGCCCGCATGGCCTTCTGCACCGACGATCGCGAGCCGGAGCACGTCGCCGACGACGGGCACATCAACGCCATCGTCAGGGATGCCGTCGCGCTCGGCTTGCCGCCGGAGGACGCGATCGTCATGGCCACGCTCAACCCGTCCGCCTACCACGGCCTTCATCACCTGGGCGCGATCGCGCCGGGCAGGCGGGCCGACATCCTCTTCCTCGAGGACCTGGTCTCGTTCGTTCCGGAGCGCGTGCTCAAGCGCGGCCGGCCGGTGGTCGAGATCGCGGCGGTCGCGGTTCCGGACTGGGTTCGGCGGACGGTGCACGTGGACCGGATCGAAGCTGCGCAGTTCGCCGTTCCGTGGCGCGGCGGGAAGGCGCGGGTGATCGGGCTCGTCCCCGACCAGATCATCACCGCGTCTCTGGAGGACGAGCTCACCGTGGTCAACGGCTTCGCGGTCGCCGATCCGGCTCGCGACCTCGCGAAGATCGCCGTCTTCGAGCGTCACCTCCAGACAGGGCGCGTCGGGCTTGGCTTCGTCCGCGGCTTCGGGCTCGAGCGCGGCGCGCTCGGCTCGACCGTCGCGCACGACGCTCACAACCTGATCGTCGTCGGAGCCGATGACGCCTCGATGCTCACCGCGGCCGAGCGGCTGCGCGAGCTCGGCGGCGGTCTCGTCGTCGCCGACGGAGACGGGTGCTCGCCGAGCTGCCGCTCCCGGTGGCCGGGCTGCTCTCCGACCGGCCGCTCGCCGAGGTGCTCGCGGCCAGCCGCGAGCTCGGCGCGGCGATCCGCGCGCTCGGGATCACGTTCCCTCAGCCCGTTCAGATGCTGGCGTTCCTCTCGCTCTCGGTCATCCCCGCGCTCAAGATCACCGACCGCGGGCTCGTCGACGTCGAGCGGTTCGAGCTGGTCA
>CAVXKB010000011.1:0-196026 GCA_963762215.1 uncultured Actinomycetota bacterium
CTCGCTCAACGCGATGCCCGCATCGCCGGCGATTCGCTCGATCAGACGGTCGCGTCTGGCACGAACTCGCGGACCTCTTGAGCACAGCGACAGGCGACGGCGAACTTGCCGGCCCACTTCAGTGCCTCTTCGCGTGACTGCACGTCGACGACCGCGAATCCGCCGATGTACGCCTTGCTCTCCGGGTACGGGCCGTCGGTGACCGTCCCATCGGTGAGCGAGATCAGATACCGGGTCATCTCATGCCTCTTTGTCCCCGCGAGAAGAGGAAGTAAGCCGCCAGAGGCAGCAGCAGGACGAAGAAGGCCCCGGCAATGGCCACGGTCAGCAACGGGCTGCTGATCGAGGTCGCGGCGAGAATCGCGAGAACGGCTATCCCTCCAACGGAAAGGCCGAGCGCTAGCCACTTCACCAAGGAGCTCACGGCGGCGACCTTACGCCACGATCAGGCCGGCTGCCACAGCTCGATCCGATTGCCCTCCGGGTCGGTGACCCAGCCGAATCGACCGACCCCTTCCAGCTCCTGCGTCTCGTCGGAGACGTCGGCTCCGCTGGCGCGCAGCTGCGCGCGAGCATCGCGTCGAGGTCGCCGACCCGGAAGTTGATCATCTTGTCAGGACGGCGGTCGAACGGACACGAGCTTCAGCCCGAGACGCGTTCGACGGTCCGGGCGACCGCCGCGAGCTCTACCGGGTCGATCCCGCAGAAGAGCTCGACCAGCGCGGGGTCGAACTGGCTGCCGGCGCCGCGTCGAAGCTCGGCGAGAGCGGCCTCGACGGAGAGCACCGGGCCGTGCGCGCGGCCCTCGACCATCGCGCAGTACGCGTCGCAGACGGCGATGATCCGCGCCGGAAGCGGGATGGCCGTCCCCGCCAGGGCGTCCGGATAGCCGTTCCCGTCCCAGCGCTCGTGGGTTGCGCGAACGATCCGACCGACCTCGTTCAGGGCGGGTGAGGCGTCGAGGATGCGCTGACCGATCAGCGTGTGCTGACGGATGAACGCGCGCTCGCTCTCATCGAGCGGCTCGGCCTTCGAGAGCACGCTGTCGGGAATCGCGAGCTTGCCAACGTCGTGAAGCTGTGCCGCCAGTCCGAGCTCCTCGAGAGCGGCATGTGCGACTTCCAGCTCTGCCGCCAGCAACAGGCTGAGGGTCGCGACGCCGCTGACGTGGGCACGCAGGTTCGGTTCGCGCTCCTCGAGCGCCTGCAGGAGCACGGCGTGCGGCCGCCCTCGTGCCATCAGCCTCTGATACTTGTGTGCGTAGAGGCGCTGATCGGCTATGCGAAGCGCCTCGTCGGAGCTTCCGACCTCCTCGGGCAGGATCGAACAGCCGAACGCCGTTGAGACGTCGAAGCTGTCACTCTGCTCCGTCAGCGCAGCCGTGGTCCGGTTCAGGAACAGCTCGATCTCTGTCGTCGCCACGGGAGCGAGCGTGCAGAACTCGTCGCCGCCGAGCCGGTAGGAGGTGCCACGCGCCCCGGCCGCAATCTCGAGCTGCCTTCCGAGCCTCGCCAGTAATGCGTCCCCCGCCGGGTGCCCGAACGTGTCGTTGTAGCGCTTGAAGCCGTTCAGGTCGTAGAGCACGAACAGCCATTGCTCCCCGGCTGGATCGACGAACAGGACGTCCAGGTCGGCGAGCAGCTTCCGCCGGTTTCCGAGCCCGGTGAGCTCATCCGTCGAGGCGAGATGATTCATATGGGCGTTGATCTCGACGTTCTCGCGGAACGTGAGGAGCGCGCGAGCGATCACTGTGACGATCGCGGCCGCCGCGAGGATCACGCCCGCCGCATTCCGGTGCTGGAAGTGGCTGTCGACGAGCACGCCGAGCGCGACCAGCCCGCAGATCGCCGGCGCGGCGCCGAGCGGCCGGCCCTCGAGCCTCCGGTCGGTGTGCCGGGTCGAGGAGCTCCAGGCGGCGAACGCGAGCAGAAGCAGCGCCGCAGGCCACAGCGCGTCGAGAATCGTCCCCGACCTGTACGACCCGACTGCCGACTCGTACAGGTAGACGGCGTCGGCGAGCGCCGAGAGGGCCAGCGCGGCGCCGATCAGCGCCCACGCCCTCCCGGGCCGCCAGCTCGCAATCCCGAAGACGGCGACAACGAGCGCGAGCAGGACGATGTCGGCAAGCGGGTAGGCGAGGTTGACCGCCTCTGCCGAGAGCTTCCCCTCGTTCGACGCGAAGACGACCTCGAGCAGCACCGCGGCGCCGACAGCGGCGACGGTGAGGAACGCGGCAAGCCCGTCGAGCCAGACGCTCGCGTTGAAGCGCGAGATCCTGTGGCGAACGAGCAGGACGAGCGCCAGGTAGGTCGGCGGGTAGAAGGCGAGATAGAACGCGTCGGCTGCGGACGGGAAGGGCGGGTTCCCGGCATACGCGACGCTCCAGAGGATGTCTCCGACCGTCCAGCACGCCACACCAACTGCGAGCAGCGTCCAGACGTCACGCTCCTCCTTCACGAGCGCGGCGCGCGCGGTGATCGCGACCAGCGCGAGCACCTCGAGCCCGTCATAGACCCACGTGCTCGCGAAGTCGTCGATCCCGGCACCACCGACGCCTACCGTGGCATGCGCCACGAAAAACACCATTCCCGCGATCACGAGCAGCAGCCAGAGGGCACGCGCGCCATTGATCGCGCCAGTCGGGCTCCGAACGGAACGGGTGATGCTCATGTGTTGTTTGTATCGGCCATGTCCGGCCGAACCGCGAGAGCGAGAATTCCTAGACCAGCGCCTCGGTGTCGATCAGCGGCGGATGTGCCTGCTCGTACGCCGTTATCCGCTCTTCGCGCTTGAGCGTCAAGCCGATGTCGTCGAGACCCTCGATCAGCATGTGCCGCGCGAAATCGTCGAACCCGAACGGGATCCGGAGGCCATCGGGATGCGAGATCTCCTGTGCCTCCAGATCGACGGTGAGCTCGTTCTCGCCGGCAAGCGCCTCCTTGACTCGTTCGAGGTCGTCCTCGGAGAGCTCGATCGGCGCGAGGCCGCTCTTGATCGAGTTCGTATGGAAGATGTCCCCGAAGCTCGGCGCGAGCACGACCCGGTAGCCCGCGTCCTCGAGCGCCCACGCGGCGTGCTCGCGCGAGGAGCCGCAGCCGAAGTTGCGGCCCGCGACGAGGATCGAGGCGCCCTCGTTCTGCGGCTGGCGCAGCTCGAACTGGGGATCCTTCATCCAGTCGAAGAACAGGAACTCCCCGTACCCAGAGCGCTCGATCCTCTTCAGGAACTGCTTCGGGATGATCTGGTCGGTGTCGACGTCGACGCGGTCGAGCACCGCGGCCCGTCCGGTCACCTGGCGTAGTTGCCTCATCCCAGCTCCCTCACGTCCGTGAAGTGCCCGGTGATGGCCGCCGCGGCCGCCATCTGCGGGCTCAAGAGATGCGTGCGGCCACCCGCGCCCTGGCGCCCCTCGAAGTTGCGATTCGAGGTCGAGGCGCAGCGCTCGCCCGCGGCGAGGATGTCGGGGTTCATGCCGAGGCACATCGAGCAGCCCGCCTCGCGCCACTCGAAGCCCGCGCTCCTGAAGACCCGGTCGAGGCCCTCGCTCTCGGCCTGCCGTTTCACCTTGGCAGAGCCCGGGACGACCATCGCGCGAACGGAGCTTGCGACCTTCCGGCCCGAGACGATCGCGGCCGCGGCCCGCAGATCCTCGATGCGCGAGTTCGTGCACGAGCCGATGAAGACTCGGTCGATCGGGATCTCCGCGAGCGGCGTCCCGGGCTCGAGGCCCATGTAGCCGAGCGCGAGCTCAACGGCCCGGCGCTCGGTCGGGTCGTCGTAGGAGGCGGGATCCGGAACCGTGCTCGAGATCGGGGCGACCATCCCGGGGTTGGTGCCCCAGGTGACCTGCGGGACGAGCTCGGCGACGTCGATCTCGACCTCGCGGTCGAAGGTCGCGCCCGGGTCGCTCCGGAGGCCCCGCCACGTGTCGAGCGCCTGCTCCCAGGCGGCGCCCTTCGGCGCGCCGGGCCGGCCCTCGATGTAGGCGAAAGTCGTGTCGTCGGGCGCGATCATCCCTGCGCGGGCGCCGCCCTCGATCGTCATGTTGCAGATCGTCATCCGGCCCTCCATCGAGAGCGCCTCGACCGCCGGGCCGGCGAACTCGATCGTGTAGCCGACACCGCCGGCAACGCCGATCCGGCCGATCGCGCCGAGCACCATATCCTTGGCGGTCACGCCGAAGGGCAGCTCGCCGACGAAGCGGATCCGCATCGTCCTCGGCCGCGACTGGATCAGCGTCTGGGTCGCCAGCACATGCTCGACCTCGGAGGTGCCGATGCCGAAGGCGAGCGCGCCGAACGCGCCGTGGGTCGAGGTGTGCGAGTCGCCGCACACGATCGTCATGCCCGGCTGCGTCAAGCCGAGCTCCGGGCCCATCACGTGCACGATCCCTTCGCTGCCGCTCCCGGTCGCGTTGAGCGGCACGCCGAACTCGGCGCAGTTCGCGGCGAGCGCGTCGAGCTGCGCCTTCGCAAGCGGGTCGCGGATCGGGCCGAGCTCGGTCGGGACGTTGTGGTCCATGGTCGCGATCGTCAGTTCGGGCCGCCGGACCGGCCGGCCCGCGAGCCGCAGCGATTCGAACGCCTGCGGGCTTGTCACCTCGTGGACGAGATGCAGGTCGATGTAGAGCAGCGCGGGCTCGTCCGGCCGCTCGTCGACGACGTGCGACTCCCAGATCTTCTCGAACAGAGTTGTCTCGCTCAATGGTCCCCCGTCGCGGCGTAGCTTCCGAAGATCTTGATCTCGCGCGTCCACTCGCGCATCTCGGCGAGGGTCGCCTGCACCTCGGGATCCTGCGGGTGGCCGTCGAGCACCATGTCGAACCGGTAGCGGAAGGTCGAGCGCGGGATCGGGCGCGACACGAGCTGAACCAGGTTCAGCCCATGGCGGTGAAACGGGCCGAGCGCGTGGTAGAGCGAGCCCGGCTGATGATCGGTGACGAACGACAGGGCGGTGCGCCAGCGCGGCGCCCGGTCGACCCGCGTGTACGGCGCGATCGCGACGAAGCGCGTGAACGCGGCGGGACGGTCGCCGACGTCCTCGGCGATCACCGTCAGACCGAAGTGATCCGCGGCCTCGCGGCTCGAGATCGCGGCGACGAATGGATCGTCGGACTCCGCAACCTCGAGCGCGGCGCTCGATGTCGACGACGTCGGAATGGTGCCGGCGGTCAGCGAATGGATCAGGTCGCGGCACTGGTCGAATGCAGCCGGATGCGAGCGGATCGTCCGGACATCGGCGGCGTCCATGGGCGCCTTCGCAATCAGGTGGTGGACGATCGGCAGCGTGACCTCCGAGACGATCGAGACGGGCGCCTCGTAGAGCAGATCGTGCGTCTCGCCGACCGGCCCGTGGAGCGAGTTCTCGATCGGCAGCACGCCGAGTGCCACCTCCGCGGCGACGGTCGCCTCGACGACGGCGATGAAGCTCGACAGCGGCTCGGTGCCGGCGCCAGGAGGCGCGAGCAGAGCGGTCGCAGCCGCGCTGTGGCTGCCGGCCGGCCCCGGGTAGCCGACGAGCGTGCTCACGCCGGCACCTCGTTCGCGAGAGCCGCAACGACGGTCGAGCCGAACTCGCTCGTCGTGGCCGTTCCGCCGAGATCCGGCGTCGGCGTCTCCGCGATCGCGCGGGTCACGGCCGACTCGACCGCGCGCGCGAGAGCGGGCTCACCGAGCCCGTGCTCGAGGAGCAGCGCGAGCGAGCGAAGCATCCCCGTCGGGTTCGCGACCCCGGTTCCGGCGATGTCGGGCGCCGACCCGTGCACGGGCTCGAAGATGCCGGGATTCGAGTCACCGAGGCTGGCGGACGACGCGAGGCCGAGCCCACCGGTCACGCCGGCGGCAACATCGGAGAGGATGTCTCCGAAGGTGTTCTCCATCACCAGGGTGTCGAACGAGGACGGATCCATCACCAGCAACATCGCGACGCTGTCGACCAGCCCGTGCTTCAACTCGACGTCGGGGTATTCCTCGCCGAGCGCCGTGACCACCACCCGCCACATGCGTGAGGTCTCGAGCACGTTCGACTTGTCGACGGAGAGCAGCCTGCCCGAACGGGTGCGGGCAAGCTCGAAAGCGCGCCGAGCGAGCCGGATCACCTGGTCCGGGTGGTACTCGCAGGTGTCGAAGACCACACCGTCTTCGCGAACGCCGCGCGCGCCGTAGTACAGGCCGCCGACCAGTTCGCGCACAATGAGGAGGTCGATCCCCGCGCCGACTGCCGGTCGCAGGTTCGCGTAGACGTCGAGCTCCTTCCGCAGGCCGATGAGGCCGGCCTCGGGGCGCAGAGGACCACCCCACTGGGGGCCGCCGACGGCACCGAGCAGCACAGCGTCCGCGGCTTTGCATGCCTCGAGCGTCTCGGCCGGAAGCGGGTCGCCGAACGCGTCGATCGCCGCGCCGCCGAAGGCATGCTCGGAGATCTCGACGTCGAGCGGCAGCGCCTCGAGCACGCGAACGGCCTCGGCGGCGACCTCGGGGCCGATCCCGTCGCCGGGCAGCGTGACGATCTTCCTACTCACCGTGGATCTCGCGTCTCGTCAGGTCGAGGACGTGGTGGAAGAGCTCGTCGACACCGGCGCCCGAGAGCGGCCCGGGGTTGGCGTCGCGCAGGCTCGCCAGCATCGAATCCTCACGGCCGGGATCGCGGAGCGGGATCCCGTTCGCGACCTTGTGCTCGTGGAGCCCGCGGACCAGCTCGATCCTGCGGTTCACGGCTGCCAGCAGCTCACGGTCGACCTTGTCGATCGCCTCGCGCGCCTCGCTCAGCGGATCGCTCACGCCGTTACCCCGAGCTCGTCGAGCAGCGCGTCGATGTCGGCCTCGACCTCGACCAGTGTTCCGGTCACCTCGGCCTCGACCGCCTGCGGCGTCTTCAGCCCTGTGCCGGTGACGAGCGCGACCACGCGGTCGGACTCGCCGATCTGGCCGGCCGCGACCGCGGCCCGGAGCGCACCGACGGTGACGCCCGCGGCCGTCTCCCCGAACACGCCGGAGGTCTCGGCCAGTAGCGCCATGTTCGGGCCGATGTCCTCCTCGGGCACCGAGTGGATCGCGCCACCGGACGCGCGCGCAGTCGCGATCGCGAGGTCGCCGTCGGCGGGGTTGCCGATCCCGAGCGAGCGAGCGATCGTGTTGGGGCGGACGGGTGAGACCCGCCGCTCCTCGGCGAACGCCGCCGCGACAGGGGCACAACCCTCGGCCTGGCCGCCGTACAGCCGCGGCCGCTGCTCGCCGATCAGTCCGAGCCGGCCGAACTGCTCGAAGCCCTGCCAGAGCTTGGAGAACATCGCGCCCGAGGCGATCGGGGCAACGATCGCGTCCGGCGACTCCCAGCCGAGCTGCTCGATGATCTCGAACGAGAGCGTCTTCGAGCCCTCCGCGTAGTAGGAGCGCAGGTTGACGTTGACGAAGCCCCATTCGACCTCGCCGGCGAGCTCGCTGATCAGTCGCGAGCAGTCGTCGTAGCTGCCGCGGACGCCGTAGACGCGGGCGCCGTAGACCGTGGTCGCCAGCATCTTCTCCGGCTCGAGGCCTGCCGGGCAGAAGATCACGGCCGGCATCCCGAGCGTCGCGGCGCGGGCTGCGACCGCGTTCGCGAGGTTGCCCGTCGAGGTGCAGGACAGCGTCTCGAAGCCGAACTCGACCGCCTTGGCGGCTGCGACGGCGACGACGCGGTCCTTGAAGGAGTGGGTCGGGTTCGCGATGTCGAGCTTGAGCAGCACCTCGCCGACGCCGAGGGCGCTCGCGAGCCGCGGCGCGGGCACGAGCGGCGTGAAGCCGGGCCCGCTCTCGGCGCCCGGAGGGGGCGTCGCGGGCAGAAGGTCCGCGTACCGCCAGAGTGAGTACGGGCCGGCCTCGATGCTCTCGCGGCTGACCTTCGCTGCGATCTCATCCCAGTGGTAGACAGGTTCGAGCGGCCCGAAGCAGCGAACGCAGATACCGTTCGCGAGGGCCGGGTAGTCGCTCTCGCAGACGCGACAGCGAAGGACGTCAACCGGCATGGTCGTACTCTCCCTGGTGGTGGCTCCCTTGCAATTTCGTCGAATTCACGATCTCCCCCCGTACGTTTTCGCGACCGTCGACCAGCTGAAGCGTGAGCTTCGGCGGGAGGGTCGCGACGTGATCGATCTCGGTTTCGGCAATCCCGATATCCCCTCTCCTCAGATCGCGGTCGACAAGCTCGCCGAGGCTGCGGCCAAGCCGGTCAATCACCGGTACTCCGCCAGCCGTGGGCTGCCGAACCTGCGTGAGGCCGTCTGCGAGCGGTATGCGAGCAAGTTCGGCGTCTCCCTCGACCCCGACGTGCACATCGTCAGCACGATCGGAGCGAAGGAGGGCCTCGCTCACCTGATGTGGGTGCTGCTCGAGGGAGGCGACAGCGCCGTCGTGCCGAGCCCCGCCTACCCCATCCACCTCGTCGCGCCGCGGCTCGCCGGCGCCACGGTCGTGCACGCGCGAATCGATCCGGACGACTTCATGAGCGGGATCGAGGAGGCGATCAACGCTGCGCAGCCCTCGCCGCGGGTCGTGATCGTCTCGTTCCCGCACAACCCGACCACCGCGATCGCGACTCCGGAGCTGATGCAGCGGCTCGTCGACCTGGCGCTCGAGCGCGAGTTCATCCTCGTGCACGACTTCGCCTACGCGGATATCGCTTTCGACGGCCACAAGCCGCCGTCGGTGCTGGCCGCCGACGGAGCCCTCGACTGCGCCGTCGAGCTCTACAGCCTGACCAAGTCCTACTCGATGGCCGGCTGGCGCATGGGCTTCACGCTCGGCCGCCCCGACGTCGTTGCCGCCCTCGCGAAGCTCAAGTCCTACCTCGACTACGGCACCTTCCAGCCGATCCAGATCGCCTCGATCGTCGCACTGCGGGAGGCCCCGGAGTACCCCGACGAGGTGTGTGAGCTGTACCTCCGGCGGCGCGAGGCTCTGATCTCCGGCCTCGCCCGTGCCGGCTGGGACGTCGAGCCCCCGAAGGGCACGATGTTCGTCTGGGCGCCGATCCCAGAGGCTCACAAGAACCTCGGCTCCCTCGAGTTCGCGGTCATGCTCGCGCGCGGCGCCGACGTCGCCGTCAGCCCGGGTGTCGGCTTCGGGCCGGGCGGGGACGAGCACGTGCGGTTCGCCCTCGTCGAGAACGAGCAGCGGATCGGACAGGCCACGCGCTCGATCAAGAAACTGCTGCAGGGTTAGATCCGTCACGTCACCGCCCCGAGTGAGGCGGAGCTGACTCCGGCTGCGTACTTGGCGAACACGCCGTGGCTGTAACGGGGCGCGGGCGGCGTCCATTCCTCGAGCCGTCTTTCGATCTCCTCGGCGGGGACGTCGAGGTCGAGGGTGCGCTTCTCGACGTCGAGCACGATCGTGTCGCCGTCGCGGACTGCGGCGATCGCGCCGCCGCGAGCCGCCTCGGGCGAGATGTGGCCGACCATCAGGCCGTGGGTCGCGCCAGAGAAGCGGCCGTCGGTGATCAGGGCGACCTCGTCGCCGAGGCCCTCGCCGACGAGCGCGGCGGTGACGTGCAGCATCTCGCGCATGCCGGGACCGCCGGCCGGGCCCTCGTAGCGGATGACCACCACGTCGCCCGGCTTGATCGAACGCGCCTTCACTGCCGCGAAGCAGTCCTCCTCGGACTCGAACACGCGTGCGGGGCCGCTGTGGAACAGGCGCTCGTGACCCGCGAGCTTGACGACCGAGCCCTCGGGCGCGAGCGAGCCGCGCAGGATCGCGAGGCCGCCGGTCGGCTTGAGCGGGGTCTGCCACGGGACGACGACGTCCTGGCCCGGCGTCTCGTGGGCGTCGGCGCCGACCTCGCCGAGCGTCTGGCCGTCGACGCCGCGCGCGTCGGCATGCACGACGCCCGCTCCGACGAGCTCGCGCGCGACGAGGGCAACGCCGCCCGCCTCGAACATGTCCGTCGCCACGTAGCGGCCACCCGGCTTCAGGTCGGCGACGATCGGGGTGCGTCCTGCAATCGAGTCGAAGTCCTCGAGCTCGAGCTCGATGCCGACCTCGCGTGCGATTGCGATCAGGTGGAGAACGCCGTTGGTCGATCCGCCGGAGCCTGCGACTGCGGCGATCGCGTTCTCGAAGGCGTCGCGCGTCAGGATCTGCGACGGACGAATGTCCTCGTTGACCAGCTTCATGACCAGCTCGCCTGCGCTGCGAGCAGCGTCGGCCTTGGTCGCGTGCGTCGCCGGGATCCCGGAGAGGCCACGCGGGCTGATGCCGAGGAAGTCGATCACGAGCGCCATGGTGTTGGCGGTGAACTGGCCGCCGCACGCTCCGGCGCCGGGGCAGGCGGCCGACTCGAGCGCGTGCACCTCTTCGTCGGTCATCCGTCCGGCGGCGCGCGCGCCGACTGCCTCGAACACGTCCTGGATCGTCACGTCGCGCCCGTCGTAGCGGCCGGGGGCGATCGAGCCGTTGTAGAAAACCAGTCCCGGGATATCGAGGCGCGCGAGTGCCATCACGCCGGCGGGGATCGTCTTGTCGCAGCCGACGAGCGAAACGAGACCGTCCAGCAGGTGACCTGCGCAGACGAGCTCGATCGAGTCGGCGATCACCTCGCGCGAGATCAGCGACGCGCGCATGCCGGTCGTTCCCATCGAGACGCCGTCGGAGACCGCGACCGTGTTGAACTCGATCGGCGTTCCACCGGCCGCGCGAATCCCGTCCTTCACGTGCTTGGCGAGCACGCGCTGGTTGAAGTTGCACGGCATCGTCTCGATCCAGGTCGTCGCGACGCCGACGAGCGGCTTCGCAAGATCCTCGTCGGTGAAGCCGACAGCCTTCAGCATCGCGCGCGCCGGGGCGCGGTCGACGCCGTCGGTCAACGCAGCGCTATGCCGCTTGGCCGGATCGGATGGTTTGGTGTAGACGCTCATGTCGCTGCTCCAATCGGCTGGCTCTCGGCGGTGGGAAGCTGTTCGGCGTAGGTGCCGCGCGCGGCGATCGCGAGCGGCAGCACCTGGGCGTCCGGCGCGCTCCTCGAGCTCGGCGGCAGCCGCATCGGCCTTGGCCTTCTCGGCCCAGACGACGACTGTCGGCCCGGAGCCAGACAGGGTAACGCCGACCTGGCCCGTGACCGGAGTCTCGCGGAGCTCGCCGAGGAGCGGCGCGTCGGGCGCGCGGAACGGCTCGTGCAGGCGGTCGTGGAAGGCGGCGGCGAGCAGCTCGGGGTCGCCCGAGGCGATGCCGGCTCCGAGCAGCGCCGCGCGGGCAGCCGCGTCGGTCGCCTCCTCGTGCCGGATGAACTCCGGCAGGCGGGAGCGCGACTCGCTCGTGTTCACGCGGGAACTCGGGCACGACGAGGATCGCCGCGAGCGGAAGGTCCTCGGCGAGCCGCCGGATCGAGTGACGGCTCCAAAATAATAAATATAATATATAAGCACGGCAACCTTCGGTCGCCGTATGAGTTTCTGCTGCTCCGGCACCGGCAAAGCCGGCACCTCCGCATTGAGCTCCGTCAAGCCTACGCTCATGTAGCTGCTCCAATCGGCTGGTTCTCGGCGGTGGGAAGGTGTTCGGCGTAGGTGCCGCGCGCGGCGATCGCGAGCGGCAAAACCTCGGCGTCCGCGCGCTCCTCGAGCTCGGCGACAGCCGCATCCACTTTGGTCTTCTCGGCCCAGACGACGACTGTCGGCCCTGAGCCAGACAGGGTAACGCCGACCTGGCCCGTGACTGGAGTTTCGCGGAGCTCACCGAGGAGCGGCGCGTCGGGCGCCCGAAACGGCTCGTGCAGGCAGTCGTGGAAGGCGGCGGCGAGCAGCTCCGGGTCACCCGAGGCGATCCCGGCTCCGAGGAGCGCCGCGCGGGCGGCGGCGGCGGTCGCCTCCTCGTGCCGGATGAACTCCGGGAGGCGGGAGCGCGACTCGCTCGTCTTCACGCGGGAACTGGGCACGACCAGGATCGCAGCGAGCGGAAGATCCCCGGCGAGGCGCCGAACCAAGTAGCGGGCCTCGTCGCGCCAGATCAGGCAGACGCCGCCCTGGAGCGCGGCGGCGAGGTTGTCGGCGTGGCCTTCGAGCGGCAGCGCGAGCTCGAGCACCTCGTCGAGCGAGGCGTCCCGGCCTGCGACCACCAGCCCGGCCGTGATCCCGGCAGCGACTGTCGCAGCCGACGATCCGAGCCCGCGCTCGAGCGGGATGCGGTTGACGAAATGGAAGCGGTGCCCCTTGATGGGCGCGGCCAGCGCGAACGCGCGGAGCGCGAGGTGGGAGGCGTCGGTCGGAAGCTCGCCGGCCCCGATGCCCTCGAGCGTCACCAAGGGCTCCCCGTCGGCCGCCGGCAGGACCTGCAGCTCGTTCCAGAGATCGAGCGCAGCCGCCGCGCAGTCGAACCCCGGCCCGAGATTGGCCGTCGAAGCCGGCGCCCGGATCACGAGCCCCTCGCTGGCGGTCAAGAGGACACCCCGCTCAGGATCGACTCTTTCGTCGGCTCGACGGGAGCGGCCTCGGGGGTGTGGAGCTCGACGGCTGCCGTGTCCTTCAGGCCGTGGCCGGTCAGGACGCAGACGACCGTCGCGCCAGGCTGAAGATCGAGCTGCGCGATCGCGGCGAGCCCTGCTGCGGAGGACGGCTCGCAGAAGATCCCCTCCAGCTTTGCCAGCTCGAGCCACATTCGCGTGATGTCCTCGTCCGCCACGGCGACCGGTTCCACGCGTCCCTCGGCGACGAGCGCCTCGACCTCGTGGATGTGCACCGGCTCGGCGATCCGGATCGCGGAGGCCATCGTCGTCCCGCGCTCGACGGCGTGGGCCGAGATCATCCGCGGCTGGATCCCCTCTTCCTGGAAGCCCTTTGCATACGCGACCGTGTTGCCGCCTCCTCCGTATGGAAGCGCGAGGATGTCCGGCGCCCGGCCCCCGAGCTGCTCGACGATCTCGAACACCGCAGTCTTCTGGCCTTCGATGCGGTTCGGGTTGAGCGAGTTGACCAGGACGTACTTGCCTTCCTCGGCGATCGTGACGCAGTTGCGCATCGCCTCGTCGAAGCTCCCCTCGACCGGGCGCAGCTCCGCACCGACCGCTCGCGTCTGCGCGACCTTCGCAGGAGCGACAGCGCCTGCCGGGTAGAGCACGAGCGCCCGCATCCCGGCGCAGGCCGCGTACGCCGCTGCCGAGGACGCCGTATTGCCGGTCGACGCGCAGATAATGCCGTCGGCGCCCGCCTCCATCGCCTTCGCGACCGCCACGACCATGCCGCGGTCCTTGAAGCTGCCGGTCGGGTTCATGCCCTCGAACTTGAAGTGCAGGTCGATCCCGAGCCGCTCGCCGATCCGCCTGGAGGCAATCAAGGGGGTGTCCCCCTCGCCGAGCGTCAGCTCGGGGGTCTCGGGGCCGACCGGAAGCCGGTCGCGGAATCTCGCGATTACGCCCATCCGAGCTCCGTAACGCCGCGTTCGGAGACGACGGGGAACGCCATCGGCTTGCGGCGCACCTCGGGCATCGCCGTGATCGCCGCCAGCGCCTCGTCGAGCGCGCCCTGGCGCGTGTCGTGAGTGACGATGTGCAGCGCCGCGCCGTCACCGTTCTGGTGCTGCAGCAGGCGCGCGACCGACACCTCGCGCTCGGCCAGCGCAGTGGTCACGCGGGCGAGCACGCCGGGCTTGTCGTCGACCGAGAGGTGGAAGTAGAAAGGCGAGCGGTTCTCGCCCG
Organism: uncultured Actinomycetota bacterium; assembly: GCA_963762215.1. Lineage (GTDB taxonomy): Bacteria > Actinomycetota > Thermoleophilia > Gaiellales > Gaiellaceae > PALSA-600. Next base: position 13,663 of record CAVXKB010000011.1, read on the forward strand.
GCTCGAGCCGCGGCAGGCTGCGCCAAACGGGATCGTTCTGCAGGAAGCCGGTGCCCATCGTCCCGATCACCGAGGCCATGTCGGCGATCACGGCGGAAGCCGTCTCGACCCCGCCCGCGCCGGGGCCCTCGAGCGTGATCTCGCGGATCGCGTCCCCTTGCAGCATCACGGCGTTGAACGCGCCCTCGACGGCGGCCAGCGGATGGTGCCGGTCGATCAGCGCCGGGCTGACGCGAACGTCGACCTTGCCGTCGAGCAGTCGCGCGGCGCCGACCAGGCGGATCACCATGTCGAGCTCGCGCGCAGCGGCGACGTCGAGCGGCGTGATCGCGTCGATCCCGATCGTCTCGACGTCGGCGAGCGCGTACCGCGAGTTGAACGCCACCGTCGCGAGGATCGCCATCTTCGCCGCCGCGTCCGCGCCGGAGACGTCCGCGGTCGGGTCGGCCTCGGCGAACCCGCGCTCCTGCGCCTCGAGCAGCGCCTCGTCGTAGGTCTTGCCCCCCTCCATCTCGGTGAGCATGAAGTTGGTCGTGCCGTTGACGATCCCGAGCACCCGATGGACGTTCGTGACGACGAGCGACTCGCGAAGCACCTTGATCACCGGGATCGCCGCGCACACGCTCGCCTCGAACCGCAGCTGAACGCCCGCGCCCGAGGCGGCGTCGAACAGCTCGGCGCCACGCTGGGCGACGAGCTGCTTGTTGGCGGTCACGACGTGCTTGCCGCCGCGCAGCAACTGGAGCACGTGCTCGCCGGCCGGCTCGACGCCGCCCATCACCTCGGCGACGATCGTGATGTCGGGGTCGTCGACGATGTCGCGAACGTCGGTCGTCAGGACCCCGCCGTCGGGCGGGAAGCCCCGCTCGAGGTCGAGATCGCGGACGAGCGCCTTCACGACACGCAGCCGGTGGCCGGTCGCGCGCTCGATGTCGTCCGCCTGCTCGTTGAGCAGGCGGTTGACCGCCGAGCCGACAGTGCCGTAGCCGAGCAGAGCTACCGGGACGTCAACCGACGCCATGCGCCTCCTGCGATGCCTGCTGAAGAACTTCCCTGTGCCCGAGCGAGCGCAGCCTCTTCCCGACCACCTCGATCTGCTTCTCCGACAGCTCCTTGCGGGCCTCGACGAGGCTCGGCGCTCCGCGGTCCATCTCGGCGATCCACTCCTTCGCGAACGAGCCGTCCTGGATCGCGGTGAGCACCTTCTTCATGTTGTCCTTGACGTGCGAGTCGACGACGCGCGGGCCGACGGCGATCGAGCCGTACTCGGCCGTGTCGGAGATCGAGTAGTGCATCCGCTCGATGCCGCCCTCGAAGATCAGGTCGACGATCAGCTTCACCTCGTGGACGCACTCGTAGTACGCCGCCTCGGGCTGGTAGCCGGCCTCGACGAGCGTCTCGAAACCGGCCTGGATCAGCTGGGTGAGGCCACCGCAGAGCACAGCCTGCTCGCCGAAGAGATCGGTCTCGGTCTCCTCGGAGAAGGTCGTGTCGATGATCCCGGCTCGCCCGGCACCGATCCCGGCTGCATAGGCGAGAGCCGTGTCGCGCGCGTGACCGGTCGCGTCCTGCGCGACTGCGATGAGCGCCGGGGTGCCGTAGCCCTCCTCGTAGAGCCGTCGGACGATGTGCCCGGGCCCTTTCGGCGCGACCATGATCACGTCCACGCCCTCGGGGGCATCGATCCGGCCGTAGTGGACGGAGAACCCGTGCGCGAACAGGACGGCTGCGCCCGGCTCGAGATTCGGCGCCACCTCGTCGCGGAAGAGCTCCGCCTGCGGCCCGTCGGGTACGAGGAGCGCCACGACCTGCGCGCCCTTGACGGCCTCGGCCACTGACTTGACCGGCAGCCCGGCCTCCTCGGCGGCTGCGCGCGAGGAGCTGTCGGGCCGGAGGCCGACCACGACCTCGACGCCGGAGTCGGCGAGATTGAGCGCATGCGCGTGCCCCTGGCTGCCGTAGCCGAGAACCGCGACCTTTCCCGTCAGGAGACTGACATCTCCCGTCTTGATCACCTCTGCCATCGAAATACCTCTCTCTAGGAAACGGCCGCGGCCGTTGGCCGCGATGAACGGGGGCCGGGCCGGCGCAGGCCGATCCGGCCGGTACGAGCAAGCTCCTTCACGCCGTGCGGGCGGACGAGCTCCTCGAAGGCATCGAGCTCCTCGGGACGCCCGACGATCTCGAATGTCAACGCGTCCCGGCCGATGTCGGCGACGCGGGCGCCGAAGACCTCGCCGAGCGCGATCAGCTCGCTGCGCTTGTCGGGCGGTGCACCGACGGTGATCAGGGCAAGCTCGCGCTCGACCGACTCGCCGGGGCGCAGCTCGACGACGCGCAGAACGTTGACGAGCTTGTGCATCTGCTTCTCGATCTGCTCGAGCGAGTGCTCGGAGCAGTCGACGCGGAGCGTCAGCCGGGAGATGTCGGGCCGCTCGGTGGGCCCGACGGCGAGGCTCTGGATGTTGTAGCCACGCCGCGCGAACATCTGCGACAGGCGCGCCAGCGCGCCCGGCTTGTTCTCCAGCTCGATCGGACACCGTGTGATGGACTCATCCCAGGATCCTCTCGGGCAGCTCGTCCTCGTCCGGCAGCTCGATGATGTCCACAGACGCGGCGCCGGCGGGAACCATCGGGTAGCAGTTCTCGTTCGGGTCGACCCGGGCGTCGATCACGGCGGTGCGGCCGCAGTCGAGCGCCGCCTCGATCGTCGCGTCGAGATCGTCCTCGTTGTCGACCATGAACCCGGCCGCCCCGAGCGCCTCGGCGAGCTGGGCGTAGTCGGGAACCTGCTTGGTCAGGTGCGTCTCCGCGTAGCGCTCGGCGTAGAAGAGCTCCTGCCACTGGCGAACCATCCCGAGCCAGCCGTTGTTGATGATCACGACGACGATCGGCAGCCGCTCGAGCGCCGCGGTCGCGAGCTCCTGGTTCGTCATCTGGAAGCAGCCGTCGCCGTCGACGCAGATCACGGTGGCGTCGGGCCTCGCGGCCTTCGCCCCGACGGCGGCCGGCAGGCCGTAGCCCATCGTTCCGAGACCGCCCGAGGTGATGAACGTGCGGGGCTTCTCGCACTGCAGGTACTGCATCGCCCACATCTGGTGCTGGCCGACGCCGGTCGTCCAGATGAAGTCGCCCTCGCGCTTGGCGGTGATGTCGCGAAGCCGCTCGAGCACCGTCTGCGGCTTCAGCACGCCCTCGGCCTTGCGGTACTTGTACGGGTAGAGCGCGCGCCACTCCTCGAGCTGCGCGTGCCACGCCGTGCGATCGGTGTGCTTCTCGGCCTCGAGCGACTTGACGTCACGCGTGAGCTGGGAGAGCGCGAGCTTGAGCGGGCCGACGACCGGGATGTCCGCCTCGCGGATCTTCCCGACCTCGGCGGCGTCGATGTCGAAGTGGATCACCTTGGCGCCGGGCGCGAAGGCCGAGACCTTGCCGGTCACGCGGTCGTCGAAACGGACGCCGACGGCGATGATCAGATCGGACTTGTTCAGCGCGAAGTTCGCGTACTTCGAGCCGTGCATGCCGGGCGCGCCGTAGTTGAGCGGATGCGAGTCCGGCAGGCAGCCCTTCCCCATCAGCGTCACGACGGACGGGAGCCGCGCGGTCTCGACCAGGGACGAGCAGCTCGGATGACGCGTTGGCGTTGAGGACGCCGCCGCCGGCGTAGACGATCGGCTGCTTCGCCTCGACGATCGCCTTGGCCGCCTCGCGCACCTGCCGCTCGTGCACCTTCGACGGCGGGCGCCAGCCGGGCAGGTCGACCTCGGTCGGGTAGGAGAAGTCGATCTCGGCCTCCTGGGCATCCTTCGCGATGTCGACGAGCACGGGGCCGGGCCGGCCGGTGCGGGCGACGTGAAAGGCGTTCTTGATCGCCTGCGGGAGCTCGCGGGCATCCAGGACGAGCCACGAATGCTTGACGATCGGCATCGTGATGCCGGTGGCGTCGGTCTCCTGGAAGGCGTCGGTGCCGATCAGGTTCGACCGGACCTGGCCGGTGATGCAGACGAGCGGCGTCGAGTCCATCCACGCGTCGGCGATCGCGGTCACGAGATTGGTCGCACCCGGGCCCGAGGTCGCAAGCGCTACTCCGACCTTGCCGGACGCGCGCGCGTAGCCCTCGGCCATGTGGCCGGCGCCCTGCTCGTGGCGGCAGAGCACGTGCCGTACGGTCGTGCCCCGCGCGATTGCATCGTAGGTCGGCAGGATCGCCCCACCGGGGATCCCGAACATGACATCGACGCCTTCTGCCTCGAGCGAGCGCAGGATGGCGTCGGAGCCGAGCATTCTCGTCATCGCGCGCCCTTTCTCGATTTGTTCACGGTCATTCTCTACACCCTTCCTTGCTCCTGTCCGGAGAGAAAGCGCTGCTTCCGCTTCCAGTCCAGGTCAATCGACGCACCTCTCCCGTTGTGGAGTCGGCGTGTGCGGCGTCCAGGGCCGCGTGAGCAACATCTCCCCCCTAGCGGGGGAGCATGAAAATGGTCACCACGAACATGCCCGAAAGCGGGGCGAGAATCGGGTTCGCGGCGGAGACCATGATGGCAACCAGTCTGCCCAAGACCGATTGCGGTGTCAAACGAGTACGGGCGCGGCTGATTGCGGGCTACTGGGCGGCGCGTACGGGGCGCTCGCGGTGCACGTGCTCGTGATCGTGATCGTCGATCAGCCAGTCGTGCCCGAAACCGCGCATCGCCTCGATGATCGGCAGGAGCGCGTTGCCCTTGCCCGGTCAGCTCGTACTCGACGCGGGGCGGCGACTCGGGGTAGCTCTGCCGCTCGACGATCCCCTGCTGCTCGAGCATGTGGAGCCGCTCGGAGAGGGTGCGCGGGCTGATCCCCGGGCAGGCGTGCTCGAGCTCGGTGAAGCGGCGCGGGCCTTCGGAGAGATCGTGGACGATCAGCGCCGTCCACTTCGACCCGATCAGGTCGGAGGTCGCTGCGACTGCGCACGTGACGCCGTCGTGGACCTCGTTCATCTTCCGTACGGCCATGGCCCAAGTGTAGCGGCCCCGGCGGCCGGAATCCAGTCCCGAGTAGGTGATTTTCCGCAGAGCTGCGTATTTCTTTCCGATCGGAAAGTAACGTTACTTCCCGATTCGGAAAGTAATGGCCTACTGGTGCGAGTTCTTGAAGACGAACGCCGCCAGGTTCTGGATCTGCACGGCGGTCAGGACGTGCTTGTACCCGGTCATCCCGTGGCCCCCGTTCGTGATCTGGGTGATCATCTGGGCGTAGGTCTTCTTCGACGCGTCGAGGTCGGGACCGATCCCCGAGGGGCTCATCGCGTTCGCGGCGGCCATCATGTGACAGGCGCCACAGTCGTGGACGATGAAGAGGGACCTGCCGACCTTGACGTTGCCGACGACCTTGGTCGGGGCGGGCGTCGTCGCGGAGGCAAAGGTGGCGAACGCGGCGGCGGCGAGGACGGCGGCGAGCAGTGCGGCTTTCATTGCGAACTCTCCTTCTCCGGACTGCTGCGTGGTGTACCACGAACCGCGGACAGGCGCCATCCCGAACCCGTCGATGCGATCAGAGGTTTCAGCAATCTCTAACGCCCGTCTTACGGATCTCTTAGAGAGCGGGATCAGGATTCGGTCCATCGTGATGCAGGCCCATACGCACCCTCCGACGCGAGGCCTGCACCAGGAGCGGCGCCCCCCATATTGGGCGCCGCGATCTCTCCTCACCCGCCCGCGGGCGAGCTGCCGTCCCGCAGCTCGCCCGCACCCTCTTTCTGCGTCTCGGCCGGCAGGGCAGTGGCTGTACAGGCCCGCCGTCCCGCACGGTGCCGCGGCGGCGGCGTGCCCGGCAGCCACTGCCGTCCCGGCCGTCTGCCGGTGAGCGAAACCGCGGGCGCGAGCAAGGGCTTCCTTTTCCCATCCCGAATGTCCACCATTACGGGGATGGCGATCCTGATTGTCGATGACGAGCAGTCCGTGCGCGACGCGCTGCGCCGCGCGCTTGCCATGCAGGGATACGACGTCGAGCTGGCCGTCGACGGCGAGGAGGCGCTGCTGAAGCTGCGCTCGAACCCGAATGCGATCGACCTCGCGATCGTCGACATCCTGATGCCGCGGCTCGACGGGCTCGAGCTGACGCGGCGGCTGCGGGCGGACGGCAGCGAGCTCCCGATCCTGATGCTGACCGCGCGCGACCAGGTCGCCGATCGCGTCGCCGGGCTCGAGGCCGGGGCCGACGACTACCTCGTGAAGCCGTTCGCCCTGGAGGAGCTGGTCGCGCGGGTGCGCGCGCTGCTCCGCCGCCTCGGCACCGACGACGAGCCGACGACGCTCTCGTTCGGCGACCTCGAGCTGAACACGGGCACCCGCGAGGTGATCCGCGACGGCGACCAGCTCGTCCTCACCCGCACCGAGTTCTCGCTGCTCGAGCTGTTCCTGCGCAACCCGCGGCAGGTGCTGACGCGCTCGGTGATCTTCGACCGCGTCTGGGGCTACGACTTCGGTTACGGCTCGAACTCGCTCGACGTCTACATCAGCTACCTGCGCAAGAAGACCGAGGCCGGCGGCAAGTCGCGGCTGATTCACACGGTCCGAGGCGTCGGGTACGCATTGCGCGAGCAGTAGGCGTGTCGATCAGGGCGCGGTTGGCGCTGGGTGCGGCGGCCGCGGTGGCGATCGCGATCGTGCTCGCGTCGGTGGTCGTCTACTTCCTCGTCCGCAACGAGCTGCGGGCCCAGGTCGACCGGAATCTGCAGAGCGAGGCGCACCAGATCGCGCAGTTCCCGCTCTCGTACTCGACCTACGCCTACCCGCCGAACATCTACTCCTTCGACGTTCCGTCGTCGCTCTTCACGGGGTACTTCCAGCTCGTCGGCGACGACGGGAGGATCTACCTCCCTGCGGGCTATCTCTCACCTAGCCCCCTGCTGCCGGTGAACGCACGTGTGCGGGCGGTCGCCGCGGGCAAAAGCAACGGCTACTTCTACGACAGGCAGCTCCAGGGTCAGGACACGCGGGTGTACACGATGTACTCGGATCGCTTCCTGCCCGTCGCGATCCAGGTCGTCGCCCAGCTCTCGACGATCGACAACGAGCTCGCCCGGATCCGCCTCTGGTTGTTGCTGGTCTCGGTCGGCGGCATCGCTCTCGCCTCGGGTGCCGGCTTGCTCGTCGCCCGGACGACGCTGCGGCCGGTTCGAGAGCTGAGCGAGACGGCCGAACGGGTCAGGAAGACGCGCGACCTGAGCCAGCGGATCGACGTCGACGGGACCGACGAGCTCGCCACGCTCGCCCGTACCTTCAACGCGATGCTCGAGTCGCTCGACGAGGCGGCTCAACGCCAGCGTCAGCTCGTTCAGGACGCATCGCACGAGCTACGGACGCCGCTGACGAGCCTGCGCACGAACATCGAGGTGCTCGCGTCGGGCGGCCGGATGCCGGCGGCCGAGCGGAAGCAGCTTCTCCAGGACGTGGTCGTCCAGCTCGGCGAGATGACCGAGCTGATCGGCGAGCTGACCGAGCTCGCCCGCGGCGAGGAGCAGAACGAGCCTCTCGAGGAGGTTCGCCTCGACCTGTTGACCGAGGAGGCGATTCGCAGGGCGACGCGACATCACCCCGACGTGCCGATCGAGGCCGACCTCGCGCCGACGACCGTGGTCGGACAGCCGGCCGAGCCTCGAGCGCGCGATCACGAACCTGCTCGACAACGCGGCCAAGTGGAGCCCCGCCGGGTCGCCGATCGAGGTGCACCTGGCCGACGGCGAGCTGACCGTCCGCGACCACGGCCCGGGAATCGCCGACGGAGGACGTTCCTCATGTGTTCGAGCGCTTCTACCGCGCCACCTCGGCGCGCGGCATGCCCGGCTCGGGCCTCGGGCTCGCGATCGTGAGCCAGGTCGCGGAGAGCCACGGCGGGACGATCGAGGTCGAGGCGCCGGAGGGCGGCGGCACGCTGATGCGGCTGAGCATTCCCGCCCGCGGGGCGGGCTCCGAGGGCGACACCTCTTAAGTCGCTCTTAGGCACCGCTGCTTTTCTCTGGGTGCCCAGTGTTCTATCTCTCGTACCTCCGCAGCGAGCTCGTTCGCAGGAAGAGCCGGACGATCCTCACCGCCTCCGGGCTTGCCATCGGCGTGGCGTTGGTGATCGTGATCTCGTCGCTGACCCGCGGCCTCGACAACGCCCAGCAGAACGCGCTGAACCCGCTCTCGAGCATCGGCACCGACCTGACGGTGACGCTCGCCCCCGCGGGGACGACGAGCACGGGCACAGGCACGAGCTCCTCTGCGCAACCCGGCGCGACGAGCGGCTCCTTCGGCGGCGGCGGGGGCTTCGGAGGCGGCGGCGGGTTCGACGCAGCTCGCCAGCTGATCCAGGCGAACCAGTCGGCGATCACCGACCTCTCGAAGCTCGGCAAGCCCGGCACGCACTTCGTTCAGGACTTCTTCCTGCCGGGCACGCAGCTGACCTTCCCGCAGAGCCAGGCGAAGCAGATCCTGAAGCTGAGCGGCGTCTCGGCCGTCTCGACCGGGCTCGTCCTGAGCGCCGTCCACCAGGACGGCACCGTCCCGAAGATCATCGCCAAGATAAAGGCGGGGGGCCAGCGGCTGTCGATCACGGGCCGCGTGCGGTTCCAGCCGACGCAGGCCGAGCAGGACAAGATCCGCGCCTGCGTCCAGAAGCTGCAGGCCTCGAGCAGCAGCAGCAGCAGCACCGGTAGCGGAAGCACATCCGGCTCGAACCAGCTCGGCGGCGCCGGCGCGACCAACGGCGGCGGGGGCGGAGGGTTCGGCGGTGGCGGCCCGGCGGGTGGCGGCGGCTTCAACCGCGGCGCATTCGCGAAGTGCCTGCCGCCCGAGTTCCGCAACTTCCGCCGCACGATCACGACGCCGCAGCAGACGATCCAGCAGATCGTCGACCCGCCGCAGACGAACATCAAGAGCTCGAGCTACACGATCGCCGGCGTCGATCCGACCCAGCCCGCGATCGGCCTCGTCACCCCGTCGCTCGTCGCGAGCGGCCGCTTCATCGCCCCGAAGGCGACCCACGAGGCGCTCCTCGCCGACTCCTACGCGGCCCAGAACAAGCTGAAGGTGGGCTCGACGCTCGACCTGAACAAGACGAACTTCACCGTCGTCGGGCTCGTCAAGCCGCCGCTCGGGGGCCAGACCGCCGACGTCTACATCCCGCTCACGCAGCTCCAGACGCTCTCGAGCCAGAAGGGCCAGACCAACGTCGTGCTCGTCCGCGCATCGAGCGGCACCTCGGTCGGGGACGTCCAGAAGGAGATCCAGCAGCTCTACCCGAACGCGCAGGTCGCGAGCGCGAAGGACGTCGCCGACCAGATCAGCGGCTCGCTCGTGAATGCGTCGAACCTCTCGCACCGCCTCGGGATCGCGCTCGAGATCCTCGCGGCCGCGGCGGCCTTCCTGCTCGCGGTACTGCTGACGCTCTCGTCGGTCGGCAAGCGCGTCCGCGAGCTCGGAACGCTGAAGGCGCTCGGCTGGACGCAGTGGCTCGTCGTGCGGCAGGTCGCGGGCGAGTCGCTCGCCCAGGGCATCGGGGGCGGCCTCCTCGGCGTTGCGCTCGGGATCCTCGGGACGCTGATCGTCGGCGCCTTCGGGGTGACGCTGACGGCGCACAGCTCGTCGACCGGCGCCTTCGGATTCGGCGCCCTGTCGCGCTCGGCGACCGACACCGTCACCCTCAATGCGCCGCTGTCGATCGAGGTGCTGGCGGCGGGCTTCCTGCTCGCGCTGGTCGGCGGCCTCATCGCCGGTACCGCCGGCGCCTTCCGCGCCTCGCACCTCCGCCCGGCCGACGCACTCCGGACCGTGGAATGACCGACGCTCTCTACGAGGCGACAGACGTCGTCAAGTCGTTCACCAAGGGCGCGATGAACGTCAACGCGGTCGCCGGCGTCACGCTGACGATCGACGCCGGCGAGTTCGTAGCGCTCGAGGGCCCGAGCGGATCGGGCAAGACGACGCTGCTGCAGCTACTGGGCGCGCTCGACCGGGCGACCGGCGGCAGCATCCTCTTCGAGGGACGCGATCTCGCAAAGCTGCGCGACCACGATCTCGCCGACCTGCGGCTGCGCGCCTTCGGGTTCGTCTTCCAGCAGTTCAACCTGATCCCGACGCTGACCGCGCTCCAGAACGTCGAGCTCGGGCTCGCACCGACCGGGGTCAAGGGCGACGACCTGCGCTTCCGCGCACAGACACTCCTCTCCGAGGTCGGGCTCGCCGACCGCGCCGGCCACCTGCCGAGCCAGCTCTCCGGCGGCGAGCAGCAGCGGGTCGCGATCGCGCGTGCGCTCGTCGTCGAGCCACGGGTCGTGCTGGCCGACGAGCCGACCGGCAACCTCGATACGAAGACAGGGGCCGACGTGATCGACCTGCTCGCAGGGCTTGCCGCCCAGCACGGGGCGACCGTGATCGTCGCAACGCACGACCACGACCTCGCGGCCCGCGCCCCGCGCCGGCTCGCGATGCGCGACGGGCTTCTGGTGGGCGTTCCGGCCGCAGAACCCGTTTCATCCAGCTCTTAAGCGCCGTTTAGCCTGAGAGGCGACACTTTCAAGGATGAGCTCGCGCACGAAGCTGATTGCAGGGACGGTCGTCGTCGCGGCACTTGCCGCGGCCGGCGCAGCGTTCGCAGCTGTTGAGCTGAGCTCCTCGTCGAACTCCGTGTCAGAGCCGACGGTGACGGCGCCGTTCGGCCAGGGGATCTCCGGATCCGGCCTCGGCGGCGGACGGCTCGGCGGCCGTGGGCTCGGCGGCGGGGTCGGCGCGGGCGAGGGCGGTTTCCGCGGCGGCTTCGGCGGACGTGGCTTCGGTGGCGGCGATACGGCGGCCGCGACCTACCTCGGTCTGTCGGCGGCGGCTCTTCAGACCCAGCTGGGCGGCGGCAAGACGATGGCGCAGGTCGCCAAGACGCAGGGCAAGACGGTCGCCGGCCTGATCGCCGTCATGCTCGCGGCGCAGAAGAAGCGGCTCGCAAGCGCGGTCGCGAGCGGCTTTCTCACCACCGACCAGGCTCAGCAGATCGAGTCGAGCATGGCCTCCCGGATCAAGGATCTCGTGAACGGCATCCGCCCGCAATTCGGCGGTAGGCCTGACGACGGCGGGCCCGGCGATGACGGTGGTCTCGGCGGCGGGCTGGGCGGCAACCCGGGTACCGGGTCGTTCGGCTCTACTTCGTAGCCGCGACGGCGGTCTTGTCCTTCGCCCGGCCGCCCGAGGTGACCGTGACGATCTCGGCCGCGATCGCGAGCGCGATCTGGGCCGGGGAGCGGCCGCCGAGATCGAGGCCGGCGGGGCCGTGGATCCGGGCGAGCTCGTCCTCCGTGAAGCCCTGCTCGGCGAGTGCTGCGCGGCGGCGCTCCTGCGTCCGCTTGGCGCCGATCGCGCCGACGTAGCGGGCGTTCCGGCGAAGCCCCTCGGCGACCGCTGGGATGTCGAGCCGCTCCTCGTGCGAAAGCGTGACGACGACGGTGCGCTCGTCGATCAGCTCGGCGGCGACCTCGTCGGGCCAGGCCTTGATCACCTTGTCGGCGCTCGGGACGCGCTCGGGGGTCGCGAGCGCGGGGCGCGCGTCGACGACGGTCGTACGCCAGCCGAGCTGCTTGCCGTAGGCGCAGAGATGCTCGGCGGCCTCCGCCGCGCCGAAGATCACGACGCGGATGGGGCCCTCGATCACCTCGGCGAAGACGCCGTCCTCACGGAGACCGGTGCTCTCGAGGATCCCGGGCTCGAGCCGCTTCTCGCCGGTGTTCGTGTCGGTGAAGAGCATCCCGTAGCCGTCGGAGTCGAGCAGCGCGCGAACCTCGTTCCAGAGCTCGGGATCGGCCTCCTCGACCCAGACGTCGATCTCGCCGCCGCAGGAGAGCCCGACCTCCCAGGCCTCGCCGTCGGTGACGCCGTAGTGGACGCGGCGGGCGACCTCGCCGGCGAAGAGGTGCTTGGCCCGCTCGACGACGTCGGCCTCGACGCAGCCGCCCGAGACCGAGCCGACGAATGTGCCGTTCTCGCGCACGATCATCTTCGCGCCCGGCTGTCGTGGTGCCGACCGGATCGTGTCGATCACGGTCGCGACGACGACGCGCTGCCCGGCGGCGCTCGCCTCGTCGATCACATCGAGGATGTCGTCCACGGCTCTACGATAGCGCCGAGGCCTGCAACGGCGGGCAGATTTTCCCGCCGCGCCGCCCCCGTCCGGCGGCCCGGACAGCGCGTGCGTATGCCTCGGAAGCCGTCGCCGCGCCGGCCATGACCTCGCCCGTCGAGCGCATCTCCGGGCCTCTCGTCGCCGCACCGGGGAACCGCTCGGCCGGGAACACGGCCTCCTTGGCCCAGGCGCGGCTCGGCACGGCGCGCTCGGGCAGGCCCAGCGCCGGGAGCTTCTCGCCGAGGAGAAGCCTGACCGCATGCTCGACGAGCGGGACACCGGTCGCCTTGGCGACGAACGGCACCGTGCGCGACGCGCGCGGGTTCGCCTCGAGCACGTAGAGCTTCCCGCCGGTGTAGGCGAGCTGAAGGTTCATCAGGCCGCGCGCCCCGAGACCGCCGGCGATCCGCGCCACCACCTCGCGAATCTCGTCCTCGAGGGCTTCGGAGACGGAAGGCCCGGGCAGGACGCAGGCCGAGTCGCCCGAGTGGACGCCGGTCGGCTCGACGTGCTCGAGCACCGCCGCGACCCAGCCCGTCTCGCCGTCGCAGAGCGCGTCGACATCGAGCTCGAGAGCGCCTTCGAGATAGCGGTCGACGAGGCACGGCCCCTCGACACGGAGGTCGTCGGCGGAGTGCGCAACGTGCATGCCGCGGCCACCGATCACGTAGTGCGGGCGGATCAGGACGGGGAAGCCGATCTTGTGCGCCAGCTCGCGGGCCTCCTCGGCGTTCTCGGCCACGCCCCACTCCGGCGCCAGATCGCCTGCCAGCTCGGCGAAGCGGCCGCGATCCTCCGCGGCGTCGATCGCGTCGAGCGGATCGCCGAGCAGCGGGACGCCTGCCTCGGCGAGCACGGGAGCAAGGCGAAGCGGCGTCTGCCCGCCGAACGAGACCGCGACCCCGAACGGCTGCTCGAGCTCGCAGACGTCGAGCACGTTGGCCGGGATCAGCGGCTCCAGGTAGAGGCGGTCCGAGGTGTCGTAGTCGGTCGAGACCGTCTCGGGGTTCGAGTTCACGAGCACCGCCTCGTAGCCGAGCTTCCGCAGCGCCTGGGCCGCGTGGACGCAGCAGTAGTCGAACTCGATCGCCTGCCCGATGCGGTTCGGGCCGCCGCCGAGCACGATCACCGCGCGTCCCGACGGCTCCGGGCCTTCGTCCTCCCCCTCGTGCGTGACGTAGTAGTAAGGCGTCCGCGCCTCGAACTCCCCGGCGCATGAGTCGACCGCGAGCCGCACCGGCCGCCTGCCGTTCGGGTTCGGGCGCCAGGCGGCGATCTCCCGCAGCCGGTCGGCGAAGTACGGGTGGATCCCGGGCAGCTCGAGCCCGCGTCGCGCCGCCTCGAGCAGCAGATCCCAGCGCTCGGGCACCGGCCGGCTCGCGCGCTCGACGAGCTCTGCGTTGTCGGCCGGGAACGGGACCGGCGCCGTCTCGCGGCCCTCCATCGCCTTCATGAACGCCTCCGGGAAGGTGCGGCCGAGCCCGAGCGCCTCACCGACGGCGCGCATCTCGGCACCGAGCTTCGGCACCGCGAGCGGGAACTTCTCGAAGTCGAACCGCGGCGCCTTGACGGCGACGTAGTCGAGCGCGGGCTCGAAGGCAGCGGTGGTCTTGCCGGTGATGTCGTTCGGAAGCTCGTCGAGCGTGAACCCGACCGCGAGCAGCGCCGCGAGCTTCGCGATCGGGAATCCGGTCGCCTTCGAGGCGAGCGCCGAGGAGCGCGAGACGCGCGGGTTCATCTCGATCACGCGGTACTCGCCACTGGTGGGGTGCACCGCGAACTGGACGTTGGCGCCGCCTGTCGCGACGCCGACGGCGCGGGCGGTGGCGAACGCGGCTTCGCGAAGCTGCTGGTAGATCGGGTCGGGCAGCGTCTGCTGCGGCGCGACCGTCCAGGAGTCGCCGGTGTGAACGCCCATCGGGTCGAGGTTCTCGATCGAGCAGACGACGACGGCGTTCCCGCGTGCGTCGCACATCACCTCGAGCTCGTGCTCCTGCCAGCCCTGGAGGTACTCCTCGACGAGCACCTGATCGACCGGGCTCGCGGCGAGGCCGCGGGCAATCGCGACGCGCAGCTCCTCGGGCGTCCAGGCGATGCCGCCGCCGGTGCCGCCAAGTGTGAAGGCCGGCCGGACGATCGCTGGCACCGGGAACTCGACGTCGGGCGAGTGCGCGATGATCGAGCGCGGCGTCGGGATCCCGACCCCGTGGACGGTGGAGCGGAAGAGCTCGCGATCCTCGGCCTTGTTGATCGCATTCAGGTCGGCGCCGATCAGCTCGAAGCCGTACTGATCCGCCACGGGCGCCAGCGCGATCGCCAGGTTGAGCGCGGTCTGACCGCCGAGCGTCGGCAGGATCGCGTCGGGGCGCTCCCGCTCGATCACCTGCGTGACCGTCTCGGGATCGAGCGGCTCGAGGTAGGTGGCGTCGGCCCACTCGGGGTCGGTCATGATCGTCGCCGGGTTCGAGTTGACGAGGATCACGCGGTAGCCCTCGCGGCGAAGCACCCGGCAGGCCTGCGCTCCCGAGTAGTCGAACTCGCACGCCTGGCCGATCCGGATCGGCCCGGAGCCGAGGATCAGGATCGAGCGAAGGTCGGTGCGCTTCGGCATGCCTCGGCCAGCCGGTCGAAGAAGGGAAGCGCATCGAGCGGGCCCGGCGACGCCTCGGGGTGGAACTGGACGCTCTGGAAGCCGTCACCGGCGAGCCCCTCGCAGGTCTCGTCGTTCAGCGAGACGTGGGACATGTCGCCGTTCGGGAGCACCGCGAAGCCGTGGTTCTGAACGGTGACGAGCACGCGGCCGGTCGCCGTATCGCGCACGGGATGGTTCGCGCCGCGATGGCCGAAGGGCAGCTTGAACGTCTGGTGCCCGAGCGCGAGCCCCAGCAGCTGATGCCCGAGGCAGACGCCGAACAGCGGCACGCGGCCGAGCAGCGAGCGGACCGTCTCGACCTGCTCGGTGAGCACGCCCGGGTCACCTGGGCCGTTCGCGATCAGGACGACCCGCGGGTCTGCGTCGAGGATCGCCTCGGCGTCCCACGAGCCGGGCACGACGTATGCCTCGAGCCCCGCGTCGGCGAGCCGCCGGGGGATCGAGCGCTTCGACCCGAGGTCGACGACGACGACGCGAGGCCCGGCGCCGACCGAGTACGCCTCTTTCGCGCCTGGCTGGCGGTCGAGCGGGCGGCCGTCGATGTAGGGCTCGGAGAGCGCCTTCGCCTGGAGCTCGTCGACGGGCGCATCGCCGAGAGCGCAGCGCAGTACGCCGCCGTCGCGGATCTTCCGCACGAGCGTCCGGGTGTCGAGGCCGGTGAGCGCGACGACGCCTTGCTCGCGGAGCCACGCCGCGAACTCCGGGCGCACGTCGCGCATCACGACGCCTTCGCACTGCACGCGGTCGGACTCCATCCGCGACTCGTCGACGCCGTAGGTGCCGATCAGCGGGTAGGCGAAGCAGAGCACCTGCGCGACGTAGCTCGGATCCGTGACCGCCTCCTCGTAGCCGGTCATCGCCGTCGTGAAGCACGCCTCGCCGGCCGCGACGCCGGGAGCGCCGACGGAAATACCCGGGAAGACGGTGCCGTCCTCGAGCACGAGACTGGATTTCGTCTGCATAGATTCCATCGAATGTGCATAATACGCAAATCGTGACGACCGTGGCCATCCTCGGCTCGGCCGGGTACACCGGCCAGGAGACGCTCGACCGGGTGCTCTCGCATCCAGAGCTCGAGCTGATCGCGCTCGGTTCGGATTCACTCGCCGGCCGGCCCGCCCACGCGCTCGACCCGCGGCTCAACGGCCCGGTACCGATGTTCACCTCGAACCTCGAGGCGGGCGCGAAGCGGCGCCGAGGCGATCTTCCTCTGCCTCGGGAACGAGCAGGCGGCCGCGTTCGAGCCGCCCGCAGGCGCGATCGTGATCGATCTCGGCGGCGTTCACCGGCTCGTCGACCAGGCTCTCGCCGAGAAGTGGTACGGCCTCACGCCGGGCGCCTGGAGCTACGGACTGCCCGAAGTGCATCCGGCCGAGGGCCCGCTGATCGCGAACCCCGGGTGCTACGCGACGGCGACGCTGCTCGCGCTCTGGCCCTTGCGGGACGCGACCGAAGGCGACATCGTCGTCGACGCGAAGTCGGGCATGACCGGCGCCGGGAAGACGCTGAGGGATTCTTCTCATGCGGGCGCGGTGCTCGAGAACTTCTCGCCCTTACGCCGTCGGCGGCCATCGTCACGCACCCGAGATCTCCCAGACGCTCGGCCTGCCGGTGACGTTCGTCCCCCACCTGCTGCCGGTGCGGCGCGGGCTGCTCGCGACCTGTTACGTGAGGAGCAGCGCGGACGTTCGGGCGCTCGTCGAGGAGGCCTACGCCGGCAGCGCCGTCGTCCGTGTGCTGCCCGAGGGCATCGAGCCGGAGATCGCGCGCGTGCAGGGCACCGACAGCGCCGAGATCGGGGTCTTCACCGACGGTGCGACCGGGATGTGGATCGTGATCTGCGCGATCGACAACCTCGGCAAGGGCGCGGCCGGGCAGGCGGTGCAGAATCTGAATCTCGCGCTCGGGCTGCGTGAGACGACCGGGCTTCGCCTCGGGAGCGTGTTGGTATGAGCGTCACCGCTGCGAAGGGATTCGTTGCTTCGGGCGTTGCGGCCGGGATCCGGCGGCAGGGACGGAAGGACCTGGCGATCGTCCGCTCGGTGCCGCGGGCCGTGGGCGCCGCGATGTTCACGCGCAACAACGTGCAGGCTGCGTGCCTGCAGGTGAGCCGCGAGCATCTCGCGCTCGCCGAGCCGCAGGCCGTCGTGATCAACTCGGGCGTCGCGAATGCCGCGACCGGCGAGCGGGGCAAGCTCGACGCGCTCGCGACGACCGCCGAGGCGGCGCGGCTGCTCGATCTCGACGCCGAGGAGGTGCTCGTTCTCTCGACCGGAGTGATCGGGGCGCGGCTGCCGCTGCACAAGCTGCTCCCGGGGCTCGACCCGGCCGTCGCAGCGCTCTCTGACGAGAGCGGCGCCGAGGCGGCCGAGGCGATCATGACCACCGACACCTGCTCGAAGGAATCGGTCGCCGTCGCGGGGCGGCTTCACGGTCGGCGGGATGGCGAAGGGCTCGGGGATGATCCATCCCGACCTGGCGACGATGCTCGCGGTGATCACCACCGACTATCCGCTCGAGCCGGGCGAGGCGATCGAGTTCCTGCGGCCGGCGGTCGAGAGCTCGTTCAACTCGATCTCAGTCGACGGCGAGCCCTCCACCAACGACTGCGTGATCCTGCTCGCGAACGGTGCCAGCGGCGTGGAGCGAGACGATGCTGCGTTCGCAGCCGCGCTCGCCGAGGTGTGCGACGACCTCGCGCGGCAGGTGGTCGCCGACGGCGAGGGCATCACCGTGCTGGCCGAGATCAACGTCCTGGGTGCCGTCGACGACGCGCAGGCCAAGGCGATCGCCCGGCGGATCGCTACCTCCCCGCTCGTCAAGACGGCGCTCTTCGGCCACGACGCGAACTGGGGCCGGGTGCTGATGGCAGCGGGCAGCGCGCCCTGGAACGGCGGTTACGCCACGATCGACGCGGACAAGGTGACCCTGCGCTACAACGGCACCGTCGTGCTCGACGCGGGCGCGCCGACGGACGTCGAGCCCGACGTCTCCGGGCCGGCGTGCACGATCGATCTCGATCTCGGCCTCGGAAGCGGCCGGGCCGGCTACCTGACGAGCGATCTCTCCTACGACTACGTCCGCATCAACGCGGACTACCGCTCATGACCGTCGTCGTGAAGGTGGGCGGCGCCGTCGCCGCCGCGTCGGCGGAGGCCGTGCTCGCGCTGGCGGCCCGCGACGAGGTCTGCGTCGTCCACGGCGCAGGCCCGCAGATCTCGGCGGAGATGGAGCGCGCCGGGATCCCCGTCGAGTTCGTCGACGGCCGCCGCGTCACGACCGCCGAGGGGATCGCGATCGTCCGCGCTTCGCTCGCGGCGGTGAATCAGACGCTCTGCGCCGCGATCGGCGAGCGCGCCGTCGGGCTCTTCGGCGACGAGATCGGCCTCGAGGCAGATCCGGTTCCCGCGCTCGGCCTCGTCGGCGAGGCGCGCACGTCCAGCCTGCCGGCTGTCACGGAGGCGCTCGCCGCCGGGAAGATCCCCGTCGTCGCCCCGATCGCGCAGGGCCCGCTCAACGTCAACGCCGATTCCGCCGCCGCCGCGATCGCCGCGGGAATCGGCGCGACCAAGCTTCTCTTCCTCACCGACGTCGACGGCCTGATCCTCGACGGCGCCGTCGTCGACGCGATCGACCTCGACTCGGCCGAGGAGCTGATGGCGAGCGGCACCCTCGAGGGCGGGATCATCCCGAAGCTCGGCGCCGCGATCGCCTCCGCCCGCGGCGGCGTCCCCGCCTACATCGGCCGCACCGAGGTGCCTGCAGCGTGAACGTCCTCACGGGAACCCCGCTCCTCCCGGCCTATGCCCGGTTCCCGGTGCACGTTCGTCGACGGCGAAGGGCTGCTGGCTGATCGCCGACGACGGCCAGCGGTACCTCGACATGATCGCTGGGATCGCCGTCGTCAGCCTCGGTCACTGCCACCCCGCCCCGCTCGCCGCGGCGCGGGAGCAGCTCGAGCGGCTCTGGCACGTCTCCAACCTCTACTCGACCGAGCCGATGGAGAACCTCGCGCGCCTGTTGTCGGAGCGGTTCGGCGGGGCGCATTCGTTCTTCTGCAACTCGGGCACCGAGGCCGTCGAGGCAGCGCTGAAGTGGGCGCGCAAGTCGACCGGGAAGACCGGCCTCGTCGCGCTCGAGGGCTCGTTCCACGGCCGCACGATGGGGGCGCTCTCGATCACCGGCCAGCCGGCGAAGCGGGCCGCGTTCGAGCCGCTCATCCCCGGCGTTCGCTTCGCCACACCGGAGACACTCTCGGAGGCCGTCGGCCCCGATACCGCCGCGATCATCATGGAGCCGGTGCTCGGCGAAGGCGGCGTGCTGCCGCTCCCGGCCGAGACGCTCGAGGAGGCACGCGCGCTCGCGGACGAGTTCGAGGCGATGCTGATCTTCGACGAGGTGCAGACGGGAATCGGGCGCACGGGCGAGTTCTTCGCCTGGCAGCGCCACGGCGTGCGCCCCGACGCGGTCACGCTCGCGAAGGGGCTCGCGAACGGCCTGCCGATCGGCGCTCTCCTCGTCGCAGACGAGGCGCCGACCGGGTTCGTCCCGGGCGACCACGCCTCGACCTTCGGCGGCAATCCCGTCTCCTGCGCCGCGGCCTGCGCCGTTGTCGAGACGATCGACGACGACCTCCTCGCCCATGTCCGCGCGATCGGCGAGCGGCTCGAGGCTCAGCTTCCGGAAACCCGCGGCGCCGGCCTGCTTCTCGCCGTCGAGCTCGGCCGCGCCGCCGGACCGGTCGCCCACGCGGCGCTCGAGCACAACCTCCTCGTCGGCACCGCCGGCGACACGGCGCTCCGGCTCGCTCCCCCTCTGACGATCTCCGAGGCGGAGGCGGACCTCGCCGTCGACCTGATCCGGGAGACCCTGGCGGGATGACGACCAAGTTCGAGCGGCAGGGCGCGATCCTCAGGCTCGTCGAGCAACGGCACCTCTCGACGCAGGCCGAGCTCGCCGAGGCGCTCCGGGCCGAGGGAATCGACGCCGTGCAGGCAACCGTCTCGCGCGACGTCGCCCGGCTCGGGCTCGTGAAGGTGCGAAACGGCGACGGCCGCCTGATCTACGCACCACCCGGCGCCGCCGACCTCCGCCGTCTCGAGCAACTCGGCTCTGCTCTTCGAAATTGGTCAGGGCTGATGATCCCGACCGGCAACCTGCTCGTGATCCACACC
This sequence comes from uncultured Actinomycetota bacterium, assembly GCA_963762215.1. Classification (GTDB taxonomy): domain Bacteria; phylum Actinomycetota; class Thermoleophilia; order Gaiellales; family Gaiellaceae; genus PALSA-600. The sequence goes on from CAVXKB010000011.1 coordinate 33,616, forward strand.
CCGCGCGGGTTCGCGGCCGCCCTCGCCGATGCGATCGACGAGGCGATGCTGCCGGACGTCGCCGGCACGATCGCCGGCGACAACACGATCCTCGTCGCCGTCCGCGAAGGCTCGAGCTCCGCCGAGCTGGCCGCCGACTTCACCCATCACCTCGAGGGCGACAATGACTGAGAACGGCCGCGGCGGCAAGATCCTCGGCTCGCTGCCGGTCGGCGAGAACGTCGGCATCGCCTTCTCGGGCGGCCTCGACACCTGCTGCGCGCTCGCCTGGATGCGCGAGAAGGGCGCCGTCCCCTACGCCTTCACCGCCGATCTCGGGCAGTACGACGAGCCCGACATCGCCGCAGTCCCCGGCCGTGCACGCGAGTACGGCGCCGAGGATGCGGTGCTCGTCGACTGCCGCGAGGCTCTCGCGCTGCACGGCCTGATCGCGCTCCAGTGCGGCGCCTTCCACATCCAGACAGCGGGCCGCCGCTACTTCAACACCACCCCGCTCGGCCGGGTCGTGACCGGCACGCTGCTCGTGCGCGAGATGCGCGAGCACGGCGTCGACATCTGGGGGGACGGCTCGACCTACAAGGGCAACGACATCGAGCGCTTCTACCGCTACGGGCTGCTCGAGAACCCCGACCTGCGGATCTACAAGCCGTGGCTCGACAGCGCCTTCGTCGCGGAGCTCGGCGGCCGCAAGGAGATGAGCGAATGGCTCGCCGCCAAGGGCCTCCCCCACGGCTCGAGCGTCGAGAAGGCGTACTCGACCGACGCGAACATGCTCGGGGCGACCCACGAGGCCAAGGATCTCGAGCTCCTCTCGACGAGCATGACGATCGTCGAGCCGATCATGGGTGTCGCCTTCTGGGATCCCGCCGTCGAGATCGAGCCGGAGACGGTCACGATCCGGTTCCGCAACGGGATGCCGGTCGCGGTCGGCGGCCTCGAGAGCACCGACCCCGTCGCGCTGATCACCGAGGCGAACGCCGTCGGTGGCCGTCACGGCCTCGGCATGTCCGACCAGATCGAGAACCGCGTGATCGAGGCGAAGAGCCGCGGCATCTACGAGGCGCCCGGAATGGCGCTCCTGTCGATCGCCTACGAGCGGCTGCTCACCGCGATCCACAACGAGTCGACCCTCGAGGCATACGCCGTCCAGGGCCGGCGGCTCGGGCGGCTGCTCTACGAGGGCCGCTGGCTCGACAACCAGGCCAACATGCTTCGCGGCTCGCTGCAGCCCTTCGTCGCCGCGGTGGTCACCGGCGAGGTGACGATCGAGCTCCGGCGCGGCGACGACTACACGATCCTCGACACGCGCGGCGAGGCCGTCACCTACGACCCCGAGCGCCTCAGCATGGAGCGCAGCGCCACCGCGTTCACGGCCGGCGACCGGATCGGCCAGCTGGCCGTGCAGATCAACGACATCACCGATACTCAGCGCATGCTCGAGACGCAGCGGAAGCTCAGGCTCTCGCCGCCGCCCGCGCCCGACGATCCGCTGGAGCTCGGGCAATGACGCTCTGGGCCGGTCGCGTCGGGACGGCCCTCGCCCCGGAGGTGTGGGAGTTCCTGCGCGCGTCCGACGACGAGCTGCTCCCGTACGACCTGCAGGGAACGCTGATCCACGCCACACGGCTCGAGGCAGCCGGGCTGCTCACGACCGACGAGCTCGCCGAGGTGGAGCGGCGCCTCGCCGGGATCACCGTCGATGACCTCGAGGCCTCCGACGAGGACGTCCACTCGGCGATCGAGCGCCTACTCGGCGATGTCGGCCGCAAGATCCACGCCGGCCGCTCCCGCAACGACCAGGTCGCAGCGGCCTTCCGCCTCTACGTCTCGCACGCCTCCGCCGAGAGCGAGGAGGCGCTCAGAGGCTTCGCACGCGCCGTTCTCGACCGCGCCGCCCAGGAGGCCGAGACGCCGATGCCCGGCTACACGCACCTGCAGCGCGCGATCCCGGTCACGCTCGGCCACCATCTACTCGCCTGGTCGGAGATGCTCTTCCGCGACCGGGCACGGCTCCGTTTCGCCGGGGCGCAGGCGGTCTTCAGCCCGCTCGGCTCGGGCGCGCTCGCCGGCTCGACCCTCTCGATCCCGCCGCCTCCGGACCCGATGCGCAACACGATCGACGGCGTCTCCGACCGAGACTTCGCGCTGGACTACCTGTACGCGTGCGCGGTCCTCTTCGGCCATCTGTCGCGGATCGGCGAGGAGATCGTGCTCTGGACGACGACCGAGTTCGGCTTCGCGCACCTGCCCGAGGACGCCGCGACCGGCTCGTCGATGATGCCGCAGAAGCTCAACGCGGACGTGGCCGAGCTCGCGCGCGGCAAGGCCGGTACCGCGATCGGCCGGCTGACCGGCCTGCTGGCGACGGTCAAGGGCCTACCGCTCGCCTACAACCGCGACCTGCAAGAGGACAAGCCGCCGGTGTTCGCCGCGCGCGCCGATACCGCGAACGCGCTCGCCGCGCTCACGGTTCTCGTACGCGGCCTGACCTTCGACCGCGAGCGAATGGCGGCAGCCTGCGCCGACCCCCTGCTACGCGCGACCGACGCGGCCGAAGTGCTCGTGCGGGACGGAATGCCGTTCCGCGACGCCCACGAGCAGGTCGCCGCCACGGTGCGAGCAGGCACGTTCGAGCCGCCCGCCGTCGACGCGCCGAGGCTCGGCGACGTAGGGGCTGCGGTCACGGCGGCGAAGGAGCTCTGGACATGAAGTCTCCGCTGCCCGTCTCGCTCTCCGGCCGCGACCTGCTGCGGATCACCGACCTCGTCCCCGCGGAGGCCGAGGCGATCCTCGACCTCGCCGACGAGCTCAAGCTCGACCGCACGCCGCGCCTTCCCGGCAGGACGCTCGGCCTGATCTTCGGACAGCCGTCGACCCGCACGCGCATCTCGTTCGGCGTGGCGATCGTCCAGCTCGGCGGCGGGTTCGTCACCCTCACGCCCCAGGAGATGCAGCTCTCGCGAGGCGAGTCGCTCAGCGATACGGCGCACGTGCTCTCGCGCTACCTCGACGCACTCGCGATCCGAGTGCTCTCCCACGACGAGCTCGAGCAGTGGGCTGCTGCCGCGCAGATCCCGGTGATCAACGCGCTGACCTCGGTCGAGCATCCCTGCCAGGCGCTCGCCGACGCGCTCACGATCCGGCAGCGGCTCGGCGGCCTCGACGGCGTCAAGATCGCGTGGGTCGGCGACGGCACCAACGTCCTCGTCTCGCTCGCTCAGATCGCCAAGCTCACCGGCATGGAGGTCGTCGCGGCCTGTCCCGAGGGTTACGACCCGCCGGCCGACACCCCGCTGACGCTGGTCCGCGACCCCCGCGAGGCGGCGTCGGGAGCCGACGTCCTCGTCACCGACATCTGGGTCTCACTCGGGCAGGAGGAGACGAAGCAGCAGCGCCTCCGCGACCTCGAGCCGTACCGACTCGACGAGGCGCTCGTCGGGCTCGCTGCCCCGGAGGCGATCGTGCTCCACTGCCTTCCCGCACACCCCGGCGAGGAGATCACCCCTGGCGCGCTCTACGGCGAGCGCTCCGCGGTCTGGGACGAGGCGGAGAACCGCCTGCATGTGCAGAAAGCGCTGCTCGCGCTTCTGCTCGCCTGAAAGCAAGCCGCGACCGAGCCAGACCGCCCGCGAGGCGAGCCGGAGCCGCTATGCGGGATCTATGCACCTGTCGGTGAGAGTTCGTCGAGCCCGGGCACTGCTCGGCATCGACGACCCGACACGACACGGAGGTACGGATGGATCGCAGCACGTTCGACTCGCACCCGCGGCGAGCAGGGACCTGGACACCGGCGTGGCTTGCAGCCGTGGCCATGCTGGCAGCCCTCGTCTACTCGGCCTCCGGGCTGGCGGCGCCGACCGGCTGCTCGTTCTGCGGAAAGAACCTCGTCCTCAATCCGGGAGCCGAGTCCGGCAAGGGCGTGACCGCCACCGGAGCCAACGGTGCGGTGCCTCACTGGACGAACGCCGCGGGCCAGTTCGGAGCTGCTGCCTACACCGGCTTCGGCGTCGGCTGGTTCAACGCGACCTCTAAGGGTCCGACGGACCGGGGCAAGAACTACTTCTTCGGTGGAACGACGACGGCCGCCACCAGCGCGAAGGCGAGCATCGGCTCACAGACGATCAAGCTCCCGGCGGGCGCCGCTGGACACAAGGCCACGCTCGCCGGCTGGCTCGGGAACTACAGCAATGACACTGCAAGCGTCCGCGCGAACTTCACCGATGCGTCGGGCAAGTCGCTCGGGGGACTCCGGATCGGCCCGGACACTACGATCGGCGGAGGGGACATGTCGGTCCGCAGCCGCACCGGGAGCGTCCCGGCAGGAGCAGTGAGCGCCGTCGTGACGATTACTTTCACCGATCACGCCAACTACAACCTCGCCGGCGCCGATGACATCTCACTGGTGCTCAGCTGACGAACGGCTCGCTCGACGGGGGATCACAGCGACGCGGCCAGGCTCAACGCCCGGCCGTCGTCCATGATCCCGCCGGCCTCGAAGAGTGCATCGAGCTCGGCTCTGTCGAGGGCGGATTGAAGCTGAGCGAGCGTCCGGTCGTACAGGAGCTGTTCGGAGGGCTTGATCGCCGCGCCGATCCGGCCGAGGAATGCGTCGGCAAAGCCGAGGACGACGGTCGCGTCCTCGGCTTTCCCAATCTGCGCTCCGACCGCGGCGAGCGCGATCAGGCACCAGGCCATGTCTTCCTTGTCGTTGACTCCGGCGGACAGCTCGAGCGCCTCGACGAGCAGCGGCTGAGCCAGCTCGGTGCGGCCCCGCTCGATCTCGACCGCGCCGAGGTTGTAGAGCGCGCGCGCCACGTTTGCCACGTCGTTCGCCTCGCGAAGCAGCGCAAGGCTCTGCTCGAACTGATCTGCGGCGACCTCGAGATCACCCTGCGAAAGGGCGACGTCGCCGCGGTTGTTCCGCGCGAGCGCGATCAGCCTTCCCTCCCCGAGCGCCTCGGCGGCGGCGATGCACTCATCGAGGCTGTCCGCCGCACGCTCGAGCTCGCCCAGACCGAGCAGGATCGCCCCGAGATTGCTGAGCGAGCGGACGATGCCCGTCTCGTCGCCGATCTCGCGATACAGCGCGAGCGCACGCTCGACCAGCGCCCGCGCACGTGAGTAGTCCCCCTTGAGGACGGCGAGAGCGGATGCCGTACGCAGCGCGTTCGCAAGCAGCGCCGGGTCGGCTCCAGGTGCCCGCTCGACGGCGTCGGCCAGGCGCTCGAGGCCCTCGCTCAGGTAGCCGCGGACGTACCAAAACCGTCCGAGCGACGCGGCAAGCCGAAGCCGGGCCTCGTCCTCTCCGCGCCGGCCGAGCCAGTCGAGTGCACCGCGGAGATCGTCGTGGGCCAGCTCGAGCTGTTCGAGCCACGCTCCCTGGTCGGGGCCGCTCAGCTCCGACTCGGCGCGATCCGCCAACCCGGAGAAGTACGCGGCATGCAGATCATGGCCCTCGACGCCCGCAGATGGCAGGTCCCGCCCGTACTCCCGGACGACCTCGAGCAGAACGTAACCCGACGGGTGGCGCTGAACGACGCTCGCCGCGACCAGGGCGTCGAGCGCATCGCCGCCCGCGCGCTCACCGCCGACGGCCGCCGCGGCCTCCGGCGTGAATGCGTTCCGGAAGAGCGACACGCGGCCGAGCAGATGCTGCGCCGCGGGGTCGAGCAGACCGAAGCTCCAGTCGATCGCGGCGCGCATCGTGCGATGACGCTCGGGCGCATCCCTGGCACCTGCAGCCAACGCGTCGAGGCGGGAGTCGAGAAGCTGGAGCAGCTCCGCCGCCGACCGCGACCGGAACCACGGGGCAGCGAGCTCGATCGCGAGTGGGACGCCGTCGAGCCGGTCACAGATCTCGGTGAACAGAGCGGACCGAGCGTCGACCTCGACGCCCGAGGCGGTCACCCTGCTCGCGAACAGCTCGCGCGCGGCGGCTGCGTCGAGCGCGCGGGACGTCGACGACCCTCTCGGCCGAGAGCCTGAGGACGCTCCTACTGGTGACGAGCAGGGTGAGCCTGGGCGCGGCGTCGATGATCGGCACGAGCTCCGCCGCTGCCTCCACGACGTGCTCGAAGTTGTCGAGCACCACGAGGATCTCGCAGCCGGCCAGCTCGGCCCTGATCGCCTCGCTCCAGGTCGCCGACTCACCCTCCCGAACGCCCAGAGTGCGACCGAGCGCAGGGACGACCTGTGCGGGGTCCGACAGCGGGGCGAGATCGACGAGCAGCGCTCCATCGGCAAGCTGCTCACCGAGCTCGCTCGCCGCCTCGATCGCGAGCCGGGTCTTGCCGATCCCGGCCGGGCCGACGAGCGAGACGAGCCGGATCCGCGGTTCGAGCAGGAGGCCTCGGAGGGTGCGAAGGTCGCGATCTCGGCCGATCGGGCGCGTCGACGGCGCAAGCACCCGACGGCCTGTCGCCGGGCCGGAGCTCGGTGCGGCCAGCGTCGGGTCCTGCGCCAGGATCCTGCGTTCGAGGTCGCGGAGCTCGGCCCCGGGCTCGAGCCCGAGCTCGGTGTCGAGGTAGGCGCGGCCCTCCCGGTAGCACGCGAGCGCGTCGGCTTGCCTGCCGGCCCGATAGAGCGCGGTCATCAACTGCACCCGAAGGCGCTCCCTGAGCGGATGCTCGGCTACGAGCCGGTCGAGATCCGCGATGAGCTCCTCATGCCGGCCGAGCCGCAGCCCGGCCTCGCACCGTCCCTCGACGCATTGGAGCCTGAGCTCCTGCAGCCGCAGCGCCTCGGCTCGGGCAAAGAGCTCGCCGCCGAGCTCGCCGAGAAACTCGCCTCTCCACAGGGCGAGAGCGCGTGCGAGGACGGAGTCCGCGAGGCGGTCGTTCGCTCCGGCGAGTGCTCGGCGACCGTCGGCGAGCAAATGCTCGAAGCGCTCGGCGTCGAGCTCCCCGTCCTCGAGAAGGAGCCGATAACCGGCCCGCTCGGTGACGAGGCGCCCGGGCGGGAGGAGGCGTCGGATCTGCGAGACGTACAGGCGAAGGGTGCTCGCCGCCGAGGCCGGCGCGGCGCCGTCCCAGACCGATTCGATGAGCACGTCCGCGGATAGGGCCTCGCCCGCCCGCAGCGTAAGCGCGGCCAGCAGGCGCTCCGGCCCCGGGACGAGCTTTGCGGCGTCTCCGTCGACGATGACCTCGAATGTCCCCAGAATCCGAAGCTCGAGGTTTTCGCGCCCGACGCGATTCACCCCTATGGGCTCGGCCTCTTCATGCGTCGACCGCTGTCTTCTCCCGGGAATCCATCGGCGCCCCCCTCGGCCGGGCCGGACATCCGAATCCTATGCATGCCTCAGCCGACCTCGGCGACGAGCTTTTGGCGCTCGGTAGCGATCCTCGTCGTCAGCTTCTTGATCTCCGCAAGCCGCGCGTTGTAGGTGCGAGCTGCGGCTGTTCTGCTCGCGCCTCACCTTTGTCGCGCTCACACCGGACACCGTCCCGAAGAGCGACTTGATCGCAGTGTCAGCCGCGGCCACACGCTGATGTGAGAAGGCGGTCGCAATCGCCCCGGAGAGCGTCAGGCTCCGCGCGAGCGCGTGGCGTTCCGCCCGCAGGCCGGGCAGGAGCAGCGCCGGCGCGCGGAGGCGCGAGACGGCCGCGGCGACCGGCTGGAGGGCGCGGCGGTAGCGATCGAAAGCCGCGGCGTACTCCGAAGCCAGAGCAGCATTCTCGGCCGCGATGCTCGCCGATCCCGAGGGTGCAGGCGCCACCGTGCCTCGCGAGGCCGCGGCGACATAGTCCGCAAGCGCGTTCAGTTGAGCACTCGAGAGGCTGCCGGCATAGCTCGGCATGCCGGCGCCGCCGGCGCGCACTTGATTCGCAATGAGCGAGCTCGTAGGACGAGCTTGGTCGAGGTCGGGACCGCTTGCTCCGTTCGAGCCGGAGGCCGCGAGCGTGTGACAAGCTCCGCAGCCGGCGGCAGTCCAGATCTGCGCTCCGGTCGGGCCGGTCGCAGCGGGAGTCGACGACGGCGCCGACGCCTTGATCGCGGCGAGATCGCGTCCCAGTCGTGAGGCCGCGCCTCGCAACGGCGACAGCGCCCGGTCGAGCTCGGGCCCGTACCTGACTGCGCGAACGAGCTCGGCTGCGACCGCCTCCTGGCGGCTGAGCAGCTCTACGATCGCGGCGTGAAGCGCCCGCGCATCGGGCGGCGGCGAGATCGCGCGCACCCGCTGGAGCGCGTCGGCGATCGCCGAGTGTGCGCGGACGAGTGCCGCGACCTCCGCGGGTGAATTGTGCGCCAGGGAGAACCTCCCGAGCGTGAGATCGATCTGGCCGGCTTGCCCGAGCAGGGGCTCCTCGGCCGTGTTCACGCGCGTGATGTACTCGTTGACCGCGTTCTTGCGGGACTCACGCGAGCTCGTGCCGCACCCGGCCAACGCCAGGAGGGCGAGTGCCGCGAGGCCGCCGCGGGCGAGGCTCGCGGGCACTAGCGTTTCGTCGTCAGGAATGCGACGAGGTCGGCGAGTTGCTTCGAGCTCAGCGACGACCCCCAGGCGGGCATGCCGTTGGGCGCGTACCCGGGCGGAACGTACGCGGGAGGCGGGTTCGTGATCGCGCCGCTCACGAACTCCGAGAGCGGCACTCCCGCCTTGGCTGCGTAGGACGCCAGGTTCGCGAGGTCCGGGCCGGTCTTCCCCGTCGAGCCCGCCGGGGCGAAGGTGTGGCAGCTCCCGCAGCCGGCGGACTTGAACACGGTCTCGCCGGCTTTCGCGTTGCCGGCCGGCGCGCTCTTCGTCTTCGCCGGCGGCGCCGTGCCGACCTTCAGGAGCTCGGCCGTCGAGACACTCCCGTCGGCGTGGTGGAAGACGAGCTTCACAAGACCCACGTTCGCCGCGAACCAGCTCGTCCGGGTCCCGCTACCGAACGGAAAGCCAGGCTGCGTCAGCTTGGAGCGCACCTCGAGGGTCTTGAAGGTCCCCGCGGGCACCTTGACCGTCGGCTCACCGACGATCGAGGACTTGCCGGTCACCCCGAAGGTCGTGAAGTCGTTGCTCGGCTTCTTCGAGCCCCAGCTGTCGCCGACGGCGGGGTACGACGTCAGAACCGGGTTGAACCCGAAATCCATCAGGTCGAAGGGCGTGACGAATCGGATGCGTTTCGCCTTCGCCTGGCCACCCGGCCCGAGCGCGGGGAACTTGGCCAGCGTGGCCGAGGAGGTCGTCCCCCAGAGGTTCGTGATCCCACTGAGCCGGGTCGTGAATCCGTAGTTCCCGGCGGCCCTGATCGGGCCCGAGACGCTTGCGACCGCGAATCGCGCGGAGTTGTTCACGACAGCATCGATGGTGAATTCCTCGACCTCGGGAACCTTCATGTACTTGCTGTTCGTCCAGCTGAAGGTCAGCGTGCGGCCCTGTGGGAACGGGAAGTAGTCGAGATCGTCGGGCGCCGCCGCCGGTGTCTGGTTGGTCGCCGTCAGGTTGACGGCCGTTGTCGGCGTCGACCCGCCGCCGGCGTGGTCGAACTCGATCTTGACGGGCCCGACGCCGTAGACCCACCAGACCGTGCGCACGCCGCTTCCGTAAGGGTCGCCGAGCGCTCCGGCCTGGGTGATCTGCGTACGAACGACCGCCGCCGTCACGGGTCTGGAGAAGGCAGGCACCGTCACCTTCTGCTGACCCAGATAGCTCGACGTGCTCGACACGTCACCTGCTGAGCCTCCGGTGCTCGTCCAGGTGAAGCCGCGCACGAGCGGCTCCTGCAACACAGGCGCTCGAGAGCCCCAGATGACGTTGTAGAGGACGCTCGAGAGCGAGTTGCTGCAATTCGCGGCCTGCGCGCAGAGCACCGGGAACTGCGGCGGCGGGAGCGTGCTGGACCAGTTCGTGTTGACGAGCCCGCCGTCACCTTCCTGGAAGTCGGCAGTTCCCTGCGACGCGATCGCATTGTCGGGGTTGTTGAGCCCCGCGGTCGTCCACGCGAGCTGGAACTTGGTTCCTGTCGTGCTTGCGACCGTGACCTGCTCGGTGGTCGGGACGGGCGCGTAGACCGAGTCCGACCACTGATAGGTCCACGTCGCGTTGGGCGGATGGGGGTACCACGAGCCTTGCGAGGTGGCCGGCGAGGCGGCCGGCAAAACGGTGAGGGCGGCAACTGCCAGACCGACGGCGATGACCCCTCTCACGACAAGATAAGGCTAGCTCAGGACCGCGAGATCAGATCGTTTGCCCAGCTCACGAGCAGCGTCTGGTAGCCCGCATTGATGTTCAGGCTGGGCGTCATCACCTGCGTGACGAAGGTGGCCAGATAGCTCTTCTCGGTGGTCGCGTCCCCGTGCGAGAGCGCGGTCTGGGCGGAGGCAAGCGTCGCGAGGAGCGTCGTGTGCGCCGCGGCCGGGATCACCTTGTTGTTCACGCTGGTCACCGCAAAGGTGAGACCGGCCAGCGTCGGCATGGAGCTGGAAGCGTGATCGTCTTGGTCGAGCTGTTGCCGAGCCCGTCGACCGCGGTGATCGTGATCGTGTGGGTGCCGGCGGTCAGCGCGAACAGGTTGATCGCGCCCCCGCTCGAGATCGCGGTCGTCGAGTCGATCGACGCCGTGATCGTCGGGACGTTGTCGAGGTCGGTCGCACCGAAGGTCAGGGTCGGCGGCGGTGGCGGTGAGGTCGTAGGAGCCGTCGCCGTTCGTCCCGGCGCGTGACCGAGGAGGTGATCACGGGCCCGGTCGTGTCGAGGCGCACGGTCTTGCTGACCGTGACGCTGTTCCCGACAATGTCGGTCACGCGCACCTGAACCGTGTAGAGGCCGTCGACCGCGGGCAGGGTGACGCGTCGAGCTGCTCGCGTACGCGACGGGCGAGGAGAAGGTGGTGCCGCCGTCGGTGGAGAACGCCATCGTCAGCGGGCCGTGGGCGTCGGTGAAGGAGAGCGAGAGAGCCAGAACCGGGGTCTTGGTCGCGGCCTGGCCGTTGATCGTCGTCGTCCCGCCGATCGTGAAGCTTCCGGAGGGCGGAGTCGTGTCGATCACGAGCTGATGGGGCGCCGTCGCCGTCGGCGAGACGTTGCCGCCGGCGTCGGTCGCGATCGCGGTGACGGTGTAGGTGCCGGCTGCGAGCGTCTGGCCGGTGTAGACGACGCCGTTGACGTACACCGTGACCGTCGTCCCCGGCGCGCTCGTGACGACGAAGACCGGCGTGGTGACGTTCGTGAGGTAGTCGCTGTTCGACGTCCCGGAATCGCTCGCAGCGCTCAGCGCGACGGTCGGGGCGGCGGGCGCCACGGTGTCCTTGACGAGGCGTGGCCGTGTACACGGTCTGGTTGCCGCTCGAGTCGGTCTCCGTGATCGTGAGCGTCACCGTCCCGTCGGCGAGGGTCGCGAGCGACGGGCTCGCGCTGTAGGTGCCGAACTTCCCGATCGTCGAGGAGGCGCTCACGGTGTGCGTGCCGTCGGTGAACGAGTACGAGATGCTCACGTTGGCCGTCGCCGGTGACCGCGATCGAGAAGCTCCCGACGTTCGACAGGTTGATCGCCGGCGGCGTCGTCACCGTGAGCGCCGGCGGGGTCGCGTCCTTCGTCGCCGTCAGCGTCACTCGCGGCGCTCGGGTTGCCGGCGATGCTCGTGACGAACACCGAGATGGTGAGCGTCCCGTCGACGAGAGCCGAGACGTCGACCGGGATCGTCACGCTGCCGCCCGCGCCGATCACGTCTTCGCCGTCGGACTCGCCGTTCGCGCCGTCGGTGATCGCGACGTTCGCGGTGCTCCCGACCTGGCCGGTGACGACGACGTTGAAGGCCGTGGCGTTCGCGACGTTCGCGAGCGCGGGTGCGCGTCGCCGTGGGCGTCGGCGGGATCGCGGTGTTCTTGGTCATCGTCCCACTGAGCGTCGTCGTCGTTCCGCCGGAGGTCTCGAGGACGGTGACCGTGATCGTCCCGTCGGGGAACGCCGACAGGTCGAGGTTCACGGCGAAGATCCCGGTCGATCCGATGGCGCCGGCACCGGTCACATGGGACGGCGCCTTCGCTGACCGTGTAGGTGAGCGTGGTGCCCGGGGTGCCGACGACGAGGATCGACACGGAGGTGAGGTTGACCGTGTTGACGAACGTCGGAACGAACAGCCCGGGCGGCGGCGGTGGCCCGGCAGGCAGGTTCGACGCGGCCGAGTAGGCGCTCGCCGGCGAGCCGAGCGGCAGGATGTTCGCGGTCTTCTTGATGTCGGTGCCGACGCCGCCGAGGTTCTCGGGCATCGGGTTGAACGGCGGGCCGTTCTGCTCGTGCCAGGCGTCGTCGTGCTGCAGCACGAGGCCGAGCTCGCCGAAGGGCTCGCCGTTGCGCGCCGGGTCGCCGCCGTAGCGCAGCCCGAGGAACGGGTCGGCGCCGTCGCTCTTGGAGAGCGCGTAGAGGTAGTCCTGGAGGGCCGGCTGAAGCGTCCGGCTGATGGTCGGCATGCCGAACGGCGAGAAGGGCGCGTAGAAGCTGTTGTGGTTCCCGGTCCAGTCGATCAGGCGATCCCCGACGGTCCCGGCGAACAGGATGTCCTGGCCGGCGCCGCCGTAGGCCATGCCCTCCCAGGCGGGCGTGCCGAAGGTGCCATCGAGGTTCGGGACGGGCGCGTCGTTGAGACCGTTGTCGACGGTGTGGCTCGCGCGCAGGTCGATCGACGTCGTTGCCCCAGCCTCCGAAGACCTGCACCCGGCCCATGCCGCCGACGATCCAGTCGTTGCCGGTGTCGCCGAAGATGACGTCGTCGCCGGTGACGGGCTCCTGCGGATCCCCGGTGCCCGGGTACCAGATCGTGTCGAGCGGCATGCCGACCTGCGTCGGGTCGAAGTTGAGGAACCACGGCAGGCAGCCGGCGCTGGACGGGCTCGCGCCCGCGGCCCACTTGCAGTCGGCGCCGGTCGAGGTGAGCAGGATCTCGCGCCGCGGGTCGGACGGGTCGAAGTAGTCGAGCTTGGTCGCGCTCGTGGCCCTCGCCGCGTTGCCGTGGACTGTCCCGGCGGGCGGGTTGAAGCCCATCGGGTTGCCCGGGTTGAACGGGTGGTAGAAGTCGGTCTCGATCGGCGCGGTGTTCACCTGCGAGCCGTCCATCGCGAAGTTGTCGGTGAACGCGTACACCGGCGCGTCGGCCCCGGAGATCGCCGACTGGCCCGGGCCGCCGTGGATCGTGTCGCTGCCCCAGCCGCCGTAGATGATGTTGTGGCCGTAGCTCGGCTGGTAGGGCCCGCAGAACTGATGCCCCTTGCAGTCCGTGGAGAAGGTGGGATCGCTGTTGGAGACGCCCGGGGAGACCCAGGTCGCCGGATCCCAGTTGTACGGGAAGAGCTCGGCCGTGTACATGAGCGCGCCCTCGACGTAGATGATCGCTTCCTGCGCGCCGTTCGAGTTGGCGATCAGCTGGTTCAGGCTCGCGGCCGGGATCGCTGCGATCCCGTAGAGCGGCTCGCCGTAGCTCGAGCTGTTGCGGCTGACGAGGCAGCGCCCGCCGCCGCCGATGATGCACTGGTCGCCGCGGCCACCGGAGACCCAGTTGTCGCCGTAGCTCAGGATGATCGAGTCGTCCTGGCCGCCGCCGTAGATCACGTCGTTGCCCGGGCCGCCGTAGACGAAGGCATCGCCCGACTCGACGTGGATCTCGTTGCCCTGCTGCTGGCACGGCTGGTTGATCTGCTGGGCGGCCGTCTCGTTGCAGGCCAGCGGGATGCCGCCGATGTCGCCGACGCCGTTGGTCGCCTTCGCGCCCTGGACGAGCGGCCCGAGCTGGCCGGCGAGATCGGGGCCGCCCGGCGTGTTGTCGAGAAGCGTCACGCCGCGCACGATGATGTGCGACTGCTGGGCGAGCAGGAGCCCGTTCGTGTAGCCGTCGTAGTTGTACTGCAGGAAGCCGGTTGCTCCGACGACCACGCCGCCGGCAGCGTTCTCGTAGATCCCGTTCGTGCCGACGAGCGAGATGATCTCACCGTTGTTGCCGACGATCACGGTCGAGTTCGCGTCGTGGCCCTGCGGCGAGGTGTCTCCCGGGTCCTCCTGGTCGAGCTCCGTCCCCGAGCCGCTGAAGATCTGGTTGGAACCTGACGTCCGCTGGCTCGGGAGCGACGTGCCGAAGAAGTCGGAGCTGCCACCGATGATGTTGTTCTGGCCACCGTCGCCGAAGATGACGTTGTTGCCGCCGCCGCCCTCGATGTAGTCGCCGCTGTCGCTCGCGCGCGAGACGGACGGATCGATCAGGAGCGCATTCGTCGGGTCGATGCAGGCGCCGACGCGGTCGCCGACCGTCGTCGTGCCCGGATGCCCGCCTGCGGTGCAGTTCGCCGAGGTGGCGTAGGCGGCGACCGGCTGAACCGCTCCGATCGGCACGTACCGATGAGCGACGTAGTCGATTGAGCTGTCGCCCTGGATCGTGTCGTTGCCGAGCTCGCCGAAGATCGTGTCGGCGCCGGGCCCGCCGGCGATGTAGTCGTTGCCGGCCGAGACGAGCGCGTCGGGCGCCGTCGGATCCATCGCCAGCTGCGTGATCCGGTAGTCGCCCCAGCTCGCATGCCCCTGCGGGTTGAGCTGCGGCTTGCCGTCGTTCAGCAGGGCGCCCTCGCCGGCGGTGGTCGCGCCGATCGCGGTCGAGTACTCCTGCGTCCCGGTGAGATCCTGGAAGAGCGGGTTGACGAAGCAGCCGAGCTGGGTGGCGCAGCCCGCGTACGGCGTGACCGAGGCGGAGCGGTCGAGCTTCACGAGGTCGCCGAGGATCAGCGCACGGCCGGTGCCGCCGTCGATCGCGTCGTCGCCGGTGCCGCCGATCAGGATGCTGTCGCCGCCGTTGCCGTACAGCATGTCGTTCGCGCCGTTGTCGGGCTGCTGCGTCTGGATCGTCCGATCGCGCTCGGTCGTCTGGATCTCCTGCGGCAGCGGCGGGAGCGGCTTGGTCGTGTTGCGCGGGCCGGAGACGTCCTGCGTCACGGATCCGTGGTCGCCGATCACGACGCTGTCGTAATTGCCGTAGTAGGCGACCGAGACGACGTGCAGGTTGCCCTGGTTCACGGCGGCGAACGCTGCCGAGTTCGTGATTGCCAGCGTGAGGGTCGAGCCCGAAGCGCCGGTCAAGTAGCCGACGGTGGTGCCGTCGATGGTCACGAGCTCGGCGCCGTCGACCGTCACGTTGTTGAACGTGCCGTTCTGCACCGGCGCCGCCGTCAGGACGAGCTCGCTCGCACCCGAGAGCGTGTGCGTGACCGACAGGATCGTGTAGACGCCGTCGTCCGCGCCGGTGCCCGCGATCGAGATCCGCTGGCCCGCGAAGAAGCCTGCGTCGAAGAAGCTCGGCAGCGCGGAGTTCGGGGCGAGGGTGACGATCGCGCCGTTGATCGTGATGTTGGCCGGCGTCACGTTGTCCTGGCCTGCGGCGAAGCCGGCGGAGGCCCAGGCTGCTGCCGTCACCGCGCGTGATCGTCCCGGTCGTCCCGGTTGCGGCGGTGGTGATCGCCATCTGCGCGGAGATCGGATCGTCGAACGTGGCGCCGGGCCCGGTCGCGTAGAGCCGATCCTGGCCCGCAAGCATCAGGTCGCGGTCGGCGTAGGAGCTCGTGTTCACGGTCGGGATCGTCAGCTGGCGGGTGATCGGATCGACGTTGATGCCCGAGTCGCCGTAGATCTGGTTCTGGCCGCGGCCGCCGCTGATCGTGTCGTTGCCCGAGCCGCCCGCGAGGATGTCGCCGGTCTGGCTGCCGATGATCGTGTCGTTGCCGGGGCCACCGTAGGCGGTGATCCCGATCGAGGGCAGGTTCGTCGGGTCGGCCTTGGAGAACGCGAGGCCTGCGTCGATCGTGTCGTTGCCGGAGTACTGGTACGGATCGCCGAGCTCGAAGATGAAGAACGGCGCCCCGTTTCCGACCCGGTTGCCGACCGTGATCGTGTGAGCCGAAGGCCCGGCCGCGACGAGCTTCGCGAAGTTCGAGCTGAGGAAGGTGAGCGTCAGCGTCGTCTTCGTGAGCGCGTTGACCGTGCCGATCTCGGCGGGCGCGATCTGGTGGGTCTGCGGTAGGGCGGCGACGAAGCTCGCGAAGTTGGCGGTGAAGCTCGGGCCCGGGTTCGTGTTGATCGTCAGCGTGCTCGCGGTGAGGCTCGAGATCGTCCCGACGCTCGTCCCGTCGATCTGGATCAGCTGCCCGACCGCGTAGCCCTGGGCGAGCCACGAGTTGCCGTCGCTGCGGGTGATCGAGCCGGTCGACCCGGTCAGGGCGATCGCGACGGCGAGATCCTGCGTCGCGGCGTCGGCGGTGATCTCCTGGCCCACGGCGAACCCGTCGGTGAGGAAGCTGCCGCCGTCGTTGCGCGTGATCGTCCCGAACGGCGTGCTCGGCACGAGAGCGGCGGTGATCGGGAGCGCTGGGTCGGTCGGCGCCGGCTTCGGGCCGAAGTCGTGCAGCGTGATCGAGCCGGGCGTGCCGCCGTACCAGAGACCGTCCTGCGAGGAGTCGCCGTTGATCACGAGCGGCGAAGGCGTGCACGTCGTGTAGTCGATCGTGCAGGTGTTCGAGCCGGGGCCGCCGGCCGCAAGCGTGCTCGCGCCGCCGGTCACCGTGATGTGGTCGCCGCCGACCAGCACGGCGGCAATCGTCCCGCTCGTGCCGATCCCGGTCAGCGGCCCGCCGCTCAGCGTGAAGGTGTTGCCCGAGATCGCCGTGATCGTGCGCGTCCCGGTGACGCCGGTGATCGTCACGGGCGTCCCCACCGTGAGCGCATCCGTCCCGGTCAGCGAGCCGAAGCTCAGCGCTCCGAGCGTGATCGTGCTCGTGGCCACGCCGTTCGTGACGCTCGAGAACGCGCCGGTGATCCGGTAGCGGGTGGTGACCGAGACCGCCGCGTTGGCCACAGTCTGGCCGGCGAAGCCGCTCGGCGACCCGCTGACGATCAGCGCGCTTCCGTCACCGAATGTCGCGTTGTCGTCGAAGCCGAGCACGGTGCGCAGTCCGACGCCCGTGATGTAGACCGTCTCGCCGGCGGTGAAGCCCAGGTTCTGCCAGGGCAGGCCGTCGGTGCGCACGATCTCGGCGGCGTTGCTCAGCGGGTTCTCGGCGGCGTCGAAGGTCGCCGGGACGGTGATCAGCTGGAACGTGCCGGTCACGGCGAGCGAGTCGGTCACGGTGACGGTGATGCCGGCGACGTTCGTCCCAGCGGTGAGGCCGGCGCCGCCTGCGAGGAGCAGCGTGTCGTTCGGGTTGCCCGTGGAGGCGAAGCCCGTGACCGTGTAGGAGCCGGCGCGCGCTCCGGTGAGCGTGACCTCCTGGCCGACCGCGAACCCGGCCAGCAGCCAGGACTGCCCGTCGACGCGGACGAGGCTGCCGCCGTCCGCGGTGTGGGTGACGGTGAAGCCGGTCGGGGCGAGCAGGCCGACGGCGATCAGTTGGTTGCCGCCGCCGTTGACGGTCGTCAGTCCGCCGTGAGCCGCTGCGCGCTCGATCGCCGGGTTGACCGGGTTGACATCGGGGCCCGGCACGAGCGTCGATGTGATCGTCAGGTTGTCGTTGCCCTGGCCGAGGAGGATGTTCAGGTCCTCGATCGTCGAGACGTTGCCGTCGGTGACGAAGTTGCCGTGGCTGTCGACGGTGATCTGGCCATAGCTGATGCCGTCGAAGTACTTCCCGGGCTCGCCGAAGGGCACCGTCGCGCCGGCGGGCAGGAGGTACGTGAGATCGAGGATCCCGCCCGGGTCGGAGCTCATGCCGAGCCCGGTGAGCGCTGTCGAGGTCAGTGCGCCTGTCTGGCTGTTCAGGCTGCCGTCGTCGTAGACGTTGAGCGTGTCGATCTGCTGCCACTCGGGCGGCTGGACGCCGACACCGAAGGTCGGGCCGTTGCCCTCGCCCGGGAGCATCACGGCGGGATGGATCGCGTCGCCCACGTTCGAACTGCCGCCGGAGACCGATAGCGGCCCGGCGATCCCGCTCAGGTTGTGCGGCTGGGTAGCGAACACCTTCAGGTTCGCGCGCCCGGGCGGCAGCACGAAGTTCGGGTCGCCGAGCAGCGTCACGTCGACCGGCTGGTACCAGTTGGACGGCGTGAACGTCGCGACCTCCGCCCACTGGGTAACGGTCGAGGTCGAGGTGGCGCCCGCTGCCAGCAGCGCCGTGAGCTGCATCACGTTGAGGCTGCCGCCGCCGCTCGAGGAGAACGACTCGATCTTGTAGGTGGTGCCGCCGGCACCGCTGATCTGGATCAGCTGGCCCTCGACGAAGCCGCTGTTCAGCCAGCTCGAGCCGTCGGTCCGCGTGATCGTCGTCACCGTGTGACCGAGGGTGTCCACGGTGGTGCCGTACGCGAGCGTGTGCCCGGCCGTTCCGGTGTAGGTGCCCTGCTCGGTCAGGCTGTCGATCGCGACGCCGTTGAAGGTCCCCGGGGTCGGCGCCGCAGTCGTCAGGGTGAGTGTCGTCGGGCTGACGCTCAGGAGGTAGTAGTTCCCGTCGTCGCCGGTGGTGCCGGCGATGCTGATCCGCTGGCCGGCGACGAAGCCTTCCGAGACGAAGTTCTGCAGCGCGCTACCGGCCGCGAGCGTGACCGTCGTGCCGGAGATCGTCACGTTGCCGCTGAAGAGCTGGGTCGGCACGAGGCCGCCGACGGCGGCCAGCGTCAGGCCCGGGCCCGTCGCGAAGGTCTGGCCGTCGGTGATGATCGCAACCTGCACGTTCGCGGTCGGCTGGCTCGTCAGCCTCAGCGTGTAGTCGTCGCCGCCGGTCCCGCACGGGGTGTTGAGGGCGGCGCTGCCGCACATGATCACGAGCGTCGAGCCGTTCGACTGCTGGACGAAGACGCCCGTCCCGTCGCCGACGACGTTCGCGTAGATGCGCTGCAGGATCTCGGTCGGGCAGTTGCAGAAGTCCGCCGCGTTGTAGACCGGGTCGTTCGTCAGCGTCGGGTCGATCGTGTGCTGAATCGCCACCGTCTTCGGATCCTCGGGCCCGTTGTTTCGCGCGGTGACGGTGACGAAGACCGGGTTGAACCAGTCACCGGCGCCGAACCAGACGGTGTAGGTCTCGCCGGTGAGCGGGCAGAGCGTCGAATCGCCGAACGCGACCGCCGTGTGGAAGCGCGGGTCGGTGCT
Organism: uncultured Actinomycetota bacterium; assembly: GCA_963762215.1. Taxonomy (GTDB): domain Bacteria; phylum Actinomycetota; class Thermoleophilia; order Gaiellales; family Gaiellaceae; genus PALSA-600. The sequence goes on from CAVXKB010000011.1 coordinate 52,647, forward strand.
CGTCAGGCAGACGCTGCTGTCGGCGGGCGCGACGTCGATGACCACGGTGCCGGTAACGGCGCTCGTGAGCTGAAGCGAGTAGAGGTCGTGGACCTCGGTATCGATCGGCGTCGTGGTGCCCTCGACGACGGTCGTGACGTTGTCGGCGACGTGCGTCGTCGGATCGAGTTGGGTGACGAGCAGGCCGGGACCGTCGCCGTCGTACAGGGTCGCGAGGACATTCGTGACCTGGGCGCCGTCGAAGGTCGGGTCACCGCTGAGAACCGAGCTCGAGATCGAGACGTCGCGGTTGCCCTGGGCTATCCCGTCGTCGGGTGCGAAGAGGTAGACGGTCTGCGGCACGTTGTAGTTCGCGCTCGTGAAGTCGAGCACCACCGCCTGGTTCGGCACCTGGACCATCGCTCCGTTCTCGAAGACTGTGCGGTAGTACTGGGAAGCCGAGGTGGTGCAGTCGCCTGGCCCGCTCGCGACGCAGAGCAGGAAGGTGCGGGCGTTGGGGCCGAGGTCCTGGGGAGCGCCGGCGGCCGACTCGGTCACGTAGACGTGCGTTCCCGGTGCCGGCGGAGCCGCGAGCTGGACGGTGTAGGAGTCGAGTGCCGGGACGCAGCTCCCCAGCGCGCCGGCGGCCGTCAGGAAGCAGCCGTTCTCGTAGACGGCGGTGAAGCCGTCGCTCTGCGTGATCACGACCTGGCCCTGGCCGGCGCGCGCCACGCTCAGGTTGACGCCCGGGGCGACGAGGCCGTTGTAGTTCGGATCCAGCGAGGTGACCTGGTGGTTCACGGTCCCGCTCGTCCCTTCGATGTCGCGAGCGAAGACATCACCGACGACGTTGCCGCCGACGTTGACCGTGTCGCTACCGAGGCCGCCGAAGACACGGGTCTCGACACCCGGCGAGGTCGAGAGGACGTCGATCGTGTCGTCGCCCTCGAGCGCGTCGATCTCGAGCACCTGGATGTTCGTGTAGCTGACCGACAGCCCGGCGCCGAAGATCGCGCCGGCGGTGACGACGATGTGGTCGGCGTACTCGGTGCCGAGGATGACGAGCTTGTTGAAGCCGGTGCCGCCGTCGACCGAGACCGGGGCGTTCATGTTGTACTCGACCTGGTTGTTGCCGGAGCCGGTGCGGATGTCCGACTGTGCCGCGGTCGAGAACCCGGTCGTCAGCGCCGGCATCGCGATCAGCTGCTGGGCGTTCAGCCAGACGATCTGGCAGGTCGTCGAGTTGAAGGCGGTCGGGGTGCACGCCGTTCCGTTGGGGTCGCCGTTCGTCGTGGTCTGGGCGAGCGCGAACGCCTGGACGACGAACAGGTCGTTGCCGTCGTCGCCCTCGAGGCGGAGCGGCGCCTGGTTCGAGTAGACGGTGAACGTGTCGTCACCGGAGCCGCCGACGGCGACGAGCGGTGCGGTATTGCCCGGGCTCAGCCAACCACGCGTGGTCGCGACCGTCCCGAAGACGTCGGCCGGGGTCAGCGAGCCGCCGCTCGTGTCGCGGGTGTTCGTGGTCGTGTTGACCGGGTTCGGGTTGGCGGTGAGCGAGTCGCGCGTCAACCCGTACATCTGGCCGACCTGGAAGCTGTCGTTGCCGTCGCCCCCGTCGAGGGTGGTCGTGACCGTCGTGTTGTCGACGAAGTAGGCGTCGTTGCCGCTGAGACCGTTGACGCTGAGCCGACCGTTGATCCCGGTGTCGTAGTTGACGAGCTCGACGGCCTGGATCTTGATGCTCGGGTTGCCGTTCGGATCGGAGGTCGTCACGTCACCCTTCAGCAGGCCGACGGTGACGCCCGTGAGCTGCACGTCGGTGGTCGGCACCTGCTCGGCAGTCAGCGCGACGCCGGTCGGCAGGACCTGCGTCAGGGTGATGCTCGAGCCGTCGGCCGCGACGCTCTGGATCGTGTACTCGCCGGCCCAGATGCCCGAGGTGCCGCCCGAGATCTGGATCTGCTGACCGGCCAGCAGGCTGCTGAACATGCCCGCGGTGCCGAGGATCGTCTGGCCCGGAGTGCAGCTCGGGGTCGAGAAGCAGATGCTGATCGTCGCGTTCGTGACGACCGGGACCGCCACCCCGAGCGTTCCGTGGAGCAGCGCGACGAAGCCCGGGTCGTCGGCGAGCGCGGTGGCGGTGGTCGGCGCGGTCGGCGAGGCGAGGTACTCGGTCGAGCGCAGCAGGAAGATGTCGTCGGCCGGGAACGGGTTGCCGAGGCCGTCGTAGCCGCTCTGGGCGCTATTGACACCGTCGACGATCAGGTTGTCGACGCCGTCGGTCGGGGCGCCCGTGTCGAGGGCGTTCACCACATAGTTGTGACAGCTGGTCGGGTTGGCGACGCAGCCCTGGCTGCCGGTCGTGTTGACGGTGTAGGTGTCGGTGCCGGCCTGACCGTCGAGCGTCAGGGTGTAGCCCGCGGCGACGTTCATCGTCTGGAGCTGGTCGACGCTGAAGAAGTCCTCGCCGTCCCCGGCCGGCGCGACCGTGGTCGACGGGATCGGCGACCAGAACCCGATCGTCTGGGTCGGATCCTGTCCGGTCGAGCTCTTGAGCGCGATGTAGGCCTGGCCGTTCTGGGTCACGAGGTTCCCGGCGACGTAAGCGGTCGAGACGACCCACGCCGATGCCGGTGCGAACGGGGTCGGCGTGTTCGAGCCGTAGGCGAAGGTGCGGCCGCCGAGGAGCGTCTGCTCGAAGTCGAACGTGTCGGAGCCCGTATCGCCGAACAGGCGGGTGATGTTGCAGTCGCGGCCCGGATCGATCTCGGTCGCGCAGCCGCCGCCCGGCGTGATCGTCCCGTTGAGCGTCATCACGGTGCCGTAGGCGTTGTCGGGATCCGATCCGGACAGCTGGAAGTCGCCGTAGACATCGATCCAGAGGCCGCCGAGGATCTGGGTGTCGCCGGCGGCGTCGGAGGTCGAGGTCGCGATCGGCACGCCGGCCGCCCCGAGGTTCACGTTGTCGGCGGAGCGGAGCATGATCCACGCGCTCGGGGCCTCGATCACGCCGTGCGGGATCGTGACGGCCGTGTTCTGGACGAAGAGGACGGCCTTGCCGTGCTGCGCCGGGCTCGCGACGTCGGACGGGTCGATCAGGTTGATGTCCTCGCCCTGGGCGGCGGTGTCGGTAGTCGTCAGCCGGATGCCGTCGCCGGTACCGGTGCCGGTGCGAGTCGCGGCGTCGCCGCCGGTTCCGGTCGAGTTGGCGAAGAGGACGTTCAGCGGGCCGCTCGTCTCGGTGACGTAGATGCCGTGGTCGGACTGGAGCCCGACGCGGCCGACGACAGCGATCGACGAGTTGATCTTCACGTCGTCGCCGGTGGCATTGGGCGTCGAGGGCGTGTCGCCGATCGAGCCGCCGGCCGACTGCAGGTCGATGTTGTTGGCGACGATGTTCGCCGGGTCGCCGGGCGTGTTGTCGCCGGCGCCGCCCGAGCGCGCGTCGCGGATCGAGCCGGCCAGGGTCGAGAGCGTGGCGTCGCCGTTCGTCACGACACGGTTGAGCTCGAGGTCGCCGCTCGTCTGGGTCATGAAGACGCCGTAGGTTCCGCTTCCGGGCGGGAGGTTGCCCGGGATCGGGGTGATGCTCCAGGCCGTCCGCGAGGCCGCCGTGTCGGTGACGGTCAGCACGCCCAGCGCGCCGCCGTCGGCGTTGACCTGGATCTCGAGGAAGTCGTTCGGCGTACCGACGCCGCCGCGGCCGGAGGTGCCGCCGATCCCGTTGTTCCCGGCGGTGATCGTGATGTTGCGGCCGAGCACGTCGGTCGTGGTCGGGTCGGTGCCGAGCGTGCCGTTGTCGAGCTCGGCGTCGAGCACAGCGGCCGGCGAGTTGAGCGTGACGTCGTCGCCCGTCGACCAGATCCGGCCGACGCGCAGGTCGCCGGTGGTCTCCGTGTCGACGATGAAACCGTTCGTCTTCATGTCGATCTTCCCCGAGTTGTCGCTCGTCGACTCGAGGGCGGCGTTGTCGAGATCGTGGAGGGTGGCGTCGACGTTCGAGAAGGCGGTGAACGTGATCACGGAGGCGGTCGAGTTGTGGTTGATCTCGATGTCGTTGCCGGCGCTCACGTCGGAGAACGTGTAGTCGCTGTGCGCGACGGTGGCGTTCGTGGTCCCGAAGGCCCGCAGGATCGTGGTCAGGTCGGGTGCCGCGCCGTCCGGGCGGAAGTGCTCGAGGTAGCTGCCGCTGCCAGAGCCGCACGGGGCGCCGCAGGGGGAGAGCGGGCCGGTCTTCGTGCCGTTGCTGTTCGGCGTGTAGAGGTTGACGATGAACGTCCCGAACGGCGGCACGTCGTTGCCCCCGAGGCTGTCGTTGATCACGAGGTCGACGTTGTGGCCCGCGTGCAGCAACTGGATCGTCACGGGGAAGGCGCCCGAGGAGTTGTCGCGCCGCATCGCCGTGAGGTCGAGCACGAGGTCGCCGGCGGCGTCGCCGGTGATCTGGAAGTTGCGCGTGTGCGTGCCGCTGCCGTCGGTGTACGCGCTCTGCTCGAGGATGACGGCGATCGGATTACGCGTGCCGCTGAGCGAGCCGACCGAGCCCGGATCGGCGCCGGCGGCGTCGGCGTCGATCTCGAGGATGTTCGTCAGCACGTAGTGCCCCGGGTTGTCGGGCCCGTTGAGGATGCTCCCGCGCTCGTTCTCGATCTGCGTGGTGCCGATCGGGTTCGTGATCGTCCCGTCGAGCGTGATCGTCGAGGTGGAGACGGCGCCGGGCTGGAGGCCCTCGATCTGGACGAGGGTCGGCGGGAACGTGTGCTGGATGTCGAACTCGAATGTCGTTCCGGGCGCGGTCTCCGTCTGCGACGTCTCGCCGGTCGGGCCGGGGATGTGCTGGACATCGACGGTCACGACGGCTCCGGCACCCAGGTTGACGACATCGATCGCGTGCACCAGGAGCGCCCGGTCGGATGAGTTCAGGAGCTTGACGAAGTCCCACGTGTGCTGGAGCTGGAAGAGGCCGGACGCTCCCCAGATGTTCCCGGCCGGCGTTCCCTGCCCGTCCACCGAGCCGAGGTTGTTCGCCTCGAAGAGCACCTGGGCGCTCTGGTTGTTGAGGATGTCGTCGACCGCGATCGTGTCACCAGAGGCGATCGTCTGGCCGAGCGAGAGCGGGCCGGAGCAGCTGCCGCCGTTGCAGTCGTGAACGGTGACGTTGACGAGTCGCGTGATCCGGCCGCTCGAGTCGACGGTCAGCTCCGGGTTTGGCGAGGCAAGCAGGACGACACTCGACTCCCAGTAGATGCTCCGAGTCATGCCCGGGCTCGAGTTGCAGTCGCCGCCGTTGCCGAAGTCGAGGAAGCCGCCGGAGTTCGGGCAGTCGGTGTGGAAGAAAGTGACGTCCTGGTTCGCGATCACGTTCAGGCCCGAGGTCTCGATGTGGGAGCCGGCGAGACCCGAGACGCGAGCGTCCGCGGTGTCGTTGATCGTCGAGGTCGAGTCGGTCTCGCCGCCGAGGCACGAGCAGCTCGCATCCGCGGTCGAGTGCAGGTTGATGTCCTGGTACTCGGCGTCGAGCGACGTGAGGACGTTGCCGGTGAGCGAGCTGCTGCTCTCCAGCCTGACCTGGCTCTGGCCGGAGACGTCGATCGTGCCGTCCGCCTCGGAGCCGGCGCCGAGCGCCGTGGCATGCGTGCGCGTGCTCAGCGTCGCGTCGAGGTGGTCGATCAGCGCATTGATCGAGATCTGGTTGCCGGTCACGCTCCCCGAGCCCTGGATGTCGACCTCGTTCACACCGTCGTTGTGCGCGGACTCGGCGTTGTGGCACTCGCCGCTGTTCGACCCGATGCAGATCAGCGCGTTCGTGCTGGCATCGACCCCGAGCCCGCCGACGTCTGCCGTGATGGTCGCAGTCGCGCCGTCGATCGAGGTGTGCGCCTCGACGGACGCGTTGTTGGACGCGATGATCGTCCCGTTCATGTTCGTCTTCGTCGTGTAGTCCGCCGCCGCGAAGGTGCCGCCGCTGCCGCCTGCGAACAGCCCGCCCGAGCCCGACGAGGCGATCGTCACGGGTTGGAGGTGGCTGTTGGCGCTGACGGTGACGTTGCCGCCGCCGAAGATCGTTCCGAGTGCGTCGAGCGTCGCGCCGGAATCGATGTCGAGCGTGTTCGCGACGTGGGCCGCTGCGTTGCTGTTCGCGCTGTTGACCGAGATCAGCCCGCCGCTGTCGTTCGACGAGACCGCCTTGGTGAACGCGAACCCGTGCGTGGTGACGCTGATGTTGTTGCCGGCCGTGAGTGAGGCGTTGCCGCCGATCGTGGTCTCGACGGTCGGATCGACGCTCGCGAAGGAGTTGGCGTCGCTGACGCTGATCACGCCGCCGCCGCCGCCGGTCGCCGAGGCCGAGACGATCCCGTCCCCTGCCGCAGCCGCGAACGCCGGGCCGCCGATGCCGACGAGCTGCTGCGTGCCCGAGCCGTCGGTGATCGGGATTACGAGCTCTTGTGCGCCCGAGCCGTTGCCCGTCAGATCGATGCCCTCGATCGAGAACTTGCCGCCGCCGCCCTGGTTGAAGATCGAGATCGCGGAGCCGCCCGATGTGGTCGACAGCTGGAAGCTCGAGCCCGAGGCGTTGACGACGTAGTAGTCGTTGCCGTCGGTGAGCCCGCCGATCGGCGCCGCCGACGCAACCGCGAAGGTGTGGACGACTGCCTTGCCTGAGTCGCTCGTGTCCGGGGTGAGCGTCAGCGCGACCGGCGACTGAGCCGAGCCGCAGTCGGCGACGCTGCCCGTCGCGTGGCACTTGCTGTCGGCGAGCTCGTAATCGAGACCGTCGATCCGGATCACCCAGTAGAAGCTGCCGCTCGACAGACCGCCGATCGCGTCGCCCGGGTTGCTGGCGGAGTAGTAGATCCTGTCGCCCGTGTTCAGGCCGACGTCGTCGCCGTTGTCGAGCTTGCCGTTGCCGTTGGTGTCGAGGGCGAAGTAGATGACGTGGGCCGCGCCGGTGTGGCCGTTGACATCGCTGCCGCTGTAGGTGAGCTGGACGTTGACCTGGCCGCTCGAGAACTCGGCCTGCACGTTCGGGGCGTGATAGGTGACGAGGTCGCCGTTCGAGAAGCTGTTCGCGACGTTGACCTTGTTGCTCGAGATATCGCCGCCGCTCACCGAGACCGTGGTAGGCGTGAAGCCGAGGGTCTGCAGCTTGACCTGGTGATCGTTCGGGTTGACGAAGCTGCCGAATGCGTCCTTCTGGCCCGTGCCGGTGATCCCAACCACCTGGTACTGGGTGCCGGCGGAGAGGCCGTTGATCGTGGTGCCGGCGGCGCACGTGCCGGCGCAGATTGGGCTGTAGATGACGACATCACCTGTCTGGAGGTGCGGGTCGCGGCTACCGAAGTCGATCGTGTCGGTCGTCGTGTTGACGTTGCCGCCGCCGCCCCCGACGAACGTGGCGCCGAGCTGAACGGTGTTCGGCCCGGTCACGATCACGGCGTAGGTGCGGCCGCTGTGCAGGGCGCCGACAACCCCGCCACCGTCGGCCTGGTAGGTGACCGGGTCGCCGGTCGTGGCGTTGCTCGCGCACGGCGTCCCGTTGCAGAGGAACGTGATCGTGTGGGTGGAGTTGTCGATCCCGCCCGCGTTGAAGTGCCCGTCGGAGACCGGTGCGGGCGGCTGGTTCGCGGTCGCGTCGACCGAGATCGATCCGTTGTCGGAGGTGATCGTCGCGCCGCCCGTGACGCTGGCCATCGACGTCGGCGTCATGCCGGCGGTTGCCGTGAAGCCGCTGACGTTGATCGCGCCGCCGGTAGCGCTGCTCGTGCTGGAGTCGGAGTCGTAGCTCTCGAACGCGCTCGCGGTGATGTCGTGGCCCGTCTCGATCGTCGAGCCACCGCCGCCGAGGATCACGGCCGACGTCGGGGAGCCGCTCGAGTGCGACTGCGAGTTCGTGACCGACAGCAGCCCGCCGCCGTCTTCCTTCATCCCCGCGGTTGCGTCGTCGTTCCCCTGCGCGATCACGTTGAGCGTGTCTGCGCCGGGGCCGCTGACACCGGTCACGTTCCCGTTCAGGTTCGCCTCGGTGTCGCCCGATGCGACCGAGGTCGGGTTGCTGTCGACCGAGATGTTGAGGATCGCGCCGTTCGAGTTCTGGACGAATGCAAAGGCGTAGTCGCCCGAGAACGCCTTGACGTTCGCGGTGTGGCCGAGAGCGGCGATGTTCCCGCCCGAGTCGACCTCGGCCTTGGTCGTCGCCTCGGCCGTCGAGGTCAGGTTGTTCGAGCTGATCGAGAGGCCGAGCGAGACGGTGATCGCGTTCGCGTGGGTAGTGACCGTCTGGCCCGTCTCGAAGCTCGTGCCGTCGTAGTTGTGGTACGCGAGGACGTTCACGTCGCCGCTGCTGCTCGTCACGTTCCCGGAGCCTCCGACCTTGGCCTCGACCGTCGAGTCGTCGGTCGCGTTGACGGTGTCGGTGCCCGCTCCCGCGAAGACCCCGAAGCTGAGGGCCTCGTAGTCGCCGAGAGCGCTGGCGGTGAGCGACGACTCGATCGTGATCCCGCCCGAGGCGGCGATCGTGCCGTTGACCGACGTGGTCACGTTCGGCCCGACGGTGGCCGACAGCGTGGCGCTCGTCGCGCCGACGAGCCCGGCGCCGCCCGCGGCGCGGCCGCTGGCGATCGCGTGCGCCTCGTCGAGGCTCTTGACGTTCGCGCTCGAGAGACCGGTCGCGGAGCCGTTGAAGCTCGTGGTGATGCTGCCGCCGACGGTCGCGGTCGGCGCGACGATGCCGAGGCCGAAGATGATGCCGCCGGAGGCAGAGAGCCCATCGCTCTGAGCCTGCTGGTAGACGTTGCTGATGACGTTGAGCGAGCCGCCGGTGATCGTCGTGCCGCTGCCGACGGTGGTCGTCACGGTCGGCGAGTCGGTCGAGTCCGCCGTAGCCGCCGCGCCCGAGCCGAGCAGCCCAACGCTGCCGAGCTTCGCGATGGCGTACGCCGGCCCGTTGCCCGAGTAGCCCGCGTTCAGCTCGGAGTCGAACGTCAGCGAGGTGGCCGAGATCGAGCCGCCGGACTCGGTGAACGCGCCGACGTTCGGCTGGAGGGTCGCCGTCGCGCTCGAGGCGGCCGCGGAGAACCCGAGCGAGCCGGAGAGCCCGGTGCCGGTCGCCGTGGCGGTGAGGTTCCCGGTGGCGCCGAACGAGACTGCGCCGCCCGCGGTGACTCCGGCCTGGTCACCGAGGTACGCCCGGACGGTGCCCTTCTCCTCAGCCGTCGTGCTCGTGAAGGCGCCGGAGGCGAGCAGCCCGAGCGAGAGTGTGTCCGTGGTCGCGGAGACGGGCGACGTGGCGGTGGCGTTCACCGTGATGCCGCCAGAGCCAACCGTGACGGACGTCGTCGAGAGCGCGCCCGAGTGCGAGGTGCCGGTCTTCGGCCCGATGTAGGCCTCGGTCGTCGTCGTGTCGAGCGCGTGTGCCGTGATGCCGGTTGCGCCGATGGCGGAGATGCCCAGGCTCGACGAGCTCACCGACGTCGTGTTGCTGCTCACGGCCGAGATGTTCAGCGCGTGGGTGTTCGCGATCGTCGCGCCGTCGCCCACATAGGCCGCGACCGTACCGCCTGTGAGCGACTCGGCGTCCTGGCCGGCGAAGGCTACGCCACCGACGACGAGCGAGTTCTGCGTCGGATCCGCCTCGTGCGGCGTGCGGGCCGCGACGACGATCGTCCCGTTCGGCGCGGAGACCGTCCCGCCGGCCGTGATGAACGCGGCGACCGAGGAGTTGTCCACGGCCTTCGTGGTCGTCGCACCGACGGCGAAGCCGAGCGAGGCGCTGACGGTGGTCGTCTTCGCATGTGCGCCGTTCGAGGAGAACGAGTCCGTGCCGGGCAGCGGATCGACGCTTCCGGTGTAGTTGTTGAGCGCCCGGACGACGACATCGGAGCTGTCGGACCGGCCGCCCGCGAGCGACGCTGAGATGTTCGGCGCGTTCGTGGCGGTCGTATGGTTGACGCTGACCGACCCGCCGAGGAGCGCCACGGAGAACGCCTCCGACTCGGCGAGGGCGTCAGAGGTGACAACCGCAGCGACGTCGAAGGCGCCCGACTCGTGCGGAGCGCCGGCGACCGATGTCGACACCGTCGGGTTCGTGGTCGCCGATGTCGACACGATCGCGCCGCTCCCGACGAACGAGATGCCGACCGCACGGCCGACCGCGTGGGACGAGGCGTTGACGTTCGACACAACGCTGAGCGACGTGCCGTTGCCGGAGGCGACAGCGCCGAACTGCGTCGTCGTCGAGCCGCCGGCGGTGGCGGTGGAGTCGGCGTAGCCGATGCCGACGCCGAGACCGGCCGAGAACGAGGAGCCGTCGGCGAACGCGTGCTGGAGGACGTTCGAGGTGACGGTGATCGCGCCACTGATGTTCGCGCTGCCGGAGCCGGGGCCGGTCCGCACGGTCGGCGAGTCGGTGACCGTCACGGTCGCTGCGGCGCCGCCGACGCCGAGCGCGACCGAGCCGAGGGTCACGGTCGCGCTGGCCGGGCCGCTGCCGCCGTAGCCCTGGTTCAGGTTGGTCGTGAAGGTAGCCGACCCGCCGGTGAGCGTGCCGTTGGAGACACCGAACGCGCCGACCTCGGGGTTGTTGTGCGCGGTGACGACGTCGGCGCCGACAGCGACGCCGAGGGAGACCCCGACGCCGGTGCTCGTGACCGCGGTCGTCACCGCGGCGTTCGTCGTGAACGAGATCGCGTTGCCGTTGTTCGCGTGCACCTGCGCCCAGTCGCCGAGGAACGAGCGGATGATCGGCGTGACGTTGGCGACCGACTTGGTGAAGGCGAGGGAAGCGATGAGCCCGAGACCGAGGAAGTTCGAGTCGATCTCGGCGGGCGACGTGCCGGTCGCCGAGACCGAGATGCCACCCGAGCCGGTCGTGGTGACGACCGTCGGGTTGCCGCTCGAGCCGGAGATCGGATTGTCCGAGCCGTCGAAGCCCGGTCCAATGTACGCCTCGACCTTGGATGTGTCGTTCAGCTCGACGTCGATGAACTGGCCGCCGACGCCCGCGATCCCGGTGCTGTCCGCGGTCGACGTCTCGGTGTTGGAGCCGACGGCGGTGACGTTGACGGCGGAGGCGTTGATGTTCGAGCCGTTGCCGATGAAGGCGCTCGAGCCTCCGCCGATGTTCAGCGTCGAGGAGAGCCCCGAGAAGGAGGCGCCGCCGCCGCTGACGAGAGACACCGACGGAAGGGCGAGGTGCGGAGTGCGCGAGGCGATGACGAGCGTGCCGCTCGGGACGGAGACGCTGCCTCCGGTGATGCCGGCGGCAACCGAGGAGTCATCCTCGGCGGTCGCGACGGTCGCGCCGATCGAGAGCCCGAGGGAGACGTCGACCTGCGAAGTCGACGCGTGCGCGCCGTTGCCGTTGAAGGAGTCGGAGCCGCCGAGCGGGTAGACGCTGCCGGTGTAGTTGTTGACCGCGTAGATCAGGACGTCGCCGGTGCTCGACGAGGCGCCGCCCGCGGTCGCGCTGACCGACGGCGCGTTCGTCGCGGTGATGAACACCGCCGCGGCGGTCCCACCGAGCGCAACGCTGAACGCATCGGCGGTCGCCTTCGCGTCGGACGTGACGGTCGAGGTGACCTGCACGAGGCCGTGCCCGCCGACCGAGCCGCCGACAGTGGTGTTCGCACCCGGATTCGTCGTCGCGGTGACCGAGGCCACGTTGCCGGCACCGCCGAGCGCGACACCGATCGCGCGCCCGGTCGCGACCGTCGCCGAGTCGAGAGTCGTCGACACGGTCACCGTGCCGGTCGAGGTGAGCGCGCCGCCGACCTGCGTTGTCGCCCCGCCGCCGGCGGTGGCCTTCACTACCGTCACGCCCGCCGCTGCGCCGAGGCCGCCGGAGATCGACTTGCCGTCGGCGTTCGCGCGCTCGAACACGGTGCTCGTGATCGAGACGTTGCCGGTCGCGGTGACCGTCGTGCCGGTGCCCGGGCCCGTGGTCACGGTCGGCGAGTCCTCGACCGTCAGGACGCCGGCGGCGATGCCTGCGCCGAGCGCGACCGACCCGAGCGTGATCTGGCCGTAGGCCGGGCCGTTGCTGGAGGACGGGACGAAGCCCTTGTCGAGGTTGGTGGTGAAGGTGATCGCGCCGCCGGTGATCGAGCCGTGCCCGACGCCGTAGGCTCCCACGGTCAGGTCGAGCTTCGACGTCGAGGTCGTCCCGCCGGCGGCGAAGCCGAGCCCGACCCCGATGCCGAGCGACTCCGCGTCGCTCGTGGCGGTGACGTTCGTGATCACCTTGACGGGCGCCGAGCCCTGGGCGTTGATCACGGCCCCGTCGCCGAAGTACGCGAGAGCCGTCGCGGTCGAGGTCGCCTTTGCGCTCGTGAACCCGCCCGCGGCCAGCAGACCGATGTTCACCATCAGCGCCTGCGCTAGCGGAACGGTCGTGAGCGTCGCGTCGATCTCGACGCCGCCCGCACCCGTGGTCGTGACCGAGGTCGGCGAGGCCTGCGAGGCGACTTGGTCGAAATGCGGCCCGATGTAGGCCTCCAGCGTCGAGGTGTCGGTCGCCTCGATCGCGAGCCCGCCGGCGCCGACCGCGCCGATCCCGACCTGGGCAACGCTGGCCTGCGGTGTGTCGATCCCCGTGGCGGAAACGAGCACCGAGCCGGCGGTGATGCCGGCCCCGTCGCCGATCGACGCGACCTCGGAGCCCTTGATGTGGGCGAAGACGAAGATCGCCGAGGCGCCGACGAGACCGGCGCCGACGCCGGCTCCGATGCCGGTCGCCGTGGCGGTGCGGCTCGCCGTGACCGAGACCTGCCCGCCGGCGTTCACGGTCGCGTTCTTGCCGATCGACGAGGTGAGCGTCTGCTGCAGCTCGGCCGATCCGTAGGCGATCCCGATCCCGCCGAGGCCGCTGACGGCGATCGCGAACACGTCGACCGGGACGACGGTTACCGCGATCGCCTCGATCGTGACGCCACCTGTGACCTTGACCTTGGCGTTGTCGCCGAGCGTCGCACCCACCATCGAGGTGACGTTGTCGATCGCGACCGACCCGTTCAGGGCGACGGCGCCGGCAGAGACGGCGATCGCCTGCGTCGTCGCGTTGATCGTCGATCCGGCGTGGATCCGCAGGCTCGCGACGTTCTGGCCGACGGTCTGCCCGAGCTGGACGCCGCCGACGCTCGCGGTCGTCGACCCGCCGACATTGCCGACCGCGACCGAGACGCCGACTGCGACCCCGCCGACCTCTCCGCCGATCGCGTTCGTCGAGACGGTGCGGTTCGTGTCGGCCTCGACGTTCACGCCGCCGCCGGCGAGCGGGATCTTCGCGCCGGTGTCGATGTGGGCGTTCTGGGTGCTGTTGTCGTTGATGACCACGATCTGGCCGCCGACCCCGACGATCCCGCCGGCGCCGGCGAAGGCGTAGGCCGTCGTCGTCTCGTGGAGGTTCGCCTTGACGAGAATCGTCCCGCTCGTGCTCGACACGGTGGCGTCCTTCAGGATCCCCGCGTCGGTCGAGGTGTCGACGTTGCCGATCAGGACGCCGGCGCCGATACCGACCGCGCCGGCTCCGATTGCACCAGCGATCCCGAACAGGCCGGCGGAGTCGAGCGCCCGCACCGACACGTTCCCGCCGGCGGTGATCGTGCCGTCGATCGTCGCGCTCGTGCCGCCCGGGATCGGCGTGCTCAACGCGGTCTGCGTCGGGCTGCCGGTCGGCGCGCTCGCCGAGATAGAGCTGTTCGCGTCGCCCGTATGGCTGCTGATGCGGCTGTTCGTCTTGGTCTCGACCGAGTTCGAGCCGCCGCTCGAGGAGCCGTTCAGGATCGACTGGTAGCCGTTGCCGCCGCCGGACACCTGGCTGTCTGCCTCCGAGGAGGCGCCGCCGCTGTCGGCGCTCGTGTTCCCGTCGCCGGTGTCGCCCTGGCCGTCGTCGTAGGTCGTCGCCCCGCCGGTGCCGAGCGACCAGACCGAGACCGCGCCGCCGACCCCGACGGCTCCGGCGCCGATCGCGACCGAGTAGGTGGTCACGTGCTTGGTTGCGAGCGCGTTGACGTCGACGGTCGAGCCTGCGTGGACGCTCGCCCCGTTCGCGACGAAGGCCGAGGTCGTGGTGGTCGCGATCCCGATGTCGACCCCGGCGCCCACTCCGACGAAACCGGCGCCGATGCCGCCGGCGATCGTGAGCGACGTGAACGAGTCGAGCGCCGAGATGTTGACCGCTCCGTTGGCGCTCGAGATCGAGCCGCCGTCGAAGGCCTCCGTCTTGACCGTCAGCAGCGTGACGCCGACCGGCACCGCGACGCCGACGAAGCCGGCACCGACCGCGATCACGAGTCCGAAGACGTCCTCGCTCGATGACGCTTGGACGGCGACTCCGTGGACGGTCCCGAAGCCGAAGCTCGTGTCCGTCTCGGTGCCGTTCGAGATCCCGCCGATCGTGTCGCCGCCGTTGGCGTTGCCGGTGAAGCTCGTCCCGTTGCCGACGAAGGCCTCGGTGTCCTTGCCGAGGAGCACGACCGAGACACCGGCACCAACGCCCACGAATCCGCCGGCGACGCCGCCGGTGACGCCGAGGAACGTCGTCTTGTCGCTGGCGAGCAGCGCGGCGTTGTTACCGGCCGCGATCGTCGCGTTCGCGCCCGTGCTCGCGTAGACGTGGTTCGCGATCACGATCACGTTGACGGCGGCGGAGACGCCCACGGTGCCGCCGCCACCCGCGACCGTGATCGAGTCGACCGTGTCGGTCTGGATCGAGGTGACGGTGATGTCGTTCGTGGCGCGAACGGTCGCCGAGTCGTCGATGAGGGCGTTCGAGTTCAGATGCAGCACGAGGACATCGACGCTCGCGCCGACCCCTGCGCTGCCGCCGATCGCGATCGAAGCCGCGGCGAGGATCTGGTGGAACTGGTTGCCGGCTGCGACCAGGACGTTCGGGCCCGCCGCCGCACCCGCGTTGTCGTTGACGTCGGCGTGCTTGCCGATCGTCGCGTTCGTGTTGACCGTGATCACGCTGACCGTGCCGGAGACGCCGACACCGGCGGTGCCGCCGATCGCGGCCGAGACGCCGACAGCAGCGATCGTGTCGCTGTTCGTCGCGCTCACACCGACGCCCGTGAAGCCTGTCCGGGTCCCCGTCGTCACCGTCTGCGGGCCTTCCTGCGAAGCGTCGGAGGACGGCGTCTTACCCTGCTCGACGAGGCTGTGCGAGCGGCCGGTCGCCTTCGAGACGTCGAGGTGGATCGGGTTCGCCGGAAGGACGCTGCCACCGCAGTCGGCGGCGGCGCCCGTGGCATCGCACTTGGTGGCGGCGAGCTCGTAGGAGTTGCCGCCCATTGAAATTGCGTAGTACGTAGCGCCATCCGTCAGGCCGCCGATCGGCGTGCCGCCGCCCGCGCCGTAGACGACCTGGTCGCCGGTCGAGACGGAGAGCGTGTACGGCAGGTTGATCGTGTCGCCGACGACGTCGGAACCGTTGGTGGGATCGAACCGCGGTGAGCTGTCGGCGTGGCTCGTTCCCTCGTTGGTCGGGACGAGGCGGTGCGACTCGCCGCTACCCGGGGTGATGCTGATCGGCGTGCCGGCCTTCGCGTCGGCGACGCTGGCCGCGAGCTTCACGTGTGTCGGATCGACGACGATGACGAAGTAGACGCTGCCCGGCGTGAGGCCGCCGATGTGGGTGCCGTTGGCTGTGCTGCCGCTGCTGTTCCCGTCGTCGTAGATGACCTCGTCGCCCGTTGTGAAGCCGTCGGTGTAGCCGAGGTCGATCGTGTTCCCCGAGACGTGTGCACCGTTGAAGCGCGTGTCCTGGCCGGTGACGGCGAACGACCCGTCGTTCACCGTGACGCCGCCGCCGTTGCCTGCGCCCGTCACGGTCGCGAAGTCGCCGATCGTCGCGTTCGTGTTCTTCGTGATCACCGGAACCGACGCAGCGACGCCGACACCGGCCGCCCCTCCGACTGCGATGTTCCCGGCCACGATGTCGAGCTGGAGAGCCTCGTTCGACGTGACGCCGACGGAGCCGACGGCGATCACGTTCGCGTGGTTGCCGATCGTCGCGTCGGTCGTGATCGAGTAGACGGAGACGCCCGCGTTGACGGCGACGGCCGCGCTCCCGCCGACCGCGAGGCCCGCGGCGACCTGGACGACGCTCTCCTGGGAGGTCGCGCCGACGGTGATGTTGCCCGCGCCCGTCGTGGTCACGCTCGCAAACGGGGCGATCGAGGCCTCGGTGTCCTTCGAGATCACCTCGACGTCGACGCCGACACCGACGCCCGCTGTACCGCCGATCGCGAGCTGGCCCGCGACCGAGACGTCGTTCGTCGTGTCGCTCGCCGAGACGGCGACCGTGCCGCCCGAGGTCGAGGTGCCGTCGAGGGTGGCGGTGGTCGAGTTGTCGAGGACGTCGACGACGACCGAGCCTGCAACCCCTGCATCGCCGCCGCCTGCTCCGGCGCCCGCCACGAGAATCTGGTTCTCGCTCTGCGTCGCCGAGACGGTGATCCCGTCGACCCCGGCGGTGAGGCTCGCACCGGTGGCGACGTGAGCGTCCACGACGCCGTTGCGGACGAGCACGACGGTCGCGACGCCGACACCGGCGCTGTCGCCAAAGCTGATGTTCCCGGCGTAGAGCTCGAGCTTGTCGGCGAGGTCACTGGCCTTGACCTCGATGCCGAGGCCGTGGACGGTCGAGTCGCCGATCGAGGCGACGACACCATGCGAGCCGTCGCCGTTGTCGACGACGACGATGAACCCGCCCGCGACACCCGCGCCGGAGGTCGAGACGGCCGCCTCGACCGAGAGCTCGAAGAGCTTCTCCGTGGCGATCGCGTCGACCTTCACGTCCCCGCCGGCCCAGACACTCACGCCGTCGGCGATTGTGGCCTTCACGTCCTTGTTGATGACGTCGACGATGATCCCGACCCCGACGCCCGCGTCGCCTTCGGTGAGCGCGACCGCGCCGGCGACGTTGATCAGATGCGTGTCGTCGGTGGCGGCGATGGTGACCGTCTGGCCCGAGCCGCCGTGCGTGCCGCCGTGCAGCGGATCGTTCACGTCGACGCCGGTGGAGAGGTACGCCTCGGTGTCGATCGAGAGGACGTCGACGATGATCGAGCCGGTGACGGCTGCGTCGCCGCCGCCGGCCGAGCCGCCGAGCGCGACCGAGGAGATCGCCGGGAAGGTGATCTTCGTCACCTTCGGATCCGGGACGACGGGTGCGATGTGGGAGCTCGCGGTGACCGACAGGGCTCCGGCCGCATTGACGTACGTCGCGGCGCCCGCGCCGACGTAGGCGACCGTCTGGACGGCCGGGAGGACGTTCACGGAGATGGCGCCGCCGACGGCCGTGCCGCCGGTAGAGAGGCCGCCCGCGAGCGCGAGGTTCTGGAAGCCCAGCGGGGCGGTCGCGTTGACAGTGAGATCGCCGGTCGAGGTGACGACGGCGCCGTCGTCGATGAAAGCCTCGGTGCGGAACGTCAGCACCTGGACGCCGATGGCGGCCGCGACGCTCGCCGTGTTCTTGCCGCCGGCGGCCGCGATGCCCCAGACGACGAAGTCATTCTCCTTCGTGTTGGGCGTGACGGCCTCGACGGTGACTCCGCCGCCGCTCACCTGGGCGTTCGCGCCGATGTCCGCGGTGTTCGTGATGTCCTCGACATTCAGCCCGACGCCCGCGCCGATCGATGTATCGGACTTGAGGTCGACGGCCGCTCCGAGCGCGAAGGCGTTGGCCGTCGTGAGGTTCTCCGCGGTGACGTTGACAGCGTTCGTGGCCGTCACGTGGATGCCCGGGGCGATCGAGGCCGTGTTCGTCGTCGTCACCCAGTTGACGCTCACGGCCGCCGCGATCCCGACGCCGCCGCTGTCGCTGTCGCCGGTCTCGCTGCCCGAGTTGGTGCTCGCCGTGTCGGTCGAGTCCGACGCCTTCGGCAGCGAGCCGCTCGTCTTGCCGTCGGTGTTCGGGTTGTTCGTGACCTGGTCGCTCGACTGCTGGTCGGCGTTCTGGTTCTTCCCGCCGTCGTCGTCGGCGCCCTTCGTGCTCGCCTGCGCCTTCGCCGAGGTCGACGTCTCCGTCGTCGAGCTCACGGTGAGGGACTTGGCGGTGAGGTTGCGCGAGAGCGAGGCGCTCGTGGTCACCGTGACCGCGTTGACGGCGACCGCGGCGCCGATCTTGACGTTGTCGCCGCCCGCGGAGGCGTCGGAGCTCAGATCGGAGCCGAAGCTCTCGTCGGCCGAGATCGACGCGTCACCCGAGACGGACATGTCCGCGCCGGTGCCGATGCTCGCCGTGGTCTGGTCGGCGACGATCGCGATCGAGACCGACGGGCTGATCGCGACGCCGCCTTCCGATCCCGCCTTGTCCTCGGTTCCGACCGTGTGGTGGCCGATGGCCGAGATCGTCAGGTTCCCGCCGCCGGTGACGGTCGCCCCACTCGGGATCCCGGCGTTCGTGACGGTGTCGTTGACGAGGTCGATCGCGACGGAGGCGCCGATGCCGACCTCGCCGGACTTCGCGTCGGAGTCGGCCTTCGCGGCGTCCTCCTCGTTGTTCGTCGCCTTGATCGTGATGTCGCCTGTGCCGGCGTTGATCGTCTCTGCCGCCCCGACGGTCGCGCTCGTGTGGTTCGAGACGATGTTGAGCCCGAGCGCGCCGGCGATGCTCACCTTGTCCTTGTCGCCGCCCGCGCCGGATGTCCCATCGGCGAGGAAGTAGTGCTCGGTCAGCTGGAAGAAGTCACCCTCGGCCGGCGCCGGGCTCGTCGGGAAGACCGGCGCGGTCTCGGAGACCCACCCGCCGTTCGTGCTCAGCATCGAGCTGTCGAACTTGTAGAGGCCGGGCGCGAGGGTCCCCGGCGTCGTCACCGATCCGGTCAGCAGGAAATACTGGCCGTCGACGGGGCTCGTAGGCAGGATCGGGCCCGACGGGAAGACGGGCACCCAATCGCCGTCGAGCAGCGGGAACGGCTTCTGGAACACGTAGATCCCCGGGAGCAGCTCGACCCGCTGAACGGCGGCCGCGTCGGCGATCGTGCCTGTGCACCCGGTGACGTCGAGGAATGTGGTCGCCGTGGTCCCGGTGTAGGAGCAGGTGCCGGTCAGGCCCGCGGCGGTGAACGCGCCCTCGAGCGGGTCGAAGCCGTTGGTCGAGGCGACGGCGAGCGAGTTGCTCGGCGGCGGGACCGAGGCCAGCGTCACGAGGGCGACGTCCGCGGGCGTTCCCGTGCAGCCGGTGATCCCGGTGAACGTCGTGGCGGTCGTGCCGGAATAGGTGCAGGTGCCCGTCGCGCCCGTGACCGTGAACGTGCCGCCGGTCGAGGCGAACCCGGTCGTCGACTTCACGGTGAGCGTCCCGCCGGCGAGGCTCTGGCTCGCCCCGTTGACGGTGGTCGTGAGAACGGGCAGGTCTACGGTGGTGATCGCGGCGACCGCGGCCTTGTCGGCGGGCTTCCCGGTGCAGCCGGTGATGCCGGTGATCGTCGTCCCGGAAGCGCCCGTGTAGGTGCAGGTGCCGGTCGTGCCGTTGACGGTGAACGTGCCGCCGAGGGGGTTGAAGCCGAGCGTCGAGAGCACGGTCAGCGTTCCCGTGGAGAGATCCTGGCTCGCTCCGTTGACTGTCGTCCCGAGGGCGGGCGCGCTCGCGGTCGTCGAGGTGGTCAACGTCACCGTTGCCTTGTCGGCGGGCTTTCCGGTGCAGCCGGTGATGCCGCTGATCGAGGTTCCGCCGGCGGTCGTGTAGAAGCACGTGCCGGTGCCGCCTTCAACCGTGAACGTTCCGCCGTCGGCGCCGAAGCCGTCGGTCGCCTTCACGGTGAGCGACCCGCCGGCGAGGTCCTGCCCGGCACCGTCGACCGTGGTCGTAGCGGGCGCGCCCTTGGTGAGCTGGAAGTAGTCGCCGTCGCCCGGGGACTCGGGAAGGGCCGCGCCGGAGTCGATCGTCTTCCAGTCGGTCCCGTCGAAGACCTGGATCGAGTCCTTGCCGTTCTGGGTCATGGCGGCCTCGAGGTCGATGCCCTTCGACGTGACGGCGGCGTTATTCGTGGTCGCCTGGTTTACGAGGGCGACGTCGTTCACCGCGACGCCGGCACCGACGCCGACGGTGCCCGCGTCGGTCGACTTGCCGCTGCCGACCGCGCTCGCATCGGTGTTCGCCGAGGTCTTCAGGCTGAGCAGGCCGGTGGCGGTGACGTGCGCCGAGTCGGCGAGGGATGCACGGTAGGTGGAGGTGACGACGTTGATCGCCGCGGCGCCGGCGACCGTGACCGTGTTGCCGCCGGAGCTGTTCTTGTCCGAGGTCGTCGCCTGAGCCTTGCTCGTGTCGGTCGTGCTCGAGCTCTTGCCCGTGGTCGCGCTGCTCTCGCTGTTCGCGCTCGACAGCTGCTGGTCGGCCTTGCCGTTCACGTCCTTGCCCGATCCGTCGCCGCTGCCGCTGTCGCCCTTGGCGCCGGCGGCGCTCGCGTCGGCCTCGGTCGTCGTGGTCGAGGCGCCCGTGGCGGAGAAGCTGATCGCGGCCCCGTTGAGGGTGCGCGAGTCCGACGCGGTGACCTCGTCGTCCGGGACCGCGAGCGCCAGCGCGAGCCCGATCACGACGTCGCCTGTGGTCGCGTCGGCCTTCGCGGTCGTCGTCGCCGACGCCGTCTGCTTCGCGGACAGGCTGATCGCGCCTGCCGTCGTGAGCGTCTGGGAGGTGTCACCGGCGATCGACGCGGTCGTGAGGTCGGTGGGGAGCGAGATCGCCGCGTCGGCCGTGAAGGCCAGGTCCGATCCGCTGCCACCGCCGGCGCCTGCCTCGGCGTAGGTTGTCTCGGTGTCCGTGTTGGTGGCGCTGAGCGTGACGCTCGTGGCCCCCGAGATCACCGCGTTGCTGTCGATGAGGGCAGTCGTGGCATCGTTGACGCTGTTGATCGCTGCGCCGGCGCCGATGCCCACCGTGCCCGCGTCCGTGTCCTTTGCCATGGCCTTCGCCGTGCTCGAGACGGACGAGGTTGCTGTGAGAGAGAGGCTTCCTGTCAGGGCGTCGCCGGGCGGTCCGCGGGTCGAGTTCGGACCGATCTCGGCGTTCGTCTCGACATCCGCGAGCGTGAGCGCGAGCGAGCCGGCGATGCCGAACTTGCCCTTGCCGGCTCCGGCCGTCGACTCGGTGTCGAAGGTGTTCTTCCCGTCGGAGCCGCCGGTGGTCGCGCTCGGCATCACCGCGCTGAGTGCCAGGCCCTTGGAGTCGATCACGTTGTTGGCGCCGATCGTCGCCAGGTTCTGGATCTTGACCAGGTTGATCGCGACCGCGGCGCCGATGTTGGCGGAGCTGCCACCCGTGGCGCTGCCGTTCCCCTTCGCCGTCGAGTCGGCGTCCTCGGTGGTCCCGAAGCTCGCTGCTCCGGTCGGCGCCGAGAGCGTCAGCGGGCCGTCGGGCATGCCGGAGATCGCGTGCGCGGTGATGATCGCAATCCCGGCGGCGGCCGCAACCGTCACGCTCGTGCCGCCGCCCTCGCCGCTCTTCGCGGCGGGCGTGCTGCTCGAGCCGGAGCCCTTGCCGCTGCTCGACATCGATGTGTCGTTTCCGAGCGCGAGGTTCTTGTCGGCCTTCTGATTGACGGTGCCCTCGTCGGAGTTGTCCTTCGCGTTCTTGGCGCCGTCGTCGGAGCCCTGGCTGCCGTCCTTCTTCCCGGGAGCGCCGGCCGAGCTCGCCGTCGCCTCGGTGTCATTCGCGGAGATCCCGTTCGCGGAGAAGCTGATCGCGCCACCCGCGTTCAGGTTGCGCTCGAGCTGCGAGTCGACGAGGTCGTTGACGACGGCCAGAGCGAGCGAGAGCCCGATCGTGGCGCTGCCGCCCTTGGTCGCGCCGGTGGCGATCGTCTTCGTCGAGGCGATCTGAGTCGCCTTGGCGGTCAGCGCGCCCGTGATCGTCAGGTCGGGCCCGGCTGCGATCGTGGCGCTTGTCGTGACGTTTGCGATCGTGATCGCGACCTGGGCCGAGAGCGCGATGCTGCCGGTGCCGGCTGACGCACCGCCGCTCACCATCGTCGAGGACGCATCGGTGTCGGTTGCGTTGATAGTGAGGTTGCTGGCCCCGGTGATCGTCTCTCCGGCGGGCAGCCCCGCGATCGTCGTGTCGTTGACGACGGTGAGGCCGAACGACGCGCCCACGCCGCTCGTGCTCCCGTCGCTCGCCTGCTTCGCGGCTGCGAGCGTGGTGTTGGCGAGGTTCGTCGTCGCGTTCAGGGTGACATCGGCGCCGTTGACGGTGGCGGCGGGAGTCGCGCCCTCGATATCGCTTGTCGTGTTGTTCACGACCACCACGACTGCGATCGATCCGGCGACCCCGACGCTGCTTCCACCCGCGCCGGAGATCGCTGTGGCGCCATAGGCGGACTGTGCGGGTGCGGTGGTCTCGACGGTGATGGTCTTGGCGACCAGGTTCGCGTTGTTGCCTACGTAGGCCTTCGTATTCACGACTGCGACGGTCACGCCGACGGCGATCCCGATACCCGTGCTGCCGTCGGTCTCGGTCGGCGGCGCCTCGCTCGTCGGGGTGATGGTGCCGAGGTCCGTGTACGTCGGGCTGGCCACGAATGGGACGCTCGCGAGGAACGTCTCGCCGCCGCTGGACGCTCCGCGGTAGATCCCGTAGACGGTCGAGCTGACCGCGCCCGGCACGTTCGTCCACGTGAGCTTGACGCTGTTCGTGGCCGACCCGTCGGGGATGTCGACCTTCGTCTCGGGGCTCGGCAGGCTCTCGTGCAGGTCGTTGACAGCCGTGCCGTTCGCAGGGATGCCCGTGCAGCCGGTGATGCCCTGCAGGACGTTTCCGACGACGCCCGCGTAGGAGCAGACCTCGGTTGTCGCGCCGACGACGACGCTGAACTTGCCAATCGGGTCGAAGCCGCTTGCGTCGCCGACGTTGAGTGTCCCGAGGCTCAGATCCTGGCCTGCGCCGCTCACGGTCGTGCTCGCCACGGAGGCAAGAGAGGTCACCTGGTAGTAGAGGGTCTGGTCGCCGGCGAGCGAGCCCGTGAGCGTCGAGACGGTCGCCTTGGGCGCGTCGGGCGAGAACTTGACGTTGCCGCCGTCGGCGATCGCCGTGGCGCTGTTCGTCGCGCCGGCATGGACGAGCTGGGTGCCGCCGGAGGTCGAGACGTTGATCGCGCTGCCGTCGCTCGAGGCGATGTAGGCCTGGGTCGTCGCGACGAGCACGGTCACGCCGAGTGCGGCAGCCACGTTCTGATTGCCGTCCGAGGTCTTGGACTTTCCGTCGGCCTTCGTACTCGCGTCATTGCCCGTGCTGTTCGAGGTGGGCACGACCTGGGAGGGGCTGTTCGCGTCCGTCCCACTTCCGCTCGAGTCGGCGCCGCCCGGGCTTGCGGTTCCGCTCGTCGGTGCGGCGTTGCTCGTGTCCGCCGAGAGGACGAGGCTCTTGGCGAGGATCGGCGTCGCGGCTGTGCTGTCGACGAAAGCCTCCGAGTCGGTGACCACGACGCCGACCGCGATCCCCGCGCCGGACTTGCTGAGGGAGGCGTCGGCGTTCGTCGTGATGTTCGAGGTGACGCTCGAGGTGATCTTCACGTTGCCGTTCGGCGCCGAGATCGAGCTCGTGCCGGAGAGCTGGCTCGTGGCGCTCGCGACCAGGCTCGAGGCGGCGACAGCGGCGTTCTGGCCCTTGGCGGTCGACCAGTCACTCGAATCGGTGCTCGGGGCCGACGTGTTGTTCGCGGCGGTGATGTCGGCGTTCGCCGAGTAGAGGTTCCCGTCGATCGGATCGATCACGACGTCGCCCTTGCTGTACTCCTTCGACACGATCCAGTTGACGGGCTTGCCGTTGGCCGTGCCGTTCACGTTGACGATGCTCGAAGCAGTCACGTCCCCGGTCGAGGTCACGGCCGAGCTTCCGTGGATGTTGATCGAGGCCCCGTAGATCAGCTGGAGCGCCGAATGCTCGAAGCCGGTGGTGCTGCCGTCCTCGAGGATTCCGACGGAGGACACCGTGGCGCCGTCGGTGACCGGCCCGACGCAGCCCGAGACCCCGGTGAACTGGTTCCGGTTAGCCGTGCCCGTAAAGGTGCAGGGGCCCGTGACGCCGGTGATCGTGAACTGGCCGGCCGACTGGAAGGGCGTCGTCGTGACAACCGTGAGCGTGTCGCCGGACCCGCTGAGGGTCTGCGCGCCCTTGACCGCCGTCGCCGCATTGGTCGCCGACGCCTCGAGGTCGACGCTGCCGCCGTTCAGAGCAGCGGAGTCGAGCTCGATGGTCGCGTTGTCGCCGAGCAACGTCGTGTCCACGCCGAACTTGTCGATCCCGTCGTCCGTCTGCGCGGCGTTGAAGTGGACAGCACCGCTGCCGACGTCGACCGTGACGCCGCTGTCCAGCTTGATCGACTCGGTGTTGACGGTGAGCGTCGAGTTCGGGACGAGGTAGCTGCCCTTGAACTCGGTCTTGTCGGACCCGGCGCCGCCGTTGATCTTCAGCGAGAGCGTGCCTGCGATCACGAAGTAGCTGAGCTCAGCCTGCGAGACCGAGTCGGTGAGCGCGTCGAAGTTCTGGATCTGGATGCAGTTGCCCGCCGTCTGGCAGGCCACGGTCGGCGACGACGCGTTCAGGTAGGGCGACACGTCGAACTCGTCGCCTTGCGGCACCGGCGAGGGCTGGGCGTCGGCGCCGCCGTTGATCGTGATGTTCGCCGCCGAGACATCCAGCGGCTCCATTCCGGTGTACGCCGTGGTGACGCCGTCCACGACCAGGCTTCCCGAATGTGGGTCGGTCGGATTGGAGACAACGGAATTGGGGTGACCGCCGACGACGAGGGTGTCGAACCCACCGGGCCCGCCGTCGATCAGCCCGCTCACCGAGCCGCCCGGGTCGAGGGTGAACGTGTCCTGATTGTTCGCGGCCCCGGTCAGGTTCGCGAAGCCCGAGAATGACGTTGCGGGTGAGCCCGGGCCTGACAGCGTCAGCGTCCCGGAACCTGGGCCGGTCAGATCCCACGTCGAGTCGGGTGACGGCCCGTGGAGCGTCGCCGACCCACTCGCCGCGACCGAGCTGACATCCGTGAAGGCGATCGCGGCAGCGCCGCCGCCGCTCACCGATCCGGTTCCGTCGCCATTGACCCGCCAGTCCGACGCGGTCGAGGCGCCGGTCACCGTGAGCGAGGAACCGTCGTAGCTGATCGGCATCGCGTACGAGCCGCCCGAGGTGTCGACCGTGAGCGCGCCGGCCGCCACGGAGATCGCACTCACCGACGCGACTGGCTGTGCGGTCGTCTGGCCGTCGGCCGTCGCGACGACCTCGGTGCCTCCAGCGCAGATCGATAGCGAGACCGCATCTCCGCTCAATACGAGCGGTGCGGCCGCGCCCGTAGACGTAGCGGTCGATGGACACGAGCTCGATCCTGCCGAGCCGGTCGACCCGGTCGATCCCGTCGAGCCGGTCGATCCCGTCGTCCCTGTGGTGCCGGTCGATCCCGTCGACCCTGAAGCTCCGGTCGAGCCTGAGGTGCCGGTCGAGCCGGACGAGCCTGAGCTTCCGGTCGTCCCGGAGGAGTCGCTCGTGCCGGTAGTGCTCGGAGAGCCCGAGCCGGTCGATCCGCTCGAGCCGGTCGGGCTCGTCGCGTCCCCGGCGACGGCGGCGGCGGCAGCGGCGACGGTGACCTGGGTCGATGACGGCGTG
The DNA here is from genome assembly GCA_963762215.1 of uncultured Actinomycetota bacterium. Taxonomy (GTDB): domain Bacteria; phylum Actinomycetota; class Thermoleophilia; order Gaiellales; family Gaiellaceae; genus PALSA-600. The sequence goes on from CAVXKB010000011.1 coordinate 78,235, forward strand.
CTCGCCGGAAGGTAGTCGACATCGCCCGAGTAGGCGGCGTCGATCGCATACGTCCCGGCGCTCGCGAATGTGGTCGTGCAGTTCGCGACGCCTGAGGAGGGATCGACGGCCATGGCGGCGCACCCGCCGATCGTCTGCCCCCCGCTCTCGAACACGATCGTTCCACCGTCCGGGACGGGTCCGACGCTGGCGGTCAGGGTCACGCTCTCACCGGCGACCGGGGCTGCCGGCGAAGGCGAACCCACAGTGATGAGCGTGCTCGTCGCGACGACGGTAAACGAGGACGGCTGGCTCGTGCTCCCGGTGAAGGCGCCGTCACCGGAGTAGACGGCGACCACCGAATGCGTTCCCAGCGAACCGTACGTCGCGGGACATGTCGCCTGACCGGAAGCCGGATCGACCGGCTCGCTCGAGCATCCGGCGATGGCCTGGCCGCCATCCGAGAACGCGACGCTGCCGCCGTCCGGGGTCGGGCTGACTTGTGCGGTCAGTGCGGCGCTCGCTCCCACGCTCGGCGTCGAGGGAGTCGGGGCAACGGTGATCGTCGTCGGAAAAGCCGTCTGCGTGGACGGCGCATCCGTTCCGCTCGAGGAGTCACCGGCTGTGGCGGGCTGCGGCGCGGCGGTAGTGAAATCGGAGCTCGAACCGACCGTCGCAGCGGAATCGGAAACCGTGAGGGCAGTCGTCGCCGCCGTGGTCGAAGCGCCGAAGTTGTCGTCACCGGAGTACGCGGCCCCGAGCTGGAGGTCGCCCGCCGAATCTGCCGAGAACGAGCAGGTCGCTGCGCCGGTGGTCGAATCGACGGGCTGTGCGGAGCACCCGTCGATCGTCTGTCCACCGATCTCGAAGGCGACGGTGCCGCCGTCGGGAAGAGGCGAGACGGTCGCCGTCAGCGTCACTGAGTCGCCGATCGAAGGCGAGGCAGGGTCAGGGGCCCCGAGCACGATCGTCGTGGCCGAGGGCCCGGGCGAGGTCGAAGACGGCGTGGGCTTTGAAGGCGCAGTCCCGAAGCCGGCAGGCTGAACGCCCACACTGCTCTCACTCGGAGAAGTGCTCTGATCCGGCGCGCTCTGCGGAGCCGACCCGCCCGTACCAGCTGACTTGCCGGTGGACGTCCCTGTCGTTCCGACGGTACTCGTCACGACCGGGACCGTGGATTGCACCGGCACTCCAGACGACGAGCTCTGCGATCCGGCTCCGGCGCCGGCCGAGTGAGAGCTCGAATCGGTCTTGGTACTAGCGGGCGCGGCGCCGGCCTTTGTCATTCCGTAAGCGGAAACAACAACTGGAACACGAATTCTTTGCGATGACGCTCGCGTGATTTTAGGCAGATTCGTATTACCGGCCTTTTTTGCCGTCTTTGTGATTCCGGGGGAGTTGCTCAAAGGTTGGCTCGCCTCGTGGTTCGCGGGCGGCACCATCCCGAGCACGGGGAAGCCAAGCGCCGGCACCGACAGGGCATCGAGGGTGTGAGCTCGAGGCCCGGCCGGGAGCAAGAATGCGCCGGCGACGGGTGCCGAGTACACGAAGAGCAAGCTCGCCGTGCAGATGCCCATCAAGACCTGGGCCGCTCGGCCACGGCGAAGCGCGGACAGGCCGAAGCCACCTCCGCCATAGCGAGGGCCGGACCGAACCGACACCTAGCGCTTGTCCCCGACCAAACAGCTCATCGAATTCCACTCACCCCGTAAGAGCCATTCGATGCCTGCCGCGTGACACGAATCAGCTGTTGACAACTCCCCGCGCCTCTAGGCGCCTGGGGTAACTAACATGCCGCGGCGCGGGGACGCAAGCGAAATCCCTCGAATTAGGGATGCGCGGTCGAGGCCCGACCGATGAGCCTCGCGCCGAAAAGGTACGAGCTCCGAGCCGACTCCTTCCTCGGGCCTTGAGAACGTATCGGGGTCAGATCGCCGGCTCCGCCTTCGACGCAGGTCGACGGGAATCAGGAGGGTGACGGGATGCAATTTCCCGCTCCTGTTTTTCCCTCGTCTTACCGAAGTAGCATCTCCAAGGAAATACGACGCGCATCTACGACGATGACTCGCAATCAGTCGCGCGTGATTGCGCTCTACCGTCTGTTGTTGTTTGGAGTCAGCCAGAGGCGGCGGCGCCGAGCGTGCGGGCGATGAGCCCTGAGGCGGCGACTGCGAGCGGGAGCAGCTGAGCCGGCGGGCGTCAGCCCACCGACGTGGGCGAGACGCCGGGGGCGGCGTCGCGCACCGCGAGGGCGTTGAACGCGGCCACCAGCCGCGTGAGGCCCTTGAGCACGAACTCACCGGCCGGCTCGGCGTCAATCGCCGGCTCGACCTCGGCGTACAGACGCTGGGCGATCAGGACCTGCCCGCCCGTCGCCTCGTCGGCGAGTCGCGAGGCGAGGTTCGTGACCGAGCCGATCGCGGCGTAGTCGGAGCGGTCTTCGAAGCCGACCTCGCCGCACGTGGCATGGCCGAGCGCGATCCCGGCGCCGAAATCGAGGTCGTACCCGCGCTTCTGCCAGAGGGAGATTCGCCCAGGCTAGAGGTGACCATGATCACCGGCAGGACGGCGGTATCGTCGTTCTCGCGCAGACGCCGGCACACCGCGTAGCCGTCGAGGCCCGGCATCATCACGTCGAGGAGGAGCAGGTCGGGCTCCTCCGCCTCGACGACCGTGAGCGCCTCGATGCCGTCCCGTGCCGTCAGCACCCGGTAGCCGCGCGCGGTAAGCACGGCCTCCAGCAGGCGCACGTTCTCGGGAACGTCGTCGACGACGAGGATCTTCGGAGGGCGTTCATCCACGGCCGCAGTGCTCCCCGACCATGCGTAGCAACTCGACGATGTCCACCGGCTTCGAGAGGTAGCTGTCGAAGCCGGCGTCCAGGAACCGTTCGCGATCGCCGTCCATCGCCTGCGCCGTCAGCGCGACGACCGGGATCGACGCGGTCTCGTCGTTCTCGCGCAGCTGTGCGAGCGCCTCGACGCCGTTCATCCCCGGCAGCTGAACGTCCATCAGCACGACCGCCGGAAGGTGCGATGCTGCGAGCCGGATCGCGTCCTCGCCCGTGGTCGCCTCGAGCGTCGAGTACCCGGTCGCCTGCAGCACGTCGCGGAGGAGCTTCATGTTCTTCTCGTTGTCCTCGACGAGGAGCACGCACTCACCGGACATCTCTGGCCGCCTCTCCGGGGAGCGTGAACACGAAACGGCTTCCGTGTCCGGGCTCGCTCTCGACCCAGATGCGGCCGCCGTGCAGCTCGACGAGACGTCTCGAGAGGGCGAGCCCGAGGCCGGTGCCCTCTCGCTGCTTCACGCCGACCTCGGTTTGCTGGAACTCCTCGAAGATCCGCTCGCGGTCCGCCGGCGCGATGCCAGGGCCAGTGTCTGCGACCGACACCCGCACTTCGCCGTCGATTCGCTCCGTCGCGACGACCACGCTTCCGCCGGACGGCGTGAACTTGACGGCGTTCGAGAGGAGATTGAAGACGACCTGGCGAACGCGCCGCTCGTCACCGCTGACGATGTCGATGCCCGGAGCCTGGTCGAGCTCGACCCGGACGCCGTTCTCGGTCGCGCGCTCGCGCAGCATCACGACACCGCGCTGGAGCGCCTCGCGCAGGGAGAAGTCGGCAACCTCGAGCTCGACCTGACCGGCCTCGACCTTCGATAGGTCGAGCACGTCGTTGATCAGCGAGAGCAGGTGGTTCCCCGACGAGAGGATGTCGTCGACGTACTCCTCCTGCTTCTCATTGATCGGGCCGAACAGCTGCTGGCGAAGCAGCTGCGAGAAGCCGATGATCGCGTTCAGCGGAGTCCGCAGCTCGTGCGACATGTTCGCGAGGAACTCGCTCTTGTGCCGGCTCGCGGTCTCGAGCTCGCCGTAGACGCGTTGCAGCTCATCGTTCATGCGGTTGACATTGGCGGCGAGCGAGCCGAGCTCGTCACGGTTCGGAACGTCCACGCGGCCGCTGAAGTCCCCCGCCGCAATCTCGGCCAGGCGGGCTTCGGTGCGCCGGATGGGGCCGACGAGCGACCATGAGAGCACGAGACCGAGCGCGAGGGCGAGAGCCACGCTGATCGCGCCCACCGCGACGAAGAGGTTGCGCGACGAGGTGTAGGCGCTGCGATTCTGCGCGATGAGCACCGAGGTCTCGTTGCTCGTCGTCTCGGCGAGGTTTCTCGCGGAGGTCAGGAGTCGGTCGGCCTCGCTGGCGGCGTCCCTGAGGGATGGCCGGGCCTGGTTGCCCCTGATGTTGGCGGTGTCGAGGCGGCTGATCCGGTCCACGTCTCGGACGAGTCGCCGGTAGTCGAGCCGGATACGGCTGAGCGCCCGCTCCTCGCCCGGGGGCGGGACGAAGCCGAACGTGGGCTCGTCGAGGTTGAGCTCGACCTGCGACAGAAGGTCGGACAACGAGAGGTCGACCCGTTGCCACTGCCGGCCCCCTCCGATCTTCTTTCCGCCGGTGTATGCGGCGAAGCCAGGCGCGCCGGCAGACCTCGCGCCGAGCGCCTGCTCCATGTCGTTCGCAGATTGCTCGAGCACCTGATACCTCGTGGAGCGGAGCTGGAGCTCTCCGAGCCGTTCGACGCGCGCGTTCGCCTGGCCCAGGACTCGCAGGCCGAGCACGCACACGAGAACGAGCAGGGCCGCGATCACGAGGAACGAGAGCAGCAGCTTCGTGCGGACGGTCGCCGGAACCCCCGCGACCGTCCGCACGAGCCTGTTCTCGATTCCGGCGAACACCGCCCACCGCCTCGAGCTTGGCGGCGGGTCGACCGCCTCGGACCCGGCCATCGGCTCCCTCGGTTACGGGTTGGCGCTCAGCACGGCCGGCTGGGCGGCCGAGTTCACGATCAGCCACCTCCCGTTGATCTTCTGGAGCTGGTGGGCCACCTCTACATACGACACCACCTGAGCCGTTTTCGGGTCGATGTAGTGGCACTCGAAGTTGAGCGTTCCCTTGTCGCCGTTCACGGTCGCCTTGAGCTTGTACGAGGGGGTGTCGGACTCCCAGTGGTTCCCAGCCTGGAAGACCTTGGCCTTGGTGAGGAACCAGTGCCTGATCTGCCCCTTCCCGGTCAACGTCTGGTCATCGATGTTGAACACAGCCCCCGGGGCCCAGAGAGACATCATCAGCTTGATGTTCTGGGTCGAGGTGGCCAGATGGAACTTCGCCTCGATCTGGTCGATCTGGTAGAGCGTTGCCTGCTTCTCCATCAGCAGCTCCGCTGCCGACGGCTTGCCCGAGCCACCGCAGCCGGCCAAGGCCGCGATGACCACCACCAGTCCACAGCCCGCCAGTAGCACCCGCTTCACAGCTGTCCCTCCTCTTGGCTCGACGATCAAGGGCTGATCGTTTCACCTGGCAATCGACGCGTCTAGGGGGCCAACACTCTCACTTGCCAGGGCTTCCCTCCCGATCCGGCGGGGGCGGACGCACGAGCTCGCCGACTGCGCCATCCTATGGCCCAACGTGGCAATCCGGATCGTCCTCGCCGATGACCACTACCTCGTACGCGAGGGGGTCCGACGGCTGCTCGAGACCGAGCCGGAGGTCGAGGTGGCGGCGGTCTGCGACGACCTCGAGTCGCTCCTCGCTGCCGTCGAGGCGGAGCAACCCGATGTCGTCCTGACGGACATCCGGATGCCTCCACGGCACCTCGACGAAGGTATCCAGGTCGCGTCGCGCCTCCGGGAGACGCACCCGCAGGTGGGCGTCGTGGTGCTGAGCCAGTACGTGGAGCCGGGCTACGCGCTCGCTTTGCTCGAGCACGGCAGCGACCGCCGCGGCTACCTGCTGAAGGAGCGGGTCGACGACCTCGACGAGCTCGTGGCTGCCCTCAGGCAGGTCGCTGCGGGCGGGTCGGTGATCGACCCGAAGGTAGTCGAGAGCCTCGTCGCGCAGAAGACCCGCATCGAGGCCTCACCGCTGAACGGGCTGACGCCACGCGAGCTCGACGTGCTGCGCGAGATGGCCGAAGGGAAGAACAACGCCGCGATCGCCGAGAGCCTCTTCCTCTCCGAGCGCTCGGTCGAGAACGTCATCCACTCCATCTTCCAGAAGCTCGGGATCGCGTTCGAGCCCGCCGTGCACAAACGGGTGAAGGCGGTCATCCTCTACCTCGCGGCCGGCGGTTAGGCGAGCGGCACGGTCGCCACAAGCCGCTCTGACCCGCCCGACTGCCGGGTCGAACGTCAGAACGCCGCCGAGCACCTCGATCCGCTCGCGGACGAGGACGAACGCGTCCGCTTCTCCGTCGAGCTCGACACCGGCGCCGTGAACCGCGAGCCGCAGCGCACGCTCCTCTCGGTCGATCCGGATCGTCACTCTCGCGACGAACGTCTCGACTCGCGGCGAGCTGGTCGAGCGAAGCCCTGCAGCAAAAGAACATCGCAGCCTCGACGTCCGCTGGATAGCGGCCGGAATCGGGCGCCTCGACGGTCACCGCGATGCCAGAGGCCGCCGCTGCGCTGCGCAGCGCCTCGCGAAGCCCAAGCGTCTCGAGCAGGGACGGATAGACGTCGTTCGCAAGCACCCGCACCCGGTCCAGCGCCTCTTGAACGTCGCGGCCGATCTCGTCGAGAACGGCAAGCAACGCCTCCCGATCCGTGGCCGGCAGCCGCTCGGCGAGCTGAAGGCGAACCAAGACGGCGATCAGGTCCTGCTGGACGCCGTCATGGAGCGCTCGCTCGAGCCTCTGCCGCTCGGCGTCCGCAACGGCGACGAGCCGCAGACGCCGCGTCGAGCCAGAGCCACCTCCAGTCACGAATGTGTTCATACACGACTCAGCCCGAGGCGGCGGCCCCGAGCGTGCGAGCGATGAAGCCGTGTAGCTGCGCGACGTCACGGACGCTTCGGAGGGTCAGCCTTGGTGTGGCGTGTGCAAGCGCCGAGGTGACAGTGATGCGGGTTCCGGCGATTTCACGCCTGGAGGGCGAGCGACTCCGCGAGCGGGAAGTACTTGTCGCTGCGGAGCGGTGGCGATCTCGATCGGCGCCTGGAGGTGCGCAGCCGATCGAAGCGGGGAGAGCGACGACACAACGTGTTTCAGAGCCTCCGGAAGCTGCCGCGAAGAGGTAGTCGAAACGCGCGGGGTCGCGGTTGACGAGTAGCGCCTGCAGGGAGGCCGCGGCGGCCGCGCCGAGCGATCTGCAGGGCGCGTCGCGCAACCGGTCTCAGCGGATCCCGGGACGCCGGATCGAGACTCCCGACGGACGCGGCCGAGGGCATGCCGTCGGGTGTCGGGTCGAGGATCCCGACCAGCGATCGTGCGACGCCGACCGCCAGCTCGGGCGGTACGGGATACTGCACCAATCCATCGCTGCCTGGATACGTTCCGGTCGTCGCCAGCATCGTCACCTTCTCGAGGTCGGTGAAGGGAGCGATGCAGGCGACGACCGAGATACGAGCCGAGAGATCGGGCGAGTCGCGGCGGCGAGAAGCGCGAGCGTTCCTCCTACCGAGACACCGAAGAGACCGATCCGTCCGTGCGGGTCTCGGCCGAGTCGGCCGCGCCATCGCACATTCGACGGAGGCCGCGAGCGTCAGGAGCGAGAGCTCGCCGGCTGCGACGCCTGGAAGCTCTGGGATGAAGACGACGTATCCGGCTCGTGCGAGCGAGGCTGCGAAGCGCCGTACGCCGGGGTGAGCCCGGCCGTCGGGTGTCGCGCCGTTCACGAACATCACAGCCGGCCAGGGCGGTCGCGTCCGCGGCCGCACCGTCGCCATCGGCCACGCGCCGACAGCCCCCTCCCTGAAGTCCGCGGCCGAGCCCGGGGAGCCTCTCGTTCCCGGGAAGTCGAGCGTGCGGACGAGAACGCGGGCGGCACGCGCCTGGACGCGGAGCCGTCCAACGCTCTAGCGGGGCTCGAGGCAAACAAGACGGCGCCGCCCGGAGGCGAAGATGATCGATCCGCTGACAACGATGGTGAAGTGTGCCCCCGTCATGCGTGCGGGAGCACGAAGAACGCGATCGTCGCGTACTGGCAGGCGACGGCCACGATGACGAGAGCGTGGAAGACCTCGTGGTAGCCGAAGGTGTCGGGGAAAGGATCGGGCTTCCGCCGCACGTAGACGAGCGCGCCGACGGTGTAGGCGATCCCGCCGGCCATGAGCAGAGAGGCCGGGCCGAGCCCGATGCGCTCGACGATCTGCGGCATGACGATCACGGAGACCCAACCGAAGGCGAGACATGTGGCGGCGGCGACCCACGGAGGCGCGTGTGGCCGGAAGAGCCTTCTCAAGGTCGCCGCGAGCGCACCGACCCAGACGACGGCCAGGATCGGCAGGCGCCAGCCAGGGTGAATCACGAAGAGCGCGATCGGCGTATAGGTGCCCGCGATCAGCACGTAGATGGCCGCGTGGTCGAGTAGCCCGATCCACCGCATGCGCTCGGGGGCCCACCGGCGGCGATGAAAGAGGGTGCTGCTGCCATGCATGAAAGCGACGCTCGCGGCGAAGATGGCTGCGCCGACCTGCCCGGCTCCAGAGGGCGCGTGAAGAACGAGCAGGACTCCAACCGGCACCGCGACGAAGAGCGCGCCGACGTGCGCGACCCCTCGGAAGCGAGGCGCGACCGATTGCGGCGGATCGGTGGTTCGACTCTCGAAAGTCCCGGCAGCCAAGGGCAACCTCCAGCGGCGATAGCTCGTCGCCGGCCGCTGAGCTGGGCCGGCTGTTCAAAGCTGCGACCCGCTCTCTGCTGAGGAGGCACACCTGGCGGTCCGATTCGTACGCACCGCGCCTGCGGCGCCACGGTCTCGGGCACCGCCGCCTCGAGGATACCACCGGAAGCACACGAAATTCGTCTACCTTTGGCAGCAGCAACCGTCGCGCTCGACGCTTCTCCAAGTTGTGATGTCCGACGACGAAACCCGGCACCTCCGCGTGCTGATCGCGAACGAGAAGCGCGAGCGGCTGGGCCTGCTTGCTCAGGTCGTCGCAGGCCTCGGCCACGAGGTGATCGCCCGGGAGATCGACGTCGCCGAGGTCGGAGCCGTGACCGCACGCGAGCGACCGGACGTTGCGCTCGTCGGCCTGGGTCTCTCGTCGCAGCATGCTCTCGACCTGATCGGAGAGATCGTCCGCGAAGCATCCTGCCCGGTGATCGCGCTCCTCTCGGCGGAGGACCCGGCCTACGTCCGCGAGGCGGCCAAGCGTGGGATCTTCGCCTACATCCTCAACGACGATCCGCAAGGGCTCGCCAGTGCGATCGACATCACGTTGCAGCGGTTCGCCGAGTACCAGAGCCTCCAGGGTGCACTCGGCCGGCGGGCGGTGATCGAGCAGGCGAAAGGCATTCTCATGGCCACCCAGGGCGTCAACGCCGACCGGGCGTTCGAGCTGCTTCGAGAGCACTCACAACGCACCGGGCGGAAGCTGGCGGAGGTGGCGGACTCGGTGGTCGAGAGCCACCTCCTGCTCACGCCTCCATCGAGCGACCCGGGGCCGCGTCCCGGATCACGGCCGCGGCGCAAGCGCATCGATGGCTGAGCGGCCGCGCCCCGGATCTCAGCTGGACGCTGCTACATGCCCATCGCGTGGTACCCGCTGTCGACGTACAGCGTGGTGCCCGTGACGTTCTTGGCGTCGTCGCCCAGCAGGTAGGCGGCTGCGCCGGCGACGTCGGTCGCGTCGATGTGGCGGTGGAGCGGGGCGCGCTCCTCGACGATCGCCTCCATCGTCGGGAAGCCGGCGATCGAGCGCGCCGCGAGGGTGCGCACGGGGCCTGCCGAGACGGCGTTGACGCGGATGTTCTTCTGGCCGAGGTCCCAGGCGAGGTAGCGGACGCTCGAGTCGAGCGTGGCCTTGGCGACGCCCATCACGTTGTAGTGCGGGACGGCCCGCTCGCCGCCGAGATAGGTCATCGTCACGACGGAGCCGCCGCCGGCGGCCTCCATCAGCGGCTCGGCCGCCCGGGTCGTCGCGACGAGGGAGTAGGCGCTGACGTCGAGGGCCATCCAGAAGCGCTCGCGCGGCGTGTCGGTGAAGCGGCCCTCGAGATCCTCGGCGGCGGCGAAGGCAACGGAGTGGACGAGGATGTCGAGCTCGCCGCCGAAGGCATCGGAGACCTCGGAGAAGACGCGGGCGATGTCCTCGTCGGAGCGCACGTCGCACGAGGTGACGAGGGGGCTCGACACGGTCTCGGCGAGCTCGCGGACGTTGGACTCGATCCGCTCGCCCTGGTAGGTGAACGCGAGCTGAGCGCCGCCCTCGGCGAGCCGTTGCGCGATCGCCCACGCGATCGAGCGCTTGTTCGCGACACCGAGCACGAGGCCGCGTTTTCCCTCGAAGGACATCGCCCGACTCTAACTATGGTCCGGGGATGCGCGTCGCGGTGGTCACAGGAGCGTCGTCCGGGATCGGAGCGGCGCTCTGCCGTGCGCTTCGCAAGGACGGCTGGCACGTCGTCGGGCTCTCGCGCAGCGACGCGCCCGATGCCGACGAGCACGAGCCCTGCGATGTCGGCGACCGGGCGGCGGTGGAGTCGGCTGCGGCGCGCGTGCTCGAGCGGCACCCGCGCATCGACCTGCTCGTCAACAACGCCGGGATCGCCGGCCGCTACACGTACCTGACCGCGCCGCCGGAGGCGGTCGAGGCGGTGATCCGGACGAACTACCTCGGGTCGGTCTGGTGCCTGCGCGCCTTCCTGCCCGGGCTCGGGCAGGGCTCGCACCTCGTCAACGTCGTCTCGATCGCGGGGCTCTTCGCGGTCGGGCCCTACTCGGCCTCGAAGCACGCCCAGCTCGCGTTCTCCCGCTCGGTCGCAGTCGAGCTGGCCGGCCGGGGGATCTCGGTGCACACCGTCAACCCGGGCCTGATCGAGACGCCCGGCTTCCCTCAGCACAACCGCGTCAAGCACGGGCTCCAGCGGTTCGTCGCGGGCCCGGAGCTCGTCGCCTCGCGGATCGTCGACGCGGTCGAGCATGACCGGCGGGAGATCATCGTGCCGCGCTGGTACCGACCCGTCGCCTGGGCCCAGGCGCTAACCCCGGGGCTCGTCGCGCGCGCCCAGGGCCTGGTCACCTGGCGCCGCTAGGGCGAGCTCCCAGCCCTCGCCGTCGAGCACGCGCTGGATCGCCGGGAGCAGGTCGCTCGCAACGAGCCCCGCCTGCGGCACGACGAGCCGGGAGGCGAGGCCGTGGGCCACTGCGGCCGCGGCGGCGCCGAGCCTGGGCTCCATCCCCTTCGCGAGAAACGCGCCGATCACGCCGGCGAGCACGTCGCCCGTGCCGGCGGTCGCCAATGACGGCGCGCCGAACCCGGCGACGAGCACGCCCTCGCGTGGCGAGGCGATCAGCGTGTCGGCGCCCTTCAACAGGACCGTCGAGCCGAACCGCGACGCGGCGCGCCGGACAGCCTCGAGCCGGTGCGCCTCGATCTCCTCGGCCTCGGCACCGAGCAGCCGGGCGAGCTCGCCCGCGTGCGGCGTCATCACGGTGGTCGCGGGCCGCGTGAACGGCTCGAGCTCCCAGAGGGCGTCGGCGTCGAGGACGACCGGGACGGGGAGCTGCTCGAGCAGGATGCGCACGAGGTCGCGCGTCCCGTCGCTGCGGCCGAGGCCCGGGCCGAGCACGACCGCGTCGGCGCGCTCCGCTGCCTCGAGGATGCTCTCGGCAGACCGGGCGAGCAACCGGCCGGACGTGTCCTCCGGAAGCGGCCGCTTGACCGCCTCGAGCACGCGCCCTTCGATGGCGGGCATCGCGGACTCCGGCGCTGCCACGGTCACGTAGCCGGCGTCGGCGCGGAACGCGGCGAGCGCCGCGAGTATCGGCGCTCCCGTGAGCCCGGCGGAGCCTCCGACGACCAGCACCGACCCGGCGCGGTACTTCGTGCTCTCGACGGTCTTCCTCGGCACCTCGCCGAGCACCGATGCCGGGACGAGCGCGTGCTCGTGACCTGTCGGCTCGAGACCGATCCAGGCGACGTGAACCGAGCCGGCGTGGAAACGGCCCGGGGCGACCGCAAGGCCGACCTTCGACGCGCCGAACGTGACCGTGACCTCGGCGTGAACAGCTGCTCCGGCAACCTCCCCCGTCGATGCATTGACGCCTGAGGGCACGTCGACCGCGACGACGGGCTTCCCCGCGGTGTTGATCCGCTCGATCATGCGAGCGACGTCCTCGCGCGGCGCATCCTTGAGGCCGATCCCGAGCAGCGCGTCGACGATCACGTCCGGATCGCCGAGCTCACCGAACCCGTCGACCTGAACGACATCGCGGCCGCGCTCGCGAAGCACCCGCGCGCAGACGCGGCCGTCGCCGCCGTTGTTGCCGCGGCCGCAGACCACGGCGACGCGGCCTTCGAAGCGCTCGTCGACGACGTCGGCGACTGCAGTCCCCGCGCGCTCCATCAGCTCCTCCATCGACCCGGCGTGTGCCGCCTCGGCCTGCCGGATCTCGTCGGCCGTCAGGAGCGGCAGGAGCGCGGTCATGCCGCTGTCACCACGACCACAGCCGCCGCGAGCTCGCGTGAGTGCGTCATCGACAGCTCGATCGTTCCCGCGCCCACACGCTCGGCAAACGCCGCCGTCCGCCCGCTCAGATGAACGCCCGGCTTCGGCCGGCCGCGGATCTCGATCTCGCGCCAGGTGAAGTACACGCCGGAACCGAGCGCCTTGCCCACGGCCTCCTTCGCAGCGAAGCGGCCTGCGTAGTGCTGCGCCGGGTTCGGCTTCGAGTCGCAGTAAGCCCGCTCCTCCTCGGTGAAGCAGCGAGAGCGGAACCCGTCGCCGTGACGTTCCAGGGCGCGGCGGACGCGGTCGATCTCGATCAGATCCACGCCGACACGCAGCCCCGTCACGGATTTGCCTCCAGCCAGTCCGGCAAGTTGGCGATCGACGAGAGGATCCCGTCAGGGACGATGCTCGTGTGCTCGAGGTCGTCGGGGCGGAACTTGCCGGTGCGCACGAGCACGGTGCGCATCCCGATCTTCTGGGCGCCGCCGATGTCGCCCTCGATGTCGTCGCCGACCATCCAGCTCATCTCGGGGTCGGCGTCGAGCGCCTCGACGGCGGTCGCGAAGTACTCGGCGCTCGGCTTGCCGAGCACGATCGCCTCGTTCCCGGTCGCGTACTCGAGCCCGGCGACGATCGCGCCCGCGTCGAGGCGCGGCCCCTCGGCCGTCTGCCACCAGCGGTTGCGGTGCAGGCAGTAGAGATCGGCGCCGGCCTGGAGCTCGAGGAACGCTCGGTTGAGGTTCAGATAGGAGTAGATCCGCCCCGGCTCGTCACTCTCGTCGGCGCCGCCCACGAGGACCGCGTCGGCGTTCATCCCGATCAGCTCGAGCCCTTCGAGGTCGTCGATGATGCCGGGCATCGTCAGAGCGAGCACGCGCTTGCCGGCAAGCACCTTCGCGGCGACGCTGCCGGTGGTCTGCAGCTCGTCATCCTCGAGCGCGAAACCCATCTCGCGCAGCCGCTCACCGAGCTCGTGCCGCGACATCGTGGTCGAGTTGGTGACGAAGCGGAGGCGGTGCCCCGCGTTACGGAGACGCCGGACCGCGTCCGCAGCGCCCGCGATCGGCTCGCCGGAAACGTGCAGCACACCGTCGACGTCGAGCAGAATCGCCGCCATGGACTCCGAGTCTATTCGGTCGGAACTGACGTTCCGCTTCTCCCGGTCGAGCGGGCCCGGCGGTCAGCACGCGCAGAAGAGCTCGACGCGGGTCGAGGCGCTCTACGACGTGGAGACATCCGCGGGCCTCAGCGAGCCCGAGCGGCGACGCGTGCTCGCAAAGCTCGGCCCGCTCGTCCGGGCGATCGCGCAGGACGAGCGCTCGCAGCTACGAAACCGCGAGCTCGCCACGCAGCGGATCCTCGATCAGGTCGCCGAGGCTGCACGCCCGCGGAGCAAGAGACGGCCGACCACCCCGACGACCGGATCCCGCGAGCGGCGCCTCGACGACAAGCGCCGGCAGTCCGAGCTGAAGCGGCTGCGCCGCCCGCCTCCGGACTGAGACGAGTCTCTAGACCTTGCGGGCGCGCTCGTCCGTCCGCGAATCGACGCCGTACAGGGCACCGAGGACGCAGAGGATGAGCAGACCTGTAATGAAAGCGATAGCGAACATGCCCCTATTATCGGCATCCGCTATCATTAGGTCAACGAGAGTTAGGACTCATGACCATTAGCGAACGCGATACAGCTCGCTACCAGCTGCCGAGCTCAACAACTGGCTCGGAATCGAGCTCCGCCATCTGGCTGCCCTGGATGCCGTCGAGACCGAAGGCACCTTCGGGCGCGCCGCGGTCAAGCTCGGCTACACGCAATCGGCGGTGAGCCAGCAGATCGCGACGCTCGAGCGGATCGTCGGCGAGAAGCTGATCGAGCGCCCGGGCGGCCCGCGGCCCGTCACGATGACCGAGGCCGGCAGGCTGCTGCTCCGCCACGCAACCTCGATCGTCGCGCGTCTCCAGGCGGCCCAGGCCGACCTGGCCGCGCTTTCTGCCGGCGAGGCCGGCTCGCTGCACGTCGGGATCTTCCAGAGCGTCGGAGCGAAGATCCTCCCCGAGGTGATGCGCAGGTTCAAGACCGCCTGGCCGCACGTCGATCGTCGAGCTGCGGGAGTCGCATTCGGACCGCGAGCTCGCCGACCTCGTCGAGCGGGGCATCCTCGATGTCTCGTTCGTCCAGCTCCCGCTCGACAACCCGTGGCTCGAGACGCTGCTCGTGCTGCGCGACGACTACGTGCTCGTCAGCGCCGCCGATTCCCCGTTCCCCGCCGAGCGGCGAACACCGGCCCTCCGTGAGATCGCGGAGCAGCCGCTGATCGGCTACCGGAGCTGCCGCGCGACCGAGCTCGTGTTCGACCAGATCCGCGCCTCCGGCATCGAGCCCAACGTCGTCTTCCGCTCCGACGAGAACGGGGTCGTCCAGGGGCTCGCCCGGGCAGGGATCGGGGTCGCAATCCTTCCCCGCCTCGCGGTCGACGCCGGCGACGACGCGATCCGGATCACCGATCTGAGCCCGCGTATCGCCGCGCGCGAGATCGCGATCGCGCGCCACAAGGACCGGTACCACTCGCCGGCCGCACGGGCGTTCGTCGCGACGGCGCTCGAGGTCGGCGCCGAGACTTCCGCGGCGCTGGCGGCGTAAGCCCTAACCGGTCCTGCGCAACGGCGTCGGAGCCGTCCGGAGATACCGGTCGAGCTCCGTCTCGTTCATCGGCGGGGCGAAATGGAACCCCTGGCCGAGTGAGCAGCCGCGGTCGAGCAGCATCGGCACCTGGGCGGCCTCCTCGATCCCCTCGGCGATGCACTGCACCTCGAGCGACTGGGCGAGGCTGACGAACGCGTCGATGAAGCTCGACTCGCTGGCCGGGTCGAGCAGCCGGTCGACGAACGGCTTCGCGATCTTCACCGCGTCGAGCGGGAAGGTGTCGAGGCGCTCGAGCGACGAGCGACCGGTGCCGAAATCGTCGAGAGCGAGCCGGACGCCGAGAGCGCGCAGCTCGTCCATCCGCTGATGCGCGATGTCGATGTCCCACATGACGTCGCTCTCGGTGATCTCGAGCATCAGCTTCTCGGCGGGCAGGCGAGCCTCGAAGAGCGCGCGGGCCACGTTGTCGGCGAGCTTCTCGGCGGCGAGCTCGCTCGGGGAGAGATTGACGGAAACGGTGACGTCGCGATGGGCCGGGTAGGCGTCCATCCAGCGGCGAGCGGCCTGGCAGGCACGGCGCAGGACGCTCGAGCCGATCTCGGACATCAGCCCGATCTCCTCGGCCACGTGAATGAACTCGGCGGGCTGAACGAGGCCGCGCTCGGGTGAGTCCCAGCGCGCGAGTGCTTCGAAGCCGACGATCCGGCCGTCGCGGAGGTCGACGATCGGCTCGAAGACGGCGACGATCTCGTCGCGCTCGACGGCACCCTGGAGCGCGACGGTGAACTCGTGCCGGCGGCGCACCTGCGCGTGCATCTTCGGCTCGTAGTGGGCGAAGCAGTGCTTGCCGATGCTCTTGGCCGCGTACATCGCGACGTCGGCGTTCTGCAGGAGCTCGTCGGCGCTCGCTGCGGACGAGACCGGCGCGATGCCGATGCTGCCGTGAACGCGTGTCTCGCGGCCGCGCAGTGCCAGGGGCCTGCGGAGCGCACGGAGGAGCGACTCCGCGACCACCTCGCTCCCATGCCGGTCGGTGGTGTCGAGCAGCACGGCGAACTCATCGCCGCCGAGCCGCGCCGCGGTGTCTGACGGGCGCACCGCGCGCTGCACGCGGCGACCGACCTCTGCGAGCACCTCGTCGCCGACCGCATGACCGAGTGTGTCGTTGATCGCCTTGAAGTCGTCGAGATCGAGGAACAGCACGGCGGCCTCCCCGTCTCCACGCGCCACAGCGGCTTCGACCCGCTCGGTGAAGAGGGCGCGGTTCGGCAGGCCCGTGAGGATGTCGTGGAACGCCTGGTGGCGCAGCCGCTCCTTCAGGTCCGTCACCTCGGCCAGCGAGCGCTCGAGCCGTCCGTTCTCGAGCATCACGCTCGCGTGGCTGACGAACGTCTCGAACAGGCGCTTGTCGTCGCCGCTGAAGGAGACGACGTCCCCGGAGCGGTCGCCGACGACGATCAGGCCGAAGACGCCGTCCTCGCCGCGTAGCGCTGCGATGATCGCGTCCGGCAGCTTGCGTGCGGCGAGGTAGCCGTCGAGCGAGTGCGGGGGTCGGGATGCGGCGAGCAGGATCGCGTCCGGCCCGGCCCCGAGCGCCGCGAGCACCTGCGCGTCGGCGGGGCTCACGATGTCGGCGTGGGCGTTCATCTCGCCCTGCGCGCCGAGGGTGCTCCTCAGCCCCTGCTGGGACCCCACCGCGCACAGGAAGATCTCCGCGTACTCGGCCCGGACGAGCTGCCGGACCGCAACGAGCAGCTGGCCGACCGCGAGGCTGAACTCGGGCGCTCCCTGCGTGGCCTTCATGGATGCGTAGAGGAACTCGAGATGGTCGTGGCGCTTCGCCTGGTTCGCGAAGGCGCGGATCGCGGCGACCCCGATCGCGACCGGCAGCACGAGCAGCACGAGCGCGCGGCGGTCCTCGCGGGCGAGCTCGATCGCGATCAGCACCACCGTCGAGACGCCGATCGTCGAGACGATCGAGATTCCCGCCGCGAGCGGAAGCCTCCGGGGCTCGAGGCTGCCCTCGGCAATCCCGATCGCGACCGTGACGAGCAGGATGCCGACGAGGGAGGCGGCAACGGCTCCGAGGATGGCGCCGGTCCAGCCGGCGACTCCGAATGCGTCGCCCTGCCCGGCGATCGTCCGGAACACGATCACCGCGACGGATGTCGTGAGCGAGAGCTGGGCGAGGTTGAAGACGAGCTTGGCGGCACGCTGGCGGCGGACGACAACGAGCGCCGCTGCCGACCCGACGACCTGCGCCACGAGCAGACCGCCGGGCGAGAGCAGATAGAGGCCGAGGACGAGCCCGACCTCGCTGAGCGACACGGTATGCGCCTCCCGGCGCACCTGCACGTGGACGACGTACGCCTCGGTGAGGTAGAAGACGAGCGCCAGCGCCCACCAGGGCACGGGGCTGGCGATCAGCGGCTGCGTGTCGAAGCGCCGCACAACGTCGCTCCAGAGCGCGATTCCGGCGGCGACGAGGACGGCGTTGTAGACCCAGATCGGCGCAACGCCGAAGATGCGCCGCCGGGCGCGTGACCTGCCGCTGGTCAACGTGTTCGCCATCGCTCTACCGGCCGGGCCGACCGGTTCCGGAGGCTCGCGGCGGGGCGTGCGTCGAGCTACGCATCAGCTCCAGCCGGCAGATGACCAGCTGTTGCTGCTCCAGCTGTTGCTCGACCAGGAGTTGCTGCTCCAGGAGTTGCTGCTCCACGAGCTTCCCGACCAGCTGTTGCTCGACCAGGAGTTGCTCGACCAGGAGTTGCTCGACCAGGAGCTGCCGCTCCAGGAATTGCTCGACCAGCTGTTGCTGCCCCAGTTGCTGCCGTTCCAGGTTCCGCCCGACCACGACGTTCCGGCGGCCTCGGCGGCAGTCAGGGCGGTTGCGTCGAACGGATGTCCGAAGATGTCGATGTTGCCCCGGAGCGCGACGCCGCCAAGGCTGACGTGGGCGGTGCCTCGAGCCTGCTCGAGCGAGCCGGTGCCGGTCGAGTCGGCGTATTGCGGCGGCTGGTCCCCGGAGACCGGCGGCGTGCTCGAGAGGAGCGCATTCAGGTCGAGCTCTCCCCCGCCCTGGTCGTTCGGGCTCGTCCCCTGCAGCTTGTCGGTGCTCTGGAGGATGAACTCCTTGACCTGGTCGGGCGTGAGGCCCGGGTAGCGCTGGAGGATCAGCGCCACCGCGCCGGACGTGATCGCGGTCGCCTCCGAGGTGCCCGAGCCGCGCATGTAGCTGCCGTCGAGGATCCCGGGCGGGTTCGAGTCGTCGATGTACGAGCCGGGGACGCGAAGGCCCTGGAGGTGGGCGCCCGGCGCGACGAAGTCAGGCCGCTTGCACGACGGACAGGCGCTGGCCGAGAAGGAGGCCACGTCGTCGTCCCTGGTCGTCGCGGTGCCGTTCGTGTCGACCGCGCCGACCCCGATCACATACGGGTCATACGCGGGATCGGCAAGGCCGGGTGCGCCGTGGCCGCGCTGGTACCCGCTGTTCCCGGCCGACGCGACGACCACGATCCCGTGCTTCCAGGCCTGCTCGGCGGCATACGCGAGTGGGTCGACGGTGTAGCTCTGACGGGAGTTCGTCCCGTACGAGAGGTTGATCACACGGATGTTGAAGCCGGGGTCGTGCGCGTGCTGGACGACCCAGTCGATCGCGGCGATCACCTGGGTGACGTCGACGCTGCCGTCGGCAGCTCCGACCTTGAGGCTGACGATGCGCGCGTCGGGGGCAATACCGCGGTAGGCGCCGGCAGGCGCCTTCGAATACGGCGCGGTGAGCGACGGGTCGTGGCCGGCGATCAGCCCGGCCATGAAGGTTCCGTGGCCGAAGCCGTCGAGGTTGCGCAGGGCCGGATTCTGCGAGTCGAGCGAGAGGTCAGGGCCGTACACGACCGAGCCCGGAGTGCTGAGCGCCGGTACCGGCGTGACGCCGGTGTCGATCACGGCGACATCGACGCCCGCGCCGGTGTAGCCGGCATCCCACCAGGCCGCGGCGCCGGTCTGCGCGTCGATGTTGGCCATCGAGTAGCCGTCCGAGGCGGGGTCGTAGCTTCCCGAGGCGCCGGCGACGACTGACGACGAGGCGAGCACGATCGCCACCCCGATTGCGGAGAGAGCGACACAGAGTCCCCGGCCGAGCCTACGGCTCGTCCCATGCTGCTCGATCCCGTTTACAGCGCTCATCCGCAGTGTCGACCCCCGATACTTGCCGTGTGACGCCCGCGTTTCTTGCAGGCAGGCTCACCGTACGGCGAAGATCGCGGAGCCTCCTACCCCTTCTGGGGTAGACGGGACGATTCACCCGATTGAGCTATTCCGGGTGATCCTCGAAAACCGGGCTCTGCCGGAGTGCGGAGGCGTCCCCCGAAAGAGGGAGGCCGTCGGACCTACCTCTACTCGACGGTGACGGTCTTCGCGAGGTTCCGCGGTTGATCGACGTTCAGACCGCGGAGGCGTGCGATGCGGTAGGCGAGGAGCTGCAGCGGCAGGGTCGCGAGCACCGCCTGCAGGAAGGCGGGAGAGTCGGGGATGTAGATCACGTCGTCGGCGTGGTGCTGGATCTCCTCGTTGCCCTCGGTCGCGATCGCGATCACGTGCGCGCCCCGGGCGCGGGTCTCCTGAATGTTCGAGACGACCTTGTCGTACACCGTGTTCATCCGGGTCGCGACGACCACGACCGGCGTCCCTTCCTCGAGGAGCGCGATCGGCCCGTGCTTCATCTCGCCGGCCGAGTAGGCCTCGGTCGGGATGTAGGAGATCTCCTTGAGCTTCAGTGCGCCTTCCAGCGCCACCGGAAGACCGATGTGGCGGCCGAGGAAGAGGAAGAAGGGGTCGCGGTAGAACTTCGTCGCGATCTCGTCGATCGGGTGGCTCCGGCTGAGGAACTCCCGCATCTTCTGCGGCAGCCGGTAGACCTCGTCGAGAATGAACTCGATCTCGGCGGGCGGCAGCGTCTCGCGGACGCGGGCGAGCTCGAGGCCGATCAGGTACATCAGCCCGACCTGAGCCGAGAAGGTCTTCGTCGCCGCGACGCCGACCTCGAGGCCGGTGCGGGTGTAGAGGGACGAGTCCACCTCACGGGTGATCTGCGAGCCCATCTGGTTCGTGATCGCGACGGTGCGCGCGCCGAGCTTCCTCGCGAGCTTCATCGCCTGGATCGTGTCGCGGGTCTCACCGGACTGCGAGATGCCGATCACGAGCGTGTCGGGCCCGATCACCGGGTTGCGGTAGATCCACTCGCTCGCGATGTCCGGCTCGACCGGCAGGCGGCCCCACTCCTCGATGACGTACCGGCCGACGACCCCGGCGTGGTAGGCGGTGCCGCAGGCGACGATGACGATCCGGCGTAGCGCGCGCAGCTCGTCCTCGTTCATCCCGAGGCCGTCCTGGACGAGGGCTCCGTGCCGGACGCGGTCCCCGATCGTGACCTCGAAGCCTTCGGGCTGCTCGTAGATCTCCTTGAGCATGAATGTCTCGAAGCCCTCGCGCTCCGCGACCTCCTCGTCCCAGTCGATCCGGATCTCCTCGATCTCGATCGGGCTGCCGTCCTCGGCGCTGATCATGCGCACGCCGCCCGGAGTGACCTCGACGATCTCGCCGTTGTTCGGATACGCCACGCGGCGTGTCTCGGAGAGGAACGCGGACAGGTTCGATGCGAGGAAGTTCTCGCCGTTGCCGAGGCCGATCACCATCGGCGTGTCGCGGCGGACGCCGACGAGGCGGTCGGGCTCGTCGTGGTGGATCACGACAAAGGTGAAGTGGCCGACGAGCCGGCCGTAGACCTCGCGGACGGCTGCGAGCAGGTCGCCGTCGTACACGCTTTCGAGCAGGTGCGCGACCACCTCGGCGTCGGTCTCGGAGGAGAAGATGTGGCCGCCGCTCTCGAGCTCGGCCTTGAGCTCACGGTAGTTCTCGACGATCCCGTTGAGGACGATCGCGAGCTTGGCGTCCTCGCACCCGGTGAGCGGGTGCGCGTTGTCCTCGTTCACGCCGCCGTGCGTCGCCCAGCGCGTGTGCCCGACGCCGGTCGTGGCGCAGGAGCCGTTCTGGCCGGTAGCCGCCTTCAGCTTGCTGAGCGGCCCGACGGCACGGACGTACTCGAGCCCGTCGTCCTCGAGCAGGGCGATCCCGGCCGAGTCGTAGCCTCTGAACTCGAGGCGCTCGAGACCGGCGATCAGCAAGTCCTTGGACGGCCTCGAACCGACGTATCCGATGATCCCGCACATGCTGGATGCTCCTTCCTAAGCCGAGCTTGCCGCTTGTGTGGACTCGGTCATGTCAATGGAACTCGCCTTGGGAACGCAAAAAGCCCGGCCACTGTCACGGTTGCAAGGCGTCGCCCTTGCGGTCGCGAATCAGCCGAGCTCGCTCTCGACAAGCCTTGCGATGGTACCACAGGCCTTTTTTGCCAGATCGCCGTTTCGGGCCTCCACGAGAACGCGAACGATGGGCTCCGTGCCGGAAGGACGGACGAGAATGCGCCCTTCGTCGCCAAGTTCGGCGTTGGCGCGCTCGACCGCCTCGCGGACGGGCTGAGTGATCTCCTTCGACGTGACGCGGACGTTCTCCTTGCACTGGAAGTAGCGGGTCAGGGCGGAAGCAGCCTCGCTGAGCGTGCGCCCCTTGAGTGCGGCGCAGAGCAGGAGCCCCGCCGCCAGGCCGTCCCCGGTGACGTGATCGCGGAGATAGATCACGTGGCCGGACTGCTCGCCTCCGAGGACGCCGCCGTGCTCCTCGAGCGCCTCGAGCACGTAGCGGTCGCCGACATCGGTCGTGATGACGTCGATCCCGTGCTCGCTCATCAGCGCGTGGAAGCCGAGATTCGTCATCTGTGTGACGGCGACGAGCTCGACGCCCAGATCGAGCGCGAGGATCGCGATGATGCCGTCGCCGTCGACGACCTGGCCGCGCTCGTCGACCGCGACGATGCGGTCGCCGTCGCCGTCGAAGGCGATGCCGAGCGCGGCCCCTCTCGCGACCACCTCGCGCTCCAGGAGCGCCGTGTCGGTGGCGCCACACCCGGTGTTGATGTTCGTCCCGTCCGGAGTGCTGCCAATCGCGTGCACGCGGGCTCCGAGCCGTTCGAACGCTTCCGGGCCGAGATCCGAGTAGGCCCCGTTCGCGCAGTCGACCACGAGCTCGAGGCCGGTCAGGTCGGAGCCGAAGTGCTCGATGACGTAGTCGACGTAGCCCGCGCCGGCGGCCAGGGCGGGCTCGATCTTGCCGTGCCGCTCGGCCGGCGGCGCGTCGAGCAGGCGCTCGATCTCCTCCTCGTCCTCGTCGGTGAGCTTCCGGCCCCCGGCCTGGAAGAACTTGACGCCGTTGTACTCGGGCGGGTTGTGCGACGCCGTGATCACGATCCCGAGGTCGAGCGCGCCGAGCGCGACCGCGCCGCTCGGAAGGATCCCGCCCAGCACGGCGGTCGCTCCGGCCGAGGCGACCCCGATCGCCACCGCGCCCTCGAGCTCGACGCCCGAGCCGCGGGTGTCGCGCCCGATGAGAACTCGCTCGGCGCCGCTCCAGAGAACCGCGGCACGCCCGAGCCGCTCGACGAGGTCAGCCGTCACGAGCTCGCCGGCAATGCCTCGTACGCCGTCGGTCCCGAAATACCGGCGCGCCATCGGCGGGAGGTTAGTTCGGCCGAGCGGCTAGCGCTTGCTGAACTGCGGCGCCTTGCGCGCCTTGTGCAGCCCGGCCTTCTTGCGCTCGACCTGGCGGGCGTCACGGGTGAGGAAGCCCTGGCGCTTCAGCATGACGCGGAACTCGGGGTTGATCTCGACGAGCGCGCGGGCGATGCCGTGCCGCACCGCTCCGGCCTGGCCCGAGGGGCCGCCACCGTGAACGCGAACGCGGAGGTCGTACTGGCCGGCGAGCTCGGCGGTCTCGAGCGGCGCCATGATCGCCTTGCGGTGCGAGAGCCGCGGGAAGTAGGCGTCGATGTCCTTGCCGTTGATCCACGTCTTCCCGTCACCGGGGCGGAGGATCACGCGGGCGACCGACGTCTTCCGCTTGCCCGTGCCGAGGTACTGCGCTGCCTCTGCCATCAGAAGGGCTTCGGCTCCTGCGCGGTGTGCGGATGCTCGGGACCGGCGTAGATCTTCAGCTTGGTCAGCTGATGGCGGCTCAGCTTGTTCTTCGGAAGCATGCCCTTGACGGCCTTCCGGAGCACCTCGGTCGGGCGCCGCTCGAGCTGCTCCTTCAGCGGGCGCACCTTCAGCCCACCCGGGTAGCCGGAGTGGCGGTAGTACATCTTGTCCTCGAGCTTCTTGCCGGTGACCGCGATCTTCTCCGCGTTGACCACGACGACGAAGTCGCCGGTATC
The DNA here is from genome assembly GCA_963762215.1 of uncultured Actinomycetota bacterium. GTDB lineage: Bacteria > Actinomycetota > Thermoleophilia > Gaiellales > Gaiellaceae > PALSA-600. The sequence goes on from CAVXKB010000011.1 coordinate 101,631, forward strand.
GACGTGCGGAGTGAACTGCGGCTTGCCCTTGCCGCGAAGCCGGTCGGCGATCTGCGTCGCGAGACGGCCGAGGGTCTGCCCATCGGCGTCGACGACGTACCAGTCGCGTGTTATCTCGCCAGGCTTGGCGCTGTAGGTCTTCATCGCAAGGTTTCCGAGCGCAAGTTCGTAGGCACGAACGGGGTCCGCGCTCAGGCGATGGTACCAGCGAGAGCAAGCCCACGGCGGAAGTCGGTCGCTCCGCCGCGTGCGGGATGCCTGATGTAGTCGCCGCCGAAAGCGGCGTGCGCGATCCGTCCCACGGCGACGACACGCCGTCCACGGGCGAGCTCCCGGGCGAAAGGCAGCCCGGCGGCGATCTCGGCGCGGCTCGGCGGGCGGTTCGAGCGTGCCTCACCGGGGTGAGTGGGAACGACGTTCCAGAGCAGCACGCGATCGGAGAGGCCGAGCTCGCCGAGCGCCGCGTGAACGATCGTGGCGGTCGCCTCTGCCGGCCCTTCGCCGGTGAGCTGCCGTTCCGAGGTCAGCGGAACCCCGGAGATGCGGGCGCCGCGATAGCCGGGAGCCTCCGCGACGAGCAGCAGCGGCGCCTCGATGCGGGACTCGAGATACGCCTCGAGCCGGCCGCGCAGGAGTGCGGCGCGCTCGCCGTCGCGATAGAAGTTGAAGGTCGCGCCGATGCGGGCGTCGACGAGGCGCTCGATGAAACCCGAGATCACGATCCGTACTCTGACCGACGGCGGCCAGCCGGCGCTCGACATCGCTGCGGCGGTGGCCGGTTTCATCGACGGCGCGAGGCGCACGCTCGATCTTGCCCAGTACGACTTCGACCTCGGCCCCGAGACGGGCGCGATCGTGGTCGAGGCCATCCGGCGCGCCGCTGCTCGTGGCGTCTACATCCGGCTCGCCTACAACGTCGATCATGCGCGGCCGGTGCCGGTGCCGCCGCCTTCGGCCCCCGACGAGGCTCTGATCGCGACGCTGCCGGTGGACGCTCTGCCGATCGCCGGAGTGCCCGACCTGATGCATCACAAGTACATGGTCCGCGACGGCGAGTCGGTCTGGACGGGCTCGACGAACTGGACGGACGACGCCTGGACGCGGCAGGAGAACGTGATCGTGGTCGTCGACTCGCCGGCGCTCGCCGCCGACTTCCACCGCGACTTCGACCAGATCGCGCGGGCCGGCACGGCTCAGGGGACGGGCATGGTCGAGCCCGAGTGGCGCGACGGCGTCCGGGCCTGGTTCACGCCCGGGCACGGCGAGGATCTCTCTCACCGGGTGGCGCAGGCGATCGGCCGGGCGCGGCGCCGGATCCGCCTGTGCTCGCCGGTGCTGACGACACCACCGGTGGTGGGGGCGCTCGCCTCGTCGATCGTGAGCGGCAGGATCGATATTGCGGGGTGCGTGGACGCCACCCAGATGGCCGATGTCGCCCGCCAGTGGGCGGCGAGCCGGGGCGCCTGGAAGGTGCCTCTGATCCACCACCTCGCCGCAGCCGGGTTCTCGGCCAAGCACTCGACGCCCTACGGCGCCGGGGACGTCCACGACTTCATGCATGCGAAGCTGACCGTCGTCGACGACACCGTCTTCGTGGGGTCGTTCAACCTCTCGCGCTCGGGCGAGCGCAACGCGGAGAACGTGCTCGAGATCGAGGACGCGGAGCTTGCCGACCGGCTGGCCGCGTTCGTCGATACCGTGCGAGGGCGGTACGCGCGGCTCGAGCTCTGAGAGCTCTGGCGACGACAGCCTTGGGTCGACACAGTGTCGTTCGGCCCGGCGTCCCCATGCGCCGGGCCGAACGGAACGGCGGGTCAAGCCGCGGCGGCTGCCATCTCGGGCATGACGCCGAGCTCACGCTCTGCGCGAAGCCAGTTCTCGAGAGGGTCTCCCCCCTCGGACTCGTAGATCTCGTACGCGCGGAGCGCGATCTGGTCCGGCTCGATCGCCGGCATCTCTGCAGCCTCGTCGACGGCGGCTTTGGTCTTCCTCGACTTGCTGCCAGTGGCTCTGATTGCCAATGATCACCTCCTGGCGGCGTCGGCCCCTGACGAGGCCAACTCCGCCTCGTCGCGGTTGTAACGCGTTGGCGCCGTCATGACGCCGTGGTGCCCTGCTTTCGGCACCGGTGCCAGAGTAGCCCACGGCTCAGACAGACGCGTGGCATGCTCCCGGCTCGGATGCGAGCGGGGCTGAAGGTAGGATGAACGGGGCGCAGGTTCGCGTGCGCCCGATCTTCGGGGCGCTGATGCTCGTGATGCTGCTCGCGTCGCTCGACTCGACCATCGTCGCGACCGCGCTCCCGACGATCGTCGGGAGCCTCGGCGGGATCGAGAAGCTCTCGTGGGTCGTCACGGCCTACCTGCTCGCCTCGACGATCTCGACGCCGATCGCCGGGAAGCTCGGCGACATGATCGGCCGGAAGCTCGTCCTGCAGGGCGCGCTCGTGATCTTCCTCGTCGGCTCGGCGCTGTGCGGCCTGAGCCAGAACATGACCGAGCTGATCGGGTTCCGCGCGCTCCAGGGCCTCGGCGGCGGCGCGTTGATGGTGAGCACGCAGGCGGTGATCGGCGACATCGTCTCGCCGCGCGAGCGGGGCCGCTACTCGGGCCTGATGGGCGCGGTGTTCGGCGTGTCGACGGTGGTCGGGCCGCTGATCGGCGGCCTCTTCGTCGACCACCTCTCGTGGCGCTGGATCTTCTACATCAACGTCCCGATCGGGATCGCGGCGTTCGTCGTGCTGCAGCTCGTGCTCCACGCCCCGCTGACGCGTGCCAAGCACAGGCTCGACTACCTCGGGATGGCGCTGCTCGCGGGCGGCCTCTCGTCGATCGTCCTCTACACGAGCCTCGGCGGCACGACGTACGGCTGGTGGTCGACGCCGATGCTCGATCCTGCTCGGGCTCAGCATCGCGATGTCGGTCGGCTTCGTCGTGGCGGAGCGCTACGCCGCGGAGCCGCTCGTGCCGCTCCGGCTCTTCAAGTCGCGGGTCTTCAGCGTCGCGAGCATCGTCGGGTTCATCGTCGGCATGGCGCTCTTCGGCTCGGTGACCTACCTGCCGCTCTACCTCCAGGTGGTTCGCGGGTCGACCCCGACCGAGTCGGGGCTGCAGATGCTGCCGCTGATGGCCGGAGTGCTGATCGCCTCGATCGGAAGCGGCCAGCTGATCACGCGCTATGGCCGCTACAAGCTGTTCCCGATCATCGGCACGGCGCTGATGGTCGTCGGCCTGCTGCTGCTCTCGCGGCTCGGCGTCGGGACGAGCTTGCTCCTCGCCGACCTGTACATGCTCGTCGTCGGGTTCGGCCTCGGGTTCGTGATGCAGGTGCTCGTGCTCGCCGTCCAGAACGCGGTCGAGTACGAGAACCTCGGCGTCGCGACCTCGACGGCAACGCTCTTCCGCTCGATGGGCGGCACGATCGGCGTGCCGCTCTTCGGCGCGATCTTCTCGAACAAGCTCGCCTCGGAGCTCGCGGGCAGGCTCCCGCCCGGCTGTGGCCGGGGCGCTGCCGGCGAAGCTCGGTCCGAGCCAGATCGACCAGCTTCCGGCGGCGATCCGCGACCCATACATCGCCGCCTACGCTGCCGCCCTACGCCCCGTGTTCCTGATCGCGGCCGCGGTCGCGGCGTCGGGGTTCGTGATCACGTGGTTCCTCGAGGAGCGGCCGTTGCGCGACACGGTGGCCGAGCAGGGGATCGGCGACAGCTTCGCCGCCCCGCGCGAGACGACCTCGATCGACGAGCTCGAGACGATGCTCAGCAACCGCGCGCGCAAGCAGTACCGCAACCGCTTCTACGAGCACCTGGGCGCCCAGGCCCCGGCCGGCCTCGATGCCTCCGAGACCTGGCTGCTCCTCCGCCTCCACGAGCAGCAATCGGGCGGCGCCGACACCCGGAAGGAGCTGATCGCCGGCGGCTTCGAGCCGATCGTGCTCGGCCTGCGCCGCCGCTCGCTCATGGAGCCCACGTCGGAGGCGCTGACCCCGGCGGGCGAGCAGACCGCCACCCAGCTGGCCAACCTCAGCCGCGAGGACGTCCGAGACCTGATCAAGGACTGGCAGCCCGACCGTCATCCCGACATCGGCGAGCTGATCCAGCGCTTCACCAGGTCGCTCGCGTCCGCCCCGCCGCCCGCCGCCGATCCCGGCCCGGCCTGAGCCGCTGCCGCCCTTAGGCGACTGTTCCGCGGCCATGGATGTTGATGGCATGCGGAACGTGGACGAGGTAGGTGTTGGGGGCGCTCTTCTCGCCCTTGCCGATCGTGACGGTGCCGGTCGCGCCCTTGAAGGCGCCGGTGCCGCCGGTGATCGGGATGACGGTCGTGCCGTCGGCGCGCGCGTTGAACGGGCCGGCGTAGGTGATCGTCCCGATGCCGGGGAACGTCGCCTGGCATTTGATCGTGACGAAGGTCTTGCTCTTGTAGGTCAGGACGCCGACGTCGTAGGCGACGGGCTTGCCCTTGGCCTTGCCGAACTGCGCGACCCGGTTGAGCAGGAGGTCCTTGAAGTCGATCGAGTCGCCCTTGCTCGCGCCGAGCGGCTTCGTGTCGTGCTGCTGGGCGACGGTCGTGACGGACGTGAGCTGGATCGTCACCGTCTGCGCCTGGGCGATCGGGGTGAGAACGAGTGCGAGCGTCGCGAGGATCGCAGCCCCGACCGGAATATTCATCCAGCCATCTTGCCGCATCCGAGCCCTCGCCTGCATCGACTTCGACGTGCTCAGGCGATGGGCGCGGCGCTGCTCGAGAGACGGTAGGTGTTCAGGACGTGGTCCTTGCCGGTGCCGACGGTCAGCGTGCCCGTCGCGCCCGCGAAGGCGCCCGTGCCGCCCGTGACCTGGAAGACGAGCTCGTGCGTCGGTCGAGGTGTAGACGTCGCCGGAGATCCTGAGGGTCCCGCCCGGCAGCCGGGCGGTTCCCTTGTAGCCGGCGGTGTTCGCGCTCGTGAACGTCAACGTGCCGGCGTCGGAGCCCACGAGCGCGCCCTTCTGCTTGCCGAACTGCGCGGCGGCGTTCACGAGCCTGTCGCGGTAGACGACCGTGTCGCCCTTGCTGGCGCCCTTGGGCGCAACGTCATGCCTGCTGAGGGTGACCGTGTTCGAGATGACGACGATCGTCCTCGACTTCGCGGCCGTGGCAGCCGGCACGATCACGAGCGCGAGGCAGCCGGCGAGAGCGAGCCGGCCGCGACGCGAGGTCATTCCCACTCGATCGTGGCGGGCGGCTTCGACGTGACGTCGAGGACGACCCGGTTGACAGCCGGGATCTCGTTGACGATCCGTGAGGCGACCGTCTCGATCAGGTCGTAGGGAAGCCGTGCCCAGTCGGCGGTCATCGCGTCCTCCGAGGTGACGGCGCGGATCGCGATCGGGTAGCCGTAGGTTCGCGAGTCGCCCTGGACGCCGACAGAACGGATCGCGGGCAGCACGGCGAACGATTGCCAGAGGTCGCGGTAGAGACCGGCCTTGCGGATCTCCTCCTGCAGGATCGCGTCGGCCTCGCGGAGCGTCTCGAGCCGCTCGGCGGTGACCTCGCCGATGATCCGGATCGCGAGCCCCGGGCCGGGGAACGGCTGGCGCCAGACCATCCGCTCGGGCATACCGAGCTCCTCGCCGACCCGGCGCACCTCGTCTTTGAAGAGCATTCGCAGCGGCTCGACGAGCTTCATCTTCATGTCGGCGGGCAGTCCGCCGACGTTGTGGTGGCTCTTGATCGACTCGGCGACCCCGTCGTCCCCGCCGGACTCGATCACATCGCTGTAGAGCGTCCCCTGGACGAGCCAGGTGACATCGCCCAGCTTCCGCGCCTCGTCCTCGAAGACGCGGATGAACTCCTCGCCGATCCGCTTGCGCTTGTCCTCGGGGTCGGTGACGCCCTCGAGCTTCGAGAGGAAGCGCTCCTGCGCCTGGACGTGGACGAGCGGCACGTGGAAGTGGCCGTCGAAGGTCTCGACCACCTGCGCCGCCTCGTCCTTGCGGAGGAAGCCGTGGTCGACGAAGACGCAGGTGAGCTGATCCCCGACCGCCTTGTGGACCAGGAGCGCGGCGACTGCGCTGTCGACGCCGCCCGAGAGTGCGCAGAGCACGCGGTCTCGGCCGACGCGCGCGCGGATCCGCTCGACCTGCTCCTCGATCACCGCGGCGGGTGTCCAGGTCGGCGAGGCGCCGGCAACGCCGTAGAGGAAGTTCTTCAGCACGTCCTGTCCGTGCGGGGTGTGGACGACCTCGCAGTGGAACTGGATGCCGTACAGCCCGCGCTCCGGATCCTCGAACGCGCCGATCGGCGTCGAGCCGGAGCTCCCGACGACTCGCGCCCCGGCGGGCGGCGCGACGACGCTGTCGCGATGGCTCATCCAGACGGTCTGCTCAGCGGGCAGGTCCTTGAAGAGCGCGCTCTCGCCGGCCCGCAGCTCGGCCTTCCCGAACTCGGCTGCGCCGGTGCGGTCGACTCGGCCGCCGAGCTCGAGCGCCATCAGCTGCATGCCGTAACAGATGCCGAGCGTCGGGATCCCGAGCTCGAAGATCGCAGGGTCGCACTTCGGCGCGCCGTCGGCGTAGACGGACGCGGGCCCGCCGGAGAGGATCAGCGCCACCGGGTTGCGCCGCGCGATCTCGGCCGCGGTCGCCTTGTGCGACACGAGCTCGGAGTAGACGCGTGCCTCGCGGACTCGCCGGGCGATCAGCTGCGAGTACTGGCCGCCGAAGTCGAGCACCAGGACCGGCCGCTCCTCCGGGAGCGGCTCGGGCCGCAGCTGGACGACCTCAGCTCCGGCGGTAATTGGGTGCGTCCTTGGTGATCGTGATGTCGTGCGGGTGCGACTCGCGCAAACCGGCGCCGGTGATCCGGATGAACCGGGCCTGCTTCATCGCGTCGATCGTCGGCGCGCCGCAATAGCCCATCGCCTGGCGGAGACCGCCGACGATCTGGTGCACGAGGCTGTCGAGGCTGCCCTTGTAGGGGACCCGGCCCTCGATGCCCTCCGGGACGAGCTTCTCGACGTCCTCGACATCGCCCTGGAAGTAGCGGTCCTTCGAGTAGCCGCGGGCCTTCATCGCGCCGATCGAGCCCATCCCGCGGTACTCCTTGTAGCGCTCGCCGTGCGAGAAGACGACATCGCCGGGGGCCTCGTCGCTGCCGGCCAGCATCCCGCCGAGCATCACCGTGTCTGCGCCGGCCGCGATCGCCTTCGCGACATCGCCCGAGGAGACCATTCCTCCGTCGCAGATCACCGGCACACCGTGCGCGGACGCGACCTCGACGACATCGTGAACGGCTGTGAGCTGCGGCACACCCACGCCGGCGACGATCCGGGTGGTGCAAATTGCCCCGGCGCCGATCCCGGCCTTCACTGCGTCGGCGCCCGCGTCGATCAGTGCCTCGGCTGCATCGCCGGTCGCGATGTTGCCTGCCACGACCTCGAACTCGCCGGAGAGACCTTTGATCCGGGCGACCATCTCGACGACGCCGCGCGAGTGCCCGTGCGCGGTGTCGACGACGAGAACGTCGGCGCCGGCGGCAACGAGTGCCTGGGCGCGCTCGATCGCGTCGGGCCCGACGCCGACGGCGGCGCCGACACGAAGACGGCCATGCGGATCCTTGGTCGACTGCGGGAACTCGATGCGCTTCTGGATGTCCTTGACGGTGATCAAGCCCTTGATGATCCCGCTCGCGTCGACGACCGGGAGCTTCTCGATCCGGTACTGGTGCAGGAGCCTCTCGGCGTCGGCGAGGCTCGTCCCGACCGGCGCGGTGACCAGGTTCGCGCTCGTCATGACGGCGGAGACCGGCTGCTTCACATCCTTCTCGAAGCGCAGGTCGCGGTTGGTGAGGATCCCGACGAGGCGCCCCGTCTCATCCGTGATCGGGACGCCGGAGACGTGGTAGCGCTCCATCAGCTCGAGCGCGTCCGCGACGAGCGCGGTCGGCGGCAGCGTGAGCGGCTCGACGATCATCCCCGACTCGGAGCGCTTGACCTTGTCGACCTCGGCCACCTGGTCCGCGATCGACAGGTTGCGGTGGACGATCCCGATCCCGCCCTCGCGGGCGAGCGCGATCGCCATCCGCGCCTCGGTCACGGTGTCCATCGCCGCCGACACGACCGGGATCTCCAGCGCGATCGTGCGCGTCAGCCGGGTCGCGGTCGAGACGTCGTTCGGCAGCACCGCCGACTCCGCGGGAACCAGCAGCACGTCGTCGAAGGTGAGCCCTTCCTTCCCGAACTTCTCGGAACGATCGAGGGCGGAATCGTCCAGCCGCTCGACTCTCCCGATCTCCATCGCGACACGATACCGGCCGCGGTGGCTGACGCTACCGGCTCCTAGAGAGCAGCGACCTCGGCCAGCTCCGTGACGGTGACGCCGGCGTGGAGGCGATGCGATTCGCGCGGGTCGAAGCGCCCGGCGCCGAGCTCGAGAGTCGATGCTGCGCCCGCCGCGACCCCCTCGCGCATCGCCTCGTCGTACCCGCGGCCGGCCGCCCAGGCAGCTGCGAATCCCGCGAGCAGCGTGTCGCCGCTTCCGACCCTCGAGATCGCCTCGACGCGCGGAGCGTCGACGCGGTACCGGTGCACCGTCTTGTCCTCGCGCAGTAGCGCGTAACAGCCGCTCTCGGTCGTGATCAGCACGTTGCGGGCGCCGCGATCGGCGATCTGGTCGAGCGCCAGCACGAAGTCCTCGTCGTCGTGGAACTCCTGCCCGACGAGATCCTCGGCTTCCGCCTGGTTGGGAGTGACGAGGAACGGCTCACCCTCGAGGCCGATCCGGAGGGGCTCTCCTTCGCAGTCGAGCGCGCAAGGAACCTGTCGCCGCGCGAGATCGTGGATCGCCTCGGCATAGAAGTCGTCGTTGACGCCGCGCGGGAGCGAGCCCGCGAAGACGACGAGGCTCGCGCCCTGCGACAGGTAGCGCAGCTTCGCGTCGAACAGCTCGATCTCCTCGGGCCGCACGGCCGGGCCCCACTCGTTGATCTCGGTGTAGCTCTGGTTGGTCGGGTCGACAACCGCCGTAGTCGTGCGCGACTCGCCCTCGATCCGGACGAAGTCGTTGAGGATCGCCTCGCCCGTGAGGCGCTCCACGATCCGCAGCCCCGCCTGGCCGCCCGCGAAACCGGTCGCGACGACCGGGACGTTGAGCGCCTTGAGACGCACGGGCGACGTTGATCCCCTTGCCGCCGGCCAGGGGCAGGCCGGCGCTCGCGCGATGCCGCTGTCCCCGCTGGAAGTTGGGGACGGTGATCGTTCGCGCGAAGGCTGCATTCAGCGTGACCGTGACGATCATCAGGAGAACAGGCCTACGACGTTGTGGACTGTACGCGCGGCGTACCACTTCATGCGGCCCGCGATCCCGGGCGCGGACACCGCGCGGGTCGCTACGAGCGCTCGCGAGCCGACGAGGCGGCCGCCGGCCCACACCTGTACGCGGCCGAGCACCTGCCCGCGCTTCACCGGAAGCGACATCGCAAGCGGCGCTACGACCCGCTCGGTCAGCGGCTGGTTCACCCGCACCACCGTCTGGAGCGGCGCCGACGCCTTCAGAGCGAGCGGCGAGCGGCCGTACGGCAGCATCACCTGCGCATAGGGCCTGTTGGCGGTCACGGCACTCACTTGCCGGTACTGCGCGAGGCCGTACGCGAGGAGCGACTCGAGGTCGGCGTTGCGTTGCGACCGCGAAGGGCTACCGAGGATCGTCGCGTAGATGACCGTGCCGTCGCCGCGCACCGCCGCGACCTGGTTCCACCCGGCCTTCGAGGTGTGCCCCGTCTTGACGCCGAACACGCCGGGGACGACGCCCAGCAGATCGTCCCAGGTGTGCAGCGCGTACCCGTCGGCCAGAGTCCCCGTCTCCTGCGAGACAGCGTTCCGGACGGCAGGGATCTTCATCGCCTCGAGAGCGAGGTGCGTCACGTCGCGGGCGCTCGAGTACTGGTCGTCGGCATCGAGCCCGTCGGGCCGGTCGAAGTGCGAGTCGGTCAGGCCGAGCTCCTTCGCCTTGGCGTTCATCAGCTCGGCGAAGGCGGGGTAGCTGGGCGCGGTTGCGAGCGCGAGTGCGTCTGCTGCGTCGTTGGCCGACTGGATCATCGCGCCCTTGACGAGGTCGGAGACGGTGATCTCCTGGCCGGCGCGGAGGTAGACCGACTCCTGGCCGACTGCGGCTGCACGAGGGTCGACGGACACGACGTCGGTGAGCTTGAGGTGCTGGAGCGCCACGATCACCGTCATCAGCTTCGTGATCGACGCGATCGGGACGCGGCGCCGGGCGTCGTGGGAGAGGAGCACCTCGCCGGTCACGGGGTTCTCGACCAGCCAGGCGCGGGCGTCGGGCGTCGGCGCGGCGGGGCTGCGGTCGCGGAGCCGGCGAGCAGGCACGCCGCGATCACCGCGAGCGCGGCGAGCAGCTTTCTCATCGCAGGTTGAGCTTCTCGCCGATGAAGAGCGCCGTCGGCGAGACCTTCGGGTTCAGCGATACGAGCCGATCGAGCGGAATCCCGGTGCGGGTCGCGATCGCACCAAGGGTGTCCCCGGCGCGAACGACGTAGATGCGCTTCGGGGCGGGCGCGTGGGCCCTGGGGTGCGTGTGCGTCACCGCGACCCGCTTCGGAGGGGCGGTCGACGTGGCCGCCGCCGATCTGCCCCCGCAGCAGGCCGACTACGGCGGTGGCTGCGAGCAGGAAGGCGATCGGGCCGGCGTAGATCCGCCAGCTGCGACTGCCGGTGACGGCTACCAACCCGAGACGTTCCATATCTCGTTCTTCAGCCGGGCGGCCTCGGCTCCTGCGGCGGCGCGAAAGTCTTCGCCCGAATCGCGAAAGGCGTAGTTGATCGACCGGGACGCGTTGACGAGCGCGCTCGCCGGGCCACTCGTGAACGCACGGGCCAGATCGCCGGGCTTGGCCCCCTGTGCGCCGACACCCGGGAGCAGGATGATCGCCTGCGGGAGCAGCTTGCGCGCCTCGCTGACCGCCCGCGGGTGGGTCGCGCCCACAACCGCCCCGACCGACGAGAGACCGTGCTCGCCGACCAGTTCGGTGCCCCACTCGGTGACGAGCGCGGCGACGTGCTGCCAAACCGGGCGGCCGTCGGAGAGCGTCAGGTCCTGGATCTCGCCGCCCGCGTTCGATGTCTTGACGATGCAGAAGATGCCGGCGCCGTAGCGGCGGGCCGCGGCGAGGTACGGCTCGATCGACTCGCGTCCGAGCCACGGGTTGACGGTGAGCGCGTCCGCGACGGGCTGGTCGCCCTCGAGATAGGCGGCGGAGTAGGCGCGCGCCGTCGAGCCGATGTCGCCGCGCTTGCCGTCGGCGATCACGAGCAGGCCGGCGCGGCGCGCGTAGGCGCACGTCTCCTGGAAGGCGACCATGCCGGGCGGCCCGAGTGCCTCGAAGAACGCGAGCTGCGGCTTGACCGCCACGGCGTGCGGCGCCACGGCATCGACGATGCCGCAGCAGAAGCGCGTGATGTCGCCGCGCAGCTCGACCGGCAGCAGATCCGGGCGCGGGTCGAGGCCGACCACGAGCTGGCTCCGCTTCCGTTCGACCTCCGCGGCGACCCGGTCGCCGAAGGTGAGCGTCGCAACGGCCATTCGCGAACAGCTTAGAGATCGGCCCGGAACGACCGAGGGCCGCGCAGTGCTCCCATGAACACCGTGCGGCCCTCGTCAACCAACTGATCGAGCGGACGGCTAGCTCTTGAGCGCTGCCTTGAGCTGGCTGCCCGCGCTGAACTTCGGGACAGTCGTCGCTGCGATGCTCACACGCTCACCGGTGCGCGGGTTCACGCCCATGCGGGCGGCGCGAGCTGCAGGCGAGAACTTGCCGAAGCCCGTGAAGTTGATCGAGTCGCCACCCTTCAGCGCCTCTGTCACGGACTCCAGGAAAGCATCGACGGCCTTCCCCGCGTCACGGTTCGAGAGACCGCTCTTGTGAGCGACCTTCTGGATGAACTCCTGCTTCGTCAAAGCCTTCCTCCTGGTTGGGGTTCCGATATGTCAGACCTTGGCGCAAGACCCTAACAACCCGATCGGATATCGCTCAACCATGCGGATGGGCTAGGCGGATTTGACCTCCGAGGCGAGCAGCAGCGGACGGAGCCGGACGGCCGATCTGGCGAGCGCGTCGGCGCCTCCTTCTTCACGGTCGACGACGCAGATGACGGTCGAGACCTCGAGCCCGGCGTCGCGGAGCGCCTCGACCGCCTCGAGCGCAGCACCGCCGGCGGTGACGACGTCCTCGACGAGGCAGACACGCTCGCCGGGCTCGAACGGGCCCTCGATCCGGTTGCCGGTTCCGTACGCCTTGGCCGCTCCACGGACGATCACGAACGGAAGGCCCGTCTCGAGCGAGGCGGCGGCGGCAAGCGGAACGGCGCCGAGCTCCGGCGCGGCGATCCGCACGGCGTCCGGCTCGAACTCGCGGACGGCTGCGGCGATCGCCTCACCGAGCGCCCGGAGCAGATCGGGGCGCGTCGAGAAGCGGTACTTGTCGAGGTAGTAGGAGCTGCGGCGGCCCGAGCGGAGCAGGAAGTCGCCCTCGAGCAGCGCGGCCTCGCGGATCGCGCCGGCCAGGTTCGTGTCTTGCACGCTAGAGAGCGAGAACGTCGCGGGTCAGCGCGAGGATCTGCTCGAGGTCCTCGGAGCCCTCGGGAAGCGAGACCATCGCACCGTCGTCGCTGTACAGCTCGACGCGCTCCAGCCGCCGGCCGACGCGGCGGCGGTAGAGCACCGAGCCGGCCAGGGAGCCCGCGACGAGCACGACGGCTGTCATCGACTTACGCAGAGGTGTCTGCCTTCCGGCGCCGCCGAGCGGGCGCCTTGCCGCGCCTGCTGGTCTCCGTCGAGGTGTCCTCGATGCTGCCGAGGCAGTGCTTGAGGTCGTAGAAGACGAGCCCCACCGTCGGGTCTGGCCGGGTCGTAGCGGCGATCATCCGACCGGCGCGCCGCACGGCGAAGACGCTGCCCTCGAGCGTCGAGGCCTCGAGCTGGGTCAGCTCCGGCAGTCCGCGGGCCTGGGCGAGCCGGTCGGCCTCCTCGAGCAGCCGCGCGATTCCGGCCACGAGCCGCGCCGCGCGCGGCGCGTCGCGGACGGTCGTCGCGAGGAGCGAGCCGTCACGATCGACGATCGCCACGTGCTCGACCTGAGAGGAGATCTCGGTGAGATCAGCCAGCGCCTGGGCCGCGTCCATGGCGCTGAGCATACTGCGCGTCAGCCGGCGCCCTCGTCACCAATCGCCGCCCGCAGCGCCTGCGCGGCGCGAGCGCGGTGCGAGTTCTGGCGCTTCCACTCGTCCCCGATCTCGGCGACCGTCCGCGTATCCCCGTTCGGGATGAAGATCGGGTCGTAGCCGAAGCCGCCGTCGCCGCGACGCTCCGTCGCGAGCTCGCCCTCCAGGACTCCGCGGCCGCGGAGCTCCTCGCCCGCCGGCGAGAGAGCCACGAGCTCGGTCACCATCCGCGCGCGGCGGTCCGTCTCTCCCTCGAGGCGTGCGAGCAGGGCGTCCGCCTGGTCGAGGCCCGGCGCCCAGCGGGCCGAGTGCAGCCCCGGGGCACCGTCGAGTGCGGCGGACTCGATCCCGGAGTCCTCGCCGAGCACCCAGGCGTCCGGGTCGGCGAGGCCGCGCCCGTAGCGCGCCTTCAACAACGCGTTGTCGTAGTAGGTCTCGCCGGTCTCCTCGGGGTAGCCGTCCGCGTCGAGCACGTCGATCTGCCAATCCGGCAGCGCGTCCCGCAGCTCCTCCAGCTTGTGGAGGTTCTGCGAGGCGAGAACGGCCCTCATTCCCGCGTCGCGTCGATCGCCTCGCGCTGAACCGCCGCGAGGTCCTCGATCCCCGCCGCCGCGAGGTCGAGCAGCTCGTCGAGCCTCGCCCGGTCGAACGGCACGCGCTCGGCGGTCGCCTGCACCTCGACGAAGAGCCCCTCACCCGTCATCACGACGTTGAGGTCGACATCGGCGGTCGAGTCCTCGGTGTACTCGAGATCGAGCAGCGGCTCGCCCTCGACCACGCCGACCGAGACGGCTGCGACGGAGCCGACGAGCGCTTTCGAGAGACCGAAGCGTTCGAGCGCGCGGGAAAGGGCGACGTACGCCCCGCAGATCGCGGCGCAGCGGGTGCCGCCGTCCGCCTGGAGGACGTCGCAGTCGAGATGGACGGTGCGCTCGCCGAGCGCCTCGAAGTCGATCACGCCCCTGACCGCCCGACCGATCAGGCGCTGGATCTCGACCGTGCGACCACCCTGCTTGCCGCGGGCCGCCTCCCGGTCGGTGCGGTCGCCGGTCGAGGCCGGGAGCAGCGAGTACTCGGCCGTCACCCAGCCCCGGCCGCTTCGGTAGAGCCAGCGCGGGACGTTCTCGACGACGCTCGCGGTGCAGAGCACCTTCGTCGCGCCCTGCGACCAGAGCACGACGCCGTGCGGCTGCTCGAGGAAGAACGGATCCGCGTCGACCGGCCGAAGCTGGTCGGGCCGCCGCCCACTCGGACGGCTCATGCGGCAGCGCGCTCGAGCTCGTCGACCGAGACCTGTGTGACCTCGTCGAGCGGAAGCTGCAGGAAGCGCTCCCCGCTGGAGCGGAAGAGCTCCGGGTCTCCGGTGGTGAGAAAGCGGTAGGAGCCCTCGCGGCCGGCGGTGTTCTCGAAGCCTTTGCGCCGGAGCGTGTCGTCGACCTCGCGGGCGGTCTCCTCGGCCGAGAAGACGAGCGTGACGTCGCGGCCGAAGGCGCGCTCGAGCACCGGGCGGATCAGCGGGTAGTGCGTACAGCCGAGGATGACCGTGTCGCAGCCCGCCAGCTTCAGCGGCTTGGCGTAGCGGCGGACGGCGTCGGTCGTCTGCTCGCCGTCCTCGATCAGCGGGACGAGGTCGGGGCACGCGATCGCGGTGAGGCGCACTCCGGCATCGAGCGTGCGGATGAGGGTGTGGTAGCGGCCGGCGGTCACGGTCGCCTGGGTCGCCATCAGGCCGATCCGCCGGTTGCGGGTCGTGCGGACGGCCGCGGCAGCCTCGGGCGCGATCACGCCGACGACGGGCACCGAGAGCGAGGACTGCAGCGCGGGCAGCGCGGCAGAGGTAGCCGCGTTGCACGCGACGACGATCAGCTTCACCCCGGAGAGCTCGAGATAGCCCGCGATCTCGTGCGCGTACCGCGCGACCTCGCCGAGCGGCCGCGGCCCGTACGGCAGGCGCGCGTGATCGCCCAGGTAGACGAAGTCCTCGTGCGGCATCGTGACCAGGCACTCGTGGAGAACCGTGAGGCCTCCGACGCCGGAATCGAAGACACCGATCGGCCTCCCATCCATCGGCCGGGATTGTACGGGTCGGACCTGCTGCTGCCGCCTAAGCTGGGCTGGTGGGCGCACCGGTCCGGATCGGAACGTGCTCGTGGGCGGACGACGCGCTCGTCAAGCACTGGTACCCGCGCGGCCTGCCGCCGAAGGAGCGGCTCGGCTGGTACGCCGAGCACTTCTCGACCGTCGAGGTCGACTCGACCTTCTACCGCGTCCCCGACGAGGTGACGGTGCAGAACTGGGCAGACCGGACGCCCGACGGCTTCGTGATGCACATCAAGGCTTTCGGGCTGATGACGCGTCACCCCGTGCGCCTCGAGCAGCTTCCGCCCGACCTCCGCGACGGGATGCCGCTCGACTCGCGCGGCCGCGTCGACCGCCCGCCGCGCGAGCAGCGCGCGGTCGTGTTCCGCGAGTTCCTGAGAGCGCTCGAGCCGCTGCGGCAGGCCGGGAAGCTCGGTGGGATCCTCTTCCAGATGCCGCCCTACATCGTCCCGAAGCCTTCGTCGTTCGACTACCTCGAGTGGGCGCGCGACCAGCTCGGGAGCGACGAGATGCTCGTCGAGTTCCGCCATCGCGACTGGTTCGCCACCGACCGGCGAGAGGAGATCCTGAGCTGGCTCGAGGAGCGGCGGATGTCGTACGTCACGGTGGATGCACCCCGCCTCGACGCGGCAAATGTCCCCGAGACCGTCATCGCGGCTACGGGCCCGCTCGCCTACGTCCGCTTCCACGGCCGCAACGCAGCGACCTGGAACTCCCGCGGCGGCGGCGCCGCCCAGCGGTTCGACTACCTCTACGCGCGGCCCGAGCTCGCCGGCTGGGTTGTGCCGCTCCGCGAGCTCGCCTCCGCAGGCCGACCAGACGTATGCGTTCTTCAACAACAACAACCAGACCGACGGCGTCGCCCAGGCCCCTGCCGGCGCGGAACTGCTCCGCTCGTTGCTCGACGACGACGATGTCCCGGCAGCCTGATCTCCGATAAGCAGCGGGGGGAAACTGGTCGTGCCGAAGCAGCGGCACGAGTGCGACGAAGGGCTAGCTGGAGTCCAGACTCTTGTCGCTCGCCCGGATTCGAAGCTCGCCGTACCTTGAGCTATGTCCTTGGCCGCTTGGTGCGGCATACAGCTCTATGAGGAGGTTGGGTTCCTGTGAGTCGGACAAAAAAGCTCGCTACGCTGATCGGCGCGGTCTTCGTGATCGTGCTCGTCGTTGCACCGATCGCGGCTGCGCATCATCCAGCAGTCACCGCAACAATGGACTGCAACGGGACAGTCAGCTACACGGTGAGCGCCTGGGAGACCAACGATTCCAGCGCGCGCACGTTCACGGGCGTGAAGGTCTTCGCGGGCTCGACGCTCGTCGGGACCGGGAACTTCAACAGCGCCGACAACTTCTCGTTCAGCGGGACCTTCACGGTCGCTGCGGGCGTCAACTCGGTCGTCGTCACCGCGCAGACGAACGGGACCTGGGGTGACGGCTACACCGGCGTCGATCAGACGTCCGACACCGCCACCCGGCCCACCAACTGCGCGAAGAACCCGACCATCTCGACGGTCATCTCTCCGTCCTCGTCGATCACTGTCGGCGCCGCGGCGCATGACACGTCGTCGCTGACCGGCGCGTTCAACCCGACCGGCACAGTCACCTACAGCCTCTACAGCGATAACCACTGCGGCACGCTCGTCGCCGACCTGACCCCGAGCTCGAACACGGTCACGTCCTCGACACTGCCCGACTCGAAGCCGTTCACCTTCAACACCGCCGGCACCTTCTACTTCGTCGCGACCTACAGCGGCGACAGCAACAACACCGGCCCCGTCAACAGCGGCTGCACCGCCGAACCGCTCACCGTCGGCCCGAAGGCACCCGCCGTCGCGACCGTCATCTCGCCGGCCGGACCGATCGCGCTCGGCACCCAGGCACACGACACCTCGACCCTGACCGGCGCGTTCAACCCGACCGGCACAGTCACCTACAGCCTCTACAGCGATAACCACTGCGGCACGCTCGTCGCCGACCTGACCCCGAGCTCGAACACGGTCACGTCCTCGACACTGCCCGACTCGAAGCCGTTCACCTTCAACACCGCCGGCACCTTCTACTTCGTCGCGACCTACAGCGGCGACAGCAACAACACCGGCCCCGTCAACAGCGGCTGCACCGCCGAACCGCTCACCGTCGGCCCGAAGGCACCCGCCGTCGCGACCGTCATCTCGCCGGCCGGACCGATCGCGCTCGGCACCCAGGCACACGACACCTCGACCCTGACCGGCGCGTTCAACCCGACCGGCACAGTCACCTACAGCCTCTACAGCGATAACCACTGCGGCACGCTCGTCGCCGACCTGACCCCGAGCTCGAACACGGTCACGTCCTCGACACTGCCCGACTCGAAGCCGTTCACCTTCAACACCGCCGGCACCTTCTACTTCGTCGCGACCTACAGCGGCGACAGCAACAACACCGGCCCCGTCAACAGCGGCTGCACCGCCGAACCGCTCACCGTCAGCAAGGCGCCCACCAGCACCGTCACGACGATCAAGCAGAGCGGCTCGACGGTCACCGTCGTGCAGCCCGGCACATCTGTCACCGACGTTGCGACCGTCTCGGGCCAGGTCGGCAGCATCGCTCCGACCGGCACGGTGAGCTTCCTGTTCTACTCCACCATCGATTGCTCGGGCAACTCGACCGCTGCCGGCTCGCCGGCTCTGGCGTCCGGCATCGCGACGTCGAACACCGTCGGGCCGCTCTCGGCCGGCAGCTACTCGTTCAAGGCGACCTACAGCGGCGATGCGAACTACGTCTCGTCGACCGGCGCCTGCGAGCCGCTGACCGTTCCGAGCCCTCCCGCGACCCCGAATAGCCCGGCCATCTCGATCACGAAGAACCCGAAGTCGCAGACGATTGCCAGCGGTGGCACGGCGAACTTCACGATCACCGTGACGAACACCGGCAACGTGACGCTCACGAACGTCACGGTCTCGGATGCCCAGGCGCCGGGCTGCAACGCCTCGAGCTCGACGATCGGCGCACTGGCCTCCATGAGCCCCGGTGCAAGCGTGACGTACAACTGCGCGCTCGCGAACGTGACCGCGTCGTTCACCAACAGCGCAACCGCGACGGGGACGCCCCCCTCCGGGCCGAACGTCTCGGCGACCGACACCGCGCCGGTCACCGTTACCCCGCCGCCACCGCCGCCGGCGGTGACTCATCCTGCGATCACGATCACCAAGGATCCGGCATCGCAGACGATCGGGGTCGGCGGGACCGCGTCGTTCACGATCACCGTGAAGAACACGGGCGACGTGACCCTCACGAACGTCACCGTCTCCGATCCCCGGTCGACCGATTGCGACCGGAGCCTGGGCACACTCACGGTCGGCCAGTCCAAGACCTACACGTGCACCAGGAAGAACGTGAACGCGAACTTCGAGAACGTCGCGGACGTGACCGGCAAGCCTCCGACAGGAGCCAGACGTGAAGGCCTCGGACCACGCCAACATCGAGGTCAAGGCCTTCGTGCCGCCCGCAGGCCCCGCGGATCGCGATCGTCAAGAGCCCCAAGTCGCAGACACTGACGACGAAGCTCACGACGACCAAGAACGCGAACGGGGCGACGACGACCACGGTCAAGTACGGCACCGCGACCTTCACGATCAAGGTGACCAACACGGGGAACGTCGCTCTTCACAGCGTCACCGTGAGCGACCCGCAGTCCGTCGACTGCGGTCGGTCGATCGGGAGCCTCGCGGTCGGAGCTTCCCGGACGTACACCTGCACCCGCGCGGCGGTGTCGAGCAACTTCACGAACGTCGCGACGGTGAAGGGGCTCTCGCCCAAGGGGAAGCAGGTCACTGCAACAGACCATGCCAACGTCGTCGTCAAGGTCAAGACGACGAACGTGGGCGGCGCCAGCGTAGCGTCGGGCAACAACAACAAGACACGGGAACGGCCCGTCGACAACGGGGAACGGCTCGCCCCAGTTCACCGGCTAGACCTGAACGACAAGCGGTACGAGAGCGGGCAGCCGAGGGGCTGCCCGCTCTCGTTTTCCAGCTCCACCTGTAAGCATCGACTAGCGTTCCGCCGTGCGTGTTCTGTCTGTGATTCACGGCCCCGAAGTCCGGTCGGAGCTCTTCGGCGACGTGACGGTGGAGGCCGGGCACGAGCTGGTCGAGTGGCACATCGGCTTCGACGCCCCGCCGGAGGGCGACTTCGACGCGGTGATCGTGCTCGGCGGGCACATGAACGTGGGCGAGGAGCCCGACCACCCTTGGCTCGAGGACGAGTACGCGATGATGCGCGACCTCGTCGACGCCGAGCTCCCGCTCTTCGCGATCTGTCTCGGCGCCCAGACGCTCGCCCACGCGCTCGGCGGGCACGTCTACCGTCTGCCCGAGCAGCAGGTCGGGTTCGTCGAGGTTCAGCTGACGAAGGCAGGTGCGAGCGACCCGGTGCTCGGCGTGCTGCCCGAGCGCTTCGAGGCGCTCGTCGGCAACCACTACGCCTTCAAGGTCCCGAGGCGCGGGATCGAGCTTGCGACCTCGGAGGCCACCCTCAGGCCTTCCGGATGGGCGACCGGGCCTGGGCGGTGCAGTTTCACCCGGAGGCGCGCCGCGGGCAGGTGCTCGGCTGGTTCGAGGAGGACGAGAAGGCCGGGGAGCTGCCGCGGCCCCTCGCCGAGTTAGAACGGGAGCTCGAGGCGAAGATCGACGGCTGGCACCTGCTCGGCCGGAAGCTCTGCCTGGCGTTTCTCGCCGCGGCCGAAGCCGCTTAGGCGCTCAGCCGCCGAAGTCGGCCGGGTTGTAGCCGACGCACGAGGCGAGCGAGAGGACGACCGCAGGCGGCGGCGGCGGCCCGGCCTCGACGAGCGACTCGAAGGCCGGCTTGCCGCGGTTGAACCAGACATACGTGTGACCACCGGCGATCGAGACCGCAGCGGCCGCAGCCCACTTCGGGTTGAGCCGCGAGACGCACTGGCGCGTCAGACGGGTTCCGCTCTTCGCGTACGGCGTGAGCTTGCTCGTCAGGAACGCCTTCGCGAACGCCGTCCGCTCCTCAGCCGTGGCGGAACGTGCGTGCAGCTTGGAAGCGGGCGGGCAGGTCACGTGCAGTAGATCGTGGGCGACGGGCGCAGGGACGTAGACGCACGCTCCGTCCGCCGGCTGCTCGGCCTCGCGCGTCCAGAGCACCTTCCAGGTGCCGCGTTGGTTGCCGAGAACGCTGTTGTTCCGCGACGAGAGGCCACCGTTCGCGAAGCCCCAGTTCATGCTCGCGTACGCCGGGTTGGTCGTCGAGATCAGGATCTTCTGGATCGCGACGTCGCCCTGCTGGCTGCGCAGCGCCTGAACGATCGCGGTGCGCTGCGACGGCGTGGGCGTGACGGCGGCCGCGGCCCCGCCTACCGCAAGGGCGGCGACGACAACCAGAGCGATGGCGCCTGCCTTCATGTGGGTCACGTGGATTCTTCGGTCTCGAGTGGGAGATCGGTTCGCGACCACTCGTGCCAGGAGCCCGAGTAGTTACGGGCATGGTACCCCAGGCTCCCGAGGATTTGCACCGCGGTTGCCGACCGCGAGCCGCTGTGGCAGTAGGCGACGACCTCGGCGCCGTCGGCGATCCCGAGCCGGTCGCGCACCTCGTCGTGCGAGAGAAAGACGAGCTCCTCCAGAGGCAGGTTGACGGCGCCCGGAATGTGTCCCTGACGCGCGTCGCAGGGCGCGCCGAACGAGCCGTCGAACTCCTCGGGCCGCCGCACGTCGACCACCTTGACCTCGCCGAGCCGGCCCGCGAGCTCCTCCGCCTCGATCAGGCCCTCCGTCATGCGAGCCCCCGCACGATCTCGAGCTCGGCCGCCACCGCCGGCCGGGCGCCGAGCGCTTCGAGCCATCCCTCGATCCGGTCGGGGAGCGTGACGCCGTAGACCTCGCGGAGGCGCATGACCCACGGAAGATAAGCGAAGTCGACGAAGAGGCTCTCGCCCACCGGAAGCTCGGCCAGGCGCGCATCGACGGCGTTCGGCTCGCCGCGCCGGAGCGCGTAGTACTCGTCGCCGAGCAGATCGTCGAAGCGAAACACCGCGAGCCGGGCCTTCGCACGCCCATCGAGATCCGCCGGCAGCAACGCCGGCTCGGGGAACCGCTCCTCGAGGTACTCCATCACGACGGCCGACTCGGGCAGCGGGAAGCCATCGTCGAGCACCGGCACCTTGCCGAGCGGGTTCAGCTCGTACAGCCAGGCGGGGCGATTGCCGAGGTCGACCTCGACGGTCTCGTACGCGACCGCCTTCTCGGCGAGCGCAAGCCGGACGCGCGCGCAGAAGGGGCAGCGGGCGGCGTCGAAGAGCTTCACGACCCGACGTCGAGCCCCATCATCCGGCCGATCGCGGCGTACAGCTCCGCACCCGGAGGCAGGTCGGCCGGCGTCGCCCCCGTTCGCGCGACCCGGCGGACCTCGTCGCGCTCTGCACCGGTGAGCCTCGCGACGAGCGTCGGGTTCGCTTCCAGCGCGAGCTCGTCCGCGCGATCGAGGCCGCCGTAGAAACCCGGCACCGACAGGTACTCGTCGACCATGCGCCCACGCTCGTAGAGGCGGTAGCGCACGACGGTGCCGCTCTCGAGCGCCAGGGCGACGACCACGGCGCCGAGCATGTCCGACAGCGTGTCGGCGAAGCGAGCGTGCGCCTCCCGTTCGTTGTCGAGTACCGGGTCGGAGATCCGAATCCAGCCGCCGTCCGCGTCTCGGATCTCGACGCTCTCGAGGCGGGGCACGAAGTGCTGGATCGCGCGCTCGACGGCGTGCCGATCGTCGGTCTGGATATGGGTCGTCGCGCGCGAAGGGCCAACGGGCGCCTCGCCGACCCGGAGCTCGAGCGCATCGATCGGCTGCGCCATCACGAGCTCGACGGCCTCGAAGCCGAGCCGGCGCCAGACCTCCTGGGCGGCCTCGTTGGAGGCAAGCACGCCGAGCGAGACATGGGTCGCACCGGCAGCGCGGGCGGCTTCGGCGCACGCCTTGAGGAGCGCCTTCGCCACGCCCTGACGGCGGGCCTCGGGCCGCACCTGAACGGTCTCGACGTGCCAGCGCCCCTTGTCGGCGACGCTCGCCTCGAGCATCCCGACCGCAGTGCCGCCGTCCTCGGCGAGAAACACGGCGCCGGCGGCGATGTTCGCGTTCAGCTCCTTCGAGTACTGCTCCCAGGTCTCTGGCTCGAACCCCTCGGGCTCGGGCAACTCGGCCTCGAACTCCTCCCAGAGCGACCGCAGGGCGGCCTCGTCGGCGGAAGTGGCGGGACGGATGTTCATGGCATTCGGGACGCTGTCAGGAGGTAATGAGCGGAGAGATTCTGGAACGGATCGAGGCGCGGGCCGAGCTCGTGCACATCGCAACCGTAGAAGAGATCGACCGCCTTGCGCAGGGCGAGGTCACCGACCGGCCACGCGCGCGGACGCGCAAGGTGGCGACCGAGGAACCATTCGGCCGTCCACGGCCCGAGCCCGCGCACTGCGACGAGGCGTGCGCGGACCTCGTCGTCGGGCAGCAGATGAAGCCCTTCGAGATCCAGATCGTCGCGGGCGAGGCCGATCACGTACTCGGCCTTGCGCCGCGAGAAGCCGAGCTCGACGAGCTCCGCCTCGTCGGATCCGGCAACCCTCGCCCGGGTCGGGAATGCATAGGCCTCGCCGGCCTGGACGCCGAGCCGCTGGATGAAGCGGCCACGGATCGCGGAGGCCGCGATCAGCGACACCTGCTGCGCCGTGATCGACGTCACGAGGCTCTCGAAGGGGTCGGGTGCGAGCGGCGGGCGGAAGCCCGGGAGCGAAGCGACGATTCCGGAGAGCACGGGCTGCTCTGCCGCCCAGGCCGTGAACGGCTCGAGCTCGAACTCGAGGCCGAGCAGCTTCTCAACCCCGGCGCGCGTCTCGCCGTCGAGGGGCTCGACGTCGACCCCGCCCGGCGCCGCCGCGATCCGCACCTCACGCCCGCCGATCACGCGGTGCAGCGCACCGTCGAGCCAGAGGTTCGCGAGGTCGCGGCCGAAGACGCGGAAGCGCTCGGTCGACACCTCGAAGTCGTACGGCTCAGGAAAGCGCAGCAGCAACGTCGGCGAGAGTCTCGAAGCGCTCGTGCGGAAGCCCCGACGAGCCGAGGTCGTCCGCGAGCCAGCCGCGCGCGAAGACACGGTCGGCCGCTCGCGCGGCACAACGGTCGGAGACACCGTCGCCGGCGTAGACGAGCGGGTGGCCCTCCGGAAGCGACCGCCGCTTGCACATGTCCCCGCAGACGGGGCAGGGCCCGGCGTCCCTGAAGCTGAGCCTCCAGCCGCCGGGCAGCGGCTCGGCGGCGTTGCAACGCACCTCGACCTCGAGCCCTTCGCGGTCGAGCACGGGTCGGATCAGCTGCGGCAGCCCACTGGACACGATCACGGCGCCGTGCCGCTCGACAAGCTCCCGCAGCCCTGGGCTGAGGCGCACCTCGGCGGCCGCCCACGCCTCGACCTCCTGCGACGTGGCCCGGATCGTTCCGACCTCCGCGGCGAGGGACTCGCCGTAGGAGCCGAACCGCTCGTGAAATATGGCGGGGTCGCCGAAAATCCGGACAGCCTCGACGAGCGAATCGAGAACCGTGCAGGTTCCGTCCCAGTCCAGAGCGAGCGGCATCGTTCTAACCTAGTTCTTACGAGCGACTACCCGGCAAAACCGTCTACGATGGCACTGCGGCCGATTTCCGCGCCCCTGGGCCCACGACGAACCCCGAGAAGACATGACCACCCGACTCCCGTTCTTGCACGCCGTCACACTCGCCGGCCTTGCCGCGATGGGGCTCGCCGTCTCGCTCACCGGCGGCGCCGGTGCGGCACAGCGGGGGGTCGCCGCTGCGAACCCGATCGACGACGCCGCCCCGGCCTGGTCGCCTGACGGTAAGACGATCGCGTTTGCGAGCCGCACGGAGCCCGACAGCGGGCCCACCCCGTGGCAGATCTACACGGTGAAGGCGAACGGCGGCGCTCGCCGCGGGCTCACCCACGGCTCCCTCGACAGCATCGACCTCGCCTGGTCGCCCGACGGGAAGAAGATCGCCTTCTCGCGCGTCGCGGGCGGGCAGGTGATCTCGTCCGGGCACGTGTACGTGATGAACTCGACCGGCGGCAGCCTGAAGCGCGTCTCGAGCGGCGGCGGCGGCTACGACGAGCTGTTCGACTGGTCGCCCGATGGGACGATGCTCGCGTTCGACCGGATCACCGACGGCGTCGGCTCGATCTTCACGATGAACGCCGGAGGCACGAACCTGCATGAGCTGACCCCGAGCCAGAACGACGACGACTACTGGGGCGTCTGGTCGCCGGACGGCAAGAAGATCGCCTTCGACCGCACGGGCCCGAGCGCGTTCGGCGACATCTGGGTGATGAACGCCGACGGCTCGAAGCAGAAGAAGCTGACGACGAGCCCCGCCAACGACTTCGCCTCGGCCTGGTCGCCCGATAACCGCCGCATCGCGTTCGAGTCGAATCGGACCGGCCGCTACCAGATCTACGTCATGCCGGCCGGCGGCGGCCCGCAGACGCGGATCACGCATTCGTCGACGGATGCCGGCGAGCCGCACTGGTCGCCCGACGGCACCAAGATCCTCTTCCAGCAGCAGGTCGGCGGGAACTTCCAGATCTTCGTCGCCAACGCGAACGGCACCGGGCAGCGGCAGCTGACGAACGTCGCGTACGACAACACCGACGCGGCCTGGTCGCCCGACGGCAAGCAGATCGCGTTCCTCACGACGCGGAACGGCGGCGACGACGTCTACGTGATGAACGCGGACGGCTCTGGGCAACACAAGATCGCGTAGTTACCCGACGCGATTCCTCAGCACCCCGATCCCGTCACCTTCGAGTTCGACGACGTCCCCGGGCCGAAGCGGCTGACCTGATCCTTCGGCGGCCAGCGCGACGAGCAGATCGCCCGGGCGAAGCGCCGTGTTGCGCGAGGCATGCTCGACGAGCTCCGGCCACGGATGCTCGAGCGAGCGGAAGTCGGCACGCGTTCGCTCCTCGCCGTTCACCCGGGCCACAACCCACTCGCCGGCGAGCTCGTCGGGTGTGACAACGAGCGGCCCGAGCGAGATGCCGAAGTCGCCGCTCTTCGCCGGGCCGTGCCCGGCCTCGCGCTCGGCTCGCGCCAGGTCGCGAGCCGTCCAGACGTTCGCGAGTGTGAACCCGCCGATCTGGCCGCCCGCGCCGATCACCGCCGTGACCCCGACCCGGTAGTCGAGCTCCTCGGTGCCGGCGGGATGCGGCAGCGCCTCCTCGGGGCCGAGCACCGGGTGAGGGCTGACGAACGAGAAGAACGGCGTCGCGCCTTTCTTGAACGGCGCGAACAGGCGGATCGCGGGCGGGTAGAGCACGGGCGCGCGCAGGTCGCACTCGGCGAGCTCGTAGGTCGCGTGCTCACGTGCGCCGCCGCCACCCGTGAAGAACGCCTGCAGCGTCTGCGCGGCGAGCTGGACGATCTGCTCGCCGTCGATGCGCCCGGGCCAGCCTCGCTCGAGGTCCATCCCCTTCGGGCTGAACATGCAGAGCTTCACGGCAGTTCGTCGGGGAACCTCCCGGTTCCCCCGAACCCCCTCCACTGGTCCGCCCTTGGCGGACAGGCCGCTGCGCGGCCGGTTCGGTGTGTACGACCACATCGGCGATCTCCGGCGCCTCGACGCGGATCCTGGCCTCGATCTCGCTCGCACGGGCATGGGCCGCATCGAGGCTCGTCGCGCCGTCGAGGCCGAGGGTCAGATAGGCGACGACGCCGGCATCGGTCCGGACGAAGCGCAGCTCGCGGGGGCGGGATCCGGTCACGTCGGAGACTATTTTCTCAACGGCGGCGGTGTCGCCGGTCACCTCCTGCCCCGCGAGGTCGCCGGACAGCGGCTCGAGGTGGGTCCGCACCGAGTCGACGGAGGGGACTGCGCCGAGGATCGCCGCCTCGAGCTGCTCCGCCACATCGTGCGCCTCGGCCAGGGACATCTCGCCCGGCAATTTCACATGCAGCGAGAGCTCGTTGCGCCCGCCCACGTCGACGAGGCTCATGTTGTGGATCTCACGGACGCCCGGGACCGCCGCCGCCGCGGCATAGGCGCGCTCGCGCGGGTCGGTCCCGTCGGCGGGCTCCACGTGCACGACGACGTCGCTGCCCGGCAGCGCGCGCTGGACCGCCTGCTCGACCTCGTCGGCGACCGCGTGGCCCTCGCCGACCGGCGAGGTCGGCGAGACGCCGATCACGACGTCGGCGAATTGTCGCCCGGCCGCCTGCCGCATCCGGAGCCGGCGAAGCTCGACGCGTGGGCCGAGCGCTGCGATCGCCACGCGGGCGGCCTCCTCGGCATCGGCGGGAGCACGGTCCATCAGGACGTCGACGTTCCGGCGCATCAGCCTTGCCGCCGCAACCAGGACGAGCACGGCCACGAACAGGGCGGCGAGCGCGTCGCCCTTCGGATGACCTGCCCGCACGACGAGCAGCCCGAACAGGACCGCGACCGACCCGGCCAGGTCGCTCGCGAAGTGGAGCGCGTTCGAGGCCAGTGCGGGGCTGCCGGTGCGCCTCGACATCCGCCTGGACATCACGGTGCGGCTCGCGTCGACGACGATCACGACGGCGATCGTCGCGAACACGTACCAGGAGGTCTGCACGTTGGAGGGCCGTGAGCCGAAGAGGCGCTCGAGGGCCCGCACCCCAATGAGGACGCTCGCCGCCGCGAGAAATGCCGCCTCCGCGAGCGCGGCGAGATGCTCAGCCTTCCCGTGGCCGTAGGGATGCGAGACGTCGGCGGGCCGCACCGCGACACCCAGAGCGAAGAAGGTGAGCAGCGCCGCGACGAGATCCGTCCCGGAGTGAACGGCCTCCGACACCAGCCCGAGGCTCCCCGCGGAGAGACCGACCGTCAGCTTGAGCACGACGAGCGCTCCGGCCGCCCCGACGGAGACGAGCGCCGTCTTGCGCTGCGGGTTCACAGCTCCTCCAGCGGCCAGAGCAGAAAGTCCTGGACGGGAGAGAAGAGAAGGTACGGGTCGCCCTCGAGCGGCAGCGGCGCGAGCGTCGCCGCCTCGACCTCACCCGCCGCGCCCTGCAGCCGCCAGGGCGGATGGTGAAGCTGCGCGCGATAGAGCCGCCCGCCGTCGGCGGTGTAGAGCGCGTACCGCTCGGTCAGGAAGTACTCCACCGAGCCGGGTGCCGGCGTGAACTCGGACCCGCGACCGTTGTAGAGAGCCTCGAACGCGAGCCCGTCTCGCTTCGCCCCGAAGCGGAAGCCTGCCGCCTCACGCCCTGTCGAGATCCGCGCGCGGTAGGCCGGGAACCGGTGCGTTCGCTTCGACGCCTCGACGACGATCTGCTTCGCGGTCTCGAGCTGGAAGAGCCAGAGACCGGGGTAGCCGTCGACCGTTACGGGCGTGCTCACCTCGAGCTGCGGGAACGACGAGAGCCCGGGCAACGGAGGGAGCCCGCGGACACGGAGGCCGGTCACCCGGTAGGCGGAGACCGCAACCCAGGCCTCGCCGTCGAACGTATCGGCGGCCACGTCGGCCGGAAGCAGCCGGGCCAGGACATCGATCGGCGCCCGCCAGTATGCGAGCAGGATGTCGTGCCGGGTCTGAGCCTGGGCCCAGGGGGTGCCGGGCAGCGGCCACGGTCGATGTGCGGTGTCGCCCGCGATCCGGGCCTGGCGGGCGACGGCGTCGAGGATGCCGAGCTCGGCCACGGGAGTGATTGTCACGGTTATTCCGACAGCACGACGACCGGTTCGGGTGAGTGCTGGGCGCGCCGCTCGATCCAGATCCCGATCGCGATCGCAACGCCGCCGGCGATCTCCCACCCGTTGAGCGTCTCCGACAGGAGGAGTACCGCGAACAGTACGGCGAAGAACGGCTCGAGGTTGGCGAAGAGCGAGGCCCGCGACGGCCCGACGCGGCCGATCGCGGTGAACCACAGGATCGTCGTCAGGAAGAGCGGCCCGACGACCGCGAAGCCGAGCGCGAGGATCATCTTCCACCCGAAGCCGGAGAAGGTCTGGCTCTGCAGCTCCGGGATGCTGGTCAACGCGAGCGGCACCCAGCCGATCGCGAGCACGAGCGCGCTGATCCGGTACGGCGAGTACCGCTTCATCAGCGGCGTGACGGCGACCGAGTACCCGGCCCACGTCGCGGCGGTCGCGATCGCAAGACCGTCGCCGAGCAGGTCGCCGGTCAAGCCGCCGCTCGCGCCGGCGGCGATCAGTCCGACCCCGAGGAACGAGACGACGGCGGCGACCCAGAACGCCTGACCGAGCCGCTCCAACCCGACCAGCGTGGCGAGGATCCCGACGAACACGGGTGTCGTGCCGAGGACCAGGCCGACCGTCGACGCGCTCGTCAGGTGAACCGAGGTAACGAACGAGACCTGGTTGACGTAGATCAGGAGCGCGGCGATGAACACGAGCTTGAGGTCGGCCGCGGAGACGCGGAACGAGCGCTCGCGCCACCACGTGTAGATCCAGAAGAGCGCGACCGCGGCGCCGTAGCGGATCGTCGCGTAGGCGAGCGGCTCGAAGCCGTTCTGCACCACGTAACGCGTGACCGAGATGTTGAGCGCCCAGAGGAGGACGACCGCGAGCAGCATCAGATCGACCCCGCTCAACCTCCTCACCGCTCGACCATACCCGCCCGCCGTTAGGCTTCGCGCGATGACCACGGAGCCCACCCGCCAGGACGTCGACGCTCTCGTCGGCCCCGCCACCCCGCACTTCGCCTACCAGCTCAAGGCACGAGTCCACGAGCTCGTGGCCGACCTGCCGGCGGACAACGAGGTCCGCATCTACGCCGAGGCGAAGATCAAGCTGCTCGACGATCTCGGCTACGCCTCCTCGAAGGCCGAGGAAGGCCCGCGGGAATCGGAGACCCGCCCTGGCTGGGCCGGGATCCCGAGCGCCGCGCCGGCCGACCGCCCGCTTCCACGGGCGTGAACGTCCTCGTCACGGGCGGCTCGCGCGGTATCGGGCGCGCGATCGCACTGCGCTTCGCGCGCGAGGGTGCACGCCGGGTGGCGATCGGCTACATGCGCAACGACACCGCCGCCGAGGAGACGGCGACGGCGCTCCGCGAGCTGGGAGCTGACCCCGTGCTCGTGCGCGGGAACATCACCTCGAGCCGCGTGCTCGACGAGGTGACGGCGCTCGGGCCGCTCGACGTGCTCGTCCACAATGCCGCCTCCGGAGTCGTGCTCGAAGCGCTCGACAGCACCGAGAAGCATTGGGACTGGACGCTGGGCGCGAACACCCGCGCGCTGCTCGAGCTCGCGAAGGCTGCTGCTCCTCAGATGCCGCCAGGCTCCTCGATCGTCGGCATCTCGTCGCTCGGCTCGCAGCGGGTGCTGCCGAACTACTCGCTGATCGGCGTCTCGAAGGCGGCGCTCGAGGCGCTCGTGCGCTACCTGGCGGTCGAGCTGGCCCCGCGCGGCATCCGGGTGAACGCCGTGTCGGCCGGGGTGGTCGAGACAGGGGCGCTCGATCACTTCCCGAACAAGGACCAGATGGTGGCCGCAGGCCGCGCGAACCCCGCGGGCCGGATGGTCGAGCCCGAGGACGTCGCGGCGGCGGTGTCATTTCTCTGCTCGCCGGGCGCCGAGATGATCCGAGGCCACATCCTCGTGGTCGACGGTGGCTTCATGCTCCCGGCGTAATAGTCCGAGCGGTCGCTCGGGAGGGCGGGCATACTGAGTTTCTTGAGAGGTCGGGGGATCCTTCTGGTCGCACTCGTCTTCCTTGCGCTGTGCGGTGCATCCGTCGCCGTCGCCTCGATCGACAGGGGCAGCGACCGCCCGCCGGGCCTACTCACCGACGACAGCAAGTCGATCTGGATGACCGAGTGGACCGCGTGCTGGCGCCTGCCGATGGGGAAGATGTCGAAGATCCTCCACGTCCCGGTCCGTGCCGGCATGACCCCACAGCAGGCCGCGAAGAGGCTCGCGAATCGGGCGGTCTATCTCCTCTACGAAACGACCCCCGAGACCCAGGCCGCCGCCGACGGATGCCGGAACGGCATCCTCTGGCGCTTCTACCACCCGTCCGGCTAGAACGGGCTGAAGCGGCGGAGCGTGTCGGCCGCCACGTAGCCGGCGATCTTCGGGTTCTCCTGCAGCCGCCGCAGCGAGTACTCGTACCAGTGAGTCCCGAACGGCACGTAGACGCGCAGGCGATGACCGGCGCGGACGAGGTCGTCACCGCGGGCCGTGCGCACGCCGAGCAGCATCTGGAACTCGAAGCTGTCGTGCGCAAGCCCACGCGACCCGATCCGGCGAAGCGCCTCGCCGATCAGCACCTCGTCGTGGGTGGCGATCCCCACGTAGGTGCCCTGGTCGAAGAGCGCGTCGAGCGCAGCGAGGAAGCTGCCCCGGATCTCGTCGGGGTCGTGGAAGGCGACCGAGAGCGGCTCGACATAGATGCCCTTGCAGAGACGGACGTTGTCGAGGTCCGGGACATCGGCATGGGTCCGCCGCAGGCAGGCCTGGAGGACGACCCCGACGTTGTCGTGCCCGGCCGCGTGAACCTCGCGGTAGATCTTCAGGGTCTCGTCGGTGACCGCCGAGTGCTCCATGTCGATCCGCACGAAGTTGCCTCGCGCGGCGGCGTCGACGACCAGCGCCTCGAGGTTCGCGCGGCAAGTCTCGGCGCCGAGCTCGAGCCCGAGACCCGTCAGCTTCACCGAGATGTTCGCGTCGAGCCCCTCGCTCTCGATCCGCTCGAGCGCTGCGTGATAGGCAGCCGCAATCTCGCCGGCTTCGGCCGCCGTGGCGACCTCCTCGCCAAGGACGTCGACGGTCGCGGCCTTGCCCTCGGCGTTCAGCCGCCGCACGACGCGAACCGCGTCGTCGAGCGTCGCCCCGGCGATATACGGCGCAGCGAGCCGGCGCACGACCGAGCGAGGGACGACGGGTAGCGCGCGGGTGATCGTCCTGTCGAAGAGCGCCACAGGCGCGACTGTATTACCTGGCTATGAGGACTCGCGCATGAAGCCCTGGCGGGCCGCACTCACGAGTGCGACGGCCTCAGGGAAAAGCACGCGCATCGCATCGCGAAGAGCGATTGCCTGCTCGTCGGAGGTGCCCGCCACCGAGACCTGCGAGAGAGCGGCGGAGGTGAGCTCGACCGCAGTGTTCAGCGTCAACGTGGCGAACTGCTCGCGCTGCGCCTCCTGAACCGACTCGGCCTGTTGCGCTGCAAACTCCTGCAGCCCACGAAGCAGGTCTTCCGGGTCGCCCCCGAACGGGAATCCAAAGCCTCCGCCTTCCATACGCTCACCCTAGCGCAGCGCCACCACCTGGCGGCTCTCGACTTCGGCGATGAAAGCCTCGACGGTGCCGGCCGCAGCGGCCAACGAGCTGGCGAACGGGGAGGCGTAGTCGCCGAGCGATTCCTCGAGCCGCTTCGTCGCGACCCCGACCGCGTCGAGGTAGGCCGGCGAGGCGACGACGGGCGGTGCGCCGATCGCGCGCTCGAGCGCAAGCGCGGCCTCTTCTGCCTGCTCGATCCCAGGCGTCTGCTCGGTCATCCGCACCTCGGCGAGGCGGGCTCGCAGCTCCTCGAGCTGGCCGCCGCCTGCGAGCTCGCCCGCCAGCTCGCAGAGCACGACGATCGAGGCCACCTCGCGAACCGCCTCGCGGTCGGCGACAGGCGAGAATGCCTCGTCGAGCACCAGCCACTCGCGGGCCTCGTCCTCGCCCAGCGCGACCAGGTAGGCGCGCTGCGCCGAGGGCTCGGCGGGGAGCACAGCGGTCACTCGCCCGTATCCGGACGCGGCCTGCGCGGCCTGCTCCAGGTCGTCGACGAGAGCCATCAGCTGAGGTTATTCGCCGTACACTCGTCTCGTGGACAGGACGGCCCACGCGAAGACGATGTTCGCGCCGCTCGCTCCGACCTACGACCGGTACGCGTCACTGCTCTCCTATGGGCAGGATCCGCGCTGGCGGCGCTTCCTCGTGTCGCGGATCGAGGCCGGGCCGGGCGACCGCGTCCTCGATGTCGCAACCGGGACGGGAGCAGTCGCACTGGAGCTTCGCCGGCAAAAGGGCTGCACCGTCGTGGGCGTCGACCAGAGCGCCGAGATGCTCGCCGAGGCGGCGCGACGAGCCGGCGGCGAGATCGAGCTCGTCGAGGCGAGCGCCCAGAGCCTGCCGTTCGACGACGGCGAGTTCGACGGCCTGACCTTCACCTACTTGCTGCGCTACGTCGACGACCCGCCTGTTGTCCTGCGCGAGCTGGCACGGGTGGTCCGCCCGGGCGGCACGATCGCCGGGCTCGAGTTCGGGCTCCCGACCGGAGCGTGGCGCGGCCTCTGGGAGCTGCACGTCCGCGCCGGCTTGCCCGCGGCGGGCGCGGCGATCGGCAGCGGGTGGCACGAGGCCGGGTCGTTTCTCGGCCCCTCGATCCGCAGCTACTACGAGGCGTGGCCGCTCGACCGGCAGCTCGAAGCCTGGAGCGACTCGGGGATAGGCGGCGTCTCGGCACGCCGGCTCTCGCTCGGTGGAGGGGTGGTGACATGGGGTCGGAAGAGGTAAGGCCCGCGTTCTACGCGCTGCGGGCCGGCGGCTGGCGCGACTACGTCACCGTCGTCCATTTGCCGTACACCGCCTGGAACCTGGCGTACGTCGCGCTCGGCGCGACGCTGGCGCCGGTCTTCAGCACCAACCGAATGCTGTGGACGATGGCGGCGTTCTTGCTCGCCCTCGGGATCTCCGCCCACGCCCTCGACGAGCTGCACGGACGGCCGCTCGGCACCGCGATCCCGTCGCGCATGCTCGTCGGGCTCGCGGTCACCGCTCTGGCGGGCGCATCCGCGATCGGCATCTGGGCGGCGTCGAACTGGGGCTGGGGGCTGCTCGCCTTCGTCGCCGTCGGCGCGTTCCTCGTCCCCGCCTACAACCTCGAGTGGTTCGGCGGTGTCTTCCACAACCAGTGGGGCCTCGCCCTCGCATGGGGCGCTTTCCCCGTTCTGACTGCCTACTACGCACAGGCTGTGACATTGAAGGCCGACGTCGTCCTGGCCGCTGGATATGCAACCGCGATGATCATCGTCCAGCGCGCCCTCTCCACCCCGGTGCGGCACGCCCGCCGCACGCTCGGGTCGCTCGAGGGCGTCGAGCCCATGGAGCGAACCCTGCGCATCCTCCCGTGGGCGAACATCCTCCTGGCCGCCGCGCTCGTCACGGCGCGCCTAACCTAATGCCGTGACCTACGCCGCAATCGCTGCCGCCGTCGTCGCCTGCATCGCCGCCGCGATCGCGATCACCGCCTACGTGCGGATGCGGGGCACGATGCGTACGCTCGACGAGGAGATCGAGCGCGGCAAGGCCCGCTTCGACGCGGTGCTCGCTCAGGAGTCGGAGGTTCGGGCAGCCGAGCTCGAGCAGAACCTCGCACTCGCGCGCTCGCACGCGCTGTCGGTGCTCGCCGAGGAGGAGCGCCGCATCACCGACGAGCGCCGGCGGGATGTCGCCGAGCGCGAGCGCGATGCGACCTCGAAGCTGAGCGCGGCGCTGACCGACGCACAGCGGGCGGTCGAGCAGCGATTCGTGGACTGGGGGTCCGATGTGACGGCGCTCCAGCAGGGCCTCACCTCCGAGCTCGAGCGGATCGGTCAGCGCCAGCAGCAACTCGTGGCCGCGATCGAGGCCAAGATCGACTCCGCGACCACTCAGCTCGAGAGCTCGCTCGAAGAGCATCGGAACCGGATCGCCAAGATGCGCGAGGACCTCGACCGCGCCGCCCAGGATGTGGCGGCTGCCTTCGCGGCCGAGCTCGAGACCCACAGCGCCGAGCGCAGGCGCGCCCTGCACGAGGTCGCGGAGCGCCTCCGCCGGCGTGAGCGGGAGCTTCAGGATCAGATCGACCACGAGCAGGCAGAGGCGACCCAGCGCGTCGCTCTCCAGCTCCAGGACGTCGAGCGCCGCCAGCTCGAGCAGTTGAAACGCGTTCTCTCCCGCGAGACGCAGCATGCGGCCGAGGCCGCTGCGACCCAGTTCGACGAGACGATCCGCGCGTCTCGCGAGGACGCCGCCCGCCGCCTTGCCCGCGAGCTCGAGCTATCGATCGAGCGGTTCGCCCGTGAGGCCGAAGGAGCGATCGCAGAGCGAGTCGAAGTGGAGCTGCGGGTCGTCGAGAGCCGGATCGCAGAACTGAACCGAAGGCTTGAATCTCTCTCGACGCGCAGCTAGGGGGCTCTCGTACTAAAGTGAGCTGGACCGAAATCCACCGTCGCGGACCCAACTTTCGCAAGCAGGGTTCGTCTACGGAGAAGCGAAGAGGCGGCTGATGATGGCACAGACGACTGAGATCCCACCCTCAGAAAACGACAAAGTCGTTTCCTGGCGCCTGCATGTCCTGATCGAGGCGGGCTTCCCCGCCGACCTTGCCAAGCAGATCGCGAACTCCGAGGCCGACCTGCATCACGCGGTCGAGCTCGTGAACGCGGGCTGCTCGTTCGAGACCGCAGCCGAGATCCTCCTCTAGACCACTAGCATCGACCCGTGAAGGTCGAGGCTACGGAGGTCGACGGGCGCAAGGTCTTCTCCGTGCGCGCGTTCAACCAGGGCATCGCCGTGTGGCTGGAGCGCTTGCCGACGGTCTGGGTCGAGGGCGAGGTGACAGAGTTGCGGCGCCAGGAGCGCTGGGCTTCCGTGTTCTTCACGCTCAAGGATCCCGAGAACGGCGCGTGTCTCTCGGCGCAGATGCCACGCGGGCAGTTCGACGGGCTGCGGCTCGAGCTGGTGGACGGCGAGCGCGTCCACGTGTACGGGCGCCCGGAGCTCTACGAGCAGCGCGGCGACTTCCACCTGCGGGTGCTGACGATCGAGCGCTTCGGGCTCGGCGCCCACCTCGCGTCGCTCGAGCGGCTGAAGGCGAAGCTCGCCGCAGAGGGTCTGTTCGCAGCGGAGCGCAAGCGCCCGCTCCCGCGAATTCCGCGGCTGATCGGTCTCGTCACGGGGAACGACGCCGCCGCGAAGCGCGACGTACTCACTGCGATCACGACGAGGTTCCCGCCCGCCCGCATCGTCGTCGCGGAGACGTTCGTGCAGGGCCCGAGAGCCGCGCCCTCGATCGTCATGGCGATCGCCGATCTCTGCGGCCGCGGCGCCGACGTCGTGATCGTCGCCCGCGGCGGCGGCAGCTTCGAGGACCTGCTTCCGTTCTCCGACGAGCGACTGGTGCGGGCGGTTGCCGCCTGCCCCGTCCCGGTCGTGAGCGCCGTCGGCCATGAGCAGGACACACCCCTGATGGATCTGGCCGCGGATGTCCGCGCCTCGACCCCGTCGGTGGCGGGGCGGCTCGTCGTTCCCGACCTCGACGAGCTCCAGGGCGGGCTCGAGCGTGCCCGCACGAGCCTCCGGCGGAGCGCCCGGCGAATCGTCGAGCAGCGCTCCGAGCGCCTCGCAGCCACCCACGAGCGGCTCGGCAGCGCACCGCTCCTCGCACTCGAGCGCCGCGGCTCCCGGCTCGAGGCGACTCACGGCCGGCTGAAGACGCTCTCCCCCCGCTCCACTCTCGACCGCGGCTACGCAATCGTGCGCGCCGGCGACTCGTTGGTACGCGAGCTCCCCGCGCCGGGGACTGCACTCGGGATCGAAGTGGCGACCGGATCGTTCGGAGCTCGCGCCGAATGACAGAGCCGGAGCTGAGCTTCGAGCAGAGCCAGGCCGAGCTCGAGCGGATCGTCGAGCGACTTGAGCGCGGCGACGTCGAGCTGGAGGAGCTGACGCGGCTCTGGGAGCGCGGCGAGGAGCTCTACCGCCGCTGCGCCGAGCAGCTTTCGACGGCCCAGGGCAAGATCGAGGAGCTCGCCAAGCGCCTCGGTGACGAGAGCGCATAGGCTAAAAAGCCTTCATGACGACTGTTCGCATAACCGAGAGGCCCGACCTCACCCCGATCCTCGGCGAGCTCGACGAAGGCGCCGCCGACAAGCTCCTCGACGACCTGGGCGCCGCCGACGCGAAGCTCGCGAGCACCACGGACGAGCTCAACGCCCGAGGGGGAGCCGACTTCGCCACCGAGGGAGTCGTGCTGGAGAGCGAGATCTCCGGGCAGACGATGATCAAGGTTCTCGTCGAGAACGCCAAGGGCTCCGTCGGCTTCAGCGCCGAGCTGCGGCCGCGAAACTTCTACGGCGACGAGCAGAACCCGTGGCAGCCGGGCCGCCCGCCGATGCGGATGGCGACCGACGCCTGGGACGTCGAAGGCGCGGTCAACGTGCGCTTCAAGACGCGCGTCGCGACGAGGCCGTACACGATTCAGGAGCAGGTCTTCGCGATCGACGAAGCGCGCTACGAGACAGCGGAGTCGGCCGTCGAGGCGTTCGTCGCGGCCTGCGAGAAGCTGGTCGAGCTCGCGCTGTCGCGCGACCCGACGGTCGCAGCCTGGAAACCGGAGATTCCCGAAGAGGTCGGCGGCCCGCCGCCGATGTATTGATGGCCGAGGACTGGCGCATCACCGTCGAGCTCGAGGAAGGCCACGACCTTGCGAAGGAGCTCGACGAGCACGAGCTGGAGGATGATGCGCGGGAGGCACTCGGCCAGCGCGTCGCCGTCAGCGGCGAGGGCTCGCAGGTCTTCCTCTACGCGGACACTCGCGAGACGGCCGAGCAGGCGATGGAGGTCGTGCGCTCGCTCGTCGACAAGGCCGGCGGGGCCGCCGAGCTGACGCTCGACCAGTGGCACTCGGTCGCCGAGGAGTGGAAACCCGCGGACGAGCCCCTGCCGAAGACCGACGCGGAGGTCGAGGAGGAGAACGAGGAGCGCGAGGAGCAGGACGAGGCCGACACCGAGGCCTCCGGCTACGCCGAATGGGAGGTCCGGCTCGACCTGCCGAGCCACGGCGCTGCCGTCGAGCTCGCCGACAAGCTCGAGGCCGAGGGGATCCCGACAACCCGCCGCTGGAAGTACCTGCTCGTCGGAGCCGCCGACGAGGATGACGCGAACGAACTGGCCAAGCGCTT
Organism: uncultured Actinomycetota bacterium; assembly: GCA_963762215.1. Taxonomy (GTDB): domain Bacteria; phylum Actinomycetota; class Thermoleophilia; order Gaiellales; family Gaiellaceae; genus PALSA-600. Next base: position 138,898 of record CAVXKB010000011.1, read on the forward strand.
CGAGTCAGAGGCCCCGGCCGGAACGCGAACGCTCGTTCAGCCCGGCGGCGAGATGGCCTGGGAGGGCGCTCCGAAGCGCTCCAAGCTCTTCTTCATCATCCCCAACATGTAGTTCCTACGAGGCCTGCGCCGAGGCCTCGGCCTCGAGCTCTTCCTCGTGCGCGATCACCGCGCCCTCCTCGTGGTCGGCCTCGGTCTCCATGTCCTTGAGCATCGCGTAGGAGATCCCCTCGCGGGCCAGGAACACACCTCCGACTCCGATCCCGACGGACGCCTCGATCAGCTGCAGGCCGATCCCGAAGGCGAAGCCCACGGCGTAGCGGACGCCGTACTGGGCGAGCGACACGGCGACGGCGGCTTGGGTGAGGCCGACGTTCCCGGGCCAGAACGGCACCACGGTGACCACGTTCATCATCAGCAGCACGAGGCCGGCCGCGACGAGCGGCTCGTAGATCCGGAAGGCGTGCATCGCCGCGTACACGGCGAGCAGCTGGAAGAACCAGCCGAGGAACTGAAAGCCGGCGGCGGTGAAGGCCGGGATCGGGCGGCGCATCACCGCGAGGCCGATTCGCGCCCGCACGATCAGTACCCGCACTCGGCCGAGCCCATCTTCGAACGCACGCGGCGAACGCCCGTATTGGCCCCGGGCGCCGATCACCGCAACCGCGAAGAGCGCCATCCCGACACCGAGCAGGACGATCAGCGTCATCACCGCCCAGTGCGGAAGCTGCGCGAAGGTCACCACCCAGATCACGAGCAGCACAGTCGGGAAGAGATCGAACATCCGGTGTGCGAACACCGTCCCGATCAGCGTCGCCCAGACGCCCTTCTTGCCGGGCATCCGCCGCGCGAGCACGGCGACTCGGGCAAGCTCCCCGACCCGACCGGGCAATACCGCGTTAGCGAAGAGCCCGACGCAGAAGGCCGAGAAGACGACCTTGAACCCGAGGCGCGGCTTGGGGATCGCCTGGCGGATGACAACGTTCCAGGCAAGCGCCCGGACAACGACGGAGAGCAGGTTGAGCCCGACGGCGATCACGACCCACGGCCAGCGAACGACCGTGAACGTGTCGCGCACGAGGTGCCAGTCCGGCCCGCGCCACCAGATCAGGGAAATCGCAACCGCGAAGAGCGCAACCGGGACGAGAAGGCGTAACCAGGTGCTCTTCATGCCGACACCCGCTCGTAGATCTTCTCCAGCCTTTGGGCGACGTCGGGCCAGGCGTAGCGCTCCTCCGCGAGGGCCCGGCCCGCGCGGCCCATGGCGACGCGCCGGTCCTCGTCGGCAAGCAAGGCGACCACCGCATCGGCGAGCGCACCCGCGTCGCCCGGCGGGACGAGCGTCGCAGCATCGGGCACCGCGACGTCCGCAAACCCCGGGATGTTCGACGCGATCACCGGAGTCGCCTCGGCGAACGCCTCGACGAGCACCATCCCGAAGCTCTCGCCGCCGAGCGCGGGCGAGACGAAGATCTTCGCGGTACGCGAGCTCCCGCGCCCGCACCTCGTTCGAGACGATCCCGAGGACGTCGATCCCGTCCTCGTCGAAGCGCATACGGGAGTGGAGCAGCCGGTACTGCAGCGGGTCGGTGCCGATCAGCCGCAGCCGCGCGCCGCTCGCCCGCCGGATCGCAGGCCACGCCTCGAGCAGCACGGGCAGGCCCTTGCGCGCGTCGTGGCGGCCGATGAAGACGATCTGGTGCTCCCGCCCGACGGCATCCGCATGCTCGGGGACGACGACGCCGTTCGGGACGATCTCGAACCCGGGCCCGAGCCAGCGGGCGGCTGACTCGGCAGCCATGCGCGACACCGCGATCCGAGCGTCGATCCGGTCGGCGAGGAACCCCCACGCCTTCAGCCCGGCGCGCATCCAGGCCAGGTCGCCCGCGGCGTGCCACGTTCCGACGACCGGGCATTTCGCATAGGCGAGCGAGACGACGCAGATCACCGGGGTCATCGGCTCGTGCAGGTGCAGGAGGTCGAACTGCTGCTCGCCGAGCACGTCGCGCACGCGCAGCATCGCCCGCGGCGAGAGAACCACGTTCGGGAGCGAGCCGTTTGCGGGAACGACCACCGAGCGCCCGATCGGGATGATCCCGGAGGGGAGGTCCCCGTGACGCCCTGTCCGCGGGTGGAGCAGCCGGGTCTTCACCCCGGGCGGATCGTGGCCCATCAAGATCTGCACATCGTGACCTCGGGCACGGAGGGCGCTCGCCTGATTCTCGGCGTGCTCGACGACCCCGCCCCAGTAGGACCAGGAGAAGGGGACGACGATGCCGATCTTCATGCGTAGGCCGCCTCGAGAGCGGGTGCGAGCCGCTCGATCCCGGCCTCGAGCGTCTCGTCGGTCACTGCGAGCGAGATGCGCGCCCAGCCGGCTCCGCTCGCCCCGAACCCCTCGCCCGGCGCGACCGCGACCCGGTGCTCGACGAGCAAGCGCTCTGGGGTGAGACCGTCGGGAAGGCGGAGCCAGACATAGAACGTGCCTTCGCTAACGGGCGGTTCGGGGAGCGCCGCGGCGAGCCTGTCCCGGCGGCGCTCGTAGGCGGCGCGGCGCTCTTCGACACTGTCCTGAGGGCCGTCCAGCGCCGCGATCGCGGCCTGCTGGAGCGGGGCGAGGATCCCGACGCGAGAGTGGTCGCCGAGCAGGTTGACTCGCTCGACGATCTCTGCGTTCCCGAGGACGAACCCCAGCCGCCAGCCGGCCATCCCGAAGGTCTTGGACATCGTCCAGAGCTCGACTCCGACGTCCTTCGCTCCGGGTGTCGCGAGGAAGCTCTCGGGCTTGCGGCCGTCGAAGACGAGGTCGTTGTACGCCGCGTCGTGGACGATCGCCGTCCCCGTGCGCCCGGCGTAGTCGACGGCAGCCTCGAAGAGGCCGGGGCCGGCGCAGACGGCGCAGGGATTCGACGGGAAGTTCAGGTAGAGAGCCGCGGCCGGCGGAGCGGCCGCGAGGTCGGGCTGCCAGCCGGCGGCCGGGTCGAGTGGAACGAACCCGACGTCCGCTCCGGCAAGCGCGATCCCCGACGTGTAGTCGGGGTAGTGCGGATCGGGGAGCAGGATCCGGTCGCCGCTCTGGGCGAGGGCCAGAGCGAGCTCGAGGAGCGCTGCCTTGGTCCCCGGCACGACGGCGACCTCGGTCTCCGGATCGATGTCCGCGCCGTAGTGGTCGCGGTAGCGGCGAGCGATGGACTGGCGTAGCTCGGGCAGGCCGCGGAACGGCGCATAGCCGTGGCTGTCGGGCCGCCGGGCGGCCTCCGCGAGTGCCTCGACGACGTGGTCGGGTGGGCCGGTCTCCGGGTTACCGCGCCCGAGGTCGACGAGCGGCGGGCCGCCGTCGGCCGCCGCGGCTGCGACGCGACCGAGCAACGCACCGAAGTACTGCTCGGGCAGCCGGTCGAGGCGTCTTGGCCGCGGGCGCCCTGAACCGGTTGGCATCGCCACGGCCGCGATCGTACGCGCCCGCCGCCGCTTGACGCCATCCGAAGGACTCTCTACTCTTCCGTCGAACACACGTTCGCAGACCCCGCCCCCCGCCGCCCCAACGGAGGCCATCGATGCTCACCGACCGCCAACAGCAGATCTGGAACTACCTCGTCGAGTATGTCGACGCCCACGGCTACCCGCCGACGGTGCGCGAGATCGGCGAGGAGGTCGGCCTCGCCTCACCCTCGACGGTGCACGCCCATCTCGCGAACCTCGAGCGCGCCGGGCTGCTCCGCCGCGACCCCACCAAGCCGCGCGCGCTCGAGTTGATCGGCCGCGAGCGTATGGCATCGAACACCGCTGCGGAGCCAGCGCCCGCCGAGGCGCCCGACACGACGCCGGCTGCCGCTACTCGGCGACATCGCCGCCGGCGCGCCGCTCCTCGCCGAGCAGAACATCCAGGAGTACATGACCTTCCCGAGCTCGACCGGCGGCGACTTCCTGCTGCGCGTCCGGGGCGAGTCGATGATCGAGGCGGGGATCCTCGACGGCGACCTCGTGATCGTCCGCAAGTCCGAGGAAGCGCGCAACGGCGAGATCGTGGTCGCCCTCACCGGCGACGACGAGTCGGCCGACGAGGCGACCGTCAAGACGTTCTACCGCGAGGACGGCCGGATCCGCCTGCAGCCGGAGAACGCAGCGCTCGAGCCGATCTACGCGGACTACGTCAAGATCCTCGGTTGCGTCGTCGGGGTCTTTAGGGAGCTGTGATCGTGGGTACCAACAGCAACGTGGAGCCGTTCGCGCGCACACTCGAGCACCAACTCGCCCTGCTGCTTCGGGGCGCCTCGCTCGAGTGCCTCGTCTGCGGCGAGTTCGTCATGCACGCGCGCGAGGGCGTCGTCTTCTGCCCCGAGTGCGGCACGCAGGCGGGACAGGAATCCGCCCTTTTGGCCGAGGGCGAGCTAGAATCCGTCGTGCAGGCCGGGTGACCGCGGGCGGCGTCCGTGCCGCTCGAGGAAAGTCCGGACACCGCAGGGCAGGACGCTGGCGAACTGGCTTCAGCCAACAGGTGAAAGCCATCGAGCCAGGAGGCGAAAGCCGACGGAAAGTGGCACAGAAAGCAAACCGCCTTCGGCGCACGTCTCTTTTAGATGCGTGGAGACGCCGACGGTAAGGGTGAAACGGTGGGGTAAGAGCCCACCAGCGACCGCGGCGACGCGGCGGCTAGCCAAACCCCGTCCGGTGCAAGGCGAACAGGGCCCGTCATGAGGCTGCCCGCCCAGGGCCCGGGTAGCTGCCAAGAGGGATGGTCACCCAAGACAGAATCCGGCTTACAGGCCTGCTACAGGAAAGCCCCGTGAAAGCGGGGCTTTCCCATCTCTCACTGGTGGCCGAGGAACTCGGCGAGCTTGTCGAGTTGGCTGCCCCAGCCGATCTCGGCCCCGGCCCGCACCGGCTCGGTGAAGTCGGCTACGACATGTACGCGCAACGTCGTCGTCGCCTCGTCGACCGCGGTGAACGTGACGGTTGCGGTGCCCTTGCCGGTGCCGTCCGGGAATCCGTCGTCGGCCCACACGATCCGGGCCGGCGGCTCGACCTCGAGCACGGTGCCGCTGTTGGGGTAGACCGTTCCCGTGGCGTCGTCGACCATGTCGAAGCGCATCCGGCCGCCGGGGCGCAGGTCGAGCTCGATCGACTCACGTGGGGTGCTGACTCCTCGTGGCCCCCACCACTGCGCCATCTGGTCCGGGTCGGTCCACGCGTCCCAGACCAGCTGACGCGGCGCGGCGTACGTGCGGACGAACTCCAGCTCGACCATTGGGTCAGGTTCCTTCCGGATCGGGATCGCCGGATTGGGCCTGCCGGAGCTCGGCCAGGTGCTCGCCCAGCCGGTCGAGCGACCCTTCGTAGAAGCGGCGGTAGTGCGCGAGCCAGGCGTTGGCCTCGGCGAGCGGCTCACTGCGCAGGTGAGCCGGCCGCTGCTGGGCGGTGCGGCCGCGCGTCACCAGGCCTGCCCGCTCGAGCACCTTGAGGTGCTTGCTGACCGCCTGCAGCGAGATGGCCGGGAAGAGCGCGGCGAGCTCGTTGACGGTGCGTCGCCCTCGGCCAACCGGGCCAGGATGACCCGGCGGGTCGGGTCGGCGAGCGCCCCGAACGTGACGCTCAGCGCTCTCGTCGCGGGCCGCGACGGCGACGGTCAGACCGTGGCCAGGGTGAGCAGCACCATGCCCGACGGTGCGGTGCTGCTGTCGGCAACGGTGAACTCGCTCGGCGTGGCGCCGGTGAAGAGCCTGCGCCCCTCGCCGAGCACGATCGGGCAGATCAGCAGCCGGTACTCGTCGATGAGCCCTGCGGCGCGGAGCGTCTCGGTGAGCTGCCCGCTGCCGTAGACGACGAGGTTCTCGCTCCCGGCCTTGAGCTCGGTGACCGCGTCGACGACGTCGCCGGTCAGGAACGTCGCATTCCAGGTCGGCTCGGTGAGCGTCGAGGTCGGGACGTACTTGCCGATCGAGTTCATGATGTCGCCGCCGGTCGACGGGTCGTTGCCCATCGCCGGCCAGGCCTCGCTCATGCCGTCGTAGGTGACCCGCCCGAGCAGCAGCGCGTCGGCCCACTGCATGGCCTCCCCCTGGAAGGCGGCGACCGCCTCGTCGAAGTAGGGCTGCGTCCAGGCCGGGTTCTCGAAGACGCCGTCCAGCGTCAGGTACTCGACCGCCACGATTCGTCCCATGTCGTCCTCCTTCATCTCTGTATTCAACCGATTGGTTGAATAGTAGGCGGACGCACGAGGGCTTGTCAACCTGTCGGTTGAATACCAGTCTCACTCGTCGGGGATCTGCCGGCCGAGCAGGTCGCGAAGCTGGCCGGGGCTGACGTTGCCGCCGCTCGCGACCAGCGCGACGCGCTTGCCGGCGAGCTCCTCACGCAGACGCAGCGCGGCCGCCAGCGGCGAGGCGCCCGCAGCCTCGATCAGGTTGCGGGTGCCTTCGATCATCAGCAGCTGCGCCGCCCGGATCTCGTCGTCGCTCACGAGCATGAAGTCGTCGAGGAGGCGCTGGAGGATCTGCTGAGGCAGCTCGAACGGGACGCGAGTCGCGAGGCCCTCGGCGAACGTCTCCATCTCCGCCTCCACCGGCCGCCGCTCCTTCCACGTGCGGTAGGCGGCGGGCGCGGCCTCCGACTGGACGCCGATCACCCGGATCGACGGGTCGACCGCCTTCGCGACGATGCAGGCGCCGGCCGCGCCGCTGCCGCCGCCGATCGGCACGACGATGACCTGGATGCCCGGTTCCTGCTCGAGGATCTCGAGCGTGCCGGTCCCGACGCCCGAGATGAGCAGCGGCTCGTTGCCGGAATGGATCATCCGCCCTCCCCGCTCGCGGGCCAGGTCGTCGCAGTACACCCGCGCCTCGTCGAAGTCGCGGCCGTGCAGGATCACCTCGGCGCCGAGACCGCGCATCGAGGCGACCTTGACCGGGTTCGCCCCTTCGGGCGCGCAGATCGTCGCGTGCACGCCGAACAGCCGGGCCGCGTACGCGATCGACTGACCGTGGTTCCCGGTCGACGCGCCGAGCACGCCGCGCTCCCGTTCCGCTCGGCCGAGCTGGGCGACCAGGTTCACGCCGCCGCGCACCTTGAACGCGCCGACCGGCTGGTGGTTCTCGTGCTTGACGAAGACCTCGGTCCCGAGCAGCTCGTCGAGCATCGGGTAGGCGAAGAGCGGGGTCGGTCCCAGGTAGGGCGCGATCCAGCGGCGAGCCTCGAGCACGTCGGCGAACGTCGGCTCCTCCCACTCGGTCACGCCCGCGAGCGTATCCGCCGCCGCCGGTTGACCGGAGGGCGCCGATATCGTGGAATCGAGCGTTCGTGCCCGCCCTCGATCGTCCCCTCGTGTTCATCCCCGCCTGGAACGAGGAGGCGAATCTTCCGGACGTCCTCGACGAGCTGCATGCCGAGCTACCCGACGTGGACGTGCTCGTTGTCGACGACGGCTCGACCGACGCCACCGCGGAGGTCGCCAGAGAGCACGGGGCCGAGGTGCTTTCCTTCGGCGAGAACCGCGGGCTCCAGGCCGGCATCGCGGCCGGCTATGAGTACGCGCTCTCCAACGGATACGAGCTTTGCGGGCGCGTCGACGCCGACGGCCAGCACCCGGCGGCCGAGCTTCGCCGGCTGCTCGACCGGGTTCGCTCCGGCGTCTGCGATGTCGCGGTCGGCTCGCGATTCGCCAGCGACGAGGATTTCCCCGCGTACCGCTACACCTCGTCCGGCCCGCGCCGTCTGGGCACCGCCGTGCTTCGCCGATCGGTTGGGTTCGTGCTCCGGAGACCGTTCCTCGACGCCACGAGCGGGATGTACGCGGTCAACGCCGCCGCGTTGCCGCTCCTGGCCGAGCCCTACACGAGCGGCGCGCCCGAGGTTCAGGCGCTGCTTCGCCTCCACGGCGCGAACCTGCGAGTCGACGAGGTTCCCGTCCACATGCGCGAGCGGGCAAGCGGCGAGTCGAAGCTCCGTGGCAAGAAGGCCGTGCTGCTCGTGTTGACGGTTGCGGCGACGCTCGCCGCCGTCCTCTACAAGCGCAGGCATTGAGGCCGGGACAGGGTCACCTCGTCGCCGTCCTCGGCTATTCGCGTCGAGGCGACACGGCTCTTCACCCCGTCTGCGCGCGACGCCTCGCCCACGCCGAGAAGATCGCGACGGGGGCGCGAGCCGTCGTCCTCTCCGGCTGGGCCCGCCGGCACGCGCCGGCGGGTGAGGCGGAGCTGATGCGCGAGGCGTGGACGCGGGACGACGTCTCGGTGATCCTCGATACCACGGCCCGAACGACTGCCGACAACGCCGCCGCGATCGCGGAGATCGCCCGCCGCCTCGACGTCGCCGAGGTCATTGCGGTCACCTCGCCGTGGCATGCCCCACGTGCACGGACGCTCCTTCGCGCCGCGCTCGCAGGTTCGGGAATCGCGGTTTCGGTCTCGAGCCCCCGCGGCCCGCGCGAGCCTCTGCTCGCCCTTCGGGAACTTGCGTGCTTGCCGCTCCTGCCGATCCAGGTGCACCGGCTGCGCCGCCTACCAGGCGCCGCCTCCGCCGCCTCCACCCCCGCCTCCGCCGCCCCCACCGGAGAAGCCACCGCCAAACCCGCTCGATCCCGAGCTCGGCGGCGCGAGAGCGGATCCGAACCCGGAGGCGAGGTCGCCGATGGCTAGCGAGCTGGCACCGCCGCCGAGGTTCCCGCTCGGCGAGATCCAGTAGATCGTGGACTGCTGCGCGAGCGCCTCGGGCATGGCGATGTGCGCCGCCTGCAAGACACGCTCGGCGATCCCGAAGGCGATCCCGTAGACGAGGTAGCGCTCCCAGAGCTCGAGGGTCGCCGGCGGCGCCTCCTTCAGCCGCGGAAAGTCTGTCAGGTAACGGCGGAAGGCGCCCCATTTCTCGGCCTCCGTGACGCAGTCGCGCGAGCAGCGCCGCCAGAGGGGGCGGCGCGTCATCCCGAACGCGATCACGAGGGCGTTGATGATCGACGCCACGCCGAGCCCGATCAGCTCGACGTCACTCCAACGGACGTAGGTGGGGCGCCAGCGTGACGCGGCGTCGATGAACAGCAGCACACCGACTGCCACGAAGACGAGGAAGGCGATCGTCAGAGGCACGATCCCCATGTCGAGGAACCACTTCCGCGTCTTCACCTCCTTCGAGATGTGCGACTTGAACGCGGTGAACCTCGGCGCCATCGAGGTGCGCTTGCTCTCGATCTTCCCGCGGAACTTCGACAGATCCTCGGTGCCGCCGTCGAGGACGCCGTCGACCACGTTCGCGACGTCCTGCTCCCACGGCAGCAGAGTCGCGTCCGGCTTGCCCGGCGAGAGCTCGAGGTCGGAGAGCTGAGTCTTGTGCAGCCCGGCGAAGGTCGAGATCTCGGTCGTGACCGGCTTCGAGTTGTAGACGTCGCGCCGGATCAGGTCGAAGAGCGTCGCCGTGAACTCGTACGACCCGGCCTCGCCGCCCTGCCGCAGAAGCGTCGGGACGAGGGCTGGGGCGAGGTCGCTCGGCGGCTCCTGCTCGTACTCGCGGTCGTAGCCCGTCTTGAACTCGCGGCCGAAGAGCCAGTAGACGACGAGCAGGATCAAGATCGCCGGGATCACCCCGAGTGCGAGCAGGATCAGGAGCCACTTCCAGGGGTGGTTCTTGGCGTCCTCGAACTTCTGGTGCTCGCGCTGGGCGGCCGCGGCATCGGCCTCTACCGCCTTCACGATCTTGTCGAGGCCCGGGCCCTTCGCGATCTGCATTCCCGACGTCGAGGTGAACGCGTCCCGGGGGATCAGAACGCGCAGCGCGACGAACTGGTGCGCCGGGATGTTGATCGCCCTGAGCTTCACGTCGCTCCCGGCGATGGTCACGTCTCCGCGGACGTACACCGGGCTGCCCCACGCGCGCTTGACCGGCCCGGGGGCGTGCAGATTCGAGATGAGCTGGTTCAAGCCCGTCTTCCACTCGGAGCCCCAGACATCGAGGTTCACGTCGACGATGTCCGAGTAGGCGACGGCGAGCCCGCTCAGCCGGTAGTGGATCTCGAACGTCTTCGACTCGTCGACCGCGCTGTAGTGCCAGACGATCCGATCCTTGCCGCCGAGGTGCGCGACGCCGAAGGTGCCGGCGGGAGAGCTGCAGCCGAGGTCGGTGCAGCCACCCGGCCTGAACTGCGTCCCGTTCTCCTGCACCGAGACGTCGCTGATCGACTCGCCCTTGGTGAGCGGGATCTCCCGGTAGGCGCCCGAGAAGTAGCCGTCGAAGCTGTACTCGATCTGCTCGTCGACGTCGAGCGCCCCGTTCTGCAGGACGTTCACGGTCACGTTCGCCTGGAGGAGCGTGTACGACTTGGCCGACGCCGCCCCGGCGAGGCTGAGAGCCGCGGCGAGCGCCGCGAGGAGGACGAGCCCGCTACGCGCTCGGTGCTTCACTCGTCGGCTGCGCCGGTGGCGCTGCGTCGGCAGCGAAGCTGACGGCGGGCGCCGCGCTGTCGCCATCGTCGATCTCGAAGAACTCGCGCTTGGAGAACCCGAGGGCACCGGCGAGCACGACGGCCGGGAAGGTCTGGATCCCGTTGTTGAAGGTCAGTACGGTGTCGTTGTAGACCTGCCGCGAGATCGCGATCTTGTCCTCGGTGTCCTTGAGCTGCGCCTGGAGGTCGAGGAAGTTCTGGTTCGCCTTCAGCTCCGGGTAGGCCTCGGCGACGGCGAAGAGCTTCCCGAGCGCCTGCCCGAGGATGCCCTCGGCCTGACCCGCCTGGGCCGGGCCTTGCGCGGAGGTTGCGGCCGCCCGGGCCTGCGTCACCGAGTCGAAGGTGCCACGCTCATGAGCCGCGTAGCCCTTGACCGACTCGACGAGGTTCGGGATCAGATCGTGGCGCCGCTTGAGCTGCACCTCGACCTGCGCCCAGGCGTTGTCGACCCGGTTTCGCTTCTTGACGAGCCCGTTGTAGAGCAGGACTGCCCAGAGAAGCACCAGGACGACGAGCACGACGATGACGATGAGGAGCCAGCTCACGCTCGCGACTCTAAGCGCTGCCCCAGCGGAAGTCCAACTTGTAGCCTCGAGCCATGCGCGCGCTCGTGAAGGCGGAGGCGGCCGAGGGGCTTCGGCTCGAGGACGTGCCGGATCCCGAGGTCGGGATCAACGACGTCCTGATACGGGTGCACAAGACCGGCATCTGCGGCACCGACCTGCACATCTACGAGTGGGACGACTGGGCGGCGAAGACGATCCCGGTGCCGATGGTGGTCGGACACGAGTTCGTGGGCGAGGTGGTCGCGTTCGGGTCGAACGTGAGCGATTTCACCGTCGGTGACCTCGTCAGCGGCGAGGGCCACGTCGTCTGCGGCCGCTGCCGCAACTGCATGGCCGGTCGGCGCCATCTCTGCGCGCACTCGATCGGGCTCGGCGTCAACCGCCCGGGCGCTTTCGCCGAGCTCGTCGCGATGCCGATGACGAACATCTGGCACCACTGGCCCGGCGTCGACGAGGAGATCGCGTCGATCTTCGACCCGTTCGGAAACGCCGTCCACACCGCGCTCTCCTTCGACGTGCTCGGCGAGGACGTGCTGGTCACCGGCGCCGGCCCGATCGGCTGCATGGCGACCGCGGTGGCTCGGTTCGCCGGCGCCCGCCACGTCGTCGTCACCGACCTGAACCCGTACCGCCTCGACCTGGCCCGCCGGATGGGCGCCACCCTCGCCGTCGATCCGCGCGAACGCGACCTCGCGGAAGTCCAGCGCGAGCTCGGCATGACCGAAGGCTTCGATGTCGGGCTCGAGATGTCGGGGAACCCCGAGGCGCTCCGCACGATGGTCGCGAACATGGCCCACGGCGGCCGGATCGCCCTCCTCGGCATCCCGACGGAGAAGGTCGAGCTCGACCTGAACCCGCTGATCTTCAACATGCTCACGATCAAGGGCATCTACGGCCGGGAGATGTACGAGACCTGGTACCAGATGAGCGTGATGCTCGAATCCGGCCTCGACATCTCGCCGGTCGTCACGCACCGCTTCTCGCACCGCGACTTCGAAGAGGCCTTCGCGGTCGCCCGCTCGGGCCAGTCGGGGAAGGTCATCCTCGACTGGACGGATATCCCGTAGTCCACCAGCTCTACGAGCTCTTGGCGTCGCGGAGGGCTGCGTAGATGTCGCCGAGCGTGCGATGGAACTGCCGCTCGAGGTTCCGGAGAGATGCCGCTTGCTGGAAATCCTGAGCCTCGATCAGCCCCTCCTTCGTGGCCGAGACTCGCTCGACGAGCACGTCGAGCGCCAGGGAGCCAAGCTCACCCTCCTGCTCGATATCGACTGCATCGACGACGCGCTGAATGAGACCGCGAAACTCTCCCTCGAGCTCTGCGATGCGTTGTCACACGACCGGCATCCAAGGCCTCCAGCGCAGCCTTCTGCGCGTCGGCGAGTGCGTCCTCCACTTGACCGACGGTGAGCGCCCGCCGCGGGCCCGCCACGTCGATGTCTGCGGTCGACCAACGATATTCCGTGCGCTGGCGCATGAAGACCCATTCCGAAGAACCGCTACCCGACACGACCGCCGCCAACTGCCATCCGTCGGTTCCCAGCGTCGTCCAGTTGCTCGCGGCGTGCATCCGGCTCCGCGGCCGGCCACAACTCGATGCGGTACTCCCAGCTCAGCCTCCGGGTTGGCGTCGGCCGGCGCGCGACGGGAATCGGCGGGTGGTACACCATCTCGCGCCGGCCCGAGCCGGAGAGCATGCGGATGATCTCGTTGCGGATCTTCTCGGCATCTGCGTCGAAATCGAGCAGGATCCGCGCAGCGACGCCTTCGTTCTCGCGCACCAGCCCGAGCAGGACGTGCTCCGTGCCGATGTAGTTGTGGCCGAGCGATAGGGCTTCGCGTAGCGCCAGTTCGAGGACTTTCTTCGACCGCGGCGTGAACGGGATCTGCCCGCTCGTAACCTCGTCGCCCTGACCGACGACGCGCGCGACCTCGGCACGCACCTCCTCGACGGTGACGTCGAGCGATTCGAGCACACGCGCGGCAAGACCCTCCTCTTCGCGCAGCAGCCCGAGCAGGAGGTGCTCGGTGCCGATGTAGTTGTGCTTGAACGCCCTGGCCTCATCCTGGGCCAGAACCACGACCTGGCGAGCTCGCTCGGTGAACCGCTCGAACACCAGCGCAGAGTAACGCCGGACCACCAAGACCAGGTCGTCTCGTTAGGCTGACGCGATGTACGGAAAGCTGCGCGACGAGCTCACCGAGACCCTCGCCGGCCTGCGCGAGGCGGGGACGTACAAGACCGAGCTCGTGATGACGACGCCGCAGGGGGCGCACGTCGGCGTCGAGGGCCGCGGCGAGCTGCTGAACCTCTGCGCGAACAACTACCTCGGGCTCGCGAACCACCCCTCTGTCGTCGCGGCGGCGCACGAGGCGCTCGACCGCTGGGGCTACGGCATGGCGTCCGTGCGGTTCATCTGCGGGACACAGGCGTTGCACCGTGAGCTGGAAGACCGCCTCTCGGCGTTCCTCGGGAACGGACGACACGATCCTCTTCTCCTCGTGCTTCGACGCGAACGGCGGCCTGTTCGAAGCGCTGCTGACCGAGGAGGATGCGGTGATCTCGGATCAGCTGAACCACGCCTCGATCATCGACGGGATCCGGCTCTGCAAAGCTCAGCGACTCCGTTACGCGAACGGTGACATGGACGAGCTCGAGGCGCGCCTCGTGGAGACAGCCGGAGCGCGCCGGCGGCTGATCGCGACCGACGGTGTCTTCTCGATGGACGGCTACCTCGCGAGGCTCGACGAGATCTGCGACCTGGCCGAGCGCCACGACGCGCTCGTGATGGTCGACGACTCGCACGCCGTCGGCGTGGTCGGCCCGGGAGGCGGCGGCACGCCCGAGCGGTACGGACGTCGTCGAGCGCGTCGACATCGTCACGGGCACGCTCGGCAAGGCGGTTGGCGGCGCGAGCGGCGGCTACGTCGCGGCGCGGGCCGAGATCGTCGAGCTGCTCCGCCAGCGCGCTCGCCCGTACCTCTTCTCGAACAGCCTCGCTCCGCCGGTCGTCGCGGCAAGCCAGGCCGCGCTCGACCTGATCCAGAGCTCCGCCGAGCTACGCGACCACCTCCGCGACAACACCGCCCACTTCCGCGGCCGCATGACCGAGCTCGGGTTCGACATCCTCCCGGGCGAGCATCCGATCGTGCCCGTGATGATCGGCGACGAGGTCACTGCCGCACGCTTCGCCGAGCAACTCGCGGCCGAAGGGGTCTACGCGGTCAGCTTCTCGTTCCCCGTCGTTCCGCGCGGCACGGCGCGGATCCGCACGCAGATGTCTGCGGCGCACACGACCGCCGATCTCGACTTCGCCGCCGGCGCTTTCGCCAAGGCGCGCGAAGCCGTTCCCGTCTAGGGCGCGTTCGCCTGACGGGCGGCGCGGTAGTAGTCGCGCCAGATCAGCTTGTAGACCGGGATCCACTTCGGGATCGACCGGACGCCCGGGATGAACGGGAGCAGGATGAAGAGCAGCGAGAGGATGCCCATGATCCCCCAGATCTGCGCGTCGGCATTCTCGGAGGTCGAGAAGGGCGGCACCTGGTACCAGAACGTGTAGAGCCACAGCCACGCCTGGCCCGGGAAGTTCCCGGTCTCGTTCATCATCCCCCACTGGCTACCGAGCAGGTTCTGCTGGGAGGCACGCGCCTCGAGGTAGCTGCCGTCGGCCAGGAACAGCAGGGCCTTCGTGAAATTGGTCTGGTAGAACTGCCCGGTCTGGTTGAGCGCGCCGTCGAGGCCGCCGCTCCGGGCCATCACGAGCAGGTTCGCCATCAGCGTCGGCACGGGCCCGTAATCGGCCGGGCTCAGGTTCAGGCGCCCGACAACCGCTCCCTGGTCGACCGCCTTGGCGTAGCGCGTCGCCCAGGCCCTGCGCACGGCGGGCGTCGCGCGATTCCAGGCGAGCAGAGCCTGAGCGAGCGTCGGGTCGGTCTGAGCGGGGATCGCCAGTGGGCCGAGGACGAAGGCGCGAGCCGGGTCGATCGGGATCTGCACGCCGAGTGCCCGCTGGATCGAGAGCCCGCCGATGATGTTCTGGCCGGCCCCGGCGACGTGCGTGTACGGCGGCCCGTAGGTCGCGACGCCACTCGTGCCGTCGAGCTCCGACAGCGCGGTCGCGACGAAGTCCTTCGGGGCGACCGCAGCCCAGCTCGCGATCGTGACCGGCTTCTCGTCGGGCGAGGAGAAGACCAGCGCGAGCAGCACGGTGAGCAGCGACACGGCGACGAGCGCGAGCACCGCCTCCTTGACGAGGTCGTACCGCCGCTTCGCGCCTTGCCACTCGACGCGCGGATCAGGAGCGAGCGGGTAGTCGGCTGCGCTCATTCGTTCTTGCCGTCGATCGGCATGGGCGGCACGACACCGCGGCGACGAACGAGCAGCACGTGGCCTGCGATCAGGATCCCGACGAAGAGCGGCAGGAGCACGACGTGCCAGAGCAGCATCTGGCCGAAGTTGAGAACGTTGAAGAACGAGCCGATACCCGCGGCGTTCAGCCCGTCCTTCGCCTGCCCGCCGATCCACTGCGAGTCGAAGTTCTGCTGGGACAGGTACCCCGTGAAGGCCGTTCCGATCGAGACGAGGAACGCGATCGCGCCGGTGATCCAGGTCATGGCCCGTCGACCGCGCCAGGCCGACATGAAGAACTTGCCCCAGAGGTGAACGACCATGAAGAAGAAGAACAGCTCCGTGCTCCAGAGATGCGTGCTGTTCACGAAATGCCCGACCGACGAGGTGTGCCACCACGTGGGCCCGGCGAGCGCGATCACCGCGCCGGAGACGAGAATCACGACGAACGCGGCGAGCGAGAGAACGCCGAAGACGTAGACCCACGAAGCCACGTAGACGGGCTGCGTGTCGGGCAGGAGCTTGTCGGGAGGCAGCGCCGCCACTCCGGCGTCGCGCACACGCCCGGTCCAGGTGGGAGCTTCGGGCTCCACGCTCATCCCTTCTTCTTCGATCCCGGGAACGGCAGCCAGATCGCCAGGGCGAAGACAGCGATCATCAGGGCAACGACGACCAGGTTCGCATCGGAGATCAGGAACCAGCCTTCGTGGACATAGCGCGGGGCGCCGTTGAGATCGATCGCCGCTCCGAGCAGGGTTGATCCGAACATGCGCCTAGCGTCGTTGCGAATCGACGGACGGGCGTCGGTGGCCAAACCGATCCCGGCTACGGCTTTCCCGCAGCCGGTGGCCCTATGGCCGGAGCACGACCTCGAGCGCGGTGCCGCTCCCGGGCGCCGTCCGCAACGTGAAAGCGCCACCGATCGCGGTCGCTCGCTGCCGCATGTTCCGGAGACCCTGCGCCGCGGGATCCTCCGGCGGCTCGAAGCCCGAGCCGTCGTCCCGCACCGTCACGAACCGTTCCTCGCCCCGATGGCCGATCGTCACCCAGGCCCTGCGCGCATGAGCGTGCTTGCGAGCGTTCGCGAGCCCTTCCTGCACGATCCGGAACACCTCGATCTGCTCGTCGGGCGCGAGGCGCACGCCGGCGTCGATCTGCAGCTCGACCTCGAGCTTCCCGTCGGCGGTGAGGAAGTCGACATACCGTCGGAGCGCTGCGTCGAATGGGGCGCGGCCCGAGGCCGACGAGAGCGCGAGCGTCGCGAACCTCGCCTCGGTCTGCGCGGCCTGGACTGCCGCCTTCAGCTTCGGGATCGTCTCGTCCAGATCGGCGCCGGCCTCGAGCATCGCCGCGTGGGTCGAGACCGCGAACAGGTACTGCGAGAGCCCATCGTGGATCTCTCGCGCGACGCGGGCGCGCTCCTCGGCGACGACGCGGCCGAGCTCTGACGAGTGGATCGCGCGCCAGACGCCGACGAGGATCACCACGTAGGCGATCAGCAGCAGGAAGTCGCCCTGCGTCACGTACCGCATCGCGAACACCGGCTCGAACAGAAGGTCGAGCGTGGCGAACAACGTGAGGGTCGAGCCGAGTGAGAGCCACCGGTCGAGATCCTCGCTGCGCCGTCGATAGCGGTCGGCGAAGGTGAGCACGGCGACGAGATTCACGAGCGCGAGAGCGGCAAGGCCGCCGCTCCGGAGTGGCTGGTGGTGAAGCGATCCGACCGGACCGAACGACGGCAGCCGGGACATGTGCGCCACGAACCAGATCGTCACCATCGTCACGGCGATCGCTGCGGCCATGTCGGCCAGCGCGAGGCCTCGGCGCTCGATCCGCCCACGGGCGAGCGGGGCCAACGCGAGCACCGTCCAGCCGGCGAGCACGCTGCCGAGGCACGGCCACGGCTCGGCCGCGCGCTCGGTGCGCTCGATCACCGCAGGGCCGAGCGCGAAGGCGATCCACGACGCCGACACGGCGGTGAACCCACAGCAGAGCAATAGGTCGTAGCGCCGGCCCTCGACCATGAACCTGGATCCCGTCAGCAGCGCGGTGAGCCCGCCGCCGACCGCGTACAACGTCGTGAGCACGAGCCGCGCCTGCGGCAGATCGTAGGGTGTTCGGAGGCTCGCCTTCGTGAGGAAGAGGGCGAGTGTGGCGCCGAGCAGAGCGACGAGCGCGACCTCGCCCGAGAGGAAGGTCTCGAACGAGTCCTTGCGGGCCGTTTGGCGCATCGCCTCTCGTATCGGCACAATCGCCCGGGGGCATGATTCCGCGCGTTCTGATCACCGACGACCACCCGCTGACCCGCGACGCGCTCGCGGGCCTGCTCGCGGCGAACGAATTCGACGTCGTCGGGCAGGCGGCAGGCGGCCAGGAGGCGATCGTGCTCGCCGGTGAGCTCGAGCCCGATCTGATCGTTCTCGACCTGACCATGCCGGACATGAACGGGCTCGAGGCGCTCCCGCTGTTGCGGGAGGCGGCACCCTCGGCGTCGGTCGTCGTGCTCACGGCGTCGGAGGACGACGACAACCTGCTGTCCGCGATCCGCCTCGGTGCCGCCGGGTACTTGCTGAAGAGCGAGCCGCCGGAGCGGATCGTCCAGTTCCTGCGCGGCGTCGCGAAAGGCGAGGCTGCGCTCTCGGGGGCGGTGGCGCGCCGCCTGCTCGACCAGGTCCGCGAGGGAGGGCACCACCACGGCGTCGTCCCGCAGTCGATCGCCGACCTACTCTCGGCCCGCGAGCTCGAGGTGCTGCTGCTGCTCGACCAGCATCTCGGCACCGACGAGATCGCCGAGCGGCTGTTCATCTCCGAGCACACGGTCCGCTCGCACGTCAAGAACCTGCTCTCGAAGCTCGGCGTCTCATCCCGACGGGACGCCCTCGAGAAGCTCGCCGCGGCACGCGGCGACTAACCAATCGAGCCGCGTCGCGGTCATTAGTTGCGTGAGCACCAATCCGGTGTTGGTCGCGTATGCGACAGGGCAGGGCTCGACCGGCGAGATCGCCGAGACCGTCGCCGAGACCCTGCGCGGCGCCGGCCTCGAGGTCGACCTGATCAACGCGGCTCGCGTTAGGAGCCTCGAGGGCTACCGCTCCGTCGTGATCGGGGGCGCGATCGCGGTGGGTCACCTGCACCCAGATGCCCAGCAGTTCCTGCGGCGCTTCCGCGAAGACCTCGCCTCCGTGCAGCTCGCCGTCTTCGGCATCGGCTCGCGAACGACGGAGCCGAGCAACCTCGAGGCGTGCCGCCGGCAGCTCGACACGGCCCTCGAGAGGGTTCCCGAGGCCCAGCCGTTTGCGGTCACGGTCTTCGGCGGTGTCCTCGACCCGGCCGAGCTGCGCTCGGCGTTCAATCCGCTGCCTGCCGTGGACGCGCGCGACTGGTTCGCGATCCGAACCTGGGCCGTTCTGGTCGCCTCACGGCTCGAAGCGGTCCCCGCCACGGTTTAGAGAACCTCTAGCCGAACCCGCGGAGCGCCGACTCGACGAGGTCGGGCAGCGTCTCGAGGTTGTACCCGCCCTCGAGCACCGCGCCGACGCGCGGAGCGAGCGCGGATGCACGGCGTGCCAGCTCCTCGAAGAGCCCGGTCGAGAGCTCGAGCTGTGCGAGCGGATCGTCGACGTGCGCATCGAAGCCCGCTGAGACGAGAAGCAGATCCGGCTCGAACGCCGCGACCGCCGCCTCGGCACGCTCGAAGGCCGCGAGGTAGCCGTCGTCGCCGGTGCCGGCGGCGAGCGGGAGATTGACGAGCGTGTCGCCCTGCTCACCCGGGCCGCCTGTCCCGGGATAGAACGGCCACTGGTGGAGCGAGACGAAGAGGATCGACGGGTCGTCGCCGACGATCGCCTGTGTCCCGTTCCCGTGGTGGACGTCCCAGTCGAGGATCGCCACCCGACCGAGCCCGAGGTCCGCCTGAGCCCAGCGGGCAGCGATCGCGATCGAGTCGAAGAGGCAGAAGCCCATCGCCGCGTCGGCCTCCGCGTGATGGCCCGGTGGCCGCGCGAGCGCGAAGCCTCCGCGACGAGCCGCCTCGATCGCTGCGCCCGCGGCGAGCAGCGCCGCGTCGAAGGTCGTCTCGGTGCAGACCGTGTCGGGGTCGAGCCAGCCCCGGGTGGTGCGCACCCGCTCGAGGAGCGCCGAGGTGTGGCAGCGCAGCACGTCCGCCTCGCTCGCCGGCGCGCATTCGACGAACGGGAAGCGCTCGTGCAGCACCCGTAGGCGTCCCTGCGACTCGGGATGACCACCCGTCGGATGCAGCCGCGCGAACGCTTCGTGACTGACGACGTCCAATAGCTAGGCGTGCTCGGCAATCCGCCGGGCGAGGCCGTTCAGCCCGAGCTCGATCGCATGCTCCTCGGCGCGGGCCCAGTCCGGCGGCGTCGGAACGAGCGGCGGCACGGGCGCTGCCGCGTCCATCGTCGCGATCCGGCGGTAGAGCCGGAGGTTGTCGGCGATCGGCGCGAGCCGGTCCGCGACGAGGGCGGCCTCCAGCGTGCCGTACTGGCCGAGGATCGTCGCCGCCGACTTCGGCCCGATTCCCGGCGCGCCGGGAATTCGGTCGGACGAGTCGCCGCGCAACGCGATGAAGTCCGGTACCTGCTCGGGGTCGACCCCGTAGCGCTCGCGAACCTCTGCGGGCCCGATCCGCGCAAGCTCGCTCACTCCCTTGACCGGCTGGAGGACAGTGACCCGTTCGCTCACCAGCTGAAATGCATCGCGATCCGATGTCGTCACGACGACCGGCCCGGCCCACCCGGCCGCACCGGCGGCCAGGAAGTCGTCGGCCTCGTAACCGGCGGCCTTCGCGATCGCGAACCCGAACGACTCGACGAGCGCCGGCAAGGCATCGAGCTGCTCCACGATCGAGTCCTCGAACACGCGGCCCGTCTGATACTCGGGCAGCGCGTCGTTGCGGTAGGTCGGCACGTCGAGCGTGTCCCAGGCGGCGAGCACCGAGGCCGGTTGCTCGGCCTCCCACAGCCGGAGCAGGAAGTTCCCGAAGCCGACGAGCGCGTTCGCCGGGCGTCCGCCCGCGCCGCGGATCGATTTCGGCAGTGCGTGGTAGGCGCGATGAGCGAGTGAATCGCCGTCGATTGCCAGCAGCAGACCCGTCGAAGAAGGACTTGTCATGAAGGACGAGTATCGCGTACCCCGACGGCACGGCTATCGTGGCGCACCTAGAAATGGCAGAAGCAAAGGGATCCGCCGTTCGTACCCTTGTGATCGTCGAGTCGCCCGCCAAAGCGAAGACGATTGCGGGCTACCTCGGCAAGGACTACATGGTCGAATCTTCCATCGGCCATGTTCGCGACCTCCCGCACAGCGCGGCCGAGGTTCCGGCCGCGCAGAAGCAGGAGCCGTGGGCGCGCCTCGGCGTCGACGTCGACCACGACTTCGAGCCTCTCTACGTGGTCGACCCGAAGAAGAAGTCGGTCGTCTCGGACCTGCGCAGCAAGCTCGCGAAGGCCGACCAGTTGCTGCTCGCGACAGACGAAGACCGCGAAGGCGAGGCGATCGCCTGGCACCTCGTCGAGTTGCTGAAGCCGAAGGTGCCGGTGCGCCGGATGGTCTTCCACGAGATCACCAAGCCGGCGATCGAGCGCGCACTCACGCGAGACTCGCGACATCGACGAGCGCCTCGTCGACGCGCAGGAGACGCGCCGCATCCTCGACCGTCTCTACGGCTACGAGGTCTCCCCCGTTCTCTGGCGGAAGGTGATGAAGGGGCTCTCCGCAGGCCGCGTCCAGTCGGTCGCGACGCGCCTCGTGGTCGAGCGCGAGCGCGAGCGGATCGAGTTCCGTGCCGCCGAGTACTGGGACATCGTCGCCACGCTCGAGCCCGGCAGCTTCGAGGCGCGGCTCGTCGCGGTCGACGGTCACAAGGTTGCCCAGGGCCGCGACTTCGCCCGCACCGGTGAGCTCACCACGGCCGACGCCGTCCAACTCGACGAGGAAACCGTGCGTTCGCTCGCGACCGCACTCGAGGGCGTCGAGCTCACGGTCAGGTCGGTCGAGCGCAAGCCCTACACCCGCCGGCCGGCGGCGCCGTTCATGACCTCGACCCTCCAGCAGGAGGCGAGCCGCAAGCTTCGGTTCACGACGCAGCACACGATGCGCGTCGCCCAGCGCCTTTACGAGAACGGCTACATCACCTACATGCGCACCGACTCGACCTCGCTGGCCGAGTCGGCGGTGGCCGCGGCGCGCGACCAGGCCCGCGAGCTCTACGGCGCAGACTCGGTGCCCGAGCAGCCGCGCTCGTACAACCGGAAGGTGAAGAACGCGCAGGAGGCGCACGAGGCGATCCGCCCGGCGGGCGACCGTTTCCGCACACCCGACGAGGTGAAGCGCGAGGTCGAGCGGCGACGAGGCCGCCCTGTACGACCTGATCTGGAAGCGCACGGTCTCCTCCCAGATGGCCGACGCCCGCGGCGAGACCGTCTCGGTGCGGGTCGGCGCGAAGGCGACCGACGGCCGCGACGCCGAGTTCGGCGCTGCCGGCACCGTGATCACCTTCCGCGGCTTCATGCTCGCCTACGAGGAAGGCCGGGACGAGGCAGTCGCAGCCGACGAGGAGGAGCGCCGCCTGCCGCCGATGACCGAGGGCGACAGGCTCACGGCGTCATCGCTCGAGCCCGAGTCGCACTCGACTACGCCGCCGGCGCGCTACACCGAGGCGACGCTCGTGCGGGCGCTCGAGGAGCGCGGTATCGGCCGCCCGTCGACCTACGCGTCGATCATGGGCACGATCCTCGACCGCGGCTACGTGCGCAAGGCAGGCCAGGCACTCGTACCGACGTTTCTCGCGTTCGCGGTGACGGGGCTGCTCGAACAGCATTTCACCCGGCTCGTCGACTACGAGTTCACCGCGCTGATGGAGGACGACCTCGACCGGATCGCCGAGGGCGACGAGGAGCGGACCACGTGGCTGAAGCGGTTCTATTTCGGCGAGGCGGGCGGCGAGGAGGGTCTGAAGGCGCTGGTCTCCGACCTCGGCGACATCGACGCGCGCCAGGTGAACACGATCGAGATCGGCAACGGCATCGAGCTCCGGGTCGGCCGGTGGGGCCCCTACATCGAGCGGAACGGCGAGCGCGTCACGATCTCCGACGAGATCGCGCCCGACGAGCTGACGGTGGCGAAGGCCGAGGAGCTGCTCTCCCAGGCCACGGATCAACGCGAGCTCGGCGTCAATCCCGAGACCGGCCGCGCGATCCTCGTCAAGAACGGCCGCTACGGCCCGTACGTGACCGAGGAGGCCGACGACGACGAGAAGCCGCGGACGGCGTCGCTCTTCAAGTCGATGACTCCGGAGTCGGTGACGCTCGAGGACGTGCTCCCGCTGCTCGCGCTCCCGCGCATCGTGGGTGTCGATCCCGGCACCGAGGAGGAGGTAATCGTCGCGAACGGCCGGTACGGCCCGTTCGTGAAGCGCGGCAAGGACACGCGCTCGCTCGCGACCGAGGAGCAGCTGCTGACGATCACGCTCGACGAGACGCTCGCGCTGCTCGCCGAGCCGAAGCAGCGCGGCCGCAACGCGTCGGCGCAGGCGCCGCTCCGTGAGTTCGGCGACGATCTCGATCCAGTGAGCAAGAAGCCGCTCGTCGTGAAGAACGGCCGCTTCGGCCCGTACGTCACGGACGGCGAGACGAACGCGAGCCTCCGGTCGAGCGACGACGTCGAGACGCTGACCTTCGAACGGGCCGTGGAGCTGATGGCGGCGCGCCGCGAGCGGGGCCCGTCAAAACCGAAATCGCGTTCCCGGCGGTAGTCCTGGGCAGTTCCTAACAGTTCGCAAACCGCTTGCCATTGTCGCGGCTCTCCGAATCAGCGATACTTCGAACTGAGGAAGCCGGGCAAGGCCGTCGTGCGCTACCGTGGGGACAGTCCTCCTGTAGCCGTGTGAGCGGCCCCGTTCAGTTACGGGGGGTGGGCGGAAATTCCCTAAGAATCCTCTCATTCTGCTGGAAATCAGAGGAAAAATGCCGTACGGTGCGAAAGCGTGGGGCGCAGGCGACGAAAGGGCGTAGGTCGAATTGACGCAGAATCAACTGACTGAATTGCTTGAAACCGAGGGCGCGAAGGCCATGCTCGAGCGCGGCGAGGAGCGCGGCTGGATCGAGCCGTCCGAGCTCGAGGCGCTTGCCGTCGAGCACGAGCTCGTCGATGCCGACGTCGAGGATCTGACTCGTGAGCTCGAGCGGATCGGCCTCGAGGTGCGCGAGGCGCGGCCCGAGGAGAAGTCGCCGAAGACCGAGGAGGTCGTCTACGAGGCCGACCAGCCGTCGGGCGCGGGCGACTCCCTGCAGCTCTTCCTGGCCGATGTCGGCCGCCACAAGCTTCTGACCGCAGCGCAGGAGGTCATCCTCGCGAAGCGGATCGAGCGCGGTGACCTGGTTGCCAAGCGGCAGATGATCGAGTCGAACCTGCGGCTCGTCGTCTCGATCGCGAAGGGCTACCGCGGTCTCGGCGTCCCGTTCCTCGACCTGATTCAGGAGGGCACGCTCGGCCTGAACCGCGCGGTCGAGAAGTTCGATTGGCGCCGCGGCTACAAGTTCTCGACGTACGCGACCTGGTGGATCCGCCAGTCGGTGCAGCGCGCGGTCGCGAACCATGCGCGCACGATTCGCGTTCCCGTCCACGTCGTCGAGCGGCAGCAGAAGCTGTCGCGCGCGGCGCGCCGGCTCGAGGTCGAGCTCGGTCGCGAGCCGACGAAGGAGGAGCTCGCCGAGGCGACCGGTCTCCCGATCCAGCACGTCGACGAGGCTCTGTCGGCCGCGTCCGCGTCGGTCTCGCTGAACCAGACGGTCGGCGCTGACGACGAGGGCGAGCTCGGCGATCTCTTCGCCGACCGCGAGGCTCCGGACCCGTTCGACGAGGCCGAGGAGTCGCTACGCCGCCAGAACATCCGCAAGGCGCTCGACGCGCTGCCCGAGAGGGAGCGGCGGATCCTGGAGCTGCGGTTCGGCTTCGAGGGCGAGCCGTGGACGCTCGAGGCGATCGGGCACGAGCTCGACCTGACGCGCGAGCGCGTCCGCCAGCTCGAGGGCCAGGCGCTCTCGCGGCTCGCGGCACTGCGTGAGCTCGCAGGCCTCGCAGCCTAAGTCAACGGGCGCCGACTACCCCGAGCTCAGCTCGAGCTTCGGGCGCAGTTACGAAGTGTCGATGCCGCGGTACACTCGCCGACATGGCGCACCGTGCGTCGAGCACTGAGACGGGTCGGCTCAGGCCGTTGGTCCACGTAGTTGCGGCGGCTGTCGCAGCAGTCGCGGTGCTCCTGGCGGCTGGCGGCGCGAACGCCCGGGCGGCCGCGAATCCCACTCTCGCCGTGACGTTCTTCGACAACGGGACGATCTCTGTCACGCTGCCGGACGGAACGCCGGTGGGAGCCTCGACCGGGAGCCCGACCCTCATCCCCGGCGGCTATTACACGCTCCAACTGTCAGGGCCGGGCGGCTGCAGCGAACTGCCCTACTTCATCCTGAAAGGGCCCGGCGAGAACGTGATCGACAACATGGACCTTGGGGAGTTCAAGGAGACGATCAACGCCTATTTCCTTCCGAACTCGACGTACGTGTGGCATGACGACGGCGTGCCCGCCAGGATGTTGTGCACGTGGAACTTCACCGTCTGATCGGAGATGGCGAGCTTCGCGGCGATCTTGCGGTTGGTCGCCCCGGTGGCGATCAGCCTCGCAATCTCGGATTCGCGGCGTGTCAGGAGCTCCCTCGTCCGTGGCGTCGGCGCGCTGTGCAGCGAGCCCTCGCCGAGCCCGAGGTGGGCTGCTTCTGCGAAGGGCAGCGCCCTTCCGGCGGCGTAGGCAGCGTCGAACCGAGCGTTGCCGAGCTCGCGTCGAAGCGCCGTCTCCCAACCGTTCCGCGTCAGACCTGGAGGCTCGACGAGCCGATGGCCTGCGCCTCCCGACAGGCCTTCGGCGGCCCCCATGAGCTGGGCAGCCCGAACGCCGTTCGTCGCTGCGCTCGCGGTGAAGGCGAGACCCTGAAGCGCGTAAGCGACGCCGATCCGGTGCCCGATCTCGAACCGTGCGCCGAGCGAAGATCTGAAGCCTGCCTCGGCGGCCTCGAGCCGGGACTCACGTAGAGAGAGGTGGCCGAGCAGCCAGTAGGCGAGACCGCGGAGCGACGTGTCGGCGATCTCGAGTGAGCTCTCGATCAGCAGGCGCGCTTCTGGACGGCTGTCCTCGTCCTGCATTTTCGTGCAGGCAAGCCACAAGGCCGCTTCGAGGTTCATCACGGGCTCCGCGACCGGATCGATGAGCTCGAGTGCGAGCGCGAGATTCGAGGCCGCATCCTGGGTCTCTCCGGCCCAGAGGGCGGCGAAGCCCAGCCCCAGCCGGGCCAGACCCTGTTCGAACACGTAGTCGTCGTTCTGCCCCGCGATGTCGCGGCATTCCTCGAACTTTCGTCGTGCCGGTTCGAAGTCACCGACGCGCCAGCGCGCCCGGCCGGTCGCGTAGAGGATCCGAGCTCTCATCGGCGGGGAGGCCGAGTCCGTCGCCAGGAACGAGTCGCCGTAATAGATCAGTTCGCGCGCCCACTTGCCATTGAGCCACGTCCGGGCGATCTGATCCAGCAGCTCGAAGCCGATCTCGGTGAACCGTGGGTCGGCGAGCGAGAAGTCGAGTGCGGCGAAGAGATTCCCGCGTTCGTCGGCGACTTGCCGGGCCTCGCTGGCGCCCGCCCCGCCGTGCCACTGTCCGAGACGAGCCGTCCACTCGAGGCACCAGCGAAGGTGCGCCTCTCGGATCGCCTGTTCGGAGCCCGAGGCGCGAAGCTTCTCGAGCGCGTAGAGGCGAACCGGCTCGAGCAGGCGGTAGCGGTCGGAGGGGACATCGCGGTCGAGCCAGACGAGCGACTGGTCGACGAGGGCGCTCAGCGTCTCGACGATCGTGTCCCGCGCTAGCGCCTCGTCTGCACATACGCTCCGGGCACCCTCCGCAGTGAAACCGCCGCTGAAGACGGAGAGCCGGTGCAGGAGCAGCCGCTCCTCCGGATGCAGGAGGTCGTGGCTCCAGTCGATCGTCGCGGCCAGAGTCCGGTGGCGGGCGAGCGCGGAGCGCCCGCTGAGCGTCGAGAGCGAGAGCTGGTCGGCGAGCCGGTCTCTGAGGTCTCCGAGCGCGAGTGTCCGGACACGGACTGCGGCGAGCTCGATGCCGAGAGGGATTCCGTCGAGGCGACGGCAGATCTCGATCACGTCCTCGACGTTGCTCTCGGTGAGCATGAATGATGGCTCCGCCGCGGTGGCGCGCGCCGCGAACATCTGGACGGCCTCGAAGGCGAGGGCGTACTGAGGGCTGTGAACCTGCTCGTCGGGTCGGGGAAGCGCGAGGGGCGGAACCGTGAACGTGGCCTCTCCCTCGAGCCCGAGCGCCTGGCGGCTGGTGGTCAACACTCGGAGCCTCGGGCATCGCTGGAGCAACGTGTGCGCGAGCTCGGCGACCGTCTCCACGACATGCTCGCAGTCGTCGAGGAGCAGAAGGGCGCGCATCCCGCCGATGAATAGCGCGATCGACTCCTCCAGCGACTCGCGTCCGTTCTTCTCCGCACCGACCGAGCGTGCGACGGCGCTCGCAACGAGATTCGGGTCGCGGACCGATGCGAGCTCGACGAGCCATGCTCGCCCAACGGAGCGCTCGCCGAGCCGCGTCGCGAGCGCGTGGGCAAGACGGCTCTTGCCGACACCTCCGACCCCCGTGAGGGTGAGGAGCCGCGTCTCGACCAGCATCTCGCCGAGCTGCCGCAGCTCTTGTCTGCGCCCGACGATCGCAGCGATCTCAGCCGGCAGGGCGGTTTCGGTGCCTGCCCCGTTCACGGAATCATCCACCTGGGGGCGGAATAGTCCGGTGGTCGGCTTCGCATGGGAGAACCATGATCGTTTCTGTGGCCGCGCGCTGGTACTACCCACATGGGTAGGTCGCCAATCACGCTTCGCTGCACCGGTGTCGTATTTCCATCGAGGCGAATACCTGCCCGGATGGGGAGTACCGCTTTTCCCGTGCCGGGGGCAGCATTGCGGTTCGCGCGCTGCCTATGCGGCGGGTGGCATTTCGGAATAGGAGGAGTCCATGGCGAACAGCATCAAGATCAAGGTGAACGGCCTCACGCACGGCGTGACCGCGAGCCTTGATACCCCCCTCCTCTACGTCTTGCACAACGAGCTCCACCTGCATGGCCCGCGGTTCGGCTGCGGTCTTGCGCAGTGTGGTGCCTGCTCGGTGCTGCTGGACGGCAAGGAGATCCGCTCCTGCGTCACACCTGTGGCGGCGGTCAGCGGAAAGAACATCACGACCCTGGAAGGGCTTCCCGGCCCTGTGGGCCGCCCAGCGCGGCACCACGGCCGCAGCGCCGGCGCTGCACCCCCTGCAGCAGGCATGGATCGACGTTCAGGTGCCGCATTGCGGCTACTGCCAGAACGGCATGATGATCCAGGCCGCCGACCTGCTCGCGACGACGAAGAACCCGTCCGAGGACCAGATCCGCACGGCGATGAACGGGCACCTCTGCCGTTGTGGGACCTATCCGAGAATCCTGACCGCGATCCAGAAGGCCGCGGCAGTCATGGCAAAGGCAGGTGCATGATGACCGGGCTGATTCCCGAGAAGGAATTCTCGCGCAAGAGCTTCCTGAAGGGGGGCGGCGCGCTCATCATCGGCTTCAGCATCGCCGGTGCAGGCGTCGCGACCGAGGCCGGCGCAGATGTCGGAGCCGGCGGCTACCTACCTGATATCTCGCAGGTCGACTCGTGGTTGTCGATCGGCGCCGACGGCGTGGCGACGCTCAAGACAAGCCAGGTCGAAGTCGGTAACGGCGTCACCACAGGGCTGCTCCAGCTGTTCGCGGAGGAGCTCAACCTGCCGATGAGCATGGTGCGCCACGGCACCTGGGACACGTACCAGCTCGTGAACTCGGGTAGCACCGGCGGTAGCACCGGAATCCAGTCGAGCCCAGGCCCAGCGCTGCGTGGAGCCGCCGCGGCCGCCATGCAGACGCTCCTCAACATGGCCTCGACGAACCTCGGCGTTCCGGCTGCGAGCCTCAGCGTGTCGAACGGCACGATCTCGGGCGGCGGAAAGTCGGTCACCTACGCACAGCTCGTCGGCGGGAAGCTCTTCAGCACGAAGATCGCCGCGCCGAGCCTGAACCCGGGGCAGGCGCCGTCGAAGCCGGTCAGCCAATACTCGGTCGTGACGACGAACGTGCCGCGAGTGGACATCCCCGCGAAGATCGCCGGGACGTACACGTACATCCACAACGTCCGGATCCCGGGGATGCTCCACGGGCGGGTCGTTCGCCCGCGCGGTCAGGGGCCGATGGGTAACGGCGCGACGATCGTCTCGATCGATCCGAACTCGATCGCGCATATCCCGAACGTGAAGGTCTTGCAGCAGGGGAACTTCCTCGGTGTGGTCGCGCCACTCGAGTACGACGCGATCCAGGCCGCCGCGCAGCTCAAGGTGACCTGGCAGGACAACCCGATCCTCCCCACGACGGGCAACCTGTTCAAGCAGATCAGGCAGCACGTCGCATCCGGGCAGGCCGTCACGAGCAACAACGCACCGGTGGTCGCCGGCAACATCTCGGCGGGGCTCGCCTCCGCGGCGAAGACGGTCGCGGCGACCTACAGCTTCCAGAACGGGAGCCGTGTGCCGATCGGACCGGCCTGTGCCGTTGCCGAGGTGACGCCCACGTCGGCGATCGTCTACTGCAGCTCTCAGCAGATCCAGAGCGTGGTTACCGGCGTAGCGGGCCTGATCGGCCTGCCCGCCAACCAGGTCCGTGTCTACTACTACGAGGGCGCGAGCTCGTTCGGCTCGGCTCAGAGCACGTCGGACACTCCGAAGGCGGCGGCGATGCTGTCGCAAGCTGGCCGGAGCGCCGGTTCGCCTTCAGCTGATGCGCTGGGACGAGACCGGGTGGGACAACTATCAGTCGGCCCAGCTCTCCGACCTGAGGGGCGGAGTGGACGCCAACGGCAAGCTGACGGCGTACCAGTTCAACCTGATGCAGGCGCCGTACTCGACGGTGATCGACCTGACGTCGGAGTTGACGGGCAACCAGCCGCTCCCGACGCTGACGGCGATGTCCGGGGCGCGCTGCGACGAGCCGTCGTGCGGTGTCATGTACTTCTCACCGAACAAGGCGATCACCGGGCTGACGATGCCGGTGTACAGCGGCTACTTCCGTGCCGGCTCGCACCGGAGCGGCGGCGAGGGCCAGCTCGCGTCGTTCGCCGCGGAGTCGTTCATGGACGAGCTCGCGTACGCGGCAGGAATGGATCCCGTCGCGTTCCGCGTGCTCAATGCCTCGAACAGCCGGTGGGCCGGCGTGATGCAGGCGGCCGCGGACGCGGCCGGCTGGAAGCCGCGGGTCGCGAACTCGGTGAAGCAGACGGGGACGGTCGTCACCGGGCAAGGGATCGGCACCGGCACGCACGGGACCGCCGGATTCGCCGCCGCTGCTGTCCAGCTGAGCGTGAACAAGAAGTCCGGAAAGATCACTGTGTCGCACATCTACAACGTGATCGACGTCGGCCTTGCCGTGAACCCGCACGGGGTCGAGAATCAGGTCTCGGGCGGCTCGATCATGGGCCTGAGCCGGATCCTGCACGAGCAGGTGAACTTCAGCAAGACGCACGTCACGAGCGTCGATTGGGTGAGCTATCCGATCCTTCGCTTCGTGGAGGCGCCGAAGGTGACGAACATCGTCCTTCAGAAGACCGACCAGCTTCCGCTCGGCGCCGGCGAGCCCGGAATCACGCCGATCCCGGCAGCGGTCGCCAACGCGGTCTTCGACGCGACGGGCGTTCGCTTGCGCAACGGGCCTCTCACGCCCGGTGTCGTCCGGGCAGGCCTCAAGGCGGCGGGTGTCGCCTAGCGCGGGTCTTGCGTCTAGTGGGGGAGGAGGTTCAGCGCCTCCTCCCCCACGCGCTTCGATCAGGCTCGTGGCCTTGGCAGCTGCCGCGCTGCTCGCGGCGCTTGCGCCGATCGGAGCCCGCGCGGCGAGCATGGGGGCCCCGGAGTTGGTGCTTGCCTACACGGCGGGGAACACGCTCCAACTCGTGGTGGGTGGCGCAACGGTGTCGTCCGATTCGCCTCAGGCGCAAATCCCCTACGGCGCATATCAGGTGGTCGTGATCGACAACGCCTCGGACACGACTGACCCGGCGCACATGTTCCAGCTCCTGGGACCGGGAATCCAGCTCGGGACGGATCTGCAGCAGGGCGACGACAAGAGCGAGATTTACAACGAGACGCTCGGCGCGAACTCGACGTACACGTTCTCGGACCGGGCGCTGCCGGCGCTCGCCCCGATCGTGTTCCGAACTACCGGAACGCCGGTGGCGCCCGTCCCGGCGCAATCGGTTCCCACCGTCACCTCCGGAGCCGGGTCGAACGGCCACAGCTCGAACTCGGGGCCGGTCGGCTCGAGCGTTGCAACACGGCAGCTTCGCGGAACGTTGCAGGCGACGGTGAGCGCCGGTGGAGCGCTCAGGCTGACGAGTGGAGGAAAAGCGGTGACGACTCTCAAGGCCGGCAAATACCGATTGGCCGTCGTTGACAAGAGCCACACGGCCGGCTTCGTGCTGAGCCGTCTTCACGCCAAGCCGATCTCGCTCACGACGGCCGGATTCACGGGGAGCCGATCGGCCACCCTGGTGCTCCTTGCCGGACAGTGGTCGTTCAGGCCGAGCACGCGCGGGCCGAAGAGTTACTTCGCCGTCGCCTCTTGATCCGACTATGGTGGTCGGCCGTATCCTCTCCGAATGGACACGCGCCGTGTCGAGCCTCCGCCCGGCCGAACCGCTCGCCGGGCGGATCGTCAGCGTCGAGCCGTTGGCGGAACGCCACCGTGAAGGGTTGCGCGAGGCGGCGGCCGAGGATCCGACGATCTTCCGTTTCATGGTCTACACGGGCGATTTCGACGGCTGGTTCGACGACGCGCTCGCCGACCCCGGTGGTGTCGCGTTCGCGGCCGTGGTCGACGGCACGGCGGTTGGCTCGACGCGGTTCCTGAACTACGAGGCGCGCACCGCCGCGTCGAGATCGGCTGGACGTGGCTGCGGCCCTCCGCCTGGGGGACCGGCGCGAACACCGAGACGAAGATGCTGCTGCTCGAGCACGCGTTCGAGCAGGGCGGGATGCAGCGCGTCGAGTTCAAGACCGACGCGCGCAACGAGCGGACTCGGGCTGCGCTCCTCAAGGTCGGCTGCCAGTTCGAAGGGATCGCGCGGAAGCACATGATGCTTCCGACGGGCCCGCGCGACTCGGCCTGGTACGCGATCACGGAGGACGATTGGCCCGAGGTGAAGGCGAAGCTCCTGTGGCGGCTCGAGATCGACGAGTGAGATGTGCGGTCGCGGTCGCCCGGTTGCGGGCGGAGCCGCGCGCCGATGCCGAGCAAGTGACTCAGGCTCTTCGAGGCGAGCCCTTGACGGTCGTCGAGGTCCGGAACGGCTGGGCGCAGGTGGTTACGGCGTACGACTACCCCGGATGGGTGCATGCGCACGTGATCGAAGAGGGCGCGGGCGAGTTGTCCGGACCGTCCGCATCCGACCCGATCGCTGCGGCGCGCGAGTTCCTCGGCTGCGCCGTATGAGTGGGGCGGCCTGACCTCGGCCGGCATCGACTGCTCGGGCCTCGTCCACATTGCCTACCGCGCCACGGGCCGGCTCGTTCCCCGCGACTCCTGGCAGCAGGAGGCTGCCGGCGAAGCTGTCGTTCCGGGTGAAGAGCGCCCCGGCGATCTGATCGCCTACGGTTCGACCGAGCGCGCCGACCACGTGGCGTTCTGGCTGGGCGACGGGCGGATTCTTCACGCGACGGCTAAAGAAGCTCGCGGCGTGGTCGAAGAACCCGAGAGCGCAGAATTGGCCGCTCGTCGTCGTGGTGTCTTCCGGCTCTGACGCGGCGGATTCGATCCAAATGAGGGATCCGGTCTAAAGCCGCCTCGGTGGAGCGCCGATAGCTGGCACGTGGACGCAGCTCAGCGTGAAGAAATTCTGACCCGTTATCGCGAGCACTCCCGTCGCTTTCAGACGGTTGCAGCTCGGCGGAATCCGGTGCAGGGAGTCATCGAGTTCCCGGCGAGGCCGGCCGCCCCTGAGGGCGAGCACCTGCCCACCGCCCGCGAGATCGAGGTCCTCCAGCTCGTCTCGGAGGGTCTCGTGAACCGCGAGATCGGCGATCGCCTGTACCTCTCAGAGGAGACGGTGAAGAGCCATGTCCGCCACCTGCTTGCGAAGCTTCAGGCTCGGTCGAGAGCCCACGCCGTTGCCGTTGGGTTCCGGCGTGGGCTCCTGACCTAGCCGATTAGCAGGTATTTCGCCCCCGGCGGACAATCACCAAATGGGTGATGCCACGATGAGGCGAAACACTGATACTCAGCTTGTGTCTCTACCAATAAACTCCGCCACCCGCGAGTGTCGCGCGGGTGGCGAGACGTGCTGCAAACTTTCGCATCACGTGTCTCCCCTCGGTTTGGGAACTGACGGCAGCAACAATCTTATGACCCTTTTGGGGGAAACGCAAGTCGGGCAAGGAACGACGACGCGGATGACCGCCCGGACCAAGATGCTCGTTTACCAGGGCGCGTTGGTGGCTACCGCGCTAATTCTTTTCGTGCTCGCTCTCCCATACGGACTTGGCGATCCACTGCGCCGTACTCGGGTTGGCGGCCGTGGCGGCCATCGCCGAGCGAGGGCGGGTTCGACTCACCGGCAACATCGAGGTTTCGATCTCCGTACTCCCAACCGTGTTCGCGGCAGCCATGTTTGGCCCGTTGGCGGCGATGATCGTTGCGGCGTTCTCGATCATTGGAGATTTTCCAGTCCGCGTTCTGCTTGCGCGCCATGAACCACAAGGTGATCAGCTTCTGAAGTGGGGCGTCTACACAGGTATTCGCAGCGTCTACGGAGCGACCGCGGGGTTTGCCGCAGCAGCCGCGATGACCGCCGTTTCCACCGGAGGGACTACGCAGATCGTCGCCGCGACCGTCGCAGCCGCCCTCGTCGCCGAGCCCCTCGATCTCGCTCCTTGTGGCGTTTACAGGGCGGCTCCGCGGGCGCTCGATGGTGCTATTCCTCCGAATGTGCGGTCCGATGTACGCGCTTTCGATGTGCCTCTATACGCCCATCGTCGCAGCGCTAGCTGTCGCCTACGCCGATGTGTCTCCCTGGACTCTCCCCCTGTTCTTCCTCCCTGCACTTGCCGCGCAGCGCCTCTTCGGCCTTTATCAGGAGCAACGGCAGTTGGCTGACCAGCTCGTTGACGCCAACGCCGATCTGGAGAAAGCAAACATCTCATTCGCGACAGCTCTCGTCACGACACTCGACGCGAGAGATCGGTACACCGCCGGCCACTCGGCGGCGGTGGCCATCTACGCCAGAGACATCGCGATCCGGATGGGTCTCCCGGACGAAGAGACGAATAAGGTTCACCTTGCGGGTCTTGTTCACGACATCGGGAAGATCGGTCTCTCCGCAGGCCTCCTTGAGAAGCCGGGAGCGCTGACACTCGACGAGCGGCGTGAAATGCAACGGCACTCCGAGATCGGTGAACGCATCCTGGCCAAGGTCGATAGCTACACCGAGATCGCGTCAATCGTGAGGCATCACCATGAGAGAGTGGATGGCGGTGGCTACCCCGATGGGATTTCCGACGAGGATATTCCTCTCCTGTCGCGCATCATCGCGGTCGCGGATGCGTACAACGCTATGACCTCGGATCGTCCGTACCGCGACGCGATGCCAAGCCGAGTAGCACGGCTTCGCCTCGCGCAAGCCGTTGACACTCAGTTTGATACGTCCGTCGTTGCTGCCTTCGAGGCCGTGCTCGCGATGGCGACTGAGCCTTACCGTACCGCGACCTCACCCGAATTCGATTTCGAGTGGCAGCGGGATCAGTCGGGCACCGAAGCCGACGAACCATCCGATTCGTCGATGTCGGCGTTCTCGATTTCCGCATAACGAGCAGCGGCTTCGGTTCGACTGCGAACGCCAAGTTTGTCGAAGATGTGATCCATGTGGCTCTTGACCGTGCCCGGGGAGATATGGAGGCTCGCCGCGATTTCAGCGTTCTTTCTTCCAAGCTTCACCTGGTCCATGATCTCTCGTTCGCGAGGCGAAAGAACACCATTAGAGCCGGGCACACGGGCGATGAGACCTACAGACTTCGCAATCTTCGCGTCGCGAGCCTGAAGCAGCACCTGCGTGAGTTCGGTCCGATACTGAGGAACCAAGGCGAGTTGGCCTGCCAACTCGGCAGAAGCTCTCATAGAACAGACCACCGGATCCCACACCTTAAGGGTTGACGCCATGGCCAGGAGGAACTCGGCGGACGTAGCCGCACCCGTCAAGTCACCAACTGAAACAATCGCTTGGGCACACGCGGAGAGCACCTTTGTGTAAACGCTCTTCGTGACGCTCCGGGCTTGAGCGGCGCACGCCAACGCATTCACCTTTTCTCCGACCACTGCAAGAGCGACAGCTCGCGTTGCGAGATATTCGCCGTACATCGCAGGCGTCGGACATTTGGGAAAGTCATCAATCGTCATGTGAACAGCCTCAGCTGCTCGCTGCTCAGCGAGCAGCATCCGCGCCCGCAATGCTCGAACGTTGATCTGTGTATGAAGATCGGACGCGTAGGAAGGCTTGTGCTCGATCCGGCGTAAGCGCCTGTCGCACCAGTAGAAGCGCCGCAGCCCCAGCTCAACGCCAGCCAACGCCCACTCGCCATGCGGGCGCGCGAACGAAAAGCGAACCTCATCCAGTTCCGCCAGCGCAGCGTGCAACACCGTCTGTGCCTCGTCGTAATGTGCACCCACCATCAACGCGGTGGCACACGTGTAGCTCCAACCGCTTCGAACCCACGGGCTCGAAACCTGAGCAAGTAGACGTGACCAGGCGAGGACGCCAATCGGGATTCCGGCATCACCACCGAACATCGCGAGCTGGTGCCGCGCGGTCTCGAGACGCACCCGATCGGCGGCACGGACGCTTGACAACGATTCGAGTTCCGAGACCGCGGCATGCATTCGTTCGTCCTCAAGTGCAAATGCTGCGAGACAGCGTCCCCAAGCGGCGTCGTTGACATCGTCGATGTTCACTGCCTCTGCCGACGCGCGCGCGTGCAACTCGAAGGCTGCTTCGAACTCATATAGGAAGTACGCAGCCTGGCCCGAGATGAGAAGACCGCGAGCCTTGAGCGGATGTCGACTCGGGAAAGCCTCTGCAGACAGCGCCCCGAGCGACCGCGCTTGCACGAATTCACTCCGAACCAATGCTGTTTCAGCTGCAATCAGATCAGTGAGCCGAATTGGAACACCGGCGTTGGCCGTTGCCGCCCTTCCGAACTGATGAAGCGTGTTGATCCGCCCAGTATTCGCCAGCGGTGCGTAAGCCACTGTGATCAGACGCTCAAGGCAGTCTTCCAATGACAGCTCGTTGATCAGAGATAGGCACTGGTGATAGTCCCCCTCCTCAAGGGCAAACTCGAAGGCAGCTCTGGCAACATCGTCCGCATCCGGTTGATATCTCAGCTTTTCCAGCAGGAAGCCACGCGCGAGTGGGTGTACTTCAACGCGCCCGCCTGCCTCGTACGCGAGCCCGGTGGCAACAACCTGGGAAGCCGCCTGCCCATGACCAACGAAGTCCGCGAACTGTCTCACCGTCAACGGCGCTAGGACCGAAAGGGCTGTCAAGTAACTTTGGGTCGACGTCTCAGCGCGATCGAAGAGTTCCTCGGCGAAGTAGTCGTAAAGCGTGGCTGAAAGGGCATCCGCAGTCAGCGCCTCATCGCCTGTGGTTGCATAAGCTGCGAGGCCAAGCGCCGCAGGCCAACCGCGCGCTTTCCGTCGGAGAGACGACGTTCTTTGATCAGGTGGAAGCAGCTCCGCGACCTCCCTGTCGTCTAGCGCCAGGTCATCAGCACCCAACTCGACCGTCTCCATGTAGATGCGTCGCCGCGATGTGGCCCAGGATGGGCGCTCGCGTGAGGTAATGAGGATTCGGAACCGCCCGCTGCGCTCAAGCGTGGCGATCAAGTTCTCGGCGGCGCGATTCCCGATGAGTAGGTGGTAGTCGTCGAGCACGATGAACGTCTCCAGCTGCTCCGGAATTTGAGCGAGCAATGCACGTCCGACGGCGCGCGCCAGTTCAGTTGGAGCGCGCCCAGAGCTGAACGCGGTCTCGACACGGCGCGCGTCAATATCGCTGACGATTCCGAGGGCCGACACAAGGTCGCCAGCAAGCACCGGTATATCGCCGCTCGCCTCCGTCACGGTCACCCAAACGCCACCGGCCTCCTCGAGCCACTGACGGGCGAGGGTCGTCTTGCCGTAGCCGGCGGGGGCGATGAGCAGGATTGTGCGCGCGTCGGAGGCGCTCAGGGCGTCGAGCAGCCGGGATCGACGCACGATTCGGCGTTCGGGAGGTTGCTTCGCCTGTCGTTTGCCTGCCAACCCGTCGATTACCTTCCACACCTCATATTCGTGCCACGCGGGGGGAAGTGGTGAAGCTGTGCCGCTTTTCAGAAGGCTAACGCCCTGTCGCATGTCTTGTAAACCACGAGAGCTGCCCGCGCCCGCAACGGCGAACCGCCGCGGGCGCGGAGCCGTTAGCCCCCGTTGTCGGCCTTCGCCGACTCGAGGCCCTTGGCCAGCGGGTCATCGCCCGTGAGCAGGCGATACGCGAACGGGATCTGCCGCCGCCGGTGGACACCGAGCTTCAGTCGCAGGGTGTCGCAGTGAGCCTTGGCGGTACGCGGCGAGATTCCCAGTTCATGACCGACCTCCTCGTTCGACCGGCCCGCGGCAATCAGCTGGATCACCTGCTTCTGACGCTCGGTGATCGATGAAGGATCTCTCAACGCATCCATGGGAGGTGACGGTACGCCGCCCGTCCCGGACCGGCCATTCACCAAATGGCGTAATTCTTTCGCGTCGTGTGATCTACGACCTGCCGAACGCAGCCCCGTGCCCGCGCGCGTTCGCCGCTTCGGCCTCGTCCCGGTCAAGCGCACCGATCCGCAGGAGCAGCTCGAACTCGTCCCGAAGGTGAGTCCGCATCATCTCGGGGCCGTCGGTCGCGATCGTGAACGACACGCCGTGCTCGACGAAGGAGCGGAAGGTCGCGCGAACCTGCTCTTCCCCGGCAAGGGCCTTGGTCAGGAGATTCGACGTTGGGCAGATCTCGAGCACGATCCCTGCCTCGCGCAACCCTTCCATGAGCGTCGGATCGTCGGCGGCGAGGATCCCGTGCCCGATCCGGTCGGGCCTCAACACGTCGACGACCTCGCGGAGCTCCTCCACTCCGTGCGCCCCGCCCTCCTCGCCGACATGGATCGTCACGCCCAAACCCGCTGCGCGCGCCGTCTCGACGTGTCCCGCGATCTGGGTGTAATCCCAGCGAGCGCCGCCCGGACGCGGCCCCGCGATATCGACACCGACGATCCCGCGCGGCGCGTACCGCAATGCCTTCTCGACGATCACCATGTTCTGCACGGGGGAGAACGTCCGGTCCATCATCAAGATCAACCCCGCCCGCACCTGCGGGTACTCGAGCGAGGCGCGGTCGAGGCCTCGGATCGCCGCCAGGATGATGTGGTCGAGGTCACGCTCACCGCCTCGGTTGCGCTTCATCGGGTTGAACCGCAGCTCGAGCGTCGTGATCCCCTGCGACCGGTACGCGCCGCCGATCGCCGCGTGCACCGACCGCTCGACCGCGATCGGAGACGACTGGATCAGCTCTGTCAGGTGGTAGATCCTGTCCAGCGAGTCCAGGTCGGGCACGCCACGCGGATCCGACACCGTCACCATGCGGTCGAACTCCCAGAAATCGCGCGTCGGCAGCGCTATTCCCTGCTCGTGCGCGAGGCTCCACATGATGTCGGTCGCCACCGAGCCACCGAGGTGGGTGTGCAGCTCCGCAAGCCCACCTGGAAACAGCTCGTCGCCCGGCATCGCCTGAGTATGCCCGCCCCGTGAACTGACCTCACCGGCCTGCGGCCAGTAGAATGCGGCTCCACGCGCTGGTGGCGGAATTGGTAGACGCGCAAGGTTGAGGGCCTTGTGCCCTTTGGGGCGTGGAGGTTCAAGTCCTCTCCAGCGCATTGCGTGCGAAAGGGGGAGCTCAGGCTCCCCCGCCGCGCGTCACCTCAGGTGATCGGAGACAGCTCGCGCTCGAGCGTCTCGCGCTCCGGCTCGAGCCACGGCGGCAGCGCCAGCAGCTGACCGAGCCGCGTCGGCGGCTCGTCGACGAAGAACCCGGGGCCGTCGGTCGCGATCTCCAGCAGCAACCCGTCCGGCATCCGGAAATAGATCGAGCGGAAGTACTTGCGGTCCTGCTGTGTCGTCGGGCGCAGTCCGATCGCCGCGAGGCGGTCGTGCCAGGCCGCCTGCTCCGCGTCGTCGGCGGCGCGCCAGGCGATGTGATGCGTGATCCCCGCGCCGAGCAGGGCAGTCTCGTCGACCGGCGCCGCGAACGTCAGGCCCGCGTTCTCGTCGACGAGGCCCGCGTAGAGATCGGGATTCCCGTACGCGACGACGTCGTGCAGCGCAGGCCGGTCACCCGGGTAGAGCCGCAGGCGCAGGCCGTCAGGATCCTCCGATTCGGTCTCGACGCTCACCGACGGCGTGACGAGCCCGATCGACTCGAGCGTCCCGCGCCCGAGCCGCCCGCGCTCGGCGCGCGGCCACTCGAAGAACGTCATCAGGCTGCCGGGAGAGGCCGACTCGTCGCCGAAGTACAGGTGGTAGCTGTGCGGGTCGTCGAAGTTGACCGTCTTCTTCGCGAGCGTGAACCCCAGCTGGTCGCGGTAGAAGTCGGTCGTCTGCTGCGCGTCGCTACAAACGCACGTGACGTGATGGAGCCGATCGAGAATCACGGGCGGCTACGCGAGCAGGCGATACAGGATGATCGTGTTCACGAAGAACAGCACCCCGATGATCGCCGTCAGGCGGGTCAGGTTCCGCTCCACGACGTGGGTGCCGCCCTGCGAGGTCGGCGTGAACCCCATGCCGCCGAAGCCGGCGTCGCGGCCGGAATGCATGAGGATCAGCAGCACGAGCGCCGCCGCCAGCACCACCTGGACCATGGAGAAGACCCCCAGCTCGGTAAAGACCCAGAACCCGATAATCATGAGCAGCAGGGTATCTCAGGCGGCCGCCGCCGCGAGGACGCCAGGCACGAGCTCGTCGGCGATCTTGTCCTTCATCAGGTAGCCGACGGCCCCGGCCGCGCGCGCCTTCTCCATGTCGCCTGGATCCGCCGAGCCGCTCAGGACCACTACCCGCCGCGAGCCGGTCTCGGCGACGATCGCCGCGATCGCGCCGAAGCCGTCCACGCCGGGCATGCTCAGGTCCATGAGCACCACGTCAGGGTCGAGATCGCGTGTAAGGATGATCGCCTCGCGGCCGTTGAGCGCTCGACCGACGACCTCGATCCGTTCGTCGGCCTCGAGAATCAGCTCGAGCGCATCGACGAACAGCCGCTCATCGTCGGCTATGAGGACGCGGGTCCGGTGCAATAAGGTTTGGGGGATGGGGGACGACACCCGTATTCGTATCCAAAAGGCACTGCTCACGGGGGACAATCGCCTGAAGCAGGGAGTGGATCCCGCGAAGATCCGGGAGAGCTACGAGGAGGCGCTCGCGATCGCCCGCGAGGCCGGGATCGAGGACAGCGTCCGGCCGCTCATCGAGTTCAGGCTGGCCGATCTCGCGAAGCTCGAAGCAGAATCTCCTCCACCCGCGCCGCCTGAAGCCTGACGTCGTGCACCGCCGCGGCCGCGCGCGCGGCCTCGTTCGGTGACGGAAGCGCCGCCGCCTCCTCGAGAGCGCGCGCCAGCGCAACCACGTCGAGCGGGTCGACGAGGATCCCGGCCTCGGGCGGCACGAACTCCGGAGGCCCGCCGATCCGGGTCGCGACGACGGTCTTCCCGGCGGCCATCGCCTCGAGGATCGCCTGGCCGAACGGCTCGATCAGCGACGGCGCGCACACCACGTCGGCGCCCGCCAGGTAACCGGGTATCTCGTCGTGCCGAACCCGGCCGACGAGCCGCACACGCTCGCGACCTTCCAGGCTCGAGCGCAACGGGCCGTCGCCGACGAACGTCAGGCTGCCGCGGCCGAGCGTCGCGAACGCGTCCGCGAGCCGCACGACGTTCTTGCGCTCGGTCAGGCTGCCGACGGCCAGGAACGCGGGCTGCTCCGCGGGCTCGCCGGTCGCCGGCCCACCGAAGGCGTCGAGATCGACGCCCGAGTCGACCACGACCGTCTTCCCGCGCGCCTCCGGAAGCTTCAGCTCGAGCTCGCGGCGCAGGTAGTCCGAGACGGCGATCACCGTCGAAGCGCGCTCGACCACGCGGCGGGTGAGCTGCGCGATCGCTGGAACCGCACCGATGTTGCGAACGTCGCGGCCGTGCGCGGTCACGACGAGCGGCGCATCGACCGAGGAGGCGATCAGCCCCGACGGAACGAGGAAATGCGCCCAGACCACATCGGGCACAGGCGCCTCGCGCACCTTGCGACGCAGCTCGAGGAACCGCTTCTTCCCGCCCGCGCGCCGGTCCAGCACCGCCAGATCGATCTCGTGCCCGCGCTCTCGCAGCGCCAGCTCGAGCTGCCGTACGAACACGCCGAGGTCCGGGTCATCCGGGCCCGGGTACATCTGCGAGACGAGCAGGATCCGCAAGCGGCAGATCTTCAGGACGCCGACGCCGAGGACGATCACGAGCACGGCGATCAGCACTGCCCCGAAGGGCATGTCGTTCGGGGCACCCTCGCCCGAGTAGGCACTCATCCGCTGGCCGCGTGCGCCTCCGCCGGTCGCGGCCGCTCCGGCGATGATGA
Organism: uncultured Actinomycetota bacterium; assembly: GCA_963762215.1. GTDB lineage: Bacteria > Actinomycetota > Thermoleophilia > Gaiellales > Gaiellaceae > PALSA-600. Next base: position 180,103 of record CAVXKB010000011.1, read on the forward strand.
CCCCGCCGCAGACGAAGAGCGCGCTCGCGACATCGACGCGGGTCTTCCCGCCTTCGAAGAGCCTCCAGCCGATGCCGATGACGATCGGGATCGCCGCGGCGATGAGCAGGAGCTTCGCCGGACGCTTCAGGCGCCACGCCAGCGACGGCTTCGCCACTCAGACCACCTCGACCTCGTCGCCCACCCGAACGAGCCCGGGCTCGACCACGCGCCCGTACCGCGCAAAGAAGATCTCGCCGTCCTCGCCCCGGCCGCGGTAGCCGGCGATCAGCGCGAGCGTGTCCAGGTCGCGCTGACCCGTGTCGGGATCGCGGGTCGTGACCGCACAGCGAATCACGGGCTCGCCGACCTCGATCAGCGCCTCGCCGGCCCGCAGGCGGCGGCCCTGCCACTCGTCCTCCTCGTGGGCCCGGCAGCCGTCGAGCTCGAACAGCGAACGGAAGCGCCGCGAGTCGAGCGACTCGAGCCCCGCCTCGCGCGCCAGCTGCGCCACCGACGCCGATGACACGATCGTCAGCGGCTCGACCATCGTCGCGCCGACCTGCTCGATCCGGCCGAGCCGCACTCCGTGGCCTGCGAGCTCCGACAGCAGCTCGTCCCACGGCCCCGGAACGAGCCGGTAGGCCTGCGGCCGCTTGCCGATCTCGCATTCGAGCGCGTCACCGGTCGCGACGGCGCTCGCACTCACCTCCACGCCACCGGGGAAGGTCATCGTCAGCATCTCGGCGCCGCGATCGTAGTCGGCCGACACGACGACCGGCCACGGTGTTCGCGAGCTACGGAGCCGCTCGCCCTCGCTGCTGACGAGGAAGAAGAGCCTGTTCCCCATGACGCCGTCGGCGCCGAGCAGCACCTCGTCGGGGTGGTTGAGACGGAAGCACTTGACGGGCGTCACCGAGATCCGGGCGACGGAGATCACCCCGACGATCGTCTCCGATCGTGCTCGCCCCACTCGGTACGCAGGACACCGCAGATCTCGCCGATCGTGCAGTACGCGGCGAGGGCGGCGCGAAGCGGCGGCAGGAGGTTCGTGGTGCCTCGTGCCGCCTCTCCGACGGCGGCGAGCGCCTGATCGGACTCGGCCGTGTTCCGGCCGGCCCGCACCTCGCGCGTCCGCGCCAGCTGCCGGTCGATCGATTCCGGGTCGAGCCGATGGAGCTCGATCCGCTCGTCCTCCTCCTCGGTGAAGGCGTTGACGCCGACGATCGTGCGCCGCCCGGCCTCGACGTCGCTCGTCCACTCGTACGCCGCAGCCTCGATCTCGGCCTGAATCCAGCCGGCCTCGACGGCGGCGACCGCGCCGCCGATCTCGTCGATCCGCGTGATCAGCTCCATCGCGCGAGCCTCGAGCTCGTCCGTGAGCGCCTCGACGAAGTACGAGCCGCCCAGCGGATCGGCGGTCGAGGTCACGCCGACCTCGTTCGCGAGCACCTGCTGCGTGCGCAGCGCGATCGTCGCCGCACGCTCCGACGGCAGCGCGAGCGCCTCGTCGAACGAGTTCGAGTGCACGGACTGCGCGCCGCCGCAAACCGCCGAGAGCGCCTGGATCGCGACCCGCACGATGTTCAGCTCGGGCTGCTGCGCGGTCAGCGTCGAGCCGCCGGTCTGCGCGTGGAACCGTAGGGCGAGCGCGCGCGGGTTCGTCACCCCGAAGCGCTCGGACATGACGTGCGCCCACAGCCGCCGCGCGGCCCGGAACTTCGCCACCTCCTGGAAGAAGTCGTTGTGCGCGTTGAAGAAGAACGAGAGCCGCTCGCCGAACGCGTCCGGCTCGAGGCCGGCCGCGATCGCCGCCTCGCAGTAGGCGATCCCGTTCGCGACCGTGAAGCCGAGCTCCTGCACCGCCGTCGATCCGGCCTCGCGGATGTGGTACCCGGAGATCGAGATCGTGTTCCAGCTCGGGATCCGCTCGGCGCAGTAGGCGAACAGGTCGGTCGTCAGGCGCATCGAGGGCCGCGGCGGGAAGATGTAGTTCCCGCGCGCGATGTACTCCTTGAGGATGTCGTTCTGCACCGTCCCGCGCAACGCGGCGCCGTCGACACCCTGGCGCTCGGCCACGAGCTCGTAGAGCAGCAGGAGCAGCGCCGCGGGCGCATTGATCGTCATCGACGTCGAGACCTGGTCGAGCGGGATCCCGTCGAGCAGCAGCTCCATGTCGGCGAGCGAGTCGATTGCGACCCCGGTGCGGCCGACCTCGCCCTCGGCACGCGGATCGTCCGAGTCGAGCCCGAGCTGGGTCGGCAGGTCGAACGCGACCGAGAGCCCCGTCTGCCCCTGCTCGAGCAGGTAGCGGTAGCGCGCGTTCGACTCCTCGGCCGACGCGAAGCCGGCGTACTGCCGGATCGTCCAGGGCCTTCCGCGGTACATGTCGCGGTAGATCCCGCGCGTGAAGGGCGGCTCCCCGGGCAGCTCCAGGGCGCCCGGGACGTCCGCCGGCGTGTAGACCGGCTTGAGCTCGATTCCCGACTCGGTCAGGCGCTGGTCGGTCGCAGCCACAGGAGGGTAGGCTACTTGCCGTGCATGTGACGGTGAGGCTCTTCGCCGGATTGCGCGAGCGGGCCGGCTGGTCGCAGCGCGAGATCGACGGCGTATCGCGGGTGTCCGACGTCTGGGGGGCGCTCGACCTCGGCGACGAGCCCGAGGGGCTCCTCTACGCGGTCAACAAGGAGTACGCGCCCGCCGACCAGGAGCTCGCCGACGGCGACACCGTCGCGCTGATCCCGCCGGTCTCCGGCGGCGCCTTCATCCTCACCGACGAGCCGGTCTCGCTCGATGCCGTCGTGCGCGAGGTCGCCTCGGAGGAGGCCGGCGCGATCGCCACGTTCTCGGGCACGGCGCGCCGCCATTCCCGCGGCCGCGTCGTCACCTACCTCGACTACGAGGGGTACGAGGGCATGGCGGAGGAGATGATGGCGAAGCTCGCCGCCGGGACTGAAGGAGCGCTACGAGATCCAGGAGATCGCGATCCACCACCGTGTCGGACGGGTCGAGCTGGGCGAGCCGTCGGTCGTGATCGCCGTCAGCGCCGCCCACCGCGCCGACGCGCTTGCGGCGTGCAAGGACGCGATCGACATCCTCAAGGTCGATGTTCCCCTCTGGAAGAAAGAGGTCTACGAGGGCGGCGAGGAGTGGATCGGCCGCGGCTCCTGAGGTAGATCTCGAGCCCGGTACCGAGCGCGGCTACGACCCCGTCCAACCGCGCGGCGGCACCGACTGGCGCGGCCTGCTCGGCAAGATCACGGCGCCGATCGTCGTCGCGCTCGGCGTGATCGCGAAGCTCGGCTTCCTCGCGAAGTTCTCGCTCGTCTTCGTCGCGATCGGCGGGTACGCCCTGATCTGGGGGTGGACGTTCGGCGTCGGCATCGTCGTGCTGATCTTCTGCCACGAGATGGGTCATTTCCTCGAGGCGCGGCGTGAGGGGCTCCGGCCGCAGTGGCCCGTGTTCATCCCGTTCCTCGGCGCATACGTGCAGTACACGCGCGGGAACCCGTGGCAGACGACGCGGGTCGCGATCGCCGGCCCGATCCTCGGCGGGGCCGCATCGCTCGTCTGTTACCTGGCCGGGCGCGCCGACGACTCGAGCGCTCTCGTCGCCCTGGCATACGTCGGGTTCATCCTCAACCTGTTCAACCTGCTGCCCATCTGGATCCTCGATGGCGCGGCGGTGTGGCGCTCGACCCGGTGGCTCTGGCTCGGCGGCGGTCGTCAGAAGGCGATCGTCTCCGGCGTGCTCTACGGCGGCACCGCCGCACTGCTCGCGCTCGGCGCCCTGGCGGCCTACATGCCGCAGACCCGGCTCTGATGGACGACCGCACCCTCCTCGACTCCCACGAGCGTCTGACTGCGGAGGCGATCGGCCGGATCCGGCTCGAGTTCGAGCAGGGCTTCGCGCTCCTGTCGCAGATCGACGGCCCGGCCGTCTCGATCTTCGGCTCCGCACGTGTTTCCGAGGACAACCCGGCCTACGTCGCGGCGCGCGAGATCGCGCACGAGTTTGCGTCGCACGGCTGGGCTGTGATCACGGGCGGCGGCCCCGGCGTGATGGAGGCCGCGAACCGCGGCGCGCAGGAGGGTGGCGGCCTCTCGGTCGGGCCTCGGCATCGAGCTGCCGCACGAGCAGTCGATCAACCCGTACTGCGATCTCTCGCTCACCTTCGAGCACTTCTACGCGCGCAAGGTCTGCTTCGTGAAGCCGGCCGAGGGCTTCGTCGTCCTCCCCGGCGGCATCGGGACGCTCGACGAGCTGTCCGAGGCGCTGACGCTGATCCAGACGGGAAAGGTGGAGATGTTCCCGCTCGTCCTCTTCGACTCGGCCTACTGGGCGGGGATCGTCGGCTGGCTCCGGGACTCGGCGCTCGCGGCCGGGATGATCTCGCCTTCCGACCTCGATCTCTTCCGCATCACCGACGATCCCGGCGAGGCGTGCGAGATCGTGATCAGGCGGTACGAGGCGAGCGGTCGAGCGTGATCGCGAGCGGCCGGCGCAGCAGTAGATAACAGCCCGCGAACGCGACCGCCTCGAGAAGCCCTCTCGTCGCTCCTTCAGCGACCGAGCTCTCGGCGAAGACGCTGCCGACGCCGACGACGAGCACCACGGCCACTCCCGTGAGCACGGCGAACGCCGCTGCGTGGGAGCTCAGCGGCCGCGGAAGGTCGCGGTCGAGCCCCGGCACCGGCCCCCCGGCGGGGGTGACGGCACGAGCCGAGCGAAGCCAGACTGTGCAGGCGCAGAGGGCGGCCAGCGAGACGGCCGCGCCGGCCAAGGCGAGCGCGAACGACCAACCGGGCAGGTACCTCTCCAATGCACCGGCCTGGACGATCTCGCCCGCGACGACGCCTGCGCCGGCGAGCAGCGCGACCGCTGCCCGACGCTGAACCAGCGCAGCCTCGGCGCTGTCTGTGGGCTTGCGCCTGATCGCGAGCACGCCCGCGACGAATGCGATCTGGGCGCACAGCACCAATAGGAGCCCACCGAGCGAGACGAACGTCGCATTCGTTCCAGCGACCGCGGACCAGTTCCCGAGCGGAGAAAGAGCCCGCGCGTGAACCATGAGCAGAGCCGCGGTCAGTGCGAGCGCGAAGAAAGAACGCCAGGCCGCGCGACGAGTCCTGGTGGTGCGCAGCTCGGCAGCGAACCGCTCCGCGACCTCGCGGGGCGAGCCGAGCCGGGCCTCCGAGGACGGATCGCAGGCGAGATGGTCGGCGAGCTCGAGCTCGATCCGGCGGCGGGTCGCGCCGTGAATGCCGGCCCGGTCGAGCTCCCCGCCGAGATCTCCGAGCCACGTCATTGGGCAACCTTCGATCGCCCAATGAGTCTCCGCTCCGGCGCCGGCGAAGCCGGCACCTCCGCTACTGGGTCGCCTCCGCCAAGGCTCCGGCTCATGCCAGCACCGCCTCGACGGCCGCGGCGAACCGGCGCCATTCGGCCTCCTGCTCGCCGAGCGCCGAGCGCCCGCGGCGTGTGAGGTTGTAGACCCGGCGCCGGCGACCTGCCGCACTCGACCATGAGCTCTCGAGCAGGCCCTCGGCCTCGAGCCGGTGCAGCACCGGATAGACGGTTCCTTCCGGCAGCGCGAACTCGCCCCCACTCCGGCGCTTGAGCTCCTCGATCACCGCGTACCCGTGTGCGGGGCTCTCACGCAGCGTCGCGAGGACAAGCGCGTCGAGATGACCTTTGAGCGTCTCGGCTCTCACACCGGGAACTATACCTAGCAATGCTAGGTATCGCTAGGCGAGATCGTCCATCGAGGCGCGTGTGCGCTCGTGGATGTCCTGCCGCCGCGACTGCGGATCGAGCGGAGAGCGCTCGGGCTCCGGCGCCGCAGGCTCCTCGTCGTCGTCGTCGGCTGAGCGAGACTCGGCAAGCTTCGCGCGGAGCTCGTCGGCGGGATCCGGCCCGAGATCCACGGGCGGGGTCTCGTCGGGGTGGCGCCGCTTTCGCCACCACGCCATCAGCCCGAAGGCACCCACGACGGCAAGTACGAGGCCTCTCACGGGGCCGATGGTACACTGGCCCGACTTCCCGCCATGCCCGTCGCGCCGTTCACCCGAAGCGGCGCAAAGGGGGCAGGGCCGACTAAGACCATGGGAAGCGTCATTCCAGGAAGGTGGATTCGGGAGTTATGAACGAATACGAGATTCTGCTCATGCTCGACCCCGAGCTCTCCGAAGAACGCGGAGAGGAGATCGTCGCGCGCGTTCGCGCGAGCGTCGAGGGCGACGGCGGTTCCTGGGACGGCCACGAGCCGTGGGGCCGGCGCAAGCTCGCCTACGAGATCGCCCACAAGGGCGAAGGGGTGTACCACCTGCTGCTCTTCACCGCGCCTCCGGCCACGCTGGCGGAGATCTCGCGGGTGCTCAAGATCGACGACGGTGTCATGCGGCACCTCGCCGTTCGGCGCGTCAAGGGCGGCAGCATCAAGGCGCCGGTGCAGATTGCGGTCGTGTCCGCAGGCGCCGATGACGCCGACGGGGCAGCGGAGTAGCCTGGGCTCTTCACACCTGGGAAGGAGCGAAGACCATGGCCAATATCAACCGCGTCGTGCTGGTGGGGAACCTCACCCGCGACCCCGAGCTCCGGCACACACCGAGTGGGACCGCCGTCTGCAGCCTGCGGCTGGCAGTCAACACGCGCCGCAAGGATGGCGCCACGGGTGAGTGGACCGAGAAGCCGAACTACTTCGACATCACCGTCTGGGGAAGCCAGGGCGAGAACTGCGCCCAGTACCTCGCGAAGGGACGGCCGGTAGGCATCGACGGCCGGCTCGAGTGGCGCGAGTGGGAGGCCCAGGACGGCACCAAGCGCCAGGCAGTCGAGGTGATCGCCGACACCGTGCAGTTCCTCGGCGGTCGTGACGGTGCGACTGAAGGCGGTTCGGGCGGCGGGTCGTTCGTGCCTGCGGCCGTCGGCGCCGCCTCCGGCTCCGACGCAGACTTCGGCGCTTCGCCGACCGACGACGACATTCCCTTCTAGAAGGAGCGAACGTGGCAGGAAAGGGCAACGAGAGAAGCAGGAAGCGGCTGCCGCCCCTGACCGGGGGCCGGCGCAAGTCGTGCTTCTTCTGCAAGTCGAAGGTCGACGAGATCGACTACAAGAACGTCGGCGAGCTTCGCCGCTACATCTCCGAGAAGGGCAAGATCCGCTCGCGCCGCATCAGCGGCGCCTGCCGGCGCCATCAGCGCCAGGTGCAGCAGGCGATCAAGCGCGCTCGCGAGATGGCGCTGCTGCCGTACGTGGCCGAGGGACGCGACGACCGTGAGGGCGGCGGGCGCCGCGACCGCGGCGATCGTGGAGACCGCGGGGAGCGCTAAATGCAGGTCGTCTTGCGTCAGGACGTCGAGAGCCTCGGGCTCCGCGGCGAGGTGGTGAACGTTGCGCGCGGTTATGCGCGCAACTTCCTGCTTCCGCGCGGGCTCGCCGAGCTCGCAACCCCCGGGCTCGTCGCCGAGCTCGAGAAGCGAAACGCGCAGCGTGCGCGCCATGAGGCGCAGTCCTCGGACGAGGCTCAGGCGATCGCGAAGCGGCTCGAGGAGACCGAGCTCCGCTTCGACGTCAACGCCGGCCCGACGGGCTCGCTGTTCGGGTCGGTCACCGCGACGAACGTCGCCGACCGGCTCTGGGAAGACCTCAAGATCCGGATCGACCGCCGCAATCTGGAGATCGGCACGATCAAGCGGATCGGCCGTTACACCGTGCCGGTCACGGTGTTCGGCGATGTCACGGCCGAGCTCCGGCTGCTCGTCGTTCCCGAAGGCGGCGAGCTGCCGCCCGAGGAGGAGCTCGTCGCTGCCGAAGAGGCCGAGGCGGCAGAGGCCGAGCAGGCGGCTGCCGCTCACGCCGAGGCCGAGTCGCTCGTCGAGTCCGTGATCGCGGAGGACGAGGCCGACGAGGCGGAAGAGGCAGAGGAAACCGCGGCCGACGGAAGAGGCTGTCGAGGCGGAAGCCGAGGCAGATCCGGCCGAAGAGGACGAGTCGGAGGCCGAGGCTGTCGCCACGGTCGAAGACGACGAGCCTTCAGACCCCCAATAGAGGTACCCCACAGGCCCGTTCTGGTCCGAGGCCCGCAGGGATGCGGGTCTGCCAGTTCTTATCCACAGCCCTGTGGAAAGGGTCGGTGCAAGCTTCTCCACACGTCGTCCACGGGGTGTGGATTTCGCCCCGAACTTTCCGCTAGCAGCGAGCTTTTGGAGCCCGATTCGTCCACCGCAACGTCCGCTCCATGTGCGAACATACGTTCTGTCATGCCTGCACACAGCCCGGTTCACCCGACGTTGCACTCCGCTTTCCACAGCGTTGCGTACTCGCCCTGCGACCGTTCTACTAGCCCCTGATGGCCGCGTCCGAATCGATCACTAGCACCCCTAGCCATGCCCTTTCCGGGCTGGCTCCTCTCCCGCCCCAGAATCTCGAGGCCGAGGAGTACGTGCTCGGGGCGATGATGCTGTCGGCCCACGCGATCGAGGCGGTGAGCGACATCCTCGATGCGGGCGACTTCTACCGCGAGTCGCACGGGAAGATCTACCGCGCCGCGCTCGACCTGTTCCAGCACGGGCATCCGGTCGACGCGATCACGATCGCCGACAAGCTCGACGAGCTCGGCGAGCTCGAGGAGGTCGGCGGCAAGGATCGGATCCGGGAGATCGCAACGCTCGTCCCGGCCACTTCGAACGCCGGTCATCATGCGCGGATCGTCCGCGAGATGGCGACCCTGCGCGGCCTCACGGTCGTCGGTGAGGGGATCCAGCGGCTCGGCTGGGAGCGCCCGGGCGAGACGCCGGAGCTCGTCGACCGGGCGGAGCAGATGGTGTTCGACCTCGCGCAGCACCGCATCCGCGGCTCGTTCGAGCACATCGAGGTGCTGGTCAAGGAGAGCTTCGAGCAGATCACCAAGATGTACGAGTCCGGCGGCGAGATGACCGGCACGCCGACCGGCTTCCGCGACGTCGACAGCATGACGTCGGGTCTCCAGCCCGGCAACCTGATCATCATCGCCGGCCGCCCCAGCATGGGCAAGTCGGCGTTCGCCCTCGGCATCGCGTCGAACCTGGCGCTGCGCCACAACATCCCGGTCGCGGTGTTCACGCTCGAGATGTCGAAGGTCGAGGTCGCCCAGCGCCTGATGTGCTCGGAGGGCCGCGTCGAGCTCCAGCGCCTTCGCACCGGCCGCCTCAACAACGACGACTGGCCGCGGCTGGTCAAGGGCTGCGACGCCCTCACCAAGGCGCCGATCTACGTCGACGACACTCGTCTCACAACGATGCTCGAGATCCGCGGCAAGGCCCGCCGCCTCAAGGCGCGCGAGCCGAACCTCGGCCTGATCATGGTCGACTACCTCCAGCTGATGAGCTCGGGCTCGAACATCGAGAACCGGGTTCAGGAGGTCTCCCAGATCTCCCGCTCGCTGAAGGTCCTCGCCGGCGACCTCGAGGTCCCGGTCGTCGCTCTGTCCCAGCTCTCACGCGGTGTCGAGAGCCGCACCGACAAGCGGCCGCTGCTCTCGGACCTGAGAGATTCCGGTTCGATCGAGCAGGACGCCGATCTCGTGATGTTCCTGTACCGGGACGAGTACTACAACGACCAGTCCGAGGATCAGGGCCTGGCCGAGGTGATCCTCGCCAAGCACCGCAACGGGCCGATCGGGACGGAGAAGCTCGCGTTCCTGAAGCGGTTCGCCAAGTTCTCCGACCTTGCTCCCGGCCACGACTCGCGGGTGGCGGCCGCGTGAGAGAGAACACCGTGTGGGTTGCGCCCGGCGCGACCGAGTTCTCCTGCCTGTGCGAACGATGCCTCGACGGCGATCACGAGGACGGTGGATCGTTCCTCGAGGCTGTCCGGCTCGCGAACGTCCGCGGGAAGCTCGAGCCGGACGCCGTGCTCGCGTTCGTGCGGTGCAGGAACGGGCACGAGCTCACCGTCCGCCGCATCGACCGCCCACCCGCGCTGGCCCGCCACGACGCCCGGCAACTCCAGCTCGCATGAGGAACCGCTCGACCAGATGATCGACCGGCAACACGTCTGGGTAGGGCCCGAGGCAACGAGCTTCGAGGTGCCCTGCGAGGCGTGCCTTGCCCGCCGCGACGACTTGCCCGACACCTACGGCTGGTCGCCCGCCGAACGCAAAGCGCTCACCGAGGGGACGATCAGGCGGGACGCCGACGTCGGCTTCACCACCTGCCGACGTGGCCACCGGATCGTCGTCCATCGCGTCGGCCGGCAGCTCGCAAGACTCCACTAACGTTCCACCGTGGTCACGGTCGACGAGGTGCGGGCGGTGGCGCTCACGCTTCCTCGCAGCTACGAGGCGTTCGTCCGCGGCCGCGTGAAGTTCAGAGTCGGGCAGATCGTCTACCTCGCGTTCTCCAAGGACGGCACCGAGATGGGCTGCGGGTTCCCGAAGGAGTGGCGGGCGGCGCTCGTCGAGACCGAGCCCGAGAAGTACTCGCTCCCGAGCGAGCACGACATGCGCTACCACTGGGTTCACGTCGACCTGAAGGCGATCGACGCCGACGAGATGCGCGACCTTGTCGAGAACGCCTGGGCGCTCTGCGTCCCAAGGTTCGTCTACGAGGAATACGCCGCCGAGCGCGGCTACCCGGTCGGCCGCTGACGCTTCGGCTCTCCCAGCCGCCGCGGCTCAGGCAGACTTCGCCCCGTGCCTGCGACCGTTGTCGTCGGCGCACAGTGGGGTGACGAGGGCAAGGGCAAGATCGTCGACCTGCTTGCGCAGAGGTTTGATGTGGTCTGCCGTTACCAGGGCGGGCCGAACGCCGGGCACACAATCGTCGTCGGCGACGAGACGTTCAAGATCCGCGCCACGCCGAGCGGCGTCATCTCCGGCAAGGTCTCCGTCATCGGCGGCGGCTGCGTCGTCGACCCCGAGGTGCTCATCGCCGAGCTCGACGACCTCGAATCGCGCGGCATCGACACCTCGGTCGTGGTGCTCTCCGGCAACGCGCACCTGATCATGCCGTGGCACATCGCGATCGACCAGGCCTCCGAACGGCGCCTCGGCAAGCTCCAGATCGGCACCACCCGCCGCGGCATCGGCCCCTGCTACGCCGACAAGGCGTCGAGGATCGGGATCCGCGTGCAGGACGTCCTCGACCCGAAGATCCTCCGCCAGAAGATCGAGGTCGCGCTCGCCGAGAAGAACGTCTGGCTCGAGCGCGTCTACGAGGTCGACGGCTTCGACCTCGACGAGGTGGCTGCTCGCTACGAGGGCTACGCGAAGCGGCTCCGCCCGATCGTCGGCGACGCCTCGCTGCTCGTCGACCAGGCTCTGACCGCCGGCAAGGACGTCCTGTTCGAGGGCGCGCAGGCGACGCTCCTCGACCTCGACCACGGCACCTATCCGTTCGTCACCTCGTCGAACCCGATCGCGTCCGGTGCAGCCACGGGCATCGGCATCGGCCCGACGAGGATCGACCGCGTCCTCGGCGTCGCGAAGGCCTACGTCACCCGTGTCGGAGAGGGTCCGTTCCCGTCCGAGATCGAAGGCCCCGACCAGGAGCGCCTCCGTCAGCTCGGCGGCGAGTTCGGCACCGTCACCGGCCGCTCCCGCCGCTGCGGCTGGCTCGACCTCGTCGCGCTCCGCTACGCCGTGCGGGTCAACGGCATCACCTCGCTCGCCCTGACGAAACTCGACGTGCTCTCCGACTTCGTCGAGCTCCCGGTCTGCGTCCGCTACCGCCTGAGGGACGGATCCGAAACCGAGCACTTCCCGGCGCACCAGAGCGACTTCCACCACGCCACCCCGATCTGGCAGGTCCTCCCAGGCTGGCACGAGCCCCTCGACGGCGCCGAAACCCGCGACGCCCTTCCCGCCGCCGCGCGAGCCTATGTCGAGTTCGTCGAGCAGCAACTGAACGTCCCCGTGGAGCTGGTCGGCGTCGGCGCAGCCCGCGAACGCGTTCTCGCGTAAGCACCCTCGCGCATTCCACCGGGCTCGCGCTCGACGATCCTGTCCACCCTCGGCGTACAGTCCTCACGTGGGGACGCGGGACCTCGTTCACAACATCGTTCGCGTCGCATTTGCAGCGACGGGTGTCGTTGCGATGACGTATCAGTACGCGAAGCTGAACGGACTCGCGAGCTTTAGTCCCGGAAACTTCTTCAGCTTCTTCACCATCCAGTCGAACATCCTTGCGGCGACGTTGCTCGTCTTGACGGCGCTCATCCGACGCGGCGAGCGGTCACGGACGTTCGACGCCGTGCGCGGCGCTGCGACCTTCTACATCACGATCACCTTCGTCGTCTTCGCACTGCTCCTGTCCGGGTTACAGGAGGACCTCGATACGCATATCGCCTTCACGAACTTCGTCGTCCACTACCTGATCCCGGTTGTTCTCGTGGTCGACTGGTTCATCGACCCACCGCGTCACCGTCTGGGACTGGAGATCGCGTTGGCCTGGCTTGCGTATCCGCTTGCCTGGTTCGCCTACACCCTTGTTCGTGGGAGCGCCACCAGGTGGTACCCGTACCCGTTCGTCGATGTCACCCAGCACGGATATGGGGGAGTGCTTGCGCGGGCACTCATCTTCACTCTCGCGTTCGCGATCGGAGCCGTGATCTTCGCGATGCTCAGCGATCGGCGGTCATCATCCCTGCGCTCTCAGAGCCTGTAAAGGCAGACGGCGCAAGCCATCTCTCGGGTAGGCACGTCCCGGTGGGCAGCAGGGCGTTCGCGGAGCAGGGGCCAGCTCCGTCAAGCGATGCCGAGTAGGGCCATCGCGATCGAGGCAACGAGGAGCGCCGCCATCAGCAGATTGAACCCTCGCAGCGCCCGGGGCGTCCGCAAGAATCGCGCGGCCGTCACCCCGAGGGACGTCCAAAGCGCCGCGCTGAAGCAGATCACGATGACGAAGGTCACGGAGAGCAACGCGACGAGCTGAAGCGAGGTGCCGCTCGACGCCGTCGTCAGCGTGGCAAGACCGCTGAGCACGATGATCCACGCTTTCGGGTTGACCCACTGGAACGCCGCAGCCTGCAGAAAGGTGAACGGTCGCCCCTTCGCTGCCCGGTCGCGATCCGGGTCGCGCGCTGCGGGCGTCGCGGTCGCGATCCTGTAGGCGAGGTAGAGGAGATAGACGCCCGCGATCCAGCGCAGCACCTCGAGGGCCGCCGGATACCGGAGCAACAACGTGCCGAGCCCGCCTGCAACCGCGAGCAGCATGAACCCGAACCCGATCGCGATCCCGAGCATGTGCGGGATCGTCCGCCGGAAGCCCCAGAGGGACCCCGACGAGGCGAGCATCGCGTTGTTCGGCCCGGGCGTCGCGGACATCGATGTCGCAAATGCGACCGCGGAGATGATCCATGGCCCAGTGACCGCGGCCATCAGCACCGACTGTGTGAAGCTCACCGGACCACGCTAACCGTCCTCACGACCAAAGGCGCGGTCAGGCGCTAATCCCCCAAGGCCCGCGCAACCCATGGCTGGGTGCCCCGGACGGCGGTCAGACCGCGAAGATCCCGTTCCAGGCGGCGGCGTCGTCGGGGTAGAACCAGCGCTCGACTTGTCGCCCTTCGCGGTAGCGGAAGATGCTGATGACCCGGGTCTCGACCTCCACCCCGCTTCGGCGGGCACCCATCGTGCTGATCGCGCAAACATGCCGATCGCTTGCGAACACATCGTGCTCGACAAGCCAGAAGCCGATGTCCCCGAGCTGCGCCAGCCACGTGAGAAGCGCTTCGCGCCCCTCGATCGTCCCCGCCATGTCGTGCTCGCCAGGAACGTGCCACACCACCTCAGGCGCGATCAGAGTCTTGACCAGGTCGAGGTCGCCGGCACGGAAGGCCTCGGCAGTTCGCCTGTACACGATCGCGTCGGGATGGTCCTGCATCACGGACGAACGAGTCTATGAGGTGGTCAGGCCATCGGTTGTTACAGCCCCCTTTCGCTACGTCGTAGGAGTCGAAACGGGCCTACGCAATGGCCACGAACACGCCGAGAATCACAAACAGCGAACCGAGGCACATTCCGACGTAGATCCCCACTTCGAACTGCCGAACGAACATCTCCTGCTCCACCGGTTCGAGCCGCAGGAGCGAGCGGACGCTCGCGTTGCCACTCTCGAGCCGGTCACGGATCCGTGCCGACCGGAGAACCATGACCATCGCGCCGATCAGCCCGACTCCGACCAGGACGAGCAGCAGCCCCTCGATCACGAGGCGACCGCCCGCACCGACAGCTGTAGAAGAGCAGATTGCGCACGATCGAGCCCGGGTCGCGGTGGGTCGGAAGGCACCGGACCAACCTATCGCGCGACCACACGTTCAAACGGTGTTGACGTCGCGGGATGAGGCCACGAGCATGAGGGCTCGGATTCCGAAAACGACGGAGGTCTTGATGGCTCGCACACCACTCCTACGCGCGCTGCGACGTCTCGCGGAAGAGCACCAGGAGGCCGCACGCCTCGGAATCGAGCCGGCGGCGCTGCACGAAGGACGCGCCGAAGCCCGCTACTCGCGCGGAGAGCTCGTGAAGCGCGCCGGCGTCGTCGGGGCGATCGCTGCGGTCGGCCCGGCCGCATTCGAGCGCGTGGCACGTGCCGCTTCGGCGCCGCGGGTGGCGATCGTCGGCGGCGGGATCTCAGGGCTGAGCGCCGCGCTGACGCTGGCCGATGCCGGCGTGCCTTCGACGGTATACGAGGCCTCGTCGCGGCTGGGCGGTCGGATGCACTCAGATAGCCCGCTCGTCGCGGGCGGCGACGATTACTTCGGGGGACAGGTAGCCGAGTACTGCGGCGAGTTCATCGACTCCGACCACAACACGATCCTGAACCTCGTAAAGCGGTTCGGTCTCACCGCCTCGGATGTTCTCGCCCCACAGCCGAACTCGAGCACCGAGACGTATTACTTCAACGGCGGCTACTACTCCTATGCAGACGCGTCGAAGGACTTCCAGCCCGTCCACGCCACCCTCCAGTCGCAGGTTCACGCGGCCGGCTATCCGACGCTGTGGAACAGCTTCAACCAGGCCGGTTCGGCGCTCGACCAGCTCTCGCTCTACGACTGGATCGGCCAGTACGTCCCGGGCGGGCACCAGTCGAACTTCGGCCGGCTGCTCGACTCCGCCTACAACGAGGAGTACGGCGCCGACACGACCGATCAATCGTCGCTCAACCTGGTGTTCCTGCTCGGGTTCAAATCGAAGCCCGGGAACTTCCAGATCTTCGGCGCCTCGGATGAGCGCTTCCATATCGCCGGCGGAAACCAGCAGCTCCCCGAGACGATGGCCTCCTACCTCGCCGGAACCGGGGTGACGACGATCGCGACAGGCTCCCGGATGAACACGATCGCGCTCAACAGCAACGGCACCGTGAGCCTCTGGTTCGACGGCTCGAAGAGCCCGGTCGTCTACGACCAGGTAATCATCACGACGAGCTTCTCCGTCCTGCGCACGCTCGACTACTCGAAGGCCGGATTCGATGCGCTCAAGAAGACCGCGATCACGCAGCTCGGGTCGGGACGCAACGGCAAGCTCCAGCTCCAGTTCGACACGCGCTACTGGAACCAGAACGGCCCCTGGGGGCTCTCGAACGGTGACGTCTACACCGACTACGGCCTCCAGAACGTCTGGGATGTGACCCGGGCCCAGCCGTACGCCAAGGGAATCCTCGTCAACTACTCGGGCGGAAGCATCGCCGGCGGCTTCAAGCCATCGACGCCGTACTCGAACGCCTCGACCAACAAACAGGTCACGACCTACGCGAACGCATTCCTCAAGCAACTCGAGACGGTCTTCCCCGGCATCACGCCGCACTGGAACGGCAGGGCCAGCCTGTCCACCCCGTTCCTCGACCCGAACCTGCTCTGCTCGTATGCGTACTGGCGCGTCGGGCAGTACACGAAGTTCAGCGGCTACGAGGGAGCGGCGCAGGGCCCTGCCGGCCAGATCCACTTCGCAGGCGAGCACTGCTCCA